>CAWARI010000007.1:380000-731722 GCA_963784395.1 uncultured Alphaproteobacteria bacterium | reverse complement strand
CATCGAGATGCCAAGACCGGCCATGCCGAGTGCAAATAATCCGAGCGCGAGCAGGAAGGGCCGGTACGTCCGACGCTTCTTCAGCGAACGGAACAGCGCGAAGAAGAGGATCCCGGTGACGAGCGGCACTTGGCTCGCGAACAACAGGTTCGGCATCCTGAACCACCGCTCCCAATATTGGCCGTAGAGGAATGGCGTAGCCAGACTGACCGCCCCCATCAGAGCCAGCGTTCCGAGAGCGGCGGGCCCGGCGAGGCGGAAGGCATGATCCTCGACAGCGCCCCGCCCCTTGATCGCCAGAAACGTCGCGCCGAGCAGCGTGTAGCCGACCACGACGCCAGCTCCGGTGAGGAGTGAATAAGGCGACAGCCACTCGAGCCATCCGCCGGCATAAGCCCGTCCTTCGACGGTGACACCTTGTAGCAGGGCACCCAAGATCATCCCCTGGCTAAGCGCCGCAGCAAACGATCCGGAGAAAAACGCCCAGTCCCAAAAACCTTCATGCCGCGGATCTCGCCAGCGAAATTCGAAGGCCACCCCGCGAAAGACGAGGCCCAGCAGCATGGCGATCACCAACGGATAGGTTGCCGGGAGAATGATCGCGTATGCCAAGGGAAAGGCCGCGAACAGCCCGCCACCACCAAGCACCAGCCAGGTCTCGTTGCCGTCCCAGACAGGCGCAATGGCGTTCATTGCCTGGCTTCGCTCCTCGCCCTTCCCGAAGAACGGAAAAAGGATGCCGATGCCAAGATCGAAGCCGTCCATCACGACGTACATGAAGACCGCGAATGCGATGATGAATGCCCAGATGGTGGTGAGGTCGGTGTTGACGAGCATCACTGATCCTCCGGATCGCGGTGTTGGGGTCCATCGGGATCTTGCGCGGGGCCCGGCGTGATCCCCGCGCTTCTGATCGGTGCCCGTTCGCTGGTGGCGACACCCGTCTCGCCAGTGTGGGGGGCATGATGCATCAGCTTGAGAATATACCAGGTGCCGATCCCGAAGACGGCAAAATAGACGACGACGAACGCCGCAAGCGATACCGCGAGCGCAGGCGCGGCGATCGGGCTGGCGCTGTCGGCGGTCCGCAGCAAGCCATAGATTGTCCATGGCTGGCGCCCGACTTCCGTCGTGACCCAACCGGCGATGACGGCGACGAAGCCCGATGGCCCTAGCAGAATCGCGGCGCGGTGAAGCAACGGCCAGTCGTAGAGCTTGCCGCGCATTCGGGCGATCAGGCTCCACAGCCCGAGCCCAAGCATGGCAAAGCCGATTCCGACCATAATTCGGAAGGACCAGAAGACGATCCCGACCGGCGGCCGATCTTCCTTCGCGATAGTGTCGAGTCCGGCAAGGGGCGCGTTGGGATCGTGCTTGAGGATCAGCGAGGATGCCTTGGGAATTTCGATCGCGTAACGCACCGTCTGGGCCTTGCTGTCGGGAATTCCGAACAGGATCAGCGGTGCGCCATCAGGGTGACTTTGGAAATGCCCTTCCATCGCCATGACCTTGGCCGGCTGATGCTCCAGCGTGTTGAGACCGTGCAGGTCGCCGGCGAAAATCTGCACCGGCGCGACCAGCGCGGCCATCCACATTGCCATCGAAAACATCTTGCGGGCGTGCACGTTCGTCCGGTCACGCAGCAGGTGCCACGCGCCGACCCCGCCGACAACGAAGGCGGTGGTCAGATAGGCCGCGATGACGGTATGAACGAGGCGGTACGGGAAACTGGGATTAAAGATGATCTTCATCCAGTCGGGTCCCGGCAGGAACTGGCCATTGGGTCCGATCAGATAACCTTGCGGCGTCTGCATCCAGCTGTTCACCGAGATGATCCAGAAGGCAGAGATGAAGGTGCCCAGCGCAACCATCAATGTGGCGGTGAAATGTAGTCCCTTGCCAACCTTCTTCATCCCGAACAGCATCACGCCGAGGAATCCGGCTTCGAGGAAGAAAGCGGTCAGCACTTCATAGGCCATCAACGGCCCGATCACGCCGCCCGCCTTGTCGGAGAATACCGACCAGTTGGTGCCGAACTGGTAAGACATGACGATTCCGCTCACCACGCCCATGGCGAAGGCGACGGCAAAGATTTTCAGCCAATATTTGAACAGGTCGAGGTAGAGCGGCTTGCCGGTTTTCAACCACAAGCCCTCGAGTACCGCGAGATAGCTTGCCAGCCCGATTGAAAAAGACGGGAAAATGAAATGGAAGCTGACCGTGAAAGCGAATTGCAGTCGCGCCAGGAAAAGCGCGGTCGTGTCGACGTCCATCGGTGCTCCTATCCGAAGGCGGCCATACCGCTTTTGTAGAGCATATAAGCGGCGACCACGAAAATGAGGATAGCGAATACGAATACAAGCTGGCCCGATGACGACAATTTCTTGGCAGCCCGCGTCCCAGCCATGCTGCCAAGCAGTCCACCGCCGATGAAGACGCCCGCCAGCGCCCAGTCGACGAGGCCGGACAAGGCGTAGTTGAACGCCGTCGTCAGACCGAAGCTTGTGACCGCGACCAAGCTGGTCCCGACCGCATTGATCATCGCCATATCGGTCGCGGCGATCAGCCCGGGCACGATCAGGAAGCCGCCGCCGATTCCGAAAAAGCCGCTGAAGACACCAGTACCCAGACCATAAGCGCCTAGCTTGGCGGCATTTTCCCGACCCAAAACCACATCCCCGCGTCCTTCGCGGTTACGGCGCTTAAGCATAAGGATCCCGACCGCGATCATGACCAAAGCGAACATGAACAGCAGTTTCTGTCCGTCGAACGCCTTGCCGACGGTCGATCCGGCGAAAGCGCCGAGAATCCCGGCCCCAGCAAACAGCAGGCCGCACTTCCATTTCACGTTGCCGGCACGGGCATGGTTGAACAGGCCAAGCGCGGCATTGGCGGCAACGGCAAGCGCGCTGGTACCGATCGCAATATGCGGGCTTTTCACGCCGACTAGGTAAACCATCAACGGAACTGCGAGGATCGAGCCGCCGCCGCCGACAAGGCCAAGCGAAAAGCCGACCAGAGCACCCGAGAAGGCGCCGAGCACGATCTGGAGCAGGTCGAGGGTCATGCACTAGATCTTTCGGCAGGATGCGGTTTGACGAGCCACTCATGACCCTTGAGCATCCCGTTCCAGTAAATCCAGGGCAAGGCTTCCGACTTCAGGAGCCAGGACAGGCGGCGCGGGCGCGTCCCATCGATCAGCCATGTCGGAAAGCTGGGTAGCAATTTGCCGCCATAACCGAATTCGGCGAGAACGATCTTGCCGCGCTCTACCGTCAACGGGCAGGAGCCGTAGCCGTCATAAGCTGCCCACGGCTCCTTGCGCGTCGAGCACAGCGAGCGCATTGACCGCGACGATCGGCGCCTGTTTACGCACCGCGGCGGCCGTCTTCGCATTGGGCATCGATCCGCAATCACCGACCGCAAACACATTGCCAAAACGCTTGTGGCGCATCGTGAAGTCGTCGACCTCGACCCATCCGGCTTCTGACGCCAGCGCGCTGTTGCGAACGACGTCGGGCGCAACCTGCGGCGGGACGACATGGATCATGTCGAATTCGCGGGTGACCTCGCCTTTTTCGGTGGCGAAGGTCGCGATCTTCTTCTCGCCGTCGATCGCAATTAGCTTCGATCCGAAGTGCAGGTCGATACCGTAGAGTTCGACATATTCCATCAGTGCCGGGACGTAAGCCGCGACACCGAACAGGCCGGGGCCTGCATTGTGAAATTCCACATCGATATTGGGGAGGACGCCATTATCTCGCCAGACGTCGCACGACAGGTACATCGCCTTTTGCGGGGCGCCGGCACATTTGATCGGCATTGGAGGCTGCGTGAATAGCGCGCGGCCCTTGCCGAGCTTCTGCACCAGTTCCCAGGTGTAGGGCGCCAAGTCGTAACGGTAATTCGAGGTTACGCCATTTTTGCCGAGGGTCTCTTCGAGGCCGGGAATTCCGGCCCAATCGAGCTTGATCCCGACCGCGACCACCAGCAGGTCGTACGTCAATGCGCGACCATCGGCGAGCATGACCAGGTTGCTCTTAGGGTCGAAACCGGTCGCCGCTACCTTCAGCCACGTCGCCTCGTTCGGCATGACGCTGGCTTCGCTGCGCTGGGTAACCGGCGCGTCGAAGACCCCTGCCCCGACCATCGTCCAGCCGGGCTGGTAATAATGATTCTCGGCAGGTTCGACGATCGCGATGTCGAGACCCGGACGACGCTGGAGCATCGACGCCGCCGTGGCGATTCCCGCAGAGCCACCGCCCACGACCACGATCCGATGATGAAGATCTCCCATGTTCAACCTTCCTTTTCGAGTCGCTCCCGCATCGCGCCGAGATCGTAACCGGCGGTCGCGGCCATGCGGATCACTTCGTCACTCGACAGTCGATCGCGCGCGGCAATCGCCCAAAGCTGCGCCGAGCGCGTTCCGGTCCGGCAGAATGCCAGCACCGGCTTGTCGAACCCGGCGACCGCTTCGCGAAATTCCAGTGCCTGTTCGTCGCTCATCGTGCCCGGGGTAATCGGGATGAATGCGGTCCCAAGGCCAGCTTTCTCAGCCGCTTTTGCAACGTCGTCCCATGCTGGCTGACCCGCCTCCTCGCCATCCGGACGATTGCCGACGATGGCCTTGAAGCCCATCGCCTTCAATTCGGCGATATCCGACGGCAGGATCTGCCCACTAACCGACAGGTTAGGCGTGATCGTTCGAATATCCATTGGTCAGCTTTCTTTGCGATCGAGGGTGACGCGGTGGAGGGCCATTCCGGCCACCATCGCTACGATGAACGGAAACACCTTTGCCGGAACCAAGGCGAGTGAGGCGATCGCGGGACCGGGGCAAATGCCCGCCAAGCCCCAGCCGATCCCGAACAGGATGGCGCCGCCGATCAGCTTGCCGTCGAGATCTTGCCGTTCGGGAAGACTGAATTTCTCCGCAAACAAAGGGTGCCGCATCCGCGCCTGAAAGCGCCACGCGATCGCCATGACGACGAGTGCGCCGCCCATCACGAAGGCGAGGGTCGGATCCCAATTGCCGAAAAGATCCAGGAATCCGCGAACCCGCGCCGGATCGACCATTCCGCCGACCGTCAGTCCCGCACCGAATAAGGTGCCTGACGCCAGCGGCGGGAGAAGACGACGAAGCGCGCTCACCACGCAATCCCCGCTAGACGTAGCCCGATGATCGTCAAGATTCCGGCGATCATGAAGGCGGCCGTGGCGACCAATGAACGCTGGGAGAGTCGACTGACCCCGCAGACCCCGTGCCCACTTGTGCAGCCGCTGCCGATCCGAGTCCCGAAGCCGACCAGGAGTCCGGCGATAATCACTGCAGGTAACGGAACATAGTCGATCGGGTTGACGCCCCGCACAAGCATGACGACCAGCGCACCGAGCGGCAGGCCGAGAAGGAACATCCACGCCGACGACAAGGACATGTTGCCGCTGCTAAGGCCAAGCCCGCGCGAGGCAATCCCGGAAACACCCGCAATTCTACCAGCACCAAGAAGCATCATCGCACCGGCAAGCCCGATCATCAGGCCGCCGATCGATCCGCCGACAGGATCGGCGCCAGGAAAGCCGGGGATCATAACGCGTTCACCGGAATCTTGATGTAGCTGACCCCGTTGTCCTCCGGATCGGGTAGCCGGCCGCCCCGAATGTTCAACTGCACCGACGGCATGATCAGGACAGGCATGGCGAGGGTCTTGTCTCGGCTTGTCCGCATTTCGACGAAAGCATCCTCGGTCACGCCATCCTTCATGTGGACATTGTGGTCGCGCTGCAGGCCAACCGTCGTCTCCCAGGCATATTCGTCGCGGCCCGGCGCCTTGTAATCGTGGCACATGAATAGCCGCGTGTCGCGCGGCAGATCGAGCAACCGGCGGATCGAGCGGTAGAGATCATGCGCGTCGCCACCCGGAAAGTCGGTCCGTGCGGTGCCGAAGTCCGGCATGAACAACGTGTCCCCGACGAAGGCCGCGTCGCCGATAATGAATGCCATGTCGGCTGGGGTGTGGCCCGGCACGTGGAGAGCGAGCGCCTCGAGCGAGCCAATGCTGAACGTCTCACCGTCCGAGAACAGATGGTCGAACTGCGATCCGTCGCGCTGGAATTCGGTTCCGGCGTTGAATATCTTGCCGAACGCTTCCTGAACCCGAACGATATCCTTACCGATCGCCAGCTTGCCGCCGAGTTTCTCCTGCAGGTAAGGTGCTGCAGAGATATGATCGGCATGCGCGTGAGTCTCGATTAGCCAAGTCACTTTCAAGTTTTTGCTAGTGACATATTCAATGATAAGATCGGCTGAGCGGAATGCAGTCCGTCCGGAGGCCTGATCGTAGTCGAGCACGGAGTCGATGATCGCCGCCTCATTGGTTTCGGCGTCATGGACGACATAGCTTACCGTATAGGTGTTCTCGTCGAAGAATCCGGCAATTGTCGGGCGCTTCGAAGAATCCGCAATCGCCGCCTCTACGATGGACGTTGCCGAAGCAAGGGCAGGATCGGTGTTCATCTCTCTTCTCCTTCAACTGCCAATGTAGCTAGTTATTATGCCCCCTTGCGTCAAGGTTTCAATTGCCATATCTTGCAACTATGAGCACACAAACAGCACATGAGTGCCTAAGAATTGGCGATCTCGCGCCTGATTTCGAAGCGCGCAGTACTAATGGCCCCATACGCCTGTCCGACTTCCGCGGCCAGTGGCTCGTCCTCTTCTCGCACCCTGCCGACTTTACGCCCGTTTGCACGACGGAATTCGTTGCCTTAGCGCGGGCGCACGAGCGGTTCGAAGCACTTGGATGCCGCCTGATGGCCGTCAGTGTCGACAGCCTTTATTCCCATTTTGCCTGGCTGCGCGCGATCCGGGACCGTTTCGACGTCGAAGTCCGATTCCCGATCATCGAGGACCCCACCCTCGTCATCGGCGCTGCTTACGGGATGGTGGGTGCGGAATCGTCGGACAGCAGCGCGGTGCGAACGACATTCTTCATCGATCCGGAAGGGAGGATCCGAGCAACCACCTGCTATCCCTCCTCTGTCGGACGATCAGTCGATGAGATGGTCCGGTTGGTTGCGGCGCTGCAGGCGAGCGATGCGAGAGCGGTGCTGGCACCCGAAGGCTGGACGCCGGGGGCACCATTGTTGCGGCTTCCCCAGCCAACGCTTGACGATATTTACGCCAGTGAAGATCCGATTGCCTGGTTTTATGCCGAGGAAGACCAGTGAGCGGCGATCTAATTGAATCGCTCAAGGCGCTTTCGCACCCTGCACGGTTCGCGATCGTGCGCGCGCTTGCCGAACGTGAGCGCAATGTCGGGGAAATCGAACAGGCGACCGATGTCATCCAGCCAGCGCTTTCGCAGCAACTGGCTATTCTCCGTTCGGCAGGGCTGGTCGATGCGCGGCGCGAAGCGAAACAGGTATTCTATTCGCTCAACGCGGCAGCGATGCAGTCACTCGAAACCCATCTTTCGCCATTATGGCAGGAAAGCCAGACGGATACGCTCCGTCAACCATTCAGCAACTTGAGCGGCGTTGCGGTGTTCGCGAAAATGACGGGAGCCTAGACCTGGGTTCCCGCGATCCAATGTTCAATTCGGGTCTTGAAACTGCGCTTCGACGGAATGAAGCCGTCGCCAATCTTTTGGTCTGAATCGCCCGCAGTGTGATCGTCCATGCCATCGTAAATCATCAAGTTCGGCGGCAATTTCGGACGCAAAGTCTCACGTCCGCGCATGACATCTTCGGCCATGTTCAAGCTGCGGTGGACGTCTTCGGCGGTGAATGGCTTCAACAGGCAACCCAGCGCCAGGTCGGGCATCGCAAAGCCGGGCGCCTTGCCGGTGACGAACAGGCAGGGAATGTCGAAATCGCCGAGTCTGACCGCGACCGAAAATCCGGTCGAGCCGCGCGCCAGTTGCAAATCGACCAGTGCGAGATCGGGATTATATGCCTCGGCGGCAGCGATGGCACTGTCGAGATCGTCGGCCTTCGCGACGACACGATAGCGAGGATTGTCCTCGACGAGGAATTTCAGCGTCGTCGCAAGCTGCGCGTCGTCTTCCACAATCAGGATCTTCAGCACGACTTGCCTCCCAGCTCGTTCGGAAAAAATCCAACTTCCTGAACGGGATGCTCGCGCATCGCAGGGCTGCCGCGAATCCCTTGGTTGACGAGTTAACGACGAAATGAATCAAAAGAGCGGCGAGCCGAGGATATAAACCCGTCTCGCCGCTCCGAACGCCTACAATTACAGAAACTTATGCACGGTAGAAGATGTGCGCCCCGATCTTTTCAACCTTTTGTAGGTTGCGGCGCCATTTCGGCGCGACGTAATCGGCGTGATACCAAAGCACGTCGGTCGGCAGGATATCGAGCGCATTGTCCATCGCGACCCGGGTGACTGCTTTTGCCTTCGCCCAAGCCTCGCTGGAGGTGTTGATACGCGGGAAACGTCCGCCGCGAACGAAGCTAAACTGAGCTTTCTGCTTCACCACCGCGCACCAGCTGTTGGGATACTGACCCGATGCGGCGCGATTGAGGATGACACGGGCAACGGCAAGCTGGCCTTCCAGCGGCTCGCCCATGCTTTCGAAATAGACAGCTGTGGCGACACAATTCGCCTGAAGATCGAGGTCGGGGCCATCGGTGCGCTGCGCGACGAGGTCGTCGAGACTGGGTTTGGCCGGTTCCGGCATGACGGCCGGGGTGGCGATCTGACCGCCAATGTTCGTAAGAACTGCGTTAATCGGCTTGAGCGCCGGAACGGTCTGGCCCCATGCTGCGGTCGATCCACCGACTAGCACGAGACAAATAGTAGCCACCGCGGCCATACCGCGGCGTCCAATAATCGAAAACATTCCTTGTCCTAATATGGCGGTCAGCTGCCGGCCGCGATCCTTCCCTCCCCAAGAGGTCGCGTTATCGCGGCTGCATACTGTCCGTCTTGCCCTGGGGCCCCGCGATCATGTCGCTTCTGGGTGCCCGCTCGCTCTTAATTGCTGCAGTGCACATAAAGCTTACTGACACTGCGGCAAGTAAGTTCGCGTTGAGTTGAGCCGAGCTTGCGTTGAACGGGCCAAAATGAATGGAACCCTGAACAGATGTTCATTTTCAGAAGCATTTTTCAGGGATTTCTGGCCGCAAAGGGTTGCGCGAATCCCGCCACTTCCCCCATTCGACTGGCCAGATCAGGAGATATTAAATGGCCTATTGGCTGATGCGGTCGGAACCGGACGTCTACGGTTGGGATGATTTAGTGCGCGACGAGGGCACCGAGTGGGACGGCGTGCGCAATTACACCGCACGCAATTTCCTCAAGGAAATGACCCTCGGCGACCTTTCGTTCTTCTATCACTCGAACAAGGAAAAGGCCGTCGTCGGCATCATGGAAGTCACCCGCGCCTGGAAGCCAGATGGCGATGACGGAAAATGGGCGAGCGTCCGCGTCGAACCGCGCGACAAGTTGCCGAGCCCGGTACCGCTGCCCGACATCAAGGCAGAGCCGAAATTGGCCGCGCTCGAAATGCTTCGCCAGTCACGACTGTCGGTGACCCCGGTGCGCGAGGACGAGTGGAAAAGGATCCTTGTGATGGCCGCGCGCTGAGGTTTGATGCTCGCGGCAAGCAAGGCTATTTGAGCGGGTCGAAGTACCCGTGCGGCAACTTCAGCCACTTCGTATTCAGCTTGAGATCCTTGGCGTCGTTCACCAGGATGACGTTGAATTGCGTGCGCACTGGCGGATAGGCCGGGCTCGACTCATCAAGAACCAGTCGGCAGGGCAAGAAGGTGGTTGAACGATCATTGCGCCCGCTGCGACTTTCGAGTCACAGCGGGCGCAATCCATTCGTCCAGATATTATGCGTTTTCGAGCTTGCGCGAGGCGCGCTTGCGCTCGTGCGGATCGAGGTGGCGCTTGCGGAGACGGACAACCTTGGGCGTGACTTCGACCAGCTCGTCGTCCTGAATATAGGCGATGGCCTGTTCCAGGCTCATCCGGCGCGGCGGGGTCAGGCGGATGCCCTCGTCCTTGCCGCTGGCACGGAAGTTGGTCAGCTGCTTCGACTTCAGCGGATTGACTTCAAGATCCTGTGGCTTGGCATTTTCGCCGATGATCATGCCCTGATAGAGCATGTCGCCCGGGGAGATGAACAGGACGCCGCGCTCTTCGAGCATGTTCAGTGAGTAAGCGACGGCTGAGCCCTGTTCCATGCTGATCAGTGCGCCGACGCTGCGGCCTTCGATCTTGCCCTTGTGGGGGCCATATTTCTCGAATAACCGGTTCATGATTCCCGTGCCGCGCGTGTCGGACAGGAATTCGCCGTGATAGCCAATAAGGCCGCGCGAAGGAGCGCTGAAGGTCAATCGGGTCTTGCCACCGCCCGAGGGGCGCATATCAGTCATTTCGGCTTTGCGCATCGCCATCTTGTCAATCACCGTGCCCGAGAATTCGTCGTCGACATCGACGACGACGGTTTCATAAGGCTCTTCCCGGCCATCCGGGCCATCCTTGAACAGGACGCGCGGGCGCGAGATGCTCAGCTCGAAGCCTTCACGGCGGAGGGTCTCGATTAGAACGCCAAGCTGAAGCTCACCGCGACCGGCGACTTCGAATGCTTCGCCGCCAGCGGTTTCGCTGATCCGGATCGCGACATTGCCTTCGGCCTCGCGCTCGAGGCGCTCGCGGATCACGCGGCTCTGGACCTTGTCGCCGTCCTTGCCGGCGAACGGACTGTCGTTGACCGCAAAGGTCATGCTGAGCGTCGGCGGATCAATTTCGCGCGAATGCAGCGGCTCGGTGATTTGCGGGGTGCCGATGGTGTTCGACACGGTCGCCTTCATTAGGCCGGCAATCGCAACGATATCGCCAGCGCTGGCGGTTTCGACGGGAACGCGCTCGAGCCCTTCAAAGGCGAACAACTTGCTGACACGGCCGTCTTCGACCGTCTTGCCGTTGACGTCGATCGCGCGGATCGGATCGTTGACGTTCAGCGTGCCACTTTCGATGCGGCCGGTCAGGATACGACCGAGGAAGTTGTCGCGGCTGAGCAGGGTCGTGAGCATCTTGAACTCGGCGTCCTTGTCTAGGCCGGGATCGGGCACGTGGCTGACGATCGTTTCGAACAAAGGCGTCAGGTCGCCGTCGCGGACATCGTCGGTCTTGCCGGCATAGCCCGCGCGGCCCGACGCATAGAGCACCGGGAAGTCGAGCTGCTCGTCGTTAGCTTCAAGATTGAGGAACAGTTCGAAAACCTCGTCGAGCACTTCGGCAGGACGGGCATCGGGACGGTCGATCTTGTTGACGACGACAATCGGCTTGAGGCCGAGGCCGAGCGCCTTACCGGTGACGAACTTGGTCTGCGGCATTGGGCCTTCGGCACTGTCGACGAGCAGGATGACGCCATCGACCATCGACAGGATGCGTTCGACCTCGGCACCGAAATCGGCGTGGCCCGGCGTGTCAACGATGTTGATGTGAGTCCCATTCCATTCGACCGACGTGCACTTGGCGAGAATCGTGATTCCGCGCTCTTTTTCGAGGTCGGTTGAGTCCATCGCCCGCTCTTCAACGCGCTGGTTGTCGCGGAAAGTGCCCGATTGGCGAAACAGCTGGTCGACGAGCGTGGTCTTGCCATGATCGACGTGGGCGATGATCGCCACGTTGCGAAGGTTCATATCGATGTCCTGAAAACGAGTTCGCGCGCCCCCTACAGCAAAGCGCGCGTTGCTGCAATGCAGCGAGCGGAATTATGCCACTAGAATCGCGCCTTTGGAACACCGAATTCCAGACTTCCGACAAGCATTGCAGCGAACAGGACGAGGATGATTGTCCAAAGGAATGCGATTCCGCTCGTCAGGCGCCAGCTTCGCGGCGGCAAACCTTCAAGAAGGAAGGTCGCAATGCCGGCAATATTCACACAAACCAGATTCAACGAAAAAAGTAGCAGCGCGCCTGCCCCCTCAGCGACCATATTTTTCGAAAGAAACAGTCCGGCCGCAGCGAGCGGGGGGACCAGTGCGACGGCGATCATAACCCCAACCAGGGACAGAGACGCCCCTTGGCTAAATGCAAGAACACCCGCAGCGCCGCACGCCAAGGCAAGCGCAATATCGGCAGGCTGGACCAAAGACCGGTTCCGCAATTCGGTAGAAAGTGGTTCTATCTCGACCATCAGCCCCAACAGGTAGGCGGCACCGATCGCGGCGAGGCTTCCAACGGCAAGCGTTCGGGTGGCTCGAACGCCGAGGCGGCGATCGCCGATCGTCGCGCCCAAGGCCATTCCCATTGTCGGTCCGAGTAGCGGCGCGATCACCATTGCACCGATGACGACCGCGACCTGTCCACTGCGCATTCCCAGGGCGGCAATGATTGTCGCGAGAACGACCGTGACGAGATACGTCGGCTTGATCGACAGGCTCGGCTCAAGATCGTCGTACAATTCTCCGGTGCTGATCCGGTCTCTGCTGAAAAAAGCCTCTAGGCGTGTCGGCGGCGGAAGGCCGGGCAACGCGGTTTCATCCGATTCCTCGATCGGCGGGAGTAGTGCGTCAATCTCGATTACGACGGCCGAAAAACCTACAAAGGTGCCGAACTGACGGTTCAATGTGTCGAGGAAGCGTTCGACATAGCGATTTTGAACGAGACACGAAAACTTGTTCAGCTCGCCCTCAATCGGCACTTCCCAATAACGTCGGCAATGCAGCGCAATGGCTTTGCACGCCTCGTCAGCCGCATACTCCGGGACGATGATATCGACCAATCGGACTGACATCGTCTAAGCCCGCGCCGCTAGTGAGGTAATCGTTCGAGGATCTCGATGCCGCGCTCGAGGGCGCGCAACTCACTTGATGCGAGTTTGGCGAGACGGCCTTCGAGCCCCGAATCGCCGGTCATCGGACGTTCCAAGTGTGCACGACCGTCATCGGTAAGCGCGAGTTGAAGACGTCGACGATTATCAGGATCGGCCTGCCGCGACACATAGCCTGCCCGAACCAGCGTATCGACTGCGCGACTAACTGCCGGTGCCCCGCGACCGACTGCCGCCGCTATCTCGTTCAGCGTCGCCGGACTGTTCTTGTGGATTGCGCCCATCAGATCGCGCTTCTGGCCGGAGGCCTTTGCTGAAGCGGCGTCGCCAACCAATTGCTCGAGCAAACGGGCGAATCGCGCGGCCAAGGCGCCAGGTGATGAAGATCCCCACATGACTTCACCCTATCAATCATTTCGACTTTGGCAAATTTGCGGCTACGCAAATGAAGATGAGCAAGCGTCCCCCGCTACCCCGCACCGTCTGGATTCTCGGCATTGTAAGTCTGCTGATGGACCTATCCAGCGAAATCTATCACGCGCTGCTTCCCGCTTTCCTGACCTTGACCCTAGGCTTGCCTGTGGCCGCCATGGGCGCACTCGATGGGATCGCCGAGGGAACGGCGAATATCGCCAAGCTGGTCTCGGGAAGGCTCAGTGACCGCACGCAACGGCGCAAGCCATGGGTTCTGCTCGGCTACGGAATGGCAGCGCTGTCCAAACCGCTCTTCCCGCTGTCAAGTGGCGCCATCCCGATCCTTGGGGCGCGCTTCATCGACCGGATCGGCAAAGGCATCCGCGGCGCGCCGCGCGACGCCATGATCGCCGATGAAACGGCCCCTGAATTGCGCGGCGCCGCCTTCGGACTTCGCCAATCGCTCGATACCGTTGGCGGGTTTCTGGCGCCAATTGCCGCCGTTGGACTGATGTGGGCGCTGGCCGGCAATATTCGCGCCGTATTCTGGATTGCGGTCATTCCGGCGTTCCTGAGCTTTGCCTTCGCGGCGCTGATGCTGCGCGAAACCCGCGACCACGCGCCAATCAAGGCGAAAGCGAAATTCGGCGGATTTGGCGGACTCGATCCGCAGGTCAAACGCCTGCTTGGCATCGGCATGCTGTTCGGCCTCGCCCGTTTTTCCGAAGGGTTCCTGATCCTCAAGGCGATGGACGTCGGGCTTTCCGCGACAATGTCCCCGCTCATCCTGGCGCTCTTCAGCCTTGCCTATCTGCTGCTGGCTTATCCCGCCGGAATGCTCAGCGACCGCATCGACCCAAGACATTTGCTTTTGGTCGGCATTGTCACGTTGGTCGTCGCAGACATTTGGCTGGCGCGCTCCGGCTCTATCGTCATGGTCGTCTTCGGCGTGGTCCTCTGGGGAGCGCATATGGCGCTGACCCAAGGGATTTTCAGCCGGATGATCGCGGACGCTGCGCCCGAAGAGCAACGGGCCACCAGCTTCGGCGCCTTCTTCTTCGTGTCCGGGATCGCGGCGTTGCTCGCCAGTCTTGGCGCAGGAATGTTGTGGGACCGGATGGGCCCGGCCAGCACCTTTACCGCCGGTGCTGTCGTCGCAGCGGCGGCGGGGGTGGCATTGTTCCTGTTTCCAACCGGACGGGCGGACCGAGCCTAGGGCGCCTGACGGAACGGCGGCATTCGACCGGCCACGACGCCGCCGGTGATGAACTGGTTCTTCAGTGCCGCGAGAATATGAATTCCAAGCAGGACGATCATCGCCCAGGCGAGCGCCTCATGCACACCGCCCAAAGCCGGGATCGGCACCGTCGGGAATTGGAGACCACCGACCAGCTTGATCATCGATCCGCCCTTCGACACCGCGGCCAGCCCCGTCAGCGGCAACGCGATGATAAGGAAATAGAACAAACGGTGAGTCCAGACCGCAATCGCACGCTCCCAACGCGGGAAATCCTGCGGATAGGGCGGCGGCGGGTTCATCAAGCGCATGCCGAGGCGGACGATCGCAAGCAACAGGATGACCACGCCGACCGTCTTGTGCCAGTCGAAATAGAGCGCCCGTTCGGGGCTTCCCTTCGGGAAGTCATGAAAGGTGAAGCCAAGCCAGATTTGCGTGATGATCAGGGCCGCGCTGAGCCAGTGAATGGCAACGACAAGACCGCGATAACGAACCGCCATCGGTCCGCTCGATTCTTCGACCATATAATCGCTCATCACTGGCTCCTTGCGCGCAATCCTACCGGGTAAACTTCTCGCCCTTTGCGGCTTTGTCCAGCAGCAACTGACTGAAGCTGAAATCGCTGCCCATTCGATCTTCGACCGCTTTCAGGCCGTCTACGATCTTTTGCAGGCCCTCGGCGTCGGCCCAGAACATCGGACCGCCGCGATATACCGGCCAGCCATAGCCATAAATCCACACGACATCGATATCGCTGGCGCGCTGGGCCATGCCTTCCTCGAGGATCTTCGCACCCTCGTTGACCATCGTATAGAGCGTGCGCTGGACGATTTCCTCGTCGCTGATCTCGCGGCGCTCGATGCCCTTCTTCTTTGCGAAATCCTCGATGATCTCCTGCACGACCGGTGACGACGAAGGGCGACGCTTTTCGTCATAGTCGTAGAATCCGGCGCCCTTCTTCTGGCCCCAGCGGTCGATTGCGCACAGTGCGTCGCGAAGGCTTTCGATCCGCGTCGGATCACGGTGCCAGCCGATGTCGACACCGGCCAGATCGCCCATCTGGAACGGGCCCATCGGCATTCCGAAATCGGTGTGGACCTTGTCGATTTGAGCTGGTGTCGCGCCTTCTAGGAGGAGCTTTTCGGCCTCGCGATGACGCGGGATCAACATGCGATTGCCGATGAAGCCGTAACAAACGCCCGCGACCACCGCGACTTTCTTGATGCGTTTGGCAAGCTGCATCGCGGTGACAAGCACGTCGGGCGCGGTCTTGGCGCCGCGCACCACTTCGAGCAATTTCATCACATTGGCCGGCGAGAAGAAGTGCAGGCCGACGACATCTTCGGGCCGCGAGGTGACGGCGGCAATGTCGTCGATGTTGAGGTAGCTGGTGTTCGAGGCGAGGATCGCTCCCTGCTTCACGGTCTGGTCGAGGCGGGTGAATATCTCCTTCTTCACGTCCATGTTCTCATAAACAGCTTCGATCACAAGGTCGCAGTCGGCCAGCTCGCCGAAGTCCAGAGTCGGCGTCAGAAGGCCCATCGCTTGTTCGACTTGCTCATTCGTGAAGCGACCCTTGGCGGCGCTGGCCTCATAATTCTTGCGGATGACGCCGGTGCCACGGTCGAGCGCGTCCTGCGCCATTTCGACGATCGTCACGGGAATGCCGGCCGACAGGAAGTTCATCGAAATGCCGCCGCCCATCGTCCCGGCACCGAGCACGCCGACCTTCTTTATCGTGCGCGGCTTGGTGTCTTCAGGGATGCCATCGATTTTCGATGCCTTGCGCTCGGCAAAGAAGAAATATTGCTGAGCCTTGGCCTGCGTTCCGCTCATCAACTCCATGAACTTCTGGCGCTCGACGATGACGCCTTCAGCATAAGGCTTGTTCACGGCTGCCTCGATGCACTGGATGTTTGCCTCAGGCGCGTCGAAGCCGCGCATCTTGCGGGCGTTGGCCTTGCGGAATTCGTCGAACAGGCCGGGATTGTCGCGCGCTTCCTGAAGCTTCTCGTCCCGCTGCGACGATTTCGGCAGCGGGGTGATGTCCTTCACTTCTTCGGCGAAGGCGACGGCATGCTGCAGCAGGTCGCCTTCGACGATGCGATCGACGAGGCCGGAGGCCTGTGCTTCCTTGGCCGAGATCATCCGACCCGACGTCGCCATGTCGAGCGCGAGCGGAACGCCCGCTACGCGCGGCAAGCGCTGCGTGCCGCCAGCACCGGGGAGCAGTCCCAGCTTGACCTCGGGAACGCCGAACTTCGCATCGCCGACCGCAACGCGGTAGTGCGAGCCGAGCGCGACTTCGAGACCGCCGCCAAGCGCGGTGCCATGGATCGCGGCAACGACCGGCTTCGAACAATTTTCGATCCGGTCGACGACCTCGGGCAGCCACGGCATCACCGGCGGCTTGCCGAATTCGGTGATGTCGGCGCCGGCAAAGAAGGTCTGGCCTTCGCAGCGGATCACGACCGCTTTGACGCTATCGTCGCCTTCGGCCTGCTCGATCGCCGCGACCAGTCCCTGACGGACGGCGGCACCGAGCGCGTTGACCGGCGGATTGTTCGACGTGACGACAAGGACGTCATGATGTTTGGAAGTGGAAATCGGACTGTCGGTCATGGGGCTCTCCGGTATTTTTACGCCGAGGTTCGGCCATAGCTTTGATGATTGAACGGATGAGATGCGGAAAGGCCGCCGTCGACGACAATGGCCTGACCATTGACGTAGGACGATTCATCCGAGGCGAGAAAAAGAGCGGCGTTCGCGATCTCGATCGGCTGGCCGCCGCGCTTGAGCGGATTGAGATGACCGATCTTGTCTTCCTGACCCTTTGCCCGAGCGCGGTCAAAGATGAATTCGGTCATGCCGGTTTCGATCAGGCCGGGACAAATTGCGTTCACGCGGATGTTGGCGCCAACCATCTGGGTTGCGGCGACCTTGACGAGATTTATCACGCCCGCCTTGGATGCCGAATAAGCCGGGCCGCCCGCCCCGGCGCGAATGCCGGCGACGCTTGCCGTGGCGATGATCGACCCCCCGCCCCGCGCCTTCATTGCGGGCGCGGCGTATTTTACGGCGAGGAATGGGCCGATCAGGTTGATCCGCAGGATTTCCGCCCAGGCTGCGGCATCCTGGTCGAAAATGCCGTCGAAGCCACCTGAAATGCCCGCATTGGCAAAGAAGATGTCGAGCCCGCCATTGTCGGCAGCGACCGTCTCGACCAAGGCCGCGACCGCGGCTTCGTCGCCGGCATCGCAGACGACATCGGCACCGTTGAGATCTGCACCGACCACCGTCGCGCCCTCGCTTCGGAACAGCTCGGCAGACGCCTTGCCGATGCCCGATCCGGCACCAGTGACGATCGCGACTTTGCCGGACAGGCGGCCCATCAGAGGCCGACCCCGATCGTGCTGCCGCCATCCACGACCATCGCCTGACCGGTCATGAAGGTCGATGCATCAGAGGCGAGATAGACCGCCGCCCCGGCAATTTCGCGTGGCTCACCGATCCGCCGCAACGGCGTGCCCTTGGTGACAAGTTTCAGCGTGCCCGGATTCTCCCAGAGCGCCTTGGCGAAATCGGTCTTGATCAGGCCGGGCGCGATGCAGTTGACGCGAACACCCTTCGGGCCGAATTCCGCCGCCAGGTTGCGCGCCAGCTGGAAGTCCGCGGCCTTCGAAATGTTATAGGCGCCGATCACGGTCGAGCTGGTCAGGCCGCCGACCGACGAAACGATGATAATCGAACCTGCTTCGCGGTCGAGCATTTCGGGCGCGACCATTGAAATAAGCCAGTGATTGGCAATGACGTTGTTCTCCAGAATCTTGCGGAACTGGTCGTCCTCGATGCCCGCCATCGGGCCGTAATAAGGGTTGGACGCCGCGTTGCAGACGAGGATGTCGATATGGCCCAACTGGCGGCGCGTTTCTTCGACCAGCTTCTGCAGCGCTTCCTTCGACGAAATGCTGGCCGCAACCGCAACCGCCGTGCCGTCACCGTGCGCCGCGTTGATGGCGGCCGCCACCTCGTCGCAGGCATCCTGCTTGCGGCTAGAAATGACGACCTTGGCGCCTTGTTCGGCCATCGCTTCGGCAATCGCCTTGCCGATGCCGCGCGACGATCCGGTGATTACCGCCACTTTTCCGGTCAGGTCGAACAATCCGCTCACGCCGGAAGCTCGGTATGCTTTGCGAATTCGATCTTCGCGATTGCCCGATTGTGCACTTCGTCGGGTCCGTCGGCGAGACGAAGGGTGCGAATCCCCGCCCAGCTATGCGCGAGCTGCGTATCCTGCGACACGCCGGCACCGCCGAACGCCTGAATCGCATCATCGATGACCTTCAGCGCCATGTTCGGTGCCTTGACCTTGATCATCGCGATTTCGGCCTTGGCGGCCTTGTTGCCGACCTTGTCCATCATGTCCGCTGCCTTGAGGCAGAGTAGCCGCGTCGAGTCGATCTCGATCCGGGCTTCGGCGACACGCTGTTCCCAGATGCTGTGCTCGCTGAGCCGCTTGCCGAAAGCAACGCGAGACTGAAGCCGCTGGACCATCAGGTCGAGCGCTTCCTCGGCGGCACCGATGGTGCGCATGCAATGGTGGATACGGCCCGGTCCAAGGCGGCCTTGGGCGATCTCAAACCCGCGCCCCTCACCGAGCAGCAAGTTCGACGCCGGAATACGCACATCTTTCAGGCTGATCTCCATGTGACCGTGCGGAGCGTCATCGAAACCGTAGACGGTGAGCGCACGATGGACGGTGATGCCGTCGGCATTCATCGGAACGAGCACCATAGATTGCTGCTGGTGCTTGCGCGCTTCGGTGTCGGTCTTTCCCATCAGGATCGCGACCTTGCAGCGCGGATCGCCTGCCCCCGATGACCACCATTTGCGGCCATTGATTACATAATCCTCGCCGTCGCGGTCGATCCGGCATTCGATGTTAGTCGCATCGGACGAGGCCACGCCTGGCTCGGTCATCAGAAAGGCTGAGCGGATCTCGCCGCGCATCAGCGGGGCCAGCCATTCGTCCTTCTGCGCGCGGGTGCCGTAGCGATGGAGCACTTCCATGTTGCCGGTGTCAGGCGCCGAGCAATTGAACACTTCGGCCGACCACAGGAAGCGGCCCATTTCCTCGGCGCAAATCGCATATTCCAGGTTGGTGAGCTGCTCGCCCTCGAAGGGAAAGGTCTCGTCAACATGCTGGAGCGCGCCGCCCGGTGGCATGAATAGGTTCCATAGCCCAGCGGCCTTTGCCTTGGGTTTCAAATCCTCGATCAGTTGGATTGGCTGCCAGCGATCGCCTTGGTCGATCTGCTTCTTGTAATCCGCGACTCGGGGTCGAACGTTTTTCTCGATGAAGTCGCGCACGCGGTCGCGGAAAAAAGCCTGCCGTTCCGTAAGGTCAAAATCCACGAACCGCTCCCTCTCGAATGTATCAAATTCGTCCTGCTTGAAAACGGGCTAGGACGGATGGCGGGGCAAGGGCAAGGGGAGGCTCGGCGGAACGGGTCAGGATCGCGTCCGTTGGGCTTTTCATGCGCATCCTTGTCTTCGCCACTACTGCTTTCGCCCTGACAGCCTGTCAGGTCAACGACACGTCCGACAATTCGGCGTCATCATCCATTGAGAATGTCGCATCCACGGCGGTTCCCCACGCGCCTCCAAATGCGGTCAATGCAACTCTCCAAGCGCCTGCCGATCCAAACCAGCCGCCACCGCCGCACCTCGACCCCGACGCCCCGCCGATTGCCGCGGAGACAAGCGCATTGGGTGCCGCGCGCCGTCTCCAAGAATATTGCGATGCCGTGGCGACGAAACGATATGGGGATGCATATCTCTACTGGTCCGAAGAAGGCCGCGCGAGCGACATGACGCTGAAGCAATTTGCCAACAGTTTTGCGAAATATCGCGCTTACGGCTGCCAGATCGGCACCCCCGGCGACACCGAAGGTGCAGCCGGATCGATCTATGTCGAGATCCCGCTTAAGGTGACCGGCGTGCTGACGAAGGGGGGCGGCTTCCAGTTGGAAGGACCGGTCACCCTGCGCCGTGTGAACGACGTCGACGGTTCGACTGCCGAACAGCGTCGCTGGCACATTGCGTCGAGCGGCCTCGAGCCCCGCCCCTAGGGAAAGCTGGCGATTTCAGGCAGGCATTGACGCCTCCTTCCTTGCGGCCAAGACTAAGCGCCAAGAGGAGAAGATTCGATGAGCGATCTGGACGCTTTCCGCGCCGACACGCGGGCGTGGCTCGAGGCCAATTGTCCGCCCGAAATGCGGACCCCGATCAGGGGCGAAAAAGACGTCTGCTGGGGCGGGCGAAATTTCGAATTTCAATCGGAAGCACAGAGAAATTGGCTGACCGCAATGGCGGGTCGCGGCTGGACCGTGCCCGACTGGCCACGCGCTTATGGCGGCGGCGGCCTGTCGGCGGCCGAAACCAAAGTCCTCAAGGAGGAGATGGCGGCAATCGGCGCACGATCGCCGCTGACTAGCTTCGGTATTTCGATGCTCGGCCCGGCGCTACTGAAATATGGCACCGAAGTGCAGAAGACTCTGTTCCTGACGCAGATCGCGCGCGGCGAAATCCGCTGGTGCCAAGGCTATTCGGAGCCCGGTGCGGGCAGCGATCTGGCGGGCCTTCAAACCAAGTGCGAAGACAGGGGCGATCATTGGCTCGTGAACGGCCAGAAGGTTTGGACCTCCTACGCCGACCAGTGCGACTGGATTTTCTGCCTTGTCCGCACGTCGACCGAATCCAAACATGGCGGGATCAGCTTCCTGCTGTTCGATATGGAAAGCCCCGGTGTCTCGACCAAGCCGATCCTGCTGACAAGCGGCTACTCGCCATTCTGCGAGACGTTTTTTGACGATGTGAAGGTGCCCAAAGACCAGGTCGTTGGCGAGGTCAACAAAGGGTGGGACGTCGCAAAATATCTGCTCGGCCACGAACGCGAGATGATCAGCGGCATGGGGCTCGGCGGTTCGGGCGAAGCACTCGGCAAGGCCGTCGGCGGGGTCGAGGATGCACTGCTTCGCGCCGAGATCGCAGACTTCGACGTCGATGCGTTGGCCTTTGCGGCGATGAGCGAACGCTTCATCGACCAACTCAAGGCCGGCGATTCCCATCCGGCGTTCCCATCGGTGATGAAATATGCCGGGACCGAGCTCAACAAGAGGCGCTACGAATTGATGATGGCGGCCGGCGGAAGCGATACGCTGGAATGGGAAAGCGACGCGTCGCGCGGCGGCAAGGTCGCCCGCGAATGGCTACGTACCAAGGCCAATTCGATCGAAGGCGGGACGAGCGAAATCCAGCTCGGCATCGTTGCCAAGCACATCCTCAGAATGCCGGGAGCCTGACGCCATGATGACGCTTAACGACGACCAGCGGATGCTGGGGGACACGGTCGCGCCGTTCATGGCCGACGAAGGCGCAATCGCGAAGCAGATGCGTCACTGGCGCGACATCGGTTGCAAGGATGGGTTCGGCCACGGCCTGTGGAAACAGTTGGCGGAACTCGGACTGACCGGAATCCTGATTCCCGAAGCGCAAGGCGGCGCCGGTCTTGGTCAGGTCGAAGCCAATATCGTGCTTGAAGAAATCGGCAAGAACCTCACTCCATCCCCATTTCTGACAACTGCTGTTGCGGCGGTTCGCGCCCTGGAAGGCACCGCGCAGGCCGAACACTGGTTCCCGGGCATTGCGGCCGGCGAGACCGTGGCTGCGCTGGCGATCGACGAAGGCAGGAGGCACGACCCTGCGGGCACGGCATTGGCTGCGACACGGCAGGGCAACGGTTTTTCCTTGAGTGGCACCAAGCAGTTCGTCGTCCACGGCGGAAGCGCAGACGTGATTCTCGTCGCAGCGCGAACCGCAGGGTCGGCTGGCGAAACGGACGGAATTACGCTGTTTGCAGTGCCAAAGGACACTGCGGGCCTCACCATCGATAGCCTGACCATGGTCGACGCCAGCAAGGCAGCGCGGCTTAAGCTAGAGAATGTCGCGCTGGATTCCGACGCCGTGGTCGGCGAGGTCGACGGCGGCTGGTCGCCGCTTACCCGCGCGCTCAACGCCGGTCGCGCCGGGGCGGCATCGGAACTCACCGGCGTTGCCAGCGGTGCGGCAGAAATGACCTTCGATTACCTTCGCCAGCGCAAGCAATTCGGCAAGCTGATCGGCGAGTTCCAAGTGCTGCAGCACCGCGCCGCGCATCTATATGGCGAGATCGAGATTTCGCGCGCCGCCGCGCTCAAGGCCGCGCAATTGCTCGACTCAGACGATGACCGAGCTGCGCTGATGGTCGCCGTAGCCAAGGCCAAGGCGGGAAAGGTCGCGCGGCTAAGCGTTCAGGAAGGCGTCCAGATGCACGGCGGGATCGGCATGACCGACGAGCATGACATCGGATTCTACATGAAGCGTCAGGTATTGCTCGACGAACTGTTTGGCGGGCCGCGCTTCCACGCTGCCGAAGTGGCGGCGCTCAGCGGCTATTAAGGCCGGTCGAGCAGGAAATTGATCCGTGCCGTGGCGACCGGCCGTTCGCGGTCGGTCTGCCATGCAATGACGTCGACATTGGCAATTCGCTTTCCCAATCGCTCGATCACCGCTTCGGCATGGGTGTCGCCGCGCGATTCGCCTGCACCGCGCAGGTAATCAACCGTCACCGTGACCGGCTTCATCACGACGGTCTCGTCACCGATCGCTTTGGCCAGCGTTGTGAATGCGGCAAATTCGAGCAGGCCAGCGATCGCCCCGCCATGAAGATAGCCGGGCCGACCGACGACATCGTCGTGAAAAGGCATGGCGAAACGCGGTGCATCGCCCTTCGTCAGGTCGACGGTCAGGCGGAGCAATTGTCCATATGGCGGCATATCGGTCACCGCGCGTCCCTAGCGCGGCAAATCGTGCGGGTCAGCCCCTCGACTTGTAACTGGCAACGCAGCCGAGGATAAAGCTGGTAAGCAAGGCGAGCTGGACCTTCCCGCCTGGATCAGACCAGCCGAAATAGTTCGAACCGAAGCCGACCAATGCGATGAACATCGCAATAGCAAGACCTGCTGCCATCGTTCCCACCCTCTCTTTACGCTCAAAAAGGCCCAATCTCCCAGACGCCTGATCGCGTTGTGCCCAATGATGGTGAACAAGAGGTAAAACTTGCCCGATTGAAGTCGAGGCGTCATAGCGCCGCCCAAGAGTCAAAGCAGGATCAGCACGTCATGAAAGCCCGCGTCTTCGTCACCCTCAAGCCTGGTGTCCTCGACCCGCAGGGTAAGGCCATCCATCATGCGCTGGAGGGACTCGGCTTCGACGGCGTCAACGATGTTCGTGCCGGCAAGCTGATCGAACTCGACGTCGCAGATACGACCAGCGACGAGCAGATCGAAGACATGTGCCGCAAGTTGCTGGCCAACACAGTCATCGAAAATTTCAAGATCGAGCGTTTGGCAGGCTGACATGAAGAGCGCCGTCCTCGTTTTCCCCGGATCGAATTGCGACCGCGACCTTGCCGTTGCCATCCGCGACGTTACGGGCACGGCGCCGGCGATGGTCTGGCACCGCGATACCCAGCTTCCCGACGGCGTCGACTTCATCGCGATCCCCGGCGGGTTTTCCTACGGCGATTATTTGCGTTCGGGCGCCATGGCGGCGCGTTCACCGATCATGCGCGCGGTCGCCGATGCGGCGGGCAGCGGCGTTCCGGTGCTTGGCATTTGCAATGGCTTCCAGGTGCTGACCGAGGCCGGCTTGCTGCCCGGCGCGCTGATGCGCAACGCTGGCTTGCACTTCGTCTGTAAGACGGTCGGACTAAAAGTGGAAAACAGTCAGTCGATTTTCACCGCGCGCTACCAGGCGGGTGAGGAAATCGCGATCCCGGTGGCCCATCACGACGGCAATTATCAGGCCGATGCAGAAACGCTCGATCGTCTCGAAGGTGATGGGCGAATTGCGCTGCGCTACACCGGCGCGGTCAATGGATCGGCGCGCGACATCGCGGGAATCATCAATTCGAACGGCAATGTCCTGGGCATGATGCCGCACCCCGAACGGGTCATCGAGGCCGCCCATGGCGGCACCGATGGCAGACGAATGTTCGAAGGCTTGCTCGAAGCGGTCGCCTGACCGCATAAAGCATCAGCGCGCGCCCGTAGCTCAACTGGATAGAGCAGCCGACTTCTACTCGGCTGGTTGAGGGTTCGAATCCTTCCGGGCGCGCCAAAGGAGGGGCTGATGATGATCGATCCGACGAAATTGCCGCAGGAAACGACCGAGTTCGTACGCGCGTGGACAACAAAGAGACAAGATAAGCTCCTGCATCTCGGCAGCGGCATCGGGATCTTCATCGCGGGCGCGGCCATCGCGGCGATTGCACTGGTCAAGCTGATCCCGGCTAGTGAAGGAAACGCCGTTGCCTCGGTCGAGGCCACTCCTGCCGCCTTCATCCCGCCCGATCCGGCGAGCATTCCGGAAGGTCCTGCCGGTGAGGCCATCCTGCGCGGGAAGGCGATTTTCGACGATCCGGGGACGCATGCAGCTGCTTTCGTCGGCAACGCCATGGCGTGCAAGAATTGCCATCTCGATTCAGGCCGTCGTGCCGACAGCAGCCCGATGTGGGCGGGGTGGGTCGCCTATCCGCAATATCGCAAGAAAAACAATTCCATCAACACGATGGAAGACCGGATCATGGGCTGCTTCCGTTATTCGATGAATGCTCCGAACAGCCCGTCCGGCGGACCGCCGCCCGCGGGATCGGATGTCTATCGCGACCTGCAGGCCTATTTTTATTGGCTTGCGACCGGTGCGCCGACGGGCAAGCCGATGCCGGGCGCCGGCTATCCCAAGCCCGCACTAAGCGAGAGCGGGTATGATCCGGCGCGCGGAAAGCCGATTTACGAAGCCAAATGTTCAGGCTGTCACGGCAGCGACGGCCAAGGCGCCAGCCAACCCGACGGTACCGTCGTGTATCCGCCATTATGGGGTCCGCGCAGTTACAATTGGGGCGCGGGAATGGCGCGGGTCGATTTGGCGGCCGGCTTCATCCGCGCCAACATGCCATTCGACCAGCCCGGCACCATGACCGATCAGGAAGCATGGGACGTGGCCGCCTATGTTGACCAGCACGAGCGGCCCAAGGATCCGCGCCAGACTGGAAGCGTCACTGAAAATGCCAAGGCCAATTTCGACGGGCAGAAGACCTATTACGGACAGACCGTCGATGGCGTCCTGATCGGCGGCGGCGTGGCGCCAGCGCGGCGCTAGACCAGCTTTCCGGGATTGAAGAGGCCGGCGGGATCGAGACCGCTTTTTATTGCTCGTATTGCAGCGACGCGGTCCGGCGAAAGCCTGGCCAGTTCGGCGCGTTTCATCTGGCCGATGCCATGTTCCGCGCTAATCGAACCGCCCGACGCGACGACCAAGTCGTGGACGAGCCGGGTGATCGCATCGCCTTCCCGCGCCAGCCAGTCTGGCCCTCCCCGATCGAGCGCCCGCACATGAAAGTGAATGTTTCCGTCGCCCAGGTGACCGAAGCCCGAGGCATGGGTGCCGGGAAACGCATTCTCAATTTCGGCGGCAGTTTGTTCGAGAAACGCAGGCATTGCATCAACCGGGACGGAGATGTCATGCTGGGTTGCGGGGCCAAACTCCTTTTTCTCGGCCTCCGATAGGCTGTCGCGGATCTTCCAGAAGGCGGCGGCCTGGGCCTCGCTTGAAGAGATGGCGGCATCCTCGATCAATCCGCTCGACAACAAGGGTGCGAGCAATCGCGCGAGCAATTCGTCCGACCCTTCTTGCGCTAGGTCGACGGTCGTCGCTTCGATCAGTGCGTGCCATCGGTGACGTCCCGACAAGGGCGCGCGCGTTCCTTCGATCTGGTTCAGAGCGGCGGTCAGGCTCTCATCGGGAAGGATTTCAAATCCCTCGAGTTCGATCGGTTTCGCGTTCCAGCTGGCGAAGCACTTGGAGAGCGGACGCCGGGCTTGCAAGGCCGATCCACGCAACCGCGCGTTCCGCCACCGATGGCACCAATTTCAGGCGAACTGCCGTGATGATGCCAAGCGTTCCCTCGGCACCGACCAGCAATTGGTCGAGGCTTGGGCCGCGATTGTCCTTTTTCAGGCCCAACAGGCCGTCGTGGATGCTCCCGTCGGGCAGAATCGCTTCGACACCCTCGACCAGTCCACGCATCGGACCGAAGCGCAGGACTTGGGTGCCGCCCGCGTTGGTCGAGGTCAGGCCGCCAATGGTTGCTGACCCTTTCGCACCCAGCGTGAGCGGGAAGCGCAAGCCTTCGTCGGCGACCGTTTCGTGCAACGTCTGGAGGACGACCCCGGCCTCGGCGATGCAGAAACCAGCGTTCCGATCGATCGCACGGATCTTGTTCAACCGCCGTGTCGACAGGATCAGCGCAGACCCGTCGCCGGGCGGCGTGGCACCGCCCACCATCGACGTGTTGCCACCCTGTGGGACTAGGCGAACATCAAGCCTTCGGGCCAGGCCGATCGCGGCAGCGGCTTCTTCGGTGGTCGCCGGCTGGATGATGGCGTCGCTGGTGCCGGTCCAGCGGCCGCGCCAGTCGGTGAGCCAAGGCGCGATGTCGGCGGCGTCGGTGATGGCGATGGCCGCGCCGAAGCGTGCTCGCAGTTGCTCGACCAGTTGCTGCTGTTCCGGGATCATCGCCTTTCCCTACGCTTGCCCCGCCGCCGCCTGCAAGCGTAAGGCTAAGTCATGTCGAGACCGCCAAGCATCACGATCGTCGTCGCCCGCGCCATCAATGGAACTATCGGCAAGGATGGCACGCTTCCATGGCACCTGCCCGGCGACCTCAAGCATTTCAAGAATGTCACGATGGGTTCGGCCATGATCATGGGCCGCAAGACCTTCGACAGTCTGCCCGGCGTCTTGCCGGGACGTCGCCACATCGTGCTGACGCGTGATCACGCGTGGCAACACGATGGCGTTGAAGTCGTCCACGGCAAGGACGAGGCCCTGGCCATTGCGAACGGCGATCCGGTATCCATCATTGGTGGGTCGGACGTCTTTGCCATGTTCCATGACGTCGCTGACAGGATAGAACTCACCGAAGTCCTCGCCGAAGTGGATGGCGATGTATTCATGGACGACCCACGCTCCACAGGCTCGTGGCGCGAAATTGCCTGCGAGGATCATTTGCCGGAAGGCGAACGCGCGGGTTACCGGTTCACCACATTGATCCGCAGCGACAGTTGATCACGGCTTGGCGGGCGGCGCCGCGAATCTTGCCACTTGCTCACCGATGACCCTGTCGACCAGTGGCGCCATGTCTTCGGCGTTGCCCCGGGCGAAACCGCCAGCGCGATAGACGAAGATTACCTGCGTCTTCCCCTCGGGCGCAGCGCTTAAACGAATGTCCATGACGCCGGCAACGCCTTCGAATTTCAAGGGACCGAGCGCACCGTCCATCACCAGGCGTAGATTGGGAACGACGTAATTCACGCGAAGGTGTTCGACGCCCCCACTGCTGTCGGGCAGCGCTTCGCAAAAACATCCGCCGGCTTTCGGCTCAATCGTCATGTTTGCCGCTTTGCCGCCAAATGTGTGCTCGTCGCTCCACCAGGTACCGATCGCGATCAGTCGGTTCCACGCCTTTGGCTGAGGAAGATCGACGATCGCCTCGTGCCGGACCTCAAATCCGTACGGCAATTTGCCGATGACCGCTGCCGATGTCGGCGAAGCGAAAGCGAAACCGGCGGCGGCAAATGCGGAGATTAATCTGGTCATCGTGCGGCTCCTTCGTTCGGAAGTCTGCCGAAAGGCTGCCTAGCTGTCGAGGATCGCGTCGATTGCTGCGGCGACTTGCTCGACACTGGCCATGCCGTCAATGGACCGGACCAGACCGCGCTCTTCGTAGAAAGGCAGGATCGGTCGAGTCTTTTCGCGATACTCGGCCATCCGTTTGCGCACGGTCTCTTCATTGTCGTCGGCGCGGCGCTTAAAATCGTGGCCGCCGCAGACATCGCACGTCTCCTGGACCTTGGGGAGGCGGAAGCGATCATGATAAGGCGCACCGCAGCTGGCGCAGGTGAAGCGGCCCGTGATGCGTTCGACCAACGCATCTTCGTCGACTTCGAGTTCGATGACGTGGGCGAGGTTGCGGCCGCGCTCGTCGAGCAGGATTTCCAGCGCCTCGGCCTGAGGACGAGTCCGCGGGAAGCCGTCAAAGATCGCGCCCGTGCCGACGACCCGATCGAGGTTCTCACCAATGAGCGCACACACGATCGCATCGCTGACGAGCCCGCCAGCTTCCATGACTGCCTTCGCCTTGACGCCGACCGGTGTTCCTTCGAGCACGGCGGCACGTAGCATGTCGCCCGTCGAAAGCTGGACCATGCCGCGGTTAGCGACGAGCCGCTCAGCCTGGGTGCCCTTGCCGGCCCCCGGCGGTCCAAGCAAAATGATGTCCATCGCCAGCCTTCCCCTTTTGCGGCCCACCGATTCCGTGGAGCGCCTTAGCGCTTGCGAGCGCCCTTCAGCTTCGCCTTCTTGATCAGGTCGCCATATTGATGCGCGATCAAGTGGCTCTGGATCTGGCTAACCGTATCCATAGTCACGTTGACGACGATCAGCAGGCTAGTGCCCCCGAGCGTGAACGCAATGCCAGCCTGCGATGCCGCAATTTCCGGGATCATACAGATCAGGACGAGATAGCCCGCACCGATCACCGTCACCCGGCTGACCAGATAATCGAAATAGTCTTCGGTCGCCTTGCCCGGACGGATGCCCGGAATGAAGCCGCCGTGGCGCTTGAGGCCGTCGGCTGTTTCCTCGGAATTGAACTGCACCGCCGAATAAAAGAAACAGAAGAACACGATCCCGGCGCCATAAAGCAGCAGGTAGAGCGGCGCGCCGTGCTGGAGCAAAGTGCTGACGGTGATCAGCCAGTCGCTCGCGTTTGGATCGTTCTGCGCACCCGACATCTGGATGACCGTCAGCGGCATCAGCAGCAGCGATGAGGCGAAGATCGGCGGGATGACGCCGGCGATGTTGATCTTCATCGGCAGGTGGCTGCGGTCTTGCTGGATCGAGCCACGTGCGGTTTGCCGCTTGGGATATTGGATCAGAACGCGGCGCTGCGCACGTTCGACGAAGCAGATGAAGAGCACGAGACCGGCGGCCAGGATCACGATGCCGAAGACCAGCAGGGGATCCATCGATCCGGTACGGCCGCCCTCGAGGAGCTGCGCGATCGCACGCGGCAGGCCTGCAACGATGCCGGCCATGATGATCAGCGATACGCCGTTACCGATTCCGCGGCTGGTGATCTGTTCGCCGATCCACATCAGGAACAAGGTGCCGCCGACAAGGCTGACCGTTGCCGCAATGCGGAACAGCATGCCGGGCTCGACGACTGCGGAAATGCCGTTGGCGGCACCCAGCGTTTCAAGGCCGACCGCGATGAAATAGCCCTGAACGGTGGTAAGGAGCACGGTCAGGTAACGGGTATATTGGTTGAGCTTCTTGCGCCCGGTCTCGCCTTCCTTCTTCAGCGCCTTCCATGGCCCGTAGAGCGAGCCCATCAACTGCACGACGATCGATGCCGTGATGTAGGGCATGACGCCAAGCGCAATGATCGAGGCGCGTTCGAGCGCCCCGCCGGAGAAGGTATTGAAGACGTCGAGCACGCCGCCCGTCTGGGTCGCATACAGCTGCTGCATCGACACCGGGTCGATGCCGGGGATCGGGACGAACGAAAGGAGCCGGAAGAGAACCAGCGCCCCCAGCGTGAACCACAAGCGACGCTTGAGTTCGGTCGCTTTGGAGAAGCTTGCCAGCGAAATGTTGGAAGCCAGTTGTTCGGCTGCGGATGCCATTACCAAATCCCTAGAAAATCAAAGGCGGCGACGGGCAGAACCGCCCCCCGCCGCCCGATATAGTCACTCGAAGGCGCTTGCGAAGCCCCTAAGACGGAAAAGGCTTACGCCTTCTTCCCCGCCTTGGCGGCAATCTTGGCGTCGCGGGTCTTGCCCTTCTTGGCAGCGGCCAGCGCGGCAGGATCCTTCGCTTCGATGATTTCGACCTTGCCGCCAGCCTTTTCGACCGCCTCGATCGCTCCCTTCGACGCGCCGGCAACCTTGAAGCTGACCTTAGTCGTCAGTTCGCCCTTACCGAGAAGGCGGACGCCGTCCTTGCCGCCGCGTGCGAGGCCAGCTGCCTTCAGCGCATCGTGGTCGAGCGTGCCCTTGGTTTCGAGCTTCTTGGCATCAATCATCTTCTGGATCGCACCGAGGTTCACCTCGGCGAAGTCCTTGGCGAAGATGTTGTTGAAGCCACGCTTCGGCAAGCGCATGTGAAGCGGCATCTGGCCACCTTCAAAGCCCTTGATGGAAACGCCCGAACGGCTCTTCTGGCCCTTCTGACCGCGCCCGGCAGTCTTGCCCAAGCCCGAACCGATACCACGGCCGACGCGGACGCGACCCTTGCGGGCACCATCATTGTCGCGGATTTCATTGAGTTTCATATCGTGCACTCGCTTTCGCTTTTGTCGCGCATGAATCCGGCAGCATCGCCGCCGGCTCCAAACAGGTTGATATTAGTCTTCGACCTTCAGCAGGTGCTGGACCTTGCGGACCTGCCCCATCACTTCCGGGGTGGCAGGAACCTCAACCGTGCGATGCATCTTGTTGAGGCCCAGACCGACCAGGGTCGCGCGCTGGGTCTTGTCACGACGGATCGGCGAACCGGTCTGTGTGATTTTGATGGTTTTGAATTCGTTCTTGGCCATGGGTTACTCCGTCACCGCTTCGGCGGTGGCTTCGGCCTCGGCGCTCGCCATTCCACCACGGCCAAGCAGGTCGGCGACCTTCTTGCCACGACGCTGGGCGACCGAACGGGGGCTGGTCTGTTCTTTCAGCGCCTCGAAAGTGGCGCGGATCATGTTGTACGGGTTCGACGTGCCGACCGACTTGGTGACAACGTCAGCAACGCCAAGGCTCTCGAACACAGCGCGCATCGGACCGCCCGCGATGATGCCGGTACCCGACGGAGCCGAGCGGACCGTGACCTTGCCAGCGCCGAAATGGCCCTTGCCGTCATGATGCAGCGTGCGACCGTCGCGAAGCGGCACGCGAACCATGGCCTTCTTCGCAGCGGCAGTCGCCTTGGAGATGGCTTCCGGCACTTCGCGCGCCTTGCCGTGACCGAAACCGGCGCGGCCCTTGCCGTCACCGACGACGACCAAAGCTGCGAAACCGAAGCGCTTACCGCCCTTGACGGTCTTCGACACGCGATTGATGTGAACCAGCTTTTCGATCAGGTCTTCGCCGTCGTCGTCGCGGTTGCCACGGCGATCGTCGCGGCGGCCACGGCCACCGTCACGTCCACCACGGCCGCCATCGCGACCACCGCCGCCGCCACGACCACGGCCGCCACGCGGCGGGCCACGATTTTCGGTCGGCGCCAGAGCCGGAGCTTCGGCCGGAGCAGCAGCAGCTTCAGGAGCCGGGGCTGCGTCGGCATTTACCGACGCTGCGACGGTTGCGGGCGTACCCTGCGGATTTTCGGCCGCCGGGGTTTCGGTGGTTTCCACCGGGGTCTGGTTTTCGTCAGCCATTTAGAACTCCAATCCGCCTTCGCGGGCGGCATCGGCGAGGGCCTTCACCCGGCCATGGAACAGGAAGCCGCCACGGTCGAAAACGACCTTGTCGACGCCGGCCTTCTTGGCCTTGGCGGCAAGCGCCTTGCCAACCGCAGCTGCGGCTTCGGCAGTGGCACCGGTCTTGGCCTTGACGTCCTTGTCGAGGCTGGACGCCGAAGCCAGCGTCTTGCCGGCTGCGTCGTCGATGACCTGCGCATAGATGTGACGGCCCGAGCGGTGGACCGAGAGACGCGGCTTGCCGGCGGCACGAGCGCGAAGTGCGCTGCGAACCCGACGACGGCGGCGATCGAAGAGAGAGAGTTTCGCCATGGCTTACTTCTTCTTGCCTTCTTTGCGGAAGATGAACTCGCCGCGATATTTGATGCCCTTGCCCTTGTAGGGCTCCGGCTTGCGCCAGCGACGGATTTCGGCAGCGACCTGGCCGACTTTCTGCTTGTCGATGCCGCTGATCTCGACCGTGTTGGCATCGGGGGTCTTGACCTCGACACCTTCCGGCACGGCGTAGTTGACATCGTGGCTGTAGCCGAGCTGCAACTTGAGGTTGCGGCCCTGCGCCTGCGCACGATAGCCGACGCCGGTGATCTCGAGCACCTTCGTGAAGCCTTCGGTAACGCCAGTCACCAAATTCTGCACGTTGGTACGCTGCATTCCCCAAGCCGAGCGCGAACGCTGCGAGGGGCTGATCGGCTTGATGCTGATCGCACCGTCATCGAGGTCGTACTTGATGAGATCGTCGAGCATCTGCATGCTCAGCGTTCCCTTCGGACCCTTGACGGTCAGGGTCTGGCCTTCGACCGACGCCGAAACGCCGTTGGGAAGGTCGACCGGCTTTTTACCGATGCGGCTCATTAGAACACCTCCGCCAGCACTTCGCCACCGACATTCTGGTCGCGGGCTTCAGCATCGCTGAGCACGCCACGCGGGGTCGAGACGATCGTGATGCCGAGGCCGTTGCGGATACGCGGCAGCTCTTTCGAGCCCGAGTAAACGCGGCGGCCCGGCTTCGAGACGCGGGCAAGATGCTGAATCGCAGGCTGGCCCTCGAAATATTTGAGTTCGATCCGCAGGCCCTTCTGGCCCGACAGTTCTTCCTCGGTGTAACCGCGGATGTAGCCTTCGCGCTGAAGCACATCGAGCACATAGGCACGAAGCTTCGACGCCGGCGTCAGGATGGAATCCTTGCGCGCCTGCTGGCCGTTGCGGATGCGGGTGAGCATATCACCCAGGGGATCGGTCATCGCCATATCAGATGCCCTTACCAGCTCGACTTGGTGAGACCGGGGATCAGGCCCTTATTGCCCAATTCCCGGAGCATGATCCGCGAAAGGCGGAACTTGCGATAAAAACCGCGGCTGCGGCCGGTGAGCTCGCAGCGGTTGCGGATGCGGGTCGGATTGCCGTTGCGCGGCAGTTCGGCCATTTTCAGGCGCGCCATCAGACGCTCGGTTTCATCGAGTGTCTGATCATTCGCTTTTGCCTTCAGCTTTTCCAGCTTGGCCGCCGTTTGCTTGACGAGCTTCTTGCGACGCTCGTTCTTGTTCACGGAACTCAGTTTCGCCATGACTTAAGTTCTCCAGCGCCGCTTACGCGGCTTCTTTCTGTTCGTCCGCCGGGAACGGGAAGTTGAACAAGCGCAGCAGTTCGCGCGCTTCTTCGTCCGTCTTCGCGGTGGTGGTGACAATGATGTCCATTCCCCGGACCTTTTCGATCTGATCGTAATTGATCTCGGGAAAAACGATCTGTTCCTTCAGGCCCATCGCATAATTGCCACGGCCGTCGAACGACTTCGGGTTGAGACCACGAAAATCGCGGACGCGGGGCAATGCGACAGTGACGAGACGGTCGAGGAATTCGTACATGCGTTCGCGGCGCAGGGTAACCTTGCAACCGATCGGCATGCCTTCGCGCAGCTTGAACTGCGCGATCGACTTCTTCGCCTTGGTGATGACCGGCTTCTGACCGGCAATCTTTTCCATCTCGGCCGAAGCGGCCTCGACCTTTTTCTTGTCCTGGGTCGCTTCACCGACGCCCATGTTGATGACGATCTTGTCCAGCTTGGGAACTTCAAGTGCGTTCTTGTAGCCGAACTTCTCGGTCATCGCCTTGGCGATGCGCTCCTCGTAATCCTTCTTAAGACGAGGGATGTACTGCCCAGAATCCTTTTTGGCGTCAGCCATTGATCAGCTCCCCGGACTTGACGGCCACGCGGACCTTCTTGCCATCCTTGGTTTCGAAGCGGACGCGGGTTGCCTTGCCGGTCTTCGGGTCGGCAATCGCGACCTTCGACACGTGCATCGGCGCTTCGCGACGCTCCAGGCCACCTTGCGGATCGACCTGGGTCGGCTTCTTGTGGCGGACCGCCACGTTGACGCCAGCAACGACGACCTTGCCGTCCTTGGGCATCGACTTGGTGACTTCGCCGGTCTTGCCCTTGTCCTTGCCGGACAGGATCACGACTGTGTCACCCTTGCGAATTTTCTGCGATGCCATGTTACAGCACCTCCGGCGCAAGGCTGATGATCTTCATGTGCTTGCGCGCACGAAGTTCACGAACGACCGGGCCAAAGATACGGGTGCCGATCGGCTCCTCGTTCTTGTTGACCAGGACGGCAGCGTTCGTGTCGAAACGGATCACCGAACCGTCGGGACGGCGGATGTCCTTGGCGGTACGAACGATCACTGCGCGGTGAACGTCGCCCTTCTTAACACGGCCACGCGGTGCGGCTTCTTTGACCGAGACGACGATGATGTCGCCGACGCCGGCCACACGACGCTTCGACCCGCCCAGCACCTTGATGCACTGAACGCGCTTTGCGCCGCTGTTGTCCGCAACCTCGAGGTTGGATTGCATCTGGATCATGGTTCGATCCCTCTCTTAGGCTTCGGTGGCCTCGGACTCGGCTTTCACCGCGTCCTTGGTCGCCTTTGCCGGCTTCTTGGCTTTCTTCGCCTCGGGGGTCTCGGTGGCTGCAACAGCAGCTCCGACGCGCTCGAGAACGGTCCAGCTCTTCTTCTTCGAAATCGGCGCGCACTCTTCAATGCGAACCATCTCGCCCTCACGATACGCGTTGGCATCGTCATGAGCGTGATACTTTTTCGACCGCTTGATGATCTTGCCGTACAGCGGGTGCTTCACCCGACGTTCGACGCTGACCACAATGGTCTTGTCTCCCTTGTCCGACACCACGGTGCCGGTGAGGACGCGCTTAGGCATCTTCGTCTACTCCCTACGCCTGCGCCGACGCGGCATCGCGCGCGCGGGCGGTCTGGATCGTCTTGATGCGAGCGATGGTGCGGCGCACCTCTTTCACCCGCGACGGCTTTTCGAGCTGGTTCGTCGCCGACTGGAAGCGCAGGTTGAACTGCTCCTTCTTCAGGTCGCCGAGCTGAACAGACAGCTGGTCGTCGGTCTTGACCGAAAGATCGTCCTTCTTGGCCATGACTTACTTCTCCTCAACCATGCTTTCGCCGAGGCGAGCAACGACCTTGACCTTGATCGGCAGCTTCTCGGCGGCACGTTCGAAAGCGACCTTGGCCAGGTGGCCCGGAACGCCATCGAGTTCGAACAGGATACGACCCGGCTTGACGCGGGCGACCCAGAATTCAGGTGAACCCTTGCCTTTACCCATACGGACTTCGGCAGGCTTCGACGAAACCGGAAGGTCCGGGAAAATGCGGATCCACAAACGGCCCTGACGACGGATGTGACGCGTGATCGCACGTCGAGCCGCTTCGATCTGGCGCGCGGTAATCCGCTCAGGTTCCATCGCCTTGAGTCCGAACGAGCCGAAGTTCAGCTCGGTCCCGCCCTTGGCGTTGCCGTGAATCCGGCCCTTGAAGGCCTTACGGAATTTGGTGCGCTTCGGTTGCAACATTGCTTTTAATCCTTAGCGACGATCGTCGCGCGCCGGGCGAACACCCGAAGTCTGCGCTTCCATCATGAGACGGTCCTGGGCGAGCGGGTCGTGACCCAAGATCTCACCCTTGAAGACCCACACCTTCACGCCGCAAACACCGTAAGCAGTGTGTGCCTGCGCTTCGGCATAGTCGACGTTACCGCGCAGCGTGTGGAGCGGAACGCGGCCTTCGCGATACCATTCGGTACGCGCGATTTCCGCACCGCCGAGACGACCAGCGCAGGTGATACGAATGCCTTCCGCACCGAGGCGAAGTGCCGACTGCACGGCGCGCTTCATGGCGCGACGGAAAGCAATACGACGCTCGAGCTGGTCGGCGACACCCTGTGCGACGAGCTTGGCATCAATTTCGGGCTTGCGGATTTCGACAATGTTGAGGCTGACGTCGCTATTCGTCATCGACGACAGCTTCTTCTTCAGCTTCTCGATATCCGAGCCCTTCTTGCCGATGATGACACCCGGACGGGCGGCATAGATCGACACGCGGCAAAGCTTGGCCGGACGTTCGATCACCACCTTGGAGATCGCCGCCTGCGGTAGGCTCTTAAGGATATACTCGCGGATCTTCAGATCTTCGAGCAGCAAGCGACCATAGTCCTGACCTTCCGCAAACCAGCGGCTGTCCCAGGTACGGTTGATCTGCAGTCTAAGACCGATCGGTGAGGATTTCTGACCCATTACGCTTCTTCCTGCTCGCGCACGACGACGCGGATTCGGCTGAACGGCTTCACGATGCGCGTCGAGCGGCCGCGGGCGCGGGTCGCAAAACGCTTCATCGAGATCGACTTGCCAACCGACGCCTCGGCGACGACGAGTGCGTCGACGTCGAGATTGTGGTTGTTCTCCGCGTTGGCGATGGCCGAAGCGAGCACCTTATAGACATCTTCCGCCATGCCCTTCGGGCTGAACTTGAGGATGTTGAGTGCCTCCTCGACCTTACGGCCACGGATGAGCTGCGCGACCAGGTTGAGCTTTTGAGCCGAACCACGGATCGTGTTGCCAATGGCCAGCGCTTCCTTGTCGCCAACCTTGCGGGGGGATGCTGCTTTCGACATCAGCGCTTACCCTTCTTGTCCGCGGCGTGACCCGGGAAGAAGCGCGTGGGCGCAAATTCACCAAGCTTCATGCCGACCATGTCTTCATTGACGCTGACGGGCACAAACTTGCGACCGTTGTAGACGTTGAAGGTCAGGCCAACGAACTGTGGCAGAATGGTCGAGCGACGCGACCAGGTCTTGATCGGCGAGCGGCCACCGGCTTCCTGAGCGGCTTCCGCCTTCTTCAGGAGCGACAGCTCGACGAACGGACCTTTCCAGACGGAACGAGCCATTTCGATTAGCCCTTCTTCTTGGCGTGACGGCTACGGATAATCATCTTGTCCGTTGCCTTGTTATTGCGAGTGCGAGCGCCCTTGGTCGGCTTGCCCCAAGGGGTAACCGGGTGACGTCCGCCCGACGTACGGCCTTCACCACCACCATGGGGGTGATCGACCGGGTTCTTGGCGACACCGCGGGTCAGCGGACGACGTCCGAGCCAGCGGGTACGACCGGCTTTCGCCAGCGTCTGGTTGCTATTGTCCGGGTTGGACACGGCACCGACGGTGGCCATGCACTCCGCACGGATGTAGCGTTGCTCGCCCGAGTTGAGGCGAACGATCACCATGCCCTTGTCGCGACCGACAACCTGCACATAAGTGCCTGCTGCACGGGCGATCTGGCCACCCTTGCCGGGCTTCAGCTCGACATTGTGAACGATGGTGCCGACCGGCATCTGGCCGATTTCCATCGCATTGCCCGGCTTCACGTCGACCTTCTTGCCAGCGACGACATTGTCGCCCGGTGCAAGACGCTGCGGTGCGATGATATAGGCCTGCGCCCCGCCTTCGTAGTTGACGAGTGCGATGAACGCTGACCGGTTGGGGTCATATTCCAGACGCTCGACGGTCCCGGTAACGTCCCAGGTGCGGCGCTTGAAATCGATGATCCGGTACTTCTGCTTGTGACCGCCGGCGATACCGCGCGACGTCACATGGCCCTTGTTGTTACGGCCACCGGTCTTGCGCTTGCCTTCGGTCAAAGCCTTGACGGGCTTGCCCTTCCAGAGCGACGATTTGTCGACGAGGATGAGACCACGGCGGGCCGGGCTCGTCGGCTTATATGCTTTAAGTGCCATCGGTTAGATCCCGCTCGTGATGTCGATCGAGTTGCCCTCGGCGAGGGTAACGATCGCCTTCTTCGAGTCCGACCGCTGATAGGGCTTGCCCTTCCAGCGCTTGGACTTGCCCTTGGTGACCATCGTGTTGACGTTGGTCACCTTGACGTCGAACAGCGCTTCGACCGCTGCCTTGATCTCGGGCTTCGACGCGCCACCGGCAACCTTGAAGACAACCGCATTATGCTCGGAGAGCATGGTCGACTTCTCGGTGATGTGCGGGGCGAGCACGACGTCGTAGTGGCGATTGTCGATCGCCGTTTCTGCCTGTTTCTTAGCCATTGAACCGGGCCTCCAGCTTTTCGACCGCGGCGCGGGTCAGGACCAGCGTCTCGTGGCGGAGGATGTCGTAAACGTTGGCGCCGACAGCAGGCATCAGGTTGATCTGGCCGATGTTCGAGCTGGCGCGAGCGAAGCTCACGTTCAGCGCGTCACCGTCGATCACCAGGGCGCTGCGGCCGAAACCCAGCTTGCCCAGCTTCTCGTGAAGCACCTTGGTCTTGCCTTCGCTGACATCGAGGTTGTCGACGACGATCAGATTGCCACCCATTGCCTTCGAGCTCAGCGCCATTTTCAGGCCGAGCGCACGAACCTTCTTGTTGAGGCTCGAGCTGAAGATGCGGGCACGCGGACCATGCGCCTTACCACCGCCGATGAAGATCGGGGCGCGACGATCGCCGTGGCGAGCCGTACCGCCGCCCTTCTGGCGACCGAATTTCTTACCCGTGCGGGCCACGTCGCTACGCTCACGTGCCGCTCGCGCCGGGGCGCGGCGGTTCGTCAGCTGCCACGTCACCACGCGGTGAAGGATGTCGGCGCGGGGCTCGACGCCGAAAACGGCATCGTCGAGCTGGATATCGCCGCCAGCCTTCGCGTCGAGGGTCTGTACCTTGACCTTCATCGCTTAGCCTTCCTTGCTCTCGTCGGCCGCCGGGGCATCGCCCTCGGCCGAACCGGCATCGTTGTTGTCGGTTGCTTCGGCCGCACCGGCCTCTTGCTCGGCGGCGATCGCTGCGACTTCGTCGTCACCCGGCAACGCCGGAATTTCGTGAACCGCGCCATCATCGACCAGGCCAGCGGCCGTTTCGTCGATCGGGATCGGCTTCGACGTGTCGAGTAGACCGGCCGGATACGGCGCTTCGTCGTGACGCGTAAGCTTCACGGCGTCGGCGAGCGTAACCCAGCTTCCCTTGTGACCCGGAACCGAGCCCTTGACGAAGATGAGACCGCGCGCCGCGTCGGTGCGGACGATTTCGAGGTTCTGCTGGGTGCGATTGCGCGCGCCCATATGGCCAGCCATCTTCTTGTTTTTGAAGACGCGGCCTGGATCCTGGCGGTTACCGGTCGAACCGTGCGAACGGTGAGCGACCGAGACGCCGTGGGTGGCGCGAAGACCGCCGAAACCCCAGCGCTTCATGGCGCCGGCGAAACCCTTACCCTGGGTGACACCGCGAACGTCGACCATTTGGCCGGCTACGAAGTGATCGGCAGAAATCGTCGCGCCGACATCGAGGAGTGCATCCTCGGCGACACGGAACTCGACCACACGAGCCTTGAGTTCGACCTCAGCCTTGCCGAAGGCGCCACGCTGCGGCTTGGCGACATTCTTCGCCTTTGCCGAGCCGGCACCCAGTGCAACGGCGGTATAACCGTCTTTTTCTTGCTCGCGACGAGCGACGACCTGAACATTGTCCATGTGAAGAACGGTAACCGGCACGTGCCGACCGTCCGCCTGGAACAAGCGGGTCATCCCCATTTTCTTCGCGATCACGCCAGTGCGCATGACCATTCACTCCCAAACAGAGGCCCACGAACCCCATTGGTCCGCGGGCGTGCAGCCCATGATGTAAGATACGTGCCCCGCTGGGCTATTCCCGTCCCCAGACGGGGTCGGAATGCGGGGGACGCAGGCCGGGTGTCCCTGAGGACTCCCGCGGTATCCCTTGTAACTAGCTCGGCAGGATCCGCTCCGATGGAGCGATTCGACCGCCGTGAGAGGCCCTTAGGCCAATTTAATCTCTACGTCCACACCTGCGGCGAGATCGAGCTTCATCAAAGCATCAACCGTCTGCGGCGTCGGCTGGATGATGTCGAGCAGACGCTTGTAGGTGCGCACTTCAAACTGCTCGCGCGACTTCTTGTCGACGTGCGGCGAACGGTTGACAGTGAACTTCTCGATGCGCGTAGGCAACGGGATTGGGCCGCGAATAAGGGCACCGGTACGACGCGCCGTGTCGGCGATGTCGCCCGTCGCCTGATCGAGCACACGATGATCGAACGCCTTGAGGCGAATCCGGATATTCTGCGTTTCCATGTCCACTACCGATGCGAAAGAGCCAAATCCTCACCGCGCCAACCGCGGATCGGACAATCAAAACGAGCAAGTCGGCGGATAGAAGGTCGAACGACCCTTACCGGCTTACCCCAAAACTAAAAGCGAGGGCCGCGCGACCCTTTCGGGAATCACGCGGCCCGCGCCCTATATTACTTCGTGATGTTGCCGACAACCCCGGCGCCAACCGTACGGCCACCTTCGCGAATTGCGAAGCGCAGACCCTGGTCCATGGCGATCGGTGCAATGAGCTTCACGCTGAGCGAGACGTTGTCGCCCGGCATGACCATCTCGGTGCCTTCCGGAAGAACCACTTCGCCCGTCACGTCGGTCGTGCGGAAGTAGAACTGCGGACGATAGTTGGCGAAGAACGGCGTGTGACGACCACCCTCATCCTTGCTCAGCACGTAAATTTCGGCGCTGAATTCGGTGTGCGGTGTGATCGAGCCCGGCTTGCAGAGAACCTGGCCACGCTCGACTTCTTCACGGCCAACGCCGCGGATCAGCGCACCGATGTTGTCGCCAGCCTGGCCCTGATCGAGCAGCTTGCGGAACATTTCCACGCCGGTCACGACCGTCTTCTTGGTGTCCTTGATGCCGACGATCTCAACTTCTTCGCCGACCTTGACGATGCCGGTTTCGACACGGCCGGTGACAACCGTACCGCGACCCGAGATCGAGAAAACGTCTTCAATCGGCATCAGGAAGGGCTTGTCGAGCGGACGCTCCGGCTGCGGGATCCAGTCATCGACGGCCTTCATCAGCTCGACGATCTGGTTCTCACCGATTTCCGGGTTGCGATCTTCGAGAGCGGCAAGCGCCGAACCCGAGACGATCGGAATGTTGTCGCCGTCGAAGCCGCGCTTCGAAAGTTCTTCGCGGATTTCGAGTTCGACGAGCTCGAGCAGTTCGGGATCGTCAACCTGGTCGACCTTGTTGAGGAAGACGACCATGGTCGGAACGCCGACCTGCGCCGCGAGCAGGATGTGCTCCTTGGTCTGCGGCATCGGGCCATCAGCGGCCGAAACGACGAGGATCGCGCCGTCCATCTGGGCAGCACCGGTGATCATGTTCTTCACATAATCGGCGTGACCCGGGCAATCGACGTGCGCGTAGTGACGCGCTTCGGTTTCATATTCGACGTGTGCCGTCGAAATGGTAATGCCGCGCTCACGCTCTTCCGGTGCCTTGTCGATGTTCGCGAAATCGACGGCAACGCCGCCGCCGCGCGTCGACAGGACCTTGGTGATGGCAGCCGTCAGCGACGTTTTGCCATGATCGACGTGACCGATGGTGCCGATGTTGCAGTGCGGCTTGTTCCGCTCAAACTTTGCCTTCGCCATTTTAAGCCTCTTCTACGTTGAATTGCGGGCGGCCCGCCCACGTGCGGTCGCGCCCATAGCCATAAAAATCAAGTTACGCCAGCTTCGCCTTCACTTCTTCGGCAACGTTGGCGGGCACTTCGTCATAATGCGAGAATTGCATGCTGTACTGCGCGCGCCCCTGCGTAAACGAACGCAGCTGGTTGACGTAGCCGAACATGCTCGCGAGCGGCACCATTGCCTCGACCGCCTGGGCATTGCCCCGCGTGTCGGTACCCTGGATCTGCCCACGACGCGAGTTCAGATCGCCGATCACGTCACCGAGATAATCCTCCGGCGTCACGATTTCGACTTTCATGATCGGCTCGAGCAGCTTGATGCCCGCTTTCTGAGCCGCTTCGCGCATTGCGCCGCGAGCACAGATTTCGAACGCCAGCGCCGAGGAGTCGACGTCATGATATTTGCCGTCGGTCAGCTGGACTTCGAAGTCGATGATCGGGAAGCCGATCAGCGATCCGGTCTGCGCGGTTTCGCGCATGCCCTTTTCGACCGAAGGAATATATTCCTTGGGGACATTACCGCCCTTGACGACGTCGGTGAAGACGAAGCCCGAACCGCGCTCACCCGGGGTGACCGTGATGCGGATTTCGGCGAACTGGCCCGAACCGCCCGACTGTTTCTTGTGGGTGTAGGTCAGGTCGACCGGCTTCGCGAGATATTCGCGATAGGCGACCTGCGGTGCACCGACATTGGCTTCGACTTTGAATTCGCGCTTCATGCGATCGACGAGGATTTCGAGGTGAAGTTCCCCCATGCCCTTGATGATCGTCTGGCCCGATTCATGGTCGGTGCTGACGCGGAACGACGGATCTTCGCGGGCCAGGCGATTGAGCGCAACGCCCATCTTTTCCTGGTCGGCCTTGGTCTTTGGTTCGACCGAAAGCTCGATGACGGGGTCCGGGAATTCCATCCGCTCGAGGATGATCGGGGCCGAAGAGGCGCAAAGCGTGTCGCCAGTCGTCGTGTCCTTCAGGCCGGCAAGCGCGACGATGTCGCCGGCGTAAGCGACCTGGATGTCCTCACGCTCGTTGGCATGCATCAGCAGCATGCGACCGACCTTTTCCTTCTTGTCCTTGACGCTGTTCATGACCTGCGACGAGGTTTCGAGCTTGCCCGAATAGATGCGTGCGAAGGTCAGCGTTCCGACAAACGGATCATTCATGATCTTGAACGCCAACGCCGAGAAAGGCGCGCTATCGTCCGACGCGCGCGAATCTTCGTCGCCATTGGGCAGGATGCCCTTGATGGCAGGAACGTCGAGCGGGCTCGGCAGATAATCGACCACTGCGTCGAGCAGGGGCTGGACGCCCTTGTTCTTGAACGCCGAACCGCAAACCACCGGAACGAACGCCATCGCAAGCGTCCCCTTGCGGATCAGCTTCTTGAGCATCGCAGTGTCAGGCTCGTTGCCTTCGAGATACGCTTCCATCGCGTCATCGTCCTGGTCGATGACCAGTTCGATCAATTCCATGCGCGCGGCAGCGGCCTTTTCCTTCAGGTCGTCGGGAATCTCGTGATATTCGAACTTCGCGCCCAGGCTTTCGTCAAGCCAGATGATCGCGCGGTTCTCGACCAGGTCGACGAGGCCCTTGAAGCCGCCTTCGATACCGATCGGGAGATACAGGACGGCCGGCTTTGCGCCGAGACGTTCGACGATCGACTGGACGCAATATTCGAAGTTGGCGCCGGTGCGGTCGAGCTTGTTGATGAAGCACATCCGCGGAACGCCGTATTTGTCGGCTTGGCGCCACACGGTTTCGGACTGCGGCTCGACGCCGGCAACGCCGTCGAAGCAAGCCACTGCGCCGTCGAGCACGCGGAGCGAACGTTCGACTTCAATCGTGAAGTCGACGTGGCCGGGCGTGTCGATAATGTTGATAAGATGTTCTTCGCCCTTGCCTTCTTCGGCGCGCCATTTGCACGTCGTTGCGGCGGACGTGATCGTAATCCCGCGCTCCTGCTCCTGCTCCATCCAATCCATCGTCGCGGTGCCTTCATGCACTTCGCCGATCTTGTAGGACTTGCCGGTGTAATAGAGGATGCGCTCGGTCGTCGTCGTCTTGCCGGCGTCGATGTGCGCCATGATGCCGATGTTACGATAGCGTTCGAGCGGATGGCTGCGGGCCATGACAGGAGCTTCCTTAAAGTAAGTGGGGGATCGGCGCGGCGCCGGCCCCCCTTAATGTAGGGACGAAATTTACCAGCGGTAGTGGCTGAACGCGCGGTTCGCCTCTGCCATGCGGTGGGTATCTTCACGCTTCTTGACCGCGTTGCCGCGATTCTGGGAAGCATCCATCAGCTCGCCCGAGAGGCGACCCGACATCGTCTTTTCGCTGCGTGCACGAGCCGCGGTGATCAGCCAGCGAATGGCCAGCGCCTGAGCGCGGACGTCGCGGACTTCGACCGGAACCTGGTAGGTCGCACCACCGACGCGGCGGCTGCGCACTTCGATGCCCGGCTTCACGTTGGTCAGCGCTTCGTGGAACACGCCGAGCGGGTCCTTCTTGAGGCGCGCTTCGACGTTGTCGAGGGCGGTGTAGACGATGCTTTCCGCAACCGACTTCTTACCATCGAGCATGACCGAGTTCATGAACTTCGACAGGATGAGATCGCCGAACTTGGGATCCGGCAAAATGACGCGCTTTTCTGGGCGACGACGACGGGACATAGTGTAATCCTTTCAGAGCGGCGCACCCGCGTTCGATCGCGGTGCGTCCGACGAAACCAGCTTATTTCGGGCGCTTGGCGCCGTACTTCGAACGGGACTGACGACGGTCCTTCACGCCCTGCGTATCGAGAACGCCGCGAAGCACGTGGTAACGCACACCCGGAAGGTCGCGCACACGGCCGCCGCGGATCAGCACGACGCTGTGTTCCTGCAGGTTGTGGCCCTCACCCGGAATGTACGAAATGACTTCGCGCTGGTTGGTCAGGCGGACCTTGGCAACCTTGCGAAGTGCCGAGTTCGGCTTCTTCGGGGTGGTGGTATAGACGCGCGTGCAAACGCCACGCTTCTGCGGGTTCTGTTCCATCGCAGGGACCTTGGACTTGGCCTTCTGCGGGTCGCGGCCCTTGCGGACCAACTGGTTAATCGTCGGCATGAAGCCTTCACCTTTCTGTGCCGGAGCCTTTCCGGCGGTTACTTTGCGCAACGCAAAAGCGCGAATTCCGGCGAACCATGCGGTCACCGGCCTTCGCGTCGTTGAGCAATGTTCAGCTCTTGTCCTTGGGGAGAAACGAAGAATCGCTCGCTTCCCGGACGAGCGGCCCAATAAGGGGGAATGGTGAGCGCGTCAACGGGCGTTGGTCACTCGACGACCTTGCCCTGTGCCATCACGAACTTGATATCCTTCAGTGCGCGCACGTCGGCAATGGGGTTGCTTGCAACCGCAATAAGGTCGGCTCCCTTTCCGGCTTCGATCGACCCGATCTCGCTCGACAGGCCGAGCAGGTCGGCGGCATTGACGGTCGCTGCCTTGATCGCCTCGATCGGGCTCATACCGTTGGCGACCATCAGCTCGAACTCGTCGGCGTTGCGGCCGTGTTTGCTGACGCCGGCGTCGGTACCGAATGCAATCTTCACGCCGCGCGGCACCAGTTGCTGAAGCGACTTGCCGGTAATCCCAATCCGCCAGCGAATCTTGGAAAGGACATCGGGCGCGTACGCACCCGGATTGGCCGCAATCCGTTCCTTATAGCCGTTCACTGTCGAAAGTGTCGGGACGTAATATGTCTTCGATTTTGCCCACAGGTTGATCGTCTCCTCATCGAGGATCGTGCCGTGCTCGATCGAATCCACGCCGAGGCGGAGCGCTAGCCGGATGCCGTCTGCACCGTGGGCGTGGACCGCGACTCGTCTGCCGAACAGGCGCGACGTCTCGACGATTGCCCGCGCTTCGTCATCGAACAACTGCTGGCCAAGCCCTGCGCCGATTCGGCTGTTGACGCCGCCGGTGGTCGCCATCTTGATGACGTCGGCCCCGCGTCCGACCTGCAGCCGCACCGCGCGGCGGCAGGCTTCCGGACCATTGCAGGTGTTTCCGCCTTGCTCGATCACAGGTCTGAACTCGTCGCGCAGGCCGAGCGCCCCGTCAGTGTGGCCCGCGGTGCCAGACATCGAGCGACCAGCGTCGACAATCCGGGGGCCCTGAACCAGCCCCGCCTTGACGGCATCGCGCAGCGCCAGAGTCGCCCCCGTCCCGTCACCCAGGTTGCGCACCGTGGTAAAGCCAGCGCGAAGCGTCTTCATGCCGTTGGCGTAAGCGTTGATCGCAAACCAGCCGTCACTCTTCTGCAGGCCTTCCAACAGTCCCGCATCCCCGCCAGAATCGCTATCGAGGTGGACGTGACTGTCGATCAGGCCCGGCATCACCATCATGTCGGTAAGGTCGACCGTGGTCGCATTGGCGGGAGGCGGTGCATAGCCGTCGCTGACTGACACGATACGTCCCTGATCGACCACGATGGTCGAGGGGCCACGGATCGGTTTGCCGGGGACATCCATGAGGCGACCCGCGTGGATGACCGTCGGCGCAGCCTGCGCTGCAGTCGCACAGGTCGCGAGCAATAAAGCGGGAATTTTTGTCATGTTCATCGGAAGCTTCCTCAGCGCGACGAGACGACTAGCGCCCCGCCTTTGATGACCGCGTCGGGTTTTTCGAGCAGTCGGACGTTGGTGGTTGGATCGCCGGTCACCGCAACTAGGTCGCCATAATGGCCGACCGCAATTGTCCCGACATCGGCTTCGCGGCCCAGCGCCTGGGCGGCATTGCGCGTCGCCGATTGGATCGCTTCGAGCGGGGTCATCCCATATTGGACCATAACCGCGAATTGCTGCCCGACCTGGCCGTGTGGCATCACCCCGGCGTCGGAGCCAAAGACCATGCGAACGCCGGCCTTGTGCGCGGCGCGGAAATTGTCGCGCTGGGCCTGCGCAATCTCGCGATCCTTGCGCAAATTGTCTTCCAGGACGCCGTTCTTCTTGCCTTCGGCCTGGGTATAATCGGTGTTCTTGATGTCCATCGAAAACCACACCGGTCGCGCCCGCTGGGCGGCAAGCCGGATCCCCTCCGCGTCAACTAAGCTGGCGTGTTCGATCGTGTCGATCCCGGCGCGGATGGCGGCCTTTATGCCGTCCGCGCCATGGGCATGGGCCGCGACGCGAAGCCCCCATTGATGCGTTTCATCGGCAATGGCGCGAAGCTCGGCCTCGCTCAATTGCTGCTGGCCTGGTTCGGTATTGCGCGAGAAGACGCCCCCAGTCGCGCAAACCTTGATCACCTCTGCACCGAACTTGCGCTGGCGGCGGACCTGATATTTCAGTTCCTCCGCGCTATCGCCGATGCCCTCTTCCTTCTTATCCTTTTCCAGGCTGGGCGGAAGGAACGTGCTGTCGCAGTGACCGCCGGTCGCACCGAGCGCGTAGCCCGCACCGATGATCCGCGGCCCGACCGCATAGCCATCGCGGATGGCCTGCGCGAGACCGATGTCATTGCGGTTGGCGGAACCCACGTTACGCACCGTGGTGAAGCCCGCACCGAGCATGTCACGCGCGTTCCTGACGGCGGTCATCCCCCAGAAACTGTCGGTATATTCGAGGCCGCGATAGCCGCCGATATCTGCCGGACTGTCGAGATGGACGTGCATGTCGATCAGGCCAGGAACCAGCGTCCGGCCGCCCATGTCGATATGTTTGACATCGCTGCCCCAGCGCACCGTGCGGGCGTCGGCCATGCTGCTGATCCGGCCGTCGTCGCCGATGAAGATGGCTGGATGCTCTACGTAGCGACCGGTCTGGACATCGAGGTAGCGATCCGCCGTCACGACGACTTTTTCCGCATAGGCAGGCGCCGCCAAAACGAGGGTTGCTGCGGCGGCAAGCAGGAGTTTTTTCATGCAGAGTTCCTCAGAGCGAATCGGGAGAGATAATCGTAATCGTCTCGGCAGGCATCGACGACATCCTGCGCTTCGGGATCGAGATGGACCAGGCGCGTATCCGGCGCGCCGAAGCCGGTTGAGCGGGCAACCGCGTCATACCAATGCGGGGCCCAGATGCCGTCACTGTCGCGTAACCCCGGCGCCCATTCCAGCATCGCCGGATCGAACGCGATCCCGAGCGCGTCGCAGAGCAGGCCGAGCGTGCCCGCAGGATCGCGGAGCACGTCGGCGCTATCGATCACCGCCGGCGCATGACCGAGGCGATCCGCCTCTCGGTCGAAATATTCGACCTGCCGCTCGGTGCCGAGATGTTCGGGACGAACCGCGACCCTTTTCGCCGAGTAGCTCGCCACGACACGCTGCGGATCGCGGATCAGGAAGGCGTGCGACACGCCGGGCAGGTCGTCATAGGCAAGAGGACCGACCATGTGATGGGCCATATGCTTCTGATACCAGATCGCCGGATTGCCGGGAGCTGGCCCGGTCAGCGTTTCGGCAACCGAAGACCAGTCGCAATCCATCGATTCCATCACTTCGTCCGCCTTCGGCTGCGGGTCGCCGGTATCGCGCAGGTAAGCGCCGTAGAATGGCTCGTCACTGACGAACGTATCGGCGCGGCTACCGAAGCTTCGCATCATCGCGGTCGAAAGGTTGCGCGGCCCCGACCACATCGCGATGCGCAGCGTCATCCCCGTCTGGCGCCCGCAACGTCGCGGTCGAGGCGGGCGAGGTAAAGCTGTTGCAGTCGTTCAACCATCGGCCCGCGCTCAGTAGAGATAACCCGGCCATCGATCCGGCCGACCGGCGCGACCCCGGCGAACGTGCCAGTCGTGAAGGCCTCGTCCGCGCCATAGACATCAGTCAGCGAGAAATTGCGCTCGAACGCCGGTATGCCCGCCTCCCGCGCGATTTCAAGTACGAGACCGCGGGTAATGCCGTCGAGGCAGTAATCCCCGCTCGACGTCCAGACCTCGCCATCGCGCACTATAAAGAAATGGGTCGAATTGCAGGTCGCGACGAAGCCGTGCGGGTCGAGCATCAGCGCCTCGTCCGCCCTCGCTTCCGATGCTTGGATGCAGGCGGTGATGCAATTGAGCTTCGAATGGCTGTTGAGCTTGGGGTCCTGGACATCGGGATAGCCGCGCCGGACGTGGACGGTGAACAGGTTGAGCAGGCGCGTCGCGGTTTCGGGGACCGGCTCTTTCCATTCGGGAATGATGACGATGGTCGCGGGTGAAACCACCACGCGCGGATCCTGATAAGGAGTCGAGCGGATGCCGCGCGTCACCATCAGTCGGATGTGGACGCCATCGCCATCCATCCCGTTGGCGTCGAGCACGGCACAAAGCCGCCGCACCATTTCGTCGCGCGTGATCCCGATATCCATCGCGATCGCCTTGGCACCGCGCCACAGGCGATCGAGGTGCCGGTCGAGGAAGGCGATCTTTCCGTGATGGACGCGCACCCCTTCCCACACGCCGTCACCAAGCATGAAGCCGCTGTCGAACACGCTGACAACCGCCTTGTCGCGCGGGAAAATGCGCGCCGTTGACGTCGATCAACACGTCCGCATTGCGCGGATCGGGTGTGAAGTGATGAGTTCCGGTGGCGTGGGTCACCGGACCGAAGCTAGCGACACCGTCCGCTGAGTCCATCCTAGATATGGATCGCCCTTCCGTAGGCGCCCAGCACGCTTTCATGCATCATTTCACTCAGCGTCGGGTGGGCGAACACCGTCTGCATGAAATCCTCTTCGACCAGCTCGGCCTGTTTACCGATGGTGTAACCCTGGATTAGCTCGGTGACTTCGGCGCCGATCATGTGCGCGCCGAGCAATTCGCCCGTCTTGGCATCGAACACCGTCTTGATGAATCCTTCGGCCTCGCCCAGCGCGATCGCCTTGCCATTGCCGATGAAGGGGAAGTTGCCGACCTTGACACTATGGCCCGCTTCCTTGGCCTTGGCCTCGGTCAGGCCGACGCTTGCGATCTGCGGGTGGCAATAGGTGCAGCCCGGGATGTTGCTCTTGTCGAGCGCGTGCGGGTGGACGTCCTTGTTCCCGAGCGCCTGCGCGATAGCTTCTGCCGCAGTGACGCCTTCGTGGCTTGCCTTGTGCGCCAGCCACGGGCCGGGCGTGACGTCGCCGATAGCCCAGATGCCGGGCACGTTGGTTCGGCACATTCCGTCGGCGGCGATGATCCCGCGCTCAGCCTTCACGCCCAGCGTTTCCAGTCCGATTTCCTCGGTATTGGGGACGATCCCGATGGCGACGATTGCGTGGCTGAACTTGTGTTCGGCAACCTTGCCGTCCTTCGTCTTGATCTTCGCGGTGACGCCCTTGGCGGCGGCCTTAAGGTCTTCGACCCCGGCGCCGGTCAGGATCGTCATGCCCTGCTTGGTCAGCGACTTTTCGAGGAAGGTCGAGACATCGGCATCTTCGACGGGCACGACCCGGTCCATCATTTCGACGACGGTCACCTTGGCGCCCATGTCGTTGTAGAAAGAGGCGAACTCGATCCCGATGGCGCCCGAACCAATGACTAGCAATTCGGTCGGCATTTCTGGCGGCACCATCGCGTGGCGATAGGTCCAGATGCGCTTGCCGTCGGCCGGCGCAAACGGCAGGTCGCGGGCGCGGGCTCCGGTCGCGACGATGATATGCTTGGCGGTCAGATCGACCTTCTTACCGTCCTTGTCGGTCACGGTCAGCTTGCCCGGTGCGGTGAGCACGCCGCTGCCCATGTGAACGCTGATCTTGTTTTTCTTCATCAGGTGCGTGACGCCCTGGTTGAGTTGCTTGGCGACGCCGCGGCTGCGCTTCACCACGGCCTCGAGGTCGGCCTCGATCTTTTCGGCCTTCAGCCCGTAAGCGGCGGCGTGCTTCATATTGTGGAACACCTCGGCCGAGCGCAGCAACGCCTTGGTTGGAATACAGCCCCAGTTGAGACAGATCCCGCCCAGATTCTCCCGCTCGACGATCGCAGTTTTCAGGCCTAGCTGGGCCGCGCGGATCGCCGCGACATAGCCACCGGGCCCGGATCCGAGAACGATGAGATCGTAGGTATCAGCCATGGGTCGTTTCCTCTGCCGCGACGCTGCGCGGGCGGTCGTTGTCGTCGAGTGCGACGAAGGTGAAATTGCCGGAAGACACGGCGAAAATATGCTCTCCATCGCGTTCGCGGGCTTCGGCGGTAACGGCAATGGTCATGCTGCTTCGACCATGCCGCGCAAGGTCGGCATAAACCGAAATTTCGTCGCCGACCGCTGGTGCGCCGGTAAAAGAGAGGTCGTTAGCCGCCACGACAACGCATTTTCCCTTGGCCGTGCGCGAGGCGAGACTGCCGGCGGCAAGCGCCATCTGGCTCATCAACCAGCCGCCAAACACCCCGCCATAAGGATTGGTGTCGGTCGGCATCGCGGTGACGCGGATGAGGGGAATTCGCTCAGACAAGCCCAAGGCTCAATTGCGGTGCCAGTTGAAGAATATACGCAGCGCCAGCGCCGAACCGAGGAAGACTGGCACCGAGAACAACAGGCCGGGCGACGACGGGATCGGCTTGATCGTCCCCCACTTCACCCAACTGTTCATCCAGACACCGGTATAGCCGCCCAGCGTGAGCGGCAGGACGATCGCCAGGATGGCACCGACCAGCAGAGCGGAAATCCATTTCATGTCAGGCCACCATGCCCAGCGGGTTCTCCACCAGGCCCTTGAATACCTTCATCAGCTTAGCTCCATCGGCGCCGTCGATCGCGCGATGATCGAAGCTTCCGGTCGCCGACATGATCGTTGCGATCTGAAGACTGTCGTCGATCACGTAAGGCCGCTTTTCGCCAGCGCCGATCGCCATGATCATGCCCTGCGGCGGGTTGATGACGGCTTCGAATTGCTTGATTCCGAACATTCCCATGTTGGACAGGCTGGCGGTGCCGCCCTGATATTCGTTCGGCTGCAGCTTGCCCTCTTTCGCGCGGCCCGCAAGGTCGCCCATTTCAATCGAGATTTTCGACAGGCTCTTGTCGTTTGCGCCGGTGACGATCGGGGTGATCAACCCACCCGGGATGCTGACCGCGACCGCAATGTCGGCGCGGCTATATTTGAGCAGCTGGTCGCCGGCGAAGCTGACATTGCATTCGGGCACCTCGATCAACGCCACACCAAGTGCCTTGATCAGCATGTCGTTGACGGAAAGCTTGATGCCGCGGCTCTTTAGGCCTTCGTTGATCTCGCCGCGCAGCTTGAGCAACGCATCGAGGCGGATATCGACCGTCAGATAGATGTGCGGGATCTGCTGCTTCGATTCGGTCAGGCGACGCGCGATTGTCTTGCGCATGTTACTGAGCTTGACTGCTTCGTGCGGAATGTCGCCCGGATCGACTGGCGCGGCCTGAACCGCGATTGACGGCGCGGACACGTGCTGCGTCGCTGCGGCCCCGCCCGCCTTACTGCCAAGGTCGGCGCGAACGATTCGTCCGCCCGGACCGCTGCCAGTCAGCGAGGCGAGATCGATGCCCTGCGCTTCGGCAAGGCGGCGCGCGAGCGGGCTGGCCTTGAGGCGGTCGCCGTCACCGCTTTTCGGTGCTGCGGGGGCCGGCGTCGCCTCGACCTTCGGGGTCTCGCCGCCGCCCTTAGCTGGCGGTGCGGGGTCGGGTTTTTTCTCTTCCCTGGGCTGCTCTTCCTTGGCCGTTGGCGCAGCGGCAGGTGCAGCGCTCACGCTTTCTCCCTCCTCGCCGATCATCGCGATCGCGGTACCGACCTTCACCCCGTCACTGCCTTCGGGAACCAGGATCTTGAGGACCGTGCCTTCGTCGACCGCTTCGAATTCCATCGTCGCTTTGTCGGTTTCGATCTCGGCAAGGACATCTCCCGAGGAGACCGTGTCGCCTTCCTTGACCAGCCATTTGGCGAGCGTGCCTTCCTCCATGGTTGGCGACAAAGCGGGCATCTTGAGTTCGATCGGCATGGGGCTTCCCGGTGGCTACAGAGTCGGGAGGCACAAACGCGAAAGCCCCATGCGGGTCAACCCTTGAAGACCGTTCGCGCTTGCCACGCGGCGGCATTTGGCGCAGCTTTCACCCTTCTTGGGGGAACGATGGACCAGCGCACCTATCTCGTCGTGATCGACGACAGTCCGGAAGCGCGCACTGCGCTCCACTTCGCGGCACGCCGCGCCGCCAAGACCGGCGGAGCGGTCGAGGTGCTTGCGGTCGTCGAACCGCAGGACTTCGTCCAATGGGGTGGTGTCCAGGCGGCGATCGAAGAGGAACAACGCCTTCGGATCGAGGCGAGCATTGCCGCATCGGTCGGCGAAATCATGAATGCAGCCGGTATCCAGCCACATGTCGTGGTTCGCGAAGGCGAGCCGATCGAGGCGGTCCGCGCCTACATCGGCACACGCGCGGACATCGCCGCATTGGTGCTGGGCGCCGCACCTTCGGGCAATCCCGGACCGATGATCGCTCACTTTACCGGCAATGACGCAGGCAAATTGCCCTGCCCGGTAATGATGATCCCCGGCGCCTTGAGCGCCGAGGATCTGGAACGTTTGAGTTAAACCAATGTGCTCTGGACTATTTTCCGGCTGATTTGGTTTCCAGATTATTACAGGTGAAGCGCCTTCGTCAGGATTTCGCAAATCTTTACGCAGCCCGCTTCATCTTCTGCGGTGAAGCGGGCTTTTTGCGGACTGTCGAGGTCGAGCACAGCAATCAATTTGCCATCCTTGACAATCGGCACGACCAATTCGCTCTCCGACGCCGCATCGCAGGCGATATGGTTGCCGAAGGCGTGGACGTCATCGACGCGCTGGACTTCAAGGGTTGCAGCTGCCGCTCCGCAAACGCCGCGCCCGAACGGAATCCGGATGCACGCTGGCCGGCCCTGAAACGGGCCAAGCACCAGTTCGTCGTCGACATTACGGTAGAAACCGGCCCAGTTGAGGTTGGGTAGCGTTTCCCAGATCAATGCCGCCGCATTCGCCATGTTGGCGATTGCATCGGGCTCGCCGCTGACCAGCGCCTCCAGTGCCTGAGCGAGTTCATCGTACATCGCAGCCTTATCCGCCGCATCGATCTTGAAATCGTACATCAGTCCATTCTCACCTTGCCGCGACCTTGCTTGACGGTGGCGCGGCTCTTCTTGGAGTCTACCCTGCGCGCCTTGGCGGCACGCGATGGCCGGGTCGCCCTGCGTTTGGCCTGCACCACATGGGCTTCAGCCAGCATCTCCGCAAGCCGACGCCGCGCGTCTTCGCGATTGCCTTCCTGCGAACGGTATCGCCGTGCAGTGATGACCAGTTCTCCGCCGCCGGTCATCTTGCTGCCGGCGAGCAGTTTGAGTTTTTCATAGACGTGGGGCGCGAGCCCGAGCTTGAAGACGTCGACCCGAAGCTGGCAGGCGGTTGCGACCTTATTGACATTCTGTCCGCCAGGCCCGGTCGCGGCGAGAAATTTCTCACTCAGCGCCTCTTCGGGGATGCGGACGTCCTCGACTTTCACGGCAGCAGGTCCAGCCAGCGACCGAAGCGATCGGGGACCGGCGCGGTAACCGCAATCGCTTCTTTCGGCTCGCGCGGCATCCCGATCCGCCAGGCGTGAAGCAGCAAGCCGCTTTCAGACAGAACCATGCTGCCTGGTTCGTCATCGTCATCGGCGCGGCTGTAAACCGGGTCGCCGACGATTGCCGCGCCAAGGCCGCGGGCGGCGTGGACGCGGATCTGGTGGGTCCGGCCGGTGCTGGGCAGGAACTCGACCAGGCTCTGGTCGTCGATCGTCCCGATCCGCCGCCAGTTCGTCACTGCGCTTTTCCCGGCGTCATCGACCACCATCCGCCATCCGCGCGCTGCCGAGGAGCGTTTGGCAATCGGCAGGTCGATCACGCCATCTTCGCCCGGCGCCTCGCCGTCGATCACCGCGAGGTAGGATTTGCTGACTAGCCCCTGTTCGAAGGCCTGCTGAAATTTGGCACGGCTCTTGTGGTTGCGCGCGAAAAGCAGGCAGCCCGAGGTGTCGCGGTCGAGCCGATGCATCGCCACCGGAGGGCGCGCGAAGCCGAGGGTCAACTCGCCGATCCTGCTTTCGATGCTGGGACCACCGGCGCGCGGCTGGTCGACCGGAAGGCCGGCGGGTTTGTCGATGACGATTGCTTCGCCATCGATGAAAAGGATGCGTTCTTCGAGGGTCATTGCGGCCTCTTAGCCCCAGTGCGCGCGCTGCGCCATTCGCACCTGCCTAATAGGGGGTGATGCTTAAAGGTCACGATTCCCGCAGATTTCAGCGCTTTACACCTTATTAACCTTTTCCCTTCAGACCTTGCATGGTTAATGAACGCTTCAAGGCCGTTAAGAGCGCGTAACGCTTTTGGCCTTCGAACCGGGGGAAAGACTGATGCGTGTTCTGCTGATCGAAGACGAAGCGACCATCGCCAAGAGCATTGAACTGATGCTCGGCACGGAAGGCTTCAACGTCTATACAACCGACCTTGGGGAAGAAGGCCTCGATCTCGGCAAGCTCTATGATTACGACATCATCCTTCTCGACCTCAACCTACCCGACATGCATGGCTATGATGTGCTCAAGAAATTGCGCACCGCCAAGGTCGGCACCCCGGTGCTGATCCTTTCGGGCTTGAACGAAATGGATTCCAAGGTCCGTGCGCTCGGCTTCGGTGCCGACGATTATGTGACCAAGCCGTTCCACCGCGACGAACTGGTCGCCCGGATCCACGCCATCGTCCGCCGTTCGAAGGGCCACAGCCAATCGGTCATCCGCACCGGCAAGCTGGCCGTGAACCTGGATGCCAAGACCGTCGAAGTCGACGGCAACCGAGTCCACCTGACCGGCAAAGAATATGCGATGCTGGAGCTGCTCTCGCTGCGTAAGGGCACGACGCTCACCAAGGAAATGTTCCTCAACCACCTTTATGGCGGCATGGACGAACCGGAACTCAAGATCATCGACGTCTTCATCTGCAAGCTGCGCAAGAAATTGTCGCTGGCTTGTGGCGGCGATAATTATATCGAGACCGTCTGGGGCCGCGGCTACGTGCTGCGTGACGCCGAAGGCGACAGCGGCACCGTCGAGACGGTCGCCGCATAACCAAGTAACGCGTGGGGCAAGGACGGCGGGGCGAGCAATCGCTCCGCCGTTTTTTTTACGCGTCGACCAGAATCCGGCTCGGGCGGCGCGCGGGGAGTTGATCCCCGATGCTCGGTGCCGTTTCGGTTTCCGGCGCATCCATTCGGCGCCAGCCGTCGCGGCCAAGACGCTCGATCGGCTTGAAGCTGGCCTTGTAGGCCATCCGGTCCGACCCTTCGACCCAATAACCCAGGTAGACGTACGGCAGGTTCGATCGCGCGGCGCGGATGATGTGGTCGAGGATGATGTACGTGCCCAGGCCTTTGCGGCTTTCGTCTGCCGCATCGTAGAAGCTGTAGATCATCGACAGGCCGTCGGATTGCTGATCGCTCAGGCAGGCGCCGACCAGCTTACCCGGTTTTCCGTCAACCGAGGGTTCGCGATATTCGACGACATAGGTACGCACCGGGGTCTGTTCGACCATGTCAGCAAAATCATGTTCGTCCATTTCGGCCATGCCCCCGCTCGGGTGGCGCAGCTTCAGATAACCACGAAGCAAGTCATATTGCTCTTCGGTTGTCCACGGACGGCAGGCGCTGACCTCAAGATCGGAATGGCGGCGGATCAGCTTGCGCTGGGTCGCGCTGGGGCGGAATTCATCGGCCAGCACGCGGACTGACACACAAGCGCTGCAATCGATGCACGACGGGCGATAGGCAACCGACTGGGAACGGCGAAACCCGATCCGGCCGAGCGCCTCGTTGAGATCGCTCGAATGACGTCCCGACAATTCCGTAAACACCTTCCGTTCGACCTTACCGGGCAGATACGGACAAGGCGCCGGGTTGGTGACGAAGAATTTCGGGAAGCGGAAAGGTGCGCTCACCAGCGATGACTCCAAAAGTTACGAAAGTCTTTATGCGACCGGTTAACGCGGTTGAAAAGACTCTGTTGCTTATTGAAGAGGGTTAAGCGCCGTCGGTGTCCCAGAGCGGGATGGTTCAGGCGAGCGCGGCGCGTTCGACCTTGAAGCCGGCCTGTTCGAGTCGCGTGATCAATGTCGCGACCGCTTCCGCGTCGCGCGCCTCGCATTCGACCTCGATCAACGTGTCCTTGGCGGGAAGCGCTGTGAAGACGCGGTGGTGGTTGGTTTCGATGATGTTGACGCCGCATTCGAAGAAAATCGCGGTGATCGCTGCAAGCGCGCCGGGACGGTCTTCCGCAGCGATCTTCAAGCGCGCGATGCGGCCGCAGCGAACCAGTTCGCGAACCAGCACGTTGGCGAGAAGGTGCGTATCGATGTTCCCGCCGCAAAGAACGGTGCCGACCTTCTTCCCGCGATATTTGTCGGGCTCAGCGAGCATTGCGGCAAGGCCGGCGGCCCCTGCCCCTTCGACCACGCTCTTTTCGATCCCGACGAGCAAGGCGACGGCATGTTCGATCGCGGCTTCCGGAACCAAGTCGATACGGTCGACGAGGTCCGCGATGATTTTGCGGGTGAGCATGCCGGGATGCTTGACTGCAATTCCCTCGGCAAGCGTGTCGCCGCCGATCACCATTTCCTTGCCTTCGACGATATTTTTCATCGCCGGAAACATTTCGGCTTCGATCCCGACGATTTCGATTTCGGGATTGATCGTCCTTGCGGCGATGGCAATCCCGCTGATCAGACCGCCGCCGCCGATTGGAATGACGAGCGTGTCGAGGTCAGGCGCTGCCGCCAGCATTTCCAGTGCGATCGTTCCGGTTCCGCTGATGATCGCCGGATCGTCGAACGGATGGACGAAGACGAAACCCTCCGCCGCTTCCAGTTCGCGGGCGTAGGCATAAGCATCGTCGAAGGTGCGCCCGTGCAGGACAACGTTCGCGCCGTGACCCTCCGTCTGGACGACCTTGATCGTCGGCGTTGGCGTCGGCATCACGATGGTCGCGGGAATGCCAAGGCGCCGCGCATGATAAGCGACGGCTTGCGCGTGATTTCCCGCCGACGCGCAGATCACGCCACGCTTTTTCTCCGTATCGTCAAGCTGCAGCAATTTGTTGAGCGCACCGCGTTCCTTGTAGGCGGCGGTGAACTGAAGATTCTCGAACTTCAGCCACACTTCGGCGCCGATGATATCGCTCAGCGTCCGGCTATGCTGCGTTGGCGTTTCGATCACGGCGCCGCGGATGCAGCGTGCGGCGGTCTCGATATCGGCGAAGGTAGGGCGGTTGTCAGTCATCGCACTGCCGACTAGCCCTTCCTTGAAGCGCAAACAATGCTAGGAAATGGGCTATGCACAAGACCCATTTCCTGATCGCAAGCGCGATTATCGCCGCATCGCCCGCAACCGCGGATACGCTGTTCACCAACGCCAACGGAATCCAGGCCGACGCCAACGGCAAACTGGTTCGCTTCGACGGACTGCTGGTCGGCGACGACGGCAAGGTCGAAGCCGTCCTGCAAAAAGGGAGCGCGCGACCGGCGGCGGACAAGGTTGTCGACCTTGGCGGAAAAAGCGTGCTGCCCGGACTGATCGATGCGCACGGCCATGTGATGGGGCTGGGCTATGCCTTGATCCAGCTCGACCTCACCGGGACCACATCGGTCGACGAACTCAAGCAACGGCTGAAGGATCACGCTGCGGCGAACCCCGGCACGGGATGGATTATCGGTCGCGGCTGGAACCAGGAACTGTGGCCAACCAAGGCATTCCCGACCTCGGCCGACCTAGATGCGGTGGTTTCGGATCGCCCGGTCTGGCTGACCCGCGTCGACGGCCATGCTGCGGTCGGCAACAGCGCTGCGCTGGCGGCGGCCGGCGTTACCGCTGCAACGACAGCACCGGTCGGTGGACGCATCGAAAATGGTCTGTTCGTCGATGCCGCCGTGCCCTTGGTTGCCAACAAAATTCCTTCCCCCAACAAGGCGACCGAGGACCGCGCCTTCGCGGCGGCGCAGCAGGCAATGCTGCGCTATGGTCTGGTCGGTGCGGCCGACATGGGAACCAGCCTGTCCGACTGGGATACGTTCCGCCGTTCGGGCGAGGCTGGAAACCTCAATATCCGTATCGTCTCTTATGCCGGCGGCTTGGACAGCTGGCGCAGCATTTTTGGCGGGCACACGACTGCCTGGATGTACGACGACAAGCTTCGCCTGACCGGAACCAAGCTTTACGCCGACGGCGCCCTCGGGTCGCGCGGTGCCTATCTGAAAGCGCCGTACCACGACATGCCCGGCTCGCGCGGGCTGAGCCTGATCAGCGCTGCCGATCTTCTTGCGCAGGCGGATGAGGTCGCCAAGGCACGCGGCCAATTGGCCGTCCACGCCATCGGCGATGCGGCCAATGCCGAAGTCATCGGCGTGTTCGAAACGCTTGCCAAACGCTATGGCAAGGCGCGTCGCCCGCGGATCGAACATCTCCAGATTGCCGACCCGAAAGACCTGCCGCGCTTGAAGCCAGCAGGGATCATCGCGTCGATGCAGCCGACCCACCAGACCAGCGACCGGACGATGGCCGAAGCCCGGCTGGGCATGAACCGACTGGGCGGCGCTTACGCCTGGAACACGATCCGCAAGATGGGCGTGCCGCTGGCGTTCGGAAGCGATTTCCCGGTCGAAAGCCCCGATCCCTTCCCCGGCATGTCCGCCGCGATCAGCCGGCAGGACCCGAGCGGCGAACCAAAGGGCGGATGGCGTCCACAGGAACGCGTGTCACTGGGCCAGGCCATCCACGGTTTCACGATAGGTGCAGCCTATGCCGGTTTCGCCGAAGCGCGGATGGGCGGACTAACACCGGGCAAATGGGCCGACTTTATCGTTGTCGATCACGATCCGTCGTCGATCGATCCGCAGGCGTTGGCCAAAACGATCGTGCTGGAAACCTGGGTCGCTGGAAAACGCGTCTTTAGCGAGGCCGACCAGCACGCGAACTGAGCATCGCGGGGGTCAGAAGCTGGGGCAATTCCTCCGGTTCTGCGTTGCCCGGTTCGTACCATAGGTACAGCGGCACCCCGGCACGTTCGCGCGTTTCCAGGAAACGGGTGATCGCCGGGTCGCCATCGGTCCAGTCGCCGACCAAGGTAAGGACGCCCGACTTCTTGAATGCTTCCCGCGTCGCGTCACGCTCGATTGCGGCGGCCTCGTTGGCCTTGCAGGTCAGGCACCAGTCAGCGGTGAAATAAACGAACACCGGCCTGCCGGATTTCTGCGCTTGTGCCACCGCGTCATAAGACCAGGCCGGGTCGGACGGCGGCGCCCTGCGCGATTCCGTCGGAACGAGCAGCATACCGGCGAGCGCGATGGCGACAGCACCGCCAAGCGCAGCCCAGCCGAAAGCCTTGCCAGCCCGCTGCTCGCGCCCGACGAACGACAGAAACAGCGCGAGCAAGACAATCGCACCCAGCCCGATCATGAGACCCGTCGTTCCGCCTTGTCGCCACAACAGCCAGAGGCAAGCCGCCACCGTCAGCGCCATCGGAACCGCAAGAATGCGTTGCAATGTCGCCATCCACGGCCCCGGCTTGGGCAAGCGCGATCGAAGCGCGGGGATGAAAGCAATCGCAACGAACGGCATCGCAAGCCCAAGGCCAAGTGCGCCGAACACCAGCACCGCTCCCCAGGTCGGCAACACCAATGCCGTCCCCAGTGCAGCGCCCATGAACGGCCCGGCACAGGGTGTCGCGACAAAGGCAGCGAGCGCGCCGGTACCGATGCTGCCGCCGGGATTGGTTTCGCCGCCGATGGTCGGCAATTCGAACACGCGCAGCAGGTTCAGCGTGATCGCCGACGCGAGCAGCAGCAGGATCAGGATCGAACGCGGATCCTGAAGCTGGAAGGCCCAGCCCGCCGCTTCCCCGCTGGCGCGGATCACAAGAAGCAAGATACCGAGCGCACCGGTGCCAAGGATTGCGCCAAGCGCATAGCCGAGCGCGTCGCGCCGGGCGTGCCGTTCTTCGCCACCGGCACGCGCCAGGTGCATCGCCTTAAGGCCGAGGATCGGGAAAACGCAGGGCATCAGATTGAGGATGATCCCGCCCGCAAGTGCGCCGAGCAGCGCCCACCACAAGGCATTTGGCGCAAGTCCGCCGCTCGACGGCACCGCACCGGGCGTCGCAGCAATGTCCAGGCCGCGCCCCTGACCGATTGAAAGAACACCGTTGATGGCAGTCGGCTCGCCGTCGCGTCGGCCGAGTTCGACCACCAACGCGTCGCCGGATCGTCTGACGACTTGAGGCGCGGCATAGTCGATCGGGCCATCGTCGGCGGGAAAGAAATACACATCGTCGACCGCGACGCTCGCTGGCAGCGGAATGGCCAGCTCGATGGTCTTGGGGCGCAGTGCGAAGTGCGCCTTGCTGCCCAGTGGCCGAGGCAAGGCGCGCAGCCAATTATCGAAGCGCGCATCGGGGATCGCCATCCCGCTGGTCGGCACGTTGATCGATACCTCGCCTTTTTCAGGGACGCAGATCTTGTCGGTGCACGCCAGCCAGCGCAGTTTCGCGCTGATCCGGTTTGCGGTCGGCGATACTGGCGGCACGATACGGGTAAGCACCGCATAATCGCTTTCGAACACATAATTGACGATTCCCGCGACCAGCAATCTGTGCGGCACCGGATATCGCAGCGGCTCGACCTTCCAACCAGCCGGCAGGGTCCATTCCACGTCCATCGGAAGGCCCGCATCGCCCGGATTGAGCCAATAGCCATGCCAGCCCGGACTGGTGTGCATCAAGATAGCGAGGTCGGTTCCGGAACCCGGCGTCGCATGACTGCGCAGAACCAGTTCCGGCTGGATGGCATTCTGGCGCGGCACCTGCGTGCTTGCAGGAAGCGCGCCCAGAGCAATCAGAGCGATGGCGATAAGGAAACGGATCATCGCGATCGGCGCTAGCGAGCATCGACGCGCTAGTCGAGGTTCGGTCGCAACCATTTCTCGGCCGTGGCAAGATCGATGCCGCGCCGCCCGGCATAATCTTCGAGCTGATCGCGGCCGATCTTTGCGACCCCGAAATACTGGCTGTCGCGGTGGCCGAAGTAGAATCCGCTGACCGCCGCCGCCGGGGTCATTGCGAAACTTTCGGTCAGTTCGAGGCCGGCGGGATTACCGCCGAGCAGGTCGAACAGAACCGGCTTGAGGCTGTGATCGGGCGACGCCGGATAGCCGGGCGCCGGTCGAATTCCGCTGTAGCTTTCGCGGATCAGGTCGAGGTTCGAGAGATGCTCGTCACCGCCATAACCCCACAGCCGCTTGCGGACATGTTCGTGCAGGCGCTCGGCAAAGGCCTCGGCGAGCCGGTCGGCGAGAGCCTTGAGCATGATGTCGGAATAATCGTCGGTCGCGGCACGGAAGCGCTCGAGATGCGGTTCGATACCGTGAATGCCGACCGCGAAACCGCCAATCCAGTCCTCGCCGTCGGGATCGACGAAATCGGAAAGGCACATGTTGGCGCGGCCAGCCCGCTTCTTGACCTGCTGGCGAAGGAAGGGGACGCGGACTTCCTCGTTGCCGTGAACGACCAGCACATCGTCGCCGTCGCGGCGGCAGCGCCACAGGCCAACCACGCCGACCGGCCGCAGCCAATGTTCAGCGATGACGCGGCCCAGCATCGCTTCCGCATCGGCGAACAAAGATCGTGCGCTTTCGCCGACGATCGGATCGTCGAGGATTGCGGGATAATTTCCGGCCAATTCCCACGCGCGAAAGAACGGCGTCCAGTCGATATGCGCTTTGAGATCGCGAAGCGGCCATTCGCCAAACTGGTGAACGCCGGGCTTGAGCGGCGGCGGCGCCTTGCCTTCGTGGTCGAACGCGAATGCGTTCCCACGGGCCTCGTCGATGGTCGCCAGATCGTGGGTTCCGCGACCGGCGCGGGCAATCCGCAGCGCGTCATAATCCTTGGCCGTGCGGTCGATCAGTTCGGCGCGTTGCGGCCCGTCGCTGACTAGGGCCGAAGCGACCCCGACTGCGCGGCTGGCGTCGAGGACGTGGAGCACCGGGCCGGAATAGGCCGGTTCGATGCGCAACGCGGTGTGGGCCCGGCTCGTCGTCGCGCCACCGATCAGCAAGGGCAGCTTGAGCCCGGCGCGCTCCATCTCGGCGGCCACCGTCACCATTTCATCTAGCGAGGGCGTGATCAGGCCGGATAGGCCGATGATGTCGGCATCCTGCTCGACCGCAGTTTCGAGGATCTTCGTCCATGGCGTCATGACACCGAGGTCGATTACCTCGAACCCGTTGCATTGCAGCACGACCCCGACGATGTTCTTGCCGATGTCGTGAACGTCGCCTTTGACGGTGGCCATCACGATCCGGCCCTTGCCCTTGGCGCCTTCGTCCTTTTCGAGTTCGATGTAAGGCAGCAAATGGGCAACCGCCTTCTTCATCACGCGTGCGGACTTCACGACCTGGGGAAGGAACATCTTGCCCGTTCCGAACAGGTCGCCGACGATGTTCATGCCGTCCATCAGCGGCCCCTCGATCACGTCGATCGGACGGGTCGAGATCAGGCGAGCTTCTTCGGTGTCCTCGACGATATGGGCATCGATACCCTTGACCAGGGCATGGCTCAGTCGTTCGCGAACAGGATAGCTGCGCCATTCGGCTGCGGCCTTTTCGGCGGCAGCGTCGGTACCGCGAAAGCGTTCGGCAAGGACGATCAGGCGTTCGGTGCTGTCTTCGCGCCGGTCGAGAATGACGTCCTCGCATGCGTCGCGAAGTTCCGGGTCGATCGCATCGTAAACGTCGAGCTGACCGGCGTTGACGATGGCCATGTCCATGCCCGCCGGAATGGCGTGATAGAGAAAGACGCTGTGCATCGCACGGCGAACGGGTTCGTTGCCCCGAAACGAGAAGCTGAGGTTGGATAGCCCGCCCGAGATGTGAACGTGCGGGCAAGCTGCGCGAATGTCGCGTGTCGCCTCGATGAAATCTATCGCATAGCGGCGATGCTCGTCGATTCCAGTAGCGACGGCAAAGACGTTGGGATCGAAGATGATGTCCTCGGGCGGGAAGCCGTCGGCTGTCAACAGGTCGTATGCCCGCTTGCAGATATCGACCTTTCGCTCGCGCGAGTCCGCCTGGCCGGTCTCGTCGAACGCCATTACGACGACGGCGGCGCCGTAAAAGCGAACCAGCCGCGCCTGCTCCAGGAAGGCTTCCTCGCCTTCCTTGAGGCTGATCGAATTAACGATCGGCTTGCCCGAGACGCACTTCAGCCCGGCCTCGATCACACTCCATTTCGAGCTATCGACCATGACCGGAACGCGTGCGATGTCGGGTTCGGCCGCGATCCGAAGCAGAAAGGTGCGCATGGCCTGCTCACCGTCGAGCAGGGCCTCATCCATGTTGACGTCGATGATCTGTGCACCGGCCTCGACCTGCTGGCGCGCAACCTCGACCGCGGCGTCATAATCGCTGTTGAGGATCAGCTTCTTGAATCTGGCCGAGCCCGTAACATTGGTTCGTTCGCCGATGTTGACGAAGAGCGCGCCCGCGCCTGCTGCACTGGTCACGCCGCAATCACCATCGGTTCGAGTCCTGCGAGCATCGTTTCGTGCGCCAGCCGCGGTACGGGTCGCGGCGCGCCCTCGCCCACCGCCCTTGCGATCGCCGCAATATGAGCCGGCGTCGTGCCGCAACATCCGCCAACAATGTTGACGAGCTTGTCGCCCAGCCATTCGCGGACCTGATCGGCGGTCTGCTCGGCGGCCTCGTCATATTGCCCCAGGTCATTGGGCAGACCTGCATTGGGATAGGCCATCACCAATGTTTCCGCCTGCCCGGCAAGCGCGGCGAGATGCGGTCGAAGCTGGGCAGCGCCGAACGAGCAATTGAGACCGATTGTCAGCGGACGGGCATGGCGAACGCTGGCCCAGAACGCCTCGACCGTATGGCCCGAAAGATTGCGCCCCGAAAGGTCGGTCAGCGTCATCGAGATCATCATCGGCAATGGTCGACCGAGCGCGCGCTCGGCCTCCAGCGTCGCCATGATCGCCGCCTTACAGTTCAGCGTGTCAAACACGGTCTCGATCAGGATGAAATCCACCCCGCCCTCAACCAACGCATCGACCTGCTCGCGATATACCGCCTTGACCTCGTCGAAGGTCACTTCGCGGAAGCCCGGATCGTTGACGTCCGGAGACAGCGACAGCGTCTTGTTGGTCGGCCCCATCGCACCGGCGACCCAGCGGCGCTTGCCGTCTTCGTCAGCGACGTTGCGCGTGATCCGGGCGGCGGCCAGGTTGATGTCGCGCACCAGGGCAGCGGCATCGGCGCCATAATCGGACTGGCTAATCCGGTTGGCGTTGAAAGTATTGGTGGCCAGAATTTCCGCGCCGGCCTCCGCAAAACGGCGGCAGATGTCCTCGATTACGTCGGGACGGGTCAGGTTGAGCAGATCGTTATTCCCCTTCTGGTCGTCGACCAGCCCCAGCGTCCCGCTATAATCTTCGACCCGCGCGGCCTGGATCATCGTTCCATAAGCGCCATCTTTGACCAGGATCCGCTTTGCCGCCTCAGCGCGCAGGGTGTCGGCAGCGCTCACTTGGCGCGCACCCCGAGCAGGTGGCAGATGGCATAAGCCAGCTCGGCCCGGTTGAGCGTGTAGAAATGGAATTGACGGACGCCGCCAGCGTAAAGCTGGCCACACAATTCGCCGGCGATCGTCGCTGCAACCAACTGGCGCGCGGCGGGCAGCGCATCAAGCCCTTCGAAAATTTCATCCATCCAGTCGGGGATCGTCGCGCCGCACATACCGGCGAACTTGCGGGCCTGCGCGACATTGGTGATCGGAAGGATGCCCGGCACGATCTCGACATCGGGGCGAAGCGCCAAGACCTTGTCGCGGAATCGGAAAAAGGCGTCCGCGGAGAAGAAGAACTGGCTGATCGCGCGGTTCGCCCCAGCGTCGATCTTGCGGAGCAAATTGTCGATGTCGCTGTCGGGGCAATCCGCCTCGGGATGGGTTTCGGGATAGCAAGCGACCGAAATGTCGAAATCGGCGACCTTTTTGAGTCCAGCAACAAGATCAGCGGCGCTGGCATAACCGCCGGGATGCACCGCGAAGGCGCGTCCTTCCTCGGGCGGATCGCCGCGCAGGGCGACGAGGTGCCGAACGCCGGCATCCCAATATGATCGGGCGACGTCATCGACTTCGTCGCGGCTAGCATCGACGCAGGTAAGGTGAGCCGCCGCCGTGAGTGACGTTTCGCGTGCAATTCGCTCTACAGTGGCATGGGTCCGCTCGCGGGTCGAACCGCCGGCCCCGTAAGTGACACTGACAAAGCGCGGTCCGAGTGGAGCAAGGGTCGAGATCGAGTGCCACAAGGTATCGGCCATCTTCTCGCTTTTTGGCGGAAAGAATTCGAAGCTGACGTCGATATCGCCGCGCGGGGCAGCGAATAACGGCTCGTGATGGTCGAGCGCCTTGGATGATTGCGGGGTCATGCGGCCTTCCGATCAAGCGCGGGATTCTTGGTTGCGCGCCACAAGGTAACGGTCAATTCGCCCCCTTCGAGGTGCTGGGTCATGTCGGGATTGAGCCCAGCGCCGCGGAACCAGCCCGCCATCGCCTCGTCGGTAAAGCCAAGCCGGACATGGGCGTCAGCGGTCCTTAGCTCCTCACGTTCGTGCGATGCGAAATCGACAACCAGAAGCTGGCCACCGGGTCGAAGTACGCGGGCTGCTTCGGCGATCGCGGCGGCGGGTGCCTGCGCATAATGCAGCACTTGGTGAAGGATCGCGCTATCGGCGCTCCCATCGCCCAGAGGCAGGGCATACATGTCGGCCTGGCGTAGCGATGCATCGGCGATCCCGGCGCGGTCGAGCTTCACCCTGGCCAGGCGAAGCATCTCCGACGACCGATCGATACCGACCGCCTGGCTTGCCCTGGGACCGAGCAATTCGATCATTCTGCCTGTCCCGGTGCCGATATCGACCAGTCGTCCGATAATTCGCCCGCCCATTGCCTTGGCAATTGCCGCTTCGACGGCGCTTTCGGGCACATGGAGCGAACGGATCTTGTCCCAGACCTCGGCATGGGCGGCGAAATAGCGCTCTGCCGCCTCGGCACGAAGCGAGCGAACGGCGGCGAGGCGAACCCGGTCACCATCGAGAAGCATCCGACTTTCATCGTCGAGCGCAGCGTCGATCAGTTCGAATAGTGCCGCCGCCGTCGCGCTTGGACTGAGCGCAAGGAAGACCCAGCTACCCTCCTTGTGCCGATCGATCAGGCGCGAATCAGCAAGCAGTTTAACGTGGCGCGACACGCGCGGCTGGCTCTGGCCGAGCACCTGAGCAAGCTCGCCGACCGACAATTCCATCGATCGCAGCAGGGAAATGATGCGCAGCCGCGTCGGATCGGCAAGCGACTGGAACAGGTCCGCGACCGGTAGGCGTGAATGGGCGCTCGCGTTCATGAAATAAGGATATAAAGATATCTTTATATGCGTCAACGCGCCTTCCGCCCTGAAAGAAATTTGTAACGTTTTTCGATTCTTCGATTGCGTCTCGGGGAAGGCCCTCATATATCCGCGCGCTGGCCTGACCGTTATATGCGGCAGGCCGAGCCCCGTGCCACGAAATCGGCACATTTGAAGGAATGGAACGATCATGAAGAAGATTGCACTGACCGTTGCGGTCCTCGGACTCGGCTTGGCCGCGTGCCAGGATAACGCTCCCGACAATGAAGTCAGCACCGTCAACACCATCGAAATGGAAGCCAATGCGGACACCGCAGCAGCTGCCAATGCCGTGGACAACGCGATGGATGCCACTGCCAATGCAGTCGACAACACTGCCAACGCAGTCGACAACGCTGCCGACAGCACCGAAAACGCCGCCGACAACGCGATGTAATCGGGGCGCCTCTGGCGCCGTCAAAAAGGAGGGTCGCTCGGGAAACCGGGCGGCCCTTTTTTCTTGGTTGGCGACAATGCTAGGTTGGCTCCATGAAGATGTGCCTCATTCTCGCGCTATTGCTGCTTTCTTCCTGTGACAGGCATCCGTCGGCGCCAACGGCGGCCGAGAACCAGCAGCTCAACCACGCCGAAAAGATGCTCGACGAGATGGCGCGTAACGAAACGCCCGAAGCAGACTAGGCGCAGGCGCCCACCCGGATTTCGAAGAGCTTGGGCCAATATTTTCCGGTCACGAACAGTCGTTTGCCCTTGGCGTCCCAGGCAATTCCGTTAAGTACGCTGTCACGGCCGTCGGCGCCGGAGCGGCGCTTCAGGCCGCGCAGATCGACGACCGAGCGGACCTCGCCGCTGGTCGGATCGATACGGACAATGAAATCGGTCATCCAGACGTTCGCCCAGATCTGACCGTCGATCGCCTCCAGCTCGTTGATCTGGCCGAGCGGCTTGCCGCCGAGCGTGACCGCGATGCGCCCCATTTCCTTCATCGTCACCGGGTCGAAGAAGCGCAGGGCGGGCTTACCGTCACTCAGCACCATGCGATTGCCGAGCATCGTCAGCCCCCATCCCTCGCCGCCATAGCGGAAGGTTCCGAGCGGTTTCAGATCCTTGAGGCGCCAGCGATGCCCGATCCCGTTTTGCCAGGTGATCGAGATGAGCTGATCTCTCCAGCGCACGATGCCCTCACCGAACTGGCTTGCAGGATAGGCCGTCTGGTTGAGCACCTTGCCGGTCGCAAGATCGAGCCGCGCAACCCGCGATTGGCCATATTGGCCAGTGCCTTCGTACAGATGACCCTCATGAAAGATCAGGCCCTGTGTGAACGACGATGCGTCGTGGGGATATTCCTTCACCACCTCGACGCTGCACACCGGGACACGGTCAGCCGGTTGGGCAGCGACGGCTTGGGCGGCGATCAGGGCGGGGAAAGCAACCATCGCGCGTTTGCTAAACGGGCGACGATGAACCGGCAATGGCCAAAAAAAGGGGCCGGAAGATCGCTCCCCCGGCCCCGATTTTCTTCGTGTTAGCCTCTGGATCAGAAATCCATGCCGCCCATGCCGCCCATGCCGCCGGGCATGCCGCCACCGGCCGGCTTGTCGTCCGGCAGTTCGGCGATGGTCGCCTCGGTGGTGATCAGCAGGCCGGCAACCGAAGCTGCGTCCTGGAGCGCCGTGCGGACGACCTTGGTCGGGTCGACGACACCGGCAGCGACGAGGTTCTCGTACGTATCGGTCGCTGCGTTGAAGCCTTGGGTCACGTCACCTTCGCGTAGCAAGTTACCGGCGACAACCGCGCCGTCGACGCCCGCATTCTGGGCAATCTGGCGAAGCGGGGCTTCGATCGCCTTGCGGATGATGTCGATGCCACGGGTCTGGTCGTCGTTGGCACCCTTCAGCCCTTCAAGCGACTTGGTGGCATAGAGCAAAGCGGTTCCGCCGCCCGGCACGATGCCTTCTTCGACCGCAGCGCGGGTCGCGTGAAGCGCGTCATCGACGCGGTCCTTGCGTTCCTTCACTTCGACTTCCGAAGCACCGCCGACCTTGATGACGGCAACACCGCCAGCGAGCTTGGCAAGACGCTCCTGGAGCTTCTCACGATCGTAATCGCTGGTCGTGTTGTCGATCTGCTGGCGGATCGCGGTCGTGCGACCGTCGATCTGTTCCTTGGTCCCGGCGCCGTCGACGAGGGTGGTGTTGTCCTTATCGATGACGACCTTCTTGGCGGTGCCAAGCATGCCGACCGTGACGCTCTCGAGCTTGATGCCGAGATCTTCCGAGATCATCTCGCCGCCGGTCAGGATCGCAATATCCTCGAGCATCGCCTTGCGACGATCACCGAAGCCCGGAGCCTTAACCGCAGCAACCTTGAGGCCGCCGCGAAGCTTGTTCACGACCAGGGTCGCAAGCGCTTCGCCTTCGATGTCCTCGGCGATGATCAGCAGCGGACGACCCGACTGCACGACCGCTTCGAGGATCGGCAGCATGGCCTGAAGGTTGCTGAGTTTCTTCTCGTGGATCAGGATGTAGGGGTCATTGAGTTCGACCTGCATCTTTTCCGGATTGGTGATGAAGTAAGGCGACAGATACCCACGGTCGAACTGCATGCCTTCGACGACGTCGAGCTCGAATTCGAGACCCTTGGCTTCCTCGACGGTGATGACGCCTTCCTTGCCGACCTTTTCCATCGCTTCGGCGATCTTTTCACCGACTTCGACGTCGCCATTGGCCGAGATGATCCCGACCTGGGCGATTTCCGACGAACCGGACACCGGCTTGGAGCGACCCTTGAGGTCTTCGACGACCTTGGTCACGGCCAGATCGATGCCGCGCTTAAGATCCATCGGGTTCATGCCGGCGGCGACCGACTTCATGCCTTCGCGGACGATCGCTTGGGCGAGAACGGTCGCGGTGGTGGTGCCGTCGCCGGCGAGGTCGTTGGTCTTCGAGGCGACTTCGCGCAGCATCTGCGCACCCATGTTCTCGAACTTGTCCTTGAGCTCGATCTCCTTGGCGACGGTGACGCCGTCCTTGGTGATGCGCGGTGCGCCGAAGCTCTTGTCGATCACGACATTGCGGCCCTTGGGACCGAGCGTCACTTTGACGGCGTCGGCAAGGATGTCGACACCACGAAGGATGCGCTCACGCGCGTCGCGGCTGAATTTCACTTCTTTGGCTGCCATCTGGCTACCCTTTCCGTTGTTCTGAGTTCAAAAAATTTGTGGCGGAAGCGGACTTGCGCCGATTGTTCGCAAAGTTAGGCGACGATCCCCAGGATATCGCTTTCCTTCATGATGATGAGGTCTTCACCGTCGATCTTGACCTCGGTGCCCGACCACTTGCCGAACAGGATCTTGTCACCGGCCTTGACGTCGAGCGGGGTCACCGTTCCGTCTTCGGCACGGGCGCCAGAACCGACTGAGACGACTTCGCCTTCCTGCGGCTTTTCCTTGGCGCTGTCGGGAATGATGATCCCGCCAGCGGTCTTTTCCTCTGCCTCGACGCGGCGGACGAGGACGCGGTCATGAAGCGGCCTGAAACCCATGGTTGCTTACCTTTTTTCTACGGTTGAATGTTGCCCGCTGGCACTCCGTCAAGCAGAGTGCCAAGCGATACAGCCCATCTGGGTGGCGAGGTCCTTCATGTCAATGGGAGTCGGTAAAGACGCTTGCCATCGCCACGGAAAACGTCTCCACTCCGAAAAAAATTAATCATGTAAGGCGCTGATCGAAATGAAGAAATTCTTAATCACAGCGTCGGTTGCCGTCCTGGCTTCTTGCTCGTCGCCCCCGACGCTTCGCTTGGCCCAAGCGCCGCCTCCGCCGGTCGTGATCGACAATCCGCTTACCCATGCTGCCGAGCGGCAGGTCGCACTCGTCTTCCCGGGCAAGGCGCTCAAACCGGGTGAATTTGCGCTGCTTCCCTTCAGTGCCCAGCCCAAGACCGGACCAGTCAGCATCCTAGTATCGCTGCGCAACCAGCGCACCTACGTCTTCAAGGCGGGACAATTGGTCGCAGTCTCCACCTCCTCGCACGGGGTGCCCGACCATCCTACCGATCCGGGCCACTGGACGATCCTTCAGAAGAAGCCATTCCACCGGTCGAACAAATATTCGAACGCGCCAATGCCATTCATGCAGCGGCTCGACAAATGGGGCCGCGCATTTCACGCCGGCGTCGTTCCCGGACATCCGGCAAGCCACGGCTGCATCCGCCTGCCCGCGCCGATGGCCAAGGCGCTTTACGGCATGACCAAGCTCGGCGATTCGGTCGATATCGAGGCCTAGGCAGGGAGCAGCCCCAGTTCCTCGCGCTTCGACCAGCGGCGGATCATCAGCACCGAAACAAAGGCAAGGCCAGTAGCAAGCCCGGTCCAGATGCCGACCCCAGCCCAATTCACGCCAAAGCCGAGCCAGACGCCGGTGCCGATCCCAACGACCCAATAGCCGACCAGTGCGAACAGCATCGGGACGCGGGTGTCGTGCAAGCCGCGCAACATCCCTGCCCCGACGACCTGTGCGCCATCGACCATCTGGAACAGCGCCGCGACGAACAGGAACGACGTCGCAAGGGCAATGACCCGGGCGTTGGCGGGGGTGTCGGCGAAGAACAAGGTGACGAGCGAGCGCGGGAACAGCCACATCAGCAGCGCCATCGTCGCCATGAACCCGATCCCGATGACGAGACTGGTCCAGCCGGCACGCGCAATTCCGTCGCGGTCGCAGCGGCCGTAGGCAAGCCCGACACGGACGGTGGCGGCCTGGGCAAGGCCGAGCGGAACCATGAAACTTGTTGCTGCAATCTGCAGCGCGACCTGGTGCGCGGCCACCGATTCGGCATCGATCAGCCCCATCAGATAGGCTGCGGCGCTGAATACCGCGCCTTCGAACCCCATGGCCAGGCCGATCGGCAGGCCAAGCCGGAACACCGTGAGGAAGCGTGGCCAGTCTGGTCGCCAGAAGTGGCCAAACAAGTGAAAACGGCGAAACTGCCGATCGCTCACGATGACGGCTGCAAGCGCCAGCGCCATCGCGCTCCAGGTGATCGAACTGGCCAGCCCTCCACCAAACAGCCCGAGCGCTGGCAGTCCGAAGTGCCCGAAGATCAACCCGTAGCCGGCCAGCGCGTTGACGGCGATCCCAACTGCGCTGATCGCCAACATCCAGCCGGGCCGTTCCAATGCCGCAAGAAAATTGCGCATGACCTGGAAAGCCATCCACGGCGGAAGCACCCACATGTAGCCGCGCAGGAATTCTGCGGCGCCTTCAGCCAGCCGCGGCTCCTGACCGAGCGCCCGGATCAGCGGCTCGGCAAACCACAGGACGATCATGATCGGGACGGTGATAAGCATTGCCGCCCACATTGATTGACGAAAGGTTCGGCGGACATCGCGGACGGCATTGGCTCGCGCGCCGAGCGCACTCGCCATCATCGGCGAGGATGCGGTGAGCACGCCGAAGCCGAACAATGTCATCGCAAATGTCAGCCCAAGCGCGAGCGCCGCGGCCGCCAACTCAAGCGCCCCGAGCCGACCGAGCAGCAGGGCGTCGGTCGCCTGGATCAATTGTGTGGTCAGGTTGGCCAGAACGAGCGGCCACGCGAGCGACAGCGTCGCCCGCGCCTCCTTGCGCCAGTTTTCCTTCGAGAGCGCTGCTGCCGTCATCGCCGCGCCCTAGCAGTTTCGCTTGGTCGGTAAAGCTGGCCACCAGTAGAAAAGCTTTGGCTCAACGAAGCGCAGGCCGCTAAACCCTCGATGGAATATCGGAGAGAAACCAATGCGCTTTGTTCGTGCGGTCTGGAAATTGCTGGTCGGCGTGAAGGACGTCCTCGTCCTCATCTTCATGCTGATGTTCTTCGGCGTGCTCTATGCGGCGCTTTCCGCGCGGCCAGCGCCGGTCGGCGATGGCGTGCTTGCTCTCGACCTCGACGGCATGGTCGTCGAGCAGCCGCAGGACGTCGATCCGTTCGCGGCGCTGTCGCCGATCGGTGGCGGAAACATGCGCGAGCATCGATTGAAGGACCTGGTGGCGGTCCTTCGCAAGGCCAAGAGCGACCACAAGGTCAAAGCGGTTGCGCTCGACCTCGACCGCTTCGTCGGTGGCGGACAGACCGCATTGACCACGCTCGGCGAAGCGATTGACGAAGTGCGCAAGGCCAACAAGCCGGTCGTCGCCTTCGCCACCGGCTACACCGACGACAGCTATCAGCTTGCCGCCCACGCCAGCGAAATCTGGTTGCCCGAACTCGGCGCTGTCGCAGTTCAGGGACCGGGCGGGAACAACCTTTATTACAAGGGCCTGTTCGACAAGCTAGGGGTGACCGCCAACACATATCGTGTCGGCACGTTCAAATCCGGCATCGAGCCCTACACTCGCAGCGATATGTCGCCCGCGGCGCGTGAAAATGCGCAGGCGCTGGGCGACGCCCTGCTGGAAACCTGGAAGCAGGATGTCGGCCGGTCTCGGCCGGGCGCCATGGTCGGGTTGAATTCTTACCTCGCCGATCCGATTGCAGTGACAAAGGCTGCGGGCAACAATTTGTCGAAGGCGGCGATCGACCTGAAACTGGTCGACAAGATCGGCGGACGCCGGGCGTTCCATGCGCGCCTCGCCGAACTTGGTGGAAAGAACGAAAATTCCGCGCTCGGGTACAAGCGCATTCGCCTGTCCGCGTACGAACGTGCGATCGAAAGCGATAATGCTGGTCCGATTGGGATCGTCACAATTGCCGGCGAAATTGTCGACGGGCGCGCCGGTCCCGGCAAGGCCGGGGCGGAGACGATCGCCAATGCGGTGGAGAAAGCACTCGCGACTAAGAACCTTAAGGCGCTGGTCATCCGGATCGACAGTCCGGGCGGATCGGCGCTGGCGTCCGAACGGATTCGCCAGGCGATCCTACCTGCCAAGGAAACCGGCATGCCGGTCGTCGTGTCGATGGGTAATGTCGCTGCATCCGGCGGTTACTGGGTCGCGACCCCTGCGGACTTCATCTTCGCAGAGCCGTCGACCATCACCGGGTCGATCGGCGTCTACGGCGTCCTGCCCAGCTTCCAGGGTACGCTCGCCAAGCTTGGCGTCGGCGCAGATGGAATCAAGACGACACCGCTTTCCGGCCAGCCCGATTTGCTCAACGGCCCATCGGAAGCAGCGAGCGCCCTGATCCAGGCGGGCGTCGAGCAGATTTACGCCAAGTTCCTCGCGATTACCGCAGCGAGCCGCAAGAAATCACCGGCCGAGATCGATCGTATCGCGCAGGGGCGGGTATGGGACGGCGGAACAGCACGCCAGATCGGGCTGGTCGACGGGTTCGGCGGGCTTGACGATGCCGTCGCCAAGGCCGGCGATCTGGCCAAGCTGGCGAAGAACGACCGCAGCGTAACCTACATCGAGGAAGGACAAGGTGCCTGGGCCGGGCTTCTCGCAGGCATGTTGGGCGGCGGCGACGACGACAGCGAAGCGGCACCGACCGATGCGCTCGCCACTCTCGGCCCGGCACCTGAGCAGCTGATGCTGCGCGTGATGGCCGATGTCGACAGCATCCTCAACGGTCCGTCGATCCAGCTGCGCTGCCTGGAATGCGGCCCCGTCGCGGCGGTGCCGCGGTTAGCTGCGCCTCCGTCTGGCTGGTGGTTAGGCCTCGCCCGCTGGTTCGGGGCGGTCTGACCGGCGCTTCTTGCGCTTTCCGGTCAGCGGCAACATCACGATTGCCATCAGCGTGCTGACTAGTGCCAGCGCGCCGAAGACGACGATCCAAGGATGGTGTGTGTCCTCGCGCGTCTGGAGATCCATAATATGGAGACCCCACATCACGTCGTAAAAACGCCAGAATCGCGTGCGCCGCGCAACGATGTCGCCCGAGCCACTGTCGATGAAGAAATGCGTGCCGTCCGACATTGCGACCATCCATCCGTCCATGACCCGGCGCAATTCGAGCGGCGGGTTAGCCGAATCGACGCGGCGGATCGATACGATCGTGGCCTTGCCGGTATAGCGCGCCTCCACTTCGCGCGCCGCGTCCGCGGCGCCGAGCAACGGGAGCAACGAGCCGGTGGCTGGATCGGCCTGCCGCGACTTGCCGTCGGCGGTGGTGATGATCCAGCGTGGGCCTGCAGTGCGCGGCTCGATCGCGACCTTGGCTACCTTCAGCCCGTCGAGGTTTGGCGCGACGGGCGCGGCGGGAAGCACGATCGGTGCTGGCTCGCGCAGCAAAGCGGTGCCGCGCACCTCCTCGATCGGCCGGATCACCATGATCACGCCCGACAGGGTCCACAGCAGCATCGGCACGCCGATCAGCCAGCCGAGCCAGATGTGCCAGCGACGAAGAGTTCCGCGGAGGTTCATTCTTAGATGTGGATCGGCTTGCCCTGAACGCCCATCGCAGCTTCCTTGATCGCTTCGGAATGCGTCGGGTGGGCGTGGCAGGTGTAAGCGATGTCTTCCGACGTCGCGCCGAATTCCATCGCCTGGGTCGCTTGCTGGATCATCGTCCCGGCAACCGAGGCAATTGCCCAGACACCGAGCACGCGATCCGACTTGGCGTCGGCGATGACCTTCACGAAACCGTCGGGCTCGTGGTTGGTCTTGGCGCGGCTGTTGGCCAGCATCGGAAATTTGCCGACCTTGATTTCGCCGCGTTCCTTGGCCTGCTCCTCGGTCAATCCGACACCCGCAATTTCGGGCCATGTATAAACCACCGACGGGATCAGATCGTGGTTCACGATTCCCGTCATACCCGCAATATTCTCGGCAACCGCAAGCCCCTCGTCTTCCGCTTTATGGGCAAGCATCGGACCGGGGATGACATCGCCGATCGCCCAGACACCGTCGACCTTTGTGCGGAAATCGTGGTCGGTCTCGATCTGTCCGCGCTCGTTGGTAGCGAGCCCGATCACGTCGAGGCCGAGGCCCTCGGTGTTGGGACGGCGCCCGATCGCCACGAGGACGCAATCGGCCTCCAGCGTCTCGGAATCTCCGCCCTTCGACGGTTCGAGGGTTAGGGTCGCCTTGTCGCCGTTGACCGCAACGCCGGTGACCTTCGTGGCAAGGCGGAATTCGATGCCCTGCTTCTTGAAGATCTTGTTGGCTTCCTTGCGGACGTCGCCATCCATGCCTGGCAGAATCTGGTCGAGGAATTCGACGCAGGTTACCTTCGCGCCAAGGCGTCGCCAGATGCTTCCCATCTCAAGACCAATCACGCCGCCGCCGATGACGACAAGATGTTGCGGCACCTTGGGAAGTTCGAGCGCTCCGGTCGAATCGACGACGACCTTCTGGTCGATGGTGACGCCGGGCAGCGGCGTAACCGACGAACCGGTCGCAATGACGATGTCCTTGGCGGTGACCTTCTTGCCGCCAACCGTCACCGTGTGCGCGTCATCGAAATTGGCCTTGCCCTTGAGCCAGGTAACCTTGTTCTTCTTGAACAGGAATTCGATCCCGCCGGTCAGTTGCTTGACCGCGTCGATGCGCTGGCCGTGCATAACGGGAAGGTCGAGCTTGGGTTCGACGATGACACCCATCTTGGCCATCGCGCCATTGGCGGCGGCATCGTAAAATTCGGATGCATGAAGCATCGCTTTCGACGGGATGCAGCCAACGTTGAGGCAGGTTCCGCCCAGCGTTTCGCGGCTTTCCGCGCAGGCCGTTTTCAGTCCGAGCTGCGCCGCGCGGATCGCGGCGACATAGCCGCCGGGACCGGCGCCAATGACGAGAACATCGTAGTCGAAATCAGCCATTCGAATTTTCCTTAAAGATCGATCAGAAGACGCGTCGGGTCTTCGATCGCTTCCTTGATGCGGACGAGGAAGGTCACTGCCTCACGTCCGTCGACCAATCGATGGTCATAGCTCAGCGCCAAGTACATCATCGGCCGGATCACGATTTCGCCATCGCGAACGACCGGGCGATCCTCGATCCGGTGAAGGCCAAGCACCGCCGACTGCGGCGGGTTGATGATCGGGGTCGACAGCAAGCTGCCGAACACGCCGCCATTCGAAATGGTGAAGGTGCCACCCTTCATGTCGTCGGCGGTCAAGGTGCCGTCCTTAGCCTTCTTGCCGAACCCGGCGATCGCCTGTTCGATCTCGGCGAAGCTCATGCTTTCGGCGTTACGGATGACCGGTACCACGAGGCCCTTGGGCGCCGAGACCGCGACCGAGACGTCGAGATAATTGGAATAGACGATCTCGTCGCCTTCGATGCGCGCATTGACCGAGGGCACGTCGCGCGCCGCAAGGGCGGCGGCTTTCACGAAAAAGCTCATGAAGCCGAGGCGGATGCCATGCTTCTTTTCGAACAAATCCTTGTAGCGGCCACGCGCATCGATCACCGCCGTCATGTCGACGTCATTGAAGGTTGTCAGCAACGCGGCGGTGTTCTGCGCTTCCTTAAGGCGGGTCGCGATGGTCTGGCGAAGGCGCGACATCTTGACGCGTTCCTCACTTCGATCGCCCTTGGCGGCACTCGGTACATTGGCTGCAGGAGACGGATCGGCGGTCGCCGCCTTGATCGCCGGCGGAGCTGGCGCGGGATCGGTCTTCTTGGCCTGCGCAGCGGCAAGCACGTCGTCCTTGGTGATCCGGCCATCCTTGCCGCTGCCCTTGATCAATGACGGGTCTACATGATTCTCGAGCACCGCGCGGCGCACCGCGGGCGACAAGGTCAATGACGCATCGCTGATCGGGACGGTCTCGCTCGACGGTGCGGTTGGCGCCGTCTCGGATCCCTTGATGGCGGGCGTCTCGCCAGGGCCTGCGGGATTGACCGCGCCTTCCGGCTGCTCCGCGGGCACGACCTGGTTCGATACACCGGCCTCGCCGATCCGGGCGATCAGCGCCCCGACGGCCACGGCCTCGCCCTCGGCAACAACTTGTTCGGCAAGCGTTCCGGCAACCGGTGCGTTGACCTCGACCGAGACCTTGTCGGTTTCTAGGCTGACGATCGGCTCATCTACCTGCACGGCATCGCCTGGCTGCTTGAGCCACTGACCGACGGTGGCCTCGGTAATAGATTCGCCCAGCGTCGGAACATTGACGTCAGTGGCCATGATTACCCTCTATTCTTTCAGGAAGCCTTGGCTTCGGTGTTGGTGGCGCTGCTATGCCCCAGCGCGTCTGCGATCAAGGCCGCCTGTTCCGCGGCGTGGCGTTTGGCGAGGCCGGTGGCCGGCGAAGCGGACGCGGCGCGGCCGGCATAACGCGGACGCATTCCCTTGAAACCCGCCTCGGCAAGGCAGTGTTCCAACAAATCCTCGACAAAGAACCAGCTGCCGTTGTTTTTCGGTTCTTCCTGCGCCCAGACCAGCTCTTCGAGGTTTGGCATCGCCTTCAACCGCTTGACGAGCGGTTCTGACGGGAACGGATAGACCTGTTCGATTCGGATGACCTGGGTGGCGGTGTCGCCGACCTGGTCGCGGGCTTCCATTATTTCGTAGCTGACCTTGCCCGAACAGAGCACGAGGCGTTTGGTCTCGTCCGCGGCCGGCGGATTGAGGTCCGACAGGATCCGCATGAAATGACCCTCGCCGGTGAAGTCGGCACGGGTCGACACCGCATGCTTGTGCCGGAGCAGCGACTTGGGCGTCATGATGACCAGCGGCTTGCGAAACCCGCGATGCATTTGGCGGCGTAGGACGTGGAAGTAATTGGCCGGTGTAGTGATGTTGCAGACCTGCATATTATCTTCAGCGCACAGCTGGAGATAACGCTCCATCCGTGCCGAGCTATGTTCCGGCCCCTGCCCTTCGTAACCGTGCGGGAGCAACAGGACGAGGCCCGATGCGCGTAGCCACTTGGCTTCGCCCGCTGCGATGAACTGGTCGATGATCGTCTGCGCGCCATTGGCGAAATCGCCGAACTGCGCTTCCCACAGGACCAGGGTCTTGGGGTCCGCGATCGAATAGCCATATTCGAAACCGAGCACGCCGAACTCGGACAGCGGACTGTCGCGGACTTCGAAGCGCGGCTTGCGCAATTCGCCGTCGTTGATCTGGCGAAGCGGGATATATTTCTCGTTGCTCTTCTGATCGACCCAAACGGCGTGGCGCTGACTGAAGGTGCCGCGACCCGAATCCTGCCCGGACAGACGAACGCTGTAACCGTCCTCGACCAGACTTCCGAAGGCCAGTGCTTCGGCTGTCGCCCAGTCGATCCCGGCGCCATCGGTCAGCGACTTCCGGCGCGCGTCAATGACCCGTCCCAGCGTCTTGTGGATGGTCAGCTCGGCAGGAATGGTGGTGATCAGCGAGGTCAGCCGATCATATTGCACCTCGGCGATCTCGGTATTCACGTTGCGCCGCGCGTCGACCGGTTCGCCGGGCTTTCCGAGACCGGTCCAACGCCCTTCGAACCAGTCCGCCTTGTTTGGCAGATAAGTCGTCCCAGCCTCGAACTCACCTTCGAGCAGGGTGACGAATTCCTTCGTACGCTCATCGATCCACGCTTGGTCGACGACGCCCTCGGCAACCAGTTTCTCGCCGTAAATCGCGCTGATCGGCGGATGCTTGCGGATGACGTCGTACATAACCGGCTGGGTAAAGCTGGGTTCGTCACCTTCATTGTGGCCAAAGCGCCGGTAGCACCACATGTCGATCACGATGTCGCGGTTGAACTTCTGGCGGAATTCGATCGCCAATTTGCAGCAGAAGGTGACAGCTTCAGGATCGTCGCCGTTGACGTGCAGGATCGGCGCCTGGATGCCCTTGGCGACATCCGACGGATAAGGCGACGAGCGCGCGAATTGCGGGCTGGTCGTGAAGCCGACCTGGTTGTTGATGACGAAGTGTACGCAGCCGCCCGTGCCGTACCCGGGCAGTCCGGAGAAGCCGAGGCATTCCCAGACAATTCCTTGCCCGGCGAACGCAGCGTCGCCGTGCAGCAAAAGCGGCAGCACGCTGTCGCCTTCGCGGTCGCCCTTGGTTGTCATGACCGCGCGGCTCTTGCCGAGGACGACAGGATCGACGGCCTCGAGATGCGAAGGGTTCGGCGCCAGGCTCAGGTGAACCTTCTTGCCGTCGAATTCGCGATCGCTGGAGGTGCCGAGGTGATATTTGACGTCGCCCGACCCGCCGACATCGTCGGGATTGGCGCTGCCACCGGCGAATTCGCTGAAAATCGCGCGATAGGGTTTGCCCATCACGTTGGCGAGGACGTTCAAACGGCCGCGATGGGCCATTCCGACAGTAATCTCCTCGACCCCCATCTGCCCGCCATATTTGATGACTGCTTCGAGCGCCGGAATCGCGCTTTCACCGCCGTCGAGACCGAACCGTTTCGTGCCGACATATTTGCGGGCGAGGAATTTTTCCCACTGCTCGCCGTGGATGACTTTCTCGAGGATCGACTTCTTGCCTTCGGGCGTAAAGTGGATTTCCTTGTCCTTGCCTTCCATCCGATCCTGCAGGAAGCGTCGTTCCTCCAAGTCATTGATGTGCATATATTCGAGGCCGACATGGCCGCAGTAATTGGCCTGCAGGACGGCAACGATCTCGCGCACGCTAGCGCTGTCGAAACCGAGCGCACCGCCAAGCCAGATCTTGCGGTCGAGGTCGCCGGGGCCAAAGCCGTGAAATGCCAGGTCGAGCTCGGGCACCGTGTCGTGATGGGCAAGACCAAGCGGATCAAGCTTGGACGCCAAATGACCGCGGACCCGGTAGAGCCGGATCAACATCATCGCGCGGATGCTGTCCTCGGCGGCGGCACGGATCGCCGCTTCGTCGGTGACGCCCGACGAGGCGACGGCGGCCCGCGCAGCTTCCTTGACCTTGGCGATGGTCGCCTCGGTCGGATCGAGCCCGACATTTATGTCATCGAGCGCTGCGACCGGCCAGTTCGGCCGGGCCCAGCTGGGTCCTTCTTCGCGCTCGATCGCCATCGAATCCATGGGTATGATTAGCCTTTCAGCAGCTCCGTGAGCGTCCGGCCAAGCTCTGAGGGGCTTGGCGAAACGCAGATACCGGCGGCTTCCATCGCGGCAATCTTCGATTCCGCGTCGCCCTTGCCGCCCGACACAATCGCGCCGGCATGACCCATCCGGCGCCCCGGGGGAGCGGTTCGACCAGCGATGAAGCCAACGGTCGGCTTGCTGCGCCCGCGCCGGGCTTCGTCGGCGATGAACTGGGCGGCTTCTTCTTCCGCCGCGCCGCCGATTTCGCCGATCATGATAATCGACTTGGTTGCATCATCGGCGAGGAACATTTCGAGCATGTCGATGAATTCGGTGCCCTTCACCGGATCGCCGCCGATGCCGACCGCAGTGGTCTGCCCGAGGCCTTCGTTGGAGGTCTGGAAGACAGCTTCATAGGTCAGCGTGCCGGAACGCGAGACGACCCCTACGCTGCCCTGCTTGAAGATATTGCCGGGCATGATGCCGATCTTGCATTCGCCCGGCGTCAGCACGCCCGGGCAATTCGGCCCAATCAGTCGCGACTTCGACGCGTCGAGCGCGCGCTTGACCTTGACCATGTCGAGCACCGGAATCCCTTCGGTGATGCACACGATCAGTGGGACCTGCGCATCGATCGCCTCAAGGATCGAATCCGCGGCGAAGGGCGGCGGAACGTAGATCACGCTGGCGTCGGCGCCGGTCTTCGCAACCGCTTCTTCCACGGTGTTGAACACGGGAAGACCGATATGCGTCGTACCGCCCTTGCCCGGCGTGACGCCGCCGACCATCTGCGTGCCGTAAGCAATCGCCTGTTCGGTGTGGAAAGTACCGGTTTCACCGGTCATGCCCTGGGTGATGACTTTGGTGTTCTTGTTGACGAGAATGCTCACTGACCAAGGCTCCCATCGATGGATTTGCAGGCCTCGAGCAGTTCCTTGACCGCATCGACGCTGACCTGGAAATTGCCCTTGGCTTCATCGTCGAGCGCGATTTCGATCACGTCTTCGACGCCGCCCGCACCGATCACGGCAGGAACGCCGACATACATCCCGTCAAGGCCATATTTGCCGTCGACATGGACTGCGCAGGGCAGGATCCGCTTCTGGTCGCCCAGATAGGCTTCGGCCATCGCGATCGCGCTGGTAGCCGGGGCGTAATAAGCGCTGCCAGTCTTGAGCAGGCCGACGATCTCGCCGCCGCCGCCGCGCGTACGGGTGACGATGGCGTCGATGGCTTCCTTCGAAGATTTGCCCATCTTGATCAAATCGTCGACCGGGATGCCGCTGACCGTGGTGTAGCTGGTCACCGGGACCATCGTGTCGCCGTGGCCGCCGAGCACGAACGCGTTCACGTCGCGCACCGAGACACCAAATTCCCAGGCAAGGAAGGTGGCGAAGCGCGCCGAGTCGAGCACGCCGGCCATGCCGACGACCTTGTTTGCCGGAAGGCCGGAATATTCGCGCAGCGCCCAGACCATCGCGTCCAAGGGGTTTGTGATGCAGATGACGAACGCGTCGGGGGCATGCTGCTTGATGCCCGCGCCAACCGCCTTCATCACGTTGAGGTTGATTCCGACCAGGTCATCGCGACTCATGCCCGGCTTGCGCGGCACGCCGGCGGTGACGATGATGACGTCCGCCCCGGCGATGTCGGCATAATCGTTGGTGCCGGTAATGTGGGCGTCGAAGCCTTCGACCGGGCCACACTGGCTGAGATCGAGCGCCTTGCCCTGCGGCATGCCCTCGGCGATGTCGAACAGGACGATGTCGCCCATTTCCTTCTTGGCCGCGAGGTGGGCCAGGGTGCCGCCGATCATGCCGGCGCCGATCAACGCGATTTTCTTGCGAGCCATGGGGGACCGATTCTCCAACTGAAATGAGCCGCGCGACACGCGCGCGGGAAAGCCGGGGGCGCTCTAACCGCTCCGCGCGGGGTGTACAACCATCGCAAGCATGAATGGGCCCCTCAGGGCCGGTTCAGGCGTTGACCGGCACAACCACTCCACAAATAGGGAGAAACGACATGAAAACGTTCGCATTCGCAGCAGGTGCACTCGCCCTTGCTATCGCCGCGCCGGCATCGGCCAAGCCCGATCATGCCAAGCATCACGGCAATCATCGTTCGCATGGCCAGCAAGCAATGGGCTGGGGCAACGGCGCATGCCCCCCGGGTCTCGCCAAGAAGAACAATGGTTGCCTGCCGCCGGGCATTGCCAAGAAGCGCTACAATGTCGGGCAGCGCTGGCAGTCGAATTACGGCCAGCAATGGACGTACAACCAGATTCCTTATGACTGGCGCAACCAGTATGGGCTGAATTCCACGAACCAATATTATTACCGCGACGGCTATCTCTATCGCGTCGATCCGCGGACTCAACTGGTCGAGCAGGTTATTCGCGCCCTGATTCGCTAACGATTAAGTGCAATCGGTCGAGGGCCGCCCTTTGGGGCGGCCCTTGTCATATCAGCCTGCCAGGTCGCGCAGCATGTTCTCCCAATGGACGATGCCGTTGTAGAAGGCGCGGGTCGGAATGCGCTCGTCGAGACCGTGGGCCCGCTCGTCATCTGGCGAAATTCCCCAGACCCCTTCCGCGCCATAAACGGGGATTCCGATCGACCGAAAATACAGGCCGTCGGTCGCCCCGGTCGACATGTGCGGAATGATCGGTACGTCCTTTCCGTACAGCTTGGCGATCGAATTTGTGTAGGCGCCCACCACGTCGGGACGAAGGGGCGACGCCGGACTCGGCTTGAAGTCCGCGATGGGCGTGACTTCCACACCCGGCCCGACGATTCGCTTGATCTCGGCGAGAAGCGCGTGCTGCTGCGTTCCCGGCATGGCGCGGCAATTGACGTTGGCGGTGGCCTTCTGCGGCAACGCATTGGGAGCATGGCCGCCCGATAGCATCGTTGCGACACAGCGGGTGCGCGTTGTGCCGACTTCCAGTTCGCTAGCTTCGATCGTGTCGGCGGCATTCCCGTCCTTTTCATTCGCCAGCCAGGCCCGCATCGCATCGCCAAGCGCGCCCTTTTCCTGCGATGCGCGCGCCTTGTAATAAGCTCGGGTGGTTTCCGTCAGCGTCGGTTCGAAGCGGTAGGCGGCGAGTTTCGTAAGCGCAGCCGACAATTCGTAAATCGCGTTGTCGGGGCGCGGGCGGCTCGAGTGACCCCCGCGATTGGTCACGGTCAGCGTAAAATCCTGGTAGATTTTCTCAGCCGTCTGGAGCCCGAAGCCGAGCGAGGTACCATCGGCCAGATAGCCGCCGCCGCCGGCATCAGCGTTGAGCGCATATTCGGCATCGAGAAGATTCTTCCATTGGGTCGAACCCAGATGCGCGCCCTCGCCCCCAGTCTCCTCGTCCGAGGTGTAGAAGACGATGATGTCGCGGGTCGGCCTGAAGCCTTCGCTGCGCAATTTAAACAATGCGGTCGAGGTGCCGATGACACCCTGTTTGTCGTCGCTGGTGCCGCGTCCATAAAAGTATCCGTCCTTTTCGACGAATACGAACGGGTCGAGCACCCAGTCGGCGCGATTGGCCTCGACGACGTCCATATGGCCGATCAGAAGGATTGGTTTCTTGCCGCTCGGCCTGGCAGCCTTCCAGCGCGCGTAGAAAGCGACCTTTTCTTCGCCGTCTACGGTTTTATACGGCATCGTCTTGATATCGTCGGCCGCCCAGCCGTTCTTGCGATATTCGCTGGCCAGCATCTCGGCCATCCGGCGATGCTCGCCGCGACCCTGGACCGTGGGAATCTCGATCGCCGTCTTGAACAGGGTCTTGGCCTTGCCTTGCCATTCGGGACTGAGCGCGGTCGGGCCTGTGACGGGGCCAGGCGCGGCGGCAAGCGGCGCTGAGGTGACGAGCAAGGCAGCGAGTACGAAGGCGCGCATGATTGTTCTCCCTGATTGCGCGCCACGCTAGGCTTAAGCGGCAGTGCGTCAAGTCGCGGAGTCGGCGCCTTTGGTTTCCTTGGCTTTCTGCGGGACCAGCAGGATGATCACCACGATTGCCGCCGCACGCACCGCCGAATTGGCTGGGTTGCTGCTGGTCGACAAAAGACACAAAGGCGATCGCTGCGTATTCAGCCGTCGGCGAGCCCGTGACCCTCGCGGAGATAGTCGGCGCTCTGCATTTCCTCGAGCCGGCTGATCGTCCGCTGGAATTCGAAATTGCCGTCGCCTGCCGGATACAGATCGGCTGGCTCGGCATCGGCCGCGGCAAGCAGTTTGACCCGGTGTTCGTATAGCGCATCGATCAGTGTGACGAAGCGGGCCGCCTCATTCCGCATCTCCCGGGTCAAAATAGGGATCCCGACGACGATCACCGTGTGGAAACGACGCGCGATGGCGAGGTAGTCGGCGGCACCGCGCGCTTCGCCGCACAGACGCTTGAAGCTGAATACCGCGACGCCTTTTAGGCTTTTCGGGACATGAAGTCTCCGGCCCCCGCCGACATCCAGTTGCTCGCTTGGAACGTGGTCGCGATCCTCGACCGGATAATCAGTCAGGCGGAAGAAGGCTTCGGACAGTTTGGCCGTCGCTTCGCAACCATTGGGCACCAGCCAAGTGTCGAGCCCACGCAACCGGTCGAGCCGGTAATCGATCGGGCCGTTGAGAGGAAGAACCTCCAGTTTCTGTTCGATCAACGTGATGAATGGCATAAACAAGTCGCGGTTCAGGCCGTCGCGATAGAGATCCGATGGCGGACGGTTGCTGGTCGTAACGATCGCGACCCCAGCCTCGATCAGCGCGGTGAACAGCCGACTCATGATCATGGCGTCGGCCGGATTGGTGACCATCATTTCGTCGAAGGCCAGAAAGCGGACGTCGGCAGCGATATCGTCGGCGACCCGGATGACCGGATCGCCGTCGGCCACCTTCCGCGCCTGGCGAAGTCGCTCGTGAACTTCGATCATGAAAGGCGCGAAATGCGTCCGGCGCTTGGGCGTGATCGTGACGTGATCGAACGCGAGGTCCATCAGCATCGACTTGCCGCGCCCGACACCGCCCCAGAGATAGAGACCTCTCTTGGCCGGCCCGCTTGCGAACAAGCGACCGAAAAGACCCTTTTCCGGCGCAAATGCTCGCGCGAAACGATCGAGCGCCTGCGCTGCATGTTGCTGGTCGGTGTCGGGTTTCAATTCGCCCGCCGCAACAAGCGCGGCATAAGCGTCAGCGACGCTCGCCATCGCCATCAGGTCGTTTGATTTTCTTAAGCGTACCGGTGAAATCGTAACATGGTTCGCCGTCCTGGCGACATTCACCCGCCAAGAAGACGAGACCGCCAGGCGTTTGCCGGATCAGTCGGACATGAGCGTCGAGTGGAACGTTGATCCGTCCACGCGCAAGAAAGCGCGTCGCGCAATCGAGCGTCACATAATGACCCTCGGCCATCCCCGCGCAGCGCCCGCCCGCAAACAGAGCCATGTCGATAAAGCTCATCACCGCGCCGCCATGAAGCGACCCGCCCATGTTCAGATGGGACTCGTCGGGCGTCATGCGAACGATTCCGCGGCCTTCGCCGTCGGGACGAAAAAGCAATTTCCCGGTCCGCGATGCAAACGATCCGCGCGCAAACTCGCCCCAGCTGTACCAGCCGCCGTCGCCCGGTTCGGGTTGCGCCCCCGAAGGGAGCGTCAAGCAGACCGCTCCGCCACCAACTTCTTGGTTTCGGCAATCGCCTTGGCCGGGTTGAGGCCCTTGGGACATACACTCGCGCAGTTCATGATCGTGTGGCAGCGATAGAGCCGGAACGGATCCTCGAGCTGGTCTAGACGCTCACCAGTCATTTCATCGCGACTGTCGGCAAGCCAGCGATAAGCTTGGAGAAGGATCGCCGGACCAAGAAAGCGGTCGCCATTCCACCAGTAACTCGGGCAACTGGTCGTGCAGCAGAAGCAAAGTATGCATTCGTACAGACCGTCGAGCTGCGCACGGTCTTCCGGGCTCTGCAGCCGTTCCTTGCCCGAGGGCTCGGGCGACTTCGACTTCAACCACGGTTCGATCGATGCCAGCTGGGCATATTGGTGTGTGAGGTCGGGAATGAGATCCTTGACGACTTCCATGTGTGGCAGCGGCGTGATCCGCGCTTCGCCCTTGATGTCCTCGATCGCGGTCGTGCAAGCCAAACCGTTACGACCGTCCATGTTCATCGAACAGGAACCGCAGATGCCTTCGCGGCACGACCGGCGGAACGTCAGGGTGGGATCTATCTCGTTCTTGATCTTGATCAGCGCGTCCAGGACCATCGGGCCGCACTTGTCGAGATCGACCTCGAACTTGTCATAGCGTGGGTTCTGGCCGCTATCGGGATCGTAACGATAAACCTTGAAGGTCTTGGTCCGCTTGGCCCCGACGGCCTTGTGGGTCTTGCCGCGACCGTTGATCTTGCTGTTCTTGGGCAGGGTAAATTCGGCCACGGATCAGTCCTTCGAAAAAACGCTTTTCAATCTTGTCACTGCCGCTAGCAAAAGCGGCGCGCGGGTTCAAACATCCTTCGCAGCGGCGAGGACCTCGTCGGCATGGCCCTTCACCTTGACGTTGCGCCAAGCGCGAAGAACCTTGCCGTTCGCGTCAATCAGGAAGGTAGCGCGCTCCGTCCCCATATATTTGCGGCCGTACATCGATTTTTCGATCCACGTTCCAAACGCCTCGCTGATCGCGCCATCCTCGTCGCTGGCCAGCGGGATCGCCAGTTCGTGCTTGGCAATGAACTTGTCGTGTTTCTTCATCGGATCGCGCGACACCCCGACGACAACCACACCGGCGGATTCGAACTCATTGGCTAGCTGGGAAAAATCCTTCGCCTCCGTCGTGCACCCCGGCGTGTCGTCCTTGGGGTAAAAGTAAACCACGAACGGGCGTCCTGGCGATCCCAGGTCGACCGTTCCACCGCCACTCAAATCGGCCTGTATCGACGGAATCTTGTCGCCCTCTTTCATCGCGTCTTCCCTTCCTTTGCATCGTGCCATCGCGCCGCAATCCGACCGCGCGCCGCATCCATCGCTTCCAGCAACAGATCCCACTGATCATAACCACAAAGTGATGCCAAAAGTCCGCGCGATTGCTGTGCGGGTTCGACCGATCCTTCGGGGGCGAGCAGTCGAAGCACGACCAGTACCCGGCTGAGCAAGCGAAGGTCGCGATCGGCGTCGGGATCGATCAATCCACGCTCGACCAATTCGGCGAGCGCGACCTCCAACCGGGGATCGAGCCCGATATGGTGAACCAGCTGGAGCGTGTGGACCGCAAATTCCAGATCAACCAATCCCCCTGGCCCAAGCTTGATATCGAGCGAGCCGGCGGGCGGTTTGTGCCGCGCCATTTCATCGCGCATCGATCCTGCATCGAAACGTATCTTGTCGGCATCGCCGTCCGCAACGAGGATCGCACAGATAAGCGAACGAACGCGCGCTTTCGCCGCGTCGGACCCAGTGAGCGGACGCGCGCGGCAAAGCGCCATATGTTCCCACGTCCAGGCTTCGCTTCGTTGATATGCGTCGAATGCGGCCACCGTGACCGCGAGCATGCCTTGCGCGCCCTGTGGACGAAGGCGGGTATCAACATCGTAAAGCGGGCCCGCCGCGGTCGGCGTGCGAAGCGCGGCGGTGATCCGGCTGGCGAGGCGATTGTAGTAATCGGTCGCCGTCAGCGATTTGCGACCATCGGATTGCGAACCTTCTGGTGCGTCGAACAGGAAGATCAGGTCGAGATCGCTGGCATGGGTCAATGCGCGCCCACCAAGCCGGCCAAGTCCGAGGATGACGAGTTCGCCACCTTCGATATCGCCGTGGCTGGCCTCGAATTCGCGGGTCACCGCGTCTGTCAGGACCACAATCGCCGCTTCGGCAAGATCGCTATATCCCTCGGCGATGACGATCGGGTCGCGGTGCGCCGCGATTAGCTGGACGCCGAGCGCGAAGCGTCTCTCGCCAATCATCCGGCGCAATCGGTCCAAAGCGACGTCGAACGGTTCGTTGACAATCGCCCGCTCGAACCTCGCGACCAGTGCAGCGACGGGCGGCGGCGGGGCGAACGAGGATTCGTCGATCAGTCCATCGAGCAGGGTCGGGCGGCGCCCGAGTTGATCGGCAAGCGGCGGTGCATGAGTGAGCACGAGCGCGAGCAAGCTTGCGAGTTGTGGTCGCGCGCCTAGCAGGCGGTAGAGATTCACCCCGCTCGAAAGTCGGTCGATGATATCGCCGAACCGATTAAGCGCGCGCATTGGGTCGGGGCCGGCTGCGACCTCGCGCATCAAGGTTGGAAGCATCGCCTCGAACGCACCGCGCGCGGCGGGCGAGCGCAACGAGCGGGCGCGACCGGAACGCCAGTCGCCGATCAGTCGCAGGACCGCCTCGATGTCGACGAAACCCATCGCTGCAAGCTCGCGACGCAGGATGTCGGGATCGTTGGAAAGCCGATCCTCTTCATCTGGGGCAAGTTCGTCGAATTGCTTGCTGACGAACGTGACGTGGTCGCGGATGCTGTCGATCAGCGCGGCGCCATCAGGAAGTCCGTCAAGCTTCGCGACCTCGTCGAGCGCGGCGGGGTCGAGTGGCAGCAGATGGGTTTGCTGATCGCCGATCATCTGGGTGCGGTGTTCGACATCGCGCAACCTGCGGTAGGCGTCGGCCAAACCTTCGGCGACGTCGCCGGTCATCCGGCCCGCAGCGACAAGCGCGGGCAAGGCGTCCAGAACGGCGGGGTCGCGCAGGCTTGCATCACGTCCTCCGTGGATCAGCTGCTGGACCTGGGTGAAGAATTCGGCTTCGCGAATGCCGCCACGGCCGCGTTTCAGGTCGAACCCCGGGCCGAGGGCCTGCCCTTGCGCGTAATGATCGCGGATCCTGCCGCTGATCTGGCGAATCTCGTCGATCGCACCGAAATCGAGTGCGCGCCGCCAGATGAAGGGATGGATTTCCTTCAGGAACCGCTCCCCCAGCGCAACATCGCCGGCGGCCGCTCTGGCACGGATAAAGGCCGCACGCTCCCAGGGCAGCGCCTGACTCTCGTAATAAGAAATTGCGGCATCGACCGGCAGCGCGATGGAGGTGACTTCGGGGGATGGACGAAGCCGCATATCGACGCGGGCGACATAGCCTTCGGCAGTCCGTTCCTGAAGCAATTCGATCATCCGGCGACCGATCCGGGCTGCGGCTTCGCCCGGTTCCTCCCGGCCTTTGGTCGGCAGTGTTTCCGGGTCGAACAGCAAGATGAGGTCGACGTCGGAAGAATAGTTCAGCTCGCGACTGCCCAGCTTGCCTAGTGCGAGGACGGCAAAGCCCCGAGAATCGGCGTCCGGCGTTCGTTCGGCGATTGCGGCCTTCACCGCCTCGTCAATCGCGCGATCGGCAAAGTCGGAAAGGCGCCGCGTCAAATCCTCTAGCGCGAATTCACCGGAAAGATCTCCTAGCGCGATTGCCAGCGCCAGCGCCTGACGCTGACGGCGCAGGCGTACGCCGACGTCGGGGTCATCGATGGACAGTGCCGCTTTGACGGCCGCCACGGCACCATCGCGCGCAAAAATATCGGCAATGTCGGAGCAGCCGCTGCTGGCGAGGCGCAGGAAGGGTGCATGGTCGCGCGCTCTTTGCAAAGCGTCTTCGCGTTGCGAAATTGAAGGTGATGCCGCCACGCCCCCTCCCTGCCCGATTTCGCATCACAACGAAACTACCGGCGATTGCGTGCGTTACTTGAAGACGATGACCCTACCGACGACAATCCTGCCGAACGAGCGGCCCAAGGACGAACGACGCATCATCAGTGTCGACGGGCTTCCCGATCAGGCCAACATCGCGTCCCTGTTACGCCGGGCGTTTGCGGACGGGCGTCAGGAAGAGGCTGACGATCCCTTCGCCGACCTGCTCGACCGTATTCACTAATTCCTAGAGGTCGTCGTCGGCAGCATCGGGGATCGGCATCATGTCCTTCGCCAGATCGTCAACTTCGCCCATGATAGCCTGCAAAGCCGACTTGTTCGGATCGGTCACGTGCTGACGCCGTGAGGTCATGTCACTGCCCGAGAGCAATGCTTCCAACGCGACACGGCCGCGTGCGACGCGGCTCTTGATCGTGCCGACGGCACAGCCGCAAATCTGGGCCGCTTCTTCGTAGGCGAAACCGCCGGCACCCACCAGAATCAACGCTTCGCGCTGCGGTTGCGGCAAGTGGAGCAACGCACGCTGCATATCACCAAGTTCGATATGACGATCTTGGCTGGCCGGAGCCGACAGGATCTTTGCGGCGGTCACATCGTCCCATTCGCCCTTGAAGCGCGCACGGCGCATCTGGCTTAGGAACAGGTTGCGAAGGATGATGAATGTCCAGGCGCGCATGTTGGTCCCGGCCTGAAAGCGCTTGCGCGCCGCCCACGCTTTTAACAGCGTTTCCTGGACAAGATCGTCGGCGAGGTCACGGCTACCCGAGAGCGAACGCCCAAAAGCGCGCAAATGCGGGATGACGGAAGCAAGTTGAACTTTGAATTCGTCATCGGGAAGCGGCTCCCATTCGGGGCGAGCTTCCTCTGACGCTTGATCCTCGGTCAATTCTGACATTTCCCCACCCACTCGCCGACGATCGCCTTTCCATTGGAAAAGGCCGGTTTTTTCGCCTCGGCGAGTCGCAAGATAGTGATTTAGCCTGCCACCAACAACAGGACGGCGAAAATGACGATGACCAGCGCAAGTCCGATACCGAGGACGTGACGGGTCATGTGCTGCGTGGAGCCTGCGCGTGCTTCGGTCGTGGTTACGTGTTCGGTCGGTTCGGCCATGATTTCTCGATTTCAAATCTAGTGGAACTTACCCCGCCAACGCAAACGCCAACGGGGTTGTTCCGGAGCCGTTTGTTTTAAGCGGCCGGTACCGTCGCCGAGTCGAAGAATAGCGCTTGGCTGATCGCGGCCTTTACCGTTGCGCGCTGGAACGGCTTGGTGATCAGGAACGTCGGTTCCGGACGGGAACCCGTCAACAAACGTTCTGGGAAGGCGGTGATGAAAATGACCGGAACCGAAAATTCCGCGAGGATGTCCTTCACTGCGTCGATGCCGCTGGAATCGTCGGCCAACTGGATGTCGGCAAGGACGAGTGTTGGTGGCGACTGGCGAGCTTGCGCAATCGCTTCAGTACGCGTGACCGCAACACCCGTAACATTATGGCCAAGGTCCCGAACGATCATCTCAATATCCATCGCAATGATCGGCTCGTCTTCGATGATCAGAACGTCGGCGTGGGTCTGGCGCTCGATTTCCGCCATCGCTTCGGCGACGAGGCTTTCGACGTCTTCGCGCGACGCGCCGATCAAGTAAGCTGCATCGTCAGTTGAGAAACCTTCGAGGCTGGTCAGCAGTAGTGCTTGACGCGAAACCGGCGTAATCCGCGAAAGGCGGGCCTGCGCTACGCCTTCTGCTCCGGCGATATCCAGATCGGGATCTTGACCTTCCTCGATGTTGGCAGTCGACCAGATCGCATGGAAGGTGCGGTAGAGGCCGAGACGCGGATCCACGTCGCGCGGAAAATCTTCGGGCGAAGCGACGATTGCTTCAAGCGCCGCGCGAACGAACGCGTCGCCGTGCGTCTGGCTGCCGGTCAGGGCGCGTGCGTAACGACGCAAAAACGGAAGGTGGGGGGCAAGGTCCTGGCCAAGCGACATCGATCTGACACTCCAAAAAGGGATGTGGCCCTATTGGGCCGCAGTGGAACCGGTTTCAACCCTGCAACACGCTGTGTGTCGTTTTCGTGACAGCAAATTGCAGAGTTATAAGAAAGGTGGAACAAAGCTGTGCGATTTTGGTTTCCAAGTGCACTACCGGGGTGGCGCCTGCCGTTGACGACGCTTCTTACGCGATCTAACTGCGCGCCTCATCCTTTGTGCCGACCCCCGTTAGGTGTCATGCGTTGAACGATCGATCAGAAAAGCAAGTCCGCGAGGGGGACGAGAGGTTGAGTGAGCACAAGAACGACGGTTCCAGTCACGATGTTGACGCGCCCACGCAATCGGGAAAATCGTCAACGGCTAAGCGGGCCGATTCCAAGGACAAGAAGTCTGGCGACGTCGGCAAGGCACTTCGCTCGGTTTACGATTCGACGCTCAGGGAAGATGTCCCCTCCGATTTCATGGATTTGCTCGGCAAACTCGACTGATCTGTCGCTCAAACCGGCACAGTGGCTTTGATGGCGTCAAAACCCTCCGCAAGTTCACACTGGCCTACCGGAACCAAACTTCTCGCATTGTTGATGGCGGCGTTGCTGCCGCTTGGCCTGGCGCTCGCCTTGTCGGCATGGTCAAACCTTGCCGATCTCGATCGTAGCGCTGAAGAATTGTCGCGCCGACAGGCGTTAAGCGGCGCGCGCGCGGTCGACGCTGCGCTGAGCCGCAATTCCATGTCGATCAAGATTGCTGCCAACGGCGTCATCATGCTTGAGGGCCGTGATCCGTGCGCAGAGACCGCGCTGGCGCTCGCGTTGACGCCCACCGTCACGCCGCGGTTCGCAATCCGCGACGCAGAGGGCGACGTGATTTGCACTTATCGCGGATTTTCGATGGTGAAACCCGCCCTAAAGGTCGGGCCCGGCACGGTCCGCATGTGGGTCTCGCCCGAGGATCGCGTGGTTTATTATCGGGTCGGCATCATTGGCGGGATGGTCACCGGCAACCAGACAAGTTCTGAACTCGCGAGTGAAGTGCGGCGGATCGAAAACGGGATCTCCGCCATGACCATCAGCGATGGCTCCAATCGCCTGGCAATTCTTGGCGATAATTCCGAGACGCAGGGACCGGGCTTCCGTCATCGCCAATTCCAGATCGCGGGCGGCCAGTTGAAGGCGGAGGTCGTGACGAAGGTCGATCCGCCGACCTCGCTCGATCGTTTCTCGGTCCTTTTCCCGCTCCTGATCCTTGCTGCTGCAGTCGTTCTCAGCTGGTATTTCGTGAAGCGGCTGCTGCTTCGTCCACTCGAGAAGTTGCAGCATGCGGTAAACGACTATCGACCCGGCAGTCACCTTGTCCTGCCGGACGATCTTGGGTCGACCGAGGAAATCGACAAGTTGGGCGGTGCGTTCGAACGCGCCGTCGAGAGGATCGAGCAATCCGAATCCGGGATGGCCGAGGCTCTCGAAGGCCAGCGCAGGCTTGTCCGCGAAGTCCATCACCGCGTGAAGAACAACCTTCAGGTAATCGCCTCGATGCTATCGATCCACGGTCGCAGTGCCGTGACGCCGGAATCGCGCGCGGCTTATGCCGCGATGGGGCGCCGAGTCGATGCGCTGTCGGTGGTTCACCGCAATCATTTCGCGGACGTCGAGGAGACGCGCGGAATCGCGCTACGCCCCTTGCTGGTCGAACTGGCCGCCACCTTGCGCGCTTCAGCGCCCGATCCGGCGAGACCTCCGTCCATCCATATTGAAGTCGACAACCTCTATACGACGCAGGATGCGGCTGTTGCGGTTTCCTTCTTCGTTACCGAAGTCGTTGAATTTGTCATGCTTGCTGCGCCGGCAGCAATGATCGAGGTAAACCTTTGGCGCACTAGCGAGTTGGCCGCGACCCTGAGCGTTGCGAGTGAAACGCTCATCCGGCCGAGTAGTGGCGAAGAGACGTCTGAGCGGCGACAATTCGATCGCGTATCCCAGGGGCTGGCGCGCCAACTACGGTCGCCGCTCGACGAGAAACTGGCGCGAATGGCCGTTGATTTGCCCGTCTTCCCGAACTGAGTTCGGGCTGGATAAAGGGACCATTAAAAAAATTTGCTTGACGCTGGAACCGCCATTCGAAGAGGGCGTTCTACTCTTCAGACAGCGAACTTTTTGCCCCCCCGCTCTCGCTGTCCTTTACAATGGGCCCGGAACCGCCAACCCTCCCCCCCCCCGGTGGCGATTCCGGGCCCAAATTACGCCCTTCATTTTCACCGTCGTTGGAAGCTTTGTTCGCGGCACGCGCGCGGCGCCAGTGGGTGAGGCGGATCGCAAGCAGCGCGAATTCGTACAGCGAATAGAGCGGCACCAGCATCAGCAGCATCGAGACCGCATCGGGCGGTGTCAGCACCGCCGACACCAATCCGCAGATGACCACGGCATAGCGCCGCGACCCCGCGAGCGTTTCCCGTGAGACGATTCCCGCACGCTCCAAGATCATCAGCAAGACCGGGGTCAGGAATGCGACACCAAAGCCGAACAGGAATCGGGTCACGAAGCTGAGGTAATTGCCGATCGCCGGAAGCGCTTCCTGCTCGACACCGCCGACATTCCCCTCGAATCCGAGGAGGAACCTGAGCGCCCACGGCATGGCGACATAATAAGCGAAGGCAGCACCACCGGCGAAGAAGAACGGCGTCATCAGGAGGAAAGGCAGGAAAGCCTTCTTTTCCTTGGCATAGAGGCCGGGCGCGACAAACCGCCACAATTGCGTCGCGAACACCGGAAAGGCGAGCATCATCGATGCGAAAAACGCGACCTTCACCTCGACGAAAAATGCTTCGAAGATGTCGGTATAAATCAGTTTGCCCTGCCCGGCCGCCAGCAACGGCTGAACCAGGATTCCAAAAATCGGCTTGGCAAAATACAGGCAGAGGAAAAACGCACCCAGCAAGGTGGCGACCACCCAAAGCAAGCGCCGACGCAGCTCAATGAGATGCTCCATGAGTGGCGCTTTGCTGTCGTCGAGGTCGCGGATCACGGCAATTCCCGTTCAGTCGGGGGCGTCGGATCTTCGCCCGTTACTGCCGGTTGCTCGAATGGCAATACAGGCTGTTCGGAATCCGCTGCCCCTTCCGGTACCATCGGGGTCATGACGGCGGTTGGATCGGGATAATGCGCATCGGCGGGGTATTGGGAAAGAATGCGCTGATTCTCTTCGCGCCACTTTTTTTCCATTTCCTCAAGCTCGGCCTCGCGCATCACATTTTCGATGCCAGCCGTGAAATGGCGCGCATAGCCGCGCACCTTTCCGACCCACCGCCCGACCTGCATCATGACCTTTGGCAGGTCCTTGGGGCCGATGAACAGCAAGGCCAGCACGGCCACGATGAGCAGCTCGAAGGAATCGACGCCGAACATCGGCGATGGTCAGCCCGGCTCTAGCGCGACTGGTCGTCACCCGCCGGCGGCGGCACATCGGTGCTGCGCGGCGTGATGTCGATCGGCTGCTGCGGGGGGGCATTGTTTTGCGGCGGCAGCTGCGACTGGCGCTGCTGATCGGTCTTTTTCTCGTCTTCGTCGGACAGTCCCTGCTTGAAGCTTTTGAGGCCCTTGGCGACATCGCCCATCATGGCAGAGAAGCGGTTGCCGCCGAACAACAGCAGCAAGAGAACGGCGAGGATGATCCAGTGAATCAGGCTGAACGAGCCCATGGGCTGTCACTCCGAGAGGAAAGGTTGCGCCCAGTCTAGTCGCTCTCGTCGTCGCTTTCCAGTTGAAGCTCACCGAGGTGGCCTTGAATCGCATCATCGTCGAGCGGATCGAGCAAGCCAGCGGCCTTCAAATCGTCGATTCCCGGCAAGTCGCGGCGCGACTCGAGCCCGAAATGCGTCAGAAAATCCTGAGTCGAAGCGTAGAGCAGCGGCCTTCCGGGCGATTCGCGCCGCCCTGCGGTTCGCACCCAGCCCGCTTCCATCAGGACGTCAAGCGTGCCCTTCGATATCTGGACGCCGCGGATCGCCTCGATCTCGGCGCGGCTGACAGGCTCATGATACGCGATGATTGCCAATGTCTCCGTTGCTGCGCGCGACAGTCGGCGCGGCTCTTCGCGCGTCCTGCGCAGCAAATGCGCCAGATCGGGCGCGGTCTGGAAATGCCACCGGCCACCGCGCTCGACGAGTTCAACCCCACGCCCAGCGTAAATGTCGGCAAGCGTGGAAAGCGCAGCCACCACGTCGCCAGCGCCGACATGTGCTTCGATTTCGGCAATAGCCATCGGCTCGGCGGCGGCGAACAGGCAGGCTTCGACGGCGCGGGTCAGTTCGTCCATATCAGGCCGCCTTTACCATCACGTCGCCGAACGCCTCTTCTTGCTCGATCTCGAGTCGGCCTTGGCGCGCAAGTTCGAGCGCCGCGACAAACGAGCTGGCGAGCGCCGACTTTCGATATGCCGGGTCCAACGTGTTCGGCAGAAACGCCTCCAACGTCGTCCATTCAACGGCATTGCCAAGCATCGTCGCGACTCGCTGGATCGCATCGTCCAGGGTCATCACGGCGCGGTGGGCAACGACGTGCATCGCTGGCTGAGTGCGCGCGCGAACTCGACCGTAAGCGGCGAAGAGATCGAAGCTGTTGGCCTGCCACAGTGATTTTCGGATGACTCGCAGCCCCTCGGGCATGCCGCGAGCGAAGACATCTCGGCCCAGCCGGTCGCGACCCATCAGCCGGGCTCCGGCCTCGCGCATTGCATCGAGCCGCTGGAGCCGCAGCTGCAACCGCAGCGCCAGTTCCTCCGGGCTTGGTTCGGCATGCGGATCCTTGGGGAGCAGCAGGCAGGATTTCAGATAAGCGAGCCATGCCGCCATGACGAGATAATCGGCCGCGATTTCGAGGCGAAGCAGCCGCGCGCCGTTGATGTAGGCCAGATATTGTTCGGTCAGCGCAAGGATCGAAATCTGCTTAAGGTCGACCTTCTGGGCGCGCGCCAGTGTCAGCAGCAGGTCGAGCGGCCCCTCCCAGCCATCGATGCTGAGATTAAGCGCCTCATCCTCGCGCGGCGCGGTGGTAAATAGCTCCTCCCCCATGATTCGGGGATGCTATGCGCTTTGTCAGATGAGCGCCAGAAGGGCGTCGCGCTTGGCGACGGCTTCGGCAAAGTCCATCTCGTCGTCAGGGTTGAAGGTCATCGCCATTGCCCGCGCCAGGCGTTCCTCCGCCTTCGGGGTCAGTTCGCCGACATGGCGCGCAACATCGATATTGTTGGCGAGCACGCCATCGCAGGGCAATGCGGCATCACAGCCGGCGGTCACACACGCCGCCGCCCGCTCGCCGGGCGACCCGACCAGCGCGTTCATGTTGCTGTCGTCACTCATCAGGAAATTGTCAAAACCGATTCGACCGCGAACGATGTCGCGGATCACAATTTGCGACTGGCTGGCCGGATGCTGATCGTCCCAAGCGGTGTAGACGACATGCGCAACCATCCCCATAGGTGCGTCGCGAAGACGCTCGAACGGGGCGAGGTCGACCTGCAATTCCTCGTCGCTAGCGGTGACCACCGGCAATTCATGATGGCTGTCGACCAACGCGCGCCCGTGACCGGGAATATGTTTCATCACCCCGATCACGCCCGTCGAGGAAAGACCGTCGAGAATCGCCCGCCCAAGGCTCGCAACCTGCATCGGACACGTCCCGAGCGCACGATCACCGACGATCTCGCTGGCTTCGGGCTGGCGAACGTCGAGCATCGGCAGGCAATCAACTGTTACGCCGCACTCACGCAGCATCAGTCCGAGCGCACGGGCATTGACCCGGGCCGCTTCGATCGCGCTCGATGGCGCCAATTGATACAGCCGGTCGAACGCTTCGCCGCTTGGAAAGGCCGGCCATTCAGGTGGACGCATCCGAGCGACCCGGCCCCCTTCCTGGTCGATCAGGATCGGCACTTGATCGTGCCCTTCCAGGTCGCGCAAACTGTCGGTCAGCGCCTTCAATTGCGCACGCGTTTCGATATTGCGGCGAAACAATATGTAGCCGGCCGGCCTGGCATCCTTGAAGAACGCAATTTCGTCAGCGGTCAGTTCGGTTCCGGCAAAGCCGTAAATGGCGGCCTGCATCAGCGGACCACGAAGCAGTTTTCGCCGCCTTCGCTCACGGCAGCGCAAGTCGCCTTGGCCTGGTCGGGCGACCCGCCGACCGCACGCAGACGATAGCCCCCGTTATAAGGAACGACCTGTTTGGACATTCGCGCCACTTCGGGGAACCGCGCCGACAGCATTTTCCATGCCGTTTCCGCTTTAGCAGTCGAGCCATAAGCGCCGAGCTGAACGGTCGACCCGGGAACACCCGGAGCCGCCGGTACTTCCGGCGGTGCAGGCTCCTTGACCTCATTCGGCGGTAGCCGCTTCGGTTCGCCCTCCTTGGGCGGCGCCGGCGGCGGCGGCTCCTTCATTTTGCCGACATCGAGCTGCGAATCTTGATCAACCCCGGCGCCAGTCGCGAAGGCCGTCCCGCTGTCGCCGGTCACGTCGAGCCCGCCGGGATCGTCCGGTCGGATCTTGTAGGGGCCTTCGGGTGCGCGGATCAGTTCGGGCGGGCCCGACCCGCCTTGCTCGCGACCAAGAACGAACGAAGTTCCGGCGACGATCGCCACGCCGAGCAGCACCATCGCCAATGCAGCGAGCATCTTCCTGGCGGACACACCGCGCGGTTCATCCTCGTCATCGACCGCTTCCAGCCACGGCAGTGCTTCGCCGTTCGATTGCATCTGTAGCATTCCTTATCCGATGACCAGGCAGCGATCGCCGCTATTGCGAAGATTGCGGCAGACGATGGTCGACTGTTCGCGCGACTGGGTGCCAAGACGCAAGACGTAAAGTATCTGCCCGCGCGGTTTGGTCACCACAGGCACAATGACCTTGGGCATCGTCGAAAGCAAAGGATAGCGCCCGGCGCGGGCCTGATACGCGCGTTCGGCCCGGTTCGGCGACGAGAAGGCACCGAGCTGGATGACTTGGCCGGCAGGACCGGGCGAGGGCATCTTTGGCCATTTCCGCACTTCGCCTTGCTTGCCGAGTACCGTTGCAAGCTGATCGCTTTCCAATGGACGGCGTTTCAGTTTCTCACGGCGCGACGACCCGCGGTGGACGCGAGCCGGTGCCGCTTTCTTGACCTTGCTCTTCGCAATTGGGGTAGCATCGACGGGCTTCTGCACGGCCTCTTCCGCCTTCGGCTCGACGGTCGTTGGTACCGAAACTTGCGGGACGTTCGCGATCTTGGGCGTTTCCGGCTTTGGCGCATCGACGGAAACTGGCTTGCGACTTTCGGGCACGGCGCGAATTTGACCAAGCCAATAGCCGCCGCCAACCGCGACCAGCAGCGCAGCAACCGCAGCCATGGCGATCCCGCCTTTGCCGCGTTGCGAAGAAGCTTTCGGAACGGGGCTAGCAACGCGCGCTGTGGTCGTGTCGCGATAGGGTTCGAGCCAAGGCAGCCGGTCCGCGTCGTTCGCCGTCGTCGGTCCGCCGTTGCTGGTCACATTTCCTCCGCTGCTTCGACCCCCATCAATGACAGGCCGTTCTTCAGAACTTGCCCGATCGCGCGCGCCAGTTCCAGCCTCGAACGCGAAACTAATGGATTATTTTCAAGGAGAAAGCGGCGCTGGGGATCATCGTTGCCGCGATTCCACAACGCATGGAAGGCTGCCGCCAGGTCATATAGATAGAAAGCGATGCGGTGCGGCTCATGCGCCATCGCCGCAGCCTCGACCGTGCGCGGATATTGCGCAGCGACCTTAACCATGCCGAGTTCTTCCTCATCGAGCAGGCACAAGTCAGCGGCATCGTCCAGAACCACACCGGCGTCCGCGGCCTTACGCTGCAGCGAGCCGATCCGGGCATTGGCGTATTGAACGTAGAAAACCGGATTTTCCTTCGACGCCTCGACGACCTTGGCGAAGTCGAATTCCAGCATCGTGTCGGCGCGCTTGGTCAGCATCATGAACCGCACAACATCCTTGCCGACTTCTCGCACGACGTCGGCGAGTGTCACGAAATTGCCCGAGCGCTTCGACATCTTGATCGGCTCGCCGCCGCGCAGCAGCTTGACCATCTGGACAATCTTGACGTCCAGATCGACCTTGCCGTCGGTCAGTGCAGTGACTGCAGCTTGGACACGCTTGACGGTCCCGGCGTGGTCGGCGCCCCAGATATTGACGAGATGATCCGCCCCTTCGGCCTTTTGCAGGTGATAGGCGGCATCGGCCCCGAAGTAGGTCCAGCTGCCATCCGATTTCTTCATCGGGCGGTCCTGGTCGTCGCCGAACTGGGTCGACTTGAACAAGGTCAGCTCGACTGGCTCCCAATCGTCCGGGGTTTCACCCTTGGGCGCTTCGAGCATCCCTTCATAGACCAGACCCTTGCCCCGCAACACTGCTTCGGCCTGTTCGACCTTGCCCGAAGCCTGCAATGTCGCCTCGGACGCGAAGTGATCGTGGTGGATACCAAGCAAGGCAAGGTCTGCCTTGATCAGTTCGATCATCGCCGCGACAGTCTGCTGCTTGAAGATCGCCAGCCATTCGCTCTCTGGCTTTCCGATGAAACAATCGCCGAATTCGGATGCGAGCTGCGCCCCCACCGGCTTCAGATAATCTCCGGGGTATAGACCTTCGGGAATCTCTCCGACGTCCTCACCGAGCGCCTCCCGATAACGCAGGTGCGCCGAGCGGGCGAGCGTATCGACCTGGCTGCCGGCGTCGTTGACATAATATTCTTTGGTGACCCGAAAACCGGCGGCTTCGAGCAATTTGGCGAGTGCATCGCCGACCACGGCGCCGCGACAGTGGCCCATGTGCATCGGGCCGGTCGGATTGGCCGATACATATTCGATATTCACCCGCTCGTTCTTGCCGATATCGCTCAACCCATAACGATCACCATCGCCAAGGATGGTGATCAATTCGTCGCGCCACACCTCGTCCGACAGCCGAAGGTTGATGAAGCCGGGGCCGGCGATTTCGACCGAGGTCACACCGGGGAGCGCCGACAGTTTCGGCTCGAGCAATGTCGCCAGCGCGCGGGGATTGGCGCCCGCCGCCTTCGCCAGGACCATCGCCGCATTGGTGGCAAGATCCCCGTGTGACGGATCGCGCGGCGGCTCGACCGCTACCGCCTTGCGGCTGGCCTCTACGGGTAGATCGCCGGAAGCGACCAGTTCGTCGAGGATTTGGTCGAGAAGTGCGGAATAGCGGGCGTAAAGCGACACGAATTTCACCAATGGCCAGAGAGACGCGGCCCACTAGCGCATCGCCGCGCTCAGGTCACGCCACTTGGCGATTGCGACTAGCGGTTGGCACCCGCCGGCGCGAAGACGATCCGCCAGTGCGTTCGACCCGTCGAATCGACCAACCGGGCGCGCGGCAGGATATCGCGCATCTTGAGCTCCCCCGCCGCACCGAAGGCGAAATGACTATGGTCGCCCTCATCGAGCGATTCGAGAAGATGGTAGCCTGCGTTGCGCAGCGCCGCTGCGATCTGCGCGTGGCGAACGCCGGGCCGGCGCGCAATGTCTATCGCCCGCCCGCTGAGGTGGTAACTGTTGGCGACACCGCCAACGCGGCGATTATGATCGACCGAACGCGCCGTGCTGGTCACTCGGCCCCACTGGGCACCGATCTTCACGATATCGCGTATCCCAAAACCGGCCATTGGCTTGCCGGGCAACGGGGCAAGCGACGGATCGACATAAGGGGTCTTTGGCGGGACGAGGAAAGGCTCGCGGCTGCCGGGTGCAGCGCGGACGCCCCAGTCGGTTTTCTGAGCCAGCGCAGGCGCAGAAGATGCGACCAATGCGGTGCAAAGCAACAAGCGTAGCATGTGAAGCGAATCCCCTTCTCTCGGCGACTCGTATAACATGCATTAACTTTACGTGCCAAAACGCTTTGCCGCGATTGTCGCACGATGAGACGCTGTCGAAAAAAATCGAGATCGTTTGGGAAGGAGCGCAGGCGGCCCGCCTCTGCGACCAAGATCACGTTAGCGCCCGGATCTCGCGATTGTGGTAGATTTCGCAGGCGCTCTCCGACGTGCCGGCAACCTTGGCCATCGCTTCGGCTACCCGCTTGGCTGGGATCGCCTGATACCGGTCGAGCGGACCGCCCAGAATCAGGTTCATTAACGGGCTGATCAGCATCCCGAGGCGCTCCGCGGGACGTTTCTCCTCCCGCGGCCCGACAAGCAATCCGGGGCGGAAGATGTCGACCCGGTCGAAGCCGAGCGTCAGCACATCAGCCTCCGCTCGACCCTTGACCGCAAGATAGGCATTGCGGCTGTGTGGATCGGCGCCGGTCGAACTGACCATCATCCATTGACGCGCGCCTGCCTCATGCGCGGCGCGCGCGAAATCGACCACGGCTGTCCGGTCGATCACTTCAAATGCGTCCATCGACCCGGCCACCTTGCGCGTCGTTCCCAAGGTTGAAATGGCAACGTCGACTGCTTCGCTCGCCACCGCATCGTCCCAATGTTCGACGATCGCAACCTTGTCGCGAGCGCCCGCTACAGCGCTTTCGCGCCTCCCGATGATCAGCAGATCGTGACCGGCAGCAACCAGCGAGGGGGCGAGGTATCGCCCAATCAGGCCGGTTGCGCCGATCATTGCGATCCGCGCCATCAGAAGCGGTCCGGAAGTTCGACGGGGCCAACCAGGTTGCGATGCTGGGCGATGGCGAAACGATCGGTCATGCCGGCAATATAGTCGGCGATGCCGCGCAAACGAAAGACTTCCCCTTCCCCGCGCTGCCAACCCGTGGGAAGGAGTGCTGGATCGGCGCGGAAAGCGTCGGCGAGTCCGGTGACGACGCGCTGTGCCTCGATTCGGACCGGACGAAGCTGCACGCTGTCGTAGAGCTTTGCGTAGAGGAAACGCTTAAGTCCGCGCTCTTCCATCTCCATTGCCGCGGAGAAGCCGACTAGCGCTCGTCCCGCCGAGCGCACCTCGTCGATCGATTTCACGCCCGCTGCCTCGATCCGACGCCGCGTCTCGGCGAGGACATCGCCAACCATGATCCCGATGCCGTCGCGGACCAGTGCCTTGATCTTGCGCGCCTTATCGAGGCCGGGATGCCGCTCCTCGACCGCGACCCACAGCCGCTCCACCAGCGGCAATTGAAGCAGTTCGTCGATGTCGAGGATTCCTGCGCGGAGGCCATCATCGATATCATGATTGTCGTAGGCGATATCGTCGGCGATCGCTGCGACCTGCGCTTCGAGGCTCGGCCAGCTCCCAAGGTCGAGCTCAAACGCCTTTTCAGCGTCGGCCATCGCCCACGGCGTGTCGGTGACCGGGCCATTATGCTTGGCCAGCCCTTCAAGCGCCTCCCACGTCAGATTCAGGCCTTCAAAGGAGGGATACGGATTTTCCAGGCAGGTGAGGAGGCGCAGGGTGTGGCCATTATGGTCGAAGCCGCCGGCATCCGCGAGGGCAGCTGTCAGCGCATCCTCCCCGGCATGACCGAACGGGGGATGGCCGAGGTCGTGCGCAAGACACAGCGCCTCGGTCAGATCTTCGTTCAGGCCGAGTGATCGCGCCATCGTTCGGCCGATCTGCGCGACCTCGATCGAATGCGTCAGCCGAACGCGAAAATGATCGCCGTCGGGCGCGACGAATACCTGGGTCTTGTAGCGAAGGCGACGGAAGGCAGCGGAATGAATGATCCGGTCACGGTCGCGCTGAAATGCGTCGCGTGGACCGCGCGGCCCGTCATCCGCCTCCGGATGGGCCCGACCGCGCGATTGTTGGGGGGTGGCGGCCAGGTCCTCGAAGCGGCGCATCAGCTAGGAATTTTCTCGATCTTGATCTGGGCGGGAGTGCGCGTCCACCTAAAGCTGTCGATTCCGGCCTTGTCCAGCTTCGTCACGAACGACTGTGCTTCGGCGGCATCGTCGAACGGGCCGACCAGTAAGCGGAAGTAATCCTTGCCGATCGTCACATAGGGCGTCTGACCCTTGAACATGTCGGGCTTCTTGGCGCGGATCTTCTTGAATTCGGATGCCATCATCGCCTTGCTGGCACTTCCGGCCAGCTGCACCCAATGCGTTCCAGCCGTGCCGATCGCGGGCTCGGCGGCCTTGGCAGCATTATTTGATGGCACCTTGGTTCTGATATTGCGTGAGGCAAGTTCGACCTTCGGCCTGGGTGCGGGCGGCGTGTCGATTTCCAGCTTTGGGGTCGGGGCGGGCGGTGGCAGGTCGACGGTTTCGACCGCACCGTTCATCGCCATCAGCGGTTCGCCATCGCCATTGAGCCGAGCGGTCGAAGAAGCCGCAACCAACGGTTCGGCGGGATCGCCGATCGGTGCAAACGAATCGGTCTGGGATACGGCAGGAGGCGTAGAGTTCGACTCAGGCTTGGGCTGCGGCGTTGCCTCTTTCCGATTGCGGGTCACATAGCGCAGCGGATCGATCAATTCGCGAACTTCCGCAGCGTAAACGTTCGGCCGCTGCACTTCGCGGACGACGCGGGGCTTTGCCTGCGCACGCTTTTCTACCTTCGGCTCGCGCTTGGTTTCGACCGGGGCAGCCTTTGCCTGCCGTTTCGACTTGGACTCGCGAAACCCGGGCTTCGCCATTTTGCCGTCGCGTCCAGAAGGCGCGTTGCTGATCGACACCACGGGCGATGGCGCAACCGGCTCGGCCTGCGCATAGCGCTGCGCGGCATCCTTCGGAAATTCGCCGAGGTGGACGGCAGCCGCTTTTTCCGCCGGACGCAGCACTGGCAACATCCGGAAGAATGGTTCGAATTGCGCGCCATTGCCCGGCATTGCGCGTTCGATCGTACGACGAGCGCCCTCCCGATCACCCGCAAGCGCGAGCACGAAGGCGTTGGTCCGAAGCGCTGCCGCGTCGCTACGCCGAAGCAATGGATCCAAGGTCGCCGAAGCCCCCTTGAAATCGCGCGAGATGGCCTGGCTGAGCGCCATCCGGCGACGCGCCTCGTCGGCCTGAACGCCGATCATCGCGGTCCGATAGTCGGCCTGTGCCTGCGGCTGCTGGCCAAGCAGATCATAAGCCAGACCGCGATCGATCGCGAACGACGACAGCGGCGCGCCAAGCGATTGAGCGCGCTGGAACTGGACCAGCGCGCCAGATGGATCCCCGCCCATCGTCAGCGCCGCGCCCATTCCGATCTTGGGGTACGGACTTTGCGGATAGGCTTCATCGGCGCGGCCGAAAAATCCGGCGGCCGACTGGATGTCGCCCAATTCAAGCGAAGCGCGGCCTGCGGCGATCAGTGCTTCGAGATTCTTTGGTTCCGATGCCAAAGTCTTGAGGCTGGTCACCAGGACCTGGTTCGGATCGCCAATCGCCGACGAACCATACTGCGCGGCGGCGGGAACCGAGAGGCTGAGCAATAGTGCCGGGCAAAGGCCTCGGACGAATCGTTTATGTCGCATGGTATGTCCCATGGCCGAAACGAGCTTGCTCTAACATTGCTGCCGCCGGGTTTCCGGCGAGCGGTGGCCGGACGACGACGAAACGCAGATGCGCGTCGCCGCCCCGCCGCTGATGCGGGGGGGCGGTCAAGGCGTTACTGGTTGTTCTGCCGATTGAGGAACCGCGGAATGTCGAGCGGTTCACGGCGGAAGCTGGGCATCGGTTCAGCGCTGTCGCCTTCGGCCTGGGCCGCACCGCGGGCGATGTTGCTCATACGTTCGAACAGGGTGCCGCCACCAGTCGCAAGCTTCGGCTTTTCTTCCTCGGTCGTCGAGGTGACGGTAGTGTCGTCCTCATCGGCCGGGGGCGGAACAGGTGCCGAGGCAACCGGCTGGGTCAGGATGTCATCGCTGTCGAGGGTCAGCTCGTCGGCTTCATCCTCGCTTGTCAGTTCCAGAAAGTCGTCATCGCCACCGTCGTCCGACATGGACGTGGTGTCGGTTTCGGTCGGGGTCGTCGGCGTGGCTGCAGTCGGCGCGGGCGTCGGCGCCGTCGTTCCGCGAGTTGGGAACGAGAACACCTTGGCCGGCGCCGCACTCGGCTGCGAGCCCACCTCGGCTTCGATGCCGGTTGCAACGACGCTGACGCGAATCTTGCCGTCGAGATCGTTATTGAATGCGCTGCCCCAGATAATGTTGGCGTCGGCGTCGACCAGTTCCTTGATGTGGCTGGCTGCTTCGTCGACTTCCATGAGCTTCATGTCCTCGCCACCGACGATCGACACGATGACGCCTTTGGCGCCCTTCATGCTGACGCCGTCGAGCAGCGGGTTTGAGATCGCCTTTTCAGCGGCTTCGATGGCACGATTTTCTCCCGACGCTTCGCCGGTGCCCATCATTGCCTTGCCCATTTCCCCCATCACCGATCGAACGTCGGCGAAATCGAGGTTGATGAGGCCCGGCATGACCATCAGATCGGTAATACCGCGAACGCCCTGCTGGAGGACCTCGTCGGCCATTTCGAACGCTTCCTTGAAGGTTGTGTCAGCATTGGCGAGACGGAACAGATTCTGGTTCGGAATGACGATGAGCGTGTCGACATGCTGCTGCAGCTCGTCGATCCCGCCTTCGGCACTGCGCATACGGCGCGCACCTTCGAACGCGAACGGCTTGGTCACAACACCCACGGTCAGGATACCGCGATCGCGCGCTGCCTTGGCGATGACCGGTGCTGCACCGGTGCCGGTGCCGCCGCCCATGCCGGCCGCGATGAAGCACATGTGCGCGCCTTCCAGCGCGCGTTCGATTTCCTCGAAGGTTTCTTCGGCGGCGGCGCGTCCGATCTCCGGGCGAGATCCGGCACCAAGGCCTTGCGTGATCTTGAGGCCAAGCTGAAGGCGGCGATCTGCCGTCGACGCGTTGAGCGCCTGGGCGTCCGTGTTGGCGACGATGAAATCGACCCCCTGCACGTCACGCCGAATCATGTTGGCAACCGCGTTGCCGCCAGCGCCACCGACGCCAATGACGCTGATCCGCGGACGAAGCTCGTCAACTTCGGGACGGATGAAATCGATGCTCATGGGCGAAGCCCTCCCCTGACGCGCAAGCGCTTTGAATCTACACGGGGAATCTTTGAATCATCGTGACTCCCGCGACAAGTAAAAAAGTTAACGCGGATGAAAAAACCTGTGGGTTGCGCCCTTCAGGACTCACTTGATTCAAATCGGGACACAATCTGGATCGACTTTCGTCGCCGCGCGTCGCCGTTGTATCAATAGCCCTGCTTGAGCGCATTCACGAGGCGGCCGAAAAAGCCGTTCCCGCTTTTCTTCGACACGGTCTGACCAAGTGCGAGGTCGCGAAGGTCACCGCTGCCCCCGCCGGCAAGCATCGCAAGGCCGACCAGAGTCGAAAATGCCGGACCGCTATGGGCGTCGGGCATTCCGGTAATCGTTTTGGGCCGTCCGATCCGGACTGCGCGGCCGAGCACACCCTGCATGTAATCTGCCACATTCTTCAGTTCGGCGCCGCCGCCGGTCAGCACGACCTGCCGCCCGACCGGGCCGGTGAAGCCAAGGCTCTTGAGGGCGGCGTCGATTTCGACGGTAAGCTGCTCGACCCGCTGGCGGACGACAGTCATCAACTGCGCGCGAGTAATCCTGGTCGGTTCGGCACCTTCTTCGGCCCCGATCAGATTGGCCTCGATCATTTCGTGATTGTCGCGCGGACTCGTCATCGCCGAGCCGTAGAAGCATTTCAGCCGTTCGGCATCGCGCCGCTGGACCGCAAAAGCGCAGGCGATATCGTCGCTGACGTCCTTCGCCCCCATCGGGATCGAGCGCAGGCCGACCAGCATTCCGCCGGCGTGGAGCGACACATTGGTCACCTCCGCCCCCATTTCGATCAAGGCAACGCCCAGTTCGCGCTCCTCATCGGTCAGGCAGGCGAGTGCGGCTGCGACCGGCGAGGCAACGATTGCGCGCACCCCGAGATGGGCGGAGCGAATGACGTAATCCAGATTCTTAAGCGGAGCCGGGTCGGCCGCGACAACATGGATGTCGACACCCAATTTGTCGGCGTGAAGTCCGATCGGATTGTGGACGCCCTCGACCCCGTCGATGGTGAACAGCGCCGGGTGCGCATGAAGTACGGTGCGACCGCCCTGGTCGATCGCGGCGCGGCCATGACGGAGCAATTCCTCGATATCCGACTGTTCGACCTGATGACCGCCCAGTTCGACCTCGACATTGGCAACGTCGCTGACCAGTCCGCCGGCCCCGAAGCTTGCCCAGACGTCGTCGATGGTCACGCCGCTCATCCGTTCAGCGCTTTCCACCGCCTCGCGGACGGCGACTTCGCTGGCGTCCATGTCGGTAACGTATCCGCGCTTGACGCCGCGGCTTTCGCGCTGACCCGATCCCATCACGCGCAGTCGTCCGTCATCGTCCCGAGCGACGATCAGCGCGCTGACCTTGGACGAGCCGATATCGAGGGCGGCGATCAGTGGTGCGGGAGGGGCGACGGCCATAAGGGAAACGTTACTCAGCCTTCCTGTTCGAGCGACTGTTCGCTCGGCGTTGGCACCTGTGGCAGCCGGACGATCATCTTCCCCGGTATACGAAGATCGATGCGCAGGATTCCACGCCCAAGCAAGCCAGTCGATTTGTCGAGACGGGCGAATTTGGCAAGCGCTGTTTTCGCTTCGGCCTCGCCTTCAGGCAATGCAACCGTCTCGCCGGTCTGGAAATTGAGGTCCCAGCGCCTCTTGGAAACCCAAGTCGCCGATTCGAGTTGCGGGCGAAGCGTGGGCGCATCCGCCAACATGCGCTCCAATTGGCGCGAATGGTTGTTGGCCCCGTCCCCGACGAGCAGCGGCAGGTCGGGCATCTCGGTGACCTTGACGCCGCCGAGCACGACACCATCGGCATCGATCAGGCTGAGTCTCGACTTGTCCTGCCAAAGCGCGGCCGGGGTCCGTTCGACGATATCGATCACCAGCGTGTCGGGCAGTCGGCGCGCAACCCGGGCATCCTTGACCCAGCCGTAGCGCAACAATTTCTCACGGATTCCGGCGACATCGACCAAGGGCATGGCGGTCGATTTCTGGTCGAGCGCAATCTTGAACACCGGATCGCTTTCCATGTGTTGGACACCGGTAACATCGACGCTTTTCACACGGAAACCGGCATCGCCCATCGCTTCGCCGAAACCGGTCCAGATCTTGCTCGGCAATTCCATCGCGATCACTGTGACAACGGCCATTGCAGCGACGAACAGGGCGAATGCCCAGCGGGCGAGGCGGTTGGCGCTTTCCTGTTTGAGCGGAAGTTTCGATGCGATCTTCTTCGGCACGCCGACGCGCGGCGCGGCCTTGCGCGGCCGCGCCCGGCCGCTGGATCCGCGACGGACCCGCGCCGTACTCACGAAGCGTCTGCGCTTTCGGCCACTGCGCCAGCGGATGTTTCGCCGATCGCCTCGGCAATCAGTCGCTCGACGAGTTCTCCATACGATATGCCGACCTGCGAAGCCTGTTCCGGCGCCAGGCTGAGCGGGGTCATGCCGGGCTGGGTGTTGACTTCGAGCAGGTAAATGCCCGCTTCGCCAAGCTCGTCGTCCCAGCGGAAATCGCTGCGGGAAATCCCTTCGCAGCCCAGCAAGCGGTGCGACGCGGCGGCCATGTCCATCATCGCCTTGGCGATATTGGCGGGCACATCGGCGGGGCAGACGTGGGTTGTCATGCCATCGGTATATTTCGCGTCATAATCATAGAAGCCGGCCTTGGGCTGCAATTCGGTGACACACAGCGCTTGTCCGCCGAGCACCGCGACAGTCAGTTCGCGCCCCTTGATGAATGGCTCGGCAAGCAGGCGTTCGAAATGCTGCCACGGGCCATCCGCCTTCGCGCTGATCGGCTTTCCCAGATTGCCTTCCTCGGTGACGATGGCGACGCCGACCGATGAACCTTCGTTGACGGGCTTGAGCACATAGGGCCGCGCCATCGGATCACCCTCAAAAAGCGCGCTGCTCGCGACGATCTTGCCCGCCGGCATCCGGATGCCGTGCGGAACCAGCACCGCCTTGGTCAATTCCTTGTCGATCGCGACTGCGGAGGTGGTGACGCCGCTGTGCGTGTATGGAATCTGCATCAGGTCGAGCATGCCCTGCACTGTCCCATCCTCGCCGGGCGTGCCGTGAAGCGCATTGAACACCACGTCGGGCCGCACCGCAGTCAGCACCTGGGCGACGTTACGGTCCATGTCGAGCGCGGTGACATTGCTCCAGCCGCGACCCTTCAGTGCATCGACCACGCCCTTGCCGCTGGTCAGCGACACGTCGCGCTCGGCAGACCAGCCACCCATCAACACCACGACGTGCAGATCCTTGTTCACTTCGTCACTCCCACGTCACGTTTGCCGGCGTCGTCGGCAAGAATGCCGACACGCTCTTTGCTGGCGTCGTCGGCAAGAATGCCGACACGCTCTTTGCTGGCGTCGTCGGCAAGAATGCCGACACGCTGGATTTCCCATTCGAGTTCGACGCCGCAGTCCTGTCGCACCCGGCGGCGGACGTCTTCCCCAAGCTGCTCGATGTCCTCGCTGGTCGCATCGCCCAGGTTGAGAAGGAAATTGCAGTGCTTTTCCGATACTTGCGCACTGCCCCGCGTCAACCCGCGACATCCTGCCGCATCAATCACCTGCCATGCCTTGTGCGGAAGCGGGTTCTTGAATGTCGATCCACCGGTCTTGCTGCGCAGCGGCTGCGATTCCTCGCGGCTCGCGGCAATCCGGTCCATCTCGGCCTGGATGTCCTTCGCGTCGCCGGGTCTGCCGCGAAATGTTGCCGAGACGACGATCGCGCCGTCAGGCAATTCGCTATGGCGATAAGTATAGCCGAGTTCGTCGATGCCAAGCGTCGCTCGCTCGCCCGAGCGCAGAACGACATCGCATTCGATCAGGATGTCGCAGGTCTCCCGACCATAAGCGCCGCCGTTCATGCGGACGAAGCCCCCGACAGTCCCGGGGATCGAGCGCAGAAACTCCATTCCCGATATGCCCGCGTCACGAGCGGTCGACGAGACTAGGATTCCGCTTGCCCCGCCGCCGCAACGAAGCGTCAGGTCGCCAAGTTTTTCTACCTTGGCGAACGCCTTGCCCAGCCGGACGACGACTCCGGGGACGCCGCCGTCGCGAACGATCATGTTGCTACCCAGGCCAAGCCCCATCACCGCGACGTTTGAATCCAGGCCGCGCAGGAAATCTGCCAAGTCATCAGCGTCCGCGGGCTCGAATAGCCATTGCGCAGATCCGCCCGATTTGAACCAAACCAGAGGCGCCAGCGGCGCGTTCGCGGTCAGCTTGCCGCGCACCTTGGGCAGGCTGTCGACGTCGCTCACTTGGCCGCCCTCGCGGCGTCGATTCCTTTCGCAAGGCCAGCCGCCCATTTGGTGATGTCGCCCGCGCCCATGCAGATGATCATGTCGCCTTCGGCAGCAACGTCACGCAGGCTGACGGCTAGGTCCTGTGCGTCAGTCACGGTCTTGACCATGCGATGGCCCCGCGCGCGAAGGCCCTCGGCAAGCGCCTCGCTATCGACGCCCTCGATCGGCTGTTCGCCCGCCGCATAAACCGGGGACACCATGACGATATCGGCGTCGTTGAAAGCCGCTTGGAAGTCGTCCATCAAATCGTGGAGCCGGCTGAAGCGGTGGGGCTGGACGACAGCGATGACGCGGCCTTCCGCCGCTTCCCGTGCCGCCGACAATACGGAGCGGATTTCGACCGGATGGTGGGCGTAATCGTCGATTACCACCGCACCGCTGACGTCGCCGACCCTGCTGAACCGGCGCTTGACCCCGCCGAATTTCTCGAAGCCGCCGGCAATCGCATCGTCGGTCATCCCGAATTCGACGCCAACGGCAACCGCGGCCAACGCATTAAGGACGTTGTGCTTGCCGGGCATCGGAACGAAGACGCTTTCGATGACATGGCGCTCGCCATCCTTGCCGAGCACGCTGACGTCGAACCGGCTTCCGCCGCTTTCGGGCCGGATATTGTCCGCGCGAAGGTCGGCCAGCGCGCTGGTCCCGTAAGTCACGATGCGGCGATCGCGAATACGGCCGAGCACCGCTTGCACCTCGGGATGGTCGACGCACATCACGGCCAAGCCGTAGAAGGGCACGTTCTCGATGAATTCGACGAAGGCGTCCTTGACCCGGTCGAAGCTGCCATAATGGTCGAGATGTTCGGGATCGATGTTGGTGACGACCGCGATCGTGCCGTCGAGGCGCAGGAAACTGCCGTCGCTTTCGTCGGCCTCGACCACCATCCAGTCGGATTTGCCGAGCCGCGCGTTCGAGCCGTAGCTGTTGATGATCCCGCCGTTGATCACGGTCGGTTCAATTCCGCCGGCATCGAGCATCGCGGCGATCATCGAGGTCGTGGTGGTCTTGCCGTGGGTACCCGCGACCGCGATCGTCGATTGCATCCGCATCAATTCGGCCAGCATTTCAGCGCGGCGGACGCGCGGGATTCGGCGCTCCGCAGCAGCCTTCACCTCGGGATTGTCGTCACGGATTGCGGTGGAACAGACAACGACCGCGGCGTCACCCAGATTGTCCTCGCTCTGCCCGATCATCACCGGAATTCCGGCCTTGCGCAGCCCTTCGGTGACATAGCTTTCTGCCATGTCGCTTCCCTGCACCTGATACCCCAAGTGATGCATCACTTCGGCGATACCGGACATGCCGATGCCGCCGATGCCGACGAAATGGATCGTCCCGATTTCGCGTCCCATCGCCTTCATGCCGGAACTCCCGCGCTCATCGCCATCGCCGGAGTCGATGCCGTTGCTGCCGGTCCGACCTCCAGCGGGACGAGCCCTTCGCCGATCCGCTCGACCAGATCAGCCAGATCCTTTGCGGCATTCGGCCTCCCGACCGACAGCGCCCGCGACGCGGCATTGGCGAGCGCCTGCGGATCTTCGGCCAGCGCCGAAATCTGTGCCGCCAAAGTATCGGGCGTGAATTCGGCCTGCGGGATCATCCGCGCACCGCCCGCCTTGGCCATTTCACGGGCGTTGGCAGTCTGGTGATCGTCGGTCGCGATTGGCAGCGGCACGAGGATCGCGGGTCGTCCGGCGGCGGTAAGTTCGGCAATCGTCGATGCCCCGGCACGAGCGATCACCAGATGACAGTCCGCAAGCTTGGCCGGCATGTCGGCGATGTAGGTCGAAAGGTCCGCCGGAATCTTCAAGTCGGCATAAACTGCGCGAACCTTTTCGATCTCGTTCGGGCGGCATTGCTGCACAACCTGCAGACGGTGACGAAGCGACGGCGGCAACGCACCCAGCGCGGCAGGAACGACATCACTGAGCACGCTTGCGCCCTGGCTTCCGCCGGTGACGAGAATCTTCAACGGCGCAACCTCGTCATATTCGGGCAGCGGTGCCTCACCAAGCCGGGCAACTTCGGCGCGGACCGGGTTTCCGACCAATACGGCCTTGTCGCGATGGGCCGGCTTCAGTCGCTCGACCGTTGCATAGGCTGTCGCGATTGCGGCAGCATCGCCCGCAAGCATCCGATTGACCCGGCCCAGCACCGCATTCTGTTCGTGAAGTACGGTGGGGATTTTGCGCGCGCTTGCGGCCAACAGCGCCGGAAATGCCGGGTAGCCGCCAAAGCCGACGACGACGTCGGGGGTGAACTTCTTGTAGAGCGCCTTGGCCTGTCGTCGTCCGGCGAGCACGCTGAACGCTGCCTTGATCATCGAAAGCAGTCCACCGCCCAGCCGTCCGGCGGGCAGGATGTGGGTCGGCGTTCCATCGAACAGGCCGGGGATCTTCGCCCCGCGTTCGTCGGTGACCAGCGCGACCCCGTGGCCGCGCGCCTTCAGTTCAGCGGCCAGTGCATGGGCCGGGACCATATGTCCGCCCGTTCCACCGGCGGCCAGGATGACATTCATTGCGTCTGATTCTCCCCGCCCCACTTAACGACATAGGGCGAGCGGCTCAGATAGGGATTTCGCCGGGTGAAGGCGAGCAGCAATCCCATTGCAATCGACAGCGCCAGCATCGAGCTGCCGCCGTAGCTGATGAACGGCAGGGTCATGCCCTTCGACGGGGCGATCTGGACGTTAACCGCCATGTTGATCAGCGCCTGCAACCCGAAGGAAATGGCGAGGCCGGCAGCCGAGAGAATGGCGAACGAGCTTTCCTCATCGAGCAATTTGACCAGCACTCGCGCCACCAGCGCCAGATAGATCAGCGCGATCGCGAGGCAGGCGATCAGCCCGAATTCCTCGCCGATCACCGAAAAGATGTAATCGGTATGCGGTTCGGGAAGCCCAAACTTTCGCGTGCCGCCACCCGGCCCCATGCCAAACAGCCCGCCCGCGGTCAGCGTGCGCATCGCATTTTCGACCTGGAAATTGTCACCTTCACCGAACAGGAAGCCGTCGATCCGGACGGTTGCGACGTCATAGAAGAAATAGGCCAGAATGACCCCGACCACCGCCGCCACGCCCAGCCCTAGCAGAAGGCGCATGTTGAGGCCGGCCAACGCCAGCATCGCGATCCATACCGTCCCGTAGATGATCGTCGATCCGAAATCGGGCTGCTTCATCAGGAGCGCTGCGACCACGGCGGTCAGCACCCCGGACACGGCGAAGACCGGCAGGCTCTTGTCCTTTTCCCTAAGCGAGAGGACCCACGCCATCGAAACGACGAAGAACGGCTTGAGAAATTCCGACGGCTGCAACTGGCCAACGCCAAGCTCGATCCAGCGAACCGCGCCGTTTTTCTCCACCCCGATAAACGGGACGGCGGCAAGTAGGATCAGGAAGATCAGTCCGCCGCCGATCGAGAAGCGCTTCGCCCGCTCACGCGACATCATCGAAATCAGGATCATCGCCGGCACCGACGCCGCGATCCACATCAGCTGGCGATAGAAGAAGAACAGCTCGTTGATCTTCACATTGCCGCCCGACAGGCGTTGCGCTCCAGCCGGGCTGGCGGCCGCCACCGCGATCAGGCCGATGCCGATCAGCACCGCGATAAGCGATAGCAACACCTTGTCGATTTCCCAGAACCAGCGGCCCAGCGCCGAGCGGTCCGAACGGCCATAGCGCGCCGGATCGACCATCGCTGCGCGGGCCTTGATCTTGCCTGCCAGACTTGACGGATGTGTCGCCGTGTTCATTGCCCCTCCACCAGCTCGCGAAAGCGGTCCCCGCGCGCTTCGAAGTCGGAAAACTGGTCGAACGACGCGCAGGCTGGGGAGAGTAGGACGGTATCGCCGCTTTGGGAATCCTTCGCGGCGCGTTTTGTCGCATTTTCAAGCGTTTCGCTCTCATCGACCTCGACGCCTGCTTCGTGCAGCAGCCGCGCAAACATCGGCCCCGCTTCGCCAATCGTATAAGCCTTCACAACATGACCCAGATGCGCGGCGGTATCGCCGAGCGTTTGCGCCTTGGCCTGCCCGCCGACGATCCAGCGAACCCGCGGAAAAGCGGCCAGTGCAGGCGCCGCTGCCTCGGCATTGGTCGCCTTGCTGTCGTTCACGAACAGGACGCCGTCCTTCTCGCGGACACGCTCCATTCGGTGGGGAAGTCCGGGGTAAGTGCGGAGTGCTCGTCGAACTGCCCCGTAATCGACAACGTCTGCGTAGAAGACAGTCGCTGCGGCCGCGCCAGCATTCAGCAAATTGTGAGGCCCTTGCAGCGACGGCCAGTCTGCTTGCTCGCCAAAAATTTTCGGTTGCAGATAGTCCTCTCCAATCTCGATAGCACCCCAGCTTTTGCCGATTTGGTTCGCTACTTCCCCTGATGAAACGACGATCGGAACTCCATTGCAGTAATGGTCGGCCGAGATTTGCATCGCGAACAAACGCGCCTTGCTCGCCGCATAGGCCTCGAACCCATCATATCGATCGAGATGATCCGGCGTGATGTTGAGCAGTACCGCGACATCGCAGTCGAGGCTTTGGGTAAGGTCGATCTGGTAGCTCGACAATTCGAGTACATAGACGCCGCCCCCAGACAAAGGCTCTTGCGCCAGGATCGGAAGCCCGATGTTGCCGCCCATCGTCGTCGGTACGCCCGCGGTCTTGAGGATGTGATGGACCAGCGCGGTGGTGGTCGATTTGCCATTGGTCCCGGTGATCCCGACCACCTTGTGCATCGGAAGCTCTGCCCGAGCCCGCGCGAACAATTCGATGTCGCCAATGATCTCGACCCCCGCCGCCCGCGCCCGCTCCGCAATCGGATGACGGTTGAGCGGCAGGCCCGGCGTGACGACCAGGCTGTCGAATGAAGACAGGTCGATTTTGTCGAGGTCGGCGATGATGACGCCTGCGGGTGCCTTGGCGCGCGCTTCTTCCTTGCCGTCCCAAACCGTGACTTGCGCGCCGCTGGCGATCAGCGCTGCCGCCGTCGCGAGTCCGGACCGAGCGAGGCCGTAAAGTGCATAATGTTTACCCGCGAAGGCCTCGGCGGTGATCACCGAAGTTTCAGTGTGCTCAGCCCCGCCAGCGCAAGCACGAAGGCGATGATCCAGAAGCGGATCACCACGGTCGGCTCACTCCAGCCGAGATGTTCGAAATGATGGTGGATCGGCGCCATCTTGAACACGCGCTTGCCGAACCTTTTGAACCAGAACACCTGGACGATGACGCTGACCGCTTCCAGCACGAACAAGCCGCCGATGATCGCAAGGACGAATTCGTGGTGCGTTGCCACCGCAACCGCGCCAAGCGCGCCGCCAAGCGCGAGGCTTCCGGTATCGCCCATGAAGACCGCTGCGGGCGGCGCGTTAAACCACAGGAAGGCAAGCCCTGCGCCGATCACCGCGAGCAAAAGCACCGTGAGGTCGCCTGCGCCGGGGACATGCGGAATACCGAGATATTCAGCGAATTTCACATTGCCGACGAGGTAGGCGATCAACGTGAATGCCAGCGCCGCGATGATCACCGGCATGGTAGCCAGTCCGTCCAGCCCGTCGGTCAAATTGACCGCATTGCCGAATGACACGATCACGAACGCACCGAACAGGACGTACAGCCAGCCGATATCGGCGACCGGCCCCTGCACGAAGGGAATGTAGAGCTGGGTTCCGGAAATCCGGAGCATCAGCCAACTAGCCAGCCCGGCGATGGCGAATTCCAGCGCAAGGCGCATCTTGCCCGACAGGCCGGCGTGGTGCGCCTTCTTGACCTTGTCATAATCGTCGAGGAACCCGATCAGCCCGAACCCGCCGGTGACCAGCAGACAGGCCCAGACGTAAGGGTTGGTCAGGTCCATCCACAGCAGCACCGACACTGTGACGGAGATCAGGATGAGCAGGCCGCCCATTGTCGGCGTGCCGCGCTTGGCTAGGTGGCTTTGCGGCCCGTCGGCGCGGATCGGCTGCCCCTTGCCCTGCTTGCGGCGAAGCCAGCGGATGAACGCCGGACCAAGCAACAGCCCGATCAACAGCGCCGTCGCACTGGCCGCACCTGCCCGGAAGCTGATGTAGCGAATGAGATTGAGGATTCCGGGGAAATCCAGCTGCTCGGCGATTACATAAAGCATCAGGCCCCATCCCCTGCCAGTGCATCGACCAGTCGTGCAAGACCAACGCTGTTCGACGCCTTGACCAGCACGGCGTCCCCAGCCCCGATCATTGCCCGAAGCGCGTCAGTTGCGGCGGCGACATCATCGACCTGCGTCGCCGCGATCCGGCCGTCGAGTGCGGCGACCGTTGAATCCATTTCCGGCCCGATCAAGATGAGGTACGCGACGCCAGCGGCCACCGCCGAGACGGCAATCGCGGCATGCTCCCTGTCGGACTGTTCGCCAAGTTCGCGCATCGGCCCGAGCACCGCAATCTTGCGGCCTTCGATCTTCTCTTCGCCCAGGCTCTTCAGCGTCGCGGCCATCGAAGCGGGATTGGCGTTATAGCTTTCGTCGATCAGCAGCGCCTCACCACCGGTAACGGCAAACTGATGCCGCGCCCCGCGCCCTTTCAATCCGCCAAGGTCGCCAAGCGCCAGTCCTGCGGCAGCCACGTCGCCGCCAGCCGCTTCGACCACCGCAAGGACGGCAAGCGCATTCGAGATCCAGTGATCGCCGCGCTGCTCCATCGTGAAGGTGATTTCGCTCTCCATCAGCCGCGCCGTCACCAGGGTCCGACCGTCATGGGTACGAACGGCGTGAAGCGCGCTGACATCGGCGTCCTCGGATCGGCCGAACGTCACCGTGGCCTCGGCGGTGGAACGTGCCGCCCTGACCAGTCGGTTGCGCTGCGGACTGTCCTCCGGGACGATCGCCACGGCGGGCGATTCCAAGCCTTGAAAAATCTCGGCTTTGGCGTCGGCAATCGCCTCGATCGACCCGAGATGTTCGATGTGGGCGGGCGCAATCGCGGTGATCAGCGCAATGTGCGGTCGCACCAGCCGGGTCAGGCCGGCGATCTCGCCAGCATGGTTCATCCCCATTTCCAATACGGCGAAAAAGGAATCGCGCGGCATCCGTGCAAGGCTGAGCGGAACGCCAGTATGGTTGTTGTAGCTCTTGACCGAACGATGGACCGCGCCCCTGCGGCTTCGTTCCAACGCGGCGGCGAGCGCTTCCTTGGTCGATGTCTTGCCGACCGATCCGGTGACTCCAATCACCACGGCATCATCCGCAATTCGCGCCCGCGCAGCGACGGCCAGCGCCGTCAGCGCATCGGCGACTTCGGCTACCAGGACATGCGGCCCGTCGACGGGTTTGGACACCAACACCGCCGCAGCACCGAGCCCGAATGCCTTTGCGACGAACGCATGGCCGTCATGCACGGTGCCGGGCATCGCCACGAACAGATGGCCGGGCTCGACCTCACGGCTGTCGAAGGTGATTCCGCTGACTTGAAAAGGTACGTTTGCCGCCCCTCCGGTCACCGCGACGATTTCTTCGCTGGTCCACAGCGCCGTCATGCCGCGCATTCCCGCGCCACTTGGCCATCGTCGAACGGAAGTACTTGGTCGCCGACAATCTGGCCGGTTTCATGACCTTTGCCGGCTAGCAGGATGATGTCGCCGCTACCGGCCATGTTGATTGCCTCGGAAATTGCGGCGCGGCGATCGCCGATCTCGATGGCGTCTGGTGCGCCTTGCAGGATCGCCTTGCGGATTTCAGCCGGATCTTCGCTACGCGGATTGTCGTCGGTGACGATCACCACGTCGCTCGACCGCATGGCCACTTCGCCCATCGGCGCACGTTTCCCGACATCGCGATCACCGCCCGCGCCGAACACGGTGATCAAGCGTTGTTCGACATGGGGACGAAGCGCAGCGCACGCCGCCTCCAACGCGTCGGGCGTATGGGCATAATCGACATAGACCGGCGTGCCGCGGCGACTAATCACCGCGCGTTCCAGTCGGCCGCGCACCGGCGAAACCCGCTGCATCCCGGCCAGTGTCGTCGCCCAGTCGCCGCCCGTCGCAAGAACCAGCCCTGCAGCCGTCAGTACATTATTGACCTGGTAGGCACCGATCAGCGGGAGGTTGAGCCGAAAATCGATCCCGCCATGACCAAGCACCAATTGCTGGCCGAGCGGTGTCGGATTGCGCGACACCAGCCTGATCGTTTCGCCCTTCGCGCCAACGGTCATGATGGCCAGTCCCCGGCGCCGGGCGTGATCGACGACGGCATCCGATTTCGGATCGTCGGTCCAGATCACCGCCGCCGCTCCCGTTTCCGCGACCTCATCGAATAAGCGCATCTTGGCCGCGAAATATTCGTCCATGTCGGCGTGGTAATCGAGGTGATCGCGGCTGAAGTTAGTGAACGCGACTGCTTTCAGCGGCACCCCTTCGGCACGATACTGGTCGAGGCCGTGCGAGGACGCCTCATAAGCGACATGGCTGATCCCCATGCGCTCGAGCCCTGCGAGATTGTTGAGGAAGGTCACGATATCGGGCGTGGTTAGGCCCGTCTTTACCTGATCGTCGGCAGTGGTCACGCCAAGTGTTCCGATCGATGCGGAACGGTGCCCGGCCATGCGCCACAACTGGCGGGCCATCTCGACTGTCGAGGTCTTACCGTTGGTGCCCGTCACCGCGACTACGGTTTTCGGATAAGACGCGTAAAATTGCGCTGCCATTTCGGCAAAGCGGCGGCGCGGTTCGGCGGCGGCGATGTGAAGGGCGCCCGCTACCTTCGCTTCGGGGCGGGCGACGACCGCAATCGCGCCATGCGCAACCGCCTCGTCGATGAAGTCTTCGCCATTGAATCGTTCGCCGCGAAAGGCGCCAAAGATGTTGCCGGACGCGACCTTGCGGTGATCGATGGCAAAGCCGGTCACGTTCGAATCATCCTCGACCTGGGCGAGGTCCTTCAGCTTCACGGGCAATCATTCTTTCTCGTGCACGTAGGGCAGCACTTCAGCCATGTGGGCGTCACGCTTCTTGTCAGGACGAACGCCGAGCATCGGCGCGACCCGCGCAATCGTTTTAGATACGACCGGCGCAACGTTCCAGCCCGCATAACGAAAACCATAGGTTTCCGCCGTCGCCTTGGGCTCGTCCAGCATCACGACCATGACGTAGCGGGGCTCGTCCATCGGGAACACGCCAGCGAAGCTCGTCATTACTAAATTCTTGGAATAACGGCCGCCGACGACCTTTTCGGAAGTCCCGGTCTTGCCGCCAACGCGATAGCCCGGCGCATCGGCCTTGCTACCGGTGCCCTTCATGACGACGAGGCGGAGGAGCGCCCGCATCTTGTAACTGGTCTCTTCGGTAAAGACCCGGTGCGACGCCCCCGCAGGATGGTTCCGATCCACCTTGAGGATCGTCGCGGGCCGATAGACGCCGCCATTGAACAAGGTCGCATAGCCAGTTGCGAGATGAACCGGGGTGACCGCGATCGAGTGACCAAAGCCGACCGTCATGACGTCTGTGCGGCTCCATTCGCGTGGCGTAAGGGTCCGACCACGTTCCATCAGCTCGATTTCCAGCTTGTCGAGGAAACCCATCTTCTTGAGGAATGCCCGCTGTCGTGCCGCGCCGACTTCATCGGCGATTTGCGCTGTTCCGACGTTCGAGCTTTCCTGCATGATCTCGGCGACCGAACAGGGACGATTAAAGGGATGGGTGTCGCCAATCTTGCGCGACCCGACATGAAGTTGGCCCGGGCAGGGATACATCTGGCCCATCGACTTCACGATCCCGGAATCCATCGCCATCGCGACGGTGAACGGTTTGAACGTCGAGCCGAGTTCATAGACGCCTAAAGTAGCCCGATTGAACCGCGCTTCCGGCGCACCTTGGCCGGCCACATTGGGGTTGAGCTGCGGCAAACTGGTCATCGCCATGATCTCGCCTGTGTGAATATCCATGATCACACCCGCCGCGCCGATCGCGGAAAATTTGTTCATCGCATCAAGGAGCTCATGCTCCAGCGCCTGCTGCACCTTGCTCGAGATCGAGAGTGTTACCGGCGTGCCCCGCGTTTCCGGGTTCGACAGTCGATCCTGGAACGCACGCTCCGCGCCCGCGGAGCCTTTGCCGTCGAGATCGGTGAAACCGAGCACATGAGCGCCAAGGCTCGTCTGCGGGTAAAGCCGGTCCGGCTCGCGATCCAGGCCAAGGCCAGGTTCGCCGAGCGCATTAATCGCCTCGACGACGTCGGGTGCGGCACGGCGGCGCAGGTAGAAGAAGGGTCGGCCCGAACGCAGCATCGCATAATATTCGGCTTCATCGCGTTCCGGCATGATCCGGGCCAATGCACGGGCCAGTTCCAGCTTGTTGCCGAGGACCTTCTGCGGATGAAGCGCGATCGTCCATGCATCGATGGTCCGCGCCAGCGTCACGCCGTCTCGGTCGACGATATCCCCGCGCGGCGGGACCAAGGTCGTCACCATCTGCTTGCGTCCGGCATGATCGCCGAACGCAGCGAGGTAGAGGATCCGAAGCGCAATCAGCGCTACCACACCGACATAAACCAGCATGCCGATCATCAACCGCTGATGCATGACCGCAAGCACTTGCCGCCGCTGTCCAACGAGACGAAGCCGATCGGGCCGCGCGACGAGGGCAGGCGAAGAGGCGTTCATTGGCGGGAGCCGGCTTCCTTGGTTTTGACAGGAACGGACGCGGCTTTCGCTTCACCCGTGAGGCGCGGCTTGGCAGACGTCTTGCTGCTCGACAAGGGCGCCAGTGGATCGGCCGTCGCGACTTTCTTGCGGTCCATCGATACCGTGGGTTTGGCGGCCGGTTTCAACGCTTTTTCAAGCGCGGCACCCTGAGGATCGGCTTTCTTCGGCGTGACCTTCGCTCTTGGCGCAACGCTGGTGCGTTCGGGAACTTCATAGCCCGCGACATGCATCATCTGGTCGGGACGCGCCGGCGCATGTGTCCCCTGGCTGCGAACAGGAACCGTCGCGCCGGTGTTCGCTTCGCTACCATCGTCGGTGATCAGCCGCTGCATCGCGTGGTCGGCTGGCGCCGAGGCAAGCACGACCGGGGCGTCGACACTGTTCTTCGACGGCGGCTTGATCAACGTGGCAAGCTGGAAGCCGCCTTCCAGGATTTGGTCCGCACTTGGCGCCGAAAGCCGGATGAAATTCGCGTTCCAGCGTTCAAGCTGGGCAAGCCGTCCGCGCGTTCCGATTTCAGTTTCTAGAACGCGAATGTCGCGCTCGGCCAGAACAATCTGCGTCTCGACCGCCTCAAGCTTGGCGCGTTCCGAGGCGACCTTAAGCGACACGAGATAGCAGCCCAGAGCCGCCGCCGCGACGCTGGACGCCATCATCAGCGATCCGAAACCCTTGGCGCTCATGCTCGCGCTCCCTTCTGGTCCCACGCGGGCGCATCGGTGCGCACTGCCATACGCAAGCGTGCCGAGCGCGCGCGCGGGTTCCGTTGCAGCTCGGCCTCGCTTGGCGAGACCGGTTTTGCGACTCCATCGAAGCTAGGCGTCGGGCCGCTCTTCAGTTCCGGGAGATGGCGCGATCCGCCGGGGTTGGCGCCGCTCCGCTCTTTAAGGAAACGCTTGACGATCCGGTCCTCCAGTGAATGGAAGGTGACGACCGCGAGGCGTCCACCCGGACGAAGCACTTTCTCGGCCGCGCGAAGCCCGATTTCGAGTTCCTCGAGCTCGGCGTTGAGATGAATTCGAATGGCTTGGAATGTCCGCGTTGCCGGGTCGGTCTTCATACCCGGGTGATGACGCAATGCCTTGCGGACCACCGCAGCCAGTTCGGCCGTGCGGGTCAGCGGGCGCGCCGCAACGATCGCGCGCGCAACGGTGCGGGCGCGCGGCTCCTCGCCATATTCCTTGATGACCCGGGCGATCTCCGTTTCGTCGGCGTGGTTGACGAAATCGGCGGCGCTTTCGCCGGCTTGGCTCATCCGCATGTCGAGCGGGCCGTCTTTGCCGAACGAAAAGCCGCGATCGGCCTGGTCCAGCTGCATCGAACTGACGCCGATATCGAGCGCCACACCGTCAACCGGCTTCAGTCCACGGTCTTCCAGCGCTTCGTCCATTCTGGAGAATCGCTCGTGGATCAGCATCAGGCGCGGGTCTGGGACGGATGATTGACCTTGCTCGATCGCATGGGGGTCGCGATCGAACGCAATCACCCGCCCCGCCCCCGCCCCGAGCAGGGCGCGCGTATAGCCCCCTGCGCCAAAAGTGCCGTCGACGATGGTTTCACCAGGTTGGACGGAGAGACTGGCAAGCACTTCGTCTAGCAGCACCGGGACATGCGGTTGTTCGGTGAGGTTGATGGTTGGCGAGATCACAGCGCGATCCCCCGCTCTTCGAGCCGGAAGCGCGCGATATCCTTCATGTCTTCCGGAATATTGTCGTCGGCCAGGAATAGCCTGGGATTCCAGACCTGAAAGGTTTCGCCGGCGCCGATGAACAGCGCCAAGTCCTCGATCTGACCCTTGCGGCGCATCATCGTCGGCAAGAGGATCCGCCCCGAGCTGTCGTAGGGAACTTCCTCGGTCGCACCGAAGGCCATCATCGCGCGGCGGGCATAATCAATATCACTTCCGCCGATCGTCTCTTCCTTTTCGGCGAGCCGTTCGAGCTTGGCATATTTCAGCGCGGCGTAAGCAGGATCGTAGGCGCTGAGCGCCGGGAAGACTTCGTGCTTGGCAAGAACGATGTTGCGGGCATCGCCGCGACGCTCGATTACAGAGCGCAGGAAGGCGGGAACGGAGACGCGACCCTTCGCGTCAACCGCATTTAAAGCACTGCCCTGAAACAGGTGCTCAAGCGCCACCACATCCACTCCCGCGACGCGCAAGCTTCCCCGTTCGCAAGATGCACGGCATCGCCATGCGCCTCACGTCCATTCCGTTAATGGTTAGGATCGCCCCGCGTTGACGATGTTGGTAACTCAACCGACGACGGGATACAATGGATTTTCATGCCATTTAGTGGGTTTTCATGGGTAAATGGTGCAATTCCTTGGGAAATTGCGACATCTAGGACACAATATCCTAGGCATGTTCTTGCGATGTTCTCACATCGAACTCTGTGGATAAGTATGTGGAGGACGTGTTTGGCCTTGCGACTCAGTGTCGCGGCGCAAGTGACTCGATGATCTGGACTAATTGCCCGAATTGCTGATCGGGCTGTCCGCCGCCGTCCAATACCAGTTCTTCGTTGAGCCAGTCGGCATCGGCGACGACGATCGCCTGCCCCTTCCCGATCCGGCACCGCGCAATGACGCCCGACTGCTCGATCCGACAGGCCTTGCCGGTCGCAACCAACTTGCCCGGCGAGACATAAACCGCTTCGCTGCCGACTTCGCCAAGACGCCTCGGTCCTCTCTCTTCCGGCGCATCGAGCCTCAATCCCCAGTGGGCCAGCAGTCCGGTGTCGGGATAGGCCATCGCCGGTCGCAATTTGTCGCCGAGCGGCCGTTTGCTCGGCCATTCGAGCATCGGGTCGGCAAGCAGCACGATCCGACCGCCGCGTCGCACCCATTCGTCGAGCGCGACCAGCGATTCGGCGGGCAAGGCCCGAGGCTGAACCGCGAGCAGGATGGCGCCTTCCGGCAGTTGAGCGGGCACATCGACCGGATTGATCCGGAAGAAGGGTTCCAGCACCTGCGTGACCGCCGGACCGTCGGCATCCAGCCTCATGTCTTCCGGAAACAGCAGTGGCAGCGAGGTCAGCAGGAACAGCGTCGGCCGTTCCGCTGTGATGGACGTTGCGACGACGTCCTGCTGGTTATCGGACGATTGCGGGCGGCAGGCGGAGCAAAACATCGTCGCGGCCGCGAGCGCTGCCAGCACGGCGCGAGCGGTCACTGCTGCTTATTGGCGCTGGCGTTGGTCGATGCCGACGATTCGCCGGGCGCCGCCCCGATTTCCGCGAGCGGGTCGGTTGGCGGGGCCGCCATATTTTCTGCAGCCAAGGTTTTGGCCGGGTCCGGTGTTTCCGAACCCCAGCGCGTAATGGCGGCGCCGATAACCACCAGCAGGAAGACAAACGCCAGTCCTGTCAGGCCAATTCTGATCCGTTGCCGATGTGCCGGCTCCACCCCACTCATGGTCAATATCCTATGCACGGCCCGCCGCTTATGCAAATCACGGCTATTGACGCCGTCCCGGCGCACGGCGAAAGCTCAGGGAATGAACCGTCCCCTGACTCTGATCACCATCGTCGCCGCCGCTGCACTTGCCGGCTGCGACTCCTCGCCCGAAACCATCACTGGCGGAACCAAAGATCCGCAAGCCAATGAGATCGCCAACGCGGTCGCCAACGTCCAGCTTCCGCCGTCGATCGTCGCGAGCCACAAGTATCGCTGCGGCGACAACAGCATCCTTTCGATCGACTGGCTGTCCGACGGTACCAGCAACAGCGCACGCGTCACGCCCGAAGGCGGCAATGGCACCAGCCTGACGCAGGCCGAAGCCGATGGCGAATACACCGCTGAAGGCGCGACCCTGAAGGGCGACCCGAAGGCCACGTCGGCCACCTTCAACGGCAAGACCTGCAAGAAATAAGCTAGAGGCACCGAGAATAGCCCGACGATTGCAGCGCAATCGTCGGGTGTTAACAGCGCAAGTCCCCCTTCCCTCTAGGCTTCGCATGATCTTGCCGTTAGAGCGCCGCGCATGACCGATGCTGCGACACTCGACTCCCCGATCACGCCTCAAATCGTTGCTGACCACGGCCTCAATGAGGAGGAATATCAGCGCATCCTTGACGCGTTGGGCCGCGAGCCGAACCTAGTCGAGCTCGGCATCTTCTCGGTGATGTGGTCCGAGCATTGCAGTTACAAATCGTCGCGATTTCATCTGAAGCAATTGCCGACCACTGCCGATTGGGTGATCTGCGGCCCGGGCGAGAATGCCGGGGTCATCGACATTGGCGACAATCAGGCGGCAATCTTCAAGATGGAGAGCCACAATCACCCCAGCTATATCGAGCCATATCAAGGCGCGGCGACCGGAGTCGGCGGGATCCTGCGCGACGTCTTCACGATGGGCGCGCGGCCGATCGCCAACCTGAACGCGCTTCGCTTCGGACTGCCCGACCATCCCAGGATGCGCCACCTGATCAGCGGCGTGGTCAGCGGGATCGGGGGCTACGGCAATTGCGTCGGCGTTCCGACGGTCGGTGGCGAAGTCAATTTTGATGCCGCTTATGACGGGAACATTCTGGTCAATGCGATGACGGTCGGGATCGCCAATCAAGACAAGATTTTCTATTCGGCGGCGACCGGCATCGGTAATCCGATCGTCTATGTCGGGTCAAAAACCGGGCGCGACGGAATCCACGGCGCGACGATGGCATCGGCCGATTTCGCCGAAGGCGATGAGGACAAGCGCCCGACGGTGCAGGTCGGCGATCCGTTCACCGAAAAATTGCTGATCGAAGCGTGTCTGGAGCTGATGGCGACCGACGCGATCGTCGCGATCCAGGACATGGGCGCGGCCGGCCTGACCTCCTCGTCGGTCGAAATGGCGTCGAAGGGCGGGGCCGGCATCCGCCTCGACATGGACAAGGTGCCGCAGCGTGAAACCGGCATGACCGCTTATGAAATGATGCTGTCGGAATCGCAGGAACGAATGCTGATGGTGCTGAAACCCGGCCGCGAGGCCGAGGCCGAGGCGATCTTCACCAAGTGGGAGCTGGATTTCGCGGTGATCGGCGAAGTCACCGAGGCACAGGCCGATGGGGGCCATATGGTTCTGGAACATCATGGCGAAGTGGTCTGCGACATCCCGCTGGGCCCGCTGGCCGACGATGCGCCCGAATATGACCGGCCGCACCTCAGCCTGGCCGATTACAAGAAATGGTCGGGCGTCAAACCGCTCGGAAAAGTCGAGCGTTCGACCGATATTGCCGCCGATCTGAGGAAGATGATGGGCTCGCCCAACCTCGCCTCGCGGCGCTGGATCTGGGAGCAATATGATAGCCAGGTCGGCGCAGACACCATCCAGAAGCCTGGTGGGGACGCTGCGGTGGTGCGTGTCCACGGCACCGAAAAGGCACTTGCGATCAGCACCGATTGCACCCCGCGTTACGTCTTTGCCGACCCTTATGAAGGCGGCAAGCAGGCGATTGCCGAGGCCTATCGCAACCTGTCCGCCGTCGGCGCCACACCGTTGGCGGTGACCAATTGCCTCAATTTCGGCAACCCGCAGCGGCCCGAAATCATGGCGCAGTTCGTCGAGTCGCTGCGCGGCATGGGCGATGCCTGCCGCGCGCTCGACTTCCCGATCGTGTCGGGCAACGTCAGCCTTTATAACGAAAGCAAGGCGACCGGCGGAGGCAGCGCGATACTGCCCACCCCCGCGATCGGTGGCGTCGGAATTCTCAAGGACTGGCGCAAGTCGGCGACCGTCGCCTTCAAAGACCAGGCTCAGAAAATCCTGCTGATCGGGGCCGACCCCAAAGCCGACCCTGAAATCGGCCAGTCTCTGTGGCTCGACGTGTGCCAAGGCCGCCGCGACGGCGCGCCGCCGCGCGTCGATCTTGCCCGCGAGGCCGCCCATGGTGCCTTCGTGCGCGACTTGATCGATCAGGGTTTCGTCACTGCGGTTCACGATGTCAGCGACGGTGGCGTGCTGGTTGCGGTCGCGGAAATGGCGTTGGCGGGCAATATCGGTGCACGCCTGCTCGCCAGCGCGTTTGAGGATGAAGTCGACCGCGAAGTCGTTCGCCACGACTGGTCGATGTTCAGTGAGACGCAGGGACGCTACATTGTCACCGAACCGATCGATCGCGACGTGGTGGAACGACTGGCGCGGGAGAAAGACATCGGCTGCTGCTTCATCGGCTGGACCGGCGGCGACAGCATCTTCATCGGCAACGCCGACGAACCACTCGACGGCGAAATCGCCCTCGACGAATTGCGCGTCGCGCATGAGGGTTTCTTCCCCGCCTTGATGTCGAACGAGCTCTGACGCGATGCAGTCGGCGGGCTATTCCGGCACGCCGCTTGGCAAGAAGCTCGGCTATCGCCAGGACATGCGGGTCTTTATCGACGTCATGCCCGACCCGATCCGCCATTATATCGAAAAGAGCATCGGCCGGCAGCCGAACTGGATCCGAATCCCCGAAGCCGGTCTTGAGGCCGCCCACATCTTCGTCACCCGCCGCGCCGCCATGGAAACCAAGCTTGCCGCCCTGCGCACCCTGATCCACCCCGCCGGATTCGTGTGGGTCAGCTGGCCCAAGAAAGTCGCAAAGGTCGATACCGACATCAACGAAGACGTCATCCGGGCGGTTATCCTGCCCGCGACCGATTGGGTCGACGTCAAGGTCTGCGCGATCGATGCGGTCTGGTCGGGCCTGAAACTAGTCATTCGGAAAGAACGCAGATGACCACCGCGCCGCACCTGCCCTACACTGCGCTTCAGGATATGACGGATGACGAGCGCCTCGCCACTGCCGACCGATTCCGAGCGACGATGAGCAAGCGCCGCACCTGCCGGATGTTTGCCGACACGCCGGTCCCGCGCGCGATCATCGAACAGGCAATCCTGACGGCCGGTACTGCGCCGTCAGGCGCCAACCATCAGCCGTGGCATTTCGCCGTGATCGAAAGCGCCGCCATCAAGCACCGCATTCGCCTGGAGGCGGAACAGGAAGAAGCCGCTTTCTACGCCGGCAAGGCGGGGCAGGAATGGCTTCAGGCACTCGCGCCTTTAGGGACCGATGCCGACAAGGGTTTCCTCGAGGTCGCGCCCTATCTCATTGTCGTGTTCGGCCAGCGCAAGGGCGGCATCGAACCGGGCGAGAAGAAGCAGAATTATTATGTCACGGAAAGCGTCGGCATTGCCTGCGGCCTGCTGCTTGCCAGCCTGCATCAGGCGGGCATCGCGACCTTGACTCATACGCCTTCGCCGATGGGTTTCCTGCGCGAAATCTGCGGTCGGCCCGATGACGAAAAGCCGGTGATGATTATCGTTGCCGGACTGCCCGCCGAAGATGCGACGATCCCGGAATATGCGACCCGAAAAAAGCCGTTGGGCCAAATCGCAAGCTGGCTGTAAGCTGCTCCTCGGGTATTTTGGGGGCACTTTTTATGGCGACGACAACGATCGATCGTATTGTAACCCTCGACATCGTGCGTGGGGTCGCGGTCATGGGCATCCTGACCATGAACATCGCGGCCTTCGCTTTACCCTTCCCCGCCTACGCCAATCCGGCAGCAGTGGAGGGTGGCGCAAGCGCTGCCGATCTGGCCAGCTGGCTGTTCAATTTCCTGTTCTTCGACGGCAAGATGCGCGGGCTCTTCTCGATCCTATTCGGCGCTTCGACCTTATTGGTGATCGAACAGGCGACGGCATCGGGGCGGGGCGGGGCGCGAAGCCATTATGCACGGATGATTGTGCTCTTGCTGTTCGGCTTCGCGCATTTCTATTTTCTGTGGTTCGGCGACATCCTGGCGCTCTACGCTTTGTGCGGGATGGTCCTTTACTGGATGCGCAACCTGCCGGTCAGCAAGATGATCGCGCTTGGCGCCTCCCTGACCCTGGTTTCGATGCTGTTTTTCACGCTCGTCGGCAGCGCCGCGCTGTTGGAATCGCGGCCCGGTACGCCGGCCGAAGCGGCGTCCGGCCTCGCCGAGGCTGCGGCCGAGGTCGAACGGACGTCCGGCGCCTCGAGTAAGATGATTGCCAGCGAAACGACGCTCTACCGCAGCGATTACTCGACAATCGTGCATCACCGCGCGGTCGAACGGCGCTGGGACCCGTTGATGTCCTTCTTCAGTTTCGGTTTGGAAACGCTTGGGCTGATGCTGTTCGGCATGGCCTTGTTCCGCTCCGGCTTTCTCACCGGATCGTGGGACAATCGGCGATATCGTCGTTGGGCGATTACCAGCGCCGCAATTGCCTTGCCGCCATTGGCGGCGCTGGCGGCGTGGCAGGCGGCTTGCGGCTTTGCCGCGGGATCGGTGTTCCTCTCGTTCATCGCATTCTCGCCCCCATTCGATACGCTGATGGCAATCGCCTGGGCGTCACTGATCATCCTGTGGGTAAAGTCGGGGCCGATGCCCGCGTTCAAAAAACGTGTCGCCGCGACCGGACGCATGGCATTCACGAATTACCTGATGACATCTTTGGTCATGTCGACCTTGTTTTACGGCTATGGTCTCGGCCTGTTTGCGCGTCTTTCGCGTGTTGAATTATGGCTTCCGGTGCTTGGCATGTGGGGTGCGATGCTGTTGTGGTCGAAGCCGTGGCTCGACCGTTACCGGTACGGCCCGCTCGAATGGCTTTGGCGCAGCATGTCGCGCGGGTCTTTGCAGCCGATGCGGCGGGCGTCAGGGCGTAGTTGAGACTTCGCCCGGCTGCGCCGCGCGGATCGACGATCGATCGTTCAGTCTAGAGCCGTCCGAAATCCTGGTTCGCGACCTTGCGTCCGAAGCCGCCGGGTGCGGCCCGTGACTTCAAGGGATTGGTCGCTTCATCGAACAAGGCGATGGTCCGCTCGAAATAGCGACGCAGTTGGACCACTTCAGGCACAAGTTCGTCCGGGAAACGATGCGTCTCGACACAGGAGCGTGCGACATTCTCGATATTCTCGGCAATTTCGGCCAGCGGTTCGGCACCAAACTGGCGCGATTCACCCTTCAGGGTATGCGCCGGGATGACGAGCGCGACGGTGTTCTTCTCGCGCATCGCCTGTTCGATCTGCGCGATGCTCTTTGCACCATCCTCGCGATAATAGCCGAGAATCCGGATAAACCCGGGTCCCAGCTCGTTACGCGAGCGTTCGAAATACATCCAATCGACGAGATCAACGTCGTCCAAAGCCTTGCTCCTCATGCGTCCCTGTCGGACGCCATCCCATGAGCAATGCTTTACGCCCGAAGGGTAAAGGAGACGTTATCTTGCGCGTTCGCCGCTCGCGGTGCCGGTGGTGCCTGCGCCATAAGGATTTTTGGTCGCGCGCAGGTTCAAACGAAGCGGCACCGGTCCAAGCTTGAGGTCACGGCGCATCGAGTTGAGCAGGTAGCGCTCGTAACTCGCCGGCAATTGGTCGACCCGAGATCCGAAGATGACGAAGGTCGGTGGCCGTGTCTTGATCTGCGTGATGTAGCGCAGCTTGATCCGCTTGCCGCCGGGTGCGGGCGGAGGATTGGTCTCGATCGCGCTCGCAAACCAGCGATTGAGCTCGCCAGTCGAGACCCGTTTGCTCCACGAATCGCGAAGCTCGAACGCGGCCTTCATCATGATGTCGATGCCCTTGCCGGTCTTGGCGCTGACGGTCAGCACTGGGACACCCTTCAACTGGCTCAGCCCCTCTTCAAGCGCGGCCTTGACGCCGTTGAACAGGCTGGAAGCATGTTCCGCGACATCCCACTTGTTGAGCACGATCAGGAGCGCGCGGCCTTCATCGATCACCTGGCTCGCGATCTTGAGATCCTGCACTTCCAATCCGCGCGTCGCGTCGAGCAGGAGGACGACGACCTGCGCCATGTCGATGGCGCGGCGCGTGTCGGCGGCGCTCATCTTTTCCAATTTGTCGTCGATCTTGGCGCGCTTGCGCAGGCCTGCGGTGTCGACAAGCTTGACCGCCCGGGTCGTTCCATCGGCATCGGACCACTGCCAGTCGATGGTGATGCTGTCGCGGGTAATTCCGGCTTCCGGACCGGTAATCATCCGGTCTTCGTCCAGCATCTTGTTGACCAGTGTCGACTTGCCCGCGTTCGGACGGCCTACGATTGCCATTTTCAGTGGCCCGATCGGCTTGTCATTCTCGTCATACTCGACCTCTTCCTCATCGTAGCTTTCGCGTTCGAGGTGGGGGCGCAGCGCTTCGAAAAGGTCGACCAAGCCTTCACCATGCTCGGCGGACAGCGCGAACGGATCGCCCATGCCAAGCGCATAGGCCTCCATCCGGCCGCTTTCTCCTTGGCGGCCTTCGGCCTTGTTGGCGGCAAGGATGATCGGCGTCGGCTGTTCGCGGAGCCAGCGGGCAATTTCCTGATCGAGCGGAGTTAGGCCTTCGCGGGCGTCGATGACGAACAGGGCGACGTCGGCATCGGCAACCGCAGCCTCGGTCTGCACGCGCATCCGTCCGGGAAGCGTATGGGCGTCCTCATCCTCGAAACCGGCGGTATCGATGACGGTGAAGCGAAGGCCGAGCAACTCGGCCTCGCCCTCGCGCCGGTCGCGGGTCACGCCGGGGCGGTCGTCGACCAGCGCAATGCGTTTGCCGACGAGGCGATTGAACAGGGTCGACTTGCCGACATTGGGACGGCCGACGATTGCAACGGTAGGAAGGGGCATAAGGAGCAAGGCCCTGACCGGATTCCGGCGCCGGGTCAATGTTGGCCTTGCGCGCAGCGTGTCCTGGGGCCACCCTGCAGCCATCTTTCAGGGGAGAATTTCCAATGACCAACATCGGCCCGCGCCCGACCCCGCCATGGTTCACGATTGCCGCCATCGGCGTCTTGCTGTGGGAATTGATCGGCTGTGCGATGTACCTGATGCAGGTCAGCGTCGACCCGGCATTGCTGCCGGTCGACGAACGCGTCGTCTGGGAGGCAGCCCCGGCGTGGATGACCGCCGCTTACGGGGTTGCAGTTTGGGGCGGGCTGGCTGGTGCAATCCTGATGCTGATGCGCCGCAGGCAGGCCGCGCCGGTGCTTCTGGTGTCGTTCGTCGCGGTGCTGGTCCAGTTTTCGGCATTGCTGCTGGTGCCCCAACTGCGCGAATTGCTGACCTCGGACATGCTGATGCTGCCATTCCTGATCGCCGTCATCTGCTTTTTGATCTGGCGCTTCGCGCATTATGCCAAGGTCAACGGCTGGCTCCGCTGAACACGCTCGTCTAGAAGCGCACGATGTCCAAGATAACGCTCGAAACCGATACCAGCCGCGCGACCCCGTCGCCTGTCCCTGGCAAGCGCATGACGGTGCCTGCAATCCGCGCCCGCAAGGTCGATGGCGTGACTGCCGATCCCCTCGTCATGCTGACCGCTTACACGATGCGGACCGCACAATTGCTCGACCCGCATTGCGAAATGTTGCTGGTCGGCGACAGTCTCGGGCAGGTCATTTACGGCTTGAATTCGACCGTCCCGGTCAGCCTAGAGATGATGTGCGCGCATGGCGCCGCCGTGGTCCGTGGCAGTTGGCACGCGCTGGTCGCGGTCGACATGCCCTTCGGAAGTTATGAAGCTTCGCCCGAGAAGGCTTTCGAAAGCGCAAGCCGAATCCTCAAGGAAACCGGCTGCGCAGCAGTCAAGCTGGAGGGCGGCGAGGCAATGGCCGAAACCGTCCATTTTCTCGCCAATCGCGGCATTCCGGTCATCGGCCACGTCGGACTTACCCCGCAGGCGGTCAACGTGCTTGGCGGATATGCGGCGCGCGGCAAAAGCGATGCCGAGGCCAAAAAGATCGTCGGCGATGCCAAGGCGGTAGCCGACGCCGGCGCTTTCTGCGTCGTCATCGAAGGAGTCCTCGAATCGATTGCCAACGAGGTCACCAAGGCGATATCCGTTCCGACCATCGGGATCGGCGCGTCGGCCAATTGCGACGGCCAAGTGCTGGTCACCGAAGACATGATGGGCCTGTTCGAGCGCACCCCGCGATTCGTCAAACGTTATGCCGATCTTGCTGGCGAAATATCCGCTGCCGCCGCCAGCTACCGCGAAGAGGTCCGCAACCGCACCTTCCCGACCGCCGACCAGACCTACCGCCCCAAATCCTGACGCGCGTCGCCCCTTTGCCTTTGCCCCGTCCTCGGCTAGAGGCATCCACCGGCAAGCTTCCGTTCAGGCGGGGGAAGGAAGCATGGCCCCTGCGTTCACCCCCGAAGAAGAGGTAATCCTTGGCCCTTCCCCCTACGGAGCACGACGAATTTTTCGTCCGCGAAGTTGACGAGAATCTTCGCCGCGACCAGACCGAACAGTGGATAAAGAAGAATGGCGTGCTGATTGCCGGCGCTGCCTTGCTGTTCCTCGCCGCCATTGCCGGCTGGCTCTACTGGCAGGACAAGCAGCGGAAGGCCGCCTCCGGCGACAGCGAGAATCTCGTCGCGGCGATCGACGACAGCTTGGGCAATCGCCCCAAGGCCGCTGAAGAAAAGCTGGCGCCGCTGACCGATAGTTCTGCAGAGGGCATCGCGACGCAGGCCCAGCTGATGCAGGCTGGCATGCTCGTCGAAAAGGGCGACCGCACGGGGGCGCTCAAGATCTATGACGCCGTCGCCGCCGACAGCGGCCTTGCCGATCCGTATCGCGATCTCGCCACGTTGCGCAGCGTTGCGCTGCAATTCGACCAGCTTCCTCCGCAGGACGTCATTTCGCGTCTCGCTGCCCTCGCCAAGCCCGAAAGCGCATGGTTCGGAAGTGCTGGCGAACTGACCGCTATGGCCCTGATCAAGCAGGGCAAGAAAGAAGAAGCCGGCCGCATGTTTGCTGCCATCGCGTCGAACAAGGACGTGCCCGTCACCATAAGAAGCCGCGCAGTCCAGATCGCCGGCACGCTCGGCGTCGATGCGACCGCCGCTATCGCCGACATTTCGAAGGGATGAATTTCACGATGAAGAACAAGGTTCGTTCGACCGCCTTGCTGCTCGCCGCGACGGCGATGGTGGCTGGTTGCAATCCCTTCAAGAAGGACAGGAAGATCACGCCGACCGTCGGCGACCGGATTTCGGTGATGACGGCGGAAACGAGCATCCAGGTCGATCCGGAAACCGCCGCCATGCCGATCACGCTTCCGGCCGCGGTCGCGAATGAAGATTGGGCGCAGTCGGGCGGAAACGCATCGAAGTCGGTCGGTCACGTTGCGCTCGGCCAAAGCCTGGGCATCGCCTGGACCGCGCAGATCGGCGAAGGATCGGACCGCGGGACGCGGCTCGTGTCCGGACCTATCGTCGGCGGCGGCCGCGTTTATACCGTCGATACGTTGGGTACCGTCCGGGCCTTCGATACGCGCAACGGCGGATCGGTGTGGCAGGCCAGCTTCGGCGAAATCGGCAAGGATCGCCGCGTGCTGTACGGCGGCGGCGCTGCCTTCGCGAATGGCCGGGTCTATGCGACCAATGGCTTGGGCTATGTTGCGGCAATCGATGCCGCAACCGGCGCGATCGCATGGACGGTCAAGCCCGCAGGTCCGCTTCGCGGGGCACCCACGGTCGACGGCGATACCGTCTACGTCATGACGCAGGACAACCAGATCTTCTCGCTCAAGACCGCCGATGGCGCGACCAACTGGTCGTCGGCAGCAGCGTTGGAAATTGCCGGCGTGTTTGGATCGGCATCTCCAGCGGTGTCGCGCGGAACCGTCGTGGCCGGCTTCTCGTCGGGCGAACTTAACGCCTATCGCTACGAAAATGGCCGCCTCGTGTGGCAGGATGCTTTGTCGCGGACCTCAATCTCCACCAGCGTCGCCTCGCTTTCCGATATTGACGCCGATCCGGTAATCGATGGCGGGCAGGTGTTCGCGGTTGGCAAGGGTGGCCGTATGGTCGCCCTCGAACTGTTCAGCGGCCAGCGCATGTGGGAACAGAATGTCGCGGGCATCTCGACCCCTTGGGTCGCGGGTGACTGGGTCTTCGTCGCCACCGACGAAGCCAAGGTCATCGCGATGGCGCGCACCACCGGCAAGATCCGCTGGATCGCCGAACTGCCGCGTTGGGAGAAGCCGAAGGACAAAAAGAACCCGATTTTCTATTCGGGTCCGATCCTTGCCGGCCAGCGCCTGATCCTGACCGGGTCGAACGGAAGCATCACGAACGTCGATCCGGCGACCGGTGCGATCCAGAGCCAGACCAGCGCGGGCGCAGGCATCAACCTGCAACCTGTGGTCGCGGGCAATACGCTCTATGTCCTTACCGACAGCGGACGGCTGGTCGCTTACCGCTAAATTCTCTCGCGGACGGAAATGGAAAAAGGCGGCCCGCAGGAAGTGTGGCCGCCATTTTTGTTACGCGATGCAGCGACTAGTTGACCGGCCCGACGTTCAGTCCGCGCCGATAATTCATGATGATGCGCATGCGCGTCGGCGCTTGCCCGACCCGAACCGCGGTTTCGCCAAATGTCGGCTTGCTGGTCAGGCTCAATTTAGGGTTGCGCGAAAAGCCCGCGCCGTCATTCCAATCCGATTTGCGATTCGCATTGGCGTCGTGGCGCACCGTAACCGCATAGGTGCCGGCAGCGGGAAGCGGCAGGCAAATTTCAACCGAGCGCCGACCGTGCAGCGGAACATCGACCCGTCCTGCCCAGCTGCCCTTGGCCAGGAAGTTACTGCCGCCCGGTCCATAAGCCTGCACACGGACTTTGCCGGTGCCGTTCTTCAGGCCAGTGACGCCGACGAGCACGGCAGGCTTCCCGCCGATCCGGCAGGTCGGATCGTTCAGGCTCGCCTCGCGCGGATCGGCTGTAGCCGGGCTCGACACGAAAAGCGCCGCAGCGAGCGCTGCGGTCATCGTTGATATTTTCCAGTTCATGCCGCCACTTCTATCAAAATCGGCATGAACGGCCTCTGACATGATCGTTCAGCCAAAAAGCCGCCCAACGCGCCGTGACAGATGGGATGCGAATTGGCGAGCCCGCTGATGCTTTCCGCTGCGCACGGCACCGATGAGGTAATTCAGCTGCAACGATCGACGATGGCCAACGAATGGCGGATGACCATGCCAGCAATTGTCGGTCACCTTGAACGCCAGCATCTGACCAAGGGTCGGCGGCACTTCGGCGACATAATCATCGAGTGAGCTTGGCCCCTTCAGGATTTGCAATCCGGTGCCCGGAGCCTCGCCCTCGTCGTTGAAGTAGAACAATACGGTCACGGCCTTGGTCGGCGAATCCGTGTGGATGTTGCCGTCGGTCCATCGCGCCTGGCCCCGGACGTTGACTACCGTCGGTGCCCCGGCAAGATCGACCTCAAGTTTTTCGGCGATCAACGACTGGAAGCGATCGCCTTCGATCTCGGCAAGGAATTCGTCGAACGGCTCTCCGTGCGAAGTTTCGTGGGCTGCAATCACGCCAGGGCGATCGATGGCCGGGGAGGCCCCCGCCGCTTGCGCACCTGATTCGCCGAGGAACGCGCCGGCGACCATGAAGAACGGGTATGGCAGGTTTTGAACTTTTGCCCGACGAATTCGCTCGAAATCCAGCATTGCTCGCCTCACTGAGGGACAGCCTTATCGCAGGCCGCGCATCTCGAGCCCCAATTTAATCGCACCAACACGCGTTGAACAGGTCTTCCGAGAATCCGACCGTCACGCGGCCCTGCCCATCGCTGACGACCGGTCGTTTGATCAGACTGGAGTGCGCTGACATCAGTCGCAGCGCCTTGCCCCTGTCGATGCCCATTTTGTCCGCTTCGGACAAACCGCGAAACGTCGTCCCGCGCTTGTTGAGCAACTGCTCCCAACCGACCGTGTCGGTCCAATCTTCAAGCAGGTTGGTCGGGGCTCCAAGTCTCTTGAAGTCGTGGAAGTCGAACGTAATGCCTCGGTTCGTCATCCAAGTCCGGGCCTTCTTCACCGTATCGCAATTGGGAATTCCATAGATCGTCACGCGCATCGCCGAACCTTTGATCGCAGAGAAAGAAGGTGGCCCTTACCACCATGCCGGAAAAGGTTGCTCAAGTCGTCGACGACCTGTCCTTCATCAAGCCGGCAAAGGCCGCGGGCCGCCCAATTGCAGCATCGCCTTGCGTGCGGCTTCCCCCAGCGGTCGCTCGATCCAGCGGTGTACGGCAATCGCGAACAGTTGAACGAAGACGATGGCGGTCATCACCGTGGCCCATCCCACGCCCGGCCTCATGGCGGCCAGCACGAGTGCGAGCGTGAAAAGATGGGTAAGGTAGAGGCTGTAACTTGCATCGCCGAGATCGACTAGCAGGGAGCCGACCTTCTGCGGAAGGATCACCGCACCAGCGACCATCATCGTGGCCGGAATTCCGAACAGCAACGCGCGCTGCTCCATCGCCGTGCCATCGCCAAAGCTGAGCGCAAGGAGCAGAATTCCGCCGATCATCAAGATCAATCCTGCGCCGGATCCGAACTTCTTTCGGACAAGCAGACGCGCCAGAATCGCGCCATAGAGAAACTCGATCGCGACGATGTCGACCCCGAGCAGCAGGATCGATCCAAGAACCAATGCGAAAAGCGGGACCAAGATGTCGATACCCAGGCGGCGAGACAATTCGATTGCAGCGGCGAAACAGAGATAGAAAAACGCTTCATATTCCAGCGTCCAGCCGACGTAGACGAGCGGGTGCGCCCCTGAAAGCGGCTGCGACACGAATAGCAGGCTGGTCCATGGCTGGCCGGGACCCGCATCATCGACCGGTGCCATGATCCCGGCTGCAATCGCTACGACGAACAGGATGGTGACGAGCCAGTATAGTGGAACGATACGCACTGCCCGATTGGCCAGGAAAGACACGCCCGAACGCGCTCGCGCCTGGTGAATGTGCAGCATGATGAATCCGGAAATGACGAAGAACAGGTCGACCCCGGCATTCCCCCACGGATCGACGCCGGACATGAAGCTGACATCGTGAAGGGCCTTTGTGCCAAGCCCGGAAATATGCAGCACGACGACAAGTATTGCCGCCAGCGCGCGCAATGCCTGAACGTTATCCAGACGGCTTTTGGCAGGCTCGATTGTCACGCCCTGATGCTGCGCGGAACATGGTTGCGATATCGTTAAGCTGTCGGCGTCAGCCGACCTCGACGCCCTTCCAGAAAGCGATCCGCCCTTCGATCCCCTTCGCTGCGTCCTTGGCGGTTTTGTAGGTCCACGCCGCATCTGCATTGGTCACGCCGCCAGCGCGGATCGAATAATAATTTGCCTCGCCCTTCCACGGGCATGTCGTCACCGTGTCCGAAGGGACAAGGCGATCCATCGCCACATCGCGTTCGGCGAAATAGTGATTGCCCTCGACCACGACGGTGTCGTCGCTCTGAGCGACCGTCTCGCCGTTCCATGTTGCCTTGACCATCAGCTTCCCTTTCGTTCGATATGTCTCGCCAACGGCGAACGGTAGTGAAGCGTTCCCGTTGCACGTCCTTCAGTGAGCGGCTAGCCGTTGGCGCGTGGCCGATGCACCGCACTCTCCCGATCCCGCCGCACGCCGCGCGATGTTGGTCGACGCCCTGCTCGCTACGGGGCGCGAGGATCGTACCGCGTTCGCCCGCCTCTATCGCATGACCTCCGCGAAACTATTCGGCATCTGCCTTCGTATCTGCGGAGAACGGGCCGCAGCGGAGGATGTTTTGAGCGACGTCTATTTGACCATCTGGAGGCGTGCGGGCGCGTTCGAACCAGGCCGAGCCAGCCCGATCAGCTGGCTTGCAACCATCGCTCGCAATCGCGCGATCGACTGGGTTCGCGCCGCCTCCAACCGACGCCGCGCCTCTTTGGATGAGGCGCTCGACCTCCCGGATTCGGCGCCGACTGCTGAAACCTCTTCAATCGTTGCCGACGAAGAACGCCGACTTCACCTGTGTCTCGACGCACTCGATCCGAAGGCTCGCACGGCAATCCGGACGGCCTTTTTCAACGGTGTGACGTATGCCGAACTCGCCGACCGAACCGGCGTGCCGCTCGGAACGATGAAAAGCTGGGTTCGGCGTGGCCTCGCCCGGCTCAAGGAATGCCTCAATGACGACGGATAATGTGACGCAGGACGGCCCGGATCCCGATGTCAGCGCCGCCGAATTGGCGCTCGGCCTACTTGAAGGCGACGATCGCACGGCGGCCCTTCGCCGCCAGCTCGCGGATCCCGACTTCGCGCGCGACGTCGAACGGTGGCGCGACTATTTCGCGACATTGTTCTCGATCTGGCCCGAAGAACAGACGTCGCCGTCGCTCGACGCCCGGATCCTCGGTGCGGCCAACGATACGGGTTCGGCCTCGCTGCGCCGCTGGAAATGGTTCGGCGCGGGATCGTCCGTTGTCGCCGCTGCGCTCGCCGTCCTGCTGGTTGCCCGTCCGCCGTCGCGCGTCGATAATCGCCCGACTTCCACGGTTTCGACCACGATGGTAGCGGCCTTCGCTCCTGCCGACGGGGCGCCGATGCCGGCGCGTTACGATCTGGCTTCCCATTCGCTGACTATCGGCGGCGACATGCCGCTCCCGGCCGACCGGAATGCCCAGCTCTGGGCTCTGGGCAAGGACGGGTCGCCGCGGCCCTTGGGCGTGCTTCGCCAGATTGCCCCGGGCCAGCTGGTTGCCGATGCGACCTCAGTCCCGATCCCCGCGGGCACCGTCCTTGCCATCTCGATCGAACCGGTTGGCGGATCCCCGACCGGCTCGCCGACCGGCCCCGTAATCGCAACGGCGACCCTGACGAAAATTTGATCGCCGCGCGCATCCGTGCGCGTACCCTTCCCGTATCTGATGGTGAGATGCCCCCTGGCACTCTTCAACGAAAAGGGATTTCCGATGCTGAACAACAAGATCCTCTTCCTCGCCGCGGCGCTTACCGCCGCTTCCCCGATCGCCGCCAAGAATCCAGTCGTTGGCGGCGCTGCAATGTACCCCACCAAGAATATCGTACAGAATGCCGTCAACTCGAAGGATCACACGACGCTGGTCGCCGCTGTCAAGGCTGCCGGTCTCGTCGAGACGCTTTCGAGCAAGGGTCCGTTCACAGTGTTCGCGCCGACCAATGCCGCCTTCGCGAAACTTCCGGCAGGCACGGTGGAAACCCTCGTCAAGCCGGAAAATAAGGGCACGTTGACGTCGATCCTGACCTACCACGTCGTCCCCGGCCGTATTACCGCCGGCCAAATTCAGGCCCTCGCCGCAAAGCATCGTGGCACGGCCACGCTCAAGACGGTCAATGGCGGGGCGCTTCGTTTCATGAAGCATGGCAACGGCTGGATGATCACTGACGCCAAGGGCGGTACCGCGATGATCACAATTGCAAACGTCATTCAATCGAACGGCGTCATCCACGTCATCGATTCGGTGCTACTGCCCTAACCAACTCGAGGCCGGTTTTCCCTGTTCTCCGGCCTTAGCTGGACGGGCGACCCCTGCCCTCGGGTCGCCCGTCCTTTTTGTCGGCGGATCGCATCTCACCCGCGGCCTGCCGGCCGAGCAAGCAGGCCATCAATGTCCCCCGGACATTGCCCAGTCCCGGGCTTACTCCCACTCGATTGTGCCAGGCGGCTTCGACGTGAAGTCGTAGACCACGCGGTTGATCCCGTTGACTTCGTTGATGATCCGCGTCGCGCAGCCGCTCAGAAACGCGGCGTCGAACGGATAAATGTCGGCGGTCATTCCATCGACGCTGGTCACCGCGCGCAGTGCGCAGACATGGTCGTACGTGCGATAATCGCCCATCACGCCGACAGTCTTGACCGGCAGCAGCACGGCAAATGCCTGCCAGATCGCATCGTACAGGCCGGCATTGCGGATCTCGTCGAGGTAGATTGCATCGGCCTTGCGCAGGATATCGCAACGCTCCTTGCTGACCTCGCCGGGAATGCGAATGGCAAGGCCCGGCCCCGGGAAGGGATGACGTCCGACGAATTGTTCGTTCAGCCCAAGCTCGCGGCCCAATACGCGAACTTCGTCCTTGAACAATTCGCGAAGCGGTTCGACCAGTTTCATGTTCATGCGTTCGGGCAGACCACCAACATTGTGATGGCTTTTGATCGTAACTGATGGCCCGCCGGTGAAGCTGACACTTTCGATCACGTCGGGATAAAGCGTGCCCTGCGCGAGGAAATCCGCTCCGCCAAGCTTGGCTGCCTCTTCCTCGAAGACGGCAATGAATTCGCCGCCGATGAACTTGCGCTTGGCCTCGGGATCGGTGACTCCGGACAGACCGGTCATGAAGCGCTGTTCAGCGTCCACCACGACCAGAGGGATGTTGTAATGATCGCGGAACAGGGTTTCGACCTGTTCGCGTTCGTTCATCCGAAGCAGGCCGTGATCGACGAAAACGCATGTCAATTGATCGCCGATCGCTTCGTGGATCAGGATTGCCGCAACCGATGAATCGACGCCGCCGGACAACCCGCAAATGACCTTGCCGTCGCCGACCTGAGCGCGGATTTCGGCGACCTTGGTGTCGCGATAAGCCGCCATTGTCCAGTCACCGGCAAGTCCGCAAACCGTGTGGACGAAATTGGCGATGAGTTTCGCACCGTCCGGCGTGTGCGCGACTTCGGGATGGAATTGCGTTCCGTAAAACTGACGCTCTTCATCGGCGATCACCGCGAAGGGCGCTCCGTCGCTGACGGCGACTATCTCGAACCCCGGCGCGAACTGCGTGACCTTGTCGCCATGGCTCATCCACACCTGGTGGCGTTCGCCCGTCGCCCACAGGCCGTCGAACAAGCGGCAATCCTTGGTGATGGTGATGAAGGCGCGACCGAATTCGCCGTCGCGCTCGCCTTCGGCCCCGCCCGGTTCGACCCGGCCGCCAAGCTGATGGCTCATCACCTGCTGGCCGTAACAGATACCAAGGATCGGTATCTTGCTGTCGAAAAGCGATTGCGGCGCGCGTGGGCTTCCTTCCTCTGGCACCCCGGCCGGCGATCCCGACAGGATGATGCCCTTGGGCTTCATCCGCGCGAAGGCGGCCTCGGCGGCGTTGAAAGGCGCGATTTCGCTGTAGACGCCGGCTTCGCGCACACGACGCGCGATCAACTGGGTCACTTGGCTGCCGAAATCGACGATAAGGATGGATTCGGGATGGCTGACCGTCATGGCCAGCACCTATTCACCCCCGCCGCCGCTGTAAACCGCCGAGCCTGCGTGCAAAGCAAAACGCGCGCCCCTCATCAGGAGGGACGCGCGTCTTGTTCAATCAGGTTGCTGCCGATTAGTAGCGGCGACCCGGATAGTAAGCGGTCCGGTTACGCTCGGCATCGATATCCTTGATGCGACCGTAACGATCGATCGTGCAGTTGAAGCGGGCATCGGCCTGCTGCTGATAGCCATACTGGCCATAGCCCTGCTGGTCGTAGCCATAGCCGTTGTAGCCATAGCCATTGTTGTAACTGCGCTGCTGCATCGGCTGACCGGTCGTGGCATAGCCATAGATCTTCACGCCACCGTCAGAGCGACGGGTAACCTGGTTGACCGCGGTCACACGCGCACCGGCGTAGCCGTTGTTGTACCCGTTATTATAGCCGTAGCCGTAGCCGTACTGGCGGTAACGTCCGCCTTCATTGTCGAGACCGCGGGTGTTGATGCGATATTCGACGGCACGGACACACTGCTCGACGGCCTGACGCTCGTTGGTCCCGTAGCTGCGGCCACCGAGGATCTGGTTGAGGATCGAGCCGATCACACCACCCTGGTTGCCATAGCCATATTGGCCGCCGTAGCCGCCACCATAACCGCCGGAGGGTGGATAATATTGGGCAGAAGCGGGGGCCGCCGCTGCCATCGATGCAAGGCCGGCACTGGCGAGCAAAAACTTGGTTACAGTCTTCATGACCCAAACTCCTTCATACGCGCCCCCGTTCGGACGCCATGACAACGCGTATAGGCCGAGTCGGCTGCATCTTCTCTGAATGCGAACGAATCCATTCGTTCAGATTTCTCAACTCCCGTCCGCTGCCGCATTGTCCTCCATTCCGGTCCAATGCCCTAGGAACGCGTAGACGTCGGCCGCTTCCTCGATGATCTTGGACGTCGGCTTGCCGCTGCCGTGACCTGCCCGGGTTTCGATCCGGATCAAATGAGGTTTGTCACCGACATTTTCAGCCGCCTGTAGCGCTGCGATATATTTGAAGCTGTGGCCTGGCACGACGCGATCGTCGGTATCCGCGGTCGTGACCAGCACCGCCGGATATTCCCGGCCGCCCTTGATGTTGTGATAGGGCGAGTAAGAATAGAGCGTGCGGAAATCGGCTTCCCGGTCGGGATAGCCGTAATCGTCCACCCAATAGCGTCCCGCCGTCCAGCGGTTGAAGCGCAGCATGTCCATCACGCCGACCGCGGGCGCGGCGGCGGCGAAGAGGTCCGGTCGCTGATTGACCACCGCGCCAACCAGAAGTCCGCCGTTCGATCCGCCCTGGATTGCCAGTTGCTTCTTCGTCGTCACCCCGCTGGCAACCAGATATTCGCCCGCCGCGATAAAGTCGTCGAACACATTCTGCTTGTTCTTAAGGCGCCCGGCATCATGCCACGCCTTGCCATATTCGCCGCCGCCGCGAAGGTTGGCGACCGCAAGCACGCCGCCCTTTTCGACCCACGCGATCCGCGTCGGCGAATAGCCCGGGGTCATCGAGACATTGAACCCGCCATATCCGTAAAGCAAAGTTGGCGCCGGGCCGCCCGTCCCCTTCTTGCGGACGAGGAACATCGGCACCCGTGTACCGTCCTTCGACGAATAGAATTTCTGTTCGACCGTGATAGTGTCGGGATCGAACTTCAGTGTCGGAGTCGCCCATTCGCTCGCCGTCCCGCTCGCCACGTCATAGTGGTAGATGCTGGTCGGACGGTTGAAGCTGGTGAAGGCGAAGAATGTCTCTTTGTCATCGGCCTTTCCGCCAAAGCCGCTCGCAGCGCCGATGCTGGGGAGCGCGACCTTTCGAACTAGCGCGCCCTTCAGGTCATGGACCCGCACTTCGGTCTTGGCATCGACCAGATAGCTTGCGACCAGTCTGCCGCCGATCAGCGAAACTCCGTCCAGCGTCGCACTGTCTTGCGCGATGACCGTCACCGGCTTCGGTGCTGCCTGCGCGACATCCATCGCGACCAGTTTCAGCTTCGGCGCGCCGTCGTTGGTGACGAAATAGAAGGTCGAACCTTCATTGCCGACGAAGCTGTAATTATGCTCGAACCCTTTGATCAACGTGCGCGGTTCGGCACCCGCTTGGCGCAGGTCGATCAACGTCACTTCGTAACGGTCGTCGGTGCCGACGCTGGTCGTCACGACCAGCCACTTGCCGTCCTCGGTAATCGTGGCGCCATGCCCGTAATCAGGATGGTCAGGGGTGGCATATACCAGTCGGTCGGAATCCTGCGCAGTCCCGAGCGTGTGGAAATAGACCTTTTGGTTGAGGCTCGACTGCTGATAGGTTTCACCCGGCGGCGGCGCGGGGAAGCGCGAATAGTAAAAGCCGCTGCCGTCCTTGGCCCAATCGACCCCGCCACCGAATTTCAGCCACTTGAGTTCGTCGGCCAACGGCTTCCCGGTCGCGACGTCGAGGATCCGCAAAGTGCGCCAGTCGGTGCCGCCATCCTGCACTGCGTAAGAAAGCAATTTGCCATCTTCGCTTGGCGTCCATTCGGCGAGCGCGGTGGCACCGTCCTTAGACCAGCCGTTGGGATCGATCAGGACGCGACCTTTACTGCTCAACCCGTCACGGACGTAGAGTACGCTCTGGTTCTGCAGGCCGTCATTCTTAGAATAGAAATAATGCGTCCCGCGTTTGCGCGGCAGGCCGAAGCGCTCGTAATCGTACAGCTGCGTCATCCGAGCCTTGAAGTCCGCGGTCAGCGCTAGCGTGTCGAGATATGAATCGGTGACCTTATTCTCCGCCGCGACCCACGCCGCGACCTCGCTGTCGTTGCGGACGTCATTTTCCAGCCAGCGAAAAGGATCGGCGACGTTTACCCCGAATTGCGGATCGACCACGTCCACTCGCCGCGTCGCCGGATAGGCGAAGGGCACGGGCTCGGTGGTGACGAGATTGCCCGGGATTGGCACCTCGGCAGCGCTCACCGGTTCGGTCGGCGGCGCGCTCACGCAGCCCGCCAACAAGATTGCGAACAATGACAGACCCACACGCATCGACACTCTCCTACTTTTCCCATCCTTGCCACCCTAATCGCCGCCTCTCCTCACGCAACCGCCGCCCGCAGAAAAAGGGGCGCGACCATCGCTGGACGCGCCCCTCTTTGTCACTCGCCTCTGGCCTTAGCGGCGATAGGTCGACGCTACGCCCCGGTCGACGCGGACATCCTGCACGTTGCCGCGCAGATCGACCCGGCAGCTGAAGCGGACGTTGGTCTGGATGTTGCCACGGTCAAAGCCATTGTTTGCGTTGTAACCGCGGTCATCGCGATCGTAGCGGCCGTCGCGGTCGCGGCGATCTTGGCTGTAACGCTGGTCCATTCCGGACGAGGCAATGCCGGTGACCTTGACGATATTGCGCTTGCGTTCGACCTGCGTGATCCCGACGACGCGCAAGTTGGTTCCTCCATAGCCGTTCTGCGCATAGGGATTGCCATAGCCATTATTGGCATAACCGTTTTGGCCGTAACCATTGCGGGCATAAGCGTTCTGGCCCTGCTCTACAGCACGCGCGCACTGGCTGACGGCAACGCGCTGATCGACCTGGCCGTAGCCATAATTGCTCTGCGGATACTGACCATAGCCGCCGCCGGTCACTCCGTTGATGATTGCGCCGATCACACCGCCATTGTTGTTCTGATAGGGCTGGCCCTGATATTGGGCGGATGCAGGCGAGGCCACGGCGAACAGCGCCGCCATCGAGGTCGCGCCAAGGGCAATCTTCTTGAAGTTCGTCATCGTAGGTTCTCCACCAGTACCCGGCCAATGGACCGTGATTGATGTCGTTTTGCGCCTGATGCCGTGCACGCCGTCTGAACGCGTTTCGCGCCTCCGGTTCATAAAGCCACAAAAAAAAGGGCGCCGCGGTTTCCCGCAGCGCCCTTCACGTATTGGAGGAAGCTTATGCTTCGACGTCTTCGCTGGTCATCACCGGGCCCGAATCCTGACCCTTGGCATCGACATCGCGGTCGACGAATTCGATTATCGCCATCTCGGCAGCATCGCTCATGCGGATGCCGGTCTTAACGACGCGGCAATATCCGCCGCTGCGATCCTTGTAGCGCTCGGCCAAGACGTCGAACAGCTTGACCAGCTGGACATCGTCCATGAGGCGCGCCTGCGCCAGGCGACGGTTCGAAAGACCGCCCTTCTTGGCCAGCGTGATCAGCTTTTCGGTGTAGGGGCGCAGTTCCTTCGCCTTGGCGAGGGTTGTGGTGATCTGCTCATGCTTGATCAGCGCTGCCGCCATGTTCCGGAACAGAGCCAGACGGTGGGCGGAGGTACGCTGCAGCTTACGATGGCCAACACGATGGCGCATGGTTCATTTCCTTCGTTCGTAAAGGGGCCGTTCCGCGCCCGCATCGAAGACATTCCCCGACGAGAGCCCTGAGGCACCCCAGTCCACGCAGCTGTTGTCGGTCGCCGCGCTTTCACCGTTTACGGCCCCCGCCGAAACGGGAGCCGCATATTCGTTAGCCGAGAAGCTCTTGCTCGAGCTTCTTCGCCATTTCTTCGATGTTTTCCGGCGGCCAGCCAGGGATGTCCATGCCGAGGCGCAGACCCATCGAGGCAAGAACTTCCTTGATCTCGTTGAGGCTCTTGCGACCGAAGTTCGGCGTGCGGAGCATCTCGGCCTCGGTCTTCTGGACCAGGTCGCCGATGTAGATGATGTTGTCGTTCTTCAGGCAGTTCGCGCTGCGCACCGACAGTTCCAGCTCGTCGACCTTCTTGAGCAGGTAACGGTTGAGCTGGTTGGTATCCGCGCTTGCGCCTGCGCCCATGTCGCCACCCATCTGGGCAGCGCCACCCATCATGCCGGCCGGCTGGCTCGGCACCATGGCGTCGTCGAAGTGGACGAACAACTGAAGCTGGTCCTGAAGGATGCGCGCCGAATAAGCGATAGCATCTTCCGGCATCACCGTTCCGTCAGTTTCAACGGTCAGCGTCAGCTTGTCGTAATCCAGTTCCTGGCCGACGCGGGTGTTTTCCACCTTGTAGGCGACCTGGCGGACCGGGCTGAATAACGCATCGATCGGGATCAGGCCGATCGGCGCATCGGCCGGACGGTTGGCCGCTGCCGGGACATAGCCCTTTCCGATGTCGGCGGTCAGCTCCATGTTGAGCGTCGCGCCATCATCGAGGTGGCAGATGACGAGGGTCGGGTTGGTGATTTCGATGTCGCCGGGGCAGCTGATCTGCGCCGCGGTGACTTCGCCCGGGCCGGTCGCCGACAGGGTCAGGCGCTTGGGACCTTCGCCTTCCATCTTCAGCGCAAGCTGCTTGATGTTCAGGACGATGTCGGTGACGTCTTCGCGGACACCGGCAAGGCTCGAGAATTCGTGAAGCACGCCTTCGATCTTGATCGCGGTGACGGCGGCACCCTGCAGCGAGCTGAGAAGCACGCGGCGCAGCGAGTTGCCGAGCGTCATGCCGAAGCCGCGCTCCAGAGGCTCGGCGACGAACACGGCCTTGCGGCGCGCATCCCCGGTGCCGGGCTTCTTCTCAAGCGCGTTGGGCTTCTTCAGTTCCTGCCAGTTCTTGGTGTTGACGGACATATTGCTTCCTTGGCAGTGAGGTCGGCGGCGTCCCGCAAACCTCTGATTTGAAACTTGGTGTCTAAAACGCGGCCGGCACGATGTCCGGCCGATGGATCAGACGCGGCGGCGCTTCGACGGACGCACACCGTTATGCGGGATCGGGGTCACGTCACGGATCGACGTGATCTGAAAACCGACCGACTGCAGCGCGCGAAGCGCCGATTCGCGGCCGGAGCCCGGACCCTTCACTTCGACTTCGAGGGTGCGAACACCATGTTCCGCAGCCTTCTTGCCGGCGTCTTCAGCAGCAACCTGCGCCGCGTACGGCGTCGACTTGCGGCTGCCCTTGAAGCCCATCATGCCCGCGCTGGACCAGGCAATCGCATTGCCCTGCGCATCGGTGATGGTGATCATGGTGTTGTTGAAGCTGGCGTTCACATGCGCGACGCCGGCGGTGATGTTCTTGCGCTCGCGACGGCGAATGCGCTGGGGTTCACGTGCCATTGGATATTCCTCGAAAAGCTGGAAGTGGCCGCCCGCGGTTCACGCGGGTCAGCGCTTACTTCTTTTTACCGGCGATCGGCTTGGCCTTACCCTTGCGGGTACGCGCATTGGTATGGGTGCGCTGGCCACGGACCGGCAGACCCTTACGGTGACGCAGGCCGCGATAGCAGGCGAGGTCCATAAGCCGCTTGATGTTCATCGCGGTTTCGCGGCGGAGGTCACCTTCAACGGTGTAATCCGCATCGATTGCTTCGCGGATGTGAAGGACTTCCTGATCGGTCAGGTCCTGCACACGGCGCTCCGGCGCGATGTTCAGCTTCTCGGTGATTTGCTTGGCCTTGGTGCGGCCAATGCCGTGAATGTACGTCAACGCGATTTCAACGCGCTTATTAGTTGGGATGTTGACCCCGGCGATACGTGCCATAAACGTTCTTGCTCCTAGCTCCACGGGGCTGCGGGCACTGCCTCCCCATCTCGACGCATTGACCCGCTCAACAACGGAAAAACGGCGCGCGCACGAGTGCGCCGCCGGTAGCCGGTGTCACGGGATGCGCGCTATCTATGGTCGAGCCCTTCGAGAGTCAAGCGGCTGGACATGGATTGGATAGCCGCTAATCCCTTCCCCCGACTATGCGCCGCCTGACCCTCGACCAACCCGTCCCGCACGAATATCGCGGCGCCATTGTTGCGCTCGGGAATTTCGACGGGTTTCATCTGGGTCACCAGGCCGTTGCCGGCCGAGCCGTTCAGCGCGCCGCGCACGAACGGAGACCGGCCATCGTCGCGACTTTCGATCCGCACCCCGTGCGCTTCTTCCGACCCGATGTCCCGCCGTTTCGACTGACGACGCTCGACCAGCGGGAGGAATTGTTCACCCACGCCGGTGCCGATGCAATGCTTGTCTTCGCCTTCGACGCAGCAATGGCCGCCACCAGCTCTGACGACTTCGTTGGCTGCATCCTGGCGGAGCAGATCGGGGCAGCAGGCGTCGTCACCGGCGGCGACTTCACCTTCGGCAAGGGACGGAGCGGCGATGTCGACGTCCTGCGCGCCCTCGGCGCACCCCTCGACATTGTCACGGAGACCGTCGCGCCCGTCCTGATCGATGGCGTTCCGGTCTCGTCCAGCCGGATTCGCGATGCGCTGGTCGCTGGCGACCCGGGTTCGGCGACCAGGCTGCTGACCCGTCCTTTCTCGATTCGCGGGGAGGTGGTGCATGGCGACAAGCGCGGCCGTGAACTCGGCTGGCCGACCGCCAACCTCGAGCTGGGGAGCTATCTTCGCCCTGCCTACGGAATCTACGCTGTTCGCGTGACGCTGGCCGATGGCAGCGAACATGACGGGGTCGCAAGCCTGGGCGTGCGGCCGATGTTCGAACCGCCGAAGGAATTGCTGGAGGCCTATCTGTTCGATTTCAATGACGACCTTTACGGGCAGACCATCGAGGTCGCGCTCCACGCATTCCTCCGCCCCGAGGCCAAATTCGACAGCCTCGACGCGCTCAAGTCGCAGATGGCGCAGGACGAGGCCGACGCACGGACGATCCTGGCGTGAGCGGAGTGGCCGCGCCGAAGCCAATGACGGTTTGCAACTCGCGCGCCGCCCGCTAAGGCCCGCGACGATGTCCGAAAAGCGCGATTACAGAGACACGGTCTTCCTTCCGAAGACCGATTTCCCGATGAAGGCCGGCCTTCCACAAAAGGAGCCGGGCATTCTTGCGCGCTGGCAAGAGGGCGATATCTACGCGCAGGTTCGCGCCAGCCGCGACGGCCGCGAGAAATTCATTCTTCATGATGGCCCGCCCTACGCCAATGGCGACATCCATATCGGCCATGCGCTCAATCACGTCCTCAAAGACATGGTGGTCCGCACGCAAACCTTGCTCGGCAAGGACGCGCCTTACGTTCCGGGCTGGGATTGCCATGGCCTTCCGATCGAATGGAAGGTCGAGGAGCAATATCGCAAGAAGAAGCTCAACAAGGACGAGGTTCCGGTCAAGGAATTCCGCGCCGAGTGCCGAGCATATGCGCAGCAGTGGGTCGACCGCCAGCGCGAGCAGCTGAAACGCCTCGGAATCAACGGGCGCTGGGACAAGCCCTATCTGACGATGAACTTCGCCGCCGAAGGCACTATCGTCAGCGAACTGATGAAGTTCGCCGAAAGCGGTCAGCTTTATCGCGGCGCCAAGCCGGTGATGTGGAGTCCGGTAGAAAAGACCGCGCTGGCCGAAGCTGAGATCGAATATGAGGACATCGTCTCGACCCAGATCGATGTCGCGTTCGAGATTGTCGAGAGCCCTTTGCCGGCTGTCCGTGGTGCGAAAGCCCTGATTTGGACGACCACGCCGTGGACGATCCCCGTGAACCAAGCGATCGCTTACGGTCCGGACATTGACTATGCGATATGTCGAGTGGGTGACCCCATAGGGCACGACGACACGTCGCTACGCAGCACTGCATTGCTCGTCGCCGCTGGGATGCAAGAGACTGTCGCTACGCGGATTGGCTATCGCCTCATCCCAATGGAAGTGGTCAAAGGTTCCGACCTCGTCGGCACCATAGCCCGCCACCCGATGCACCATCTCGGCGGCTTCTTCGCGACGCCGCGTCCGTTGCTGCCCGGCGACTTCGTCACCACCGAGAGCGGCACTGGCCTCGTCCACATGGCGCCCGACCACGGCGAGGACGATTTCGACCTGTGCAAGGCATATGGCATCGGCCCGCAATTCGCGGTCGAAGGCGACGGGAAGTATCGCGAGGATTGGGGCTGGCTCGGCGGACAGGGCAGCGTCATCAACGCCAAGTTCAATGCCCCCGACGGCCCGATCTGCAGCGACCTTCACGAATCCGGCGGGCTGCTGGCGGCACGTGCCGATTACCAGCACAGCTATCCCCATTCGTGGCGGTCCAAAGCCAAGGTGATCTATCGCTGCACGCCGCAATGGTTCGTGCCGATGGACAAGCCGCTCGCCCACCTGCCCGCGCTGACTAAAGCCGAGCAACGCTGGGAAAATGAAGGCGGCGACACCACCATCGACGAGCAGGCAACCCCCGGTTCGCCGACGCTTCGCGAAGTCGCGATGCAGGCCATCGCCGACACACGCTTCGTCCCCGACAAGGGCCGCAACCGCATCCGATCAATGGTCGAAGGCCGTCCCGACTGGGTGTTGTCGCGCCAGCGCGCATGGGGCGTCCCGATTGCTTTGTTCGTTCACCGTAAGACCGGCGACCTACTCATCGATGCCGACGTCAACGCCAGGATCGTCGCCGCGATCAAGGCAGAAGGCGTTGACGCTTGGGAAGAAGCCCGCGCTCAGGAATATCTCGGCACCGCCTACGATGCCGCCGATTACGAGATGATCCGCGACATTCTCGACGTCTGGTTCGACAGCGGCTGCACCCATGTCTTTACGCTGGAAAGCGGGACCTGGCCCGAACTTCGATGGCCCGCCGACCTGTATCTCGAAGGATCCGACCAGCATCGCGGCTGGTTCCAGTCGAGCTTGCTCGAAAGCTGCGGCACGCGCGGCCGAGCGCCGTACAATGCGGTGCTGACCCACGGTTTCACGATGGATTCGAAGGGCATGAAAATGTCCAAAAGCGTCGGCAACACGATCGACCCATTGAAAGTCATGGAGACTTTTGGCGCCGACATCATCCGGCTTTGGGCGCTGTCGGTCGATTACACTGAGGACCACCGGATCGGCGACGAGATCCTCAAGGGTGTCGCCGATCAGTATCGCAAGCTTCGTAACACCTTCCGCTATCTGCTTGGCGCGCTTGACGGGTTTGGTGACGATGAGCGAATCGAAGTGGCCCAAATGCCCGAGTTGGAGCGCTACATGCTCTCGCGCCTCGTCGGGCTCGACGCGACGCTGCGCAAGGCGACGGACGATTTCGATTTCAACACCTACACCCGCGCGCTCGGCGATTTCGCGAACGAGGACTTGTCGGCCTTTTTCTTCGATATCCGCAAGGATTGCCTCTATTGCGACGCGCCGACGGACCCGAAACGCCGTGCCTATCGCACTGTCCTCGACACCATGTTTCAGGCGATGATCCGCTGGGCAGCGCCGGTCCTGGTCTTTACCGCCGAGGAAGTCTGGGGAACGCGCTATCCCGACGGCGGCAGCGTCCATTTGCTCGAATGGCCTGAGATCGGCGACTGGCGCGACGAAGCGCTTGAAGCGCGCTGGACCGCGCTCCGCGATGCTCGCGAAAAGGTCACCGAGGCGATCGAGCCTCTGCGCCGCGACAAAATCGTCCGGTCCAGCCTCGAGGCCGAGGTCACCAGCCCAGTCGGCGGCGATTCCGATCTTCTCGCCGAGCTGTTCATCGTCGCGTCAGTCACCAACGCCGATGCGGTTGCGGTGACCAAGACGGAAAAACTGAAGTGCGGACGCTGCTGGCGCCATCTTCCCGAAGTCGCGGAAGATGGCGATTTGTGCAATCGCTGCGACGCCGTGGTCGATGGAGGAAGCGCGCATGGTTAATCGCACCGCCGCGTGGGTCACTGCGCTTGCCTTCTTCGTAGTGGATCAATTTTCCAAGTGGCTCGTCAACGGGCCGCTGGGGCTGAAAGCCGAAGGCGCCCAGCTTCAGCTGCTGCCGATTTTCGACCTCACGCGCGTTCATAATCACGGAATCAGCCTGGGTATTGCGCAGGCGCAGAACGATATGCATCGCTGGCTGCTGGTGGCGGGGACGGCTGCCATCGCCGCGTTGGTCGCATGGTGGATTACCCGCGAGGACAAGCGCGGCGACCAACTTGCGCTTGCATTGGTGCTCGGCGGCGCGCTTGGAAATATCGTCGATCGGGTGCGGCTGGGCTATGTGCTCGACTTCCTCGATCTGCATTTCGGGGCGGTCCGTCCCTTTTATGTCTTTAATGTTGCCGACGCCGCGATTAGCATTGGTGTCGTCATCCTGCTGCTACGCGCCTTGCTGGTTCGTCCCGAGGTGCCCGAGGAGAATATTGATCATGAGTAAGGCGCTACTACCCATCCTGCTTCTTCCGGCGCTCGTGCTTGGCGGCTGCTCTGTCTTCGGCAAGAAGACCAAATCGCTCGACGAGTTCGCCGTTGCGCGCAATGCGCCGCTGGTGATCCCGCCTGACTACGCGCTCACACCTCCGGTTGCCGGTACGGTAAGCACCACCGCCGAGGGTTCGCAGGCGCAGGCCATCGAAGCGCTGTTCGGTGGCCCCTCGCCGCGCAGCCAGTCGGAGCAGCAATTGCTCGACGCCGCTGGCCGCGACCGCGCTTTGCTGGGCGCACGTTCGGTAGCCGGCGATCCGGAAACCCGCGTTGTCGACAAGGGGAACGACACGCAGACGATCATCAATGCACCGGAAACCAACACGCAGGACGCAACTGCACAACCGCCGCAATAAGGCGGACAAGGGGGAACGATGGCTGCAGAATCGCTTAGCTCGCGCCTCGCCGAACTCGAATCCATCCTTGATCGCGCCAAGCGCCGGTTCGAGGAAGGACTCAAGATTGTCGAAGAGGCCCACGAAACCTTCGCTGACATGCAGCAGGCGTTGCTTGGCGCGCCTGGCAGCCTGACAGCCGAAGAAAGCGAGGAAGCGGCCTCCAAGCTGCTTTCGCGCCTCAAAGCGTCAGGGGCCGACCTTCCCGAGACTTTGTGCGGCGGTCGCCTCAACGTCGATCCGGTCCAGCGCCTGATTCGAATTGACGGCCATCCGATCGGCATCACCGAAATGGAATATCGTGTGCTCGAATTGCTTGCGTTCGCCCGCAACAATGTCGTCACGCGCACAATGCTCCTCAAGCATCTCTATCGCCGTGCCGACGACCAGCCGCAGCCCAAAATCATCGACGTCTTCATCTCGAAGCTTCGTAAGAAGCTCCGCCTGGCCAGCGATGGTCAGGAATTCGTCGAAACGATCCCGCAGCGAGGCTGGATCCTCCGCGACGTCGACGCCGACGGAAAGCCGGCCTCCTAGGCAACCAACCGGCCTTGTTGCGGTCGCATACTTTTTCTTAATCCACGCCCGTTAAAGGGCTGGAGATGATTCACTTCTTGCCCGATCTCGAAACGACAACCGCTTTGCCCTCGCCCTTCCTGGCGCGGGTCAGCGGTCTTGCCCATGCGCTCTCGGTGGTGGAGCGCCTTGGCGGTAAAAATGGTGGCAATGTCCATTCGCTTCATGCCGTCAACGGCGAGGTTAATCGACTGGCCGAAGACCTCAGCGAACGGTTGGCCGCCGCATCGGCGGCCGGCCTAGAGGCGATCGCCGCCATCCGCGAACAGGGACTCGGAGCAAATCCCGCCGCAGCGCAGATGCTTGCCGACATGATCCGCAACGGGCTCGACGAGCTGGGCGCCGTCACCAGCCTCTAGGCTTTCCCGGTTGCTTTCGGGGTCGTCGGATCGGCCCCCCATTCTGACCAACTTCCATCGTAAAGCTTGTGCCCACGACCGCCCAGCCTGCGCGCGGCGAAGATCAGGCTGTTTGCAGTCACGCCCGATCCGCAGGTCGACACGAACGGCAAAGACGGATCGATTCCCGCGTCGGCGAAGGCCTGGGCAATCGCATCATTCGATTTGAAGGTGCCGTCGTCGCGGTAAAGCGCGGAATAGGGTAGATTTCTCGCGCCCGGAATGTGCCCGGCGCCCACGTTGGGACGCGGGTCGGCTTCGTCCCCCTCGAAGCGCGCCTTACCCCTGGCATCGGCAATCGGAAGCGAACAGCCAGCGAGCAGTTCCTCCTTGTCGATGACGTCGGCGGCTCCTCGCGCATCAAAGATGCCCTTGCGATGCGAGGCCGCGCCGCTCTCGACCACGCGGCATTCGGCTTGCCATTTCTGAAAACCGCCATCGAGGATCGCGACCCGGTCGGCACCAAAATGACGAAACATGAACCAGCCGCGTGCCGCCGTCCGCAGCGGACTGTTATCATAGACAACGATCCGGTCGTCTTGCCCAACCCCTAGCGCGCGCATCGCCGCGCCGAAGGCCTCTGCACTCGGCAACATGTGCGGCGCGCCACGTTCGCGGTCGGCAACCAGCGAGATGTCGAGGAAACGTGCGCCGGGGATATGTGCCTGTTCGAATTCGGCGGCGGCGTCGCGGCAGTCGGCCGACATGAAGAAACTCGAATCGACGATCGCAAGGTCCGGCGCATCAAGGTTGCGAGAGAGCCATTCGGTCGTCACGAGATCGTCCATGCGCATTCCTCCGTCTATCCAGCGCAGGATAGCGGGATGCGATGCGTGCTGCTAGGAGCGCTGCGCCATGACCAACACGCCCAAACATCTCGGCCAGACGAGCCCCCTTCCCGCGACCCCCGAACAGGCCGAGCTCGACTATGTGCCCAACCCGCGCGGCGGCGAGCTTTACCTGGTTCGCTTCGCTGCGCCGGAATTCACCTCGCTCTGTCCGGTAACCGGCCAGCCCGATTTCGCCCACCTCGTCATCGATTATGCACCCGGGGATACGATCGTCGAATCGAAGAGCCTCAAGCTCTTCCTCGGCAGCTTCCGCAATCACGCCGCATTCCACGAGGATTGCACGGTCGGGATCGGTAAGCGCCTGTTCGACGAGATGAAACCCAGGTGGCTGCGCATCGGAGGTTACTGGTATCCGCGCGGCGGCATTCCGATTGACGTGTTCTGGCAGTCGGGCGAACCCCCGGCGGGACTATGGCTGCCCGACCAGGGCGTCCAGCCCTATCGCGGTCGCGGCTAGGCCCTAGCGAACGGCACCCTCGACGTCGGCCATCGGCTCGTCGTTCAGCGGTGCGTCCTTCGCCTGTCCCCGCGTCCAGCTGTACAGCCAGGCGATCGATCCAAAGAACAGCGCCAGGCCAAGCGGCACTGCCCAGGCGAATTCCTCGAATAGTGCCAGCACCTCGCCGCTATTTGGCGATCCGGCCTTTTCCGCACCGGCAACGATGGCGGCGAACAGTACGCCCATAAGGCTTTCGCCGACGATTAGGCCAGTCGCCATCAGCGTTCCGATCCGTTCGGCAAAGGCCGGGTTATTCTGTTTCTTCGCCCAGCGATTGTACAACCAGCCGATCAGCGCGCCGATCGGGATCAGCAGCGTAAGCTCCATCGGCAGATACATGCCGAGGCCAACTGCGAGCGCAGGAAGGCTGTAGTTGGCCGTGCTCTTGCGAAGTACCTCGTCGACCAGGATGACGGCCGCGCCGATCGCCACGCCAATTCCAATCAGGCTCCAGTCGAGCGTTCCACCGAGCACGCCTTGCGCAATCGTTGAAATCAGTGCCGCCTGCGGGGCGGCAAGCGCGCCCTCCTTCGCACCAGGCGCGCCGGCGAAGGTGAAGGCAGTATTCAGAAGGTCAAGGATAGGCGGAATGACCAGCGCGCCGAAGATGACCCCGAGGATCAGCGCAACCTGCTGTTTCCACGGCGTCGCGCCAACGAGTTGCCCGGTCTTCAGATCCTGAAGGTTGTCGTTGGCGATTGTTGCGATCCCGAAGATGATCGCGGTCACGAACAAGGCGAAGGCGACGAGCGCCTTGGTCGCGTCGCCGTCGACGCCCTTGTAAAGCGCCGCGAGGATCAGCGAGATGCCGAGGACCGAGAGGATGCCGACGCCCGAGATCGGGCTGTTCGACGCGCCGATTAGGCCCGCCATGTAGCCGGTCACCGACGCGATCACGATGCCCGCAACCAGAATGTAGATGATCGACAGGATGATGGTCGGTGCAGCGTGAACCGCAATCGGCCCGCTCTGCGCGAAGCTGTAGAGCAGGAAGGCGATCGGGATCATCGCGGCGAGGATCGTACCGCCGACAATGGTGATCGGAAGATCGCGCTCGGTGACGTCGAGCGTTTCGCCCGACCCACGCGCGCGGTTGGCGGCAAGCGCCGCGCCGATGCCCTTGACGATCGGCCCGATAATCTTGAGCAAGGTCCAGATTGCGGCAATGCCGATCGTCCCGGCGCCGATGATCCGGGCCTTTTCCCGGAAGGTCGCCGAAACAAGCGCACTCAGGTCGCCGCCCGACGCCGACAGCATTTCGGTCGTGCCGGAATAATAAGGGACGATGCCCGCCCAGCTGATTAGCATGCCGACGATCATCGCAATGCCCACCGCAATGCCGACCAGATGACCGACGCCGATCAGCGCCATCGACAGACCGCTCGCGACCTGGGTGCCGCCAGCGCCGACGCCGAACGTCTTTGACGCGCTTTCTGCGACAAGCTTCATCTTGCCGAGGACGAAATAGCCTGCCGAGATCAGGCTGGCGTAGAGGATGGCGGTCAGGCCCTTGCGATTTTCTTCTGCACCGCCGACGCCGGCGCCGACTTTGAGCACTTCAGCAGCGGCAACGCCTTCGGGGTAAGGCAGGTCGCTGCCGGTCACCAGCGCCCGCCGCAACGGCACCGAATACATGACGCCCAGAATCCCGCCCAGGCCGATTACCGCGACCGAAAGCCAGTAAGGGAAGCCCGTCCACCATCCGACCATGATCAGGCCGGGGAGAACGAAGATGATCGCGCTAAGTGTTCCTGCGGACGACGCGATCGTCTGGACGATGTTGTTTTCCTGGATCGAGGCATCGCGAAAGAATTTCAGGATGCCCATCGAGATCACCGCCGCGGGAATCGACGTCGCAAAGGTGATGCCCAGCTTCAGCCCGAGATAGACGTTGGCGGCGGTGAACAGAACCGTCAGCAAGGCGCCGAGAACGACCCCCCGCAGCGTCAATTCGACCAATGGCCGCGAAGCAGCCGACCCATCCCCCACGGTCGCGATCGTCAATTCCCCTTTTCGAGCTTCTCGTTCCTGCGATTGGGCAGGGTCAACGGTGCATCACGCTTGAACCGGATAACGATGTCGTAACGGCGCAGCATCAGGTCGTCGCCTTCGAAACGAAGCGGCGAATCGCCGAGCGCCTCGCCGCGCCAGGCGCCTTCGGTCTTGGTCGCAGTCAGGCGGACTTCGCCGCCGGCTAGCGTCCAGTTCCCCTCTGCGGCTTCCGAAACCGCGCCATAATCGAGCGCATACAGAAAGTGTCCGTCGGGTTCGAGCTCGATCGCAGCGCCGACTTCGGGCGTTGCGGAACGATAGAAGCCGGAAGCGGCATCGATGTCGGCGGGCTGCATCAGCAGCGCGAGAAGGACGATCAGGCTCATGCGATTTCAACTCCGGCAGGCACAGGGCTGGAATGGCGACGGATGACTTGCCAGCCATCTTCACCCTTGGCCCAGACGTCGGTCAGCAGGACGCGCTCGTCGATGCAATGCCCCATGAACCGGACCTTCCACTGGGCGTCGACGGTCGCAACCATTGTCCCCTCCAGTTGGATCGATTCGACAACCCGAACCTCCAGGCTCGCAATGTCCATCCGGTCGAGCGCGACCAGCCACTCATCGAGGCCGACAGCGACCGTCCCGGTCGAGCGAATTCCCACCAGCTTGAATTGGGGGTGGATCAAGCGGCGCAGCGCGGCTTCGTCTTTGGCGAACAACGCGTCGCGCCAATTGCGCTCCAGCTCGCGGACATCGGCAGATTCAACGACCACGCAACAGCCCGCCGAAAATGCCGCGAAGCAATTGATTGCCGATCTGCCGGCCGACCGTGGATGCCGCCGATCGGGTCGCCGACTGAAGCGCTTTGTCGAATGCCGTAGGTTTGGCCGCATCGCGCGCCCGGCGAGCCTCTTCGCGATCCGCCTCCTTGCGCTGGCGGTCGGCCTCGCGCTGCTGTTGCGCATCCAGCTTAGCTTGTGCGGCTTGCGCGCGTGCGGCATCCTTTGCAATGACCGCGTCCTGCCGCGCTTTTTCGGCAGCGGCTTTGTCGGCCTCGCTTTGTGCCTTTGTCGCGGCGGCAGCCGCGGCGGCCTCGTCGCTCTTTGCCTTGAGAATCTCCTCCGCGCTCTGGCGGTCGAGAATCGTATCATATTTCGCGCCAATGGCGTCTGTGGCGATCAGGATCTTGCGCTCCTGGTCGGTCAGCGGCGCAACCCGCGAACGCGGCGGCCTGATCAAGGTACGCTGGACCGGCGACGGCGCGCCATCGGGCTGGAGCAACGACACCAATGCTTCACCGACCTTCAGTTCGGTGATCGCGGCAGCGACATCGATATCGGGATTGGGACGGAATGTTTCTGCGGCCGACTTTACCGCCGCCTGGTCGCGCGGCGTAAATGCGCGAAGGGCGTGCTGGACCCGGTTGCCGAGCTGGCCGGCGACCTTGTCGGGAATGTCGATCGGGTTCTGCGTGATGAAATAAACGCCGACGCCCTTCGACCGGATCAGCCGGACGACCTGCTCGACCTTTTCCAGCAATGCCTGCGGCGCGTCTTCGAACAGCAGGTGCGCTTCGTCGAAGAAGAAGGCGAGCTTGGGTTTGGGCTGGTCACCAACCTCGGGCAGAAGTTCGAACAATTCACTGAGCAACCACAACAGGAATGTCGAATAAAGGCGTGGGCTGGCCATCAACTTGTCCGCAGCAAGGATGTTGATGATTCCCTTCCCGCTCTCGTCCAGCTTCAGGAAATCCTCGAGGTCGAGAGCAGGCTCGCCGAAGAAATGGTCGCCGCCCTGGCTTCGAAGCTGCAGCAGCGAACGCTGGATCGCGCCGACGCTCATCTTCGACACGTTGCCATATTCCAGCGTCAGTTCGTCCGCCCGCTCTCCGATATTGACCAGCATCGCCTGCAAATCGTCGAGATCGAGAAGCATCAGCCCCTCCTTGTCGGCGACATGGAACGCGATCGTGAGCACGCCTTCTTGGACATCGTTGAGATTCATCAGCCGCGCCAGCAGCAGCGGCCCCATTTCGCTAGCGGTCGTGCGAACCGGGTGGCCAAGCTCCCCGAACAGGTCCCAAAACTGCACGGGAAAGCCTTCATAACCCCAATCTTTGAGACCGATTTCCTTGGCGCGACCCGAAAAGGGCTCATGGGTACGTGCGGTTGGATCGCCCGGCATCGCAAGCCCGGCAAGATCGCCCTTCACGTCAGATACGAATGTCGGGACCCCAGCAGCGGCGAGACCTTCGACGATCCCTTGCAAGGTGACGGTTTTTCCGGTGCCCGTCGCGCCCGCGATCAGGCCGTGGCGATTGGCGCGCTTAAGTTCGAGACACTGCGGATTCCCGCCACCCGGACCGGCACCGATAAAGATATTGGTGGCTTCATCCGCCATGACCGCGTCACTCCCTAAAAACCTTGCGGCAGCCTAAGCCGAAGGGAGCGACGCGGGCAAGCAGACTTAGCGGGCGATATCCACGCCGACAAAGGCTTCCGGATTGTTACCGCTCTTCACGAGCAGCAATACTGTCGACCGATTGCCCCGACGTGCCGCATCGACAGCCGCTGCAACATCGGCCGGCGTCGCCACCGGCTGCTGGTTGACGGAAAGGATGACGAAGCCCGGACGAAGACCCTTTTCGGCAGCATCGCTGGTCGGATCGACGTTGACGATCAACACGCCGCGCGTTCCAGCCGGGAAACTCCCACGACGAGCGGCATCGGCAGTCAGCGTTTGCAGGGTCAGTCCGAGCGTCTGCGGCGTGTTGGCGGGTGCGGTCGTGCTCTTCCCGTCATCGCCGTCATTGCCGGCACCAAGCTGCTTGGCCAGTTGCTCTTCGGTCGGCCGCTGGGCGACAACCACCGTCAGTGCCTGACGCCGGCCCTGACGGATGACTTCGATCGGGACTCGCGATCCGACACGCGAGTTCGCGATGAGGAAGGACACCGTTTCGTCGGGAGTCACTTCCTTGCCGTTGACCTTGACGATGACATCGCCCTGGCGAACGCCGGCCTTCGCCGCCGCTTGACCGTCGACGACCGAGCGGACCAGTTCGCCGCGATCCTTGGGAAGACCGAGTGCGCTCGCGATATTTTCGTCCAATGGCTGAAGGCCGACGCCCAAATATCCGCGCTGCGGCTGCTCGCCTCGGCGAAGCGAATCGATTACCGGCTTGGCCAGTTCGGCCGGGATCGCAAGACCGATACCGACGCTAGCGCCGGTCGGGCTGATCAGCGCCGAATTGATGCCGATGACGTTGCCCGCCATGTCGAACATCGGCCCGCCCGAATTGCCCATGTTGATGCTTGCATCGGTCTGGATGTAGCGATCGTAGGCGCCGACACCGGTAATTCCGCGATGCAAAGCGGAAATGATTCCTGCCGTCACGGTTCCGCCCAGGCCGTAGGGATTGCCGATCGCGACGACCCAGTCGCCGACACGAACGCGGGTACTGTCACCCCAGTTCACGTAAGGCAGATTTTGCGCCTCGATCTTCAGCAAGGCGAGGTCGGACGCAGAGTCGCGTCCGATGATCCGCGCCGTATATTCCTTGCGGTCGGTCATGATGACCGTGACGCTGTCGACGGTACCCTGCCCGTTGGCACCCTGGATCAGGTGGTTGTTGGTGACGATGTAGCCGTCCGGCGACACGATGAAGCCAGAACCGAGCGAGCCGGTTTCGCGGGTGCGGCTGTCCTGACCCTGACCTGGACCGGGCTGACCCTGCGGCGACTGCTGGCCCTGTGGATTGCCGAACCGGCGAAAGAACTCCTCGAAAGGATCGGTTTGCGTGCGCACCGGAACGCGCTGCTTGGTCGAGATATTGACCACCGCAGGCTGCAAACGCGCGGCCAGATCGGCGAAACTCTGCGGCGCACCGCGCGGCGCGAGCGCCGTCGGGTTATTCTGTGCGACCTGCGCACCGGCCTGACCGGTGGCAAGGGAAAATGCCGTTCCGCCGACTAGCAATGCAGTGGCCACTCCATAGGCGTAACGCACGGATCCGGACTCCTTAGAAATCATTCTACCTCTCGCTCACACCTGACGTTGATGCTGTGACGCTAGGCCGAGCGCATGAACGCGAATTGAACAACATATGACTTAACGGCCCTCGAATTGCTTCAAATATTCGTTCGATGGCGACATAATGATGTTGGTCGGCGCAATCGGGTTCGCAGGGTCGCCGACAAAAGTGATCTCGTAGGACTTCATCGCCCGATAGAAATCGTAGAAGGCGGCGTCCTTGCCGAAGCTGGCCGCATAGATTTGCGCTGCCGACGCATCGGCCTCGGCGCGGATGATCTGGGCTCGCTTGGCACCTTCGGCACGGATCGAGCGCGCTTCCTGCTGACGTGCCGTCCGCATCCGGGCAAATGCCGAGTCGAGCGGTGCGCCCGTCGGCAAATCGGCCTTCTTGATCCGAACATCGACGATTTCGACGCCATATTGGCGCGCAATCCGGTTCAGACCCGCCCGAATATTTTCCATCGCGCCTTCGCGTTCCGGACTAAGCAAGGATGCGAACGGACGCTTGCCGAGCTCATTGCGGAGCTGGGAACCAAGGATCGGCTTCAACGCCTGTTCAACCCGATCTTCCGACCGCGCCGCAATATACATGCGCAGCGGATCGACGACGCGATACCGTGCGAACGCATCGACTTCCAAACGGCGCTGATCGGTCGAAAGCACTTGCTGGACATCCATGTCGAGGTCCCGAACGCGCTTGTCGATCCAAACGATGCTTTCGACGAACGGGATCTTGGCATTAAGTCCGGCGCCATGATCGCCAAACTTTTCGCCCGGCTCGAAGCCGTTGACGATCCGGACCGGCTTGCCAAGGCGCGTCACCACGCCCTGCTGGGTTTCATTGACGGTCTGAACCGAACTCAACACCACGAACAAAATCAGGAAGACGACGATCCCGCTGCGCAGCGGGTTCTGGCGGAGATATTCGATCACTGGCCGCCTCCCGTCTTTGCTTCTGGCTGAGGTACCGGTTTGGGCGCCCGCTGCATCTGGTTGAGCGGCAGATAGGGCGTCACGCCCGGCACTTCGACGATCGTCTTCTCGGTATTGCGCAACACGCGTTCCATCGTTTCATAATACATGCGGCGGCGGGTCACTTCCGGGGCCAATCGATATTGTTCGTAGACCTTGTCGAAGGCGGTCGCTTCGCCCAGCGCCAGTTGGCGCAGCTGCAGGGCGTAAGCGTTCGACTTGTTGATTTCGCTCTCCGCATCCTGCTGCGCGGCGGTCACGTCCTTGAAGGCCTCGTTGACCGCGGCGGGCGGGTCGGCCTGCCGGATCGAGACGTTGCGGATGACGACGCCCGAATCGTAGCGATTGAGTGCCTGCTGAAGCTCGTCGCGAACGCGCGCTTCAATTTCACCGCGCTTGAGACCGATCGCATCGTTCAGTGTCACCTGGGCGACAACCTGTCGCATCGCGCTTTCGGCGACTTGGCGGATGGTATCGTCAGGGGTCAGCAGTTCAAACAGGAACTGCTCGGGATCGCGGATGCTCCACGACACGCGATAGGCGATATCGATGATATTCTGATCGCCGGTTAGCATCAGCGTTTCTTCGTTCTGCGAGCCGATGTCGATGCTCCGGATTTCGGCAACATCGACTTTCTGAACGCGCGCGATCGGCGCCGGCAAGGTCATGCTGACGCCCGGCGTCAGGGTCGAGCTGTACCGACCGAAAATGGTCACGACGCCGCGTTCTTCCGCGCCGATGCGATGGAACGAGGTGAAGATCAGCCACAATGCGACGAAGCCAAGGATGGCCCACGTCACCATCGATCGATCAGGCGAGAAGCCGCCGCTTCCACCACCGCCGAACGACCCACCACCGCCGCCGAACCGACGCCGGTTTCGTTCGAGGAATTCATCCAGGCTGGTCACCGTATTGGGACCGCTGCTTCGCGGTCCGCCGCGCGGCGGCGTGTTTCCCCAGGGGCCGGACGGCGGCGGCGGGGGCTCGCCGCCGCCCTTGCCGCCACCTTTTCCACCACCCTTGGGAGGCGGTGCGCCCCAAGGGCCCTTGCTGTCAGAGAAAAATCCTGCGGCGCGTCCCGCGAGACTGGAAATGAAGTTCATGCCTCTCACTATAGGAACGCATCTCCACGAAAAACAGTGGCGCTCGTCGAAAAGCTGCCTATCTCGCCCACCATGACCGAATTTCTGCACGACCATCCTGACGCGGGACGTATTCGCAAACGCCGACTGGATGGGGGCGTCTTGACGCTTATCGTCGATGCGACCGGGCTTGATGCGGCGGCGCGCGACCAGCTTGAGCAGCGGCTGGTCGAGAGCGGGCGATCACTCCGAGAAGTCGACAATGTGCGCGTGGCAATGACCGCAACGGCAAAGTCCGGACCGACCCTGATCGCGATCGGATCGGGCAAGGGCGGCGTCGGCAAATCGACGCTGACCGCCAACTTGGCCGTTGCGCTGGCCCGCACCGGGCGCAGGGTCGGCGTGGTCGATGCCGACATTTACGGTCCGTCGCAACCGACGTTGCTGGGCGCCGACGTGCGTCCCGAAGCCAAGGAGAAGGTGCTGCAGCCTGTCACCACCCAATGGGGCGTCTCTTTGCTATCAGTCGGGCAGTTGGTGCCGGCCGGTCAGGCGTTGGCTTGGCGCGGGCCGATGGCGTCCGGCGCGCTGACCCAGTTGGTCGAAGGCAATTGGAGTGAATTCGACCTGTTGCTGATCGACCTTCCGCCCGGGACCGGCGATGTCCAGCTGTCGCTTATTCAGAAAGCGCGGCCCGCTGGCGCAGTGATTGTCTCGACGCCGCAGGACCTGTCGCTGATCGACGCCAATCGCGCGGTCGACCTGTTCCGCAAGACCGACGTACCGATCCTCGGCCTGATCGAGAATATGGCCGGATACCAATGCCCGCATTGCGGCGAGCTGAGCGATCCGTTCGGCCAGGGCGGCGCGGAAGCCGGCGCGGCGCGGCTGGAGATCCCGTTTCTTGGTCGCCTGTCACTGTCGACGAGCCTTCGCGAAGCATCGGACGCCGGTCGACCGCCGGCCGCCGGCGAAGGTCCGGCCGCCGGCGCCTTTGCCGCGCTTGCCGCCGCGTTGCTCGGCCAATTGGAGAAAGTCGGCGCCTGACGCGTTGGCGGGGAAAGGAGAATTTGATGCCCCTTACCAACGATCAAGAAATTGCCGACCTGCTTCAGAATGCCCGGACCATCGCGATGGTCGGCGCCAGTGACAATCCATCGCGGGCAAGCTTCGGCGTGATGAAATTCCTGCAGGATAAGGGTTATCGCGTGATACCGGTCAACCCGCGGATCACCGGCGAACATGTTCATGGCGAATATGTCTGGCGCGAATTGGCGCAGATTGGCGATCCCATCGATATCGTCGATGTCTTCGTCAACTCGGACAATGCCGGCGCTGTTGTCGACGAGGCAATCGATAATGGCGCGAAAGCAGTTTGGATGCAGCTCGGCGTGATCGACGAAGCAGCCGCGAAGCGTGCCGAAGACGCCGGACTGAAGGTCGTGATGGACCATTGCCCGAAGATCGAGTTCGCCCGTCTCGGCCTCTCGCCGGTTGGCGAAAAAGCCTAGGCAGAACCGACGGTCATTTCGGGGATCAGCACGCTGGGGCTGTCGACACCGGTGCGATATTCCAGGTCGTCGGCCGGCTCCAGCGTTGCGAACATCTGCTTGAGGTTGGACGCGATCGTGATCTCCGACACTGGGCCGACGATTTCTCCGCGCTCGACGAGAAATCCCGCCGCGCCCCGCGAATAATCGCCGGTCACTCCGTTGACGCCCTGGCCGATCAATTCGGTGACGATGATCGCACGGCCAATGTCGCCGAGCATCGAAGCGACACTGCGCTTGCCATTGCCGAGCGAAAAGTTGGATGGACCGGCGCTCGGCGATCCGCCGATCCCGCGCGAGGCATGACCGGTCGGCGCGATACCGAGCTGCCGGGCCGACGCACTTTCCGCGAGCCAGGTGGTGAGCCTGCCATCATCTACGATCGCCATCGGGCGCACTGGCAATCCTTCACCGTCGAAGGCCCGACTACGCAGGCCGCGCGGGCGTAATGGGTCGTCGAGGATCATGATCCCCTTGGCAAAAATCCGCTCCCCCAGGGCGTCAAGCAGGAAGCTCGATTTACGGGCGATCGACGTGCCGCTGATCGCACCGGCAAGATGGCCGAGGAGGGAAGAGGCGACGCGCGGCTCGAACAGGATCGCCATCGTTCCCGGCACGATCTTTGTCGATCCGACCCGCGATACTGCGCGCTGCGCGGCTTTGCGGCCGATATCCCCCGAAGTCTCGAGGCCGCCAAGGTGGCGGCTGGAATGCCAGGCATGGTCGCGCTGCATTGTCGATCCCTCGCCGGCGATCACGCCGGCCGAACAGCTGTGGCCGCTCAAGCGATAGCCGCCGACAAAACCCTCGCTGGTCGCGATCGACACCGTCGCCGCCGATACGCCCGCGCCGCAGCCATTCGATTTTGCGGCGCCCGGCACTGCCATGGCGGCAGCTTCGGCGGCGAGCGCGCGTTCCTTCAGTTCGGGCGGGCCCGGCTCGGCAGGGTCCCAACCATCGAGATCGGTGAACGGCGACGACGCCAGATATTCTGCAGCGACTAGACCGGCATAAGGGTCCTCCGGCGCCTCGCGCGCCATAGCGGCAACCCGCTCGCACAACGTTTCCAGCGCATCATCGCTGAGATCGGAGGTCGATGCGCTGGCCGAGCGTTGGCCGACGAACAGGCGCAGGCCGACGGCTTCGCTTTCGGATCGCGAGACATCTTCGGTCGCGCCGTCGCGGACTTGCACCGAGCTGGAGAGATTGCCGACATATATGGCGTCGGCGGCATCAGCACCGGCGCGCTTTGCGCGCTCGACAAGGGACGAAATGGTAGCACTGGCGGCATCGGGATGAAGCATGGGCCTTCGCCTAGAAGGTCAGGCGGCAGCCGACAAGCCGACTGCCAGCAACGCTGCGAACAGCAGCATCCCGGTTAGCCGGTTCGACCGGAACAGGGCAAGGGCGCCTGCGCCGTCAGTCGGATTGATTCGATAAGCCTGCCAAGCAAGGTGAAGCGCGGCGGGAAGCAGACCAGCAAGCGCCAACGGATCGGGAAATATTCGCCAGATCGCTGCGCCCCAGCCGATGACCGCCAATGCGTAGACGACAGCAACTCCGCTACGGACATTCCCGCCCAGCGCCCGCGCGCTCGATCGAACGCCGACAAGGGCGTCGTCCTCGATGTCCTGGATCGCATAAATCGTGTCATAGCCGATCACCCAACAGACCGAACCGAGCCAGAGCAGGATCGGGGCAAGCGACAGTGAGCCCGTCACGGCGGGCCAGCCGACCAGCGCGCCCCACGAGAAGACTAACCCGAGCCACGCCTGCGGCCACCAGGTCAGCCGCTTCATAAACGGATAGGCCGCGACCAAAGCAAGGCTGGCAAGTGCCACCAGTTGCGCCTGCCGATCGAGTTGCAGGAGGACGACGAGGCCAATCAGCGAAAGACCGACAAGGAGCGCCCATGCAGCGCGAAGTGATACGCGCCTCGATGCCAACGGGCGAAGCCGGGTCCGTTCGACTTTCCGGTCGAGATCGCGATCGACGATGTCGTTATAGACACAACCCGCCGATCGCATCGCGAAGGCCCCGATCAACAGCGAGACGAACAGCCACCAGCGCCCGCCTACCCCGGCCAATGCAACGCTCCACGCGCATGGCCAGAACAGCAGCCACGTCCCGATCGGCCGGTCGACCCGCATCAGCGACGCGAAGGGGCGTACGGCGGACGGAAGCGCACCGATCAGGCCTCTGCGCTCGCTATCGGGGACAAGGTCGGTCGTCATTGCGTCACACCTAGCCGCTGGTCGCGCGACGGGCTAGGCTCCGCTCCATGTAGTGGACGGGGCGTCATGTTCAGATTTTTAAAGCTGAAACCGCCACGCGGGTGGAATGCCGTTGCCAACGCGGCAAAGAGGACTTCTGACGTCGCGCTGCTGAGATCAAAGCTCCTAGACGGCGGGACTCTGGGGTTCTGCCAGAAGCAAAATTATTTACTGCGTCCGTTTGACGAGGCTTTGAAAGAACCGACCGATTGATGCCCGCCATCCCTGCCTATCCACCAAAAAGTATGCCGCGCCTGTTCGTGCGTCAGCCACTCGCCGAAGGCGTCGCGGTCGCGCTCGATGCCGGTCAGGCCAACTATCTTGGCAACGTCCTGCGCAAGACGACGGGCGACAAAGTACTGTTGTTTGACGGGGCAACTGGCGAATGGGTCGCGCGCATCGCCGAGGTCAGCAAGAAACGCATGTCCCTGATCGCCGAGCGACCCGGACGTCCGCAGGAAATGGTGCCCGACCTCACCTTGGCCTTTGCGCCGGTCAAACGCACGCAGACCGACTGGCTGATTGAAAAGGCGACCGAATTGGGCATCGCCCGCCTGCAACCGGTCGTAACCCAGCGAACCATCGTCGAACGGGTCAAGTTGGACCGCCTGCAATCGATCGCGATCGAGGCGGCCGAGCAATGCAATCGCACCACCTTGCCCGACATTGCCGAGCCGATTTCGCTCAAGGCGTTCCTAGCCTCACATGAAGCGGGGCGCGTTCTATATTTCGCAGATGAAAATGGCGGCTCACCGGCGGCGGCAACATTCACCCCCGGTGCTGCGACGATCCTGACCGGGCCGGAAGGCGGCTTCACCGATCAGGAGCGCACCGCGATCCGCGCAGCACCCGGCTGCACCGCGATCAACCTTGGCCCACGCATCCTTCGCGCCGAGACTGCGGCGCTCACGGCGGTCGCCGTGTGGATGGCAGTCGCCGGCGACTGGCGCTAGTTTCCTTTTGCCACGGGTCGTGCACGCGACTAGGGGCGATTTATGACCACGCGAACCGACCTTTCGGAAAGCCCGCCGATCGAGAGCCGTGACGATCTGCTGTCGATTTTCGCGAAGGGCGAAAAGCCCGAGGCGGATTGGCGCATCGGCACCGAGCATGAGAAATTTGTCTATCGGACGGCTGACCATCGCGCGCCGTCCTATGACGAACCCGGCGGCATTCGCGACCTGTTGATGGCGCTGACCGAATTCGGCTGGTCGCCCGTCGAGGAAGGCGGCAAGGTCATCGCGCTCAGCGGACCCGACGGCACCGTCAGCCTCGAACCGGCCGGACAGCTCGAATTGTCAGGTGCGCCGCTCGAGAATCTCCACGAAAGCTGCGCCGAAAGTGGCCGTCACCTCAAGCAAGTGAAAGCTGTCGGCGAGAAGCTCGGGCTCGGCTTCCTTGGGCTCGGCATGTGGCCCGACAAGGCGCGCACCGATCTGCCGATCATGCCCAAGGGTCGCTACGAAATCATGCTCCGGCACATGCCGCGGGTCGGCAACCTTGGCCTCGACATGATGCTTCGGACCTGCACGATCCAGGTGAACCTCGATTATTCAAGCGAGGCCGACATGGTGAAGAAATTCCGCGTCGGACTGGCGCTTCAGCCGGTTGCGACTGCGCTGTTTGCCAATTCGCCGTTCACCGATGGCAAGCCCAACGGCTTCAAGAGCTTCCGAAGCCATATCTGGGAAGACACCGATCCGCACCGCACCGGGATGCTACCCTTCGTGTTCGACGACGATTTCGGTTACGAGCGTTACTGCGACTATGCGCTCGACGTGCCGATGTACTTTGTCTTCCGCGACGGAAAATATCTCGATGCTGCCGGGCTGAGTTTCCGCGATTTCCTCGACGGCAAACTGTCTGTCCTGCCGGGCGAGAAGCCGACCAAGGCCGACTGGACCGATCATCTGTCGACAGCCTTTCCCGAAGTGCGATTGAAGAGTTTTCTGGAAATGCGCGGTGCCGACGGAGGAAGCTGGGGCCGAATCTGCGCGCTCCCGGCATTATGGGTCGGCCTTCTCTACGATGACGTAGCGCTCGACGCGGCGTGGGAACTCGCCAAGGACTGGTCGATGGAAGAGCGCGAGGCGATGCGCCACGCGGTTCCGCGCGAGGCGTTGAACGCGGCGGCGCCGGGCGGACGAAGCGTTCGCGACCTTTCGAAGCAGGTGCTGGAGATCGCTGCCAGCGGACTTGCCCGACGCGCTCGGTTAAACAGCAGCGGAGACAATGAGGTCGGGTTCCTCGATCCGCTGCGCGAAGTCGTCGCGACCGGACGCACCTTCGCGGATCGCCTGCTCGAGCGCTATCATGGCGAATGGAACGGTGACGTCAGCAGGGTATACGAGGAATATAGTTTCTAGCAGTCAGGCAACGGGGGAGGAATTTGGCTTCGAACGCGGGTAATCCGACTGTCCTGGTGGTGATCGGGATCGATGACCTGACTTCGATCGGCCATCATTCCGGCAAGGCGGTGCTGAGCGGGTCGACCGACTTCGGAAATTTCTTGATGCCGGGCGAATATCACCGCCTCCATGTCCGGCCCGACATGCTTCGCAACGGCCAGACGCCGGTGACCGAAGGCTATTCGCATATCGTCAACTTCATCACTGAAGCCGAAACCAATCGGCAAGTGCTCGACACACTGCGAAAGATCGTTCGTGGCAGCAATGCGCGGATCATCAATTCGCCTGACGCAGTGCTGCGATCGACACGCGACCAGATTGCGCGGCGGATGGCGGGGATCGAGGGACTGGTCGTTCCGCGCGTTCATCGCTTCCGCATCCGTAGACCCGATCAGGCAACCCGCGCAATCGCGCAGGCCAAAATGACTTACCCGGTCATCATCCGCGCACCGGGCACGCATACCGGCATGGTTGTCGGGAAGTTCGACAGCGCCGCCGAAGTCGATGCGGCGATGATCGAGCCGGGCGAATATCTGGCCACCGAGTTCATCGATTTCCGATCAGACGACGGAATCTATCGTAAGATGCGGGTTTATTGCATCGCTGACCGCAAGGTTTTTCGACATCTCGTCACCTCTGATCGGTGGAACATCCATTACAAGGAACGCGATCGTTTCCATGGGCAACGTCCGCCCTTGATCGCGGAGGAATCGGCATTGTTCGAACGAAGCGAAGGCGCACTGCCCGATGCCATCCACGCCGTGATCGACAGAATCCGCGAGCGTATGAGACTCGATTTCTTCGGAATCGATTTCGCTATCATGCCCGATGGCCGCATGCTGTTGTTCGAGGCCAATGCGACGATGAGCTTTTTCGCGTCGTTCGACGACCCGCGTTTCCCATACTTGGTGCGGTGCGTGAAACCAGCCGGTGACGCCTTTCGCGCATTGCTCGATTTGCCGCCGCTGCCCACGGCACCTATTGGGGATGCCGAATAAACATGGAGCACGTCCCCGATGAGCAATGAGCGCCGTACCCTTTATCCGCCGATCGAACCCTACGCGACGGGAATGCTGGATGTTGGCGACGGCCATACGCTCTATTGGGAGAAGTGCGGAACGCCGGGCGCGAAACCCTCCGTCTTCCTGCACGGCGGACCAGGATCGGGCTGCAGTCCGGCCCAGCGCCAGCAATTCGACCCGGAACTTTACGACATCCTGTTGTTCGACCAGCGCGGCTGTGGACGCTCGACGCCTTATGCATCGCTGGAGAACAACACGACCTGGGAGATCGTGGCGGACATTGAACGGCTGCGCACGATGTGCGGACATGAAAAATGGATGGTGTTCGGCGGAAGCTGGGGATCTACCCTCAGCCTTGCCTATGCCCAGACCCATCCGGATAGGGTCAGCGAGCTGGTTCTTCGCGGAATCTTCCTGTTCCGCCAGAGCGAGGTCGATTGGCTTTACCACTATGGTGCCAGCGAATTGTACCCCGAGGGCTGGGACGACTTCATCGGCCTGATCCCCGAGGAGGAGCGCAGTGAATTGGTTGAGGCTTATTATCGCCGACTGACCAGCGACGATCCTGCCGTTCAGCTGGCGGCGGCGAAGGCCTGGAGCATGTGGGAAGGCCTGACCGTGACGTTGCTTCCCGATCCGGCAATGCTGGAAGAATTCACCGAGGATCGTCACGCCATCCCGATCGCCCGGATCGAATGTCATTACATGCGCAACCTGGGTTGGCTGGAAGACGGCCAATTGCTTAAGAATGCCGATCGGCTGAAGAATATTCCGGGCGTCATCGTCCAGGGGCGCCACGATTGCTGCACCCCGCCGAGCGCCGCCTGGGATTTGAAGAAAGCATGGCCTGAAGTCGACCTGCAGATTGTGCCCGATGGCGGGCATCTGTTCAGCGAACCAGGAATCACCGACGGGCTGATCCGCGCAAGCGATCGCTTTGCCGGCAAATAGTCGGCGATCGAGCGATGAACCCGGCAATCATTGCGGCCATTGCCGCTTCAACGCAGAAGTCTGGTGACGACAAGGATGCACCCGCAGCGAAGGCGGAATTGACCGAAACCGGTCTCTACGGCTGCATCCTCGTCGTGATCGTGCTGGCGAGTTTTGCTGCAAGCGCGATCGCTTTGTTGAAAGCGCTGAGCTAATCTAGTTGACGATCCGCAGGCGGCAATGGCAAAGCGCCGCCGCGCCTACGGGCGGGTGTAGCTCAATGGTAGAGCAGAAGCCTTCCAAGCTTACGACGAGGGTTCGATTCCCTTCACCCGCTCCAATTTCAATAGTCCCGGGGGACTATTAAGAAATTGGAGCGCCGGAACCTTGGCGACGGGCGACCCGGCATTCCGCATTTCCCCTTGTAACGCCCGACTTTGCCTAGGCGCCCCTACCCGGGCCGGTTGGCAACAAGGTTCTCGACCACCGACGGATCGGCAAGCGTCGAGATGTCACCCAGATTCGTCACATCGTTTTCGGCAATCTTGCGCAGGATGCGCCGCATGATCTTGCCGCTTCGCGTCTTGGGCAGGGACGGCGCAAACTGAATCACGTCGGGCGATGCGATCGGGCCGATCTCCTTGCGCACCCACGACACCAGTTCGCTGCGAAGCCTCTCATCACCGTCGACGCCGGCATTCAGCGTGACATAAGCGTAGATGCCCTGCCCCTTGATATCGTGCGGCATGCCGACGACCGCGGCTTCGGCAACATGCTGATGGGCGACGAGAGCGCTTTCGACTTCCGCCGTGCCCATTCGGTGGCCTGACACATTGATGACATCGTCGATCCGGCCGGTGATCCAATAATAGCCATCCGCGTCGCGGCGACAGCCGTCGCCAGTGAAATAATAACCTGGAAAAGTCGTGAAATAGGTCTCGAAGAAGCGGGCGTGGTCGTTGTAGATCGTCCGCATCTGGCCCGGCCAGCTGTCGGCAAGCACAAGGCACCCTTCCGCCGCACCTTCCAGAATCTCTCCTTCGCCGGTCAGCAATACCGGCAGGATGCCGGGCAATGGCTTGGTCGCGCTTCCTGGTTTCAGCACGGTCGCGCCAGGCAAAGGCGAAATCAGGATTCCGCCGGTCTCGGTCTGCCACCAAGTGTCGACGATCGGGCAGCGCCCTTCACCGACGACCCGGTGATACCATGACCAGGCCTCGGGATTGATTGGTTCGCCAACCGATCCGAGCAACTTCAGTGATGAGCGGTCGGTCCGGGTAACGAAGTCATCGCCTTCACGCATCAGCGCCCGCAGCGCCGTCGGTGCGGTGTAGAAAATCTCGACCTGATGCTTGTCGATCACCTGCCAGAAGCGTGAAGGATCAGGATAGTTTGGAACGCCTTCGAACATCAAGGTAGTCGCGCCATTCGCGAGTGGCCCGTAGACGATATAGCTGTGCCCGGTGACCCACCCGACATCGGCGGTGCACCAGTAAACCTGCCCCGGCCGGTAATCGAACACCACGTCGTGGGTGTAGCTGGCCCAGACGGCATAGCCACCAGTCGTATGAAGCACGCCTTTCGGCTGTCCGGTCGATCCCGATGTGTAGAGAATGAACAGCGGGTCTTCGGCGCCCATCTCCTGGGCCCGGCAATCGGCGGAAGCGGCCGACATTGCGTCGTGCCAGTCGACATCGCGACCTTCGCGTCGTGTCGCTTTTCCGCCAGTATGTTTGAGTACGATCACGCACGACACGCTTGGGCAATGTTCGAGCGCTTCGTCGACATTGGCCTTGAGCGGGACGCTCTTGCCACCGCGGCGCCCTTCGTCAGCCGTCACCACCAGCGTCGAATCGCAATCCTGAATCCGCCCGGCTAGCGCATCGGGCGAGAATCCGCCGAACACGACGGAATGGATCGCGCCAATCCGCGCGCAGGCCAGCATCGCCACGGCAGCTTCGGGCACCATCGGCAGGTAGAGGGTGATGCGATCGCCTTTGCTAGCGCCGTTTTCCTTGAGGACGTTGGCGAAGCGGCACACGTCGCGGTGGAGTTCGCGGTAAGTGATATGCCGCGCGGGTTCGCCCGGATCATCCGGCTCCCAGATGATCGCGACCGTATCGCCGTGGCTTTCGAGATGACGATCTAGACAGTTGGCCGACAGGTTGAGTGTGCCGTCCTCAAACCAGCGGATCCGAAAATCATCTTCGTCGAAGCTCGTATTCTTGACCGTCTCGAACGGCCGGATCCAGTCGATCCGCTTCGCTTCGTCGCGCCAGAAGTCGTCGGCATGGTCGGCGGCCCGTCGATATTGCCGGTCATAGTCCTCAGAATCGACTTTAGCCGTTCGTGCCCAATGATCCGGTACCGGGTAAATCGTTTCGTTCACCGCGACTCTCCTGCTTTGACGACCTGATGCGAAGGTAGCGAGATCGGCGCAGAAACAAAGCGATCGGCCCCGGGCGCATTTGGTTGCTTTGCATCAAACGCCAATGCCACCGCGGTTCACCGGTTGACACAACGTCGGCGGCCCGCCATTTGGCGCGACCTGCCGACACCTGGAGAGGTGGCCGAGTGGTTAAAGGCAGCAGACTGTAAATCTGCCCGCGCAAGCGTACGCTGGTTCGAATCCAGCCCTCTCCACCATGTCCCCAGGACAACACTTAAAGCCAGTTTGGATGAAAAAGGACGAATCGGACGTTGGAACCATTAACCATCGTCAGCGTCGGCTTTGCCAGCAGTTGTTAAATCGACTACGAATTGGAGTGTGTTGTTGCGCATCCCAATTGAACATTGGCGTGAGGGCGTCTGTGTGAGCGACCAAGACGGTCTAGATCTCGAGTCGTCTGGTGACGACCCAATCGCAAGACTGACCCAGGGACAGCTCGACTGTTTGCTGCTCGTCGATCAACATCTGTCTTCCAAGGAAATCGCGGTCGAGCTCGGGATTTCCCCGCACACCGTCGACCAGCGCGTCCGCCAAGCCCTGCAAATTCTCCATGTCGAGCGCCGGTCGCAAGCAGCGCGGCTCGTGGCGCAGCGCCATGCGGCATATCAACGATTGATACATCAATCGCCGGACATTGAGGGAAAGCCGATTCCCGACCAGATCGATGGGGCGGTCGGTTTTCAGATTCGGCACGCTGACCGTGCAGGGAAGGCCGGAGACCTCGGGTTCAAAACCGAGCAGAGTCCGAAGTCTTCCGGTCTTTCCCTGCTTTTGCCGTTCGCCACAAGGAGTCAGCCCCGGAATGAAATGAGCGTCGGCTTGCGATTGCTCTGGATTGTCCTGATAGCGATGGGCGCCTTATTTTCCGCCGGCATGTATCTCGCCGGACTGGAAAGCCTCTCCAGGATGCTGAGCAACTAGCCTTCCTCAACAATCTCCCGGGCTCATTCGACCGGCGCGCTTTTGCGTCCGGCAAGGAGTAATCATGCGCAAACAATTGATCGAAAATGCCGCGTTCGAAGTTGCAACCCAGGTTCGCGCGGTCGAAGACACTATCGACCAGGCCCTTGGCGAGATCGCAGAATTGCAGGCCCGCATGTTGCGCGCGCGGTCGACCGCCGGGATCGGGGTCATCACCGGGCAAAGCGCGCTCGAAAATCTCGCACAGGCAACGCTTGCACTGGTTAATGCGCGCGGCGGGATGGGTAACTGCCACCTCGCGCTTGTCGACGCCAAGCAAAATGTCCCCGGCCTTCGTACCGTGGCGTTCGGCGATACCGAATGCCCGGAAGAAAAGACCGCATTCAGCGACCTGCGCGTCGTCGCCTAGGGAGATTATTGACCGAACCATGGCAACATGGTTCGGTCGATTCAAGCGCCATGGCTCCACACCTTTTCCGCATCCTCCTGGTCCTTGTCGTCCTCTACGCGCTGGTGCGCGGCGGGCGTGACGAGAGGATCGTCGCTCTGCTTTGCATCGTTGGGGCAGCGGCCACGATCGGCGTCATCTCACCGCTGCAACATCGATTCGACGACGTCGAACTCGGCGTTCTTCTCATCGATGGCAGCCTGTTCCTGGGATTTCTCGCCGTTGCATTACGCTCAAGCCGTTTCTGGCCGCTGTGGGTAGCGGGCCTGCAACTAACCACGATTGTCGGCCATGGACTCAAAGGTGTCGATACCAGTCTTTTCCCGACCGCTTATGCAGCGGCGATCAATCTATGGTCCTATCCCATCATATTGATCCTGGCGATCGGGACTTGGCGTCGATATCGCTACACTGACGGGGCCGCCGACACGTTCTAGCCGGGCGACTAGGTTTAGATATGGTTCGCTGGTATCGAGCGGCCCCATGTCAATTCTCCCCGCCATCGTCGGCGATCTCCTGGAGGCTTTCGATCAACCCGTCCTCGTCGTTCGCGCTGGACGGGTGGCGGCCGCGAACAAGGCGGCCCGACTGCTGCTTGGAAGCGCGATCGTTGGCCGCGACATTCGCGTCGCGATGCGCCAGCCGCAGGCGCTGGCTGCCATACTGGACAGCAAGAAAGCCGATCTCGAAATTGCAGGTATCGGCGGCGCGGAGCGCCCGTGGACCCTTTCGGTTCGTCCAATGGGCGGCAATGAATTGATCGTCCGGCTTCGCGATCGCGGCCAGGCTATCGCGGCCGAGCGGATGCGGGTCGATTTCGTCGCGAATGCAAGCCACGAGTTGCGAACCCCGCTCGCTACGATCATCGGCTATGCCGAAACGCTAGGCGAGGATGAGGTTCCAGACGAGCTACGCCGACAATTCGCAGCAACAATCGCTACCGAATCGGCGCGAATGTTACGGATTATCGAAGACCTGATGAGTCTGTCGCGGATCGAAGCGGACCGCTTTCGCCAGCCGCGCGAACCGATCCGGCTCGATCAGCTTGCGAAGATTGCGGTCCAGCAAATCGGCCCACTCGCCGAGCGGCGGGGCTGCGAGGTCATAGTAAAGATTGAGGATGATCAGGCCGTGATCCTCGGCGATTCCGCCCAGTTGCTTCAAGCCGCCGACAACCTCCTGTCGAACGCAATCCGTTACGGGAGTTGCGACCGGGGCCCGATCACGCTGACCGTTGGCAAGGACGGGACCCGCCCATTCCTTCGTGTTCAGGATTGCGGGCGCGGGATCGACGCTCAGCACCTGCCCCGACTTACCGAGCGATTCTATCGTGTCGACGAAGCGCGGAGCAGGGGTGCTGGCGGGACAGGGCTGGGACTGGCGATCGTCAAGCATATCGTCGAACGGCATCGCGGGGTGCTGGACATTCGATCCAACCCCGGAATAGGCAGCCAATTCACCATCATGTTCCCACCGGAAAGCAGCACGCTGTCATGAAACTGAAACGCCGTGGTCACATGGGGTTACCGAGGCCGTTTCGATCGGTCCGTACCGCCCCCGAGGGGCAAGGGAGCTTTGCAATGAAGAATTTGATGTTTGCGCTGCCGATGGTGGCGTTGGTCGCCGCGTGCGGCAGCAACAACAATGCTGGCGGCAACGAAGCCGGCGGTCAGATCAAGATCGTTGGCTCGTCGACGGTTTATCCGTTCACCACGGCCGTTGCCGAAGAATTCCAGCGCGCCAACCCCGGCATGTCGGTGATCGTCGAATCGACCGGCACCGGCGCCGGCATGAAGCTGTTCTGCGGCGGCGTCGGCGACAAATTCCCGGATGCAGTGAATGCTTCGCGCCCGATGAAGGCCAGCGAATATGCCGATTGCGAAAAGAATGGCGCGAAGAACGTCATCGAGGTGCCGATCGGCATCGATGGCCTCACGTTGATCCAGGCCAAGGGCCAGCCGGCACTGAACCTGACCGTCGCGCAAATCTACCAGGCGCTTGCTGCCAAGCCGTTCGGCAAGGAACAGACCGCCACGACCTGGGCCGACATCGATCCATCGCTCCCGGCGATCAAGATCCGCGTTCTCGGCCCGCCGCCGACGTCTGGTACGCGTGACAGCCTTGCCGAGCTGATCCTCGAAAAGGGTTGTGACAGCGATCCGGCCATGGATGCGCTCAAGAAATCCGACAAGGATGCGCACAAGGAAACCTGCACCAAGATCCGCGAAGACGGTGCCTATGTTGAAGCGGGCGAGAACGATAACCTCCTCGTCCAGAAGGTTTCGGCCGATCCGGGCACGCTGGGCGTGCTGGGCTACAGCTTCCTCGAAGAAAACCAGGACAAGGTAGCCCCCGTTTCGATCGCCGGTGTTGCACCAACCGAAGCCACGATCAGCGACCTCAGCTATCCGGGCGCGCGCAAGCTCTACGTTTACGTCAAGGGCGAGCACATGACTGCCAAGCCGTCGCTCAAGCTGTTCTTCGAAGCCTTTGCGAAGGCTTGGGTGAAGGGCGGCGCACTTGAGAAGCGCGGTCTCGTTCCGCTTGGCGATGCCGATATGGCGGCAGCCAACGCGCAGGCAGCAGCGCTCAAGCCGCTCGACAAAAGCACGCTGAAGTAAGTCGGGAGCGGCGAGCGCCATGACCCTTACGCTTGCGTTCGCCGCGATCCTGTTGATCGCCGCCGCTGCAGCATTTTTCGCCTTTCGTCGGGCGAAGGGGCTGCGCGGCGGCGGTCAGCGACTGAATAGCCTGCCCATCTATCACGCTTTGTATGTCGGCATTTGGGCGGCTGCGCCTGCACTACTGTTCCTGGCCATTTGGGCCCCGGTCCAGACCCGGCTTGTCGATCAGGTCGTCCTTTCCAGCCCTGCGGGCCAAACCTTGCCCGCCTTCGAAATGCAGCGCGACGCCATCCTTGGCGAAGCGCGAGAGATCGCCAGCGGCCAGCGGACGACCGGCTTCAATCCCGAATCGACGACCATTGCGCCGGTCTATGCGGAAGCCATGGGTCGCTACGCACTCGCCGGGGGAGCGTTTGCGATCCTGCTGTCGGCGATTGCCGCCTTCTTCGCGCTGCGCCGTCTCGGCGTAAACTTCCGGGCGCGCACGGCGGTCGAACGCTGGGTCATGGGCCTCCTCCTTGGTGCTTCGATGATTGCGGTGCTGACGACCTTGGGGATCGTCCTCTCGCTGTTGTTCGAGAGCCTGATGTTCTTTTCCAAGGTCAACGTCGGGGAATTCCTGTTCGGGACGACCTGGAGCCCCCAGACCGCGCTTCGCGCCGATCAGGCCGGTTCGTCCGGCGCGTTCGGTTCGGTTCCGTTGTTCTGGGGAACCATCTTCATCGGCGCCATCATCGCGATGATCGTCGCGATTCCGCTAGGCCTGATGAGCGCAATCTTCCTCACGCAATATGCGCCGCACAAATTGCGCGCATGGCTCAAGCCGATTCTCGAAATCCTCGCCGGCGTACCCACGGTCGTCTACGGCTATTTTGCCGCCTTGACGGTGGCGCCGATAGTGCGAGATTTTGGCCTTTCGATCGGCATTTCATCGGCCAGTTCGGAGAGTGCGCTCGCCGCTGGCCTCGTCATGGGTATCATGATCATCCCGTTCGTCAGCTCGATGGCCGATGATAGCATTGCCGCCGTACCACAAGCGATGCGCGACGGCAGCCTCGCGCTCGGCGCGACCAATTCGGAAACGATCAAGAAGGTGATCCTGCCAGCCGCACTGCCCGGCGTTGTCGGAGGTGTGCTCCTCGCGGTCAGCCGCGCTATCGGCGAAACCATGATCGTGGTGATGGCCGCCGGCCTCTCGGCCAACCTGACCGCCAACCCGTTCGAAAGCGTGACTACGGTGACGACTCAAATCGTGCAGCTGCTCACCGGCGACCAGGAATTCGACAGTGCCAAGACGCTTGCCGCCTTCGCGCTTGGTCTTGCCCTGTTCATCATCACGATGATTCTCAACCTGATCGCGCTGCGCGTTGTTCGCAAATATCGGGAAGCATATGAATAGCCCCTCGACGCCCGCATCGCGATGGACCGACGGTTCGATGGCCGTGCGGATTCGCAAACGCTACTCCGCCGAGCGCCGCTTCCGTGCGCTGGGCTTCGCAGCGGTCGCGCTTTCGGTCGCCTTCCTGTTGTTCCTGCTGATCACGATGGCCTCACGCGGGCTCGGCGGCTTCACGCGGGTCGAGGCCAAGGTCATGCTCAACCTGCCGGCATCGTCGGTGATGCTCGACCCGGCGCAATTGCGCGGCCCGCAGGGCGAACAGGCCGCCATCACGTCTGACCTCGACAGCGCGCTGACCGGGGCGGCGATTGCCACTTATGGCCCAACCGCGTCCGACATGTTTGGCGGAGCCAGCCAACGGTCGTTGGCACGAATGATGGTCGCGGACCCGACATTGCTCGATCAGAAGGCGGAAGTCTGGTTGCCGGTCGGATCGAAGCTGGAGGTCGCCGTCAAGGGCGATGGCGATCCAACCTTTGAGGGGCTCGCCGCCGCCATCGAAAGCAAGCAGGGCCTGCGCCGCACCTTCAATCCGGACTTCCTGACCTCTTCGGATGCCACCGACCCGACCTATGCCGGCGTCTGGGGGGCTCTGAAGGGGTCATTTCTGACCATCATGGTCACGATGCTCCTGGCCTTCCCGATCGGCGTTCTTTCGGCGCTCTATCTGGAAGAATTCGCGCCGCGCAATCGGTGGACCGACCTGATTGAGGTAAGCATCAACAATCTTGCCGCCGTCCCGTCGATCATCTTCGGCCTGCTCGGTCTCGCGGTCTTCCTCAACTTCATGCACCTGCCGCGATCGGCGCCATTGGTCGGCGGACTGACGCTGGCGCTGATGACGATGCCGGTCATCGTCATTGCCGGGCGCAACGCAATCAAATCGGTTCCGCCGTCGATCCGCGATGCCGCGCTCGGTGTCGGCGCTTCGAAAATGCAGGTGGTGTTCCACCATGTGCTGCCGCTTGCGCTGCCCGGCATCCTGACCGGGACGATCATCGGAATGGCCCGTGCGCTCGGCGAGACGGCGCCGCTGTTGATGATCGGCATGCGCGCATTCATTGCCTCGCCGCCCAACGGCCTGACCGAACCTTCGAGTGTGCTACCCGTCCAGATTTTCCTGTGGTCGGACGAAGTCGATCGCGCCTTCGTCGAGAAGACTAGCGCGGCAATTATCGTCCTGCTGATCTTCATGCTCGCGATGAACGGGCTCGCCATCTATCTCCGCAACAAGTTCGAACGCCGCTGGTAAGGCCATCATGGATATGAACGAAACGCTCGCCCCCGCCCCAATCATCGACGTCGCCGAAAGCGACGCGCTGGATCGCACCCCCAAGATGACGGCGCGCGACGTGCACGTCTTCTACGGCGACAAGGAAGCCATCAAGGGCGTCGACATCGACATCCACGATGACAAAGTCACGTCTTTCATCGGCCCTTCGGGCTGCGGCAAGTCGACCTTCCTGCGTACGCTGAACCGGATGAACGACACGATCGCATCGGCCCGCGTGACCGGCGACATTCAATTGGACGGCGAAGACATCTATTCGTCCAACATGGACGTCGTGCAGCTGCGCGCGCGCGTTGGAATGGTGTTCCAAAAGCCGAACCCGTTCCCGAAATCGATTTTCGAGAATGTCGCATACGGCCCGCGCATCCACGGCCTGTCGGGAAGCAAGACCGAGCTCGAGGAAATCGTCGAGAAATCGCTCAAGCGTGCCGGTCTATGGGACGAGGTAAAGGATCGCCTTGAGGAAAGCGGCACCGCGCTTTCGGGCGGACAGCAGCAGCGACTGTGCATCGCACGCGCAATTGCGGTCGATCCCGAAGTGATCCTGATGGACGAGCCCTGTTCGGCGCTGGACCCGATCGCAACGGCCCGGATCGAGGAGCTGATCCACGATCTGCGTGGCCGCTATGCGATCGCGATTGTCACCCACAACATGCAGCAGGCGGCCCGCGTCAGTCAGCGCACCGCTTTCTTCCACCTCGGCGAGTTAGTCGAATACGGCAAGACCAAGGACATTTTTACGAACCCGCGCGAAAAGCGCACCCAGGACTATATCACCGGCCGCTACGGCTGATCGGAGCAATTCAATGGCGACAACCGGACATACCATCAAGGCGTTCGACGACGATCTCGACCGGCTTCAGGCGCTCATCAGCCAGATGGGCGGAATGGCCGAACATGCCATTCGCGAATCGATGCGCTGCCTGACCCAGCGCGACCTGGTCGGTGCCGAACGGATCGTTGCCGATGACAAGAAGATCGACGCGCTGGAAATCGAAGCGGAGCGCCGCGCGGTCCAGCTGATCGCGCTTCGCGCGCCGATGGCTGGCGACCTTCGCGATGTCGTTGCCGCGCTGAAAATCTCCAGCGTGGTCGAGCGGATCGGCGATTACGCCAAGAATATCGCCAAGCGCGTCCCGATGCTCGAAGATGTGGGCGATATCGAGCCATTGTCGCTGTTGCCGGAAATGGCCCGGATCGCGACGGAAATGGTCCATGACGTGCTGAACGCCTTCGTCAACCGGGACGCCGAAGTCGCGCTCCGCGTCATCGAGCGCGACCGTGCCGTCGACGATTTCTACAATTCGATTTTCCGGACGCTGCTGACCTTCATGATGGAGAAGCCGAACAACATCGGACAATCGACGCACCTGTTGTTCATCGCCAAGAACGTCGAACGGGTTGGCGACCACGCCACCAACATCGCCGAAATGGTCTATTATGCCGCGACGGGCGAATATCTCGGCGATCGCCCCAAGGGCGACGACACGCTGGCGGTCTGAGCGGGAGCACGATGATGAGCACCAAGCGCCTGTTGCTGGTCGAGGACGACGAAGCGCTGGCCGAACTGGTCGCTTTTCACTTTGGTCGCGCCGGATATGACGTCACCCGCACCGGTGATGGCGAAGAGGCGCTCATCCTCGCCGAAGAAATTGCACCTGATCTCGTCCTGCTCGACTGGATGATCGAAGGGGTCAGCGGGATTGAAGTCTGTCGCCGGCTGCGTCGCCGCGAGACGACGGCCAATGTGCCGATCATCATGCTGACCGCACGCGGAGAAGAGGAGGATCGCATTCGCGGTCTCGACACGGGCGCCGACGATTATCTGACCAAGCCGTTTTCGCCCAAGGAATTGCTGGCGCGAGCAAGCGCCGTCCTGCGTCGGTCGCGACCCGCACTGGAAAGCGATTCGCTGACTTACTCCGGGATAGACATGGACCTTGGCGCGCACCGCGTCCGGCGCGACGGCAAGGCGGTCAAGCTCGGCCCGACCGAATATCGACTGCTTCGTCATTTCCTTGAACGACCGGGTCGCGTCTTGTCGCGCCAGCAGTTGCTGGAAGCGGTGTGGCCGCACAGCGAGGAAATCGAACTTCGAACGGTCGACGTCCACATTCGGCGACTTCGACTGGCCCTGGGCGAGCCCGACCTTTTTCGAACTGTTCGGTCCGCCGGCTATTCGCTGGACGCCGAAGGGATTGCCTGAATCGGCGCAGCGACGCATGAGCGTGCCATGGCTCGAAAGAATAAGAATCGTGGGGGTTCAAACCCCGGACGTCCCCGTTTCTGGGGGAAGCATGCCGTCGCTGCGGCGCTCGACAATCCCGATCGACGGATCCTGAAGGCATGGACCACGCGGGAAGCCGCCGGCTTCATGCAATTTCCCTCCGACATCCCGGTCCTCATCGCCGAAGGTCCCGACCTTGGTCGCCTGGTGCCCAGCGATGCGCCGCACCAAGGAGTGGTAATCGAGGTCGAACCGCTGGACGACATCTGGCTTTCCGACGTGCTCGCCGATGCGCCTGAGCGCGCGATTCTACTGGTCCTCGACCAGGTCACCGATCCCCATAATGTCGGTGCGATCCTTCGCTCGGCTGCGGCGTTCGGCGCCATCGGTATCGTCACGCAGGACCGCCACTCGCCGCCGGAGGGTGGTGCGCTGGCGAAGGCAGCATCGGGCGCGCTGGAACGCGTGCCGTGGGTCCGCGTGGTCAATCTGGCCCGCGCCCTCGAAGAGATTGCAGAGGCCGGATTCTGGCGCATCGGCCTTGCCGGAGAAGCCGAGGCCGACCTCAAGGACGCACTTGGGCCGGACCGCGTCGCATTGGTCCTCGGCGCAGAAGGGCCGGGAATGCGCAGCAACACGCGCGAACATTGCGATGCGCTCGCCAAGCTGCCGATCAGCGATTCGATCGAGAGCCTCAACGTGTCGAACGCGACCGCCGTTGCGCTTTACGCCGCCAACGTCGCCTGATGGTCCATACCGCCGACAGCCTGCACACTAGCATCGACGAACTGGCCAGGCGCGACCCCAATTTCGCCGAGGCGGTCAAACGTCACGGGCGACCCGAACCGCGGGCGAGCGACCGGGGCTGTCAGACATTGTTGCGAACCATCGTTGGCCAGCAGGTCAGCGTCGCCGCCGCGCGGTCGATGTGGAACAAGCTGATCGCGCGCTTTGGCGACCCGGTCGACCTTGCCGCTTTGGTCGACGCCAGCGACGAGGAAATGCGCGAAGCCGGCCTGTCGCGACAGAAAGCGGGCTATGCCCGAAGCCTTGCCGCCTTGGTGCTGTCCGGCGAACTCGATCTCGACGCGCTTCCCGCCGATGATGAAGATGCCATTGCGCTGCTGACCAAGGTCAAGGGAATCGGCCGCTGGTCCGCGGAAATCTACCTGTTGTTCGCCGAGGGGCGTCCGGACGCCTTTCCGGCTGGCGACCTTGCCGTCCAGGTCGAAATCGGGCGCTGGGCCGGAATGAGTGAACGCCCGTCTGAAAAGCAGCTTCGCGAGATGGCCGAAGCATGGCGTCCGCATCGCGGCGCCGCCGCCGTTATGGCCTGGCACTCGTATAACGCACCACCGCTCGACTAGCGACGAAGTCCCTTCTCGTATCGGCGCGCGCCAAGGCCCTTCCACGAGCGTGTTCCCTGATCGGTGCGAAGTGGAGAAAGTCTCGTCTCCTCTTCCTTGCCGCGTCCGACCAAGAAGCCTGCGCCGGTCTGTCCTTCGCCACTCGACCAACGATAGCGCGTCGAAATCGCGACCAGGGGCATGAACAATTTGCGCCCTTCAACTTCATATTCGTGAATATCGGATCGCTTCAATTTGACCGCAGTTCGCAAAGGAATGCGAGTTTGCGGCGCGATCACCGGGATAGTGTCGGTCGAGGGACGCGGCCGCCCGAAGAAATCGCTCAGATCATTGTCTTGCCGTGCACCTGCGTTGAGCAAGCAGGTCTCGATGCTGACATCGCGCGCCGGTGCGGCACCGCTGTTGAACAAGGTGACGTCAAACGCGATCGCTGCACCATCGTCGTCGACGAGCGCGCGGTCGGGCGTGAGTTCGACCTCGATCCAGGGCCGCAGGCTGGTCGATACGATTCCGAACGGTGCTGACGGTGCCGGCGCTGGCGCGGCCGCCGGACCTTCGGGCTTGGGGATCAAGGTCGTCGGCAGCGGCTTGCGACCCGATGGACTGGTCCGTTCGTTCGGCACCGGGTCGTGCCGCGGCTGCACCTCCGGTCGCGGCTGAGGTGCGGCCAGCGGCGGCACTGCAACATCGTCGAGCGGATTCGCATAATTGCCGTGACCGGCGATGGCAGGACGCGACGATCCGCGCTGCCGGACGAAATAGAAAATCGCCGCAAGTCCGGCCAGCATGAGCATCCCTGCGACGATCGGGAGGATCGGCTGGCCGTCGTCTTCGACGGGCGGGAGAATTAGCGGCGGACGCGTCGAGACACCCGAATTCGCAGACGGCGGGGGCACAGTGGCACGTTGCGTCGCCACAGGCTGTGCCGGCGTCACCGATATGGCTTCTGGCGTGGGCCGACTAACCGTCGGCGCAAGATCTGCCGGATTGGCATTCGACGTCGTTCGACTTGGTTGCGGCGTCGTGGTAGCCGGCTGGGACGTAGTGGTCTGTGCTGGTGCTGGTGCTGGTGCTGGTGCTGGTGCAGGCGCAGTCGCCGGGCGATCCGCCGGACGAGTGACATTTCCCTGCAAGCTGAAGTTCGACAAGTCAGTCGGCCCGACCTCTGTCGCCGGTGTATCGGGCGTTCCGTTGGTCTGGGCGGCAAGCGGCGCCGCCAGCATCAGCGATGCTGCAAAAAACGCCTGACCCAACAATGACTTCGTCGACAAAGAATTCTCGCTTCCTGGCATGCTGGCGCGGCTATAGTGGCGGCGCTGCCAACATCAAGCCGAACCGACCCTAGCGCGCATCGACCAGCACCAATTCGGCGTCCGAACCGCTGCCCGCCTCGATGGCGATCCGGCTTTCGCCCATGATCGCCACGCCGTCGCGCGAATTCGCGATAACGCCGTTCACCTGAACCGGAGCCGACGAAACCAAATAGAGATGCCGCTTCGGATCGGCGTCGTATGTAATCTTCCCGCCAGCACGCAACGTCGCTCCCAGGATCGAGGCATCCGCATTGATGGTAAGGGCGTTGTCGTCAACGCCACTTGCAAGCAGTTGGAAATCGCCCACGCGCGGCTCTTTAGGAAAGGCCATCTGGCCCCACGACGGCTGCGAATTGGGCAGATCGGTCTCGATCCAGATCTGGAATAACGTCGTCTCCTCGTCTTCGAGGTTGAATTCGGCATGCCGAACGCCGGTCCCTGCGCTCATCACCTGGACATCGCCTGCCCCGGTTCGGCCCTTGTTGCCCATCGAATCCTCATGCGTGATCGCACCGGTCCGAACGTAAGTGATGATTTCCATGTCGCGATGCGGATGGGGCGGAAATCCACTTTTCGCCGCGATCCGGTCATCGTTCCAAACCCGGATTGCGCCCCAGCCCATTCGGGTCGGGTCGTAATAATTGGCAAAACTGAAGTGGTGGCGGGCATCAAGCCAGCCGTGGTCGGCATGGCCGAGCGTCGCGAAGGAGCGGATGTCGATCATGACCGGCAAGATGGCGATCGACCATCCCCGCTTTCAAGGGTCAGCGAGATCGATGTGCGGGCCGCCCCGGTCAGTGCGACAGCAGGATTCCCACAGGGCAGTCCTTCAACATCCGCCGGGTCAGCCCGCCGAACAGATATTCGCCGACCCGGCTGTGGCTGTATGCGCCCATCACGATGTACGCGTTGCCCGCACGTTCGGCGCAATCGATCAGCAGCGGCCCAACGTCTTTCTCGTCTGCGTCCTCGACGGTCAATTCGGCCTTGATCCCATATCGCGAAAGATATTCGAGCAACCTAGTATCTGGGAACGCATCTTTGCGGCGATTGACGCGCAGGACCCGCGTCTCGCTTGCCAGCTTGAGAAGGCCGATTGATTGGCGCACCGCGATGCTGGCCTCATGGCTGCCGTCCCAGGCAATCACTGCGGGCCCATTGGGATCGATCAGGTTTCCGTTCCGACCGGGAATGAAGACTGGCGTTCGCGCCCCTTCGAGAACCAACCCGAGCCGGCGGAGCGGACTTTCGTCGCTCCGGCCACGGGGGGCATTGCGATTGCTGACAATCAGGTCGCAAAAGCTCGCCTCCTGAATAAGAGCCGTCGCGACATCGCCGATGACATGCCGATAATCCCAACTGAGGTCCTCGTTTGCCAGGTCATTTTCGATCTTGGCACGAAGCGTCTCGGCCCGTCCCGACAGGAAGTCGGCGACGGTCTCGGCACTATCGGCATCCTCCATTCCCCCGCCGGTGATGAATGCGGAATTCGGAACGGCATGCAGGCAATGGAGGTGTCCGCCGCACGCTCGTGCAATCGATTGGGCGGAATCGAAATCATAATCGAGGCCATCGTCATCCTGGACATGAAAGAGGATCGTTTTCATCGTCTATACTCCTGCGAGGCGCTGAACTTGCTGACCTCATAACATGATGGGCGCAACCGATCTTTGACAGCGCGCAAACGGGCCCTCAACCGACGGATGCCAGCCCCACCGCATAGTGCGCGGCCTTTTCTGCATAATGGAGAGCCGACATCCGCAGCATGGCGACCTGTTCTTCACTCAGCGTCCGGATCGCCCGGGCGGGCGATCCGACGATCAGGCTGCGCGGTTCGAACGTTTTCCCTTCGGTCACCAATGCGCCCGCACCAACTATGCTCTGGACCGGGATGATAGCGCCGTTGAGGATCCGCGCGCCCATCCCGATCAGCGCTTCGTCTTCGACGGTGCAACCGTGAAGAATCGCCTGGTGACCGACGGTTACACGGTCACCAATCGTAAGCGGAAACCCGGGGTCACTATGGCCGATCGCGCCATCCTGGAAATTGCTATCCGCACCGATCAGGATCGGCGTGTTGTCGGCCCGTATCACCGCACCGAACCAGATGCTCGCGCGCTCCGCCAGCCGGACGTCACCGATGAGGTCGGCGCTCGGTGCTGCCCATGCTCCTTCGCCCAGCTGCGGCGCTTTGCCGTTTATTGCGTAAAGCGTCATCTCGTTCCCCGTAGTTGCCGCGACGCGCGCGTTAACCCTTTGCTTTCACCGCTTCTTAGCCGCGATTTGCGAAGGGTGACAGCAGACCAACGGAACGGTGTCGAATGGTGCGCTCGCGATTCATTTCTTTCGCTCTTGCCGGGCTGGCGTTGGCTGCGCCGGCCGCCACTGCCGCGAATATCGGTGCAGATGATTCGCAATTCGCGCTTCGGATGCTCGAACTGCACAACCGCGAACGCGCCGCCGTCGGCGCGCCACCGCTGGCGTGGGATCCAACGCTGGCCGAATCCGCCGCTTCCTACGGCCCGACCCTGGCCGCGATGGGCCGCCTGATGCACAGCCCGCGCGAGGGCCGCCCCGGCCAGCGGGAAAACCTGGCGATGTCGAGCAGCGGTTATCTAGACGATCGCCAACTCGCCGACTTGTGGGTCGAGGAAAAACGCCAGTTCACACCGGGCCTTTTTCCGAACGTGAGCCGCACCGGATATTGGAAGGATGTCGCCCATTACACCCAGATGGTGTGGAAGGGCACGACCCATGTCGGTTGCGCGCTCTATCGCGGCGGCGGCAACGATTTTCTGATATGCCGCTACTCCCCACCCGGCAATTCGGACGGCAAACCGGTCTACTGATCGGACCGTCGTCGACACTGCGCGATGGAAATGGTGCCCAGGAGAGGACTCGAACCTCCACGCCCTTGCGAGCGCCAGCACCTGAAGCTGGTGCGTCTACCAATTCCGCCACCTGGGCACAGGGTCGTACTTGCGGTAGGCGGCGGCGCTTAGAGGGGCGCGAGCCCGCTTGTCAACGGGCAAGTCCCGGCGCTAGTGGCAGTCCATGACAAAAGGCACCCCTCCCCTAATCACCGTCTTCGGCGGCGGCGGATTTATTGGCCGCTATGTTTGCGAATATCTGCTGAAGGCCGGGGCCCGTGTCCGCGTCGCCCAGCGCCACCCCAAGCAGGCTTATTTCCTGCAGCCGCTGGGCCAGGTCGGGCAGATACAGTTCGCTGCGTCGGACGTTACTAGGCCGGACAGCGTCAGGCTGACCGCCAGCGGCGCCGATGCGGTCGTGAACCTCGTCGCAGTGATGGGCGGGCGAATGGAAGCCATCAATGCCGGGGGGGCGCGCAATGTCGCTGAAGCTGCGGCTGCCGCCGGTGCCAAGGCGCTGGTGCACGTCAGCGCGATCGGTGCCGATGCTTCTGGCGAGGCGCGCTATGCGAAGAGCAAGGGCGCCGGCGAAGCCGCCGTCCGCAAATATTTCGCGAAAGCCGCTATTCTGCGGCCCAGCGTCGTGTTCGGGCGCGAAGACGAATTCACCAACCGATTTGCCGGCCTGCTCGACAAGCTTCCGGTCTATCCGGTGATCGCCCCCAACACGAAATTCCAACCCGTCTACGTCCGCGATCTTGCACAGGCGATCGCTGCCGCCGCGCTGGTGCCGACGAAATATGCTGGCAAGACGTTCGAGATCGGTGGGCCCGACGTCATGACGATGCGCGATCTGACAGCTCAGATCGGATCGCTTGCGGGACAGGACACAGGGCTTATCGACATGCCTGATTTCGCCGCCGCAGCGATGGCCAAACTCGGCTTCCTGCCCGGTGCGCCGCTGACCTGGGATCAGTGGCTGATGCTGCAACAGGACAATGTCGTCAGCAAGAAGGCTGCGGGTCTTGACGCATTCGGCATCGACGCGACGCCGCTCGTCTCGGTCGCGGGCGAGTGGCTTGGCCGGTTCGTCGAGGGTGGTCGTTTCGCCGCCCGTGCAACGCCGCTCAACGCCAGCTAGGAATTCCAGCAAATGCCCATTTTGTGGCTCGTCGTCATCCTCGGCATTGTCGAGGGACTGACGGAATATCTTCCGGTCAGCTCGACCGGACATCTCATACTGGCAACCGAATTGCTCGGCTTCGATGCCGACAAATGGGCATTGTTCAACATTGCAATCCAGCCCGGCGCGATCCTTGCCATTGTCGTGCTTTACTGGCGCACCTTCCGCGACGTGCTGGTCGGCATGTTCCGCAAGGAGCCGGACGCGTGGCGCTTCATCCGCAATCTGATCGTCGCATTCATTCCCGCGGTCGTACTGGGCCTCTTACTCGGCGATTATATGGAAATGCTGCTCGGCAATGCGAGGGTGGTCGCCTGGGCGCTGATCCTTGGCGGCATCGTGATCCTGCTGGTCGAACGCTGGGCAAAGCCGACCGACAGCGGCGGCGTGTCCAACGTGACCCTTACCCATTCGATGGGGATCGGCCTGATCCAGTGTATCGCGATGATCCCAGGTGTCAGCCGGTCGGGCGCGACGATCATCGGCGCGATGGCGATGGGCGTCGACCGCAAGACCGCGGCGGAATTCAGCTTTTTCCTTGCGGTCCCGACCCTGACCGGGGCGACCGCGCTCCAGTTGTACAAGCATGGCGCGGCGATGCCGGCTGGGATGACGCAGTGGATCCTGCTTGGTGCATTGGTGTCGTTCATCGTCGCCGTCGTGGTCGTCAAATTGTTCGTCGCGACGATCCAGCGCTTCGGCTTTGCGCCCTTCGCCTGGTACCGGATCGTCGCCGGAATCGCGGCGCTGATCTGGCTGGCGATGCGATAAGGATTGCGATACCCTTCGCCGGCGCGTGATGCGCTGTACGTGATGGGGGACTTACGACGATCTTGTTTGCGGCTCTGTTGTTGGCTGCACCAGTTGCGGATGCCGCGCCGACCAATCCGCCAGCCCAGGCAATTGTCCGGCATCCCGCCGATGCCAAGGGAATCGCAGCAGCTGAGCGATCGATGGACGCTACTGGCTACAGCCGCTTGATGGCCGATACAATCGAAACGCTGATCAACGGACAGCGTGCGGCGATTGCAGCGAATCTTCGCGAGAAGATGGGCGAAGAGGTCGATGACGAATTGATCGGCAAGGTCGGGGTCTTTCTGGAAGGCGAAATCCGCGACATGTTTCGCGAGAATGACCGTCCGCTGCGCGCCGCCTACGCGACCTTATATGCCAGCTACTTCACCGCGGAAGAACTCGACCGCCTTGCAATCATGCAGGCCGATCCGTTGATGCAAAAGTCGGTGAAGATCATGCCGACGCCAATGAATGAAGTGATGACCTTGATGCGCGGAATTACCGGGAAACGCGAGGCGGCGATGGGGGCGCGCATGACGAAAATGATCCAGGACCACCTGGCGACCTCCGAGGAGTAGTGCGCAATCGCATTCCTACTTGCGATATCAGCAGGTTAGTGCGATCTTGCCGCTACGAATTCGGAGCCCTGTCATGCGTCATGCACTTGCCTTCCTGCCCTTGCTGATCATCGCCGCACCTGCGGTCGCCGCGCCGAAGCACGCACCGCAATTGCCGCCGGAACTGACCGATCCGGCAATGGGCGAGAAGCTTGGACGGATGGCCGGGGCATTGTCGAAAACTCTGCTGGACGTAAAGGTCGGCGAGGTCGCAGCAATCGTGCAAGGGCGCCAGGCTACCCCGGCCGAAAAGAACCGCACGGTGCGCGACATGGCGATGGGCAGCGATCCCAATGCGGAACGGCGCTTGCAACAACAGGTCGGGGCAGCCGTACCGGTCCTCCAGAAGAGCATGACTGCAATGGCCAGGGCGTTGCCCGCGATCATGGGCGCGCTGGAAGATGTCAGCGAAGAACTGGAGCGCGCTACCGCAAACCTGCCGCAACCCGGATATCCAAGGCGTTAAATATTTCGCTGCGCCGGTGGACTGGCGGCGGCGCTGCGCTAAAGCTTGCCGACCATGTGGCAACTCTTTCAATTCCCGCTCTGTCCCTTCTCCCGCAAGGTCCGCCTTGTGCTGGGCGAGAAGGGCGTCGCGCATGAACTGGTGCGCGAAAATCCATGGGAGCGCCGCGACGAATTCCTCGACCTGAACCCGGCCGGGGAAACCCCGGTGCTCGTCGATAGCGAGGCCGGAACGGTGCTGATCGGAAGCCAACCGATCTGCGAATATTTTGACGAGACTGTCGACAAGACGCCGATGATCCACGGCAATGCGGTCGTCCGCGCCGAGATCCGGCGCCTTGTCCAATGGTTCGACGAAAAGATGTTCCGCGAAGTCGTGGAGCCCTTGATGCACGAACGGATGCGCAAGCGGTTGGTGAGCAGCGAAAGCCCCGACACGCGCGTTCTGCGCGAGGCGATGCGGGTCGCCAACGGGCATCTCGACTACCTCGATTATCTGCTCGACCATCGCCGCTGGATTGCCGGCGCGGGGCTGAGCCTAGCCGACTTCACCGCCGCCGCACATTTGAGCGTCGTCGATTATCTGGGGGCGCTAGACTGGCGCGGGCACAAGCAGACCAAGGATTGGTACGCGGTCATGAAGTCTCGCCCCGCCTTCCGCCCCTTGCTCGGCGAACGGATGGAAGTGATCGTCCCACCCGCGCACTACGATAAGGTGGATTTCTAGCAGGGGCGCCTGAGCACACATGAGCAACTGCAAACTAATCGGCAAACAGCGCGAAGAGAGCGCGAATACCGGCCGGCTGGAGCATCGCGACCGGATCGGCAGCGGGGCTTTGCCGCGACGGCATCTTAAGCGCAAATGTTCACGGTGACGGCGCCCGCCGACTTGCGGTGAACCGGAAACCTAAGATGAAAAAGGCGCAACCTCGATGGCGTAGGGTCTGACGCTCGTGCCTCTTTACGAGGCCTTTTGGAACCATACTAGACTGGCTGGGAAATCGATTACCATTCGAGCATTATTGAGCCAATCGAGACCCAGAATTACGGCCGGTCGGTCAGCAACTCCGAAGGCATCAAAAACGGGTAGGTCCGCAACGAGGACAGGAGCATCCACGATTCTCACCTCGCCCAGTTGCACTTTTCTCAACCTTGTCGCCCCAGTTTCGATAGGACGATTTCGGAAGAGGGGCCTCCCGTGCTTCCAACACAACAACGAGCGTCGCTGGCGACATTGGAGATGTCGAGACCGGTCACTTGCGCTCAGGCTTTCGCGCTCGAGAATATCGTTCTCGCCCTTCTCGCCGGAGCTCCGGAAAGCCGGTCCGAACTGGTACTCGAGATGGCTGACTACTTTCCCCCCGCCCGGCTTCACCCAGCACCGCATGACGATCGAAGCTGCCGGCCAAATGCGCCCTTGGTCGACCGGGCTGCCCATTACAAAGCGGATGGAACAGATCCCTTTCATCCGCAGCGACATGGTACATCGATGCAACGAGCATTTCCAGTGATTCTCGCTTCCTTTGCCGGCATCCCTAAACCTTTCGACCTGGACGTCTGGCGATTGCCCCAAATGCGGCATGCACCTGGTTCCGGAAGAGGTTCGCCTTACCTAGTCGGTGAAGGCGACGATTCTCGCCGCGAGAAAGACGGGGAGTCGATCGAGGCTCCAACGATGATCGCTACGATATGATTCCGGCTGGTTCTGCAGGCCCGGTCTATACCTGCCCGATGTACCCGCAGGTGCGCCAAGTTCGTGCCGGCTCCTGTCCGATCTGCGGTATGGGGCTGGAGCTAGAGGCTGCCAGTCTGACTGACGAGGGTCCCAATCCAGAGCTGGTCGATTTTACCCAACGATTGTGGGTCGGCGCAATTTTGACCGTCCCTCTTTTGGTACTGACGATGGGGCCTATGGGCGGGTTTGGTTGGCTGCGCGATATTTTCGGGGAACGTGCGACGCTTTGGATCGAATTTGCGCTGAGCACTCCAGTGGTAGTTTGGTGCGGATATCCATTCTTGGTGCGCGGATGGTCTTCTTTTCGAAGCCGCAACCTCAACATGTTCTCGCTGATCTCGATCGGAGTGGCTGCTTCCTGGCTGTTCAGCGTGGTCGCGCTATTAGCGCCTGAGATCTTTCCGACGGGGTTCCGCGACGCAAACGGCAATGTCGGCGTCTATTTCGAGGCTCAGCGTGATCGGACCCTGGTCCTGCGGGACAGGTTATGGAGCTAAGGGCGACGAGAAGGAACCGGACATGGGTCATTAACGCCCTGCTCGATCTTGCTGCAAAAACCGCACGGATCCTGCGCGATGATGGCAGCGAGGAAGAATTGCCGCGAGAAATGACGGCAAACCAGGTGACCTCATGCGGATCGCCCGGCCGGTTCCGGTCACGCACCGTTTCGAGCGGGCATTCTTCGATCGACAAAAGCATTCGATCTGGTAAGCCGATGCCGGTTGAAAAAACCGCAGCGACAGCTTATTGGAGCGACGACGACGGCTCGGGCTTTGGCATCGAGGCGAGCCGCGTCGGGCCGAGGGCAACGCTGGTCCAGATCGGTACCGGCGCCAATGCCCAGCGATCGCGCGCACGATGTGAGAACTACACCGACAAGGTGCTGGCGGTTCGTTCCAGCTGTCAATCGAGTAGGAGTATTGGCATAGTTAATCGTCGAACACCTCACGAGCCAGTCGGACGTTATATCCGGCAGGGACTTCGTCCCGCGCGATTAATACTTCCAATTTGGCCGCGCCTACACGGCCATCTCAACTCCGACATCCGGGCAAATAATGGTCCGAACCAAGGCGTCCGGCTAGTGGCAGCTTAGGGTCAAAAGCTGACCCGAGCCGGAATGGCTGGAAAGTAGATAAGATTCCCCATTTCCTCGATTACTGACACTTTAAAGCGCATATCGAGGCCGCGCGCGAGAAGGCTTTCGCGAGCCACGAGCACAATATCCGACAGAACCTGTTTTTCGCTCTCATTTATAATGCTGCGGGCGTGCCGGTGGCGGCTGGCGTCTTATATCCGCTCGTCGGGATGCTGATCAGCCCGATGTTTGCCGCCTTTGCGATGAGTGCATCGTCGATTTCGGTCGTGCTCAATTCGCTACGACTCAAGACAGCGAGCCTCTGAAAAGCCGATGAAGCAGAAGCCAAAGAATTGCTCGCCGTCGCTCCGGTCGCAAGCAAAGGGTGCAATGGCGAAGAAAAGAAATGTGTGGGCTGCCTACTCCCACGACCATCCCCCGGATGGTCGCTTCGTTCGCTTCTTAGCGCCGCCTCGCGATTGCGCCGCAATCGCTCCCCTGTGCTTGGTGGCTTAGACTTTCTTCACCACTTTCCGAGGCTTCCACTTCGCCTTCGGCCGGGCGCGCATATCGACGGGGTCGTGGCGCGGTTTAGCGGCGAGTTGGGGACGTCCCTTGCCCCCGCCGGATCCGCCGCCTGGCCCACCGACATGGTCAGCGCGTGGACCGCGTCCGCCGCCACCTCCCGGCTGATGTGCAGGGGCATCGCGGGGCTCCGCCTGTTCGATGATCAGGCCTTCATCCTCGGGAGCGATTCGGGCGCGTTTCAGAGCGGCGATGAAGCCGGGCGCAGCGCGCGGGGTGACTTCGAAATAGCTTTCGTTGGCGGCAATCCGAATCGCCCCGATATCATTGCGATTGACGTGGCCGTAACGGCAGATCAGCGGCAGCAGCCAGCGCGGGTCGGCATTGTGGCGGCGTCCGGCATTCATCCGGAACCAGGCCGAACCTTCGAACCCGGCGCGAGGACCGCCGTCGCGCTGTTCGTTGCGCTGTCCGGCGGGAAGAATATCTTCGGGCGCGGGCATGTCGGTGCGCAGCGTCCGGACCAAGGCAGCGGCAATCTGCTCCGGCGCCAGTTCAGCCATCAATTGCTGGGCCAGTGCGCGGTCGTCCTCGTCCGGCTCGATCGGTTCGGCAAGCGAGGCGAGCAGGCGTTCCTGATCGCGCTTGCGGATTGCGTCGGGCATCGGCGGATCGATCCAGTCGGCCTGGATCTTCGCATTGCGGAGCATCATTTCGACGTTACGGCGACGGCGGAACGGAACGAGCAGGACGGCAACGCCCTTGCGTCCGGCGCGACCGGTGCGGCCCGAACGGTGCTGGAGCGCTTCGGCATCGCGCGGCAATTCGACATGAATGACCAGGCTGACCGACGGCAGATCGAGGCCGCGCGCGGCAACGTCGGTCGCGACGCAAACCCGGGCGCGCTTGTCGCGCAGCGCCTGGAGCGCGTGGTTGCGCTCGCTCTGGCTATGTTCGCCCGACAGCGCGACGGCATGGAAGCCGCGCTCGACCAGGCTTGCGTGGAGGCGACGCACGGCATCGCGCGTGGCGCAGAACAGGATTGCGGTTTCAGGATCGTGGAAGCGCAGCAGGTTGACGACGGCATGTTCGATATCGGTCGGCGACACCGCGACGGCTTGGTAGGCGATATCGGCATGGGCTTCGCGGTCGCCCAGCGTCTCGATGCGCAAGGCGTCCTTCTGGTAACGCTTGGCAAGCGCAACAATCGCACGCGGCATGGTCGCCGAGAACATCAGGGTGCGGCGTTCGGCTGGAGTCGCGTCGAGGATTTCCTCGAGCTCTTCGCGGAAGCCCATGTCGAGCATCTCATCGGCTTCGTCGAGCACGGCGGCCTTGAGCGCGCTGAGGTCGAGCGCACCGCGTTCGAGATGGTCGCGAAGCCGCCCCGGGGTGCCGACGACGATATGCGCGCCGCCCTGCAAGGCGCGACGTTCCTTCATCGGATCCATTCCGCCGACGCAGGTGATGACCCGTGCGCCAGTGTCGGCGTAGAGCCACTCGAGCTCCTTAGAGACCTGGATCGCAAGTTCGCGAGTCGGGGCGATGACGAGGCCGAGCGGCTCGCGGGTCCACGGCACGCGATCACCATCGAGCATCTGGTCGGCAATGGCGATTCCAAAGGCGACCGTCTTGCCCGACCCAGTGCGGGCGGAGACGATGAGATCGCGGCCAGCGGCGTCGGCTTCGACGACGGCGGCCTGGACTGGGGTGAGGCTGTCATAGCCGCGCGCGGCCAGCGCTCCGGCGAGCGCGGCGGGAAGTTGATCATGGGGCATGGCGCGCGCCCTACCTGCAAAACGCGCCGAGCGATAGGGGGCGACAACAATATGCTTGCATGACTTGGGTTTGCCGCAATTGGCTGGTAGGCGCGCGGCCATGCTTAATATCAACGGAATCACGGTGCGCCTTGGCGGGCGCGCGATCCTCGACCGCGCCACGGCAGCGATTGCGCCTGGCAGCAAGGTAGGGCTGATCGGCCGCAACGGCGCCGGCAAGTCGACACTGATGAAGGTCATGGTCGGCCAGCTGGAAGCCGACGACGGCGAGATTGAGATGCCCCGCCGCACCAAGCTGGGCTATATCGCGCAGGACGCGCCCAATGGCACGATCACGCCGTTCGAGGCTGTTCTGGCCGCCGACACCGAGCGGGCCGCGCTGATGGCCGAATCGGAAAATTGCACCGACATGGACCGGCTTGCCCATGTCTATGACCGGCTGCTCGCGATCGATGCGTACACCGCCGATGCGCGCGCGGCGCGAATCTTGTTGGGTCTCGGCTTCGACGAGGACATGCAGGCGCAGCCGCTCGACAGTTTCTCGGGCGGGTGGAAGATGCGCGTGGCGCTTGCCGCGTTGCTTTTCAGCGCGCCCGACGTGCTGCTGCTCGACGAACCGTCGAACCACCTCGACCTCGAAGCGACATTATGGCTGGAAAACTTCCTCAAGTCTTATGTCGGCACTCTGGTCATCATCAGCCACGAGCGCGATCTGCTCAATAACGTGGTCGACACGATCCTTCACCTCGAGGGCGGCAAGATCGCAATCTACACCGGCAATTACGACGGCTTCGAAAAGCAGCGCGCCGAACGTGCGGCACAGCTTGCCGCCGCGAAGGCGTCGCAGGATGCCCAGCGTGCCCGCCTGCAGGATTATATCGCCCGCAACAGTGCCCGCGCATCGACCGCCAAGCAGGCCCAGTCGCGCGCCAAAATGCTTGCCAAGATGCAGCCGATCGCGGCGCTTGCCGAAGATCCCAGCCTGAGCTTCGACTTTCCATCGCCGACCGAATTGAAGCCACCGCTGATCACGCTCGACATGGCCGCGGTGGGCTATTCGGACACGCCAGTCCTCAAGAAGCTGAACTTGCGGATCGACCCCGAAGATCGGGTCGCGCTGCTCGGCCGCAACGGCAACGGCAAGACGACCTTGGCGCGTTTGCTGGCGGCGCAGCTGCCCGCAATGGACGGCGTGATGAATGCGTCGGGCAAGATGAAGGTGGGTTACTTCACCCAATATCAGGTCGAGGAACTGGAAACCGATTCGACCCCGCTCCAGCACATGACGCGAGCGATGGACGGCAAGAGCCCGGGCGCGGTGCGCGCGCAGTTGGGACGGTTCGGCTTTTCCGGCGACCGCGCAACGCAATTGGTCGGCAAATTGTCGGGCGGCGAACGCGCTCGGCTGGCGCTCGCGCTTATTACGCGGGAAGCGCCGCATTTGCTGATCCTCGACGAGCCGACCAACCATTTGGACGTCGATGCACGCGAGGCCTTGGTGCAGGCGCTCAACGGCTATGACGGCGCGGTCATCCTGATCAGCCACGACCGCCACATGGTCGAGTTGACCGCCGACCGGCTGGTGCTGGTCGATGGCGGCGCGGCCGTCGAATATGCCGGCAGCATGGACGATTATATCGATTTCATCCTGGGCCGGAACCAACCCAAGTCGGAGAGCAAGGGCAAGGGCGGGCGCAAGGCCGGCAAGGATCGCGAGGCCGAGCGCGCGCTGAAGAAGGCAGCTGCCGAGGCCGAAGCCGAAAGTGCGCGAATCGCGGCGTTGTGTGCGGCTTTGGATGCTGCGCTGGCCGACCCGGCAAGCGCGAGCGGCGAACTGGCCGCGTTGCCGATCGACGAACTCGGTAAGCGCCGGGCTGCGCTGGCCCAGGAACTCGAAGCCGCCGAAGCGCGCTGGATGGAAGTCAGCGAGCGGCTGGAACAGGCCGCGGCCTGATTAGGTGCGGCGCGCCGCAACCAGATAGTTGAGGCTGGTGTCGTCGCTGAGGTGCAGGCCCTTTAGCGGAGAAATTGCGATTCCCTCGACATCCTCGACCGTCAGGCCGATCTCACTAAGCATTGCGGTCATTTCATCGGGCGTGATGAAATCCTCATAATGATGGGTGCCCTTGGGGATACGCCCCAGCCCTTCAGCCAGTGTGATCGTCAGCAATTTCGACCATGCAGTGCGGTTGGGGGTCGAAAGGATCAGCAAGCCGTCTGGCGCCAGTCGCGCAGCGAGGCCTGCGAGGAAAGACTTGGGGTCGGCGACATGTTCGACCACCTCCATCGCGGTGACGAGGTCGAACGTTCCGGTGAGATCTTCGACACCGGTCGCGCGGTAATCGATGGTCAGCCCGTTCGCCTCGGCATGCCCCTTGGCGACCGCGATGAGTTCGGGAGCGGCGTCGACAGCGGTGACGTTCGCACCGAGACGCGCGAGCGGTTCGGCGAGCAATCCTGCCCCGCAGCCGACATCGAGTGCACTTTTTCCCTCGAGCGGACGAAAGGCGCATTCGTCGAGGTGCCAATGCTGGTCGATTCGGTCGCGAATGTAGGTCAGTCGAACCGGATTGAGCTTGTGGAGCATCGCCGACTTGCCGTCGGGATCCCACCAGTCGCCCGCCATGCTGCCGAAGTGTGCGGCCTCGTCGGGGCGGATGCTTGTCTTACTCATGACGCCCTCCTAACAGGACGACCGCTGGCAGCCCATAAGGAAACGCACGCCCCAATGGCCCGTATCGTGATGAAATTCGGCGGCACGTCGATGGCTGGGATCGAGCGTATCCGGAGCGTCGCCGCGCGGGTCAAGCGCGAAGCCGAAGCAGGCAATCAGGTGCTGGTCGTCGTCAGCGCGATGGCAGGCGAGACCGACCGGCTGATCCAATTGTGCAAGGAAGCTTCCGCACTCCACGATTCGAAGGAATATGACGTTGTTGTCGCCAGCGGCGAGCAAGTGACGGCAGGACTGCTGGCGATGACGCTGCAGAATATGGACGTCAAAGCGCGCAGCTTCATGGGCTGGCAGCTGGTTCGCGCCATCGGGGTTCACGGCAATGCGCGGGTCGAGAGCATCGAGGCGGTGACGCTCGACGACGCGCTGAATTCCGGAGCCGTCGCAGTCATCCCGGGGTTCCAGGGCGTCAGCGAGGACGGCCGGGTCGCAACCCTCGGACGCGGCGGATCAGACACCAGCGCGGTGGCCATCGCGGCCGGGGTCAAGGCCGATCGCTGTGACATCTATACCGACGTTGATGGCGTCTACACCACCGATCCGCGAATCGTGCCGAGCGCGCGCAAACTGTCGCGCGTCACTTTCGAGGAAATGCTGGAACTGGCCGGAAGCGGCGCCAAGGTTCTTCAGGTGCGAAGCGTCGGCATGGCAATGCGCGAAGGGATGCCGCTGCGCGTGCTGACCGCCTTCGAGGACAAACCAGGCACCGAAATCGTCGCCGAATTGGGGAATGACATGGAACGCAACGCCATCGCCGGAATCGCGGCCGACCGGAACGAGGCGCGGATCACGCTGACGCGAATTCTCGACCGCCCGGGCATGGTCTCGTCGGTCATCGGACCACTGGCCGAGGCCGGAATCCAGATCGACATGATCGTCCATTCGGCGACCGAGGGAGTCGGCGAAAGCGACCTGACCTTTACCTTGCCCCGCGCCAGCGTGGCACCGGCGGTCGCGGTAATCGAAGCGCGCAAGGAATCGCTCAACTATGGCGAATTGCTGACCAATTCGGCGGTCGCCAAGGTTTCGATTGTCGGGGTCGGCATCCGGTCCAATCCCGAATTGGCGGCGACGATGTTCGAGACCTTGGCCAAGCGCCGGATCAACCTGCTTGCGGTCAGCGCGAGCGAAATTAAGGTCAGCGTACTGATCGCCGAAGATGAAATGGAGCTTGCCGTCCGGCTGCTTCATACCGCCTTCGGACTCGACGGAAGTGGGGACAAGGAATGAGCGGCGAAGGCTTGATCAGTGAAGCACGACCGATGCACCCGGGCAGCGGCGGGCTCGGCCGGCTTCAGCAACTGATGCATCGCGGGACCGAATTCCTGGGCTGCGAATACGCCATCTTGGGCGGGGCAATGAGCTGGATCTCGGAGCGCAACCTTGTCGGCGCGATCTCCAATGCCGGCGGCTTCGGCGTCATCGCCTGTGGTGCGATGACACCCGAATTGCTCGACACTGAAATCGGCGAGACGAAGAAGCGCACGGCCAAGCCGTTCGGCGTCAATTTGATCACCATGCACCCCCAATTGAGCGAGCTGATCGACATCTGCGCGAAACACAACGTTACTCACGTGGTGCTAGCCGGCGGATTGCCGCCAGGCGGCGCGATTGACCGAATCAAGGGCAATGGAGCGAAATTGATAGCCTTCGCCCCTGCCTTGGCACTCGCCAAGAAATTGATCCGCTCAGGGGCGGATGCCTTGGTGATTGAGGGCATGGAGGCCGGCGGCCATATTGGGCCGGTATCGACGAGCGTGCTTGCGCAGGAAATCCTCCCCGTCGTCGCCGCCGACATACCGGTCTTTGTCGCCGGGGGAATCGGGCGCGGTGCGGCAATTGCCGCCTATCTGGAAATGGGTGCGGTCGGCGTGCAATTGGGCACGCGCTTCGTCTGTGCGACCGAATGCATCGCCCACCCCAATTTTAAGAAAGCCTTCCTCCGCGCCTCGGCCCGCGATGCGATTCCGTCGGTACAGATTGACCCGCGCCTGCCGGTCATCCCGGTGCGTGCACTGAAGAATCGCGAAATGGAGCGCTTTGCCGCCAAGCAGGTCGAAGTCGCCAGCAAACTGGATAGCGGCGCCATCGAAATGGCCGAGGCCCAGTTGCAGATCGAACATTATTGGGCCGGTGCCCTGAAGCGCGCGGTGATCGACGGCGACGTCGAAAGTGGCAGCGTGATGGCCGGTCAGTCGGTCGGCATGGTGACAAAGGAAGAACCGGTCGCCGACATCATCGCCGAACTGGTCGACGGAGCAGCAGCGGCACTGGAGAGCCGCGGCTAAGCCTTAGTTGCTGGTCCCGACCGTTCCGAACGAGCGGGTGAAGGGCTGGCTGAATGGTGTCGACAGAACGTTGCGGAAGCCGTCGTAAATCGCCTTCGCGGCCTGCGCGATCGTCGCCGGACGGTTGGTCCCGCCGCGCGCGAAGAACGCAACCGCAAGGCGGCGTCCGTCTGGCAACGAGATGAAGCCGACATCGCTGGTGTAATTGTTGAGCGTTCCGGTCTTGTGCTGAACCAGGGTGCCGTTCGGAAGCAGGTAGCGCATGCGGTTCTTGCCGGTCTGGCAGCGCGCCATCACGCCGAGCAGATAGGAGGTGCCCTGCGGGCGAAGCAACTCGCCGCGATCGATCTTGCGCAGCAATTCAACCATTGCACGCGGGGTTGCGCTGTCGCGAACGTCCCACAGGTCGCGCTTGGCGGCGAGCAGGTCGGCGATATTGCGGTCGACCCGTATGCCGCGAACGCCGCGCTCGGTGAGCCACTGGTTGATCTTGGCGGGTCCACCCAAGTTGCCGATGAGCAGATCGGTCGCGCGATTGTCGCTTTTCGTCATCATCGCTTCAATCAACGCGCGCGCTGATGTGCCCGCTATCCGATCGTCGAGCGAGCGCCGACCGAATTCCACCTGGGCTAGATAATTGGCGGCAACCGCTATCTTCATGGTGCTTGCCATCGGGAAGGCGGTGTCGCCCTTGAGACTGATCATCTCGCCGGTCTTCATATCGAGTGCTGCAACGCCGACGTCGCCCGACTGACCCTGAAGCATCATCGACAAATCGCGTTCGAGCGCGACCAAGCTGGACGTGCTTGCCGCCATTGCCGGTGAGGCGACAAGTGCCAATAGCCATACCAGAAGCGTCGTGATGCGCATTCGATCCCCTCAGTCCCTACCCAAGCTCTCTTTGTAACTGATTGATCATGAACGAATCCATTCTCAAGGTTAACAAATCACTAAGAAGCGCGACAAAGCGAGACTCCGATGCGGTCGAACGAGTCCGGTCACAGCGAAGTGGCGCAGGCTCAATCCATCTGATAGCGCTCTCGTCATGCCATTGACCGCCGCACTTGCTTCCCGAGAGATCATTGTCGGGCTTCACGACGTGATGGCCAAGCGCGGCTCCGCGCAGACCAAACTTAACAATGTCGTCGACCTCATCGCCGAAAAGATGCGGAGCGAGGTGTGCTCGATCTACCTGCTGCGCGAAGGTCTGCTGGAGCTCTATGCTACCCACGGCCTCCGCCCCGAAGCGGTCCACGTCACCCGCATGGCACAAGGCGAAGGACTCGTCGGCACGATCGCGTCCGAGGGTCGCGTCCTCAACCTCGACGAGGCGGCAAGCCACCCGGCGTTCGCCTACCGACCCGAAACCGGCGAAGAGCGCTTCCACAGTTTTGCCGGCGTTCCCATCGTGCGCCGTGAAACCGCGATCGGCGTGCTTGCCGTCCAGCATGCCGAGCCGCGCTGCTACGAAGATGTCGAGATCGAGGCGCTGCAGACCGTCGCCATGGTGTTGTCCGAACTGATTGCGAACGCCCGGCTTGCCGATGGCGGCGCGAGTGGCCGCGACAGCGGACCGCAGCGGTTGACCGGATTAAAGCTGGTGACCGGAATGGCAAAAGGCGTTGCGGTCTTCCACCAGCCGCGCGTCGTCGTCGAACATACCGTGGCCGAGGATACCGAGGCCGAGCGCACAAGGGTCTATTCGGCATTCCGGCGGATGCGCGAGCAGATCGATCACATGACCCGCGATGCCGAATTCGGCACCGTCGGCGAGCACAATGAAATCCTCGAGACCTACAAGATGTTCGCCTACGACGAAGGTTGGTCGCGGCGGATCAACGAGGCAATCGACAGCGGGTTGACCGCAGAAGCCGCGATCGAGCGCGTCCAGCAGCGCACCCGCGCAAGGATGCAGGACATCGACGATCCGATCCTCAAGGAGCGGATGCACGACCTTGAGGATCTGTCGAACCGCCTGCTTCGGATCGTATCCGGGCGAATGGGGACGGCTGCGCAGACCGGGCTTCAGAAAGACACGGTGCTGATCGCGCGCAACCTTGGGCCGGCCGAATTGCTAGAATATGATCGGCGCCGGTTGAAGGCCGTCGTCCTCGAAGAGGGATCGTTGACTGCGCATATGACGATCGTAGCGCGTGCGATGGGCGTTCCGGTGGTCGGCAAGCTGGCCGAGATCCGTCATTGCGCAAGCGAGGGCGATACGATCCTGGTCGATGGCGACAGCGGGACTGCTGTCGTTCGCCCGACCCGCGCACTGACCCTTGGCTTCGATCAGCGCATGGCGATGAGCCAGAAGCGCCGCGCTCAATATGCGACGCTGAAAGACAAGCCTGCGATCACCAAGGACGGTGTCACGATCTCGCTGATGGTCAACGCCGGACTGGCGGAGGATGCCGCGATGCTCGAGGCCTCGGGAGCCGACGGAATCGGGCTATTTCGGACCGAATTCCAGTTCCTCGTCTCGGCCTCGCTGCCGGGTCGGCAGAGCCAGTTGAAGCTCTATCGCCAGGTGCTCGACGCGGCCGGTGACAAGCCCGTGGTGTTCCGCACCGTCGACATCGGCGGCGACAAAGCGCTTCCTTACCTTCAGGACACGACCGACGAATCCGAAAATCCTGCGATGGGCTGGCGTGCCCTGCGCCTCAGCCTGGACCGTTCGACGTTGATGAAGGCGCAGGCCCGCGCGCTGATCGAAGCGGCGGCGGGCAAGACGCTTTACGTCATGTTCCCGATGGTCAGCGAACCTTGGGAATATGAAGAAGCGCGCGGCCTAGTCGAGGAACAGGTGGCGTGGGCGCGCGGCGCTAAGAAGCCGCTGCCGCGCGAGATCAAATACGGTGCGATGCTGGAAGTCCCGAGCCTTGCCGAGCAACTCGACATCCTGCTGCCACGGATCGACTTCCTGTCGATCGGAACGAACGATCTGACCCAGTTCCTGTTCGCGGCCGATCGCGCCGACCCGCGTCTGGCCGAACGTTACGATTGGCTCAGCCCGTCGATTCTGCGCTATCTCAAGCGGGTCGTGGACCAAGTCGATGATGCCGGGGTGACCTTGCGGGTCTGTGGCGAGATGGGCGGCCGCGCGCTCGAAGCGTTGGCGCTGATCGGCCTTGGCGTGCGCAGCCTTTCGATCACACCGGCCGCGGTTGGGCCGATTAAGGCGATGATCCGGTCGATGGACCTTGCGGCGACCGAGAAAAAGGTCGCTAAGCTGATCGAAGTACCAAAACGCGATACGCGGCGCATCCTCGCCGACTGGGCCAAGCGGCAGAAAATCGCGCTCGGCTGACGGTTGACAGGGCGCAGTGGCGGCTCGACAAGAAATATATCCGCGAAAAGAGCCTAACGGCTCAGGGGAGCGACATGGACGAAGTCGAGGACGTAGGTGCAGACACGATCGAAGAAGCGGCCCCGCTGAGCGCCGGTGCGCGACTGCGCGCTGCACGAGAAGAGGCTGGAATGACGATCGAGGAAGTCGCGACATCGACGCGAATCCCGGTCCGCCATCTCGAAAATCTCGAAATCGGCGATTTCTCGAAGCTACCCGCGCCGACCTATTCGATCGGTTTCGCGAAAAATTATGCGGCCGCCGTCGGTCTCGATCGCGCCCAGATTGCCGAGCAAATGCGCGATGAACTGGGAACCGATCGACCAGCGGCGCAGATCGATGTCTACGAACCTGCCGACCCGAGCCGGGCAATGCCGAAATGGCTGATCTTCGCCGCACTTGCCGCGCTTGCGATCGCGGTTGCGGCATTCAGTTGGCTGAAGTCGCGCGACCTCGACGCGCCGGATGCGGCGATAGCCAGCGAGCCAGCCGGAGCGGAGACGATGACCGCAGAGGCAACCACGGTTCCGGCGGCCGGACAGCCCGTTGCGATCACCGCCGCCGACAACGTCTGGGTTCAGGTCAACGAAAAGTCGGGCGCGATCCTGTTTCAGGGCGAAATGGTGTCAGGCCAGCGTTTCGAAATCCCCTCGACAGCCGTCGCGCCGGTATTGAAAACCGGTCGCCCAGAAGCGCTGAACATCACCGTAGGTACCACGCGGGTCGCTTCGGTTGGCCCGGCAGGTAAAGCGGTTTCCGATGTGAGCCTTCTGGCAGCCGACCTCACAAGGGCGGCGGCGGCGCCCGCGACCGCCCCACCGAGCAACACACCAAGAGCAACGACGCGGCGCACGACCAGCCCGCCACCCGTTTCGGCCCGGACAGTCGAGCCGTCGGCGCCAGCCACCGCCCCCGCAACGGAACCGGCTCAGCCTTCCGGGCAGGAGTGACATTCATCCCCGCGCAAGGGCGCGCGGGCGATGATGTAATTGCAATCGATTGACCAGATCAGGGAAGACCATGCGCCTAAAGATGTATCTGCTTGCCGCCGCAATGACGGTAACCGCTCTCACTCCGGCCAGCGCTCAGCGCCGCCCGCCCTCGCCCGAGGAGCGAATCGAACGGCTCGAAAAGCAGGTCAACCAGGTCCAGCGCCGCGTCTATGGCAAGCAGCCGGTCGACACCGCCGGCTATGTTCTCGATCCAGCGGTGACCCAGTCCGACCTTTCCAACGTAACCGCCCGGCTCGATTCGATCGAACGGCAGATGGCCGACCTCGTCCGGACAAGCGAAGAGAACAGCAACCGCGTGGCGACGATGGAAGCCGAACTGTTCCGCCTTAAGGCCGAGGCCGAGCGGCGCCCGCCGCCCGCCGAAGCGGTCGAGAACGACCCGCGAGCGGTGGATTCCGGCGACGAGCCAGCCGACGAGCCTGCCCAGCGTCCCGGCCCAAAATACGAGAACCGGTCCAACAACAATGTTCCACCGGTGATCCGCCCGGTGCCGCGCGGCGATTCGAACTTCGCGGCTGCGGGCGAGGAGGCCTATGACGTCGGCTACCAGCTGTGGACACAGAAGAAATATGACCAGGCGATTACCGCGCTTCGGGCGATGGCATCGTCTTTCCCGGGCCACCGCCGGGTGAGCTGGGCGAACAATCTTGCCGGCCGCGCCTTGCTCGACAAGGGCCAGTATCGCGCTGCTGCGGAAGCGTTGCTTGCCAATTACCGCGCCGACCCGCGCGGCGAACGCGCCGCCGACAGCCTTTTTTATCTCGGCCAGGCATCGGCGAAGCTGGGCCAGCCGAGCCAAGCCTGCAAGGCCTATTTGGAACTCGAGAATGTCTACGGCGCGACGATGCGCACCGATCTTTCGCGCCTGCTTCCCGCCGCAAAAGCGCAGTCAAAGTGCAATTGACCTGATAGGGTTGGCGGGTGACCGCCCACCTGATTCCCGCCGCTGAACCGCTCGACCGCTTTCGCAACGATCTGGATGCGCTGGTCGATCGCGATCACCGCATCGGCATCGCGGTCTCTGGTGGGCCAGACAGCCTGGCCCTCCTCCTGCTGACCGCCGCCGCTAGGCCCGGCATGGTCGAAGCCGCAACCATCGATCATGGCCTGCGCGCGGAAAGTCCCGCCGAGGCAGCATTCGTTGCCGATCTTTGCGACCGGTTGGAGGTCGTCCACCATTCGGTCCAGGTCAGCGTCGGCCGAGCTGCAAGCCTCCAGGCGCAAGCTCGCGGCGCGCGATACCGGGCGCTCGGCGATTGGGCGATCGAGCAATCGCTCGATTCGGTCGCAACCGCACACCACGCCGACGACCAAGCCGAGACCTTGCTGATGCGGCTGGCGCGCGGAGCGGGACTGTCCGGACTGTCAGCGACCCGCCGCAATCGCGTCCTGGAGCCCGGAGTGCAGTTGGTTCGACCTTTGCTCGGCTGGCGGCGTAGTGACCTTGCCAGAGTGATTTCCGATGCCGGCCTGACGGCGATCGACGACCCAAGCAACCGTGACCCGCGCCACGACCGGAGCCGTTTCCGCGGTCTGGTCGAAGAATCCGAATGGGCCGACACAGAGCGGCTCGCACTCTCGGCGCAATGGCTTTCCGAGGCCGACGAAGCGCTAGAATGGACGATGCGCGACCTTTCGGCGGCGCGGATCGGCGAGGACGGTAGCGGGATTGCGCTGGATGCGGGCGATCTGCCGCGCGAGTTGCAACGCCGGTTGCTGCTGATCGCCTTCGAACGGCTGGGCGCAGCGCGCCCGCGAGGACCGGAACTTGATCGTGCGATGCGCTCTTTGGCCAACGGGCGAAAGACGACCCTTTCCGGCCTGAAGCTGGTCGGCGGTCCGCGCTGGCACCTGTCCGCCGCCCCCGCTCGTCGAAAGCAGTGAACCAACCGATCGTCATTCCATTGTTATTAATGGACGAAGGCTTATCTTGGCGGTCAGGAACGAAGAGAGCGGAGCATCATGGAAGAAAAGAAGCCCGGCAACCCGTGGACCAAGTCACTGTTCATCTGGATGGCCATCCTGATGGGATTGGTGCTGGTCGGCCAGGCCTTCAGCGGTTCGCGTGAACCGGCCGGAAGCGCGATCAGCTACAGCGAATTCGTCACTCAGGTGAACGAGCAGAATGTTCGCTCGGTGACCATGACGCGTGCCAGCAATGGCGATTCCGCGATCAGCGGCAAGCTTGGCGACGGAAAAACGTTCACTACGCTTGCGCCGGCCGATGCTTCTGTCACCCCGCTGCTGGTCGGCAAGGGCGTTCAGATCGAGGTCAAGCGCGAAGAAGGCGCAAGCCTGTGGATGCTGCTCCTCTATAACAGCCTGCCGTTCATCCTGATGATCGGGATCGCGATCTTCATCATGCGCCAGATGCAGAAGAATACCGGCGGCGGCGCGATGGGCTTCGGCAAGAGCCGCGCCAAGATGCTGACCGAAAAGCAGGGCAAGGTGACGTTCGCCGACGTTGCCGGCATCGACGAAGCGCGCGAAGAGCTTGAGGAGATCGTCGAATATCTCAAGGATCCGGGCAAGTTCGCACGGCTCGGCGGCAAGATTCCCAAGGGCGCGCTGCTGGTTGGCAGCCCAGGCACCGGCAAGACGTTGCTCGCCCGCGCCATCGCGGGTGAAGCGGGCGTGCCCTTCTTCGCGATTTCGGGTTCGGACTTTGTCGAGATGTTCGTTGGCGTCGGCGCGAGCCGAGTGCGCGACATGTTCGAGCAGGCCAAGAAATCGGCGCCGTGCATCGTCTTCATCGACGAGATCGATGCCGTTGGCCGCCATCGCGGGGCAGGCCTTGGTAATGGCAATGACGAGCGGGAACAGACGCTCAACCAGCTACTGGTGGAGATGGATGGTTTCGAGGCCAATGAAGGTATCATCATCATCGCTGCGACCAACCGTCCCGACGTGCTCGATCCGGCGCTGCTGCGTCCGGGCCGATTCGATCGTCAGGTCGTGGTTCCGCGCCCCGATATCGAGGGCCGCGAGCAGATCCTCCACGTCCACATGAAGAAGGTGCCGCTGGCCCCCGACGTCGACCCCCGCGTGATCGCACGCGGAACGCCCGGCTTTTCTGGCGCGGACCTCGCCAACCTCGTCAACGAGGCAGCATTGCTCGCAGCGCGCAAGGGCAAGCGCCTTGTCGCCATGCAGGAGTTCGAGGAAGCCAAGGACAAGGTCCTGATGGGCAGCGAGCGCAAGTCCATGGTGATGACCGAGGACGAGAAGAAAATGACGGCTTACCATGAAGCCGGTCACGCCATCGTCGCGCTTCACGAGCCGGCATCCGACCCGATTCACAAGGCGACGATCATCCCGCGCGGACGTGCGCTTGGGATGGTGATGCGCCTGCCGGAACGGGACAGCTACAGCTATCACCGTGACAAGATGCACGCCAACCTTGCCGTCGCCATGGGCGGACGGGTCGCCGAGGAAGTGATCTTCGGCTACAACAAGGTCAGTTCAGGCGCTTCGAGCGATATCCAATATGCCACCAAGCTGGCCCGCGACATGGTTACCCAGTGGGGCATGTCCGACGAATTGGGCCCGTTGCAATATGAAGAGCAGCAGGGCGAGACGTTTCTCGGCTATTCGCAGTCGCAACGGATGATCATGTCTGATGAGACCGCAAAGACGATCGACAAGGAAATCCGTCGCATTGTCGACCAGGGCTACCACCGCGCCCACCAGTTGCTGAAGGATCACTCCGATGAGCTGGAAACGCTGGCTCAGGCACTGCTGGAATATGAAACGCTGAGCGGCGCCGAGATCAAGACGGTGCTGGACGGCGGTTCGATCGACCGCGGCGCATCGACCAAGCCGGTCTTGCCGAGCGCCGGAACATCGATTCCCAAGTCGAAACGACCGCGCAAGGGCATTGGCGGGGCGGCATCCGCCGGCGCCTGACCGTTCAAATCGCGTTCATCCAAAAACCCCTCCTTGTGGACCGTCACAAGAAGGGGTTTTGCATCCGTCTTGCTGTCGTTTCACTGATCGCCCTGGCCTTTGCCGCTTCTGCGGCGGCGCAGAATATGAATGCCGAAACATTCCATCAGCGCGCGACCAAGCTGAAGGGGAAAGGCGCGCTAGCGGTGTTTTCAGCCAGCGAGATCAAGACCCTGATGCGCGAAGGTCAGGCCGCCGGCCAATCGTCGAAGGCGCTATACGAGGCCGACAAGAAAGCTGGCCGACGTCCGCGATTCTGTCCGCCCCCCGGCAAGCAGGCGATGGGATCGAATGAGTTCATGCAGAGTCTTGCTGCAATCCCGCAAACCGAACGTCGCCGGATCGACATGACCGAGGCGATGACCCGAATTTTCGCTGCGAAATTCCCCTGTGCCGCTTAGCTGAACAGCCCAAGACCGAAAATCGTGGCCGCGAACAGGCCGACTGCGACGAACGCGAAAACGACCAGTGCAACGGTCCGCAGCAGCGCCGACCATCGACCAAGATTGTAGGCCCCCTTCAACTGGCGATACATGTGAAATGGCGGGACGAAGAAGAGGATGGTCGCAAGCGAGGTCCAGCCCGCGGCGACAAGCAGGCCCGCCCCAATCACCAGCATCATCATGAACGACAGCGAATAGGTGACGAACACCGCATGATCATAAAGGTGCGTTCGGCGGCGCAGCGGAAATAGAAGCCAAAGGAATGGGATTGAGATCGGGATCAGCAGCCAGCTGAATTTCGAGGCAGCATCCTGGACGTTGTAGACCAGCTTCTCAGGGTCGCGTTGCGCCTGGGCGACAACGTTGCGGGCCCATGGCGGGACTTCGTCACCCTTGTCGACTGTCAGGCCGACCTTGCCCGATGCGATCGATTCCAATTTCTGCAGGTCTTCGCGCTCCCTTGCAATCTTGCGGTCGAGCGATGTGACGTCTTCCTTTTCCGCAATGGCAGTTTTCCGTTCTTCATACAGTTCGCTCAGCACCTCGGTTTGCTTCGCAATTGCCGGCTTGATGTTGCCCTCCACCGTGTCGCCAATGTCGGGATCCAGAACGCCGTTGAAGTTCAGGACGGCGAACATTGCGAAGACGCTGAACAGGTAAAGCGCAATCGGCGAGACGAAATGAGCGCGCTCGCCCGCGACGTAGCGGCTGGTGAGCTCGCCGGGCCGGAAAGCAAGCATGGGCAGGGTCCGCCAGATCTTGCTCTCGAAATCGAACAGATTGACGATCAGGTCGCTGAAAAAGGCGCGTAACGAACGGTGAACATGCGCTTTCTGCCCGCAGCTCGCGCAATAGGAACCGGTCAGCGCCGATCCGCAATTCAGGCAGGCCTCTTCGTGCGTATGGCCTTCATCCCCGGCCCCGCCAGCGGCTGGCTCGACAGCACCGGCGATCAGCCCGCCGGTGACAATGTCGCCAATTCCTTCGAGTTCGCTCATCCTATCCCCCGGACCATCCTATCGCGGCGCGGTGGCGCACGACAAGTCGGGATGCTAGCGATCCAGCAATGAAGCGCATCGGGCTCCTTGGCGGAAGTTTCAATCCCGCCCACCGCGGTCATCGCCGAATGAGCCTCGCCGCGCTCGACGCTCTGGGGCTGGATGAGGTGTGGTGGCTGGTGTCGCCCGGCAATCCGCTCAAGCCCAAGGCCGGAATGGCCCCCTATGTCGCCCGGGTCGAATCGGCCCGTGTGATGGCTAAACGGGCACCGATCCGAGTCAGCACCTTCGAAGCCGAGGCCAGCACACGTTACACCGTCGACACGGTCGGTGCATTGCTGAAAAAATACCCGCAGCACCGCTTCATCTGGTTGATGGGCGAAGACACTGTGGCTCAATTTCATCAGTGGAAGGACTGGCGCGTACTGGCCCGACGCGTTCCGATTGCGGTGTTATCGCGCCCGGGCTATGATGACGATGCCCGCGCGGCGCGCGCGATGGGCTGGTTGCGGTGGTTTGTCCGACCCGCAGCCAAGGCAAAAAGCTGGACCGAGTGGAGTGCACCGGCGATTACATTCCTTCGCCTGCCGCCCGACACGACCTCCGCGACCGCTTACCGCGTGCTACATCCCCATTGGCATCGCCGACTGACCGACAAGGGTTCGTCGGTTGCCAGAAGATAGGAACCACTTTGGCCGACCCGACATCCGGAACTGTCCCGACCCGCACCGCGAAGCCCGCCGATATCGAGGCGCTTCACAGGCTGGTGATGCAGTCCCTTGACGACGACCAGGCGGTCGAAGTCATCTCCATCCCGCTGGCCGGCAAGTCGTCGATCGCCGATCACATGGTGATCGCGTCCGGTCGTTCGTCGCGCCAAGTCGCGTCGATGGCGAACAAGCTGGCGGCCAAGATCAAGCAGGATTTCGGCAAAATTGCCCGGGTCGAAGGCTTGCCGGTGGCCGATTGGGTGTTGATCGATGCCGACGATGTGATCGTTCACCTGTTCCGCCCCGAAGTTCGTACGTTTTACAACCTCGAGCGGATGTGGGCCTTCGGCGACGAAGACGCCGAGAAGACCGCCCGCCCCGCCTGACAGGCTTTGCAGCTTCACATCATCGCACGCGGAAAGATCGGTCGGTTGAGCGAGGCCGACATGGTCGACCGCTATTTGAAGCGAATTGCCTGGCCGACCAGGCTGACCGAATTGCCGGACCGCGGCGGGACAATTCCCGAAGCAATGTCGAACGCGGTCACCATCGTGCTTGATGAGCGCGGCAAGGCGATGTCGTCGATGGAATTCGCTAGGAAGCTTGAAGGCTGGCGCGATACTGGTCGACGCGAGGCACGCTTCCTGATCGGCGCCGCCGACGGGCACGAGGAAGCGCAGCGCGACGCCGCCGATCTCCTGCTGTCGTTCGGACCGGCGACCTGGCCGCATCTGATGGTCCGAGCGATGCTCGCCGAACAATTGTTTCGTGCAACGTCGATCCTTGCCAATCACCCCTATCACCGCGAAGGCTGAGGCCATGCACGCGCGCCTTGCCCTGATTGCCCTTGGCGCACCAATACTGCTGGCGGGATCGGTGATCGCCCAGGGTCGCGGCGACAGCGCCCAGCGACTTGAACAGGCCCGCTCCGAATGGCGCGCCGCCCGGGCTGACGTCGATCGATTGCAGCAGGAAGCCGCCAATGCGCGCGACAAGGCATCGCGGATCGCCGTCGAACGGCAGGCCGCCGCCGCCGGGATCATCGCCGCCGAAGCGGAAATAAGCGCCTTGCAGGCCGAGCTTGTGACGCGGCAGCAAGCGATCGCTGCAGCGGAAGCGCGGCTAGCGTCAAAACAGGCGCCTGTCGCTTCGCTCGTCGCCGGGCTGGTCAACATGGGTCGCCGTCCGCCTTTGCTGTCGCTTGCTGACAGTGAAACGCTGGCCGAGGTCGTTCGGGTACGGATGCTGCTCGATTCCACGCTCCCAGTCATCCGCGCGCGGACCGCAGGGTTGAGCGCCGAACTTTCCCAGCGCCGTCGGATAGTCGCGAGCATTCGCGCTTCGTCGGCAAAACTGTCCGATGCACGTGCCGCACTGGCCGATCGCCAAGAAAAGTTTGCAGCGCTTGAGGCGGAGGCCGACGCGACGGCACAAACGCTTGGCGGACGATCGGTCGAGGCGGTCGACCGAATGGTGATGGCGCGCGATTCGGCGGGACTGATCGAAAACGATGCCCGCGCCCAGCGCGATGCCAGCCGACGAGCGATCGATCTGAGCGCGCTCGGTGCACTTCCGCCGCGACCGATGGCAAGCGAACGCGGAACGGTCGATAAGGCCTTTTCCTATCGCATGCCGGCGACAGCGTCGTTGGTCGACGGCGTCGGGTCGGTGAATCGCGACGGCGTGCGGTCGCGAGGCATCAGGCTGGCGACCACGCGGGGCAGCGAAATCGTGGCACCAGCAGCCGGGACGATCGCTTTTGCCGGCCCCTTCCGTCGCAGCGACGGGGTCGTCATCCTGGATCACGGTAATGGCTGGATGACGATGCTGGTCGGAGTCCAGACCGATCTGGCCAAGGGCAGCAAGGTGGGACAAGGCGAGAAATTGGGCCGCGCCTTGGGCGAAATCGGGGTCGAACTCACCCGCGACGGCCATCCCGTGTCGGCACCGATGATATCTGTTCGGTCACTGTCCATTCAGGCGCAGGCTCGCTAGGATACGAAGATAAAGGACGAGGAATCGATCGATGAAAAGCTTCGCCAAGTTTCTTCCACCGCTCGCCGTGGTTGGCGCATTGACGCTGATCCCGATGACGACGGCCACGCTGGCTGCGTCGGAAGCGGAAACGATGAAGGAACTCGACACCTTCATGGACGTGTTCAACCAGGTCCGGGCTTCCTATGTCGATCCGGTCGATGACCATGTCCTGATCAAGGGTGCGATCGACGGCATGCTCGCCGCGCTCGACCCGCATTCCAGTTACATGGAAGGCAGCGAATATACCTCGCTGCGCACCACGACCGACGGCAATTACGGCGGGCTCGGCCTGTCGGTGACGATGGAAGATGGCGCGGTAAAGGTCATCACGCCGACCGAGGATACGCCCGCGGCCAATGCCGGGATCAAGGCCGGCGACTATATCACCCACCTCGACGGCGAGCTTCTGTACGGCCTGACGCTGGACCAGGCGGTCGAAAAGATGCGCGGCGCGCCGGGCAGCAAGACCACCGTCACGATCGTTCGCCCCGGTCGCGACAAGCCGTTCGACGTCGCGCTGGTCCGCGCCAGGATCGAACTTCGCCCGGTCAAGTGGGAGGTCAAGGACGGCATCGGGATCATCAACATCAACACGTTCAGCGGAAACACGGGCGCTGCGGTCGAAGGTGCACTCACGGCGATCGATAAGGCGACCGGCGGCAAACCGAGCGGTTATGTCATCGACCTTCGTTCGAACCCGGGTGGATTGCTGAATGAAGCAGTCCGGGTCAGCGACGCCTTTCTTGAGCGCGGCGAGATCGTGTCCGAGCGCGGGCGCGAGAAGCGCGATTTTGAAAGCTGGAGCGCGAAGCCGGGCGACATGGCCCATGGCCTGCCGATCATTGTACTCGTCGATGTCGGAAGCGCCTCAGCCGCGGAAATCGTCGCCGGCGCATTGCAGGATCATCGCCGTGCCATCGTGATGGGCGAGCGCAGCTTCGGCAAGGGCTCGGTCCAGGGCGTTTCGGAAATCAGCAAGGACAAGGCGCTGCGCCTGACGATTGCGCGCTACTACACGCCGTCGGGCCGGTCGGTTCAGGCCGGCGGGATCGATCCTGACATCATCGTGCCGCAACTCAGCGATCCTGACTACAAGGATCGTCCGCGCGTTCGCGAAGCCGATCTTCGTCGCCACCTGGTCAGCCAGGAAAGCGTCAAGGACGATGTCCTGGAAAAAGATGTCACGCCCGATCCGCGCTTTACTGCGACCGCTGCGCAGCTCGAGAAGCAGGGCATCAAGGACTTCCAGCTCGATTATGCGATCAAGACGCTAAAGCGGCTGGCGGCTGGCGGTGCGCCATCGGCGCCTGCCAAGACGCGCTGACGTTCGGGAAACGACTGGCATGAACGAGACCGTCCTTACTGCCGATCAACCCACCAATACGGCGGCCAGCGCACGCGCGCTCGCTCTGGCGGTTCCAGTCGCGCTGCTCGGTGGGGCCATGCTGTCGCAATATGTCGGCGGACTGAACCCTTGTGAGATGTGTTACTGGCAGCGGTGGCCGCACGGCGTCGCGATCATCCTCGCCGCCGGGTCATTTTATTACGCGGCCAGATCGCGCCCGTCGCGCAACCTCACGTGCTTGGCTGCACTCGCGATTGCAGTCTCGGGCGCGATCGGCGTGTTTCACGCCGGGGTGGAAATCGGCTGGTGGGAAGGTCTGACGCGTTGTGCAGCCGGCGGGCCGATGAACTTGAATGACGTCCTCAGCGCGCCTTTGGTCCGCTGCGACCAAGTGCAATGGTCGCTGGCCGGGATCAGCATGGCCGGATGGAATGCGATCATCTCGCTTGGCAGCGCAGCGACGATTGCCGTGCTACTGGCAAGGAAGAGCGCATGACCGGCTGGACGCCTGGAGAGCGCAAGGTCGACGTCGATTCGATGATTCGCGTCAACCAGGCCGGCGAATATGGCGCGACCCGGATTTATGCGGGCCAGATGGCGGTGCTTCGCGGCAAATCGGCGGCGGCCCATGAAATCGCCGCCATGGCGAGCCAGGAACAGCGCCACCTCGACCGCTTCGACCAGTTGCTGGCGCAGCGCGGGATACGGCCGACCGCGCTACAGCCGTTCTGGAACGTGGCGGGTTTCGCGCTCGGCGCGACGACCGCTTTGATCTCGGAAGAAGCGGCAATGGCCTGCACCGATGCGGTCGAAACCGAAATCGACCGGCATTATGGCGAGCAACTGGAGTCGCTTGGCGAGGATGAGTCCGACCTTGCGGCCGATATTGCCGAATTTCGCGCCGAGGAGCTCGAGCATCTCGACAAGGCGCGCGCAATGGGATCGACCAATGCCCCGGCCTATCCGGTACTGACGGCAGTGATCCGGGCGGGCTGCCGCATTGCCATCGGGCTTTCGAAACGTATTTGAGGAACTTCGCAGGCGGCTCGTCCGCTATCGTGATTGAAAGGATCGAGTAATGTCGAATTTGTCTTTGACCCTTGGCGCCGCGACGCTGCTAGCAAGTGGCTTGATTGGCGTTGCTGCAGCGAGCGCGCAGAACAGCACTGCGCAGGTCAACGAGATCATTGTCTACGGCACCGATCCCTGCCCGCGATCGACTGACGATGCGATCGTAATTTGCGCGCGCAAGCCGGAGACCGAGCGTTATCGGATTCCCGAAAAGCTGCGCCAGGGCGGATCGCTGCAATCGCGCCAGTCTTGGGCAGCGCGTGCGCGCAGCTTCGAAACAGTCGGACGGACCGGAATCAACAGTTGCTCACCGGTCGGACCTGGCGGCTTTACCGGCTGCGTCGACAATCTGATCAAGGAAAGCTTCCGCGAGCGGGGCGAACAGGTCAGTAGCGAGACGACGCCGCGCAACTAGGTCAGGCCGAGGGTTGCGCCGCGATCCACGCTGTCATCCGCCGTTCTAGTTCGTCGATCGGCACCGGCCCCTCACTGAGCAGTGCATCGTGGAAGGCACGAAGGTCGAACTTCGCGCCGAGCTTCTGCTCCGCCGCCGTTCTCAGCGCGCGCATCCTCAACTCGCCGATCTTGTAGGCGAGCGCCTGGCCGGGTGTGGAGATGTAGCGATTGACCTCGGCATCGACATTGGCGTCGGTCAGCGTCGTATTGTCCTTCATGAACTTGACAGCGCGGGCCTTGTCCCAGCCCTTGGCGTGAATTCCGGTATCGACAACCAGCCGGGTCGCGCGCCACATTTCGTAGCCAAGCCGGCCCATGTCATTTTGCGGGGTGTCGTAAATCCCAAGCTCTATCCCCAGCCGTTCCGAATAGAGGCCCCACCCTTCCGTAAAGGCAGTGTAGAATACAAGGTTGCGGCGCCAGATCGGGGTGTCGGCTTCCTGCTGCAGCGCGATCTGGTGATGGTGGCCGGGAACCGCTTCGTGGACGGTCAGCGCAGGCAATTCCCATAATGGGCGTTGGTCGAGTTTGCTGGTGTTGACGAAATAGAAGCCTGCGGTGCCCGCCTGCGGACTGCCCGGAAAATAATAAGCGGTGGTCGCACCCTCCGCGGTGGCGGCGGGGATTTCTTTCAGACCATAGGGCAGACGCGGCAGCTTGCCGAACAGCGAAGGCATTTTGCCGTCGATGATCTTGGCGAGCCGCGACACCTTTTCCATCAGCTCTTCGGGCGTCTTCGCGAAATATTTCGGGTTGTTCCGCATGTCGGCGATCATCGCCTCGCGGCTCGGGAAGCCCGACTTCCTGGCGAGCGCGTCCATCTCGGTCCGGATCCGGGCGACTTCGCTGAGGCCGAGCGCGTGGATCGCGTCCGGCGTCATGTTGGTCGTGGTGTGGTATTTCACCAGCCAGTCGTAATTCGCCTTGCCATCGGGAAGCGCTGCAACACTGTCGCTCTGGAGGCAGCGCGGGCGAAGTTCTTGTCGATAGGCTTGCTGGAACGCGGCGGTGGCCGGAATGATGTCGCGCGCGATGATCGCCCTCGCCTGGCCTTGGAGCGCTGCCCATTTCACGGTGTCGATTCCGGCCGGGGCGGCCTTCGCGAATTGATCGTAGAACGGCGATTTGGCCGGGTTGGGATCGGGCGCGGCGGCGAGCACCTTGTCGAGCGGGCCGAGCGTCGAGCAGGGCCGCGCATAGCCCTTCTTCGCGCTTTCGATCGCCTGCGCGTTGATGGTCCGCATGCGGTCGCCGACCTGGCCCAGCCGGGCGAGGAAATTCTCATAATCGGTGACGCTCTGCAACGGCACGAAACCGAGATATTGAGCATAATTGTCGGCGAACGTGCCGCCCGAGGAATAAGGGATGAAGTTGGAGCCGAAATGGGCACCCTCGATCGCATTGACGAGCTGGCTACGCAGGATCACGTAATTGGCCTGCTCCGAGGCGGGAAGCGAAGCCTTGGGAATGGCGTCGAGCCGCGCAAGCATCGCCTTCGTAGCGGCAACCTGGCGATCGACCTCGGCACGGCCAACGCGCTCCAACTCGCGATCGTGTGTCTTGACACCGTTCAGCGACGCAGCGGTCGGATTGTCTTTTAGGTAGGTCGCCCAATAATCGTCTTGCAGCGCTTTGAAGTCTTCGGCCGGACCGGCAAGCGCAGGCGCGGCGAGAGCGCACAGCAAGGCAGCAACGAATAAATGGCGCATCAATTTCCCCCTTTTTACCCGCCTAGACTATTCCTCTGCGCCGCGATGGCAATCCCGCTTCCTCAGACCGGCATAGCGTTGAATTGCTTGACTCCTCATTGTGAGAACATAGAGTGAACACATGACGCAGTTGAGTACCCGCGATAAGTTGGCGATCTTGGCAGATGCCGCCAAATATGACGCCAGTTGCGCGTCGTCGGGGACGTCGAAACGCGACAGTCGCAGCGGCAAGGGGATTGGATCGACCGAGGGGATGGGCATTTGTCATGCCTACGCACCGGATGGGCGCTGCATCAGCCTACTCAAAATCCTGTTGACCAACAGCTGCATCTTCGACTGCCATTATTGCATCAACCGCAAGAGCTCGAACGTGCGCCGGGCGCGTTTCACGGCCGAAGAGGTCGTCCACCTCACATTGGCCTTCTACAAGCGCAATTATATCGAGGGGCTGTTCCTCTCCTCAGGCATCATCCGGACGTCCAATTACACGATGGAGCAATTGGTCGAGGTAGCGCGGCAGCTTCGCGAGGTTCACGATTTTCGCGGCTATATTCATTTGAAGACGATTCCCGACGCCGACCCGGAACTGGTCCGGCAAGCCGGACTTCATGCCGACCGCGTCTCAATCAATGTCGAATTGCCGACTGAAAAAGGGCTCGCCGCGCTGGCGCCCGAAAAGGATGGCGCGCGCATTGAGAGCGCGATGCTAGGCATGAAAACCGCGATCGACGACGGCAAGGACGCGCGCCGAAAATACAAGAGCGCGCCAAGCTTTGCTCCAGGAGGCCAATCAACCCAGATGATCGTCGGCGCGGATTCGGCGAACGATGGCGATATCGTGCTCCGTGCAAGTCAGCTTTACGACCGGTTTCGGTTGCGCCGGGTCTATTATTCGGCCTTCTCCCCGATCCCCGATGCGAGCGCGGTGCTGCCGCTGAAGCGCCCGCCGTTGATGCGCGAACATCGCCTGTACCAGTCCGACTGGCTGATGCGCTTTTATGGGTTCAAGCCGACGGAAGTGGTCGCCACGACTGAAGGCGGGATGTTGCAGCTCGACATCGATCCGAAGCTCGCCTGGGCGCTGAAGTTTCGCGAAAGCTTCCCGGTCGACGTCAATCGCGCCACCAAGGAGCAATTGTTGCGCGTGCCTGGCCTTGGCACCAAGGCGGTCGGCCGGATCCTTCGATCGCGCCGCTGGCGGGCGATTAACCTCGACGATGTAGCCCGCCTGACCGTCAGCGTCGCCAAGGTGCGGCCGTTCATCGTGACCAGCGATTGGCGGCCGACTTTGCTGACCGATCGTGCCGACTTGCGCGCTTTAATTGCGCCGCGCGCGACGCAGTTGGACCTGTTTGCGGCTTGAGCCGTTATCGCCCGCGAAGGAGCAACAATATGGCCAAGGACATTTTTGAACGTTTGATCGAAGATCATGGTCATCACCGCAAGCTGATCGACGCAATCAAGGAGACCACGGGCGCGAGCGATGATCGCAAGACTTTGTTTGAAAAATTCAAGGTCGACGCTATGGCGCACGCCGCCGCCGAAGAAGGCACGCTTTACGTCGCGATGATGGAAGACCCGGAAATCCGGCAAGACGCGCAGCATAGCGTCAAGGAACATGCCGACCTTGGCATGTTGTTTGTCGAACTGGACGAAATGGACATGGCGTCGTCAGGCTGGCTCAACAAATTCAACACGCTGGCCCATGAATATACTCATCATATCGATGAGGAAGAGGAAGAGAAATTCCCCAAGGCGCGCAAGGAATTGGGCGAGGAAAAGGCGGTCGCGCTGACCCCCGTGTTCGAGGAGCGCAAGCCGGTCGAGATCAAGCGCGTCAAGCAAGGCGCTGATGTCGAAGAAATCAAGCATGCCATCGAGGAAGAGAGCGACTGATCAAATGCTTCGCGAGGGGCCGATGATCGATGCGTTTCGCGTGTCCTTGTCGGCCCCCGATGATTTTGACGGCTGGCGCGATGCCGCGCGCGGCCTGGCTGAGGCCGGTGTTCCACCAGGCGCAATCGTGTGGGAAGTGGAAGGCGGCAACGCCGACCTGTTCGGGTCGCCATTGGGCGCTACGCCCGCGCCGATAGGCGGCAGCTTTGCGGTTCCTCGCGACTTTGTCAGCCTGGCCAAGGCGGCAATCTGCCATTCTGACCCGGGACGCTTTGCCCTGCTTTACGCACTATTACTCAAGATCCGCACCAATCGAAAGTCGCTGGAAGACCGCGCCGACCGACTGGTCGACCGAATTGAGAAAATGGCAAAGGAGGTGCGCCGTGACGCGCACAAGATGCATGCTTTCGTTCGCTTTCGCGAAATCGACGCGGCCGATGGCACTGCCCGCTTCGTGGCCTTTTTCGAACCCGACCATCACATTGTCCGGCGCGAGGCAGGCTTTTTCGTCCGCCGCTTCTCCAACATGTCCTGGTCGATCCTGACCCCTGCGGTCAGCATTCATTGGGACGGATCGACGCTCCGTGAAGGGCCGGGCGCAACACGCGCCGATGCTCCCGACGGCGACCCGGTCGAAGACAGCTGGAAGACCTATTACGCCAGCATCTTCAACCCAGCGCGGGTCAAGGTGAAGGCGATGCTGAAGGAAATGCCCAAGAAATATTGGGCCAACATGCCCGAGACCGCGCTGGTTGCTCCCCTGCTGGCCGGGGCGCAGGCGCGCGAGGCGGCAATGATCGAACGGAGCATGGGCACCCAGGCCTCGCCAGCACCGGCCATCACTCCGGCGTTCGCCGGATTACGGTCGAATGTCGAAGCGGCGTGGGCCGCGTTGAAAGCCGAGGCGCTGGCTTGCACGCGATGCGAGCTGCATTGTCACGCGACACAAACCGTTTTCGGCGAAGGGCCGCTCGATGCGCACATCCTGTTCGTCGGCGAGCAGCCCGGCGATCAGGAGGATCTGGCCGGACAGCCCTTTGTCGGACCGGCGGGCGCGCTGTTCGATGTGGCGCTGGAGGAAGCCGGGATTGACCGTGCCCAGACCTACGTCACCAATGCGGTCAAACATTTCAAATTCACGCTGCGCGGCAAACGGCGAATTCACCAGTCGCCGGCCTCCGCCGAGATCGAGGCATGCCGTTGGTGGGTAGAGCAGGAGCGCGAATTGATCCGTCCGCCGCTCACGGTGGCGCTGGGCGCGACGGCGGCGCGCAGCCTGTTCGGAAAGGTCATGGCCGTTGGCAAGAACCGTGGCGTTCCCCACCGCCTGCCCAACGGCAGCGAGGCGTGGATCACGGTGCATCCCAGCTTCCTGCTTCGCCTGCCCGACGAACAGGCGCGCGTCATCGAACGGCGCCGGTTCGTCGAGGATTTGCAGCGGATCCGCGAGCGCGCAGCGGCGCTAGCGGCCTAATCCCTTACATCCCGAAGCGCAGGGTCAACTTGGCATTTCGCGGTGCACCCGGGGCGATATTATTGTCGTTGTGGGCGGCGGGGAAATAGTCCGCGCCGAACAGATTTTCGACATTTGCCTGCACGTCGACGCCCTTGGCGATCCGATAGTAAATGGCCGCGTCGACCCGGGCGTAACCGGGCAATTTCACCTGGTTGGTCAGCGAGGCATAGCTGTTCGACCGGGCGACGATGCCAAGTCCGAGGCCTAGATCGGCCGTCGCCTGATATTTGCCCCACAGCGACGCGCTGTGGCGCGGAACCAACGGAACGTCGGTGCCCTTGGCCGCCGCGCTGGTGTCGCTGGTAATCTCTGCCTTCTGCCAAGAATAGCCCGCCGAAATCTGCAGCCGAGCGGTGATCGACCGTTCGAGGCCGATTTCAACCCCGCGGCTGCGTTGCTTGCCGGTCAGGATGGTGAGGCCGGGATTGAGCGGGTCGCTGGCCCGCGTGTTGGTGCGGTCGAGTTGGTAGATGGCTGCGGTTGCGAGCAATCCGTCGATCGGCGTCCATTTCGCGCCGAGTTCGAAATTGTCGAAACGTTCCGGTTTGAGCGCCTCGGTGTCGAGGGTCAGGCCGCTGAATTGATCGCCCGATTGGGGCAAGAAGGATCGGCTGTAGCTGGTGTAGATCGACAGCCGCTCTGTCGGCTTCAGGACCAGCCCGAGACGCGGGGAGACCAGATTGTCGGTGCGGTTGAATGTGCCGCCGCCAATACGGAAATCATCGACGTGAAGCGAGAAACGGTCGAAACGAATACCGGCGACCAGCTCAATCCATGGCGCGAAGCGGATCTGGTCCTGGACATAGAATGCAGCGACGGACGCGCGCGTTCGGTTGTTGGCATCGCTCGTCGTCGGTGCGAATGTCACATCGACGTCGACCGACGGATCGGCCAGAGGCACGCGATTGCCACCGATGATCGTTCCCGAAAGGCGGCGGTTGCGCGACCATTGGCGGCCCAGTTCGACACCGGCCAGCAGGGTCTGGTCGACGCCGGCGATGCTTCCTTCCCAGACCAGGTCGGTCTGGCTCAGCAGGCTGCGCCGATCGTTGGTGCTGTTATACGCCCCAAGGACGACTTCGCTGGTCGTCTCGTCCAGGTTGGACGGATAGATGTTCTGGTAGAATTTGTCGTAAATCCCATAGACCGTGCGGTGCCGGAGGTTCAGTCGATCGCTGAAGCGATGTTCGACAGCGGCACTGAACCGGTGCACGTCGACGTTGGCATTGCTGTCGTCGGAATCGCCAAAGAAGGTGCGGTCGACGCCGGTCAGCGGCTTGTCGATACCGGTCGGGTCGGTGACGGACGGAATCCCGCGATCGGTGGTTCGGCGGTCATGGAAATATTCGTATGACAGGTCGAGCCGCGAATCCTCGCCGATCCCGAACCCTAGCGATGGATTGATCCCGTAGCGCTTGAGGTCGACGCCGCGGCGGAAGCTGTCGCCATCCTCGTACAGCGCGTTGACGCGGAGCCCGACGTCGCTGCCGATCGGATGGTCGAGATCGATCGTCGAGCGAAAACCGCCGAAACTGTCGACGCTGATGTCACCGACATATCGGGGCTGGAAGCTAGTCCGCTTGGTGACGCGGTTGATGACCCCGCCGCCGCCGCCCCGGCCGAAGATCATGGCATTGGGGCCCTTGAGCACCTCGACCCGGGAGACATTGTAGAAATCGCGGAAATATTGAACGTCGTCGCGCAGTCCGTCGATGAACATGTCCGCTGTACTGTTGTTGCCGCGAAGGGTGAACTGGTCGCGGTTGGATTCCCCGGTAGCGGGCGACGCGCCCGGGACGAAGGTCAGAAGGTCACCGATCGATCGCAATTGCTGGTCGTCGATCTGCGCTTTGGTGACGATGGTCAGGGCTTGGGGGATATCCTGGACGTCGGTCGCGGTCTTGGTCGCGCTGGTAATCTTTCCGGCACCGTAGCTTGAGCGCTCACCAGCAATGATGATCGGCTCTTCTTCCGGCGCGGCTTCGACGGATGAGGCTGTTGCGGCGATGATCGGCGCTTCGGCGGCCAACGGCGAGGCCACCACCGCAGATGCGGCGGAGATGGCGAGATATTTCAACTGCATGGAATCCTCTAGCTCTGTTAAGAGCCGAATAGCGTTATTGATAATCGTTCGCAACAACTAATTGCGAATGATTATCATTCTGCTGCCAGCAATTGCTCAGCGCTTCCCAAATCCACCGACACCAGGCGGCTAACGCCTTTTTCAATCATGGTGACGCCGTAAAGGCGGTGCATCCGCGCCATCGTCACGGCGTTATGCGTGACGATCAGGTAACGCGTGTCCGTCTCGGACGTCATCCGGTCAAGCAGGTCGCAGAAGCGATCGACATTGGCGTCATCGAGCGGCGCATCGACTTCGTCGAGCACGCAAATTGGTGCCGGATTGGTCAGGAACAAGGCGAATATGAGGGCAATCGCGGTCAGCGCCTGCTCCCCGCCTGACAGCAAGGTCAGCGCGGACAGGCGCTTGCCTGGCGGTTGCGCCATGATCTCCAACCCGGCCTCAAGCGGATCGTCGCTTTCGACCAATTCGAGATGGGCCTGCCCACCATTGAACAAGGTCGTGAACAGGCTGCGGAAGTGGCCATCGACCTTTTCGAACGCGTCGAGCAGGCGGATTCGACCTTCGCGATTGAGGTTGCCGATCGAACCGCGCAGGCGGTTGATCGCTTCCTGCAATTCGTCGCGTTCGGCGGCGCCCGCCGTCCGGCTCTCCTCCAGCTCGGCAAGTTCGCTTTCGGCGACCAGGTTGACCGGGCCTATCCGCTCACGCTCCGCTGACAAACGCTCGAACGTCTCGCGCTCCTGATCTGATGGCGCGAGCGCATTGTCGTCAAAATCGAACTTGCCGGGCAGCAAGGGCGGCGGGCATTCGAACTTCTCCCCACACTTCTGAGACAGCTCGATTCGCCTTGCTTCCTGCGCCTCGGCGCGCGCGACGGCACCGGCGCGAGCTTCGCGCGCCTTGGCGAACGCCTCGCCCGCCTCGGCCAATGCCCGTTGTAGGGCGATCAGCACCTCTTCCGTTTCGTTGGATGCTGCCTGCGCCTTCGCGATTGCCTGGTCGCTGCTCGCATGATCGCGCTCCAGCTCCGCGATTCGCTGATCAAGCGATCGCGGCTCCCCGGCCAGGCCCGCGCGTTCCTGCGCGATGGCGTCAGCCCGTTCGGCTGCATCGGTAACGCGCTGGGCAGCGGCTTTCCCCCGCGCGCGCCACTCCTCCTGGTCGCGCTCGGCGGCGGCGTCGCGCTCGCGCGTCGCCGCAAGCTCACGGCCGCGGGTCGCGGCGGCGGCGCGGCAATCGGCGACTTTCTCGCCGGCCCCCGTCGCCGCCGTCCGTCCGGCGTCTATTTCCTCGGCCAGGATTGTGGGATCGGGCAGGTCGTCGAGCACTTGCTGTGCGCCCGCCACCGACTGGCGCGACGCATCGAGCAAGGGTTCCAGATCGGCGCGCCGCTCCTGCAAATTCTCGCGCTGCGCCGACAGTCGCTCGATCGCCGAATCCGCGCTGTCGATGGTGCGGGCGGCGTCACGCGCCTGTCGCTCGGCCGCCGCAGCACCCTGTCGTGCACTATCCGCAGACTGGCGATGATCCTCAACCGCCGCGGCCGCGCAATCGCGAGCCTCGGTCGCGGCCAGAACCCTGGCTTCCAACGTTGGGAGCGCCGAGTCGATGGCCGCCAGGCGGTTTGCGCGGATCAGGCGTTCGGCCGTCGCCCCGCCGCCGCCCACCGCGACGAAGCCATCCCAACGGCGCAGCAAGCCTTCTTTCGTGACGAGGCGCTGGCCGATGGCAAGCGTCTGCCCGTCGTCGGCGTCGACAACCGCAATCTGGCGCAAGCGGCGGGTGAGCTCAGCCGGGGCGTCGACCATGTCGGCGAGCATCATCGTCCCGGTCGGCAAGGCTGGGTCGTCGGCGGGGGCTTGCGCGCCCGTCCAACGGCGCGGGCCGTCATTGCCCAGCGCCGCTTCCAGATCGTCGCCCAGCGCCGCGGCCAGCGCGCGCTCGAAGCCCGGCTTGGCACGGACCGACAAGCTGCCGGTCCCGACCTGCGTGAGCGCATCGGCAAGGGCGTTGCGTTCCGATGTCGCCGCCGCATATTCGGCGCGGGCGGCCGCCAGCGCGGCTTCGGCCTGATCGCGGTCGTCGGCAGCGATCGTCCGGTCGCGGTCGGCCTTGGCCAACGCTTGTTCTGCAGAGGCCAAGGCGGCTGCCGCATCGGATGCGCTCTTCTGGGCGGCGGTGCGCGCCGCCCGATGGTCATCGTCGTCGCCCAGTGCGGCGACCTGTTCTTCGATTCGGCGCGCCTCGAGAGCGGACCGTTCGGCCTGATTTCGGGCGGCGTCGAGCGCGGCAAGCGCGACCCTCCGTTCCGCCGCCATCGCCGCTTCGCGCGCCATCAGTCCGGCCAGTTCGGCTTCGGCGGCGCGCGAGTCGGCCTCGGCCTGGTTCAATTCGGCGGCGAGTTTTTCGGCCTGCGCCGCGCCATCGGAAAGCCGCGCCGCAATCGCCCGCCGTTCGTCGTCGAGCGCGGCGACCGCCTTGTCGGCATCGGCCCGAAGCGCCTGTTCGCGATCACTATCGATCGTCAGTGTCGTTGCCAGCCGTTCGAGTTCCTGCAGGCGCCGCGCCACCGTGTCGCGGCGCGCGCGCGCAGTGGCGAGGTCGTGGGCGAGCGAGCGACCACGATCGCGCTGCTCCTCCAGTGCGGTACGACGGGCGATGGCAAGGCGGGCGGCATCTTCCTGTCGCTCCTGCGCCTCGACCATTTTGGCCTGGATCATCGACACCGCTTCGGCGGCTTCGCGGGACTGGGTCACCGCCTTCTGGGCGGCCAGATCGGCATCGCGCCAGCGGGCGAACAGCAGTCGCGCTTCGGCGGCGCGGATTTTTTCGCTCAACGCCTTGTAGCGCTCGGCGGCCCGGGCCTGTCGACGCAAGGCGGCGACGCGCGCTTCCTGGTCACCAAGCAATTCGTCGATCCGGACGATGTTCGCCTCGGCCGCGCGGAGCTTCTGTTCGGCATCCTTGCGCCGCGCATGAAGGCCGGAAATGCCGGCCGCTTCCTCCAGCATCTGGCGGCGTTCAACCGGCTTGGCGGCGATGACGGCACCGATCCGACCCTGGCTGACCAAGGCCGGCGAATGGGCGCCGGTCGCGGAATCGGCGAACAACAAGGCGATGTCTTTTTGACGAACGTCGCGACCATTGAGTCGGTAGGCCGATCCCGCCCCGCGCTCGATCCGGCGGGTGACCTCGCTCTCGCCGGGCGGCTGTCCTTCGGCAACTTCGTCGGCGCTGCGCTCGATCAGGAGGGAGACTTCGGCGAAATCGCGCGCCGGACGGGTCGCGGTGCCGGCAAAGATGACATCTTCCATGCCCGAACCGCGCAGCGACTTCGGGCTTCCTTCGCCCATCACCCAGCGAATAGCTTCCAGCAGGTTCGATTTGCCGCAGCCGTTGGGGCCGACGATGCCAGTGAGGCCGGGCTCGATCCTCAGCTCCGCCGATTCGACGAAACTCTTGAACCCTCCCAGCTTCAGTCGGCGAATGCGCAAGGCGATCGACCCCCCGGTTGCGCCCTAGCTGCCGATTGCGGCGCGCAGCTTGGCTTCGATCTGGGTCCAGACTGGGGTACCCGGCTCGACTTCGACCAGGTCGCCATTGAGCAGGAAGGATGGCGTCCCCGGTAAATTATAGGTCGAGGCCGCATCGCTTTGCATCTGCACCAATTTGTCGACTTCGGCCTGATTGGACAGGCACTGGTCGGTCTTGGCGGACGGCAAGCCGCGCTGGGCAGCAAATTGCTTCAGCCCGGCAAGCTCCGCGAAACGGGGCAGCTTTTGTGCTGGCGGAAGCGTGTCGAGCGCCTGCAACTGTGCCGGGTCGGCTTTCTGCATCTGCTCGAACAATTTGGGCTGCTCGGCGAACAACTGCCGGGTCATTCCGAAGAAGCTCGACGGGCCGCCGCAGCGCGCGATCACCGATGCGGTCAGGTCGAGACCGTCGCGGACGAAATTGCGGAATTCGAAGCTGACCCGACCGCTTTTGACGTAGGTGTCGACGAGCGGGGTCATCGCGGCCTCGTCGAATTCGCGGCAATGCGAACAGGTCATCGATCCGAATTCGACCAGCTTCACCGGCGCGTCGGGATTGCCCATGATGAACCCGCCCTCGGCAGTCTGCGACACGGTTTCGCTCCAGTCGCCGCCGTTCGGGGCGGCGATCGGCGTGATCGGGCCGCTAGCGACCGTGTTGGCGTCGGCGGCCTTCTTGTCTCCGCACGAAGCGAGCGCGAGCGCGGCGACGGAAAGGGCGAGAATCGGGAAGTTGCGTATCACTTGATGCTCCGGATGATGGGAATGGACTTGGTTTCTATCGGGTCGACGACCGGCGGACCCGAGGTTCGGGCGACATGACCGGCAAGCGATTCCAGGACGGTACGAAGTTCGGGATCGGCAATCGAGCGCAGGCCCTCTCCAAGCTCTTCGGGAACCGCGACCGGCTGCGGGCGGCGGACGGCGGGTTCGTTGGCGGGGATTCGTCCCTGGCGGAACGCAATCTTCGAAATCGCTTCATAGCCGAAGAAGCGATTGACCCGCTCGATAATCATCGGGCCCAGATGCTGGATCAGCGGCGCATGGGCACCTTCGACCAACAAGGTCAGCATCCCGTCGGAGCGTTTTCCGGTCGGGAAGCGGATCGATTCGGGCACCGAGACGGTGGCATAGCGATCGCCGACGATTTCCTTCCAGCGGCTGACGACGGCGCCCTGGACGAAGCCGAAGCGCTTGAAGGCAACGCCGCCGATATCGCCGACCAGCTCGCCCGCCGGGCGGGCGCGTCGTTGACGCGGGGCATCGTCTTTCTCGTTGCGGGTCTTCGCCATTGCGAAACGTCATGCCATAGCGATGCCATGCCCGCCAGTGCCGCCGTCCGCCTATTGCTCGATCATTATCGCCGGACCGCTCGAACGTTGCCGTGGCGAAGCCCGCCGGGCGACAGCGCCGATGGATCCCTACAGAGTGTGGCTGAGCGAGGTCATGCTGCAGCAGACGACGGTCGCGACCGTGACCCCCCGATTCATGCGATTTGTGGAGCGCTGGCCGAGCGTCGCGGCGCTCGCGGCGGCGGCAGACGAGGAGATTCTCGGCGAGTGGGCCGGACTTGGCTATTATGCCCGCGCCCGCAATCTGATCGCTTGCGCCCGCGCCGTGGTCGCTGGCGGCGGATTTCCGACCAGCGAGAGTGAATTGCGCGCCTTGCCCGGGGTCGGCGATTATACTGCGGCGGCAATTGCGGCGATTGCCTTCGGACGCGATTCGACGCCGATCGACACCAATGTCGAGCGCGTCGTTGCGCGCTTTCAAGGCCTTACCGAAAAGGCATCGATTCGTGCCGCCGCGATCGCGATGACACCGAGCGGACAGGCCGGCGACTTCGCGCAGGCGCTGATGGATCTGGGCGCATCGCTGTGCCGACCGAAAAATCCCCATTGCCCGGCCTGCCCGCTGCGCGCGGAATGCGTCGGCTTCCTGCGCGGAAGTCCCGAAGGTTATCCTGCGCCCAAAGCGAAGAAGTCTCGGCCCCACCGTCATGGCATTGCGCTTTGGTATCAGAAGGACGACGCCTTGTTCCTGGTCCGGCGCCCCGACAAGGGGATGCTTGGCGGGATGGCGGCGCTGCCGGGGGACGATTGGGCCTCCGATTCGCCGCCGACGGCGGGAGCGATGACGATTGTCAGCCACGGCTTCACCCATTTCACGCTCGACCTGCATGTCATTCGCGGCGAAGGCAGTCCGAATGTGGAAGGGTGGTGGCACGAACTCGACCGGATCGGGCATGCGGGCCTGCCTACCCTTTTCGCAAAGGCCGTCGCGCAGGTTCGGTCCAAGGAGCGTCAATGAAGACCTTTTTCTCGGGCGCAGGGCTCGACCGCGCCGATCTCGTGCGATCCAACCCCGAGCAAATTGCCGAACTTCGGCAGCGCGCAGACGCGCGTTCGTTGCAGTGGATCGATGGGGCACCGGCGCTGGGCGACGATGGCAGGGTGAGCTGGCAGACGGCACAGGGCGCCGAACCGCTGTTCCTTGGCTTCGATGACGGACGGCGACCCTGTTTCAGCCTTCTTCCCAACGGATCGGCAACCGTCGACGGCCGCGCCCATTTCGGCCTGATCGGACTGCTCGATGAGCGCGACGGGGCGCTGTTCGCTGCGGCGCTCAGCCTTGCCAACTGGCACCGGCGGCACGGTTTCTGTTCGGTTTGCGGCCAGCTCAGCCGGGTCGATCGCGGCGGCTGGTCGCGGCATTGCGATTCGTGCGGCGGCGACCATTTTCCGCGCGTCGATCCGGTCGTGATCATGCTTACCGAACATGACGGGCGACTGCTGCTCGGTCGCCAGCCGGCTTATCCGCCCGGGCGCTATTCGGCCTTGGCTGGCTTCGTTGAGGTCGGCGAGACCATCGAAGCCGCCGTCGCGCGCGAGATGTACGAGGAGGCCGGGATCGAGATCGCCGACGTACGCTACCTCGCAAGCCAGCCGTGGCCATTCCCTTCGTCGCTGATGATCGGCTGCACGTCGCGCGCAGTGGACGATCGGCTGACGATCGACATGACCGAGCTTGACGACGCCCGCTGGTTCACCCGCGCGGAGGTCGAAAATGCCATCGCCGGCGAGCCTGATCCGGCCTTCCTGCCGCCTCCCCGTTTTGCAATTGCGCGGAGCCTGATCGATCATTGGCTCGGCGATGCTTGAAAGGCGCACTGGCTCCCCTTAAAGGGCAACGCCAACATCTTCCTTTTCTTTCGGCTATCGCCTCAGGGGTTTCATGGACGACCGCAACAACACCATCGCCGGCTGGGTCCTTTTCGCTGGCATCGTCGGCCTCGGCGGCTGGATCATCTCCGGCGAGAAGTTTCGTACCGAAGCTCCGGAAAAGGCAGGCTGGGAACTGGCTGGTGGCGAAGAAATCGGCGGCGCTGGGGAAGCGGCCAAGCCGGTCGAATTCTACCTGGCCCAGGCCGACGTCGCCAAGGGCGCCGACGTTTTCAAGAAGTGCACCGCCTGTCATACCATTGCGCAGGGCGGCGCCAACGGCCTCGGCCCGAACCTGTGGGCCACCTTGGGCAAACCGCATGGCCATGTCGCCGGCTTCGCTTATTCCGATGCCTTGAAAAGCGTTCCGGGCGTCTGGGACTGGAAGTCAATGGACGAATGGCTGACCAGCCCACGAAAATATGCCGCCGGGACGAAAATGACTTTTGCCGGTCTCGGCAATCCGCAGGATCGGGCCAACCTGATCGCCTATCTCAATTCGAACGGCACCAACCTGCCGCTTCCCGCAGCACCGGCCGAGGCGCCCGCTGCGGAAGGCGACAAGGCCGCCGCCGAAGCTGCCGGTGATGGCGCGCAGAAAGCTGGCAACCAGCCCGTGCTTAACGAGCAGCAGGCGGTCGAGGGCGGACCCAAGAATATCGGCGGCGAAGGTGCCGCCAAGATGACCGGCACCGAGCCGACGGTGAAGAAATAAGGCAATGGTTGCAGCGGGGAGCCGGGCCGACACGGTGGCCAACTTCCTCGCCTCGCTTCCTGCACCACAGCGCGCCGAGGTCACCTTCATGCGCGAATTCGTCAATCGCGCATTGCCGGACGGCTATGCCGAAAGCTTCGCTTACGGAATGATCGGCTGGTCAATCCCGCTCGACGTCTATCCCGAAACCTACAACAAGCAACCACTCGGGCTGGCCGCGCTAGGCGCGCGCAAGACCGGGCTGACCCTGCATCTGTTCGGAGCGTATGCGTCGCCAGTACAGCGCGAACGGCTGGAACGCGGATTTAAAGATGCGGGCAAGAAGTTCGACATGGGTAAGGGCTGCCTTCGCTTCAAATCACGCGACGACCTGCCCCTCGACGTTATCGAGGAAGTCATCGGGGCGCTGACCCCGGCCGAATATGTCGCGGTCTATGAAGAAGCGCGGCGCAACCCCAGGGGCCGCTAGCAGACGTCGTAATGTTCGCAGACGGCGGCCCAGGCTTCGTCCGCGGTTTCGCACCAGGTGATGAGGTCGAGGTCGTGCGGGCTGATCACGCCTTCTTCGGCCAGTGCCTCGAAATCGACGACGCGATTCCAGAATTCCTTGCCGAACAGCAGGATCGGAAGCGGCCGCACCTTGCCGGTCTGGATCAGCGTCAACAACTCGAACATTTCGTCGAACGTCCCGAACCCGCCCGGGAACACCGCCAACGCCCGCGCGCGAAGCAGGAAATGCATCTTGCGAAGCGCGAAATAATGGAATTGGAAGCTGAGGTCTGGGGTGACGAAGGAGTTGGGCAATTGTTCGTGCGGAAGGACGATGTTGAGCCCGATCGACTCCTTGCCCTCGTCATGCGCACCGCGGTTGGCGGCCTCCATGAATGACGGGCCCCCGCCCGACGTGACGACGAAGTGGCGGTCGCCATTGTCATCGATAGGGAAGCGGCTGGCAATCCGCGCCAGCTTGCGCGCCTCGTCATAATATGGCGCCTTGGCGACCAGCCGCTCGGCGACCTTTTTCTCCCAGTCGGTCTTGGCGCGTGCCGCCATCTCGGCCGCCTTGGACGGTTCGGGCACGCGAGCGGAGCCGTAGAAGACGAAGGTCGAGGCGATTTTCGCCTCGTTCATCAGCAATTCGGGCTTCAGCAATTCGAGCTGGAAACGGACCGGGCGCAAGTCCTCGCGAAGCAGGAAGTCGGTGTCCTGGAACGCCAGCTTATAGGCCTCGCTCTCGGTTTGCGGACTGGACGGGACATGCTTTGCGGATGCGGCATCGACCTTGGAGGTCGGGAAAATGCGCTTAGGGGGTGTGTGGGGATCGGTCATAAGTGGGGAGCGACTTAGCCGCCGCCGCTCCCCACGACTAGCCCCTAGGTCGCGGCGATCTTCTGGCTGCTCCAGTCGATGTTACGGGTGGCGTACATCACCCCGGCCAGTGCGACGAACAGCAGCACCGAACCGATCAGCAACGACAGCGCTTCCAGGCCAAGCAGGATGTACAGCACCGCATAGAGCGCCGCGAGCAATCCCCCGATCACCGCTCCCCGCTTCCAGCTGCGCAGGACCGCCGCCGAATAGGCCGTATTGAGGCCCACGATCGCCGCCGCCGCAACCAGATAGGCAAGCAGGAAACCGATCACTTCGGCGAAAGCGAGCAAGAGGACGAAGAACAGGACAATCGCCGCACCGGTCAGCAAATATTCCACCGGGCTGACCCGTACCCCGACGATGATGTCGAACATCAGCAGCGCCAGGAAGGTGAAGCCGATAAACAGGAAGCCATATTTCGTTGCCCGGTTGACCCGCGAATAGAGGTCGACCGGCCGGATGAAGTTAATTGCGGCAAGTTCGGTGTCGCCGGGTCCTTCGACGGACGCGGTACCCGCCCTGAACCGTACCGGCTCGGTCGAAACCCTCGATTCGCCCTTGGCGGCGGTCGAGATGAGCGACTTGCCGAGTGCCAGGTTGCCGACCGCATAGTTGGCCTTGAAGCCCGTGTCGGCGACCTGGTGGGTCGTCGGCAGGAACGACCCGACGAACGAAGGGCTGGCCCAGGTCGACTGGACCTGCCAGCGCGTATCGCCCGCCATGGGCGCGAGCGACAGCGATTCATTGCCGCGAAACTGGTAATCGAAGGTCACGCTGATCGGTTTGTCGATCAGGCCGGACGCGTCGACGAAGGCGAAGAAGCCTTTGCCCTGCCCGCTTCCCCCGCCAGGCTGGAGCCGCGCCTCGACGCCATCGACAACCACCTGGGGATTGGCGGCCAAGCCGCGCGGATCGCTGAGCCCGAAACGGATTTCCGCGCGGGCGAGGTCCATCTGTCCTGTCGTGACACCGAACCGGTTGAGATCGACGGGAATAGCGAACCTTGCGTTGCCCTTTGCAGTGGCGGTGTAGACGACAGCTTCATAGATCGAACGCTTGCGCGCTTCGGGATCGACCGTGGTCGCGACATTGGCAACTTCGGGCTGAAGGGTGAGCTCGCGCCACACTTCGCGTCGCGTCACGATCTTGCGATCACCCTCGCCGATCGCTTCCTCGCTCATCGTCCGGTACGGAATGACGAGGACAGGCCCGCTGATCGCTTGCGGTCCGCCCCACCCTTCAGTGATCGAACGACTGGCTTCGCTCGATTGGTTCTGCCGGTCGTAAACCAGCAGCCAGACCGAGAATAACGGGATGGCCAGCGCCAGTCCGATGAGGATCGCAAACAGCAGTTTCTGAGCCGGCGTGCGCGCCGCTTTGGCCTCGTCCATGATCGACCTCCAACATGATGGAACTCGGTTCGTCTACAGAAGAGCACGGTTCGTCGTCAACATTTCATCGACAATAATGCACGGCTCGTCGCACCACGCGATCAAAAAGGCAATGCGCGCGGAAGCGTTGGATTTGGTTTCCGGCTGCTAGGGCAGGAGTTGGCGAGCGAGATCTTCGTCGGTGTCGACTAGACGAGATCGCTGTTCGTCCGTCAGGATTGCACATTGGTCCGACGTCCCGAACAAGCGGTAGCGGTTGCGAGCGAGGATGTCATAGGCCCAGTCGCGGAGCGACCGCGGTATCAGACGAAAAATCGTGAGGAATCGCCAGGGCCCTCCCATTGCCGAAGCGACACGGAACCAGCCATCGGTTTTCATGTGGACGCCAACAGAGTCGATGAAGATGTAACTGTCATCAAGCGGCTTGTTCAGGCGTCGATAGACTTGCTCGCCAAGCGGGGCTTGCGCCGACAAAAAGCGCATCCTGGCTTGCGGGTCGTGTCGCATGATGAAGGCGACACCGGTCGAACAAAGCACGCAGTGGCCGTCAAAGACAAAAAGCGGTTGGTCGGTCGTCAGGGCGGGTGCGCCCATTTCACCGACCTTGGCAGCCATCAGTAAACGCGCGCCTTTGGCTTAATGTAATCGATCTCGTCGGTCAGCGTATATTCGTGGACCGGCCGGTAATCGATCTTCACGTCGCCGTTTTTGCCGCCCCAACCGTCGAACCAGGCGATGGTGTGCTTCATCCAATTTTTGTCGTCGCGCTCGGGGAAATCCTCGTGCATGTGTGCGCCGCGGCTTTCCTTGCGATTGGCGGCGCAATGCATCGTCACCGCCGCCTGGGCGAGCAGATTGTCGAGCTCGAGCGTTTCGATGAGGTCGCTGTTCCAGATCAGGCTGCGGTCCGAGACGCGGACGTCGGCCATCTTCTTGTAGATGGTGTCGATCTTGGCGACGCCCTCGGCCATCGTGCGTTCGGTGCGGAAGACAGCGCAGTCGGACTGCATCGTGCGCTGCATCTCCAGCCGGATGTCGGCGGTTGGCGAATCGCCCTCGGCATGGCGGAACGTGTCGAGGCGCGAGAGCGACAATTCCTCATTGCCGGTGGGCAGCGCGGGTTGCGGCGCGTTCGGCTTGAGGATTTCGCCAAGCCTCAGGCCGGTCGCACGGCCGAACACGACCAGGTCGATCAGGCTGTTCGATCCCAGGCGATTGGCGCCGTGAACGCTGACGCAGGCGGCCTCGCCGACCGCGAACAGGCCGGGCACGACGCTGTCGGGGTTGCCGTCCTTCAGCGTGACGACTTCGCCGTGATAGTTCGTCGGGATGCCGCCCATATTGTAGTGGACGGTCGGTGTGACCGGAATCGGCTGGCGGGTTAGGTCGACACCGGCGAAGATTTTCGCAGTTTCCGTGATACCCGGCAGGCGCTCCGCCAAAATGTCGGCGGGGATATGGTCGAGGTGAAGGAAAATGTGGTCCTTGTGCTCGCCGACGCCGCGACCTTCGCGCATTTCCATCGCCATCGACCGCGACACGACGTCGCGGCTGGCAAGGTCCTTCGCGCTCGGTGCGTACCGCTCCATGAAGCGCTCGCCTTCGCTATTGGTAAGATAGCCGCCCTCGCCGCGCGCGCCTTCGGTGATGAGCACGCCCGCGCCGTAAATACCGGTCGGGTGGAACTGGACGAATTCCATGTCCTGAAGCGGCAGGCCGGCACGAAGCACCATCGCATTACCGTCGCCGGTGCAGGTGTGGGCGCTGGTCGCGCTAAAATAGGTGCGGCCGTAGCCGCCGGTTGCAAGCACTACGGCCTGCGCCGTAAAGCGGTGGATCGACCCGTCGTCGAGGTTCATCGCGAGCAGCCCGCGGCAAACTCCGTCCTCCATGATCAGGTCGAGCGCGAAATACTCGATGAAGAAGTCGGCGTCATACTTCAGGCTCTGCTGGTAGAGCGTGTGGAGCATGGCGTGGCCGGTACGGTCGGCGGCGGCACAGGTGCGCTGCGCAGCCGGGCCTTCGCCCATATTCTGGGTCATGCCGCCAAAGGCACGCTGGTAGATCTTGCCCTCGTCGGTGCGCGAGAAGGGCATTCCGGCATGTTCGAGTTCATAAACCGCCGCGGGTGCCTCGCGGGTCAGATATTCGATCGCGTCCTGGTCGCCGAGCCAGTCGGAACCCTTGACGGTGTCGTACATGTGCCACTGCCAATGATCGGGCCCCATGTTACCGAGGCTTGCGGCGATCCCGCCCTGCGCGGCGACAGTGTGGCTGCGGGTCGGGAAGACCTTGGTCACGCAGGCTGTCTTCAAACCTTTTTCGGCCGAACCCATCGTTGCGCGCAGGCCGGACCCGCCGGCTCCCACGACAACGACATCATAGACATGGTCGATGATCTTGTAGGCGCTCATGGTTTAGGCGGCTCCGAATGCGATCTTGGCGAGGGAAAACAGGGCGAGTGCTGCGCCGCCGATCCCGGCGAACTTGACGAGACCGGTAACCAGCAGGCGATTGGCATCGTCGTGGACATAATCGTCGATCACGACCTTCAATCCGTCGACGGCATGGTCGAAAGCGGCGATGACGAACAATGACATCGGGATCGCACCGCTGGGATGGCCAAGCCATTCCAGAACAGTGCGGCGATCGAGTTGCGGAAGCAGCAGCAGCGAGGCGATCAGCCACAGCGACAGCAGCAGAAGGGCCGCGCTGACCAGCCGTTCGTGAAGCCAATGCTCGCCGCCTTCGTGCGCCGATCCGATGCCGCGCACCTTGCCGAGCGGAGTTGCGCTATTTCCCTGGCTCATCCGATTGCTCCCACGCCGTAGGCCCACGTCAGGGCGGTGAAGAAGATGGCGAGCACGATGGTCGCGACCGATCCGGCGCGATTGATCTTCAGCTCAAACCCGGCGCCGGTGTCGAGCACGAGGTGGCGAAGCCCGGAAAAGAGATGCTGCCAGAACGCCCAGGTCAGGCCGACCAGGACGATGATACCGATCGGATGGTTCATCCATTGCAGGAACGTGTCGAACTGCGCGTCGCCGCTCATCGCTGCCCACAACGCCCAGGTCAGAACAGCAAGGCCAGCGACGGACAAGGCGCCGCCGGTGATGCGATGAAGGATCGAAACGAGCATGCCGGGACCCCAACGCCAGATGGTCAGGTGGGGCGACAAGGGTCGGTCGGGATTGCGGGTCATGGATTTCTCGTCCGCGAAAGCATTGGAAAACGTCTCGGCTCCCTAGGCAGCATCGCCCGCGCTGGCAAGCGATGCGGGTTCACTAACCGGCCTTTAACCATTGCGCGTGCATAGCGTGACCCACGTTGGTGTATTTGAAGGATGAAGATGTGATGGCGACGGTAGTCGGCTCTGGATTGAACGGCGAATACGACCTGGGACGTGGGCTTGCGCTCTACGACCTGGCGGGCGACCTTCCCATCAGGGCACGCGAACTGTGGTCTTACCTGGCCGACGATTCGTTCGAGATGGCCCGCGAATTCTGGGTCCGGTATGCCAAATCGCCCGAAGTCGGCGAGGAGTTCGACAGCGGAAAGATCGAAGCGCTTGCGCGCCGAATTCAGCCTTATGTCGCTTCGAAGTTCGAACGGATCGACGGTCCGGAATGGACCGTCACCGCGCATGATTACGTGCAGCGCGCACTCACCCATGGCCTGACTTTGTCGACCCTTCTCGCCGGTCTTGCCGCAGAGACCGAAGCAGCATTCGCAATTCTTCGCCGCAAGATTGCCGACGAATCCGCGATCGTCCGGTTCGCACGCACCCTTTCGGAAGTTCAGGCGGTCGAGATCGACTGCTTCATTCATCATGCCATCGTCATCACGCGCGGCGAAAGCAGTAAGAACCAATCCCGCCTTGCCGGAGATTTCAACACCAAGGTGCTGGGCGTCGTGCGCAATTGCACCAATGAAAGCGAAGCATTGCGCGCAAAGGCGTCGACGACCAGCGCGTCGGCACGCGGCATGCTTGGCAAGACCAGCGAAGTCGCCGCCGCTGCCGAACAGTCGGCGACCGCAATGCGGGAAGCCGCGCAGACCGCCGCCGGCCTGATCCGCGCAATCGAAGATGCCCGGTCGGAAGTCGAGGTCGCAGCCGACGTTGCTACCCGTGCGGGCGGCCAGGCCGAAAATGCGGTTAAGGTCAGCCAGGCGCTGAGCGCCCATGTCGAAGCGATCGAGTCGATCCTCGGCCTGATCCGCGACATTGCTGGCCAGACCAATTTGCTCGCCCTCAACGCCACCATCGAAGCGGCGCGTGCTGGCGATGCCGGCCGCGGCTTTGCGGTCGTTGCACAGGAAGTGAAAAGCCTGGCCAGCCAGACGGCCCGCGCGACCGACGATATTACCGCCAAGATCACCGCGATCACGGCGGCGACCAAGCAGACCGTCGAGTCCAATGCGTCGATCAGCAAGACCGTCGGCGAAGTGCAGACCAGCGCCGACCGGATCCGCCAGGCGATGGAATTGCAGGCCCAGACGGTGACGATGATCACCGCGGCGGTCGACGAAACCGCGCTTGCCGCCGACTCGATGAGCTCGACCATTGCCGCAATCCGTCACGACACCGAAAATGTCGCCAAGGATATCGACAATGTCGAACAGGGCTTCGGCCGCGTGTCGAAGCAGATCGAGGAATTCAGCGACGCCACCAGCAGCTTCGTCGCCCGCCTCGCCTCCTGATCCCGACGACTTTCGCTTTCGCCTCCGCTTGGCTTTGGCTAGGCGGAGGCGATGCATATTCTCCTCACCGGAGCCAGCCGGGGAATCGGCGCGGCGACCCTGTCGCCCTTCGCAATGCGGGACACCAGGTCGCGGGCCATTCGACCGCTGGCACATGATGGGCTGATCGCTGCCGACTTCGCCGATCCGGCCGCCCCGCGCCGCCTGTGGGAACAGTCGTTCGAGGCGCTTGACGGGCGTATCGACGTTTTGATCAACAATGCCGGCGTCTTCGAAGCCGTCGCCGACAATGCCGCCGACGAGGCGTGGCACGCTGCCTGGGCGCGAACGATGCAGATCAACCTGCAGGCCAGCGCCGATTTGTGCCGTCACGCGATCAGCCATTGGCGTTCGAGCGATCACAAGGGCCGGATCGTCAATGTCGCGAGCCGCGCCGCCTATCGCGGCGACAGCCCGCAGCATTGGCATTATGCCGCGTCCAAGGGCGGCATGGTCGCGATGACCAAGAGCATTGCCCGAGGCTATGCGCATGAAGGCATTCTCGCCTTTGCGGTCTGCCCCGGCTTTACCGCCAGCGAGATGGTCGAGGATTATCTCGACAGTCGCGGCGGCGCCAAATTGCTCGCCGACATTCCGCTCGGCCGAGTCGCGACGCCCGACGAAATCGCCGAAGTGATCCGCTGGCTCGCCATCGACGCCCCGGCAAGCGCGACCGGCGCGGTCATCGATGCAAACGGAGCATCCTTTGTTCGCTGAGTTCCTCGCCCTCGCGCTCACCGCCCAGCAGGTCACCATTCCGCTTGGACGAACACCGCGCCAGATCGAGCGTCCCAAAGCCCCGATCGAAGAATCCGGCCCGCTCTGGGCTGCGACTTGCAAGGACTGGGACGATTGGGACAAGCCCGCGCCGCCAGTCCGGATCCACGCAAACACCTATCTCGTCGGCACCTGCGGAATCGCCGCGATCCTTGTTACCGGAGATGAAGGCCATGTCCTGATCGATGGCGGCACCGAAGGCGGCGCGGACCTCATCGCCGAGAATATCCGATCGCTGGGATTTCGGCTCGGCGACATCAAGTTCATCGTCCATAGCCATGAACATCACGACCATGTCGGCGGAATTGCGCGCCTTCTCCAGCTGACCGGGGCGACCCTCGTCGCGTCCGAACCCGCAGCCAGAGTCTTCGCCACCGGTACCGCCGATCCCGCCGATCCGCAGGCCGGGCTGCACGGGCCCTTCCACGCTGCCAAGGCGGGACGAACTGTGAAGGATGGCGACCGCGTGCGCCTCTTCGACATCGAACTCACCGCCATCGCCACCCCCGGACATACGCCCGGTGCGCTTAGCTGGCGTTGGGAAAGTTGCGACGGCGCGATCTGCCGCACCATGGTCTATGCGGACAGTCTCACCCCCGTCAGCCGTGACGATTACAAGTTCACCGCCCATCCCGCGCTCGTCGCCGCCTTCCGCGCGTCCTTCGCGAAGATCGCCACCAGTCCCTGCGACATTCTTATCACGCCCCATCCCTCGGCCAGCGATTTGCGCGATCGCATGACCGGCGCCAAACCCCTGTTCGACCAGAACGGTTGCAAAGCCTACGCCGCCGCTTTGACTACCCGCCTCGACGAACGTCTTGCCAAGGAAGCCGCGCAATGAGCTGGCGCGTCACGCTGGACTGCACCAAGGCCGAGGCCGAAGCGATCCCCGACAGCGACATGCTGTTTCCCGATCATCGCGACCCGCCGGTCATCGTCGCCGAGGAACCCGACCCCGACCAGCCCGACCGCTGGCGGGTCCACGCTTACTTTGATCACCAGCCCGGCTGGGAAGAGATGCGCGTGCTCGAAGCGCTGGCGATCGATGGCGATCCCGCGCTCGAACGGCTCGAGGATTCGACCGACTGGGTGACGATGAGCCAGGCCGGGCTGGAGCCGATCCGTGCTGGCCGCTTTTTTGTTCACACCCCGATGCATCACAAGGATCGTCCCGACGGCGCGACCTGTTTCGAGATTGACGCAGGGTTGGCGTTCGGGACCGGCCAGCATGCAACGACCGCAGGTTGCCTCGCGGCGCTCGATCGGCTGGAGCAGTCCGGTCAGACTTTCGCCAATGTTGCCGACATCGGCACCGGCACCGGCCTGCTTGCCTTCGCCGCCATGACGCTGTGGCCGCAGGCAAAATCGATCGCCACCGACATCGACCCGGTCAGCATCGACGTCACCCGCGACAATGCCGCGATCAACGGCATCGCGCTTGGTCATGGGACAAATGAACTGCTGCTGGCGGTCGCCGACGGCATGGATCACGCGATGATCCAGGCCCGCGCCCCGTTCGACCTGCTGATCGCCAATATCCTGGCCGGGCCGCTGGTTGCGCTAGCCCCCTCCTTTGCCGCAGCGGTCGCTCCCGGAGCCACCATCATCCTGGCCGGGCTGCTCGACACGCAGGCCGATGCGGTCGTCGAGGCCTATGCGGCGCAGGGATGTTCGGTGGTGGAGCGCGGGCGCGGCGAATGGTGCGTATTGGTGCTGGAGGCCGTAGCCTAACTCTCCGCCACGATTTCGGCCCATTCCGCTTCGTCGATGACTCGCACGCCAAGTTCGGCGGCTTTTTTCAGCTTTGACCCTGCGCCAGGGCCTGCCACGACCAGGTCGGTCTTTGCGCTGACAGAACCGGCGGCGCGGGCGCCGAGGCGTTCGGCCTGCGCCTTGGCTTCGTCGCGGCTCATGGTTTCGAGGCTGCCGGTGAAGACGATAGTCTTGCCGCTCCACTCGGTGGCGCGCGCGGTCGAGACGAAAGCGGCGGGCATGGCCAGCGTGAGCAATTCGCTCACCTGCTCGCGGTTGTGCGGTTCGTGGAAGAAGTCGACGACCGCCTGCGCGACCACGCAGCCGACCCCTTCGACATTGCTCAGCTCGACGATGGCCGGATCGCTGCGCGCGACCCGTTCCAGTTCCTCGATCGTGCCGAACGCCTTCATTAAATCTTTCGCCGTCACCGCCCCGACATGGCGGATGCCCAATCCGAACAGGAAGCGCGCCGGGTCGAAGCCCTTGCGCGCCTCGATCGCGGCGAGCATTTTGTCGACGCTAACCGCTTGCCAGCCGTCGCGGCCGATCAACTGATCGCGGTACTCCTTCAGTCGGAAGATATCGGCGGGCCCGTGCAGCCAATCCAATCCAACGAATTCGACAATGCTCTTTTCGCCAAGCCCGTCGATGTCCATCGCGCCGCGCGACACGAAATGTTTCAATCGTTCGATGCGCTGTGCGGGACAAATCAGGCCGCCGGTGCAGCGGACGTCGACTTCGCCTTCTTCCGCAACTGCTTCGGACCCGCATTCGGGACAATGATCGGGGAAAACGAAGGCGGCGCGCGGCGTGTCGCGGGTCAGATTCTCGACCACTTGCGGGATAACATCGCCGGCGCGCTGGATGCGGACGCGGTCGCCGACCCGAAGGCCGAGCCGCGCGATCTCGTCACGGTTGTGCAGGGTGACGTTGCTGACGATCACCCCGCCCACGCCGACCGGCTTCAACCGCCCGACGGGGGTCAGCTTGCCGGTCCGCCCGACCTGGATGTCGATCGCCTCCAGCGTGGTTTCGGCCTGCTCGGCGGGGAATTTGTGGGCCAGTGCCCAACGCGGCGCGCGCGCCACCTGGCCCAGCCGCTCCTGCCAGTCGAGCCGGTCGACCTTGTACACAACCCCGTCAATGTCGAACGGCAGGTCGGCGCGTTCCTGTTCGATTCGGCGATAATGGGCCAGCGCGTCATCGACACTCCCGACCCGGACCAGCAGGTCGCTGACCGGAATTCCAACCGCAGCGATGGTCGCCATTGCCTCTTCCTGAGTGAGACCAAGCGGCGCGCTGATTTCGCCCCAGCCATGGGCGAGGAAGCGCAGCGGGCGCGCCGCGGTGACGTTGGCATCCTTCTGCCGGAGCGATCCCGCCGCCGCGTTGCGCGGGTTGGCGAAAATCTTGCCGTCCGCTGCTTCTTGCCGTTCATTCAAGGCCGCGAAATCGGATTTCGCCATATAGACCTCGCCGCGCACTTCCAGCACGGATGGCGCGCCGTGGATCTTCTGCGGAATATCGGAAATCGTACGGACATTGGTGGTGACATCTTCGCCCACCGCCCCATCGCCTCGCGTTGCCGCCAAGACGAGCGAGCCCCCTTCGTAACGCAACGAGCAGCTCAATCCGTCGATCTTCGGTTCGGCGGTCAGGGCGACTTCAGCGTCGCCGGGCAACGACAGGAACCGCCGCACCCGCGCGACGAACTCGGTGACGTCTTCGTCGCTGAACGCATTGTCCAGGCTGAGCATCGGCTTGGCATGGGTGACCTTGGCAAGTCCGGTTGCGGCCGGCGTCGCACCCAGTCGCTGCGACGGACTGTCCGGCCTGATCAGCTCGGGAAAGGCCTCTTCCAACGCCCGGTTTTCGCGGACAAGCGCGTCATAATCGGCATCCGAAATCTCGGGCTCGTCCTTGTCATGATAGAGCCGGTCGTGCCGCGTAATTTCCTTCGCCAGCCGCATCAGGCGATTGGCGGCATCGGCTTCGTTCATGCCGTCCATCGCGCTCAATTCATCCCTGCAAGCAAATCCGCCAGTTTGGCGATGCTGTTCATGTTGCGCGACGTGCCTTTCCGAATCGTGGGGATTTTCAGTCGGGTCTTGGCAATCCCCTCGCCATAGGAAACATAGACCGTGCGCGGACCCAGCGCTAACCGCTCGGAACCGATATCTCGCGCCTCGTCGATCAAGCCCGGATGCGGCTCTCCATCCACGGCATAGGCCATAACCCGGCTTGGCTTGTCGTCCCGAAAAGGATTGGATTCGACAATGGCCGCCATCTCCCGGGCCGAACGAACAAAGAGCGGGACGTCTTGCCCGAAAAAGTCACGAACCCGCGCAGATAGCGCCTCGCATACTTCCGCTTCCTCCGATTCACTGGTGAACAGCAAATTGCCACTGGCAATGAACGTGCGCACTTGGGCGAAGCCGCATGCCTCGCCCATCGCGCGCAATGCGCTCATCGGCAGCATTCCGGTCCCCGACACGTTCACCGCCCGCAGCAACGCCACGTAAGCCGTCAACGCAAGCTCTCGGCGAGCAAATTCTCGAGGCTCGCCCAGCTCCGCTCGGCCGCCAGCGCGTTGTAGCGGACGCCGTCGATCTGCAAGTCGGACGCGTTCGGGTTGGTGAAGCCGTGGGCGACATGGCCGTAGGCGTGAATTTGCCAGTCGCAGCCTGCCGCCGTCAGTTCGTTGCCAAGCGCGACGACATCGTCGGGCGGCACCATCGGATCGTCCCAGCCGTGGAAGGCGACGACCCTGGCGACGATCTTGTTGGCGGGCAGGCCCGGTGACTTGAACAGGCCATGGAAACTCGCCGCTGCTTGGAAATCCGCGCCCGACCGCGCCAGATCGAGCGTGCACAATCCGCCGAAACAATAGCCGATGACCGCGATCTTGGCCGCGTCGAACTCGGGCTGTGCCTTGGCGAGATCGAGCACGTCGACCATTCGGTCGCGCAAGCTGCCACGGTCGCCAAGCAGGCGATTCATCTCGCCGAACATCTCGTCGCGCGCGGCGCCACGAAACTTGGCCCCGAAAAGGTCGGCGACAAGCGCGTTGTAGCCCAGTCCGACTAACCGCTCGGCAAAGCCAATCTCCAGGTCGCTGACCCCCATGACCGTCGGGACGATGACCACGCCAGGACGCGCCGTGTTGCCGCCATCGCTGACCAAGACATGACGCAGCGCCTCTTCGTTGAAAGTCTGCGGGATCGTGCGTTGCGTGGTCATGCTGCCTCCAGTAATCGCGCGGCTTGGGCGCGGGCTTCATCGGTTATGTCTGCGCCCGATAGCATCCGCGCGATTTCCTCGCGGCGCTCGTCGTCGGAAAGGCGACGCACGGTGGTTCGCGTGCCGCCGGGCCCGTGGGCTTTTTCAATCCGGTAATGGTGCGCGGCGCGCGCCGCCACCTGCGGGCTGTGGGTGACGACCAGCAATTGGCTGCCCTCGGCCAGCCGGGCTAGTCGTTCGCCGATCGCGCTTGCAACCGCGCCACCGACACCGCGATCGATCTCGTCGAATATCATCGTCGCCGCACCGCCCTCTTCAGCCAGCGCGACCTTGAGCGCCAAGATGAAGCGCGACAATTCGCCGCCCGATGCGATCTTGGTCAGCGCGCCGAACGGTGCGCCGGGGTTGGTCGAAACTTCGAATTCGACCCGGTCGACGCCGGTCGACCCGGCATCGGCGACTGCCATCGCCGTCCGGAATCGCGCGGCATCCAGCTTGAGCGGCGCGAGTTCGCCCGCCACGGCCGCATCAAGCCGCACGGCGGCGGCACGGCGGACTTCGGTCAAGGCATCGGTCGCGCTGCGATACTCGTTCTTCGCGAGGGCAAGCTCCCGTTCGAGCGCGACGATCGCTTCTTCACCATCCTCGATCGCCGCACGGCGCGCCCGCAGATCGTCGAGCAGGGCCGGTAGCTGGTCGGGCTCGACCCGATGCTTACGGGCGAGCCCGCGAATGTCGAACAAACGGGCCTCCGCCTCGTCGAGGTCGACCGGCGAATGGGCGAGCGCACGCTGCGCCTGTTCGATCTTCTCCTCGGCCTCGGCCGCCTCGATGATCGCGCGGTCGGTTGCAGCGAGCGCTTCTGCAAGCAGCGGATGCGCATCGTGGATTCGCTCCAGCCGGCGCGCCGCCTGGCGAAGCTGCGACAGCCCCCCATCGGAGCCGGTGAAATGCGGGCCGAGCGCTCCCATATCGTCCTCGATCCGCGCCGCCGCCTTCATCTGGATGCGCGCATCTGCAAGTTTCTCTTCCTCGCCGACCTCGACGCCCAGCTTGTCGATTTCCTCGATCGAGAAGTCGAGCCAGTCGCGGTCACGCTCTGCGTCCAGCAAAGCCTGTCGACGCTCGGCAAGCACTGCTTCGATTTCGCTCAGTTTCGCCCAGGCGCGCGAGGCCGGCGCTCCATCAATGCGTCCAAAGGAATCGAGCAGGCCGCGATGGCCCTTGGGATTGAGCAGTCCGCGATCGTCATGCTGGCCGTGAATTTCAATGAGGCCGCCGGACAGGTCACGCAGAATCGTTGCCGGTACACTGGCGCCGCCCGCAAATGCACGGCTACCGCCATCGGCTTTCAACGTGCGGCGGACGATCAACGGCTCACCGGCCTCGCGTTCGATGCCCTGTTCGTCGAGCACAGCGAAAGCGGGATGGTCAGCCGGCAATTCGAAGGTCGCGCCGACGGCTGCCTGCGCTTCGCCCGCCCGGACCAGCCCGGTATCGGCGCGCATGCCCACCGCAAGGCCGAGACTGTCGAGAAGGATCGATTTGCCTGCCCCGGTTTCCCCGGTGAGAACGCCCAGCCCCGGCTCGAACTCAAGCTCGAGCCGGTCGATCAGGACGACATTGTGGATCGAGAGCTGCCGCAGCACGGGCCCGCAGCCGCCCCGCTTAGCCCTGGGGCGCCGCCGGCGCGTGACGCTGGATCAGCTTGTAGCTTCGCTCATACCATTCGCTGCCCGGATAGTTGGCGCCGAGTACGGCCGCGGCCTTCTGCGCCTCGGCAGGAATACCGAGCGCGAGGTAGGATTCGACCAGTCGCTCCAACGCTTCGGGTGTGTGGCTAGTGGTCTGATATTTGTCGATCACCGTGCGGAACCGCATCGTCGCTGCAAGCCACTTGCCCTGGCGCTGGTAGAAGCGACCAACTTCCATTTCCTTGCCCGCAAGATGGTCGTTGATGAGATCCATCTTCAGCCGTGCATCGGCGGCGTAACGTGTGTTCGGATAACGGCGGGTCAGTTCACCGAATGAATCGGCGGCCTGCTGCGTGATCTTCTGGTCGCGATTCACGTCTTCGATCTGCTGATAGTAAGACATTGCGATCAGGTAGTTGGCGTAAGGCGCGTCCTTGTTGCCCGGATGGATCGTCAGGAAGCGGCGCGCCGAACTGATCGTGTCCGGATATTGCTGAGCCATGTAATAAGAGAAAGCGCTCATCAGCTGCGCGCGGCGGGCCCAAACAGAATAGGGATGCTGGCGCTCGACCTCGTCGAACATCTTGGCGGCAAGGCCGTAATTGCCCTGGTCGAGATATTTCTTCGCCAGCGCGTAAAGGGTGTTCACGTCGCGGGCGATATATTGCGTATCCCCCGCCTTGGCCTTGTTGCGTGCGCAACCGGCGGTCGGGAGGATGAGGGCAGCCGCGATAAGCGGGAAGATGATCCGGGATTTCGTCGACATGGCGAACCTTCTAGCGTGGGGCTGGCAAGAGGCCAAGCGCCGAGATTGCCGTCATCGAAATGAACGGCGGATTGCTTGACGTCAGATTTCCTGCGGCTGCGCGCCGGGCCCTTCCTCGGGCTTCAGGAAGCTGTCGGGCTTGACCCCCAACCACACCAGCATTGGCGAAGAGATGTAGATCGAGGAATAGGTGCCGATGAAGGTGCCTAGCAGAATCGCCGCAGTCAGTCCGAAAATCACGTCGGGGCCGAACAGCAGCAGCGGGAGCAGCGCAAGCATGATCGACAACGACGTCACGATCGTACGGCTCAGCGTTTCGTTGAGCGACAGGTTAAGCAGCGGGACCATCGCCATCTTGCGGAATTTACGTAGGTTCTCGCGAATCCTGTCGTAGATCACCACCGTATCGTTGAGCGAGTAGCCGACGATCGCGAGAAAAGCTGCGACGATGTTGAGGTCGAACTGGAGTTGGGTGAGCGCAAAGAAGCCGAGCACCATCGAGACGTCGTGGAACAGGGTGACCAGCGCACCTACCCCAAATTGCCATTCGAAGCGGAACCAGATGTAAATGGCGATCCCGAGCATCGCGAGTGCGATTGCGATGGCCCCGTCGCGGGCGAGCTCTGCGCTGACTTTGCCCGACACCGATTCTCCGGCATCGACGCGTGCGCCGGGGTAGAGGCCGACGATTCCTTGCCGAAGCTTTGTCACCGCCGCCGATGCGGCCTCGTCGCCGCCATCGGGCTTCGGCAACCGAATCTGGTAGACCCGCGAATCGCCGAACTCCTGGATGCTCGCGTCGCCGAGTTCGAGGCGCGCGACATTGCCCCGTAATTCCTCGATATCGACTGTTTGTGCGAACTGGGTACGAACCACTTGTCCGCCAACGAAATCGATCCCGAAATTGAGGCCCCTGACGCCGACCAGCACGAGGCTGGCGATGGTCGCGATGATCGACAGGACGAGCGCGATATTGCGCACCTTCATGAAGTCGATGTTAGTATTGTCGGGGACGAGTTTAAGAAGGGGCATCTGGGGGGCCTCAGATATGGAGTTCGCGCGGACGCTTGGCCTTGACCCATTGGGCCACCAGCATCCGGGTAAAATTGACCGCGGTGAACACCGAGGTGACGATCCCGATCATCAGCACGACTGCGAAACCGCGGATCGGGCCCGATCCGAAATAGAACATGATCACCGCCGCGATGACGTTGGTAATGTTCGCATCGAAAATCGCGGTCGACGCTTCCTTGTAGCCGGTTTCCAGCGCGTCGAGGATCTTGCGCCCTCGGCGCTGTTCTTCCCGGATGCGTTCGTTGATCAGAACGTTGGCGTCGACTGCCGCACCGATTGTCAACACGAAGCCGGCAATTCCGGGAAGGGTCAGGGTACCGTTGAACAGCACCATAGCGCCAAGGATCAGGATCGCGTTGATAAACAGAGCCGACGTCGCATAAACCCCGAAGCGGCCATAGGTCACGAGCATGAACAGGACCACCGCCATGGTCGAGATGATCGAAGCGAGCACGCCCTTCTCGATCGAATCCTTGCCGAGGTCGGCGCTAACCGTGCGTTCCTCGATTACATTCAGTTTGACCGGCAGCTTGCCGCTGGCCAGCGAGACTGCCAGCGCATTGGCGCTTTCCACGGTAAAGCTGCCGCTGATCTGCGCCTGCCCGCCAAGGATCGGCTCGTTGATGTTCGGCGCGCTAAGCACCTTATCGTCAAGAATGATTGCAAACGGCTTGTTGACGTTCTCCTGCGTCACTCGGCCAAAGCGCTTGGCGCCAGCCGCATTGAACCGGATCGAAACCACTGCCGCGCCATTCTGGTCGAACGCCTGCTTGGCATCGATCAGCTGGTCGCCCGACACCATGATCCGGCGCTTGACCGCAATCGCACCCGATCCGTCGACCATCGGCAGGATCTGGCTGCCCGGCGGTGCGCGCCCTTCGGCGAGCTGCTGGGCCGACGCCTCTTGGTCGACCAGCTTGAATTCGAGGCGTGCGGTCTGGCCGATCAGGGCCTTCAGCGCATCGGGATCCTCGACGCCCGGCACCTGCACCAGGATCCGGCGCTGGCCTTGGTTGATGACGGTGATTTCCTTGGTGCCGCTCGGGTCGATACGGCGGGCGACGACGTCACGCGCGACGGTCATCGAATCCTTGAGCGCGTTCTGCGCGCCCTGTTCGGTCTGTGCGACGATGATCCGGGTCGAATCCTCGACCTTGACGGTCCAGTCGCGCGATCCGGTTAGGCCGACCGGCTGGGTCAATGTGCGCAACCGCTCGACCGCGGCATCGACCTGCGTCGGGTCGCGAACGATAAAGGCAATGCGGCCACCGCTGCTCGAAACGTCCCCGATGGCGATCCGCGGATCGCCCCGGCGAAGTTCGGTGCTGATCGATTCTTCCATCGTCGCAAGCCGCTGCTTGGCGGCATCAGCAAGATCGGCCTCGAGCAGTAGCTGGCTGCCGCCGGCAAGATCGAGCCCGAGGCTGACCTGCTTGTGCGGAACGAAACCCGGCCAGGTCGCGACGGTCGCTTTCGGGAAGAAGCTCGGCAGGGCCAAGATCAACCCGAGGAACAGGACGAGCCAGATTCCCCAGCTTTTCCAGCGCGGGAAATCGAGCATCAGTCGTTCGCCGGTTTGGCGGTCGGATCGACGACCTGGCTCAGCGTCGACTTGACGGCGCGAACCTTCATTCCCTGGCCCAGTTCGACTTCGACTTCGCCGTCATCGACCTTGGTGACACGGCCGAGCAGTCCGCCGCCGGTGACGACCTTGTCGCCCTTCTTGACGGCATCGATCTGGGCGCGATGTTCCTTCATCCGCTTTGTCTGCGGGCGGATCATCAGGAAGTAGAAAATGATGAAGACCAGCACGAGCGGTGCAGTCTGGATGAAGAAGGATGCGCCCGAAGACGGGGCAGCGCCAGTGGCTGCGGCGGCGATCAGCGAAATTGGGAAGTTGATCATGAACGGATTTCTTCCTTTGGAATAGATGGTCGGGGCGACAGGATTCGAACCTGCGACCCCCACACCCCCAGTGTGATGCGCTACCAGGCTGCGCTACGCCCCGACCGTGCATCCCCATTGGAGTTTGGGGTGCGACGGGGCATCTAGTGGCGGAAGGCCCGATAGGCAAGATGGCGGTAACAGCTTTGGCACGACGGCGAAGGACGAAAAGACGCTGGATGAAGCGACTAGGCTGGGCGGTCGCTGCGATTCCGCTCGCTTATCTGGCCGCTGCGCTGCTGGGCAGCCTAGTCCCCGTGAATCGGGGATGGACCGAACCCGAAGAGGGCATCACCGTCTATCTGGCCGACAATGGAATCCACGCCGACCTGGTTCTTCCGGTCAATGTCGAGGGGCTCGACTGGGAAGAATTCGTCCCCCCCGCCGCATTCCAGGAAAAACCCGGCGACGCCCGCTGGATCGCGTTCGGTGCTGGGGAGCGCAAGGTCTATCTGGAAACGCCGACCTGGTCCGACATTTCGGCGGGCACGATAAGCAGCGCGCTGATCGGCGGTGAACGGGTGATGCATGTCGAATGGGTCCGCGACCCGACATATTCCGCGCGGCAGATCCGCCTGACCCGCGAACAATATCGGCGATTGTGGACCGCTATCCGCGCCGGCTTCCGGCTCGATGCCAGTGGCCGCGCGATCACCATCGACCATCCCGGTTACTGGCGGCGCGATGCCTTCTTCGAGGGCGTCGGCAAGGCCAGCGCCGTCGACACCTGCAACCAATGGATCGCGAGCCGCCTTCGGCTGGCCGGGATCAAGGCACCGTCCTGGAGCCCCTTCGTCCAGGGCCTGTCATGGCACTATCGAAAGGCCGAACCGCCCATCGATCAGAGCACGTAGCGCGACAGATCGGTGTTCTTCGCGATGCCCGCCAATTGTCCCTCGACGAAGGCGCGGTCGATCAGAAGATTCTCGCCGCCGCGATCCTCGGCAGTGAAGCTGACTTCCTCGAGAAGTTTTTCCATCACCGTCGACAGTCGCCGTGCACCGATATTCTCCAGCGATTCATTGACCTCCGCAGCGATCTTCGCGAGCGCCGCAATGCCATCGTCGGCGAAGGTGATGGTGACGTCCTCGGTTTTCAGCAATGCTCGATATTGCTCGGTCAGACTTGCCCTTGTGTCGCTCAGGATCCGGACGAAATCCTCCTCCGTCAGCCCGCGAAGCTCGACCCGGATCGGCAGTCGGCCCTGCAGTTCCGGAAGCAGATCGGCGGGCTTGGCGACGTGGAACGCGCCCGATGCGATGAACAGGATATGGTCGGTCTTGATCGGTCCATATTTAGTCGCCACCGTCGTCCCTTCGATCAGCGGCAACAGGTCGCGCTGAACACCTTCACGACTGACCGATCCGCCCCGCACATCGCTGACCGCGATCTTGTCGATCTCGTCGAGGAAGACGATCCCGTTAGCTTCGGCATCGGCCAGCGCTACGCGGGTCACGTCATCTTGGTCGACGCGCTTGTCGGCTTCCTCATCGACCAGTTTGGCGAAGGCCGCCGGAACCTTGAGTTTGCGGCGCTTCTTCGGCGGCCCGCCCATCGCCTTCGACATCATGTCGGACAGGTTGATCATCCCGACTCCGCCCTGGCCAGGCATGTCGAACGGCATGTTGGGCGCCTCGGTCACCTCGATCTCGACCTCGGCTTCCTCAAGCGTGCCGTCGCGATAACGAGCGCGAAAACTTTCGCGGGTCGCCTCGCTCGACCCCTTGCCAGTCAGCGCATCGAGCAAGCGGTCCATCGCTGCACCTTCGGCGTCCACGCGGACCCTTTCACGGCGGCGTTCCTTCTCCAGCCGCACTGCTTCCTCGACCAAGTCGCGGGCAATTTGCTCGACGTCGCGGCCGACATAGCCGACCTCGGTGAACTTGGTAGCTTCGACCTTTACGAACGGCGCATCGGCAAGCTTCGCCAGGCGCCGCGAAATCTCGGTCTTGCCGCAGCCCGTCGGCCCGATCATCAGGATGTTCTTGGGCGTCACTTCGTTGCGCAGTTCGGGCGACAGGCGCTGCCGCCGCCAACGATTGCGCATCGCCACAGCGACCGCCTTCTTGGCTTCGGACTGGCCGACGATATGTTCATCCAGCGCGGCGACGATCGCCTTCGGGGTCAATTGGTCGTTCATGGAATTCCTTACGCGCCGACAGTTTCGATGGTCAGGCGGTCGTTCGTGAACACACATACTTCGGCGGCAATCGCCATCGCGCGGCGGGCGAGCTTTTCGGGATCTTCCTCGTATTCGGTCAGCGCCTTCGCTGCCGCCAGCGCATAATTGCCGCCGCTGCCGATTGCGGCAATGGCGTTGCCATCCTGTCCCTCGGGCTCCAACACGTCACCATTGCCGGTCAAGATGAGCATTGTTTCGGCATCGGCGACGATCATCATCGCCTCCAGGTTACGAAGATATTTGTCGGTGCGCCAATCCTTCGCCAACTCGACCGCGGCTCGCATCAACTTACCGCGGCTCGCCTCCAGCTTCTTTTCCAGTCGCTCGAACAAGGTGAACGCGTCGGCGGTCGCACCGGCAAACCCGCCGATGACATCTCCCTCCGCGCCCAGTCGCCGGACTTTCTTTGCATTCGGCTTGATCACCGTATTGCCAAGGCTGACCTGGCCATCCCCGGCAATGACGGTTTTCCCGTCGCGTTTCACCCCAAGGATGGTGGTGCCGTGATATTGTTCCAACCTACTCGCTCCCGCTCAGTTGCAGACGGGATGTGGGAAGTCGGTGCGGCGGCGGCAAGTGAGGCCATGGATGATCGCTGCCGCCTCGGCACCGCTTCGGTAATTCCGAAATTCGTTGGCCCACCGCGATCAGCGGGATGATTGAAGTAGCCGCGCTCCCGGTCGAGCACGACGTCACCCAATAATTCTATCCGAATTGGTTATTTCTAATTTACGTAAAATAACCATTAATGTTCTTTCTAAGACAGAGTTTTGTGAGAACTGCCACAGGCGAGTTTGTTCTCGGGCAAGCTCATGCTTCCCAAGCGCCGCAAAGCGCGTCATGAAACCCGTGATGGACGAGATTGCCTCTGCGCCCGGCGCCACCGCCCAATCGTCGAAGAGCAAGGTGCTTGATCGACGGGAACGACTGAAGCTGCTTGCCGCGCTTCGCCGGACCTGGCGACAGAAGATCGTCGACAGCGTCGATCAAGTCGCTGTCCTCGAAAAGCTCGACGACGAAAGCCGAATGAGCGCGCGCTTCGTGTTTATGACATTGATGTCGGCGGCGATTGCGGTGCTCGGCCTGCTACTCTCTTCTCCAGCGGTCGTGATCGGTGCGATGTTGCTGTCGCCGCTGATGGGCCCGATCCTCGGCGCGGGATTTGCGCTGGTGGTGGGCGATGCACTGGAACTTCGCGCCTGCGCGCGGACCCTTTTTTACGGAACGATCCTCGCCATCGCGATAACCGCGTTGATCGTCTTCCTATCGCCGGTCCAAACCGTGACGCAGGAAATCGCTTCTCGAACCCGACCGAACCTGTTCGACCTGTTTGTGGCACTCTTCTCTGCCCTTGCCGGAGCCTACGCCATGATCCGCGGTCGCGACGGAACGATTGTCGGCGTCGCGATCGCTACCGCGTTGATGCCGCCGCTTGCCGTCGTAGGCTTCGGTCTCGCGACCATGAACTGGACAGTGTTCGGTGGAGCTTTGCTGCTGTTCATCACCAACCTGACGACGATCGCTCTTTCGGCGGCGGTTATGGCGCGTTTCTATGGCTTCAGCACCGCGATGACCAAGAAACAAACGCGACTTCAGGTGCTCGGAATCATCGGTGTCTTTGCCGTTCTTGCCGTCCCGCTGAGCATTGCGCTGCGCCAGATCGCGTGGGAGACCAATGCGACCCGGCAGGCCCAGGCGGTTATCAAGACGGCCTTCCCGGCGACGGCAAGGGTGACGCAAATCGATCTCGACAACACGCACGGCGACCCCGTCGTCACGGCGACGATCCTGACACCGAAGTTCGTCGATCGCGCCGACGCGAAGATCGCGGCCGCGCTGTCTGCCTCGCTTGGCAAGAGGTTCGACGTGAAGATCGACCAGTTTCGTGTTGGCACCGATCCGGGCGCAGCCGAGGCAGCAGAGTTGGCCGCCGCCCGCGCCCAGGAACAAGCCGAAGCATCGGAACGACAGGTCTCGGCGCTTACGCAGAGCCTGGCGATCGTCAGCGGAACCAAGGCCGACGACATCATCGTCGATCGCGCCCACCGCCGCGTCATTGTCAATGCCGATCCGATCCCGGGCGCCTCGCTCGAAACCTATCGAACGCTCGAAAAGCGTGTCGCTGCCGACTATCCGGACTGGCAGCTGTCGATGCGGCCGCCGGCGCTCCAGTTACCCGATGTCGCCTTCAAGGATGACGTGCCGGACGCCGCAGCGATTGCGTTGATTGCCTGGGCCGGCCCGCGCGTCGGTGCGCCCGTCGAGTTGACCGGCGAACCGGAGCGGACAGCGCTGGTTCGTGAGGCGCTTTTGGCGCAGGGCTGCAGGGATGTTGTGATGACGGGCGGTCGCGGTGCCACCGTTACAACCCGTTGGGCCGCGCCCGACCGAGTGAGCACACAATAGCCCGAAATCTTGACTTTCACCTCGCTATGGAGCCTTTTTCGTTGCGGTCCCGTACCAAGACGGGCCGAAGGAGGGGCATATGAGCGACACCATCAGATCGGCGACCCCGGTCCATTTGTGGATCGTTGGCATACTCGCGACCATCTGGAATTGCTTTGGCGGCTATGATTATCTCATGACGCGCATGGAAAACCGCGACTATCTGACATCGATGATGCCGACGGTCGATCCGCAGGTCACGCTGGACTGGGTCAGCGGCATGCCGATCTGGGCGCAAATCGGCTGGGGGCTCGGCGTTTGGGCGGGCCTTGCCGGCGCGCTGTTATTGCTGCTGCGCAGCCGGTTCGCCGTCCACGCTTTTGTGTTGTCACTGGTCGGGATGATCGTGAGTTTCGGCGAGCAATATCTGGGATCCCCGCCACCCGCCGAACTGACGCAGGGGCCAGGACAATATATGCCGATCGTCATCCTAGCGGTCGGCGTCGCCTTGTTCTTTTATTCGCGCGCCATGAAGGCGAAAGGCGTCCTGACCTGACTTCTACCGCGAACGAATGAAGGCCCGGATATCGGCAGTCAATTTCCGCCGATCTTCGTCGCGAACGTACATCATATGGCCCGCATCGTAATAATGATATTCGATGCGATCCTGCGGAATGCCGGTTCGGCTGAGCGCATATTCGGCGGCGAAAAACGGCGTCGCGAAGTCGTAATAGCCCTGCGCAACCAACACTTTCAGACCGCTGTTCTCGCGTAGTGCAGTGCCGATGTACGGCGCCACATTCAGATAGGCGTTGGCATCGCGCCCACCGATCCGCCAGTCCCAGTCGCGCCCGATGCCGCTGATCGACTGATATTCGCGGTCGGTCTTGAACCCCAGGGGACCACGCGCCCAGCTGTTGATCGCTGCCGTGTAACCCGCATCGATGCCGTAGAAGCTGGGGTCGTTGTCCGGGCCTTCGCCGGCATTGTCATAATCCTTGCCGGTGTAACGCGAGTCGAGCCGTCCCACCGTGACACCACGATCGCGCAGCAGCTGCTTGTAGAAGCGATCGGGCGTCACTCTTAAATCTGCTTGATCCAGATAGGTTTCTGAGAGTCCGGTGAAACGAGCCAAATCACGACGGATGCTATTACGCTCTTCACCCTCAAGCTTCTGACCCTTGAGTAGAGCGCTTGCGTAGGGACCGATCGCCCACTGCCGCGCCTCTTCGACGAATTGCGCGACGGAGACGGCCTGTGCCTTGCCGTGATAAAGCGCGGTCGCCGCCATCGACGGCAGATTGGTGATGTAACCAAGTTCGTTGCCCGGCGTGTCCGACCCGGCGGCGAAATCCAATACGGTCGAGATCAGCAGGATACCGTTGAGCCCGACATCATTGTAGGTCGCGTTCATCATCTGGTTGGCGACCGCCGCGCTGCGCGTCGTGCCATAGCTTTCTCCGCCGAGATATTTCGGGCTGTTCCAGCGCCCATTGTCGCCGAGCCAGCGCCGGATCACTTCGGCAACCAGCTTGGCGTCCTGCGTCACGCCATAATAGTCTTTCGGGTCGGCCTTCCCGATCAGGTGAGAAAATCCGGTTCCCGGCGGATCAATGAAAACGATGTCGGTGACATCCATCAACGAGTCCGGATTGTCGACGATCGGATAGGGTGGCGCGCCATCGTCGCGGGCGTCGGCCGGGATTGCGACCCGCTTCGGGCCAAACGCGCCCATCTGAAGCCAAACCGAACCCGATCCTGGACCGCCGTTGAACAGGAAGGTGATCGGCCGGCCTGAATCGCGCGGCTCCTTGACGTAAGCGGTGGTGACGACCGCGACTTCGGCGACCCCGTCCTTGTTCTTGACGATGGTCTCGCCGATCGTCGCCGAAAAGCGCATCCGCTGGCCGCCGAACGTGCCCTGGTGCATCGTCCGCACGACTTGCGGAATGACCTCTTCCGGCTTTTCGGCTTTTGTCACTTCCTTCGCCGGCAGCGCGGCGGGCTTGGCGGGCGGCGCGGCCTGCGCCGATACTGTGGCAGGGAGCGCAAGCGCGCTGGCGGCAAGAAGGAATGTGATCGCGCGCATTGGAAGTCTCCCCAAGTTGCCGGAGACGCTAGAGTGCGACCTCGTTGACCTCAAGCGCGCCGGTCGATGCCAGCGGCGCGTTGATCGAGCGGACTCAGGGCTTGCCGCCCATCTTCTTGTAGCGCGTCTTGCCGAAACGATCACGCCGGGTGCCCGGTTTGCCTTGGTTCGAATTGCCCACCGGGCGCGGCGCGACGCGCTGGGGATGCGGGATTCCCAGATCCTCCTCCTCGAGCCGCCGGATCTCGTCGCGAAGTCGCCCCGCCTCTTCGAATTCCAGGTCGGCGGCAGCTTTGCGCATGCGCTGTTCGAGGTCGGCGATATAGGCCTTGAGGTTGTGCCCGACGAGGTGCGGGCGATCGTCGTCGCCAGTCTCGACCAGCACACCGTCGCGCAGGCTCACGTCGCTCATGATGTCGTTGATCTGGCTCTTGATCGACATCGGCGTAATGCCGTGCTCGACGTTGTAGGCTTCCTGCTTTTCGCGGCGACGTCCGGTTTCGTTGAGCGCGCGATCCATGCTCCCGGTGATGCGATCGGCATAAAGGATGACACGCCCGTCGACGTTGCGCGCCGCGCGACCGATCGTTTGGATCAGCGATGTTTCGCTGCGCAGGAAACCTTCCTTGTCGGCATCGAGGATCGCGACCAGCCCGCATTCGGGAATGTCGAGTCCTTCACGAAGAAGGTTGATCCCGACCAGCACGTCATAGACGCCGAGCCGTAAGTCGCGGATCAGCTCGATGCGCTCCAGCGTCTCGACATCGCTATGCATGTAACGGACGCGAAGCCCGGCCTCGTGGAGATATTCGGTCAGATCCTCGGCCATGCGCTTGGTCAGTGTCGTGACCAATGTGCGATAACCCTGCGCCGCGACCTTCTTGGCCTCGTGGACCAGATCGTCGACCTGGTCCTCGACCGGCTTGATCTCGACCGGCGGATCGATCAGCCCGGTCGGGCGAATGACCTGCTCCGAAAAAACGCCGCCGGTCTCATTCATTTCCCATGGCCCCGGCGTCGCGCTGACGAACACCGATTGCGGGCGCATCGCTTCCCATTCGTTGAAACGGAGCGGACGATTGTCGATGCAGCTGGGCAAGCGGAAGCCATGTTCGGCAAGCGTGATTTTGCGGCGGTGATCGCCGCGCGCCATCGCGCTGATCTGCGGCACCGTCTGGTGACTCTCGTCGACGAACAACAGCGCGTTGTCGGGAAGATATTCGAACAGGGTCGGCGGTGGTTCGCCGGGTAGGCGCCCTGTCAGGAACCGGCTATAATTCTCGATACCCGCGCAGCTCCCGGTCGCCGCAATCATCTCCAAGTCGAAATTGGTGCGCTGTTCCAGCCGCTGCGCTTCGAGCAGCCGACCCTCGGCGACCAGTTCCTTCAACCTCTCAGTCAACTCGAAGCGGATCGCCTCGCTGGCCTGCTTTAGTGTCGGACCGGGGGTGACGTAGTGCGAATTGGCGTAGACGCGGATCGTGTCGAGGCTCGCCGCCTTCTTTCCGGTCAGCGGATCGAATTCGACGATCCCCTCGATCTCGTCGCCGAAGAAGCTGATCCGCCACGCGCTGTCTTCATAATGCGATGGGAAGATTTCAAGATTGTCGCCACGCACCCTGAAATTGCCGCGCCCGAAGGCGGCGTCGTTGCGCTTGTACTGCAACGCCACCAGCTTGCGGATGATCTCCGACTGGTCGACCTGCTGGCCTTTCTTCAAATCGAAGATCATCGCCGAATAGGTCTCGACCGAACCGATCCCGTAAAGGCAGCTAACCGAGGCGACGATGATGACGTCGTCGCGCTCCAGCAATGAGCGGGTCGCGCTGTGCCGCATCCGGTCGATCGCCTCGTTCACCGAACTTTCTTTTTCGATGTAGGTGTCGGTGCGCGGAACGTAGGCCTCGGGCTGGTAATAATCGTAATAGCTGACGAAATATTCGACCGCATTGTCGGGGAAGAAATTCTTGAATTCGCCGTAGAGCTGCGCCGCCAGGATCTTATTCGGCGCCAGGATCAAGGCCGGCCGCTGGGTCTCCTGGATGACCTGCGCCATCGTGTAGGTCTTGCCCGACCCGGTTACACCAAGCAGGACTTGGCTGACTTCACCACTCTCGCGGATACCTTCGACCAGTTCTCTGATCGCGGTCGGCTGGTCACCCGCTGGCGAATATTCGCTGGTCAATTTGAACTTGCGGCCACCCTCGGCCTTGGCGGGACGCGCCGGACGGTGCGGAACGAACTTTTCGTCCGTCTCGGGTTCAGCCAGCGATGTTCGGATTTGAATTGCCATGGTCCTGCCATATGGTGCTTCGTCGCAAACTCGCAACGCGGCGATATCAGGGGACGATCCATGCGCGTGAAGCTTTTCCCATTGGCCCTGCTGCTTGCCTCCTGCGCAACCACCTCGAATCTCCCGCCCGCGCAGGAATCTTATGACCTCGTCATACGCGGCGGCATGGTCGTCGATGGCAGCGGCAGCGCTCCTTATATTGGCGACGTCGCGATCCGCGGCGACCGGATCGTCGCACTCGCTCCCCGCATCAATGGTAAAAGCGGACGAACGATCGATGCGACCGGCCTTACCGTCGCGCCGGGCTTCATCAACATGCTCAGCTGGGCGAATGAGGCGCTGATCGTCGATGGCGCTGCCGAAAGCGACATTCGCCAGGGCGTCACGCTGGAAGTGATGGGCGAAGGCTGGTCCGAGGGCCCCTTCAATGAAGCTATGGTCGCTGAAGCGCAAAAGCTGCAGGGTGACATCAAATATCCGATCACTTGGCGCACCCTACGCGGATATTGGGACGTGCTGGAGAAGAAAGGGATTGCGCCCAACGTCGCCAGTTTCGTCGGCGCGACCACTGTGCGCATGCACGAGCTGGGCGAGCGCGATGTCGACCCGACGCCAGCCCAGCTCGCAACGATGCAAAACCTGGTGCGCAAGGCGATGAACGAAGGCGCGATGGGGCTTGGCTCCTCGCTGATCTACGCGCCCGCTACCTTTGCCGAGACACCCGAACTTGTCGCGCTCGCCAAGGCCTCGGCGCAGTGCGGCGGCATGTACATCAGCCACATGCGCAACGAGAGCGACCATGTGCTGGACGCGGTCGACGAATTGATTGCCATTGCCCGTGCCTCCGGCGGCCCCGCCGAAATCTACCATCTCAAGCAGGCCGGGTCGGGCAATTGGGACAAGCTAGACCCGATCATCGCGCGCATCGAAGCCGCGCGTGCGTCGGGCGTCCGGATCAGCGCCGACATGTACAATTATACCGCGGGCGCGACGGGGCTTGATGCCGCAATGCCGCCGTGGGTTCGCGAAGGCGGCTACGATCAATGGGCGGCACGGCTGAAGGACCCTGCGACCCGCGCGAAGGTCGCCGCCGAAATGAAGCATCGCCCGGTCGGGTGGGACAATCTCTATTTCCAAGCCGGATCGGCGGAAAAGGTGGTGTTCCTCGCATTCAAGAATCCCGAGCTCAAGAAATACACCGGCCGCACGCTGGCGGCAGTCGCCAAAGAGCGCGGCCAGACGCCCGAGGATACCGCCATCGACCTCGTCATTGCCGACGGCAGTCGTGTCGGCGTTGCCTATTTTCTGATGAATGAAACCAATGTCGCGCGCCAGACCGCCTTGCCGTGGATGAGCTTCGGCAGCGACGAAAGCGCCCAGGCACCGCGCGGCGTCTTCCTGAAGTCGAACACGCATCCGCGCGCCTACGGCAATGTCGCGCGCTTGCTCGGCAAATATGTCCGCGACGAAAAACGAACGACGCTGGCCGATGCGGTGCGTCGGCTGACCAGCCTTCCGGCGTCGAATCTCGGCATCCGAGATCGCGGGCTCGTGAAGCCCGGGATGATGGCCGATCTCGCCATCTTCGACGCCGCAACGGTCGGCGATACCGCGACCTATGACCAGCCACAGCAATTTGCGGTCGGCATGCGTCATGTCCTGGTCAACGGCCAGCCGGTGCTGGTCGACGGCAAGATGACGGCGGCCCGCCCGGGCCGTGCCGTCCTAGGCCCAGGCACGGGACGCTGCCCGCCGCAATAGTTGCACGGCGCGTCATGCAGGATATGGTGGCGGCGCTGCGGCCCGGCCGCCCTAACGAAGGATTTCCAATGCGCCTCCTGACGATCCTGCTGGCCACCGCCGCCCTTGCCGCCTGCAACAAGGCACCGGAGGTCGAACTGACCAACGCGAGTCCGCAGGAGGTCGCAACCAAGATGAAGGAAAGCGGCGTCGCGTCGGACATGCGCCAGCCCGGCCTTTGGGCAACGACGATCGAACTGGTCGATTTCCAGGCACCGGGAATGCCGCCGGAAATGCTTGACCGAATGAAATCGCAAATGGGCTCCGGCCAGAAGCAGGAACGCTGCGTCACCAAGGAAGAAGTCGACAAGCTCGACGCCTTCATCGGGCAGAACAACGCCAATTGTGTGTTTGAAAATTACAGCGTCGGCGGCGGGAAGATCGAAGGCAAGGCGACCTGCAAGCCGGGCAACATGACCCAGACGATGACGATGAAGGGCACCTATTCGAAGACCAAGAGCGACATGACGATGACCTCCGAACTAACCGGTGCGCCGCCGCCGATGGGCAATGCCAAGACGGTCATGAACGTCAAGGCCGAGCGGGTCGGCGATTGCCCCGCTTCGGCTGCGCCGGCGGCCGCCGGCTGATCGCGACAGGGAAAACAGGGGAGAAGATATGAACAAGATGATGACCGCGGCACTGCCGCTCCTGCTACTTGCCGGTTGCGGCGGCGAAGCGCCCAAGCAAGAAGACGCCGCTGCCGTAGTGCCGGTCAGCTTCCCGGCCGGGGAATGGGAATTCACCTCGACGGTGGATTCAGTGGCGTCCTCCGACAATTCGACACCAGCTTACAGCCGCAAGGTCGGGTCGGTCGAAACGACCAAGGCGTGCATCAAGGATGGCAAGGATCTGATGGCGGTCATTCCGACCAAGGGTGACACCTGCACGGTTTCGACTTCCTATACCCGTAATGGCCGGGTCAATACGGCGTACACCTGCAAACGTCCTGGCAAGCCGGGCGATCTGAATCCGACGGCAAACGGTAATTATACGGCCGATAGCATGGAAGTGACGGTTGTCACTGCGACCCTGTTCGCGGGCGATGGCGATTACGAACTGACCGAAAAGGTCACCGGGAAGCGCATCGGCGACTGCGCCGGTTGATCGCTGCAAATTATCGGGGCGCAGGATAGGTCCGAACCCGGCTGACCCCGCGCCCTTTTGCTCGACGGAGCTTTCGCGACAGCGCTTCGTTGCGGCAGCGATGACCATGAATGTTCTCGTCAATCCTGGTGGCGGTTCCGCTGCCGAGGATCCCTTGCCGCCGGTTCGCGAAGCGCTGAGCGGGCAGGACGTTGCCGTCGAACGCGTCGAAGGCCCCGACCTCGCACACCGGGTCGAAGAATTGATTGCCGAAGGGGCAACATGCATCGTCGCCGCGGGCGGTGACGGCACGATCAGTGCGGTCGCTGGCGCGCTTTCCGGCACCGATGTTGCGCTTGGCATCCTGCCGCTCGGAACGCTCAACCACCTGGCGCGTGACCTGAACATTCCATTCAACCTAGACGAAGCCGCCGCAATTCTTCGGTCGGGCGAACGCCGCTCGATCGATATGGCGGAGGTCAACGGTCGGCCGTTCGTCAATAATAGCGCAATCGGGCTCTACCCGCTGATGGTAATCGACCGCGAAGCGCAGCAACACCGCCTTCGTCGCTCGAAGCGGCTCGCTATGCTGGTTGCCGGCGTCCGAACGCTCGCCAGGTTCCGACATTATCGCCTCTTACTACGAATCAACGGCAACGAGGCCGAGCAGGAAGATACGCCTTTGCTATTCGTCGGGAACAACGAATACCGCCTCGATCTTTCCGCGCCCGGATGCCGCGATCGGCTCGACAATGGCCGGTTGAGCGTCTTCGTAATGCGCACGAAAAGCCGCCTCGGCATGTTCGCGGCGATTGTCCGGGCACTGTTCAACCGGCCCCGCGACGACGACATGATCCGGCTCGAGGACGTGAAGACGCTCGAGGTGCGCAGCAGCCGCGCCCCGCTGACCATCTCGATCGATGGCGAGACGCTCCAGCTTGCCGCCCCGCTGATCTATCGCACCTGGCCCAAGGCGTTGACGGTGATCGCGCCCCGCGCCTGACCAAAAACTCGCCGGCAAGCGCCTCGGCCACTGCACCAGCTAAACAGCAAGGCGAGGCGGGAGCGGCGCGTCACCATGCGCCGCCCCTCTTCATAGTCCGTCAACCGCGATCGAAAAAATCGACCTTGCCACTGTCCATATCGTAGTAAGCGCCGACCACCTTTAGTTTGCCTGCGCCAAGCGCATCGCTGAGCAGGGGGTCCCGGGTCGTTCGCAGACCGGCGACGACATGGCGAACATTCGTATGCACCGCATGATCGACCAGGTCGGCGTCGGGCGTGGGAAGGCTGGCCCTGGCATCGACCACCGCAGGGATGATCGGCCGGAGCATCTTTTCCAACGCCGGCGGCTGCTGCGCATTGTCAGTGACGAGTTTGGCTGCAGCGCCAACCGCGCCGCACCGTTCGTGCCCACACACAGCGATTAAAGAGACACCGAGCGCCGCAACGCCATAGGCGATGCTTCCAAAGCCTGCATCGTCGAGATAATTGCCTGCTGTGCGGACGACAAAGATATCACCGATCCCTTCGTCGAATAGCAATTCAGGCGACACCCGGCTGTCGGCGCAGGCAATCAGCGCGGCAAACGGCGCCTGTCCGTTGGCGACCGCCGCGCGAGCGGTGGCCAGGTTAATCGGGCGGCGCGCTCCGGCGACGAACCGCTGGTTGCCGGCAGTCAATCTGGCGAGCGCCTGGTCCGGGGTCAGGGTCGTCCTCGGCGGCGCACCCGCGCCTGGCGCCGCTGCAAATGCGGCGTTCGTGCCAATGCCGGAAAAAGGCAGGACGGCAGCAACCGCACCCGCTGCGGCCCCCAATCCAAGTAGGGTCCGGCGGTCCGCGTTGACCGTTTCGTTAGGCACAACTTCTCTCCTTTTCTTGGATGCGCAAATTGTCATGTTGCTGCTGGCCAGTCGGCTTCCGGCTGCCCTTTCGTTTTCCACAATGAATAGCCGATCCCGGCAGCGATCAGCGCTGCGGTCACGCCAAGGCTGAGCACCGGAGGGATTTTGTCGCCGTCCATCAGGAAGTCGGCGACGAAGATCTTGGTGCCGATGAACACCAGCACCGCGGCCAGCGCATATTTCAAATAATGGAAACGATGAACCATCGCCGCGAGCGCGAAATAGAGCGCGCGCAGGCCGAGGATCGCCATGATGTTCGACGTGTAGACGATGAACGTGTCAGTGGTGATCGCGAAGATCGCCGGAACGCTGTCGACCGCGAAGACCAGGTCGGCAAGGTTGATAACGACCAACGCAAGGAACAGGGGCGTCGCGGCGCGGACCATCTGACCGGTCTTCTCGTCGGGCACCTTCACGAAGAAGCGCTCGGCGTGCAATTCGTTGGTTACCCGCATGTGGGTCGAAATCCATCGCACCACCGGGTTGCTTGCGACGTCCATTGGCTTGTCGCCGGCGAAGAACATCTTGATGCCAGTCGCGATCAGGAAAGCGGCAAAAATGTAGAGGACCCAATAAGCCTCCGCGACCAGCGCCGCACCGCCCGCGATCATCAGGCCGCGCAGCACGATCACCGCCATGATCCCCCACAGCAGGGCGCGATACTGATATTTCGGCGGGATTGCGAAGTAGCTGAAGATCAGGCTGATCACGAACACGTTGTCGATCGACAGCGCCTTTTCGATGAAGAAGCCGGTGTAATATTTCATGCCCAGATCGGCGCCACGCGCGACCCAGATCCACGCGCCGAAGGCCAGCGCGATGGAGATGTAGAAGGCGCTTAGCTTGAGGCTTTCGCCAATCCCCATTTCGCGGTCCTCCTTGTGGAGGATGCCAAGGTCGAAGGCAGTTAGGGCCGCGACGATGGCGATGAACGAAAGCCAGAACCATGCGGGCGTGCCCAGCCAGTCTGCGAAAAGAAATTCCATGGGTTAAATCTCTGTTGAAACCGCGGTTGGGACGCGCCGCACGTGAAGGCGTGATGCACGGCGCGTCCCGCCCCGTCAGCCGACCCGGCGCGGGGTTCTCATGAAGCGGTGAATGAGGTCCTTGGTACGCAGCTTCATTTTCTTGAGCCGCGACAGCTGGAAAGGATCGGGGACGCGATATTTGCGTTCGCGGTCGAGCGCCTCGTCGATCTTCTGGTGGACGAGCATCAAGCGAAACAGACGGCGTGACATGGTCATCTCCTCTTCAAAAGCGTTGCTTTCGATCGGAGGGTCTGGCGCGTTAGAGAGGAAAAGACTGGCCTCGAATCGCACCGGATCATCCGATGCGGTCCGACATCACGAGTGCCAGCGCTTGAAGCGTGGCACCCGCCAGAGGGGCCCGGTCCGCGAATACTAAATGCCCCAGCCGACGAAGGGTTTCAAGTGGGCCGTGAATTTTCGGGCCGTCGTTCGTTGCCCGTCTGCAACAGCCCCCTCCGTAGCGCGAATTTTTTTCACCGATCGTTAATTTTTCGGTTGCCGTCGGACACGGGTTTAGACACTATATATGGCGTTCCGACGGGGGTTGCTCTCAATCTGTTGTGGTTGGGGCTGAAGATACCTATCTTCAGCAAGGGAACTCGTGTGCCCTGTGGATATCGGGGACATGAGTCAAAAAGACCCCTCGACGATGGCTTTTTGGGCTAGGCTGGGCGCTTCGGTTCCGAGTCGAACATTATAAGAACAAGCGGCCGCATGTGCCGCGCGAGTGACGGGGTGAGGATATGGATTTTTCGACTGGCAGCGACGTTCCCAATGAGGATGTGACGGTGGCCGTCGCCAAGCGCGACAGCAAGACCGTCGACACCCGCGCTTTCGACATCGTCACTGATGAGTCGCGCGATGCCCTGCTGACCGAATTCGGCAAGGACACGCTGCGCGATCGTTACCTGCTGCCCGGCGAAAATTACCAGGACCTTTTCGCCCGCGTCGCCTCGGCCTATGCCGACGACCAGGATCACGCCCAGCGCATCTACGATTATATCTCGCGCCTGTGGTTCATGCCCGCAACCCCCGTGTTGTCGAACGGCGGCACCGGCCGCGGCCTCCCGATCAGCTGCTATCTCAACTCGGTCAGCGACAGCCTCGACGGCATCGTCAACACCTGGAACGAAAATGTCTGGCTCGCCTCCAAGGGCGGCGGCATCGGCACTTATTGGGGCAGCGTTCGCGGCATCGGCGAGCCGGTTGGCCTCAACGGCAAGACCAGCGGGATCATTCCGTTCGTCCGCGTGATGGACAGCCTCACCCTCGCGATTTCGCAGGGCTCGCTGCGGCGCGGGTCTGCGGCGGTCTATCTCGACGTCGCTCATCCCGAGATCGAGGAATTCCTCGAAATCCGGAAACCGTCGGGCGACTTCAACCGCAAGGCATTGAACCTGCACCACGGCGTGCTGATCACCGACGAATTCATGGAAGCCGTCCGCGAAGGCGCCGACTTCGACCTGAAATCGCCCAAGGACGGCAGCGTTCGCGGCAGCGTCAACGCACGCGCTTTGTTCCAGAAGCTGGTTGAAACCCGCCTCGCCACCGGCGAGCCATACATCGTATTCGCCGACACCGTGAACAACAACATGCCCAAGCATCACCGCGACTTGGGCCTTAAGGTGTCGACGTCGAACCTGTGTTCGGAAATCACGCTTCCAACCGGCACCGATCACCTCGGCGCGGATCGCACAGCGGTGTGCTGCCTGTCGTCGATGAACCTCGAAACCTGGGACGAATGGAACGGTGACAAGCGTTTCGTCGAGGATGTCATGCGCTTCCTCGACAATGTCCTGTCCGATTACATTGCCCGCGCGCCGGACGAGATGGCGCGTGCAAAGTATAGCGCCGAGCGCGAGCGTTCGGTCGGCCTCGGCGTGATGGGCTTCCACTCCTTCCTACAGGCGCGCGGCCTGCCGTTCGAAGGCGCGATGGCCAAGTCGTGGAACCTGAAGATCTTCAAGCACATCCGTGCCCAGGTCGACGAAGCCTCGATGATGCTTGCGCAGGAACGCGGGCCCTGCCCTGACGCCGCCGACATGGGCGTGATGGAACGCTTCAGCTGCAAGATGGCGATCGCGCCGACCGCATCGATCTCTATCATCTGCGGCGGCACTTCGGCCTGCATCGAGCCGATCCCGGCCAACATCTACACCCACAAGACGCTGTCGGGCAGCTTCTCGATCAAGAACCCGCATCTCGAGGCCCTGCTCACCGAAAAGTCGAAGAACAGCGACGCGGTGTGGAATTCGATCCTCGAGCGCGGCGGCTCGGTCCAGCACCTCGACTTCCTCACGACCGAGGAAAAGGATTGCTACAAGACCAGCTTCGAAATCGACCAGCGCTGGCTGCTCGAACTGGCCGGCGACCGCACACCTTACATCGACCAGGCCCAGTCGCTGAACCTGTTCATCCCGGCCGACGTCGACAAGTGGGACCTCTTGATGCTCCACTTCCGTGCATGGGAACTGGGCATCAAGTCGCTCTATTACCTCCGCTCGAAATCGGTCCAGCGGGCGGGCTTCGCGGGCGGCGTCGAAGCCGACAACACCGCCGAACCGGCCAAGTACGAATTACCGACGACGGACTATGACGAATGTCTGGCTTGCCAATAATCCGATGAGCCTCGCCAACATCATCATGACTGGGATCGGCTTCGTCGCCCTTCTGCTGGGCGTCGGGATCCTCCTGCGCCGCGGCGGCAGCGACAGCGCGATCGTCGCGCGGCGGATCGTCGGCACGATGATTTTGGCGCTTGGCCTCGTCCTGTCGATCTTCGCCTTCGGGCTGCGCGGGGTGCAGTCATGACCCCGCTTCAGCTCGTCGAGCTCGTCATTGCCGCCACGCTCCTGCTCGGCGGGCTCGCGCTGCTGCGCCGCCCCGCGAAGAACGGCGCCAAGCCCGACAGCCAGAGCGCGGCCATCCTGATCGTCGTCGGTGCGATCATCGCCGTCCACGGCCTCGGCCTGATGGACTACCGCCCGTCCCCATCCGAGCTGGAGGCTCGCCCCTAATGCGTACCTATCACCGCTGGCTCAGCGTCCTGTTCGGCCTCTTCATCCTGTGGATCGCGGCGACCGGCGTGCTCAGCCAGATCGGCAGCCTGGTCAACAATGGCGGGTTCGAGGAGGAGCGTCGCGAGGCCCCGGCAACGCCGACCGCCACCCTCATCCCGACCGCGCAGGCGCACGAGATGGAGGCCGCCGCTGCGACCGCGCCGACCCCCTTCGTGTGCCCCGAGACCATGACCTGCCGCCCCAAGCGCACCCCCAAGCCGGGCGAGTGGAACGTCAGTTACCTCCACCATCTCCATTCGGGTGAGGAATTCGGCCCGGCGGGCGTCGTCATCTCGCTGGTCAGCGGGCTGGCCCTGCTCTTCTTCGCCTTTTCCGGCCTGTATATGTATATTCAAATGTTCCGTCGCCGCGGCCATCGCAAGAGCCATCCGAGGAGGATTTTCTGGTGAACAACACGCTTCTGATCGTCCTCGCCGTCGCCGGCGTCGCCCTTATCCTGATCGGTGCGACCGCCCGCCGTGGCCCCAAGATCACCACCATCGAAACGCGTCGCGAAGACGACAAGACCGGAGAGTAAGATGTCCCTTCTCGAAGCCCGCAAGCAATATAAGCCCTTCGAATATCCCTGGGCGTTCGAATATTGGAAGCGCCAGCAGCAGATCCACTGGATGCCGGAGGAAGTGCCGCTGGGCGAGGATTGCCGCGACTGGGCACAGAAGCTGACCGATCACGAGCGCAATCTGCTCACCCAGATCTTCCGCTTCTTCACCCAGGCCGATGTCGAGGTGCAGGATTGCTACCACGAAAAATACGGCCGCATCTTCAAGCCGACCGAGATCAAGATGATGCTCGCCGCTTTCTCCAATATGGAGACGGTGCACATCGCCGCTTACTCGCATTTGCTCGACACGATCGGCATGCCCGAAAGCGAATATGGCATGTTCCTCCAATATAAGGAGATGAAGGACAAACACGACTATCTGTCGACCTTCGGCGTCGATACCGACGAGGATATCGCCAAGACCTTGGCCATGTTCGGCGGCTTTACCGAGGGGCTGCAGCTGTTCGCGTCGTTCGCAATGCTGATGAACTTCCCGCGCTTCAACAAGATGAAGGGCATGGGCCAGATCGTGTCCTGGTCGGTTCGCGACGAAAGCCTTCACTGCGAGGGCATCATCCGCCTGTTCCACGCCTTCGTGAAAGAACGCGATTGCCTGACGAAGAACGTCAAGGAAGAGATCATCGACACCTGCCAGAAGACGGTGCGGCTCGAAGACGCATTCATCGACCTCGCCTTCGAAATGGGCCCGGTCGAAGGGATGACCCCCAAGGCGATCAAGAAATACATCCGCTACATCGCCGACTGGCGCCTGGGCCAACTCGGCTTCCAGCCGATCTACATGGTCGAGGAACATCCCCTCCCCTGGCTCGCCCCGATGCTCAACGGCGTCGAACACGCCAACTTCTTCGAAACCCGCGCGACGGAATATTCCAAGGCCGCGACGAAGGGCAATTGGAACGAGGTTTGGGACAGCTTCGACCGGCGGCAGAAAGCTCGCGGGGCGGCGAATGATGCGCCTGAGGCGGATACGTCGGGTGAGATGGATATGTTTGGGGAGACGTCTGGGGTTGCGGCGGAGTGAGGTAGTGGCGTCCTTATCGGGGCGTAGCCGGCTTTGAGGCTGGATTAATCAGCCGACGTTCCAGCGACGCCACGCCTCCAGATTGCTTCACAATGGTTCCGCTCGTCTCGGCGCTACGGCTCAGCACCACCCCATCTTATAACCTCGGTAGGGGCGGGCAAGGGATTCGCTGACCAGCACATCACCGACGTCCTGTCCGTTCACCGCGACATTGCGCAGCTTGCGGCCATAGCGGTCTTCGTCGCGGTCGATGCTCGCCAAGGTGATCGCGCCCGAATTGAGCAAAGCGCGCAGCCGCGCCGTCGCCTGATCGCCGCGCGCCTTTTCGCCCGCGCATTTGAAATCATGAGTCTCCGGCGCATCGATCCCGGCGATCCTTATCTTGGTGCCGTGCAGGTAGATGGTGTCGCCATCCACCACGCAATTCGTCCCTCCACCCCAAACGCATAGCCCGAAACGCAGCCGCTCCCCGCCACCTGAAGGGGCAGCGGCAGTTTCAGTCGCGATCGGTGTCTGACGACCCTCCGCCCACTCCCGGTCGGCAGGATCGATCGCCGCCCTTGGCACCGACGCCACTTCGTCGAACTGAATATTTTGGGTCGACCACCCCGATTCCACCGGCGCCGGTTCGGTCGTCCAGACCGGGATCTTGTCCCACAGTTTCTCCCAGAACGGCGCGGTGAGCGACAGCACGACCACACCGACCAGAAACCAGAGCCGCTGGCGCATGTGGAAGCTCTTGCCATTCTTCCGCCGGATGCGCCGCTGGAACGTGCGGTCATGCTTGCGCTCAAGCCACAGCCGCTTCTTATCGGTCGGGGAGAGGCGCGAATATTCCTCGGGTGACATCCATGGGCGCGGCGACATGAACGGTCTTTTACCGCCAAATTCCTAACGCTGTCTTGAAGAAAATAATCGAACATAGTCTATTAAGGCAAAGTATAACTGCAGCAAACAGATAACCTGTTCTCAATAATTTCGTGGCATCAATCGCGCATGGATGCCACACGGACCCTTGCGACCGCGCTCTCTTTTGGGCTCATCGGCGGCTATATCTGGGCTAACATCCCACCGTCGCTGAGCATGTCTCCCGAAGAGCGCACGCGGATCGAACAAAGCGTTAGCTACGGCGGGTGCAATACCGTGAGAGCGCTCGGCAAAGCGCCGATCCGCGCCGGAGAGCCAGGATATCGTGAAGAAATGGACGGCGACGGCGACGGGATAGCGTGCGAGCCGATCCGGTAGCCCCCACGGCGTGAATCCGTCACGTCGAACGGATTGGGAGCCGACCCGTCCGCCCATCATACCGTCCCTTCGCTGGCTTCCGATTGCGCTGATAACGGGCCCTTACGCCCGCCTACTCAGACGTTTGCGGTATAGTTCGCGGGGCTCCAGCCGGCGTAGCTGCTGAACGCCAGCACGATGATGAAGATCGCCAGGGCGAAGCTAATCATTCCAACAATTACCACTCGCGCCTCGCGGCCGTCGTGGTCGACATCCTTGACCGCTTTGAGCACCGGCGGTGGATCGCGGCGAATGCGCGACACGCGCACGCCCTGCGCCATGTCGACGGATTGTTTCGCGGTCGGAAGCGGATTGGCCATGCACGCACCTTACTGCCCGGACGTTAGCAATCGGTTAGCGCCTCGAACGTCATCGGCACTCCAGTCAGCCATTTCTTAACCCCGCGCGCGCATCATCGCGCTCATGATCCCGATGAAAAACAGCTCGATCTTTCGAAGTCGCTGGTTTGCGCTCATCTGGGCGGCCGGGATCCTGTGGTTCGCGCTCGACGTGGCGGGCACGCCGGAGGAGGCGTCGGACAACAGGGTCGCCTCCACCGACGCGACCGGCGCACCGGTGCCGTCTAGCGACACCGAGGCGCTGGAAGCTGCCATCGCCAACATGTGACCCTTTGCGCCGCGCGGCGATGGGTCCATCATGGCCGCGATCCGAACGACCCGAAAGGACGACCATGACGTTTTCACTTCGATACCTTCCCTTGCTCCTCGCCATCGCAGCCCCAGCCGCCGCAGCGCCGGAAGATTTCCACGCCGGCACGGCGATCCCGGCGTTCGGCAAGGTGGCAAGCGTGGCGTCCGACATGCAGTTGCCCACCAATGCGGTGTGGAAGCACAGCTTCGACGTGTCGGAGGGGAAGCGCGGCGAGCTAAATCGCGGGCTCGAAAGTGCCGCGCGTTTCGTCAACATGATGGTCGAAGCCAGCGTGCCCATGGGACGGCTGAAGGTCGCGATCGTCGTCCATGGTCCGCCTGTGCTAGATGTCACCAACGCCGCGCGATATGCCGCGCAATATGGCAAGGCGAACAATCCCAACGCCAAGCTGGTCGCCGCGCTGCTTGCCGCCGGGGTCGACATCTGGGTTTGCGGACAAAGCGCTGCCGCTCAGGACGTTGTTAAGGCTGACCTCCAGCCCGGCGTGAAAATGGCCCTGTCGGCGATCACCGCCCATGCCGAACTGCAGCGTCAGGGCTACTCACTCAATCCTTTCTGACGCGCGTGAAGAGGCCGGGCGTCGTCGCCCGGCCCCTTTCGTCGTCAATTGCGACGGTCTTATTTTTCTTCTTCGAAGGTGACGGCGACATCGCCGTTCGCGCTCAGTCGTACCTTCTCACCCTCGACCCCGGCGACCAGTCCGCCCGAGATGTAGTGGTGATGGTCCTGATGGCCCGGCGTGCCGCTGTCCTTGGTCAGCTTGATCCGGCCGTCCTGGACACGATCAACGGTACCGACATGCACTCCGTCGGCGCCGATGACTTCCATATGTTCTTTAATGTTCGAAAGATCGCTCATTGTCTGCTCCTCTTGCGTCGCGTTCATGTCTTCAACGCACGAACATGCAATCGGATGCTCAGGCGCACCAACTCAATACCTTGCCGCGGTACACGTGCGCCATTCCACGCCCGACCATGTGAGTTTCAAGCGCATCGGTGCCCCGCGTCAAGATCCGAAGGTCGCGGCCATATTGGTCGCGCGCATCGCCCGGCTTCACCGTCATCGTGAATGCGCCGCGGTTGAGCCACGCCAGCAGCGCATCGCGCGCCTGGTCAGATTTTTGCCGTTCCGCGTCGCAGCGCGCCTTTTCGCCGCTCTCCGGCGCGTCAATGCCGCGAACGCGGATCCTGCGCTGTCCCAGTCGGAAGCTGTCTCCGTCGCTGACACAGGCGAATGACGATGCGATCCCGCAGATAGCAAACAATTCGTCGACCCCCTCCGCCACTCCGGGAACTGGCCGATTCCACCAGTTCAGCGCTGCCACCAATCCGATCAGCACTAACAACAACACTATGGCGCGCACCCGACGCACGACGCCGCTCAGTCCTACTTGATCGGAAAATCGTCGATTGGCTTGAGGAAACCATAATCGTCATCGATCGGCTCATGCTCAAGCGCGGGCCAATCGACCGGCTCGTATGGCACGGCCGTGTCGGGAAGCCGATCGAGCAGGTCGCGGATCAGGGTGAGCCGGCCGCGCTTTTGATCGTTGAAATCAACCAATGTCCACGGCGCCCACTTGGTATGGGTGGCCGCGAGCATCGTCTCTCGCGCCTCGGTATATTCGGCGAACTTTTCACGCGCCGCCTGGTCGATCGACGACAGTTTCCAGCGTTTGAGCGGGTCTTCCAGGCGTTCGGCGAAGCGTTCTTCCTGTTTCTCCTGGTCGCAACCCAGCCAATATTTGAACAGCAATATGCCGTCGTCGACCAATTGCTTTTCAAAGTCCGGCGCCGCTTCGAGGAATCGTCCGACCTGCTCCGGCGTCGCGAAGCCCATCACCTTTTCGACCCCTGCTCGGTTGTACCAGCTGCGATCGAACAGGGTGATCTGTCCCTTGCCCGGCAGATAGGAGACATAGCGCTGGAAATACCATTGGCCGGTTTCCGCTTCGGTTGGCTTTGCCAGCGCTACTACCTTGCATTGCCGCGGATTGAGCTTGTCGCGGATCGCGTCGATCGCGCCGCCCTTGCCCCCTGTGTCTCGTCCTTCGAACAAGATGCACAGCCTTTGCCCGGTGGCCGCGACCCAACGCGCCATGCAGACCAGTTCGGCCTGCATCGGTTCGATCAGTTTCTCATATTTCTTCCGCTTCAACTTGGCCATCGTCGGACTCCTCGAGGGGAACGTGCGTAGCGCCAATCTTTTGCGTGGGGAACCTGCCTGCGCTTCGTGCCGTTGGCATGGAAAGGAGCAGCCAGCATCAGCAACGACGAGCGCGATACCCTAGCCGAAGACCGCACCGAAATGGCAGAAGACCGCACCTTGATGGCGGTCGAGCGGACGATGGCGAGCTGGATGTCGGCATCCTTCGGCGCGATCGGCGTCGGACTTGGCTTCCGCGCCTTGTTTGGAAAGATCGAGCCACCCTGGATTCCGCGCCTGATCGCGACTGGCTTCATGCTTCTTGCCATTGTCATGGTGCTGAGCGCTGAGCGGCGCGCATGCCGTGCCATCACCCGACTTTCCGCGCACAGCGTTAAGCCACCGAGCAGCCCGGGGTTGCGGATTTCGGCTTATGGCATTTCTTTTGGCAGCGCCTTGCTGATCTTGGCTATCTGGCTGTTTTTGGAATGACATCAGCGGATCGAAAATAATTTCTGAGCCGATGAATCGAATCGGGTTGATGTGCGTTAAGCAAGCATGATCAATCAGGCTATCACTGGCGCCTGGTATATCCAGGCCCGACGCGAACTGGACCTCTTGTTCCCAAGCGGTCGTCGCTACCGTTATGCCAACGTCCCCGCTGATATCGCCGAACGCTTCGCGGACGCCAAATCCAAGGGGCAATTCTTCAACCGCCACATTCGTAACTTGTTTCCTTGCCGGGAATTGGGAGAAGAACTGGAGCAGGTAGCATAGCTTGCACTACAGCGGGCGCATTGGGTCGAGACATTGCCCTCTTAAACTGTGATCGACCTGCGCCCCTTCGCCTACTCGCAGAGACGGGCGCCGATGTCATCGCCGCCCTTCTGTCGAAAATTCCGCGCCTGAACTGGCCGGATTAATTTTTCACCTCTGGTTCACCTCATTTCGGCTATGAAAGCAGATGAAGGAGCAGTCGGATGACTCGCAAGTTGGTGATGATTGGTATGGGGACGCTGCTGGCCGTTGGGCTGGCGGGCGCTGCTTTCGCGCAGCAAACCGCCAACAGCCAAGCCGCAACGCCGCAAGGCTTCAATTATGAGATCCGCGGCAACGAACGCGTCGAGAAGCCGGACAGCCGCACTGTTGCCGCCGACGGCACCGTTCGCGAGGAATATCGCAGTGGCAAGTGCGTGACGATCAAGGAAAAGCGCCCGGACGGCGCGATCAAAACCACGCGCAAGTGTGACTGATGACTTAGCCGGCGGCCTTGGTCGCCGGCGCTTCGTGGTTCATCTCGTCCTTGGTAATTGTGCACGCCGGAAGGCCGACCTTCGCCACATCTTGGCATAAACGGACCTGAACGGTGTCATTGGCACCGATGAACAAGGCCCATTCGCGGTCGCGATTCCGCTCGTCCTGACAGGTCGCCGTCCAGTAATCCATGTCCTTGTAGCGGCCAACGTAACCAGATTTGGTGATCCGCACGCAGCCCGGTCCAAAGTCGCGAATGGCGCGCTTCAAAGCGATCGCGCGATTGAGCTGGTTGAGGGTGAAGAGTTCTTTCTGGGCGTCCGAACGGACCATGATTTCCTTGGCGGGTTGCGGTGCGGGCTCGTCCGACTTTCCGCAGCTCGCGAGCAGGCTTGCCGCAACAAGCGATAGGGCCAGCTTTTTCATCATCTTCTTCTCCTCAAATCTTCCAACGCACGAAACGCCGGTCAGCTTCAAGCCTGCTCGACAATGCTGACCTTGGCGGCGGCCGACGTCGCAACCGAGATCGCGTCCTCGATCGTCGAGCCGCGTGCCAACGCGACGCCCATGCGGCGACCGCGATGCATGACGGGCTTGGCAAACAGGCGAACATCGACCGGCGCACCATCACGCCCAAGCCCAAGCGCCGCGTCGACGCCCTGGAACGCGAAGGCGTCGCTTTCCCGATCGCCCAAGATGACCGCCGACGCCGTCGGTCCGGCCAGCTCGATTGTCGGGATTGCAAGGCCAAGGATGGCGCGGACATGAAGTTCGAATTCGTTGGGGGACTGGCCGATCAATGTGACCATCCCGGTGTCATGCGGACGCGGGCTCAATTCGGAAAAGATGGCGCGCTCTCCGGCAACGAAGAATTCGACGCCAAAAAGTCCGTATCCGCCAAGTGCTTCGACGACCTTGGCCGCCTGCTGCTGCGCCGATGCGAGCACGGCATCGCGCATCGGCGCAGGCTGCCAGCTTTCCCGATAATCCCCCGATTCCTGCCGATGACCGATCGGCGGGCAGAACAGGATTCCATCCTTGGTGGCAACCGTCAGCAGGGTGATTTCATAGTCGAAGTCGATGAATTCCTCGACGATGACGCGTGGCCGGTCGCCGCGCATGTTGGCAACCGCATAATCGAATGCAGCACCCAGTTCGTCGGCGGTACGCGCGACACTTTGGCCCTTGCCGCTCGACGACATCACCGGCTTGACGACCGCCGGCAGGCCGACGGCTTGCGTAGCCGCAATAGCGTCGTCGCGAGTCTCGGCGAAAAGATAGCGCGATGTCGTGAGGCCGAGGTCGCTGGCGGCAAATTCGCGGATGCCGTCGCGGTTCATGGTGAGCTGGACGGCTTTTGCCGACGGCACGATATGCCATCCCTCTGCTTCCATCGCGGCAAGCGTTGTTGTGTCGATCGCCTCGATTTCCGGCACGATATGGTCGGGCCGATGCTTCTCGATCGCCGCTCTCAACGCCGCGCCGTCGAGCATCGAAAAGACTTCGCGCGCGTCGGCGACCTGCATGGCCGGCGCATCGTCGTAGCGGTCGCAGGCAATGACCCGGCAGCCGAGCCGTTTTGCGGCAATTGCGAATTCGCGGCCGAGCTCGCCGGAGCCGAGCAGCATGAGGGTAGCGAGATACATTTTGCCCGCTTACACAAGTGGCGAAGGAGATGTCGATGCACCGCTTGTTACCTTTCGCCGCTTTCGCGTTGGTGGGCGCAGCCCAACCAGTCAAAGAGGCGCCCAAGCTGGAGACGCCCGGCGAGGTGCTCGCTTCCTCTGCCAAGGCCGAATGGGCGGCCATCCCAGCAGATCGCCTGCTGGTCATCGATCTGGTCTCGGGCGCCCGGGTAGTCGTCCAGCTCGCGCCGGAATTCGCGCCCGTGCACGCCGCCAACATTCAGGCGCTGGCACGCACCAACTATTGGGACGGCGCGAAAATCTACCGCGTCCAGGACAATTACGTCGCGCAATGGGGCAATAACGAAAGCGAGAAGGCACTTCCGGTGGGCGTCGTGAAAGTCCCGCCGGCCGAATTTTATCGCCCATTGAAAGGGCTGAAGATCGTCCCGCTTGGTTCGCCGGACTCCTATGCGCCGGCCGTCGGCTACGTCCATGGCTGGCCCGTTGCCTACGATCTGAAGACCGGCACCGCCAACCTTACCCATTGCTACGGCAGCGTCGGCGTTGGTCGAGATCTGTCGCCCGATACCGGAATGGGCGGCGAACTTTATGCCGCCATCGGCCATTCGCCGCGCCACCTCGACCGCAACATCGCGGTCGTCGGGCGGGTGATTAGCGGGATCGAAGCGTTGTCGAGCCTGCCGCGCGGCACCGAAGCGCTGGGCTTCTACAAGGACCGCGCTCAGGACGTGCCGATCGCTAAGGTCCAGCTTGCCTCGTCGATGGATGCGAAGGATCGACCTGCGTTCGAATATCTGCGGGAGAACAGTGGCTCATTCGCACGTTGGCTGAAGGTTAAAAAAAACCGGCGAGACGCATTTTACATACGTCCCGCCGGTGGGGTGGATCTTTGTAATGCTCCGGTCCCAATCAGACCGATAGACTGACGATCAGGCGGCCCAGGCTGCGCCGGTCGACCGATCGCGGTTGCGGTGATGGATGACCGCAGGCGCGGCATGCGAATGCATGCTGGCTTCGGCGAGCGGCAGTGCGGTTGCGCAAAATGCGCACTCTGCAGAGAAGCGTCCGATGATCCAGTGCGTCCGCCCGCAACCCGGGCAATTGTTTACTTGCTGTTCGCGGTAGACCGCGTGATAGCCGCGCCCTGCTGGGTCATGCCTCATGCGCAAATCGCTGAGCGTTTGGAAACGTGCCATGTTCAGTCCCTTTCGGCGAATTTGAACGGCTCAACGTCGCATTAGTTTCATTGCGGTCGCAACGAATGTGCGCCGATCCACCCAAAATGAGACGATTTGGAGCGTAAGCTTGCTAAATTTTAGCTAGCGATTGCGACCATTTCCGCAGGTTCGGCAAATTCGGCGCCAAGCCGGTTTCCGGCCGTCCAGCGGATGACCGCTGCGGCGCGTTCGCGGCCCGGCAGCAGCAGCCAGATCCGCGCGCCGACGTCGAATGTAGCGTCCGATTCGGCCATGAAACCCGTGTCGGACAGATTCAGGATGCGCGCTTCGGCACCCTCCGTGCCAAGCTCACGAACCCGGGCGTCGATTTCGACATCTACGCGCGGCGCGCGGCGACGGTCGCTATCTTCATCTGCATTGACCAGATGCGCCTTGATCATCGAACGCTCAAGCTCCCTTTGACTCGCCGTCCAGCGGTTGGCTGAACGAAATCCCTGCCCGGCCATCGCGAATCCAGCGCACCTGCCCTGCCACGAGTCCGTGGTCAAGTAACTGTATCGTCACGGGATCTCCTTCGTAGGCATGGCCGCTGAAAGCGATCATTGCGCCGGACTGCGAAAGATCGAGGATGGCAATCGGATGATCGCGGCTTCGCAGCGATAGGATTGCCTGCTGCGACGGAACGGTAGCGCGGCGGCCCTCGCGTCGCGGATCGATCAGCGAATGCAGACGATGGGTCATTCGACCCAGCCAGCCTTGTTCCTTGATATCGTCCATCGACGGTGCCCCTAACGTGCTGCCGGCGTAACCATTACCCTGAAACCGTTAAAGGTCGGTTGGCAATTGATTTTTTGACGAATTTTGCAGCTGTCCGGTCTGGTCGGTCCCATTCATCCTGTGTACCATCCTGCCAGGCTATCAAGCGGCTGACCAAACCGAAACGGAGGGCATTTCGTGACCATCGACTGGAAGATTTTGGCTTTTGCGAGCGTTGCTTCTGCACTGCCCGCCAGTGCACAGGTGGCACCGTCGCCCGATCCGATGGCACCCCTCCCCCAGACCCAGTTGCCGCAGGATGCGTCCGAGGCCCAGCCCGAACCAGCTCCGCTGCCACCGCCCTCCTGGTCGCCGGGCGCGGTCCAGGTGCTGCTCGATGCGATCACCAACGTTGGCGCCGAAGGTCTCGACCCGCGCGACTACGATTTGGCCGGTTTGCAAACGGTGATGCGTGGCGGCAATCCGGGTTCGATTTCTGCCGCTGCGACCGAGCGTTTCCTCCGCCTGTCGAGCGACCTTGCGATGGGCCATGTTCGCGGCAAGGATCGCAACGAGTGGTTCATCTCCGACGACAAGTTCGACGAAGCCGCCCAGATGGACCTGCTGCGCCGTGCACTTGCGACGAATGATCTGCACGGTGCGCTGACCGGGCTGCTGCCGACTCATCCGCAATATCTGTCGCTTCGCGCTGCGTTGGCTCAGGCCGACCCTGCGAATGTGAAGCTGGTGAACCGGATCCGGCTCAACATGGATCGCTGGCGTTGGCTGCCGCGTGACCTAGGTCAGAAATATATCATCGTGAATGTGCCCAGCTTCCACGCAACCCTGGTCGAAGACGGCCAGACCCGCTGGAAGCGCAAGGCGATTGCCGGCGCGGTCAGGACCAAGACACCGCAGATCAGCGCGACCGCTTACGGCGTCGTCCTCAATCCTTGGTGGGAAGTGCCAAGCTCTATCAGCCGCGAAGTTGCCGGCAAATCGGGCTATGTCGCGGTCAAGGGCGCCGACGGAAAGGTCCAGCGCTGGCGGCAACCGCCCGGACCGTCGAACGCTCTGGGTCAGGTCAAGTTCGTCATGCCGAATGACGAAGCTATCTTCCTGCACGACACCAATGCGCGCAGCCGCTTCAACAGCGAGGTCCGCGCGCTGAGCCACGGCTGTGTTCGAACGCAGAATATCCTGGAACTGTCGAAGCTACTGCTCGTCGACGACAATGGCGAATGGACGGCGGACAAGGTCGATGCGACGCTCAAGAGCGGCAAGTCGGTGACGGCACGATTCGTCAAGCCGCTTCCGGTCTATATCGTCTACTTTAGTGCAGCGGCGCTGAATGACGGAACGATCGTCAATTACGCCGATCTTTATGGCCGCGACGACAAGGTCATTGCCGCGCTTCTCGACCGGTCGAAAAAGGCGCCGGCACTCCAGACTGCGGCGCGTTGATCGCCCGTCAATGAAAAAGCCGGCCTTTCGGGGCCGGCTTTTTTGTGTCCGTGGAAGATGGACCGATCAGGCCAGCTTGTCGGCGTAGATCATGCGGCCGCCGTAGAGCCGCTGCATCACCTTCCAATGGTTCGTTTTGCTGAACGCGAAACATCCCTGCGACCGGCCAAGCTTGCCGTGCTGGGCGACGACATCGTCCTCGGCATACCAGGCATTGTGCATCACGATTGCGCGCGAGTTAGCGTTATTGTTGCTCCAGTCGAGGCCATCGACCTTCATCGAAAGACCATATTTGCCGTGGTACGTATCGCCGGTCGAATAGGCGCCATTCGACGTCGCTTCGGATCCCGGACGATTCGAAAATTGCTCGAGGAAGCCAGTGTGGCCAAGGTCGGACCCCTTGCCGTGCGCAACGCGGTACGAATCGACACGGCCACCTAGCAGGTCGACGACATGGAAACGCGGCTCGGCCGAGGCGAGCGAAAAATCGACGATCCCAATTGTGTCGCGATAGCGGACTCGATCACGATGCAGGTCGAGTGCGGCCTTGGCGCGCTGGAACAGCGCAGGATTGACGCCGACAGGAGCGCTTGGCGCCACCGGCGCTGGCGGAAAACCCGGGAGCGGATTGAGCGGCTGACCGTTCGGAGTCAGCGGAAGGCCGACCGAGCTGGCCGCCGAGGAGAACAGTAATCCTCCGGCGCCAGCGGCGCCAAGCCGCAAGATTTCCCGACGATTCAACGACATCCGTTACCCTCCCCTAGTGAAAAGAGACATTATCAGAGGAAAGGTTAACTGCCGATAACGATCTTCACTCCGTTCCCGCGCTCGTCCCGTTGATGGCTCCATTCGTCGCGAGGATTCGGGATTGCCGAAAAAATTGTGCATCTTGAAAGGTGTTGCACTCGCTGGTAGGGGCCGCGCGACGCCGCGGATCAGTCCGCGACGAACGAATCGACATGCTCGACCGAATGGAGCGCCGTTAGCGGCCTCATATTTGTGGCCACTGACGGCCCGGTCCTGCGATTGTCCGGCTTGCCGGACGGAACAGAAGAATGGAGTTGGTGAGCTTTTATGCAGATCATCGTTCGCGACAATAATGTCGACCAGGCGCTGCGGGCGCTCAAGAAGAAGCTGCAGCGTGAGGGCGTCTATCGCGAGATGAAGCTTCGTCGTCACTACGAGAAGCCGTCGGAAAAGCGTGCACGCGAACGCGCCGCCGCCATCCGCCGCGCACGTAAGCTCGAGCGCAAGCGGGTTGAACGCGAAGGCGCGCGCTGAGCGTTCCTTCTCGCCGTTCGTCTTCTTCTCGCCTCAAGGGCTCCTGAAATGTCGGCCACCCAGGTTCCGCTTCATCCGCTCAAGCGCGGCACGCTCGCCAAATTCTGGCTGGGCTTCTTCCTGATCGTCGCGGCAGCGTTGCTGCTAGCGTGGACCGGTGCCGGCGCGATGCGCGGCGCGACGACGTCCAACGGCGTCCGGATCGTCACGCTTGTCGAGGGCAAGGGCGATCCGATCAAGGCCGTCGATGGCGCGATCATCGAATATGAAGGTCGCCTCCCGGACGGCACGGTATTCGATTCGACCGCGGGTCGCGGTCCCGCTGGCATGATCCCCGGGCAGGTCATTCCGGGGTTCGGCGAAGCCTTGCAGCAAATGCGCGAAGGCGGACGCTACAAGATCACGATCCCCGCAGCGTTAGGTTATGGCGCAACAGGGACGCCGGATGGCACCATTCCGCCGAATAGCGACCTGGAATTTGATATCGAGGTCAAGAAGGTCGTGCGCGACGCCGCTTTGATGGCGCCGCAGGTGGCTCCTGGTCAGGCGGAGCAGCAGCCGGAAGGCCAGCCTCAGCCGTAACCGTTTCGCGCGTTCGCGTGCGGGCCAATTCCTGAAGCGTTACCTTAATGGTGGCGATGATGGGATCGGCAAGAAACAGTCCCAGAATTCCGAATAGAGCGCCAAAGATCAGCTGCGCCGCGAGCACCAGTGCCGGCGCGAGGTCGACGGTCTTGCGCGCCACGTAAGGCATGATCAGATAACCGTCGACGTTCTGGACGATGAAATAGATTGCGATCGCCCAAAAGCCGGTCTCGGTCCCTGCCGAGAAACCCACGGCGACCATCAGCAGGCCGGAAATCAAAGCCCCGATGTTCGGGATGAACGCCAGTAGTCCGGTTAGCAGACCGAGGAGAGCCGCCATCGGCACCCCGGCCAGCGACAGCAGCAGCCAGGTCCCGAGCCCTTCGACAACCATGCCTAGGATTCGGCCCGCCATCAGCCGACGAAGCGTGAAGCCGACCTCGTTGGTGATGTCGTAAAAGCGGCTGCGGTGGCGCAGCGGCAGCATCCAGGCCAAACCGCGATCGTATAATTTGGGCTCGATCGCTACGAAGATTCCGATGATGAGAATCATGAAGGCGGACGTGATCGCCCCTGCCGCCGTGCCAAGCGCGCTGGTCAGCCGACCGACGCCGCCCATCAACTGGCTGGCCAGGTCCATCGACTGTCCGCTTTTAATGAGACCGAAATCGGCGGCCATGTTCATGACCCGATCGAATTGCAGTGACACGACGGCGCGCAGGCTCTCGGCCTGTGCGGCGAGGGTCGTGCCGGCATAATAGAATACCCACCCGACGAAAACGACGCCGCTCACCGTGACGATCGCCAGCCGCCAACCTCGCCCGATCGGAAGCACCCGCCCGAGCAGCCGAACGCCGCCATCGAGAATGACCGCAAAGACCAGTCCGCCAACAATCAGCATGATCGGCTGGGCAAGAACGATCACACCGACGATTGCGAGCGCCATGCCGAGCCAGATCGCGGCCTTTTGAACTTCGGAAACCATCGCTGGGTCGCGGAATTCCGCGGGGCCGGGCTGTTCGACCCGCACCGCATCGGCTCCGCGCGCCCGCGCCGCCATTATGGGCGGACCTTTGCGGGCTTGCTGCGCAGTGAATTGCCAGCCCGGCCGGATCGGAACGAGGACAACCATGTGGTCGGGTTCAATCCGGTGGTTCCGTCGAGCGAGAAGGTGATGAATTCGGCGCGGCCGCCGATATTCTCGAACGGTACCGGTCCACCAAGCCCTGCTTTTTCGAGGCTGAAGCGGCTGTCCGCGCTGCGGTCACGATTGTCGCCCATCAGGAAGACGTGGTCTGGCGCGATGATCAGCGGCCCGAAATCGTCGCCTTCGCTGTAACCCATGTCGATCGTGTCGTAGCTGACGCCGTTCGGAAGAGTTTCGCGGACGATTGGCAAGCGGCAGGATGCCTTGCCGTCGGGACCGACCTCATAGCTGCCGGCAAATTGCTGCGGTTCGCACGGCGCGTTGGCATCGACTGGAATGATCGCGGCCGGGCGCGGCTCTGACTTCACGGGCTTGCCGTTCAAGATAAGGCGCCCGCCACGCAATTCGACGGTGTCGCCCGGCAGGCCGATGACGCGCTTGATATAATCCTCGTTTGATCCCGGCGGCGTGACGATCACGATGTCGCCGCGCTCTGGCAGCTTCGACCACACCCGACCCTTCCGGAATGGCAGGGTAATGCCCCACGGTTCGGGCTCTCCGCGCAGGATCGTGGTGCGCAGGATTGCCGCCGGATTGGGGATGGTCGGCGAGACGTAAGACCAGCCGTATGGGTATTTGGTCACGACCAGCCGGTCACCCTTCAGCATCACCGGCATCATTGATTCCGACGGAATGTAAAATGGCTTGGCGATGAAGCTGTGGAACGCGAGCACTGCAATCAGGACCCAGAGCAAACCCTTGATCTCGCGCCAGACGACCTGACCGCGCGTCTCTTCGACCGGCGCGGTATCGGGATCGGCGGTCACTGGTTCGGGCGTGGTTCCGACCGTCGGGTTGATCTCGCTCACGTTACTATCGTCTCCAACTTGCGGGCCTCGAGAATGACGAAAGCCTGTGCCCAGGGGTGATCGTCGGTCATGGTCAAATGGACGTGCATGGCGTGGCCCGCTGGCGTCAAGGCGTCAAGCCGCGCCAATGCACCGCCGGTCAGGCGAAGCGTCGGCGCACCGGAAGGCGCGTTGACCACGCCGATGTCCTTCATGAAGACCCCGCGCTTGAAGCCTGTCCCGACCGCCTTTGAAAAGGCTTCCTTGGCGGCGAAGCGCTTGGCCAGCGTGCCCGCCTTGGTGAACGGGCGGCTGGCCGCCTTGGCCTGTTCGAGCTCGGTAAAGACACGGCGCTCGAATTTCTCGCCGAAGCGCGCCAGCGACGCTTTGATGCGTTCGATATTGCACAGGTCGCTGCCGAGCCCGACGATCATCGCGCCGAATCCATCAGTGCACGCATCTGCCGGACGCTGTCGGAAAGCCCGATAAAGATAGCCTCGCCGATCAGGAAATGACCGATGTTGAGCTCGCGAAGTTGCGGGATGGCGGCGATCGGCATGACGTTGTCGAAGGTCAGACCGTGGCCAGCATGTGGCTCGATCCCGTTCTTCGCAGCCAGCGCCGCCGCATCGGCAATTCGGCGCAACTCTTCGGCCTGCACGTCGCCCTCAAGCTCGCAAAATCGTCCAGTGTGCAGTTCGATCACCGGCGCACCGAGCGTGAGTGCTGCATCGATCTGGCGCGCTTCGGGCTCTATGAACAGGCTGACCCGGATCCCGGCGGCGGCCAGTTCTTCGCAAAACGGTTTCAGCCGATCGATGTTGCCGGCGGCATCCAACCCACCCTCGGTCGTCCGTTCCTCTCGTTTCTCCGGAACGATACAGGCGGCATGGGGCCGGTGACGAAGCGCAATCCCCAGCATTTCCTGGGTCATCGCCATTTCCAGGTTGAGCGGTACCGTCAGTTCGTCGGCCAGCCGCGCAATGTCGCCGTCGGTGATATGACGGCGATCCTCGCGCAGATGGGCGGTGATCCCGTCGGCCCCCGCCGCTACGGCAAGCAAGGCGGCCCGCACCGGATCGGGATAGCCGGAGCCGCGCGCATTTCGCACCGTCGCAACATGGTCGATGTTGACGCCGAGACGCAGGGGAAGGCTCAAACCGCACGGCTTCCGGGCTTGATCGCCGGTATAGCGGCCAATTCTGGCGGCAGATCGTTGGGATCATATGCCGGGACGTCGATCCGGATAAGCGGGAAGAACGGCACGCCCAAGTCTGCCTTGCCCGACGAGCGGTCGACGAGCGACGCTTCGGCGATGACCTGCCCGCCCGCCGCCGCGACCGCATCGATTGCCTCGCGGCTCGACAGTCCAGTCGTCACGACGTCTTCGACCATCAGGACACGATCGCCGCCTTTCAGCGCGAATCCCCGGCGAAAATGAAAAACGCCGTCGGGCCGTTCCAGGAACATGGCCGGGCGTCCAAGTGCGCGGCCCATTTCATGACCGATGATGACGCCGCCCATGGCGGGCGAAACGACCAGGTCGATGGAGTCGCGGACCTCGACGGGAATGCTCGCGGCCAACGCTTCGGCCAATCTTTGCGCCCGCTTTGCGTCCATCAGTACCCGCGCGCACTGAAGGTAACGCGGACTGCGAAGCCCTGACGACAGGATAAAATGCCCTTCCAAAAGCGCTTGGGCGCTACGGAATTCGGCAAGAATATCATCGTCGGTCATGCTTGTTCCTTCATGCGTCGCAACCCGACAATTAGGGACGCACAACAAATGCTTCAACCGCCCTTGAGAGGCGAGGGCACCCCGCCTATAAGGCCGCCGATTTCCGTACTCCATCCATTAAGGAGGCGGACGCTTTAGCAACCCAGATTTCCCGGGGTGAGAATGAAATATCTTGGTTGGGCGATGGCCCTTGCAGCCGCGGCGATGACTCCAGCAGCGGCGGCTGCTCCACAAGTTGCAGCACCGGTGGCACAAACCGCCGACGCAGCGACCCCAGTCGCGAACACGGTCGCGGCCCCGGCCGCTGCGGCGACGCCGACATTGGCGCCGACGCCCGGCATCGGCGTTCCCGACGGCCGCATGGGTCTTCAGGACCAGGTCACCGAACTTGGTCAGCGCGCCGCCAATTTCCACGACGGCATCCTGCTGTGGATGTGCGGCCTGATCAGCCTGTTCGTGCTGATCTTGCTGGCCTACACGATGTTCCGGTTCCGCCGTTCGGCCAACCCGACGCCGTCGCGCAACAGCCACAACACCTTGCTCGAAGTGGTCTGGACGATCGTTCCGGTGCTGATCCTCGTCGGCATTGCGGTGCCGTCGATCACGCTGATCTCGAAGCAATATTCACCGCCGCCCGCCGACCTGACGATCAAGGTCATCGGTCATCAATGGTATTGGTCCTACCAATATCCCGACAATGGTGGGTTCGAGGTCGTCTCGAATATGCTCAAGGAAGAAAATGACCCGAATCGCGCACCCGATGCGCGTGCTCGCACCGACGCCGACGGCCCGCCGTTGCTTGCTGCGGACGAACGCTTGGTCATTCCCGCCGGTAAGGTTGTCAAGTTCATCGTGACGTCGGAAGATGTCATTCACAGCTTCGCGGTCCCCGCATTCTGGACCAAGATGGACGCCAACCCCGGCCGTCTCAATGAGACCTGGGTCAAGGTCGATCGCCCGGGCGTCTACTTTGGTCAGTGCAGCGAGCTTTGCGGCGCCCGTCACGGCTTCATGCCGATCGCGGTCGAAGTCATGCCCGAAGCGCAGTTCAACGCCTGGCTCGCCTCGAAGGGTGGCCAGCCGCGCGGAGCAGCTCCGGCCGCTGGCGCTGCCCCGGCCGACAGCACGTCGGCCTCGCCGGTGACGGCGGCGGCCCCCGCCAATGACAACAATGCTGCGGCTACCCCCGCGGCTGCAACGAATTAAGCGGAAACGAGAGAGATATGAGCACCATTCCTGCCGACGCGCTTCCGCTGAAGGCGCATGAAGCGCACGACGGTCATCATGATGCCGATCACAAGCCCGCGTTTTTCGCGCGCTGGTTCATGTCAACCAACCACAAAGATATCGGCACGCTCTACCTGATCTTCGCGATTATCGCGGGCATCATCGGTGGCGCGATCTCCGGCATCATGCGGGCCGAATTGATGGAGCCAGGCATCCAGATCCTCAACCAGGCCTGGCCGCTTGGCGGGGGAACCGCCAATTTCGATGAGGCGCTCCACCACTGGAACGTCCTGATCACCGCCCACGGCCTGATCATGGTCTTTTTCATGGTCATGCCGGCGATGATCGGCGGCTTCGGCAACTGGTTCGTTCCGATCATGATCGGCGCACCAGACATGGCGTTCCCGCGCATGAACAATATTTCGTTCTGGCTGCTTGTCCCCGCCTTCATACTGCTGCTTGGATCGGCGTTTGTCTCGGGCGGTAGCGGGCTTGGCGCTGGCACCGGCTGGACGGTATATGCACCGCTTTCGACCAGCGGATCCGCTGGACCGGCGGTCGACATGGCGATCTTCTCGCTTCACCTTGCCGGTGCAAGCTCGATTCTTGGTGCGATCAACTTCATCACCACGATCTTCAACATGCGTGCGCCGGGGATGACCCTGCACAAAATGCCGCTGTTCGTGTGGTCGGTACTCGTCACCGCCTTCCTGCTGCTGCTGGCACTGCCGGTGCTTGCAGGCGCGATCACCATGCTGCTGACCGATCGCAACTTCCAGACCGCCTTCTTCGATGCGGCCAATGGCGGCGATCCGGTGCTCTACCAGCACCTATTCTGGTTCTTCGGCCACCCCGAAGTTTACATCATGATCCTGCCGGGCTTCGGCATCGTCAGCCAGATCATCGCCACCTTCAGCCGCAAGCCGGTCTTCGGTTATCTCGGCATGGCCTATGCCATGGTCGCGATCGGTGTGGTCGGCTTCGTCGTGTGGGCGCACCACATGTTCACCATCGGCATGGACGTGAACACGAAGATGTACTTCACCGCCGCGACGATGATCATCGCGGTCCCCACGGGCGTGAAGATCTTCTCGTGGATTGCGACCATGTGGGGCGGATCGATCAGCTTCGAAACACCGATGCTGTGGGCGATCGGCTTCATCTTCCTGTTCACCGTGGGCGGCGTCACCGGCGTCGTGCTCGCGAACGGGGGCGTCGATAACTACATGCACGACACCTATTACGTCGTTGCGCACTTCCACTACGTGCTGTCACTCGGTGCGGTCTTCGGCTTGTTCGCGGGCTTCTACTACTGGTTCCCCAAGATGAGCGGGAAGATGTACAACGAGCTGCTCGGCAAGCTGCACTTCTTCGTGATGTTCGTCGGCGTTAACCTGATCTTCTTCCCGCAGCACTTCCTGGGTCTCGACGGCATGCCGCGTCGTATCCCGGATTATTCGCCGGCCTTCTCTTACTGGAACTACATTTCCACGGTCGGCTACATGGTCATGGCGTCGGGCATGGTGATCTTCTTCGTCAACCTGTTCTGGTCGCTGGCCGCCGGTAAGAAGGCTCCGGACAATCCCTGGGGCGAAGGCGCAACGACGCTGGAATGGACTCTGTCCAGCCCGCCGCCGTTCCACCAGTTCGAGACGTTGCCCAAGGTCGACTGATCGAGGCGCATACGAGAATGGGGCCGTCTTGCGAAAGCAAGGCGGCCTTTTTCGTGAGCGCCAAAATCAAGCACTCGTTCGTGACCGCCGATGCGGCGCGGTTGATGACAAGTTCAAATTTGTTCGCGCGAAAATTCGATGCGGACGAGGATTCGCACATCCTGGCCTTGCTCGAAAATCATGTCGCCCACGGTGCCGGCAGCATTTACGTACCTTCGGATCGCACGCCTGCGGAGCCGATCCAGGTCGCCTGACCGAATATCCGGGACGGCAAACGACCTACTAAGATCATCAGCGGCTTGCACGGGCCGCAAACGCTTCCTGTTTAGTCATTCCTTCGGCGGTTAACGGGCGGGAGCATGCCAAGTGGAACGGACCCAAGCAGCGTTGATCCTTACTCCGTGACCCGCGTTGCCTTCACGATATCCACCACCGGATCGAGCATCTGACCCTTCATCACGCCTTCGCCCAGCGTCGGCGAGGTAGGCGCGGCGAGGATCGCCTTCACCACGTCCATTCCTTCCACCACGCGTCCGAAGGCGGCGAATCCGCTGGGGCCGTCGAAGGCGGGAATGTCGGTCGTCATGATGAAGAAGTCGCTTCGGGTCGTGTTGGGCCCGCCGTTCGCCATTGCAATCGTGCCAGCGACATTCTTGAGACCGGTTTCGCCAGTCGGCTCGGTGCGGATTGGCGGCAATTGCTTGCCCCCGTCGCGTACGCCGCCCTGGATCAGCCCGCCGTCGCCATAGGGCATGGCGCGGTAGAATGGCTGGCCGTCGAGCCAACCCTTGTCGAGGTAAGCGAGAAAGTTTGCGACGGTGACAGGAGCTTTGCCTTGGTCCAACTCCAGCACGATCCGCCCCTTGCCCGTATCCAGTGCAACTCGGACGAGATCGCTTTTGGGGGCCACGGCGGCTGGCGCGGCGGGCAATTTGGACTGGGCCGGCAAAGGCCCGGCTGCTGCGATCGCGGCGACAGCGGCAAGGATGATTCGATGGCTCATGCCCGCTTGGTAGCAGGCGCTTGCTGAACTGTCGCTTGCGCGCCCTTTCCCAAGGCACGCCAACGCCTTATAGGCGCCCACGTGAACACCCTTCCGGTCACCGAATCCCCGCCGCTTCCGGCCGAATGGCGCGACCTTGTCGCGCTAACCAAGCCGCGCGTAATGAGCCTGGTCGTCTTTACCGGACTTTGCGGATTGCTTGCCGCGCGTGTGCCGATTCATCCGGTGATCGCCTTCACCGCCGTCTTGTGCATCGCGCTTGGCGCGGGCGCGGCGGGTGCGCTCAACCAATGGTATGAATCCGACCTCGACGCAAAGATGAAGCGCACCGCGAAACGTCCACTTCCCGATGGCCGGATGAAACGGCAAACCGCTCTCCACTTCGGGGTCGGCCTGTCCTTCTTCTCGGTCGTGCTGATGGACCTTGCGACCAATCATGTAGCGGCGCTGTGGCTGCTCGTTTCGATCCTGTTCTACGTCCTGATCTACACCGTCTGGCTCAAACGGAGGACCGCGCAGAACATCGTCATCGGCGGTGCTGCCGGGGCGTTTCCGCCGCTGATTGGCTGGGCTGCGGCAACCGGTGACACGACGCTTCTGCCGTGGCTGCTATTCGCGATCATCTTCCTGTGGACCCCGCCGCATTTCTGGGCGCTCAGCCTGTTTGTCCGCACCGATTACGCCAAGGCAGGCGTGCCGATGCTGCCGGTGGTGTCGGGCAATTTGACCACGCGGCGCCACGTGCTGCTCTATACCCTGCCGATGGTGGTCGCGGCGCTTGCGCCGTGGGCGCTTGGCCTTGCCGGCTGGATCTACGGGACGGTGTCGGTCGGGCTTAACGCCGTCTTCCTGCTGCTTGCGCTTCGGGTCTGGCGCAACGAGGCGACCGAGCCTGCCAAAATGGGGCCGGAAAAGAAATTGTTCGGCTTCTCGATCCTCTACCTTTTCATCCTCTTTGGAGCGATCGTCGCTGATCGTCTGGTGCTGGCATGACCCCCGAACAAGAAGTCGAAGTCCGTCGTCGTCAACGCAGCGGCGCCAAGGTTACCGCACTGGTGCTTGGCGCCTTCGTCGTCCTGGTTTTCGCGATCACGATCGCCAAAATGGCGTTCAAGGGATGACAGATCCGGTCGCAACGAAGAACAACAGGGTCGCGGTTCGTGCGGCGCTATTCGGGCTTGCGATGCTCGGCCTGGCGTTCGCCAGCGTGCCGCTCTACCGGGTGTTTTGCCAGGTGACGGGCTTTGGCGGGACCACGCAGGTCGCGCTTTCGGCGCCGGGCGCGGTCGACGGCCAGATCGGCGTGCGTTTCGATGCCAATATTGAACCGTCGATGCCATGGAAGTTCGCGCCCGCGCAAAACACCGTGCGAATCCAGCCGGGTGCCCGAACGACAATTTATTACGAGGCGACGAATTTGGTCGCGCGCCCTACGACGGGCCGTGCGATCTTCAACGTATCGCCCTCCCAGGCCGGGCAATATTTCAGCAAGATCGAATGCTTCTGCTTCACCGAACAGACGCTCAAGCCCGGCGAAACGGTCAAGATGCCGGTCGTTTTCTACGTCGATCCGAAAATCCGGACCGACGAGACGACGAAGGATATCGACGAAATCACCCTAAGTTACACATTTTACCCGGTGGAAAATCCCGCCAGCGGCGGCTAAGCGCATTTCCACGAGATTCCGAGGAACATCCCATGGCTGGCACCAAGAACCACGATTACCACATCCTTGCCCCCGATCCCTGGCCCATCATCGGCGCGTTTTCCGCGCTTGGAATGGCGGGCGGCGCGGTGATGTGGATGCACAGCAACCCCTATGGCAAATTCGTTTTCTTTGCGGGCCTGCTGGGCGTGTTGGTGACGATGTTCAGCTGGTGGTCGAACACCATCAAGGAAGCGCATGCCGGCGACCATACGCCGGTCGTGCAGCTTCACCTTCGCTATGGCATGATACTGTTCATCGCATCCGAAGTGATGTTTTTCGTCGCGTGGTTCTGGGCATTCTTCTCCGCCGCTCTGTTCCCGAGCGCGGTCGAAACAATTGGCGCGCAATGGCCGCCGGTCGGAACCGAAGTTCTCGACCCGTTCGGCTATCCGCTGCTCAACACGCTGATCCTGCTGTGTTCGGGAACGACAGTGACCTGGGCCCACCATTCGTTGATTCACGGCAATCGTGACGGGCTGAAGAAGGGCTTGCTGCTGACGATCGCCTTGGGCCTCGTTTTCACCGCGGTCCAAGCGTATGAATATATGCACGCGCCGTTCGCGTTCAAAACCTCCAACGGCGGCACGATCTACAGCTCGACCTTCTTCATGGCGACCGGCTTCCACGGTTTCCACGTGATCGTCGGTACGATCTTCCTGATCGTCTGCTACCTGCGCGCAGTGAAAGGTGATTTCACTCCCAAGCAGCACTTCGGGTTCGAAGCGGCCGCTTGGTACTGGCATTTCGTCGACGTCGTATGGCTGTTCCTGTTCGTCTCGATCTACATCTGGGGCAGCTCGGGCGCGCCGGTTCACGGTTGATGACCCAAGTCACGCTGGCGGGGGCGAGCCTGAAAGGGCTCTGCCCCCGTTGTGCGTCAAAGACCCTCTTCGTCGGACCGGTCCGGCTGGCGCCTAAGTGCAGCGCCTGCGGACTGGATTTCGACTCATTCAACGTCGGTGACGGCCCTGCTGCTTTCCTGATCCTGATCGTCGGCGCGATCGTCGCGGCGGCTGCGATCGTGGTCCAGCTCAAGTACCTTCCGCCGTGGTGGGCACACCTGATCTGGATTCCGGTGACAATCGCACTGACCGTTGGCGGACTGCGAATCGGAAAGGCGGCGCTCGTCTTCCAAATCTATCGCCACCAGGCACGCGAAGGACGGATTGTCGAATGAGCCTGAAATTTCCCATCCTGCCGACGATCGTCGTCGCTGTCGCTGTCACCACGATGATCGGCCTCGGCTTCTGGCAGATCGACCGCGCCCGCCAGAAAGAGGCACTGCTGGCGAGCTACGCCGCCGCGCAGGGCCTCGCGGAAATCGGTTTCCCGACCATGCCGTTCGACGGCGATCCGCCACTGTTCCGCCGCGCATCGGGTAACTGCCTTCAGGTCACCGGATGGCGATCGGTTGCCGGCGAAAATAAAAAGGGCCAGATCGGCTATTCCTTCCTTGCCAATTGCCGCACCGGCGCCGAGGGACCGGGCATGGTTGTCGACGCCGGTTGGTCGGCCAATCCGCAAAGCAAGTCGAGTTGGACCGGCGGCACGGTCAGCGGGATCACGTCGCCCGACAAGAAGGCGCGCCTCCGGCTGGTCTCGTCCCGGGGCCTGGGCGGGCTCGAGGCGAGCGCCGCGCCGTCGCCTGAAATGATCCCCAACAACCACCGATCCTATGCCGTGCAATGGTTCGCCTTTGCCGCTATCGCGTCGATCATTTACATCCTGGCCCTCGCCAAGCGGGCGAAGGAAAAGGCAGCCTGATGCAGCTTACGACATTATCGAACGGCCTGCGGGTCGTCAGCCGCAAGACCCCAGCGGTCGAAACGGTCGCAATCGGACTGTTCGCCGAAGTCGGATCGCGCAACGAGAGCGCTCGCATCAATGGCATCGCCCACCTGTTCGAACATATGGTCTTCAAGGGCGCAGGCGACCGCTCTGCGCGCGAAATAAGCGAGGCGATCGAAGATGTAGGCGGCGACCTGAACGCCTGCACCGAACGCGACGGGACAAGCTTCACCGCAAGCCTGATGGCCGAGCATCTCGGGCTTGGCATCGAGGTCATTGCCGACCTGATCTTGCGGCCGCATTTCACGGCGCGCGACCTGGAACGCGAGAAACAAGTCGTGCTCCAGGAGCTGGGCGAAGCACGCGACACGCCCAACGACATTATCTTCGACGAGCTGTGGGCCGCCGCTTATTCGGATCAGCCCCTCGGTCGCTCGATCCTTGGTGACGAAGCCAGCATCGAGGCAATAACCCTCGATGACCTGAAGATGTGGCGCGACCAACATTATCGGGGCGAAAACCTGATCCTGTCGGCAGCGGGCAAGGTCGAGCATGATGCGCTTGTCGCCTTGGCGGAGCGCCATTTCGTCGACCTCGAAAGCGGCGTTGCGCCGTCCTTCGAAGCGGGCAACTTTACCAACGGCGCGCGCGTCGGACGAAGCCCCTGCGACCAGGCCCATCTGACCATCGCTTATCCCGCGCCTGCCGTATCGTCCCCGGAATATCTGCCCGCGCGGCTGTTCGTCGATATTGTAGGCGGCGGCATGTCGTCGCGTCTGTTCCAAGAAGTCCGCGAAGAACGCGGATTGGCCTATTCAGTCTATTCCCAGCTTCACCCGCACGCCGACACGGGCCTGTTCTACATCTACGCCGCGACCGCCCGGAGTGCGTCGGCGGAGGCTGCGCAATTGATCGACAAGATCATCCGCCAGACCAGTGAGGATGCCACCCAGCGCGAGTTGGATCGCGTGCGCACGCAGGTTCGTGCGGCGTTTCACATGATGCTGGAAAGCCCGTGGGGGCAGGCAAGCTATGCCGCCCGTCAATTGTCGACGCATGGCCGCCTGGTCGATATTGCCGAGCAACTCGAATGGCTTGCCGCAGTGACACTGGACGACGTCCGGGTGGCTGGACAGAGGATGATTTCCGGTGGATCGGCGCGCGCGACGATCGGCGTTCCGGCGGTGCGGGCCGCGTAAGGACGATGAGCCTGGCCGAATTGAAGACCATCGTCGCCGAGCCTTGGGACGATTGGGGCTTGGTCGACAGCGGCCATGGTCGCAAGCTGGAGCGTTACGGCCCCGTCAGCGTGATCCGACCCGAACCGCAGGCGATGTGGGCCCCGGCAAGCAACGATTGGCAGGCCGACGCGACCTTCGTCCCGGGCAGCGATGAGGACGGCGGCGGGCGCTGGCAGATTGATCGGAAAGTTCCGGCTGATTGGCCCCTGACGCGCGGCAACACACGGTTTCATGCCAGCCTGACGCCCTTCCGGCACCTCGCCTTCTTTCCGGACATGGCGCCGCAATGGGACTGGATGCGTGAGCGGCTGGACGACAAGGCCGAGGCGCTCAACCTGTTCGGCTATACCGGCGTCGGGACGTTGCAACTGGCCGATACCGGCGCGCGGATGGTGCATGTAGATGCCTCGAAGAAATCGGTCGATGGCGCACGGCGCAATGCCGAATTGTCGGGCATGATCGATCACCCGATCCGTTGGCTGATCGACGACGCCACCAAATTCACCGCGCGCGAGCTGCGGCGCGGACGTCGCTATGACGGGATCATGCTCGACCCGCCAAAGTTCGGGCGGGGCCCAACCGGGGAAGTGTGGCGGCTCGAAGAGCATCTCGCCCCTTTGCTTGCCGACTGCACTGCCCTGCTCGATGCGGACAGCCGGTTCCTCGTCCTGACAGTCTATGCCGTCCGGATGTCGGCGCTGAGCATCGGCGAATTGATGCGCCAGCTGACCGAGCATTTAGGTGGCCAGGTCGAGTGCGGCGAAATGGCCGTGCGCGAAGAGTCGCGCGGTCTGTTTTTGCCAACCGCCATCTTCGCGCGCTGGCGCAAAGACTAGGTTCGGGCGGCCCGGATCGCCGCTCCGGTCACGAATGGCGCGCCAGCTAGAATGAACAGCGCCACCGCGCCCTCCAGCTTTAACGCCGCGCCAGATTCGGCGCCTGTCGCAGCAGCACCGAAGATGACCAAGGGCACCGCGAGCGGAAGCAGCAGGATGCCGGCGAGCGAAGACGCCCGGCCCAGTCCGGCCGTCAACGAAGCTACCGCAACCGCCAGGGCGGCCAAGGCCGGAGTCCCGATGGCGAGCGACCAGAAGGTCCGCTCCGTCGCCGCCGGATCGAGCCCGACCAACGCGCTTGCCGGAAGCAACGCGATCAGTAGCAAGGGTCCGAACGACAGCCAATGACCTGCGATCTTGGCGAGCCCGACCGCCTCCTCGCTGGTGCCGCTGATCGCCAGTTGATCGAGGATTCCATCGGCGCGATCGGGTTCAAGCAACCGCTCGACCGGCAACAGGGCAGCGGTCAGCGCCGCGATCCACAGCGCACCGGGCCCGGTCTTGGCGAGCAAGGCGGCATCGGGTCCGATCGCGAACGGCACGATCGCTGCAACGATCAGGAAGAAGACCACCGGCAGCCACGCCGCGCCGGTCAATCCCCGCCGTAGTTCGCGCCCGATCAGCGCCAAGGTCATCGCTCAAGCTCCAGCGTTTGCCACGAACCCGCGAGAGGCACGTGGCTCGCAGCAAGGATGCCGCCTCCGGCAGCGCGATGATCCACCACTGCCGCCGAGAGCCGTTCGACCCCGTCCCGATCGAGACCGTTCAGCGGCTCGTCGAGCAACCACAAAGGTGCGGCGCTCGCCATCACCCGTGCCAGACGCGCGCGCCGCGCCTGTCCGGTCGACAGCAGGCGCACCGGCACGTCGGCCAGATGATCCAGCGCAAACGCCTGGATCGCCGAATCCAGCCGCGGCCCTCGCCAAAACGCCAAGGCACGGCGCAGCGGCAGTTCGGAGTCGAGCGCGAGATCGTCATTGGCCAATGCCACGTCGCTGCGCTTCATCATCCCGGCATCGGCGCGGAGCAGTCCTGCGATCAGCCGAATCAGGCTCGACTTGCCGCACCCGTTCCGTCCGGCCAGCAAGACTCCGCCGCCCGGCGCAATATTCAGGTCGAGCCCCTCGAACAACAGCCGCCCCCCGCGCACCAGCGCAAGGCCGCTCGCGTCGAGCAGGCTCACTCTTGCTCCTCGAGCGCGTGCATGTCCTCGTCCGAAAATCCAAAGTGATGGCCAGCCTCGTGAATCAGGACGTGGCGGACAAGATGTTCGAGATCGTGACCGTCCTCGATCCATTCATCAAGGATCGCGCGGCGGAATAGCCGGATTCGGTCCGGCATCGTTCCCGAATGTTCGACGCTCCGCTCGCTGATCGGAATGCCTTCGTAGACGCCAGTGAGGTCGAGCGGATGGTCGATCCCCATTTCCGCAAGCAATTCCTGCTCGGCAACATCGTCGACCTGGAGCACAATGTCACGCAAATGCGTCGCAAAGGGCTCGGGCAGGCCAGCCAGCGATGCGCGCGCGATCGCCTCGATTTCGTCGGTCGAGGGGGGTTGGTCGAAACGGCGTTTCATGGCGGATGCTGTAGGCAAGCTTGCTCGTATCGCCAAGCGTCCCTAAAGGGTCGCGGCTTCCTGGGCGTTTGGGATGCGCATCCGATTCATCGTTGCTGTCATGCAGCGGTCTTCCGGGATGCGTTGCGGAGCGGTGGCCGAGTGGTCGAAGGCGCTCGCCTGGAAAGTGAGTATACGGCAAAACCGTATCGAGGGTTCGAATCCCTCCCGCTCCGCCATTTTCCTGATGCCGCGAATGTCCTAGGGGCACGCGATGGATATGCCTGTCTTGCCGTGGACGACATCTGGGTGGCGTGGCCGAACGGCTGCGCAGATGCCCGTCTATCCCGATCCGCGCGCATTGGCGGCGGTCGAGGAGCGGTTGTCGAAGGCGGCGCCGGTCGTCGATATTGCCGGATGTCAGGCGCTTCGCGATGCGGTAGCCGACGTCGCTGCTGGGCGCGCCTTCCTGCTGCAGGGCGGTGATTGTGCGGAAAGCTTCGATGATCCCGTGGCCAAGCAGGTCGACGGGATCGTCAGGCTGTTCGACGAAATGGCCGGACGACTGCGATCAGCAACCGGCCAGCAGATGGTCGAAATTGCGCGGATTGCCGGCCAATTTGCCAAGCCGCGCAGTGCGCCGACCGAAACGCAAGGTGACGTTTCGCTTCCGGCCTATCGCGGCGATATCATCAACGGGACGAAATTTGCGGCGACGAATCGGGCGCCCGATCCGCAGCGCATGATTCGCGCACACATGCAGTCAGTCGGCACGGCGGCAAGTCTGGCGGCGGCGCGGAATGGCAATGCGCCGATCTTCACCAGTCACGAGGCCTTGCTGCTTCCCTATGAAGAGGCCCTGACCCGCCAAGCCGAAGACGGCCGCTGGTGGGTGACGTCGGGGCACATGCTGTGGCTGGGCGATCGCACGCGGCAGCTGGACGGCGCGCATGTCGATTTCCTGCGGGGAATCGACAATGTTGTGGGGATCAAGTGCGGGCCCACGATGACCGGCGACGAACTTCTTCCGCTGATCGAGCGGCTGGACCCAGACAACCGGCCCGGCAAGCTTGTGCTGATCGGCCGCTTCGGGGCCAGGATGATTGCCGACCGCTTGCCATCCTTGATGCGCGCGGTTCGCGACGAAGGGCGAAACGCGGTCTGGGCGATCGACCCAATGCACGGCAACACGAGCGTGTCCGGGACCCGAAAGGTCCGCCGCCTGCCCAACATCCTTGCCGAGACCGACGCCTTTTTCGCCATCGCGCGAACCGAGGGTGTACACCCCGGCGGGCTTCACCTGGAAATGAGCGCGCTGGACGTGACTGAATGCATTGGCGGACGCGGTCCGGCGTCGGTGGAGGATTTGGAGAAGAACTGGCTGACCGCGTGCGACCCGCGCCTGAATGCGCGGCAAGCGATCGATCTGGCCGCCCATGTCGCCGAGTTGATGACGTGAGCCTGACCGCGCGGCGCAGCGGCGCACTGTCTGGCATCGCCGCCATCCCCGGCGACAAGAGTTGTTCGCACCGCGCTCTGATCCTTGGCGCCATGGCATCAGGGACGACGCGGGTGACGGGCCTTCTGGAAAGCGACGACGTGCTTGCCACGGCCAAAGCGGTCGAAGCCTTCGGGGCATCGGTGCGGCATGTCGGTGGCGGCAAATGGTACATCGTGGGCGGCCCTTGGCACTCGCCTGACGCGCCGGTCGATTGCGGCAACAGCGGGACTGCCGTTCGCCTGCTGATGGGCGCGGTGGCGGGCATGGCTGGCTTGACGGCGACGTTTGTTGGTGACGACAGCCTGTCGACGCGGCCGATGAATCGGATCACCGCGCCGCTCGGAAGGATGGGCGCCCGCTTCGACGGCGGCGACACCCTGCCGCTGACGGTGCATGGCGAGCGTCTAGGCGGGATCGATCATCGCAACGTGCCTGCATCGGCGCAGGTCAAATCGGCAATCCTGCTGGCCGGACTTAGCGGCATTGCCCCAGTGCGGATTGCCGAGCCGGCATCCAGCCGCGACCATAGCGAGATTATGCTTGCCGAATTCGGCGCCGACATCTTCGTCGAACTGGGGCCGGATGCCGCGGTCATCACCCTCGGCGCCAATCGCACATTGGCGGGCCAGGATATTGTCATCGGCGGCGATCCGTCCTCGGCCGCTTTTCCGCTGGTGGCCGCAGCCCTGGTGCCCGGATCCGAAGTCAGCGCGACGGGCGTCTTGATCAATCCGCTTCGCACCGGCCTTTACGAAACGCTGGAAGCGATGGGCGCCGATATCTCCTTGGCGAACGAGCGCAGTCAGTCGGGCGAGATCGTGGCCGATCTGACGGTTCGCCACGCGCCGCTCCAGCCTTGCCATGTCGCTGCCTCCGCCGTCCCGGCGATGATCGACGAAATCCCGATCCTGGCCATCGCCTGTGCGCTGGCCGATGGCGAAAGCGTGATCGAGGGGCTGGCAGAGCTTCGGGTCAAGGAAAGCGATCGCCTAGGAGCGGTCGTCGCCGGGCTTGCAGCGTGCGGCGTCGTGGCGCTGGCCGACGGCGATGCGTTGCGCATTTTCGGGCGGGGCTCCGTTCGTGGCGGGGCCGAAGTGCTGACTCACGGCGACCACCGAATTGCGATGGCCTTCCTTACGTTGGGACTGGTCAGTGAGCGGCCGATCACGGTGGATCGTCCGGGGATGATTGCGACCAGCTTTCCGGGCTATGTCGAACTGATGCGCAACTTGGGAGCGGACATCGCATGAGCGTCAACAGTTTCGGCCATTTGCTGCGCCTGACGACCTGGGGCGAAAGCCATGGGCCGGCAATCGGCTGTGTCGTCGATGGGTGCCCGCCCGGCATCTTGCTCGACGAGTCGCAGATTCAGCGCTTCCTCGACATTCGTCGCCCCGGGACGTCGAAGAACGTTTCCCCGCGCCAGGAACCGGACCGGGCTCAAATCCTTTCCGGCGTCTACGAGGGTCGGACGACCGGCACACCGATCGCGATGATGATCGATAATGTCGATGCGCGGTCGAAGGATTACCCCAAGGACGCCGCCTACCGCCCGGGCCATGCGGATTATGCCTATGACCGGAAATACGGACTTCGCGATCCGCGTGGCGGCGGACGGTCGTCGGCACGCGAAACCGCGATGCGGGTCGCGGGTGGTGCCATCGCCCGATTGGTGATCCCCGAGGTCCAGATCGAAGCACGCGTCGCGGAAATCGGCGGCGAGCCCGATGCGGCGCGGTGGGACGCCATGCTGGACGACGCCCGCAGCGACGGCGACAGCCTTGGCGCGGTCATCGAATGCGTCGCGACTGGCGTTCCCGCCGGATGGGGCGCACCGGTCTATGCCAAGCTGGATGCCGAGCTTGCGGCAGCGTGCATGGGGATCAATGCAGTCAAGGGGGTCGAGATCGGCGACGGCTTCGACGCGGCGCGATCGACCGGTCATAACAATGCCGATCCGATGCGTGCCGGCGCGGTGTTCGAAGCGAATCATTCCGGTGGCATTGCAGGCGGCATTTCGACTGGCCAGTCGATCATCGTGCGGGTTGCCTTCAAGCCGACCAGTTCGATCCGCAAGCCCGTTGCATCGATCAATGCGGCCGGCGAAGAGATCGCAGCGGTAACCAAAGGACGTCACGATCCGTGTGTGGGAATTCGCGGCGCGCCGGTAGTCGAAGCAATGGTCGCTTTGGTGTTGGCCGACCACAAACTTCTGCACCGCGGACAATGTGGAGAGTGACATGTTCATGATCGCAATGATGTTGATCGCCGCCGAGCCGAGCGCCGAGTCAATCGCGCTGGGGCGCGAAATGGCGAATGTCGGGACGCTCGCGACAATCCTGCCGATGATGGAAAAGGCCGAAACCGACGCGCTGGTCGCCGAGCATCCCGAGCTTTCGGCCGTCGAACAGTCCAGACTGCGCGATGTCGCGCAAGCGACTTACTTCGCAGGGCGGGAGAAAGCGCTGGCGGCGGATGCTCGCGCTTATGCGTCTCATCTGTCGATCGCAGATTTGCGCGCGCTCGTTGCTTTTTCGAAGACTGATGCCGCCAGGCATTTGCGCGCGGCAATGCCCACCATCGCCACCCCGACCATGCAGGACCTAGGTGCAATCAACTTCCAGGGCGAGGTGCGCGACGCCTTTTGCAAGGAAACCGGGAAGCTTTGCCCGGCGAAGTGACGACGCACATCAATGGCATTTGAATCGGTCGAACGGTTCGAGGCAGGCATTGCACTGCCACTGCGCCTTGCAGGGTGTCGAACCAAACCGGCTGATCTCGCGGGTATCGGTCGATCCGCATTGTGGGCATTCGACCGAGTCCGACCGATCGGGCGGTGCAATTCCATAAGCTTTCAGCTGGGCCTTGCCGCGATCGGTAATCCAGTCGGTGGTCCACGGCGGCGACAGACGCGTGTCGATCACGACGTCGCGGTAGCCCGCCGCATCGAGTGCACCGCGAACTGCCATTTCGATGGCATGGGTTGCCGGGCACCCGGAATAGGTTGGGGTGACGATCACCGATTTTGCCGTCACGCCGCGGACAATTCCCAGATCGACCACCGAGACGACCGGAATCTCCGGATCCATAACGGTGTCTAGCACCGCCGCGATGGCGGTCGGGTCGTGCATTACTGGACCCGCTCCAGCACCATCGCGATGCCCTGACCGACGCCGATGCACATTGTGCACAGCGCGAGCCGACCGCCCGAGCGCTGCAGCTCTTCGGTCGCGGTCAGCGCCAGCCTGGCGCCCGACATGCCGAGCGGATGGCCCAAAGCGATGGCCCCGCCGTTCGGGTTCACATGCGCCGCGTCGTCAGGGAGTCCGAGCTGGCGAAGCACGGCGAGACCCTGTGCAGCAAAGGCCTCGTTGAGTTCGACGACGTCGACGTCATCGATATGCAGCCCAAGACGATCGAGCAGCTTGGCGCTCGCCGGGGCTGGCCCAATCCCCATGATCCGCGGAGGAACGCCGGCGACAGCCGTGCCAAGAATTCGGGCGCGCGGCGTCAGGCCATAGCGCTCAACTGCGGCAGCCGACGCGACAATGATTGCCGCCGCGCCGTCGTTGACGCCGCTCGCATTACCAGCCGTCACGCTGCCGTCCGCTTTCACAATCGGCTTTAACGACGCGAGTTTTTCAAGCGTTGTTTCGCGGGGGTGTTCATCGGAAGCGAACGTGACCGGATTCCCCTTGCGCTGCGGAATGGTTACGGGGACGATCTCTGCGGCAAGGCGGCCATTGGCTTGCGCAGCGGCTGCGCGGCGCTGGCTTTCATGGGCCATCCTGTCCTGGTCTTCGCGCGAAATTCCGAATTCCTTCGCGACGTTTTCAGCGGTCTCGGGCATCGAATCCACGCCATATTCGGCCTCCAGGCGCTTGTTGATGAAGCGCCAGCCGATCGTGGTGTCGTAGATCGCATTCGCTCGGCTGAAGGGGGCATCGGCTTTGGGCATCACGAACGGCGCGCGGGTCATGCTCTCGACACCGCCGGCGACGATAAGGTCGGCCTCGCCCGCCTTGATTGCCCGCGCCGCCATTCCGACGGCGTCGAGGCCCGATCCGCACAAGCGGTTTACCGTTGTTCCAGGTGCGGAGTCGCCAAGCCCGGCGAGCAATGCCGCCATCCGCGCGACATTCCGATTGTCTTCCCCCGCCTGATTGGCGCAGCCCAGAATGATGTCGTCAAGGTGGGCCCAGTCGACACCGGGATTGCGTGCTTTCAACGCGGCGAGGGGGATTGCTGCCAGGTCATCCGGACGGACTTCCCTGAGCGCGCCGCCGAACCTGCCGATTGGCGTACGAACAGCGTCGCAGATGAAGGCGGCGGTCATGCTGCTCAGATCACTCCTCGCCGGATCTGGTCAAGTTCGATACATTCGAACAGCGCCTTGAAATTGCCCTCGCCGAAACCTTCGTTGCCCTTGCGCTGGATGATCTCGAAGAAGATCGGGCCAATCACGTTCTGGGTGAAGATCTGAAGCAGCAAGCCCTGGCCTTCGGTCGGCGCGCCATCGACGAGGATTTTGCGCTTTTCGAGCTCGGCGGTCGGTTCGCCATGTCCTTCGACGCGGCTATCGACGAGCTCGTAATAGGTGTCCGGCGTGTCTTGGAACGGAATGCCACGCTCGCCCAGAATATCGACCGATGCATAGATATCGGTCGAACCCAGCGCGATATGCTGGATCCCCTCACCCTGATATTCGCGGAGGAATTCCTCGATCTGGCTCTTGTCGTCCTGACTCTCGTTGAGCGGGATCCGGATCTTCCCGCAGGGGCTGGTCATCGCCTTCGAGAACAGGCCAGTGACCTTGCCCTCGATGTCGAAGTAGCGGATTTCGCGGAAGTTGAAGAGCCGCTCGTAGAATTCGGCCCACTTGGCCATGTTTCCACGATTCACGTTGTGGGTCAGGTGATCGAGATAGGTCAGCCGGGAATCCGCCGCCTTCGTCAGCACTTCCCAGCCGTCGAAAAAGGCGAAGTCGGTGTCGTAGATCGAACCCTTGTCGCCGTAAGTGTCGACGAAGAACAAGTGCGATCCGCCGATGCCCTCAATAGCCGGGATCTTGAGTTCGCCTTCCTGTACGTCGGTCAGTGCGTTGGTCGCACCAAGCTTGAGTGCGCGCGCATGTGCGGCGGCGGCGTCCTTGACGCGGAACGCCATGGCGCAGGCGCACGGACCATGATCCGCGGCGAATTGCGCGGCGAAACTGCCCGGTTCGGCATTGATGATGAAGTTGATGTCGCCCTGACGATGCAGGGTGACGTCCTTGCGCTTGTGACGGGCGATGGCCGGGAAGCCCATCTTGGTGAACAACCCGCGCAGAAACTCGGGATCGGGTGCGGCATATTCGACAAATTCGAATCCGTCGGTGCCCATCGGGTTCTCCAGGCCCAACGGGCCGAGTTCGATCGAGGGGGCGTGTGCGGCGGTGGACATGCTATTCTCCTTGGCTTGGCGCTCCTCTGCTCCGCACGGTCTGGCTTTGCAAGACGGGCAGGCGCCACTAGCGTGGGCATCATATGGATATTCCGACAGGCTGGCAAAAGAGCGCCGACGGCCAGGCGCTGGAAAAAAGCTTCACCTTCAAGGACTTCTCCGAAGCGTTCGCTGTGCTGACGCGCGTTGCGATGTATGCCGAGAAGGTCGATCATCATCCGGAGTTCACGTCGCGGTGGAACCGGATCGACTTTCGCCTGACTAGTCACGATTCCGGCGGCGTGACAAAGCGCGATGTGGACCTTGCCCGCGCGATCAACGGTATCGCGGCATGAACGTCAAGCGCACCGCGCCAGTCGCCCCCGGCGATTTCATCGACTGCGGCGACGGCATGTGGAACGCCCGCGGCAGCTTCAAGATTGCCGGAATCCTAGAAGCGGGCACCCAGGCATCGCTGATTGCGTTGCCCAGCGGCAACTTCCTGTGGCTCGACAGCATCACGCTCGAGGGCGACGCTCTGGCGCAGGCGATGGCGCTGACCGATGGCGGAAAGGCGGTGGAGGCGATCCTGAACCTGCACCCATTCCATACCTTGCACTGCGAATGGGCCAATCAGCACTTCCCGAATGCAAAGCTTTACGGTTCGGCGCGGCACAAGGCGAAGCTGCCCATGCTCGACTGGCAAGATACAAATGTCGAAGATCCTGGCGTCGCCGAACGTTACGCGGACACGCTCGACTTTTCGATGCCGCGCGGGGTCGATTATATCTCGGCCAACGAGCATGTTCATTTCTCGTCGTTGCTGGCCCTTCACCGGTCGGCGCAAACGATCCACGTCGACGACACGTTCGGCTATCGTCGTATCGGCCGCCCGCTTGGATGGCTGATCGACGAAACGCCGATCTTCTTTCACCCGACCCTGTCCAAGGCGCTAGAGAAACGCGCAGATGCTGCCGACAATTTTCGCGCATGGGCAAATGAGATCGGCACGCGTTGGGCCGGAGCGCGACGACTGTGCGCAGCGCACAGCGGGATCTGCGATCTGCCGGAACAGGATTTCCAGCGCCGCGTGGCCAAGGCGCTTGGTTACGTCGAACGCACCTTGCGCAAGCACGAGCGGACGTTCGGCTAGATCGCCTCGCCCGCGGCGTGGGCGCTGGCCCAAGCCCACTGGAAGTTATAGCCGCCGAGCCAGCCGGTGACGTCGACCGCTTCGCCAATGGCATAAAGACCGGGCAGGCGCGTCGATTCCATGGTCTTCGACGACAAATGATCGGTGGCGATTCCGCCGATGGTGACTTCGGCCTTGGCGAATCCCTCGCTGCCGTCGGGCAGGAACTGCCAATCCTTGAGCCTTGCAGCTGCCGCATCAAGCGCGCGGTCGGCGATGTTGCCAAGATCGCCGGGCAACGCGAGTTGCTCCGCAAGCGTTTCGGCAAGCCGGTCGGGGAGGTCGCGAGCGAGCAGGCGGCGGACCGTCGTGCGCGGTTCGCTGCGCTTGGCGGCGCGAAGCCAGTCGGGCGACCGGTCGGGGAAGAAGTCGATCTCGACCTCCTCGCCGTGCCGCCAGTAGGAGGAGACCTGGAGGATAGCGGGCCCCGACAGTCCGCGATGGGTGAACAAGGCGGCTTCGCGAAACGCGGTCTTTCCGCTGCGCGCCACGACGTCGCCCGAGACCCCCGACAGGCTGGTGAACAGGGCCTCATGGGTGGGCAAGGTCAGCGGGACCAGCGCGGGACGCGGCTCGACAATCTTGTGACCGAAACGACGTGCGACGTCGTAAGCGAAGCTGGTCGCGCCTAGTTTCGGAATCGACAGTCCGCCGGTGGCGATTACGAGTTTTGGCGCACTGACATTGCGGTTGCCGATGGTAACCTGGAATTCGCCGTCGCGATATTCGACACTTGCTGGCAGTCCGAAGGCGGTGTCGACCTGTCCCTTGTCGCATTCGTCCATCAGCATGCCAACGATCTGCTTGGCCGATCCGTCGCAGAACAATTGGCCGAGCGTCTTTTCGTGCCATGCGATGCCGTAGCTCTCGACGAGGGCGAGGAATTCGGCGGGCGTGTAGCGACCAAGCGCGGACTTGGCGAAATGCGGGTTGGCCGACAAGTAATTGGCAGCGCTTGTGCCGACATTGGTGAAGTTGCAGCGCCCGCCGCCGGAAATCAGGATCTTCGCGCCGGGCTCGTCGGCATGGTCGACGAGCAGCACCTTGCGTCCGCGCTGGCCGGCGGTGGCAGCGCAGAACAATCCGGCGGCACCGGCGCCAATCACGATCGCATCATAGGAAGTCGGCGGGGTCATCGCGGCGGGCCTTAGCGGTAAGATGGCTTGAAGGCGATCATCTGGCGTTCAGCCCGAGAAGCGGATAGTCAGTGCCGATGACGACGCAATCGATCCAGCGCCTTAGGGCCACCACCGCCATTCCGGTGGGCGCTGCTTATTATTATTCTCGTGCGGTGGAGATCGACTGAGCCGACGCGCCCAGATCACGGACCACCGCCCCGCCAAGCCTCGCTTCGGCGGGGTTTTTCTTGCCCGCACTGGAGATCCACGATGTTCAATCCCGCTGCCCCTTTTCCCACCCGATCAGCGACCAATTGGAAGCGCTGGCTTGTCGCGCAGGACTGGGCGCATTTCAGCGCGGCCGATCACAAGGTGTGGGATACGCTCTATGCGCGGCAGGTGCCTTATCTTGGAGACAGGATCGTCCGCCCATTCATGGACGGACTCGACCTGCTCGACCTGGGCGTGGGCGGGATTCCCGAGCTTGAGGCGCTGAGCGACAGGCTGGAGGTGCTGTCGCGATGGCGGCTGGTATCGGTGGCGGGGATCGTTCCCGACGACGCGTTCTTCGCGATGCTGGCCGCGCGCCGCTTCCCGATCGGCAACTTCATACGGTCGGCAGACAGTCTGGATTATCTCAAGGAGCCCGACTGTTTTCACGACATCTTCGGTCATGTTCCGATGATCGCCCACCTTCCGGTGGCGCGGCTGATGGAAGCGTTGGGGACGCTGGGCGTCGCAGCGATTGCCGCAGGACATGGCGAGGCGATGAGCCGTCTGTACTGGCACACGGTCGAATTCGGGCTGGCCCGCGAACATGGCTCTACAAAAATCCTTGGTGCCGGACTGGCCTCGAGCTTCGGCGAGGCCCATGTCGCGCTGGAAGCCGACCTGCCCCGCCCGCGCTTCACGCTGCGCGATGCGGCGAATACGCCCTATCGCAACGACGTTTTCCAGCCGCTCTATTTCGTCTCGGATTCGCTTGAGGCGACGGCAACCCTTCTCGAAGGGCTGGACGTTACCGGGCTGGCCGCGCTTGCAACTTAAAGCAGGCGGCTCGCGGCGAGGCCGGCGAAGGCAGCGGCGAGCGAGAGCAGGACCGAGGCTGCGACATAGAGCACGGCCTGGGTGGCATCGCCGCGCTGCCACATCGTCATGGCGTCGAGGCTGAAAGCGGAAAAGGTCGTGAAACCACCGAGCAGGCCGGTGACGAAGAATAATCTTCCGGTCTGGCCGACGCCGTCGAGCGCGCCGACAGCGAGTCCGATGGCAAACGAGCCGACGACATTGACGGCCAGCGTGCCAACCGGAAATCCGGTTCCGAACCAGGCCAAGGTCCAACGCCCCACCAGCCAACGCAGGACCGCGCCGAGGCCCCCGCCAACGAAGACCGCAAGCACGTTCAGGCGGCGACCTCCGCGGTCTTTTTCCGGCTGGGCAGCAAATGGAGCAGGCCGACGATGGCGCTGCCGACGATGGCGCCGACGACCGATGCGAGAAGGGCGAAGACGATCCAGTCGATCACCGGCGCCAACCCACCGGTCGGCGCAGAAACGGCATGGGCAGTATCCTTGGCGAAATGCTCGGGCGCAGCGACACCCATTTCGGCAAGCGCGTGGAGGACGATACCGCCGCCCACCCACAGCATCGCGGCGGTCCCGATTACCGACAACGACGTCATGATTTTCGGCACGACATGGACCAGCCAATTGCCGAATGCACGGGTCGCCTCATTGGGCTTTCTGGCAAGGTGGAGACCTATATCGTCAAGCTTCACGATCAACGCGACCACGCCGTAGACCGCAACGGTGATCAAGATCGCCACCGCGATCAGCGCGCCGGCCTGGAGCCAGAAGGACATCCCCTCCAGCGTTGACAAAGCGATCACCATTATTTCGGTCGAAAGGATGAAATCGGTCCGCACCGCGCCTGCAACCTGGCGCGCCTCCAGCTCCTCGGGCGTGTCACTTTCGAGCAATTCCTCCACCTGATGATCTTCGCCGATGACCTTTTCGAGGATTTTTTCGGTGGCCTCGAAGGCCAGGTAGGAACCGCCCAAGATCAGCAATGGTGCAATCGCCCAGGGCGCAAATGCCGACAGCAGCAGCGCAATCGGAAGAATGATCAGCAGCTTGTTGCGCAGCGACCCCTTGGTAATTTTCCAGATGATCGGCAGTTCGCGGTGCGGACTGAGCCCGGTCATATAGCGCGGCGTGACCGCGGTATCGTCGATGACCACGCCGGCCGCCTTGGCGCTGGCCTTGCTTGCCGCCGCCCCAATATCGTCGACCGACGCCGCGGCGAGTTTCGACAAGGTGGCGACATCGTCGAGTAACGCAATAAGACCGGAAGGCATGACAACCCCTGTAAGACGAGCCGTCCTCGATAGAGAGCGCTGGCCGCTACGCCAAGCCTTGTCATCGCGGCGGCTTTGACGCAGTGCAGCGACCATGCTTTCGATGGAAAAAATCAAGACGGACCGGCAAGCGGTCGAGCGCGCCATTCGTGACAAGGGAGTCGACCTCGACCTCGACGCGCTGCTCGCGCTGGACGGCGAAACGCGGGCGCTGAAGACACGGATCGATGATCTTCGTGGTCGCCGCAACGCGATCAGCGCGAAATTCAAGGACGCGGCGCCGGAAGAAAAAGCGGCACTGGGCGCCGAGGCGAAGGCAGCGGGTGCGCAGGCGAGCGAGCTGGAGGGCGAACTGGCCGAAAAGGATTCCGAGCTCAATGCGCTGATGGTCAAGCTTCCGGGGATCCCGTGGGAAGGCGCGCCGGTTGGACCCGACGAAAGCTTCAACACCGTCATCCGCACCGAGGGAATGCTTCCGACTTTCGACTTCGAGCCGCTCGACCATGTTGCGCTGATCGAGAAGAATGACTGGGGCGACCTGTCGCGGATCGTGAAGGTGTCGGGAAGCCGGACCTATTGCCTCAAGGGGCGGCTGGCCTTGCTTGAAACCAAGTTGATGGGGTGGGCGCTCGACAAGATCGCGGCCGCCGGCTTCACCCCGATCACGGTCCCGGCGATCGCGCGCGAACAGGCGTTCCTGAACCAGGGACAGTTCCCGGGGCATCGCGAAGAAACCTACGAATTGCCGAACGACGATGCGTGGCTGGCCGGGACTGCCGAAGTCGCGCTGACCAGCCTTCATTCGGGCGAGATCGTCGAGGCGGCTAAGATGCCGATCACCTATGCCGGTTTCTCGCCCTGCTTCCGGCGCGAGGCGGGCAGTGCAGGCAAGGACGTGCGCGGCTTACTTCGCGTCCACCAGTTCCTGAAGGTCGAGCAATGGGTGATGTGTGAGGCCGAAGACGCGGTCAGTGCGCAGTGGCACGCCAAGCTGCTGGGACTGGCCGAAAGCCTGCTGACCGAACTGGAGATCCCCTATCAGGTGATCGAGACGTCCACCGGCGACATGGGACTTGGCAAGTTCCGGATGAACGATATCGAAAGCTGGGTACCAAGCCTTGGCAAGTATCGCGAAACGCATAGCTGTTCGACGCTGCATGACTGGCAGGCGCGGCGGGCTAACCTTCGGTACCGTGATGCGGACGGCAAGGTTCGATTTGCGCATACGCTGAACAATACCGCCCTCGCCTCGCCGCGAATCCTGGTCCCGCTGCTGGAAAATCACCAGACGGCTGATGGCCGGGTTCGACTCCCCGTCGCACTTCGCGACCTGATGGGCGGGGCGGAATATCTCTAGGCGGTCCGACGACGCGCCGCCCGCCGGATGGCGTCGGCTGACCGAGGTCGCGGGGATGGTTCCGCGCATGGTCAATGGGTTCGGCCACCTGGATGCGCGCGGTCCGGAAGGCGGCGATCCGGCGCTCGTCATTCCCGGTTTCATTGCCAACGATCGGACCACGATGGCGCTTCGCCGCGCGCTTGCCGACCATGGCTGGCGAACGTTTCCGTGGGCAGCCGGGATGAATTTGGGAGCGCGAGCCGACACGCTTGATCGGCTCAAGGCACGGCTCGACGCCATTTCGCCCGACAAGCCGGCTTTGGTCGTCGGATGGAGCCTTGGCGGCATCTTTGCGCGGGCGCTTGCGCAGGCGCATCCGGAGCGCGTCCGTGCGGTGGTGACGCTGGGCAGTCCGTTCAGCGGCGACCCCCGGTCGAACAATGTCTGGCGGCTTTACGAATGGGTCGCGGGGCACAAGGTCGACGACCCGCCGATCGCGCGCGATTCCGCAAAACCGCCAGTTCCCTCGCTGAGCATCTGGTCGTCGAGAGACGGAATCGTCAGCCCGCGCTCCGCGCGCGGCCTGGACGAAGAGAGCGATCATGTCGTTGAGTTCCAGTGCAGCCATATGGCGTTCGGCGTGTCGCGCCGGACGGCGACAATGGTGGTGCGCGAAATCGACACTTTCCTCAAAAGTCACGAATAACAGCGGCATTTTCTTGTTTCAAAAGCCGATTAGCCCCAGCTTTCGCGCATGAAGTGGGACAAGCCACCCAAAAAGCTGGCGCCGGAGGCGGTCGGCATGGATCCGGACACGCTCGCGCCGCCGGATCGCGAGGCGTGGCGCGACGTCGCTTGGCACGTGCCGCGAATGCTGGCCGGACTTGGCCACCTTGGGCCGCGCGGGCCGGAGGACGGACCGCCCGCACTGATCATCCCCGGTTTCCTTGCCACCGATCGTTCGACGATGGACCTGCGCCGTGCGCTGGCGCTGGGTGGATGGCGCGCCCATCCGTGGCTGCTGGGCCAGAATCGCGGTGCCAAGGCCGAGACGATGGACCAGATGTGCAGCCGGCTGGAGGCGATCTGGGATGGCCGCAAGGTGTTGCTGGTCGGCTGGAGCCTGGGCGGCATGTTCGCCCGCGAGATGACATGGCGCTGTCCCGAACGGATCCGCGCCGTCGTCACCCTGGGCTCGCCGTTTTCGGGTGATTACAAGACCAACACCAACATCACCGCTTTTTACGAACGGATCGCGGGGCATGACGTTAACAAGCCCCCGTTCGAGCGGCATCAGGGAAAACCGCCGGTACCGTCGATCGCCTTCTGGTCGCGCCGTGACGGGATCGTCGCGCCCGCCGCCGCACGTGGCGCGGTTGGCGAGGTCGACAAGGCAGTCGAGGTCGATACCCGCCATTCAGGCTTCGCCGTCGACCGGCTCGCGATGAGCCACATCGTCCGCGAAATCCGGAAATTCCTGACCGAAGTCGAGGGCAAGAGTCCTTTTTGACCGCCATCATGCCGGGTAAATCCGGGGTGGGAACGTGAGAGTCCTTGACTCACGGCCCTGACTCGCGAGAAAAAGAACAAACGTAGAACAAATGTATCGAGTCGTGTGGTCGCAAGCCTGTCCCTTGTGGCCGGCGGCGGTGATGCGGCGCGCCCTCGCGGTGCGTCGCATCCCTGGCGTCTGGGCCTTCACCCGTCCGTTCCTGGCGAACGCGGCGAGCGCGTCGTGCTGCCCGGACTGGGCGCGGCGACACTGTCTGAAGTCTTTGCCGCTTCGCCGCGCGACGGCGGTTGGACCGGCCTGCTGTTGCCGCAGCTCCCCAAAGGCCGCCCATGGTTGTGGGTGCAGGACCGCATGGCAATCCTGGAATCGGGACGGCTTTACCCGCCGGGGCTGGACGCTGCTGACCTCATCCATGTCGCCGCCCGCGATGCGCAGGGCGCGCTGTGGGCGATGGAAGAAGGGCTGAGATGCGCGTCGATCGGTGCCGTCATCGGCGAATTGTACGGCGATCCCCAGGCGCTGGATTTTACAGCGACGCGGCGACTTGCGGTCGCTGCCGAACGGCATGGCGTAGCCGCCCTTTTGATTCGGCTGGGCGGCCACGCCAACCTTTCCGGTGCGCGCTTTCGCTGGCGGGTGGCAAGCGCGCCGAGCCTTGCCAACCGGTTCAATCCGCGTGCGCCGGGTGCACCGGCTTGGGAGGCGGAATTGTTTCGCGCCCGCGGTGCGCAGCCCGATCGCTGGACCATCGTCCATGAGCCGGGCGACGGGCAAGAGTCCGGAAATTCGGCGGGTTTCCATCTGGTGGCCGGCGCTGGCGATCGAGCGTTGGACGAAGATTGCCGCGCCGCCAGCTGACGCCCGGATCGCATTGACGGTCGAGGTTCAGCACGGCCAGCGAATCCATGCCGTTACCCCCGCCGCCGCGCTGGCCGGGGCGCGGCCGGGTATGCGGCTGACCGACGCCCGCGCGCTGGACCCGGCATTGCAGGCGGTCCCGGCCCACGTCGAGGGCGATGTCCTGTTGGTCCGGCGGCTGGCGCGCTGGGCAAGCCGATGGTCGCCCGCGGTCGAGGTCGACGGCACCGACGGCCTACGCCTCGATTCGACCGGTACTGCGCATCTGTTTGGCGGCGAACAGGGATTGCTTGCTGACATGGTCGATCGCTTCGCAGGACTGGGCCTGACCGCCCGCGCCGCGATTGCGCCGACCCCGCTTGCGGCTTGGGCGCTGGCGCGGTTCGGCGGCAAGGAATGCATTGCCGCGCCCAAGACCCGCGCCGCCGCGATGCTTGCGCCCTTACCGGTCGCGGCGCTGGGCCTGCCCCATGACGTGACCCGCGTGCTCGAGCGGCTCGGCCTCAAGACGATCGGATCGCTCGCCGGGATCGAACGGCGCAGTCTGGCGCGGCGGTTTCGCGAGGCCGACAATCCGCTGGACGCGATCGATCGTGCGCTTGGCCGCAAGGCCGAACCGCTAGAGGCGGTCGTCCACCAGGCCAGCCCGCGCGCCTTGCTTCGGCTGGTCGAGCCGGTCGACGATCCGGCCGCCGCGCCGCAATCGCTGGACCTGTTGATTCCCGACCTCGTCGCCCAGCTGGAGAAACGCCGATTGGGGGTGCGGCGGTTGGTATTGGCGGGATATCGTGTCGACGGCGAAGTTGCCGTCGCGGTTGCGGGCTGCACGCTTGCGACGCGCGATTCGAAACATCTCAAACGCTTGCTGATCGAGAAAGCCGAGACGCTCGATCCCGGTTTCGGCTTCGACGGATTCGCGCTTGAGGCCGATTGGTGCGAGCCGTTGGGCGCGATGCAGGATGGTCTTGCCGGTGGCCCACCGCCCGAAATCGAAGTGGCGCGGCTGGTCGACAGGCTGAGCACCAGGCTGGGCTCCGACGCGGTCACCCGGCCGCAGCCGCGCGCCAGTCATTTGCCCGAACGCGCCAGCGGCTGGCGCCGCGCGCTGGACAAGGAAGCGCCCTGCCAACCGCCGCCCAGCGGCCTTGCGCCGCGCCCGCAACGCCTGCTCGACCGGCCAGAGGCGATCGACGTGATTTACGCCACGCCCGCCGGACTGCCGCGCCGCTTCGTATGGCGGCGCGGGGTGCATGACGTCGTCCGCGCCGAAGGGCCGGAGCGGGTCGCGCCCGAATGGTGGCGCGAACGATCCACCGCCCGGCTGCGCGATTATTACCGGGTCGAGGACCGGGCCGGACGCCGCTACTGGATCTACCGCGAGGGATTGTTCGGCGACGGGCGCGGCGGCGATCCGGTCTGGTATCTGCAGGGTCTTTTCGGATGACGGGCAATGCCTGAATATACCGGCTTTTCACGCAAGAAACTGGTGCTTGAGGGAGACGAGGCGCCGGGCGTCATCGCACCCGCGCCCTTCGTCGAACTCGGCATCGCCTCCCCCTTTTCGTTCCTGACCGGCGCATCCGACGCGATCGAGCTGGTGCTGGCCGCGCACGAGCATGGCATGGACGCGATCGGAATCGCCGATTTCGATACGCTGGCCGGGGTGGTGCGGATGCACAGCGCGGCCAAGGCGGCGGGGCTTCGCCCGCTGATCGGCTGTCGGCTGGTCCCGATCGATGCGCCGCAATTGCTGGCCTATCCGATCGACCGCGACGGATACGGCCGCCTGTCGCGGATGCTGAGCTTGGGAAAGATGCGCTGCGAGAAAGGGGCATGCGACCTCAAGCTGAGCGAGATCGCGCTTCATGCCGATGGTATCGCCTTCATCGTCATGCCGGGTGAGAACCTAGATGCGTTCGAGGCCGCGCTTCCGGCGGTGGCCGCCGCGCTGTCTGCCATAAGCGGGATCAAGGGCGGTCTTCGCCATGTCGCGGCGGCGCATCGTTACCGCGGCGACGATCTGGCACGGATCGCGCGGATCGACCGCATGGCCAGCGCCTACGGCCTGACCATCCTGGCGACCAACGACGTCTGTTATCACGTGCCCGAGCGCCGCCCGTTGCAGGACGTGATGAGTTGCATCCGTGAGAAAGTGACACTGACCGAGGCGGGCTATCTGCTCAACCCCAATGGCGAGCGCCACCTGAAGTCGCCACAGGAGATGATCCGGCTGTTCGAACGCTGGCCCCACGCCATCGCCGCGACCCGCGCTTTCGCTGACGAGATCACCTTCAGCCTCGACGAATTGCGGTACGAATATCCCGAGGAAAATATCCCCGACGGGCGAACCCCGCAGCAGCATCTGGAGCATCTGACCTGGGCGGGGGCCGAGGGGCGCTACCCCGATGGCGTACCTGATAAGGTTACGGCGCAGCTTCATCACGAGCTGGCGCTGATCGAAAAGCTCGACTTCGCGCGCTACTTCCTGACCGTCCACGACATCGTCGCCTTCGCGCGTTCGCTCAACCCGCCGATCCTTTGTCAGGGGCGCGGGTCCGCCGCGAACAGCGCGGTTTGTTACGTGCTCGGCGTCACTGCGGTCGATCCGTCGGTCAACGAACTGCTGTTCGAGCGATTCATCAGCGAGGAACGCCGCGAGCCGCCCGACATCGACGTCGATTTCGAGCATGAACGGCGCGAGGAAGTGATCCAGCACATCTACGGCAAATATGGCCGGGAACGCGCCGGTATTGCCGCGACCGTGATCCACTACCGGCCGCGCAGCGCGGTGCGTGAGGTCGGCAAGGTGATGGGCCTGTCCGAGGACGTCTGTGGCGCGATTGCAGCTACCCACTGGGGCAGCATGGAGGCCGAAATCGCCGAGGAGCGCGTCGGCGAGGCCGGTCTGGACTGGTCAGACCCGCACCTGCGCCGGACGATCGCGCTGGCCAGCCAGCTGATCGGGATGCCGCGTCACCTGAGCCAGCATGTCGGCGGGTTCATCCTGACCCAGCGGCCGCTGACCGAGACGGTGCCGATCGGCAATGGCGCAATGCCCGACCGCACCTTTATCGAATGGGACAAAGACGACATCGAGGATCTGGGCATCCTCAAAATCGATGTGCTTGCGCTTGGCATGCTGACCTGTTGCCGCAAGGCGTTCGACCTGATCGCCGATCATCATGACGAGCATTGGGAGCTGGCCACCGTCCCGCGCGAGGTACCCGGCGTGTACGACATGTTGTGCAAGGGCGATTCGCTGGGCGTCTTCCAGGTCGAGAGCCGGGCGCAGATGAACATGTTGCCGCGCCTTCGCCCGCGCGTGTTCTACGATTTGGTCATCGAAGTCGCGATCGTCCGGCCCGGACCGATCCAGGGCGACATGGTCCACCCCTATCTCAAGCGTCGCCAGGGCAGGGAAATCGTCACCTTCCCCTGCCCCGACCCCGACCATGGCCCACCCGACGAGCTGGAGCGGATTTTGGCGAGGACATTGGGTGTGCCGGTGTTCCAGGAACAGGCGATGAAGATCGCGCTGGATGCCGCCAAGTTCAGCCCGGCCGAGGCCAACCAGCTGCGCAAGGCGATGGCGACCTTCCGATCGCGCGGGACGATCGACCTGCTGCAGGACAAGATGGTCGAACGGATGGTCGAGCGCGGTTACGACCGCGACTTTGCCGAGCGCTGCTTCCACCAGATTCGCGGCTTCGGCGAATATGGTTTCCCCGAAAGCCACGCGGCCAGCTTCGCCCACCTCGTCTACGTGTCGAGCTGGATCAAGTGGCGCTATCCCGCGGCGTTCGCGGCGGCGTTGCTCAACAGTCAGCCGATGGGCTTTTACGCGCCGGCCCAGATTGTCCGTGACGCCAGGGAACATGGCGTCACCGTGCGCGCCATCGACGTCAATCATTCGCATTGGGATTGCACGCTGGAGCCGTCGGCAGGCGGCCCGACTTTGCGGCTCGGCCTGCGCCAGATCGAAGGATTGCGGCTCGACGATGCGACCCGGCTGGTCGCGGCACGCAGCGACACGCCTTATGCCAGTGTCGAGGATGTCCGCCGCCGCGCGGGCATCGGAGTCGCCGCGATCCAGCGCCTGGCCGAGGCCGATGCCTTCCGATCGGTCAAGCTCGACCGGCGCGGGGCGCTATGGGATGCGCGGGCACTGAAGGGCGCGCCCGACTTGCCGCTGTTCCGCGCCGCCGAAGCCGCCGACGAAGGCTGGGAAACCGAGGTCGTCCGACTGCCCGCGATGCCGCTGAGCGAACATGTCGTCAGCGATTACCAAACCACGCGGCTCAGCCTGAAGGCGCATCCGATGCAATTCCTGCGTCCGCATTATGCGCGCCGCGGCTTCGTTACGGCGGACGAATTGCGCGCGATGCGCTACGGGCGGCGCGTAAGCCTGGCGGGGCTGGTACTGATCCGACAGCGGCCGGGCAGCGCCAAGGGGGTCTGCTTCATCACCCTGGAAGACGAGACCGGGGTCGCCAACCTGGTCGTCTGGCCGGATCGGTTCGCGGCCCAGCGCGGAATCGTCATGGGCGCGCGGATGATGGCGGTGCATGGCGTCGTCCAGCATGATGATGCGGTCGTCCATGTCATTGCGGCGCGGCTGGAAGACGACACCGCAACGCTTCGCGAATTGTCGGAAGATGCGATGCCCTCGACCCTGAGCAACGGCGACGGCGGCGGCGCGATGGCCAACCCGCGCCCCATGGTCCATCCGCGCAACGTCCAGTGCATCCCGAAAAGCCGCGATTTCCACTAGCGCCGCCGACCGCCGGCGCGCATGAGGCGAGCGTGAGTAACAGTATCAATCATTGGGTCGAACATTATGGCGCCATCGGCGTCTTCCTGACCGCAGCGGCAGAAGGCGAACTCGGCGTGCTGGTCGGGGGCACGATGGTGCACCTCGGCAAGCTCAGCCTCGTCGCCGTGGTGATCGCTGCGTGGATGGGCTCGTTCGTGTCGACCCAGGCGTTTTTCCACCTCGGCCGGTCACAACGCGATTCGCGGATCGTCACCAAGGCGACCAAGTCACGCGCCTTTGGCAAGGCCGTAAGATGGATCGACCGCCAACCGCATCTGTTCACGTTCTTCTACCGGTTCATCTACGGCTTTCGAGTCGCCGGGCCGATCGGGATCAGTATGAGCAAGATCCACTGGCGCACCTTCATGCTGATCAACCTTGCCTCGGCATTGCTGTGGGGCATCGGCGCGACGATGCTCGGCTGGTGGGCCGGGCCCGGCGTTGCGCGCTTTCTCCACAATTGGTTCACCTGGGACCGAGTCGCCATCGCGAGTGTCGTCGTCCTTGCCATCATCCTGCTGGTCGTCGACTGGCGGCTCCACACGAAGCGGCGCAAGGATGGTCATGCCGCGAACGAAAGCGCATGATGCGGCATGATCTTCGCCGCTTTCCTTATTGTTTCCGTTCTTCCTGAATCGCCGATCGGACGCTGGACCAATCCGTCGGGCAGCGTGACGATCGAGATCGCTGCGTGCGGCGGGGCTTATTGCGGAACGGTGGTCGCAGCGTCCGACAAGGCCAAGGCCGATGCCGCGAAGGGCGGCACCAAGACGCTGGTCGGCACGCAATTGCTCAGCGACTTTGCGCCTTCGAGCCAGGTACGCTGGAAGGGCCGCCTCTTCATCCCCGACCTCAATCGCCATCCGAAAGCCGACATCTCCCTGGTCGACGAAAACACGCTGAAGGTGCGCGGCTGTGCGATCGGACGGTCGCTGTGTAGATCGCAGCTGTGGACCCGCACCGACTAGCCGATTTCGACCAGTTCGCCGGCCAGCACTGCCGCCTGCAACGCGGCCATTTCGTCGGCCCAATAACGATCGGTTTCGAGGTGCGGCGAGAGCGCCCGGACCTTGTCGTGCAGCGCCTGTAGCGACGTCGAGGTTTTCAACGGCGCGTGATAATCGACTCCCTGCGCCGCCGCGATTAACTCGACCGCGATCACGCCGGCGGCATTGATTGCAATCGTCCGCGCCTTGCGCGCCGCGATCGGCGCCATCGAGACATGATCTTCCTGGCCCGCGCTGGTCGGAATCGAATCCACCGAGGCCGGGAACGCCAACGTCTTGTTTTCGCTGGTCAGCGCGGCGGCGGTCACCTGCGGGATCATCAGGCCCGAATTGACCCCGCCATCGTCGGTCAGGAACGCGGGCAGTCCGCTCATCTTCGGGTCGACGAGCACCGATGTGCGACGTTCCGACAGGCTGCCGATTTCGCATAGCGCCATCGCGATGATGTCCGCGGCAAAGGCGACCGGCTGAGCATGGAAGTTGCCGCCGCTGATCGCGATGTCGTCATCCTCGAACACCACCGGATTGTCGGTCACTGCAGCCGCTTCGATCTCCAACGTGCGGCCAGCATTGGTCAGCAGGTCGAATACGGCGCCCATCACCTGCGGCTGGCAGCGGAAACTGTAAGGGTCCTGGACCTTGCCGCAACGATGATGACTCTCGACGATCTGCGATCCCGCCAAGTGATCGCGGATTGCCGCGGCGACGCGGATCTGGCCGGGCTGGCCGCGCACCTGCGAAAGCCGCGCATCGAAAGGTTTGATGCTGCCTTTGAGGGCATCGACCGACAAGGCGCCCGCGCCAATCGCCGACCAGAACACCCGCTCCGCAAGGAAGAGGGCGTCGAGCGCAATCGCGGTCGATGCCTGGGTGCCGTTGATAAGCGCGAGCCCTTCCTTCGGCCCGAGTTCGAGCGGCGACAGGCCAATCCGCCCCAGCGCCTCGCGCGCCGGAAGAATTTCACCACACAGATCGATCTTGCCCTCGCCAAGCAGCGCCGAAATCATGTGCGCTAGCGGCGCAAGGTCGCCGCTCGCGCCAACCGAACCTTGCGACGGGATCAGCGGCATCGCATCATGATCGAGCAGCGCCTGGAGGGCATCGATCACGAGCGGGCGAACGCCCGAATAGCCGCGCCCGAGCCCAAGCATCTTGAGCACGATCATCAGTCGCACGATGTGACGAGGCAGCGCATCGCCGAGCCCGCACGAGTGCGACAGGATCAAGTTGCGCTGAAGCTCGGCCAGCCGGTTTTCGGGAATCCGCGTATTGGCGAGCAAGCCAAAACCGGTGTTAACACCGTAAACCGTTTCACCGCCCGCGACGATGCGCTCGACCGATGCAGCCGCCGCCCGAACGCGCGCCATGCTGGCATTGTCGAGGTGGCTTGGCGCGCCGCCCCACAGCTGGCGCAAGGTGGCAAGGGTGAGGGCGGTCGGATCGAGGATGAGCATGGCGGCTCCTCTAGCGTCCTTTTCGCCGCCGCGCTGCAATTTTGCGAATCGCGCCGTAGCCTAGGGTTGGGGCGTTAACTGTCCTATCCTGACACGTCCCGACCCCGGCGGTGGCGCCGGCGGGAACGCGAGGTTTCAATGTCTTCGTGGAATAAAGGAGCACGGACATGGGCAACTTCATCAAACTCATCCGCGACTGTCGCGGCGCAAGCGCCATCGAATATGCGTTGATCGCATCGCTTATCTCGGTCGCCGCGATCGTATCGTTCAGTACGTTGGGCGGCAAGGTCGGCAACAAATACGACCAGATCGACAACAGGCTCTAATCGTCATCGCGCTGGACCGAGGGACGCGCAATGCGCTTGCCCTTGGTGCGGCTGGTCAGGTGATAGTTTCGGCAGCGGTCGCAGAGATACGGACGCAGCGTGATCATGGCGTGCCGGGCAGCCAACGCCGCATCATCATGTGTCGAATAGCGCGCCTTTCGGCGACAGATCGACAGCCGCGTTCGAATCATTGCAATCAGCCGATCATCGGCAGGTCGAGGCCCTGTTCGCGGGCACATGCAACGGCAATGTCGTAGCCAGCGTCGGCGTGGCGCATGACGCCGGTTGCCGGGTCGTTCCACAACACGCGCTTCAGGCGGCGCGCGGCATCGTCGGTGCCGTCGGCGACGATTACCATCCCGCTATGCTGCGAATAACCCATGCCGACACCGCCGCCATGATGAAGCGACACCCAAGTCGCGCCTGACGCGGTGTTGAGCAACGCATTGAGCAGTGGCCAATCGCTGACCGCATCGCTGCCGTCGATCATGCTCTCGGTTTCACGGTTGGGCGAGGCGACGCTGCCGCTGTCCAAGTGATCGCGTCCGATGACGATCGGCGCTGACACTTCGCCATTGCGAACCATTTCGTTGAAGGCGAGACCAAGCTTGTCGCGAAGGCCAAGGCCGACCCAGCAAATACGCGCCGGGAGTCCCTGGAACGCGATCCGTTCACGCGCCATGTCGAGCCAGCGGTGGAGGTGCGGATCGTCGGGAATCAGTTCCTTCACGCGCCGGTCTGTGCGGTAGATATCCTCCGGATCGCCCGACAGCGCAGCCCAACGGAACGGGCCGATCCCGCGGCAGAATAAGGGTCGCACGTAAGCGGGGACGAAGCCTGGGAAATCGAACGCGTTGGCGACACCATCGTCAAAGGCTTCCTGGCGGATGTTGTTGCCATAATCGAACGTGGGAATTCCCATGTCTTTGAAGGCAAGCATCGCTTCGACGTGGCGGGCCATCGAATGGCGCGCGGCCTCGACCACGGCGGCCGGATCCTTTTCGCGCATCTCGATCCATTTCGCGACGCTCCAGCCGGCGGGGCAATAGCCATTCGCGGGATCGTGCGCGCTCGTCTGGTCGGTGACAGCGTCGGGGCGGATTCCACGCGCGACCATCTCGGGCAGGATTTCGGCAGCATTGCCGAGCAGGCCGACACTGGTCGGCTCGGTCGCGGTGTGAATGATCTCCAGCGCTTCGTCGATGCTGGTCGCGCGGTGATCGACATAGCGGGTGTCGAGCCGTTTCTGGATTGAGCTTTCCTGGACTTCGACTGCGATGCAATGCGCCCCCGCCATCACCGCCGCCAGCGGCTGCGCGCCGCCCATTCCGCCAAGTCCGGCGGTCAGGATCCACTTGCCGCTAAGGTCGCCGGCATAATGCTGGCGGCCCATTTCGACGAATGTTTCGTAGGTACCCTGGACGATGCCCTGACTGCCGATGTAGATCCAGCTGCCAGCGGTCATCTGCCCGTACATCATCAGACCGGCGCGATCGAGTTCGTTAAACTTCTCCCACGTCGCCCATTTGGGCACAAGGTTGGAGTTGGCGATGAGCACCCGCGGCGCGTCCTTGTGGGTAGTGAAAACCCCCACGGGCTTGCCCGACTGGACGAGAAGGGTCTGGTCCTCGTCGAGCCGTTCGAGCGTTTCGACGATCTTGTCGTAGCTGGCCCAGTTGCGCGCGGCGCGGCCGATTCCGCCATAAACGACGAGGCTCTGCGGGTCCTCCGCGACGGCATCGTCGAGGTTGTTCATCAGCATTCGAACTGCGGCCTCAGTGGTCCAGTGCTTCGCGACCTTGTTGGGGCCGGTGCGTGCCTTGATCTGGCGGCTGTTGTCGAGGCGGGTGTTGGTCATCTCTTGTCCTATATCTTGTGCTCGCGCCCCGCGAACAGGCGTCGTTCCGGCATCAACCCGACCCAATAGCCAAGCTCAGCCAATTCCTCGATCCGCCAGACGGCGACGTCGGCGGCCTTGCCTGCGGCGAGCGTTCCGACTTCGTGCGCAAGACCGAGGGCGCGAGCAGCGTTGACGGTCATTCCGGCAACGGCTTCTTCTGGGGTCAGGCCGAATAGGGTGCACGCCATGTTCATGGCCAATTGCGGGTTGAGCACGGGCGAGGTGCCAGGATTGCAGTCGGTCGCGATGGCGATAGGAACGCCTTCTTTGCGCAGCAGGTCGACCGGCGGCTTCTTCTTTTCGTTGAGCGAATAATAAGCGCCGGGCAGCAGCACCGCAACGGTGCCGGCTGCCGCCATCGCCTTTGCCCCCGCCGCATCGAGATGTTCGAGGTGGTCGGCGGACAGCGCCTTGTAGGTGGCGGCGAGCGCGGCGCCCTTTTGGTTCGACAATTGTTCTGCATGGAGGCGCACCGGCAGGCCGTTTGCGCGGGCGGCCGTGAAAACGCGTTCGACCTCATCGCGGGTGAACGCGATGGATTCGCAAAAAGCGTCGACGCTGGTCGCAAGCCTGGCCTTGGCGGCGGCAGGGATCATCTCCTCGCAGATCATCCGGATGAAGGCTTCGCGACCTGCGCCTTCCTTCGCATCTGCGGGAAGCGCGTGGGCAGCGAGCAGGGTCGCGACAATGCGCACAGGCTCGTCCTTGCCGAGCGCCATGGCAGCTTCGAGCATCTTCAATTCGCTGGCCGTGTCGAGGCCGTACCCGGACTTGATTTCGACTGTCGTCACGCCCCCCACCATCAAGGCGTGGAGACGGCGGCGCGACTGGGCGACCAGCTGTTCCGGTGTCGCGGCGCGCACGGCAGCGACCGTCGAGACGATCCCGCCGCCCGCCTGTGCGATCTCTTCATACGAAGAACCGGCGCGGCGCATCGCATGTTCGTTGGCACGCGTGCCCGCGAAGACGAGGTGCGTGTGGCAATCGACCAGCCCGGGGGTCACCCAGGCTCCGCCCAAGGCGACGACCTCTTTTGCGCGGAACCCGGCGAGTTCGGTACGGCTGCCGACGCGCACGATGCGTCCGTCGTCGATCCCGATGGCGGCATTCTTGAGGATTCCGAGCGGATTGCCGGGCGCTGCGACCATCGTCGCAACATGGCAGTCGGTGATGAGGCAGTCCCACATGTTCGTCATTCCCTTGGGGGCTGGCAATGGTCGCGCGCAATGCTAGTCGTCAAGCATGAGCTGGCCCAATCTTTCCGACCTTATTGTCGGCGCCGACGAAACGGTCCCTGTCGGACTGGTCGGCGCGCCGCTTGCCGCTGGGTCGGTAACGCCTGGCCGCTGCGATCTGGCACCGGCCTTGCTGCGCGCGACATTGCGACGGATCGGTCGCTACGATGTCGAAACAGGGCGCGAACTTTCAACCCGGATTGCCGATCATAGCGACGTCGTCATCGACGGGTTGAGCATCGAGCAGGCGACCGGCCCGATCCGCGATGCCTGCGCGAAGAGCGTAGCCCAGCACGCGCTGACCCTGCTGGTCGGCGGCAACAATGCCGTGACCCGTCCCGGAGTTCACGCTCTCGGCGTGCCGCTAGAAACTGTCGGCCTGATCACGCTGGATGCGCATTTCGACATGCGCGAAACGGCAAATGGCCTGGGTAACGGCAATCCGGTCCGCGCGCTTCGCGAAGACGGCCTGCCCGGCCGCAATGTAGCACAGATCGGTCTCGCCGCCTTCGCCAACAGCGCTGATATGCACCGGGATTCCGTCGCCGATGGACATCTGGTCCTGACCATCGATCACGTCAGGCGGGAAGGAATCGCAAGCGCGATTTCGACCGCCATCGCCCGACTTTCCCACTGCACCACGATTGCGGTCGATTGCGACATCGACGTAATCGACCGGGGCCAGTTTCCAGGCGCGCCCGGTGCGCGTCCCGGCGGGATGACGGCGCATGATTTTTTCGCTGGTGTGCGCCAGTTGGCAAGCGAGCCGCGAGTCATGCTGATCGACCTCACCGAATGGGATCCGTTGCTCGACACAAGCGATCTGAGCGCATTGACGGCGGCCCGCTGGGTCGCAGAATGCCTCGCGGGATATGAGGCGCGCGGCGACCGATAAATACCCGAAGCGGGACGAGTTCAAAACTCCAAAAAGTTGACTCAGATTAGCAACCGTTACAGTTAGATTAACAAGAGTTTAGCCGAGTCGCGTCGCGGCCCCGGTGTGCTGTGCCTAAGTTCGGGGGTGTTTATGGGCGGCGTTTCGAATGTATTTGTGTTCAGCGCAGTAGCGCTGGGCGTAGGCCAGTGTCCAAGTTTCGCTCTCGCCCAATCATTGGCTCCGACCCGCGACGAATTGACCCGAGATCAGCCCGCCCAAGCGCCCAAGTCGTCGCTTAATGTCATCGGCGATATCGAGCGTTCACCGTGCCCTCTGGCGGATCCGCAATATGCCGACATCCGGGTCGATCTGACCGATGTCCAGTTCAACAATCTCAAGGGCGCGACGCCCGACGAAATGCGCCGGACCTGGGCCGAGTTCGCCGGCGCCAACCAGCCGGTGTCGGCGATCTGCGAAATCCGCGACCGCGCCGCCACCTACTTGCGCGACAAGGGCTATCTGGCTGCCGTCCAGGTGCCAACCCAGCGCATCGAAGGCGGCGTCGTTCGTCTCGAAGTGCTTTACGCACGCATCACCGCCGTGCGCGCCCGCGGCCAGACGACCGGCGCGGAAGCCAAGCTAACCAGCTACCTCAGCCGCCTGACCGAAGACGAGATTTTCGACCGCAATCGCGCCGAGCGTTACCTGCTGCTGGCGCGCGACCTGCCGGGCTATAATGTCCAGCTAACGCTGAAACCGGCGGGAACCGCGCCTGGCGAATTGGTCGGCGAGGTTACCGTCATCCGCCAGCCATATTCGGTCGATGTGATGGTGCAGAATCTCGCGGCCAAGGCGACCGGCCGCTGGGGCGGGCAAGTCCGTGCGCAGGCGTTCGGTCTGACTGGGCTTGGCGACGTCACCTACGCGTCGCTTTATTCGACTTTCGATTTCAAGGAACAGCAGATCCTGCAGGTCGGCCATGCCTTCCGGCCGGGCAGCGAGGGTTTGGTCGTCAATGGCCAGTTGACCTACGCTTGGACCAAGCCATCGATCGCGAGCAATCCGGGCGATCCCGACCTCAAGGCGCGCACTCTGTTTGCGACGCTCGGCGTTTCCTATCCGGTGCTTCGGACCCAGGCGCGCAACCTCAATGTCGGCGCCGGGCTCGACTGGGTCGACCAAAAAGTCGATTTCTTCGGCCCGCTGACCCGCGACCATCTGCGGATCCTCTGGCTTCGCGCCGATTATGACGCGATCGACCTGGCCTCGCGGCGGCCGGCCTGGCGCTATGGCGGCTCGGTCGAACTGCGCAAGGGACTGGGCTTCCTTGGCGCCAGCGACAATTGCTGCTCGGTCGGTGAAACGCCGCCCAGCCGCGCCGACGGCAAGGCCACCGGCACCCTGCTCCGGGTTAGCGGTTCTGCCGAATTCGCAATTGGCGAATCGCTGGCGGTCGCGGTCAGTCCGCGGGCGCAGCTAGGCTTCAACCCGTTGTTCGCATTCGAAGAATTCACCGGCGGCAATTATTCGGTCGGTCGCGGCTACGATCCTGCGATCATTTCCGGCGATAGCGGCGCGGGCGTCTCGATCGAACTACGCGGCCCACGCTGGCAGGTCACGCAGAAATCGAATTTGCGAATCCAGCCTTATCTGTTCGGCGACGCCGCCTGGGTCTGGAATAAGAATTCCGGCGGATCCGACCATCTCAAGTCGGCCGGCGGCGGTATCCGCGGCCAGCTTGACAATCGTCTGTCACTCGATGCGGCGATTGCCGTTCCGCTGGAAAAAGCAGGAGTTCTCGACCGCAAAGGGTCGGCCCGCTTCCTCCTGACCCTCACCACCCGCCTGTTGCCCTGGAGGTGATTATGCGTACCCGTCCCATGAACCGCCGCAACCGGACCGCCTGTTCGGTCATCGCCCTTGCTACCGCACTGGTCGTCGGGGCCTCCCCCGCAGCTGCGCAAAGCCTGCTTGGATCGGGTTCGATCGACGTCAACGGTGGCGGCGCGGCAGGAATTACCACCGGACCGGGGTCGACCCTAATTACGCTCAATCCGGGTCAGAGCGTCATCAACTGGACGCCGACCGACAATGCGACCGGCACGGGAACGAACATCGTCTTCCAGCAAAGCGGGACGACAGCGACCTTTACCAGTTCCGACAATTTTGCGGTCCTCAACAACGTCAATGTCGCCGACTTCAACCGTGTCGTTGAGATGAACGGCAACATCAACAGCAACATCGGCGGACAACTGACCGGCGGCAGCATCTATTTCTATTCGCCGAGCGGATTCGTGCTGGGCAATAACAGTGTGATCAACGTCGGTTCACTGGTGCTCAGCGCGTCACCGCTCACGCTGAGCGGCAACAACGAATTTATCGTTGGCAGCGACAATGTCGTAACGTTCGGCCAGGCTCCGAACCCGAACGCATCGATTACGTCGAACGGCACGATCAATGCGACGATGAGCGGCAGTTACGTCGCGATGGTCGCGCCGCGCGTCGTGCACAATGGCGCCATCACGGTAAACGGTCAGGCCGCCCTCGTCGGCGCCGAAGCAGCGACTATCAGTTTCCGGCCGAATGGCTTGTTCGACATTCAGGTCGACGCCGGGACGACCGATGCCAATGGCGTCGTCGTGAATGGCGATGTTAACGGTCCGGCGAGCAGCGGTTTTGGCGACTATCGTCGGATATATATGATCGCGGTTCCCAAGAACCAGGCGATGACCATGGTAATTGGCGCCGGCGCCAACTTGGGCTTCGATATTGCGGGCGCGGCGGCAGTCGATGGCAACACGATCGTGCTGAGCGCCGGGAATGACGTGAGCTTCGGTTCGGCATCCGATGCCACTGCGGCGCCTAGCACTGGCGCTTCGTCGATCAGCATCATCGGCGTGACTGCAACGTCAACCCTGCGAGCGAACGCTAGGGATACGGTCTCGATCTTTTCAGGGGCGGGACAGAGCAGCAGCTTCGCCGGAAACTTGGAACTCTACGCAGGCAAAACGGCCGAGGTTGTGTCGAGCGGATCTGGCGCGTCGATTGCCGTTACCGGCAACTTGATCGTTAACACCGACCAGTACGGCGAATTCGGGATCGGCAATGCTGCGACCGGCGGCACTTCTCGCCTGATTGCACAGAATGGCGGACTGGTCAGCGTCGACGGTTACGCCGACATCTCGGCTAACGGATACGGTGGCGGATCGTTCGGCACCGGGCAGTCGGGTGGTGACGGAACGGGGGGAACCGTTACCGTCCAGGCTACGACCGGCGGTAGCGTTTCGGTACTCGGCACATTGTATGCTCGCGCCGACGGATATGGCGGCGACGGATATGGCGGCGACGCTTATGGCGACGTCGCGCAGGGTGGGATCGGCCAGGGCGGCAACGTTACCGTTCAGGCAAGTAGCGCGGGATCAAGCATCACGCTCGACAGCTCCGCTTATGTCTCGGCCAACGGCAACGGCGGCAGCGGCGGCGGCGAGGGCTGCTTCGGGTGCGGGTCGTTCGGCAATTCCGGCCTCGGTGGCACAGCGGTTCTCGGCACCGGATCGGGCGCCGGGGCCAGCCTGACGGTCGACGGAAGCGCGTACGTGACCGCGAACGGCAATGGCGGGTACGGCGACAGCGATGGCGGCGACGCGCTGGGCGGATATTCTTCCGTCACATTCGGCGCGGGCAGCGCTGTTCAATTCAATTCCGATCTGTTCGTCGAAGCGCTCGGGGTCGGGGGCAGCGGCTCGTTCGGCGATGGTGGCAACGGCACCGGTGGACGTGCGTCAATCGGTTCTCAAACCGCTGCAACCGGCGGCAGCATTACCGTTGCTGGGTCCGCCACCGCCAACGCTTCGGGCGAAGGCGGCTCCGCCTATGACGTCGGCACCGGCGGCAACGGTATTGGCGGCCAGACCGACAATGGCGGCAGCAACGGGACGATTTCATTCCTAGGCGGCTTTACCGGTCTGGTGCTGGGACAGGGTGGCTATTCGGTATCCGGCGTTGGCGGCAACGGCCAGGGCGGAACTGGCTGGCTCGATGCGTTCGGAGCAACGGTTTCGGTCACGGGTGACTATCTGCTCGATGCGTCGGCATTTGGCGGCAATGGCGACACCGGTGGCAATGCGACCGGAGGATCGGCCTATCTGCCTTCTAGCAGTTTGCACAACGTCAGTGGCAATGCCTCGATCCTCGCCAACGGTACCGGTGGGACGGGCAATGGCGGTCCGGGCGGCGATGGCATAGGCGGTTTTGCTAACATTCGAGCGACGGGCGCGGGTTCGTTAACCGTGAACGGGGACGTTTTTGCCGAAGCGACCGGTAATGGCGGTGTCAGCCTTGGCAATGGTAGCTTAGCGAATGGTGGTAGCGGCCTCGGCGGCAATGTCCTTGTCAGCGCCAACGGTGGTGGCGACCTAACTATGTCAAGTCTGATTGCGAGAGCCAATGGCTGGGGCGGCGCTTCATTTGACGCGGCATCCACCGCCGGCAACGGCACGGGCGGTCGAGCGGACTTGCAAGCGACCGGCGGCTCCAGCGTGACGATCTTCGGCGATACAATCGTGGAGGCTTCAGGTTCAGGCAATTTCATGCTCGACTGCACTCTGTGTGGTGGATTTGGTGGAGATGGCTTTGGCGGCATAGCCCTTGTCCAGACGTTTGGCGGGGGCACCAACGACATATATGTGGAAGGCAATCTGGTCGTTGAGGCGTCTGGTACAGGATCGACCGGAACCGGCGGTGCATCGGGGCGAGGCGTCGGGGGCACAGCTTTAATACAGCAAACCACGCTGGGGATTCTGAGCGTCGAAGGCGGCGCACAGATAGACGCGATCGGGCGAGGCGGACCACAATTCAATAACGCAGGTATTGCAGGATCTGGGACGGGCGGCAGCACATCCTTATATGCAGCGCTCGGCCTGATCGATATCGGCGGCGGCCTTGGCCTAGATGCATCGGGAATCGGCGGCCAAGGTGGGTCTGGCGGCACTGGCGGTAGTGGTACGGGCGGCGCCACGCACGTGCTTGCACAAAACGGTAACCTGACGATCGGCAGCAGTGTCGATGACAATGCGGTCTTGGCGGCGTTCGGCATAGGCGGTGATGCCTTCGGCGGCGTCGGAGGAAATGGTCAAGGCGGGGTCAACACTTTCGAAGTGAACGGGGTCGGCGGGATCACCGTTTCCGGGAGCCTTTTTCTCGATGGAAGCGCGATTGGCGGCGATGGTTCGACCGGCGGCAATGCCGCTGCGCGAACGACGCCGTCAACCAACGAGCTTCAGCCTGATGCGGGCACTGTCGTCGTTCGCGGCGGCGGATTTATTCAGATTTCCGGCTCCGTTGATCTGCGCGGTGATGCGACCGGCGGCCATGGGACTTTCGGTCTTTCCGGTGGCAATGGCGGATCAGCGAGTGCTGGTGAGCTTGATGTCAATCCCTATGTCGGCACGATAACGATGAACGGATTGAATATTTCTGCCGTAGCTATTGGCGGCGATGGTGGCGCGGGAGCCGATGGCGGGTCGGCGATCGGCGGCATATCGGACGTCACAAGCGGCCCGTCCGGCGCAGCGATCAACGGAACGATGAATCTGGATAACGTGTCGATAGTAATCGACGCATATGGCGGCGCTGGCGGTGACGGCCTCGACGGACTTGTCGGCGGAAACGGCGGAAACGGCGGCAGCGCGGCTATAGCGGCAGATGGCGTCAACCAGTTTACAGCAAATGGTGCGGGAGGAACGTTGTACGCCAATATCGTTAACATCTCTGCTCGGTCGTTCGGAGGAGCGGGCGGTCAAGGCGGAAATGGATCAAACGGAGTCGGCGGAAATGGCGGCAATGGCGGCGCTGCTCAAGGCGGATGGGTCCAGTCCGGATCGATCAGTAACAATCAGTCACCATCAAGTGGGGGCTCGTTCAATACCGGCAACTTGACAATCGATACCAGTGTGACGGGTGGCAATGGCGGCAGCGGCGGAAACGGCACAACCGTCGGCGGCAATGGCGGACGTGGTGGCGACAGCGGAACGACAATACAAGCTTCGTCTTTTCTTGGCATCCGCGGCATGATTGGGACGGTTGGCGACGTTAACCTGTATGCCAACGCAACCGGCGGCAATGGCGGCGCTGGCGGCGTTGGCGGTAATGCAAACGGACTCAGGGGCAATGGCGGAAACGCCGTTGCGGGACGGATCAGCGTCGAATCGCGCGAACGATTCGGAGTTCCATCGCAGCGCGGCACGCTGATTGCCAATGCCATCTATGGCGAGGCGATCGCGACGGGCGGCAGCGGCGCAATCGGCGGAACTTCCGCCGCGTCGGGCGACAGCTCGTTCCTGTTGTTTAACGGCGACGCGACCATCGGCTCGTTCGAATTCCTGATCCAAGCCGATACGATGTTGCCCGGAGCCTATGACTTCGTCGCCGTTGTGGACGGCAGCGCGACGATCGATGGCACATTCAGTTTTAGCACTCCCGGTGCCCTTACGCTCTATGCCAATCGCGCGAACCCGGCGCTGGATCAGGCGAGCCTGACTGCAACCAATATCGTTCTGTCGGCCGACAACTTCGTTCCGCTCGTTGCCAATCCGGTGATTGGGACCGAAGTCGATCCGGCGGCTAGACCCGGCACGTTTGTCGCGGATACGTTCACGATTACAACAGCACAGAACTTCTCCACCAGCGCCAACCTCGACAGCCTGAACCTGCTTGAAATCATCGCGCCTGGATCGATTGCTGCAAATAACATTCGCTCCGAAGATGCCGTCTATCTAAATGCGCAGAGTGGTCTGATCGATGTCAAAGACATCAATGCAGCACTCGAAATCCTAGTCTACGCTGCAAGCGGAATCACGGCCAACAATCTTACATCAGGTTCGTACATTAACGCGAGCACCGGCGGACAACTGGCAGTCAATGACACCAGCAGTGCCGACGAAACCTACCTCTATGGTAGCGGTGGGGTATCGTTCAACACGATGACCTCGGGCGCCGGGGTTACTCTGTCTTCCAATGGCCTGATCCAAGGTGGAAGCATTAGCGCGTTTGGCGCCATCTATGGCTTTACCGATGGGTCAATGGATCTTGGCGACCTAACATCGGATTCGTGGATCGAACTTGTTGCGTTCGGTGATATAACGATTGGCGACGCCAGTGCGGCGCAGGGTATCGATCTTGACACAAGCGGATATACCGATCCTGGCGGTTTCATCACAACCGGTGATCTGATTGCCGGCGATACAATCGAGGTCAATGCCGGGACGTTTGCCGATCTGGGCAACTTATCGGCCGGGCTCATCAACCCTAGCTCGGACCCGTTTGCGGAATATAATATCGGAATCCTCGCAGGCGCCTCGATCAGCTCGGGCAACCTGTCGTCCGCCAATCATATTGGCGTGGCGGCGCCGGGCGTGATCGCGACCGGCAATGTCGACGCGGTGAACATCTTCATGGCACTGGGCGGCGACGACATGAGCTTCGGTTCGATCGATGCCGGGACCAACGTCTATCTCGCCAACTTCTCGATGATGCCGCTGGGCGGAAGTCTCGGACAAAACAACAATTTCGACCCGTCCCCCATCCTTGCGGCAACGCCCGTTGCGAGCGGTGGAGACGTCACCATCAGCGGTCCGGTGAACACAGGGGCTTTCCAGGCGGCAGCAGGGGGTGCCTTCTCCGCCCAGGACATTGTCAGCGCCGACCTTTTGAGTGTCGTGTCGTCGGGCAATGCGACCACCGGCGACCTCACTGCCGCAACCGACATCGACCTGCGGATCGGCGGTACGCTGTCGACCGGCGACGTCGATGGCGGCGGTGCAGTCGGCCTGCGCAGCGTTGGCGCCCTTAACGCCGGCAATGTCATGTCCGGCGGCTTCCTATACATCGGGTCAAACGCATCCATCTCGACCGACAACCTGGCGAGCGGCGCCGATATCCTGACGCGTACCGACGGCAATGCGTCATTCGGTGCAGTCGATGCGACGCTCGGGATCGACCTCGGCGCGCATGGCAGCCTTACTGCCGGCGCGATCACCAGTGGCGAAAGCATCCGGCTAGGGGCTGACGGGGCGCTCAATGCAGACGATGTGACCGCCGGGAATTCGGTCGTTGCCACGTCGTTCACAAGCATAACGCTCGGCGACATTTCGGCCGGAATCGTGAACCCGAGCAGCGACAGCAACGCGCTTTACGAAGTTGCGCTGATTACGTCCGGCGGACTTTCGGCAGGCACGATCAACGCTTTGGGTGACGTCCAGCTGCTCGGCACCGCAGGCGTCTCGACCGGCAATATCACGACCGATTCCCGTCTCTTCGCTCTCTCTGACGGGCCGATCATCGTTGGCGACTTGGCGATCGATCAACAGATCCTGCTTGGTGGCCGGGCGATGTTCGCTTTCACCGGAGACCTAACCGGCGCGTTCGACGCACGGCCCACTTTTGCGTCGGCACCATTTGCGGTTGGCGGAGACGTGACGATCGGCGATGTCGCCACCAACGCTTTGTCGATTGCCGCAACCGGCGATATCAACACGGGCGACATCACAACAGGCGGACCGATCCGCCTCGATGCAGGCGGCGACTTGTTTGCGGGATCGCTGCAGTCGCTGTTCAGTTCGATCGGATTGTTCGCTGGCGGCGACATTTCGACAATGGACCTTACCGCTGGGACCAGCATCACGGTCGATGGCGGAGGCGCTGTGCAGCTTGGCGATGTCGCGGCCGGGGCTGCCGCGATTCTTCTAGGGATCGGCACGCAGGATATCGGGCCTGGCAATCCGGTTCAAATCTTCGGCGCAGCGATTGCGACCGGCGACATCAACACGGACGGTTATGTCGGCCTGTACACGCCAGGCAGCATTTCAACCGGCACCATCACCGCCTTGCACGACATCATCGCGCTCGCCGGCGGCAATGTAAGTTTCGGTGCGATCACGACGGACGAGAGCTTCACGCTTGCCGGTTATGGCAATTTCGCAGCCCTCAACACGCCGCAAGGCTTCAATCCGTCCTTGCTGATTGCGCTGAACACCTTGTCCGCGACGGGCGGCAATGCGGCCTTTACCGGATCGTCGAGCGTACAGTCGTTCCGGTCGATCGTCGGTGGGAACACCGCGATTGTGTCGCTTGCCAGCGGATCCTACGCGATCTTCGATTCGGGAGGATTGATCAGCGTCAGCGATTCTATTTCGGCGCCCGATTATGTCGGATTTACCTCGTCTGACATCGACATCGCTAACGGTGCGTCAGTCAGTTCCGGCGCGGTCGGTTTCATTTCGACCAGTGCAACGGGGACCTTTATCGGCGACAATATCGCTGGAACGGGCGGCTATCGACTGAGCCAGGCCGAGGTGGATCGGACGGGTGCCGGCGCATTCGAATTCGAAGTCTCCACCGATCGCGGTGCGCTCGCTTCGATGATCGTCGGCGACCTGACACTCGACATGACTGGATCGAGCAATGACGACGTCGCCGAGTTCTGGATTGGCGACAACCAGACCGGAGTGTCGGACGGAACAATCCGCGTGGTTGGCGACGCATTGTTCCGGGTGACTGCCGATCAGGAAATCAGCTTCGAATCGACAACGTTTGAAATCGATGCCGCGACGGGATCGGTGTCACTGCTCGATGGGCAGGGCAACCTTAGCGGCCTCCTTAATCTTTATGCCCAGAATATCTTCGTCGCGAGCGGAGAAATCCTCCATAAACTTGAGGCCGATCCGCGCTACGCGGGGTATGTCACCGAGCTCAATGCGCCAGCCCAGGTGCAACGGCCCGAAGGCGTGCTGCGCGCGGCGTCGATGGACATCGACAGCTTCAACGGCCCGATCCAGAACATCATCGTCCAGAATACCGGGACCGCCGACCTTCCGGCCGGCTTCCTGCTGACCAATGCCGACATCGGGGGGGGCGAATTCTTCCCGCAACCCGGATCGGTCAACCTGGTCATCAACGGCCAGATCGTCACGCAAACCGAGACATTGACCGGCGCGGCCGTTCGCGACTTGCTGGTCAGTCAGTTCGGCAGCGACGGGTTCGTTGCGGGCAGCACGATCAACGGCTGCCTGCTGGTCGGCAGTTGCGGCGCGGCCGGCCCTGAAGTCCTTCCGCCGACGATCAACCTCACCCCGACCCAGATCACGATCCTGACCGACAACCCGCTCGGCGAAAGCGATTTTGGCAACGAACCGGATATCGACGACAGCATCGACGGCGATCCCGCGGGCGATGCGTCCAGCCCGATCGAAGCGCCGCAGCCCTTGTTCGACACGCGTCCGCTGACCGACGAAGGCTTGATCGACGATCCGATTTCAGGCGCCGGCAATCCGTCGCTTTACGGCGTCCATTCCGACGACGAGGACGACGAGGACGATGATGAGACCGACGCCAAGGTGAACGTCAAAAAGGGAGACGGCAAATGAGCGTGTCACGCAAGCTCGACTTTCGCCTCCTGCTCGCGGCCTCCGCAATTGGGCTAGCAATGCCGGCATGGAGCGCGGAAACCCCGATTGGGAACCGCAACAGCTTTCGGATCGGCGATGCTGGCGTGATGTGCAGCGCGCAGTCGCGTCCAGCCGACGTCCGGCTAGCCGGCATCTTCGACCGCGCTTATGCGCTGACCTGCCGTGACGCGGCCGGCGCGGTGGGAAGTCTTATCGCCGTTCGACGCCCGGTCGACCTCGCCCGCGAACCCAGCGCACTGAAAAGTGGCGCGCTGACCTGCGACGCCGAAACGAACGTCAGCGTCGATGTCATCGGCGGCGTTCGCGCCATGCACTGCCGCGACACCGAAACGCGGCTCGATTACCGGCGCTATGCCGTGACGCGCGGCAAGACGACCTATCTGGTCGAAGGGCTAGCGGGGTATGACCCCGCGCTCCAACTTGCACTTGCGTCGGTGGTCAGCGACCGGGCCGTACCCGGGACGATCCGGGTCGCAACGACAGAAGTTAGCGACGCCGCTGCTTTCGCGCGCATCCAGGCCGGTCTGCTGGATGCCGCGTCGGCCCGCGCCGAAGCCTATAATCGCGGCAATGGCGGGCAGTTCGCCGAGGCCGACCAATTCTTCCAGAGCATCGCCGAACGCGATGCGAAGAATCCCGCAATTGTTGCCGAGGCGATCGCCAACCAAGGCTTGCAGCAATCCAATCTGAGCAATTTTGCGGCTGCCGATCGGTTGCTTGCGGAGGCTGCACGCCGCGCCCCTCAAAACGATGGTGTGATCGAGCGCCTGATCCGCAACTACCGGGTCATCAACAAATTGAACCAGCAGGCACCCGCGCAGGCGCTCGTCGAACTGGATCGGCCGGTCGCCGATGTTGCCGTCAACGAGACAGCCGAACTGCGTCGTGGCCTGATCAATGTTCCCTTGGCCGAGGGGATCAATCGCGAGAGCCCAAGCTACCGCGAAGTCACCAGCGGATCGTCCGGTCTGCGGCCGGCCGAGCGCGCCGAGGTGCTGGACGCACAGGCGCTTCAATTGGCGGGAATCGCGCTTCGTCAGGCCCGGCGCTACGACGAAGCGACCGCGCGCCTTAATGCCGCCGAGACGAAATTGAACCGGGTTCGTGACGGGAAGTTGCCGTCCGCTGCCTGGCTTGCCGCCGACATTGGGGTGGAACGTGCCCTGGTCGCCGAAGCAGCCGGCAATCCGTCGTCGGCGCGCGGCGCGTTCGACACGGCAATCGCACTGCTTGAGCAGAATTTCCCGGAATCGCCGATGTTGCTCGCCGCCCGCGCGCGGAAAGCCGGCTACCTTAATCGGCAGGGTCAGTCTGCGGAGGCGCGCACGCTGTTTGCCGCGGTCGTCGCCCAGAGTGCTTCGGTCGCCGACAGCGGAACGGCGCTGCGCGATTTGCTCGATCCCTATTTCGATATGCTTGCCGGGGACGGAAGCGGCGCGGCGGCAGACGAGATGTTCCGTGCGGCACAGGCGCTGCAGCGCCCCGGTGTAGCGCAGACGCAGGCCGTTCTTGCCCGCCAGTTTTCCGAGGGACAGGGCGATGCGTCGGCACTGTTTCGTCTTGCCGTATCGCGGACGCGCGAAATTGCACGAACCGAGGCGGAAATTGCCTCGCTCGTCGCGAAAGTCGCGCCAAGTCCGCGTGACCAGCAGGATCTGGTGACAGCCCGGGCCAGCCTGGAAAGTATACGCAGCGAGCAGGTCGCACTTCAAGCGAAACTGGCGGACTATCCCCGTTACAAGGTGCTGGCCACGAACCTGACCGAATTGTCGGAACTGCGCGCCGCGCTTCGTCCCGGTGAAGCCTATTACAAGATGATGGGTGTCGGCAGCCGCTTCTACGCGATCTTTGCGACACAAAGCGGCGCGCGCGCGCTTCGCCTGGCGCCGACCAAGAACATGGTTGCGGACAGCGTGTCGACGATCCGCAATACCATCGTTCGGTTCGAAAATGGCGAACAGGTCGTCGACCCGTTCGATGTCGATCGGGCGCGCAAGCTCTATGTCGATCTGTTCGGTGCAGTCGATGGCGACATTCAGGGCGTGCATCACCTGATCTTCGAACCCGACGGCGCGATGTTGCAGTTGCCGCCCTATCTCCTCATCGCCAAACAGGCCGGACTGGACACCTATCGGGCGCGGCTGGAGCGACCGGGGGCCGATCCGTTCGATCTTCGTGGCATCGACTGGCTTGGCAGGGGCCGAGACATTTCGATTTCTGTCAGTCCGCGCAGCTTCCTCGACGTCCGGGCGCTGGCCCCGTCGACGGCACGCGAAGCATATTTGGGCCTTGGTAACAATGCGCCGGTTGCGGTCAAGCCGGTCGCTGCGGTCGCGGATGAATGCGATTGGCCGGTGCAAGTCTGGCAAAACCCGATTTCGCCAGCGGAATTGATGGTTGGCCAGGCGGCGTTCGGTGCGGGTAACAGCGACCTGATGACCGGCGCGGCGTTCAGTGACACTGCGCTGCTGGCCAATCCCAAACTCGACAATTACCGGATCCTCCACTTCGCGACCCATGGCCTGGTTACGGCGCCGCGCAAGGACTGCCCCGCCCGACCAGCGTTGGTCACCTCGTTCGGCGGCCCATCGTCGGACGGTTTGCTGACCTTCGCCGAGATTTTCGACCTGAAGCTGAATGCCGACATCGTCATCCTGTCGGCCTGCGACACTGCGGGCGGCGCAAGTGCGACGGTTAGCCGTGATGCCGGGATCCTTACGGGCGGCAATTACGCACTAGATGGCATGGTCCGCGCCTTTGTCGGTGCTGGCGCACGTTCGGTCATTGCCAGCCACTGGCCCGTCCCGGACGATTTCAACGCCACCCAGCGGTTGATCACCGGACTCGTTGAGGCGCGTCCCGGTCAGTCGGTCGCCGATGCACTGTCGGAAGCGCAGGGCAAGTTGATGGAGGATCCGGAGACGTCGCACCCCTTCTACTGGGCGGCGTTCATCATCCTCGGCGACGGCGCCAAACCGATGGTCACCGCGCGAATTGCCGAGTCCGGCGGCCCGAAGACCACCGGACGCTAATAACGATCAGAGGACCGCGAGGTGGCGGTTATCGAAGGCGCGTGAATAATCCTGTGCGATGCCGACCTTGCGTTCGATCGATTCGAGGATCGGGACCGAGAAATCGACCCCGTTCAATTCCGAGCAACTCTTGAGATTGCCTGGAGAGAACACATTCACCTCGAGGATTTTGTTGCCAACAATGTCGACGCCGACGAGAAACATGCCATCGGCGATCAGCTTCGGACGGATCAGTTCGGCGACATGCAACTCGGTCTTACCAATATCGACCTGCTCGGCCTTGCCGCCGGCGTGGATGTTCGAACGGATATCGTCCTTCGCCGCGACCCGGCGAAGTGCACAATATTTACCGTCGATCTGCAGCGGAACACCATTCATCAGGAACAGGCGGATGTCGCCCTTCTTGGCTGCCGGCACATAGGCCTGCGCAATGATATAGCCGTCGCGCCCGATTGCCTCGATCATCTGGTTGAGATTGGAACTGTTGCCCGGATCGACCTTGAACACGCCCGACCCGCCTGAACCCTGCAGCGGCTTGAGGATGATGTTGCCCTTATGCTCCTTGGCGAACGCCTTGATATCGGCGGCGTTGCGCGTGATGACGGTTTCCGCGCGCGCTTCGGACGGGAAGCTCTGAAAATACAGCTTGTTGATCGCCCGTCCCAGGCTGTCCGGGTCGTTGAGGACGATGATGCCGCGTTTCGCCGCTTCACGACCGAATAGGATTCCGGCTTCGGCCGCCCACGGAGTCTCTGCGTCAACCGAGGGATCGTTGCGAAGCATCAGGACGTCGATGTCAGCCATGTCGATCGGCGACACCTTCGTCTTGGTCCGCAGAGTGACGAAAAACTCCTCGCGGTCCTTATATTTCTTGGACGGCAGGGTGCGAGCATGGACGCACAGGCTGTCGTCTGCGCGAAGCACGAAATCGCCGGGCGTGACATAGTTGACCGTGTGGCCGCGCATTGCGGCCTGATGGGCAAGAACGGTCGTTGCGAACCCGGCAAATTCGCGCTCGAGATCATTGACAAAAAAGGCGATATTCACGGATTCTGTTCTCCTAGAAGGACTGGCCGGATGCTTCCTTCGGTGCGCAAACGCGCAATCCGATCGCTAGTGTCCGTATCGGTCAAAAAAGCCGGAAGGATGGCCGGCGGACGGGCAAGCTTGCGTTGCAGAAGCTCCTCCATCGCAGGGACATGATCGACCGCTATCTTGCCGAGCCAGAACGGATCGAGCGACGCGCCCTCGATGACCAATCCGAGCACGGTGCGCAGGCCGTGGAGATAGATCGCATCCTTCGCGAGGCCGCCCGAGCGGAAGACGCGTGCGGTGATCCCGAAGGCGCCGCGCCGAGTGAAGCCATGATCGCGGTGAAGCACGTTCCAGCAGTCGATGAAGCTTGCCCCGGCGAGCATTGCATCGACGGCAACGACCCGTCCGGCAAGCAGCCGCAGCCGCGTCCGTGTCAATCCGCCAACTGCCCATTCCGCGAACACGCCAAGCCCTTCCTGCACGCCTTCATACCCGGCCAGCCCATTACGGAAGAGCCCGAGGCCCTGCGCAGCGCCGTTGAAATAGGTCAGCAGGTGGACGCTGACCTCATGGGCCAGAAGGGCACGCAAACGTCGTTTCGGCATGATACTGTCGACCCCGACGTAAAGCTTGCTGCCCGATACCATCAGCCCACTGACGTCGTTGCGCTTCTCCACGACGGCGTCGAACGGCGCGAAAATTCGATATTGGTCAATCAGCGCATTCGCACCGGCGACGATATTGTCCGCAACGATTGTCTCTCCAGTCGGTGGGTCCTTCGCCGTCGACAGAAGGATGGTCTCGGCATCGGCCAGCAGGTCGCTTTCCACCGCGCCGTAAAGGAACATCGAAGCAGCGCGGAACGAGGGCGTGTTGCGGGTCGCAAGCATTGTCAGTTGCGCATCGAGCTCGCGCCGCTTCTCCCCGAGAAGGCATTCGAGCGTCGGATCCTCCAATGAGGAAAGGTCGATCGCATACAGGTCGCGCTTGGCGGCGTCGGGGTCGACGGTCAGCGGTCGATAGTGAAGTTTGGGCTCCCGGGTCGCTTTGGACGCAAGGAAATCGTCCATCGCTGCCGACGTATTGATCGGCGAGATCGACAGCAGGAAATCGAAGCGTGACTGAATCTCGCTGAGTTGGCGATCCGCCTTGAGAGCGGCGGCCAGATAGGCGCTCCGGCCTAGCGAGCGATAGTGGGAGGGCGCCTTGCCATCGCCATCGTCGAGGAAGGCGCAGGCGGACCGAAGGATGGCATCGACGACCCGGGTGATCATGGCATCGGCGATGGCCGGATACACCCCGCCGTCAGGTCGGCGATGGATCGGCGGGATGACCATCGCAAGGCGCTCGACGCCATCGATCCCGGCCAACATGCGATCAAACGCCGGTGGGAGCAGTGGCGCGAAATCGGTTCGCTCGACTTCGCAGCGACGGAGATCGATCTCAATCTCCCTAAGGGCCTTGCAAACGGTCGAGGCAGCGCGGCCGGCACCACCGGAATCGTCGGCCAAGACTGTCGCAACCAGCGACGGAAGTTGCGGCGAATCGTGGGCGACCGGGACATGCACGTCGTCGGCAATCGAGATGACGAGAAGTGGCCCGCCTTCCCTGGCGATGCGCGAGACAACCGCTTCCAAGGCGGCAAGGGCCGCGCTGTCGTCCGCCTCGTCCCACACGACATAGGCGGGACTGTTGATCGCAATCCGCCGCGCTAGGCTGTCGGGATCGCCGCCGCCGCGGTTGACGATCAGAAACGGCAGCCAGCGATCGACATGGACCCGACCGGTTTCGCCAATATTCTGACGAAGCGCACCGTCCTCGCCGAAATCGGACTCGATCGTCGGTGCGCTTTTGTTCGCTCGCCTTTGCGTCATCGTGTCAGAATGGCCCTCGCCATATCAGCGGTAAAGGCGATGAAACGCCGCATGGCGTCGAGCTCCGCCGTATCGGGCTCCCCCGACCATTCGTCCATGAAGAACTTCTTGAACTCCAAGGCGATCGCACAGCCGCGACCGGGATACCGCTCATGGATGAAACGCGTCTGCTCGCCCTTTCCCTGAAAGGCGACGTTTTCGCGCACGTCGAGGTTCCTGCCATTGAAGTCGAAGCCCTGCATCGCCTCGATCAAGGGATCCATCAGGAAGGCCCATTGTTCGCGCGGCATGGACGAGGTGCCGATGTTGATGTCCGGCGCATCCTGCTGCGGCGTGGCATCGCCGTCAGGCCCGTCGCGCAGATGGTTGTAGCTGTGGACGTCGATGACGACGAACCTTTCATGCTCGTCTGCGATCCCGTCGAGCAGGTCGCCGAGCATTCGGTAATATGACCGGTGGATCGCAAGCGAGCCATCGACCAGCGAACGTTCGGGTCGCTGGTGCCAGACGTCGAGTCCCCATGCCTGTTCGGGCGTCTCGTAGATTGCGCCATCGACCCCCCTGTTGAGATCGAATTCAAAGCGGGACCGGTGAACGATGACATGGGTGGGCACGTCGACAATTGCCTGTCCGGTGAAGGGATCTTCCTCACGCAATCGTCCGGCGCTATCGAGTTTCATTGTGGCCGCAACTTCGGGGCGAAGATCGTTGCCGTCGTGGATTGCTGTTGCCACGATCGGGCCTGGACCGCGCTGGACGGTCCACCATGGTGTGTCTTTGGTCATGCACTACAAGCGTTTCGGAAGCGGTTCGGTTGCGTCCTTGCTGAGGGTACGACAGGATGGGCCGACAATCGGTGTCGCGAGGGAGTGCAATTTATGCGTCGAATCTGCTGGGCGCTCGCACTCGCCTCCGCGCCACTTGCCGCAAAAGCGCCACCGACCGAAATCCAGCGGCTTGCTGCGCGCGCCGCGGATATTACCATCATCCGCGATCGTCTGGGGATCGCCCACGTTCGTGGCGCGACCGATGCCGATGCGGTGTTCGGCATGATCTACGCGCAGGCCGAAGACGATTTTCCGCGTGTCGAACGAAATTATCTAGTCAGCCTCGGCCGACTAGCGGAAGCCGAGGGTGAAGCGGCGCTCTGGCATGACGTTCGGCAGCGTCTGTGGATCGACCCGGCCGACCTTCAGGCCAAGTATCGCGCCGGCAAGCCGGAGATGCGCAAGCTAATGCAGGCGTGGGCCGACGGATTGAATTATTATCTTCAAACACACCCCGCGGTAAAACCACGAGTGCTGACGCAGTTCGAACCGTGGATGGCGCTGAGTTTCTCGGAAGGGAGCATCGGCGGCGACATCGAAGGCGTCGACGTCGGCGCACTCAAGGCACTTTATGACCGGGCGCAATCGCAGACCGCCGCAATCGCGCCGTTTGGCGAGCCGAGTGGTTCCAACGGCATTGCGATCAGCCCCAAGAGAAGTGTGACCGGCAATCCGCTGCTGCTGATCAACCCGCACACCAGCTTCTTTTTCCGCGACGTAGTCCAGATGACCAGCGGCGAGGGCCTCAACGCTTATGGCGCGGTGACGTGGGGCCAATTCTTCATCTATCAGGGTTTCAACGAGAAAGCTGGCTGGATGCATACGTCGAGCGGCCTCGACAATCGCGACGAGTTTTCGGTCAGCTTCACCAACCTGCCCGACGGGCGCCTCGGCTACCGCTTCGGAAATGATCTTCGTCCGGTTGGCTTGCGCCCGGTCACGGTCCGCTTCCGCCGTGCCGACGGGACGATGGGCGAGCGCACCGTCACAACATACCGGACACTCCACGGCCCCGTCGTCCGCAGCGAAAACGGCAAGTTCATCGCCTTTGCGATCCTCGACGATCCAGCCAGTGCGCTGGAACAGAGTTTCAAGCGAACCAAGGCAAGCGACCTCAAGTCGTTCATGGCGGCGAGCGCACTTCGCGCCAATTCATCGAATAATACCTTGTTTGCCGATTCGAGCGGCAACATCGCTTACCTGCATCCGCAGTTCGTCCCGCTTCGCGATCATCGCTTCAATTATCGCGGCGTCGTAGACGGCGGCGATCCACGCACTGCCTGGCGCGGGCTGCACACGATCGACAGTCTGCCCAACGTCATCAATCCTGCGTCGGGATATGCGTTCAACGTCAACGACGCGCCGTGGTCGGCTGCTGGCGCCGGGACCAACGATGCCAAGAGATTTCCGTCGTACATGGACCAATGGGGATCGAACGCGCGCACGATTCATGCGCTCGCGCTTCTTGGCGGGGATAGTAAGTTTTCAGCCGAAGGGCTTCGCGCGGCGGCCTATGACACCGCGACCCCCGGCTTCGATCGGCTGCTTCCGCCGTTATTCACCGCCTTTGCAGCACTTCCGAAATCTGATCCACGCCGAACATCGCTCGCCGGGCCGGTCGCGCTCTTGAAAAATTGGGATCGCCGCTGGGGCAAAGATAGCGAGGCATTGACGCTCGCCGTTCATTGGGCCGAGCTGATGTGGCAGCGGTCGATGGGCAAGGACCGGCCGACCAATGTCAACGAAGTGGCGTACAGCCGGATGATCGCATCGCCCCCCGCCAGCCAGTTGGCCGCGCTGGCCGATGCAGTTGCGAAAATGCAATCGATGTACGGCGGCTGGAATGTCCTGTGGGGACAAATCAATCGATTCCAGCGCAACGACAGTGCGATTACGCAGACGTTTGATGACCAAAAGCCCAGCGTTGCGGTTGGCTTCCCCTCGGCCATTTGGGGAACCCTCGCCTCGTTCGGCGCGACGACCTATCCGGGGACGGTCAATCGCTATGGCACCAGCGGCAACAGCTTCGTCGCAGTCGTCGAATTCACGCCGTCCGGGCCCAAAGCGATGGCGGTCACGGCCGGCGGCGTGAATGGCGATCCGGCTTCAGAGCACTTCCTCGACCAGGCGCAAGCCTATGCAGACGGCGCGCTAATCCCTGTGCCGTTCAGCGCGGCGGAGGTCAGCGCACAGGCAATGGAAGTCTATCGCCCCGGCGAAACGCGCGCAGGCCGATAAGCCGGCCTATTTTGCCCGAAACCCCGCGAAGGCAAGCAACGTCAGCATCCCATAAACCGTTACGGTGGCGGCGCCGTAGTTGACGATCAGGCTGCCGTCAGGATCGCCGACGTTGCGGATGCCATAAGCAACGAAGGCGCCGATCGTGCTAACGATCGCCCAGACCACCGCCGCCCACGCATAATGTCGGCGCGATGCCTCGATCGAGGGCGCGGCGTTGATCGTCAGCGCACCGGCGAAGGCGATCGCGATGAACGGAGTTGCAGACAGCAAGGGCGCAAAGCCCGCCGCCCGCAGACCTTCGCTCGTCGGCCAGCGCACCAGGGAGATGCAGAACAGGATGGTGACGAAAAGGCCGGCCGTAACGAGCAGTCCCAGCGCGACCGCCTTCATCCAGTCGAGTCTTCGCTGGGCGACCGTATCGGGAACGTCGATGGCAAGCACCTTAGCGAGACGGTCGACATCATGTTCCCAGCGCTCGTCACTGACCGTGATCGCATTGCGCCGACCAAAATCCGCAAGAATGTCCGGAAGTTCGTTCGGGCGCGGCATGGTCGCATCGCCGATCAGCACCGGAATGACCGGAACGCCACTGCGCAAGGCGGCCGCAATTTCGCGAACGACATAGTCCCCCGGATCGTCGAGACGGCGCTTGCCTTGGGCGTCGGCGACACTGGTCCAACGGTCGCCAATCAGGACGACTAAAGCGCCTGATTCGACGAGCTTCTCGTCGATGACCTTCTCGAAATCGTCGCCGAAATCGATACCGGTGACGTCGCGAAAAACGCGACTTGCGCCAAAATAGTTGGAGAGCGAGTCCGACAATCGGCCGGCAAAACCACCGGCATCGTCACGCCGGTAGTTGATGAAAATCTTCTCGTTTCGCGACGATCCGCTGCCAAGCGCCATAGTGAATATCCCCCGGTCCCTGACTTCATAGCCCGAGTTGCGCCCAGCGGCGAGTTTTACGCCGTGCAGCACAATCCTTCTTGACAGCGGGGGCGGCCTCCGCTTCCCTAGAGGCTCATGCCAATGACTGCGCACCTGACCCTGTCTTCTGCCTCCGCTTCTTGCGGTTGGTGGTGGCGCTTGCCCAAACGATGGCGCGCGCACGGCTGAATCGATCCCTCCCCGGATCCGTTTTTTGCAAGGCTCGCGGCACTCGCGGGCCTTTTTTCTTGCCCTGTCCCTTTTAAGGTTTGTTGTTCCCATGATTATCGTGATGAAACCCGACGCTACCGCCGAAACGATCGAGACTCTGCTCGCTCAGATAGAGGCCAAGGGCCTCAAGCCGCTCCATATGCCCGGCGCCGAGCGTGTCGTGCTGGGTGCGCTGGGCGACGAGCGCGTCCTTGCCCAGCTCGGCCTCGATGCGCATCCGGAAGTGGAATCGGTCAAGCCAATCCTGTCGCCCTACAAATTGGTGAGCCGCGATCTTCACCCCCACGACACCCACGTCCGGATCGGATCGACGACGATCGGCGGCGACACGTTCGTGCTTGTCGGTGGCCCCTGTGCGGTCGAGAGCGAGGAGCAATTGCGGGCCAGCGCGCAAGCGGCCAAGGATGCCGGCGCGACGATTATCCGGGCGGGCGCCTACAAGCCGCGAACTAGTCCGTACAGCTTCCAAGGCCATGGACCGGAAGGGCTGAAAACGCTGGCCCAGATCGGCCGTGAGCTCGAGCTCCCCGTCGTCACCGAAGTAATCGAAACCGGCGATGTCGACGTGGTTGCGGAATATGCAGACGCGCTTCAGGTCGGCGCGCGCAACATGCAGAATTTCGCCTTGCTCAAGGCCGTCGGTCGGGCCGGAAAACCGGTCGTACTGAAGCGCGGCATGTCGGCGACAATCGACGATTTCCTGCTTGCTGCCGAATATATCCTGGCTGCCGGCAACGACCAGGTCGTGCTCTGCGAGCGCGGCATCCGGACGTTCGAAACCGCCATGCGCAATACGCTCGACCTCGCGTCGGTCCCTTACCTCAAGAAAAAGACGCACCTGCCGGTTCTTGTCGATCCCAGTCACGGAACCGGAATCCGCGATCTGGTCACACCGATGGCGCTTGCTGCCGCGGCGGCTGGTGCCGACGGTGTGATGGTCGAGGTGCACGTCAACCCGCCCGCCGCGCTCAGCGATGGACCGCAGTCGCTGTTTCCGGACCAGATGCTCGCGCTCGGCAAGCAATTGTCGGTGCTGCTGCCGGTGGTTGGCCGCTCGCTGTGAGCGATAGCCCGTCTGTCACGGCGTTGGTTCGGCGACTGGAGGGTGTCCACGATCCGGTCGAATTGCATGCCGCGCTGGCGGCCAGCGGGCGCGCCCCGTTCCTGTTCCGACGGACGAGCGGGCGGGCGTTCCTGATCGTCGATCGTGCCTTGTCGCTGGAGGCGAAAGGCCCGGATGGCACGTTGGAGGCACTGAGCGAAGGCGGGCGGATCCTCATGCTGAGAATTGCCGCGCGGCTCGGAGAATTCGTGGTCTATCAGACCTCAGAGAAAACCTCCTTCGCCTTCACGCCATGCTCGTCGGACGATGACGACGCCCGCCTGGCGCATCCGACGGCATTCGACATTCTGCGGGCGATGTTGTCCGAAGCGGACGCCGGGTCCGCCGCGCAAAATTTCGTGCCCTTGCTCGCCGGCGTGATCGGCTTCGACCATGTAGACATGCTCGAAGACTTGCCGCCCGCAGCGGCGGGCGGAGCCGCAGATATCGCAATGGCGATGGCGGAAACCATGGTCGTCATCGAAGCCAATGGCACGGCGCGGATCGTCGCAATGGCGGTGATCAGCGACTCCGCCGCCGCACATCGGCAACGATCGCTGGCTGCGGAACGGGTGGCACATCTTGCCGATCGGATTGCGACCAGCGCAACGCCAGCACTTCCCGATGCCGCGTCGTCGGTCGCAGAGCCTGACACGAGCGACAGGGATTTCGCCGCTTCCGTTGCTCGCTTGAAAGAGCATGTCGCCGCGGGCGATATCTTCCAGTGCGTGCCGTCGCGGTCATTCCGAGCTGCTTGCGACGACCCGGTTGCAGCGTTCCGTCGCCTCGTTGCCGCCGATCCGTCGACCTACCAATTTTATGCAGACAGCGGCGACGGCATCCTGCTTGGCGCTTCTCCCGAAACGGCCGTCGCCGTGCGGATCGACGGGTCAGAGCGCATCGTGAGGGTCAGTCCTATCGCTGGCACCCGACCGCGTGGGGCGAGCGGCGACGCCGACGACCGGATGGAGGTCGAGCTGCGCCTCGATGCCAAGGAAAATGCCGAACATATGATGCTCGTAGACCTTGCTCGAAACGACGTTGCGCGCGTCGCGCGTCCGGGTTCGCGCCGGGTGACGCGCCTCCTGGCGGTCGAACGGTTTGCTCGTGTCATGCATCTTGTATCAACCGTAGAAGGACCGCTTGCCGATGGCCGGGATGCCATCGATGCGCTCAAATGCTGTTTGAATGTCGGCACCTTGTCGGGTGCGCCCAAGCTCAGGGCGATCGAATTAATCAGATCCGTCGAGCGCCACCCACGCGGGGCCTATGGCGGAGCGATCGGCGTCATCACTGGCGATGGATCGATGGACAGCGCGGTCGTGATCCGCTCAGCCTTCGTTCGCGACGGCATTGCCGAGGTGCGCGCTGGGGCCGGTGTCGTCGCCGATAGCGACCCTACCGCCGAAGCCGCCGAAACGCGGGCCAAGGCAAGCGCGGTTCTGGCCGCTTTGGGTGCGGCGGCATGAACATCCTGCTGATCGATAATCGCGACAGTTTTACCCACAATCTGGCTGATGCCTTTCGCCAAGCGGGCGCGTCCGTGACTGTCGTTCGCAACAGCATCGACCCTGCCGCTGCATTGCGCCGGGCATTGGAGACGGATGCCGCGATCCTGCTGTCGCCTGGGCCCGGCGGGCCAAGCGAGGCTGGCTGCTGCCTTGACCTGATCGGGCTGGCTGCGGGCACGGTGCCGCTGATCGGAATCTGCCTGGGCCATCAAGCGATCGTCGAGGCATGCGGCGGCATCGTCAGGCGTGCGGTGCCGTGTCACGGAAAGGTCAGCTACCTTCGCCACGATGGCAGCGGCGTGTTTGCAGGATTGGCCAGCCCCATCGCAATTGGGCGCTATCATTCACTTTGCACGCCGGCTGACACCTTGCCGGCTCCATTATGTTCGGATGCGACAATGGACGGGATGGCCATGGCGATCCGCGACGATGAAGCGGGGCAGCTCGGCCTTCAATTCCATCCGGAATCGATTCTCACGCCTCAAGGCGATCGGCTGATTTCGGCCATGAACGGTTGGGCTGCCGAGTGGCGCAACCGGCACCAGACCAAAAAAAAGGCCGACCCGAGGGCCGGCCTTTTCCTGGCACGCTGACAGTTTCTTATTTTACGTCGAAGCGGTCGGCATTCATGACCTTGGTCCAGGCCTTGACGAAATCTTTCACGAACTTCTCTTCATGGCCCTTTTCAGCATAGACTTCGGCGACCGAGCGGAGTTCGGAATTGGACCCGAATACCAGGTCGGCGCGGCTCGCGCGCCAAGTCTCCGACCCACCGGTGCGATCGGTCGCGACATATTCCTCGTCATCGCTGCCATCGACCGATTTCCAGACGTTGGTCATGTCGAGCAGGTTGACGAAAAAGTCGTTGGTCAGCTGCTCACTACGCTTGGTGAAGTGGCCGTGGCCACGCTCGCCGTGATTTGCGCCCAGGACGCGAAGACCGCCGATAAGTACCGTCATTTCCGGTACCGAGAGGCCAAGCAGCGAAGCGCGGTCGAGCATCATTTCCTCGGTCTTCACGCTGAGCTTCTTGGGCAGGTAGTTGCGGAAGGCGTCGGCTTGTGGCTCGAGCGGCTCGAAGCTTTCGGCGTCGGTCTGCTCTTCGGTTGCGTCACCGCGTCCACCGGTGAAGGGAACGCTGACGTCGAAGCCGGCAGCCTTGGCGGCCTGTTCCACGCCAACGACGCCGCCGAGCACGATCGCATCGGCCATCGACAGACTGCCGCGGAGACCGTCTAGCGTTTCGAGAACCTTGGTAAGCATTGCCGGTTCGTTGACTTCCCAATCCTTTTGCGGCGCAAGGCGGATCCTCGCGCCATTGGCACCGCCGCGATGATCGGACTTGCGATAGGTGCTGGCCGATGCCCAAGCCGTCTTGACCAGCTGGCTGACGGTCAGGCCGCTGTCGGTGATCTTGCTCTTCACCGCCGCAACGTCCGCGTCACTCGGCATCGATCCGGCGGGGACGGGGTCCTGCCAGATGAGGTCCTCGGCGGGGACTTCCGGTCCGAGGTAACGGACCTTCGGCCCCATGTCGCGGTGGCAAAGTTTGAACCAGGCGCGGGCGAAGGCATCTTTGAACGCTTCGTGGTCGTTCCGGAATTTCTCGGAGATGACGCGGAATTCCGGATCCATCTTGAGCGCCATGTCGGCGGTCGTCATCATGGTCGGAACCTTGATGCTCGGATCCCAGGCAGCCGGCGCCATATCCTCGGGCTTCTGATCGATCGGCTGCCACTGCTGGGCACCCGCCGGGCTTTTCACCAGTTCATATTCATAATCCATCAGCAGACGGAAGTAATTCTCGGTCCATTCGGTCGGCGTGTTGACCCAAGATCCTTCGATGCCGCTCGTGACGGCATGTTCGCCAATCCCACCGCTCTCGTGGCTGCTGACCCATCCAAAGCCTTGCGCGGCAAGGTCCCCACCAGCGGGAGCATTGCCAAGCAACGACGCATCGCCATTGCCATGGGCCTTGCCAAAGGTGTGGCCACCCGCGGTGAGCGCGACGGTCTCCTCATGGTTCATCGCCATGCGTTCGAACGTCGCCTTCATGTCGCGGGCGGAGAGAAGCGGGTCGGGATTGCCGCCCGGCCCTTCGGGATTGACGTAGATAAGGCCCATCTGAATTGCAGCGAGCGGACCATCGAGATTCTCTAGACCGCGATCAGGATCGATCCGGGTCTGGACAC
>CAWARI010000007.1:0-372500 GCA_963784395.1 uncultured Alphaproteobacteria bacterium | reverse complement strand
GGGTGCTCAGCCAGATGGATATTGCCGCGGGCATCACGGCGTCGCGCCGGGCCGGGGGTTCGGTGGCGACGGTGGCGATCGATAAGATGGAGTTCATCGAGCCGATCCACCTGCGCGATGTCATCAGCGTCTATGCGGAAATCGAACGCGTCGGGCGTACGTCGATCGCGATTCGGGTCGAAGTCGTCGCGACCCGGGATCGCGGCAAGACCGAAGTGAAAGTGACCGGGGCATTGTTCACGTTCGTCGCACTCGACGAGAATCACCGCCCGCGCCTGGTCGATCCGGCCTAGTCAGGGTTTCGGTAGCGGAAGCGCAGGGTTTTCGACCCGTTCGCGGGAATCGTCGTCGACCATACCCATTCGCCGTCCCGCTTCTTTAGCGCCCTGCCAGTCGGAATGCCCGAATCGGCGAACACCGCCTCGAACGGGACAGCGACCGGCTGGTCGTTGGTCGCGATCAGCTCTATGTCGGACCTCTTGTGGGCGCGTTCGACGACGAGACGCTGGCTCACGCGCACGCCCGGTGCATTGGAAATTGGCACCTCGACCTTTTCGCCGACGGCGCGGTCGGTCATGCGTCCCTCGCCAATCAAGAACGGGCGCCCGTCATGCTCCGCGTAGAGCGTGAAACTGCCCGACGGCAGCGGAAGGCCGAGACCGTCCGATTGCCGATTTTCGAAGATCAGCAGGCGCTCGGCGGGACTTGATTCGTCGCGCACCGTGTCGAAAGCGGCGCGCCAGCGAAACAGCGTGCGGAACTTGGCCTTGGGCTGCTCGATCATCGCGACCTGCTTTTGCGAGCGCGAGGCCACGGAAACGGCAATCGGGATCCGATAGAGCTTGAGGTCACCGAGATCCTCGCGCTCCGCCTTCATCATTCGCGCGCCGGTCACGACGATGGATTCGGCCTCCGGTGCAGGTGGCGGCGGCGGTGCCATCAAACCTTCAACCGTGACCGTACCGGTTAGGTCGAATTGACCTTCATCAACCGTCAGCCCCTCATGCGTACGCTGGCTCGGCCAGCAGTTGAGGCTGATCGGCCGCGCCTCAGGGCGCAGGCGCTCGGCATATTCGCGGTTCAATCGCCCCGCGACCGCCATCGTGTCGGCATCGGCAAAGCTGGTCTCGTCGCCATTGGCCAGCGTCAGCCAGGCGAACAGGCTGAGCGTTTTACCGTCTGACCCGAGCGTCGCGACATAATGGGCGCGCCAGTCGAAATCGCTGCTGAGGTAAGTCAGCGTCACCGGTCCGCGATAGGGCTTTGCCGACTGCACGCGGATTGACAGGGTCGGTTTGGCAGACAAGATTTCGGGCACCTGCGCGGCCAGCAGAGTTTCGGTTTCTCCGTCGCAGCGCAGCACTTCGACGCCACTGGCCGTTTCGACCACTACCCCGTTGGCAGCGGCCCGAATTACGGCGCCCTGCTCCGTCACCGTGCCAGTTGCGCGCGACGTCCGGCGCAGCGTCACGCGCTTGCCAAGCGAGGCGTCGAGCAATGTTCCGGGCGACAGCAGCTTCGCATCGCGATTCTTTTCGCGGACCGCTTCGCCCAACCCGCTGACCACCGCGCTCTGCGGCAGTAATCCCCCGGCGACTCCTTCGAAGCGCAGTTCGCTCACACCGGCCGGCAGGTCTACAATTCGAGTCTCGCTGATCAGCGCGAAGCCGTTCAACCAGCGCAGGTTCATGGCGCCCGACCCATTCGGGTCGCGATAGACGGTTACCGCAACCTTGTCGGGCATGGCGGACACGATGATCGGCTGCGCCGTCGCAAGCGACGGCAAAGCCAGGAAGCAGAGAGCCAGAAGCCGCCGCACCGGCTCGCCCCCTAGTAACGCGTGTCAAAGGTAGCGGTTACGGTCGCCTCGCCGTTGGCTGGCACTGTGACCTGCCACAAGGCGCGATCGGCATCTTGACGCTCGCTCTTCAGGCTTTCCTGGATAACTCGCGTGTCACCCCACAGACCGTCCTGCACCAGGTCGACGACCACCGTTTTCGGGCCCGCATTGGTGAGGTCGTAACGCATCCTGGTTTTCCACCGGCCGTCGTTCACGCGCGTTCGTTCTTCAACCACTGATCGAACCTTGACGTCGAAGGCTTCACCGGTCGCCAGGCTGAGACTGGAGCCCATCGGCGTGTGGCCGATAGTATGTTCGCCGACGAATTGCGGATTGCCGCGGGCATCGCGCTGGTAGACCCGCACCGTCCCGGCCGGAAGTGCATCGCCAAGCCCGCCGCCACGCGCGCTAGAGAAGCGAAGCACGCTGTTCGCGCTGACCGGCTCCTGCGCCGTCGACAGCCAACCATTGCGATATTCGTAACCGCGAGACGCCGGCGCACCGTGCACATCCAGGAAGCTAACCTGCTTGGTCTGTTTGTCGGCAATCGTCGTTCGCTCGGCGAGCGGATAGAGATAGAAACCGCCAAGCCGCTCTCGATCGGCGGTCTGCGTTCCGGCGCTTACCATGCCGCCCTGCGGCGGCGGACGGTAGCGCGCACTGTTGTTCGCCGAATTGACCGCGCCCGCCACCAGCAGGGTCTTGGCGTTCACGTAGGGCGTTCCGCTGCGGTTGGTCAGCGTCACCCAGCCCTGCACGTCCATCGTGCCATTGCCCTCATCGAACAAGGCGACATAATCGGCCGACCAGCCAAGCCCGCGTGTCAGATAGTTGAGCGTTGCCGGCTGGCGTCCACCGCGCGCCGCATCGAGCGTCACCGACAGCGTCGGACGCGCGCGAAGCGTCTCGGGCACCCGGTCGAAAATAACGCGGGTCGGCAACCCGTCGTCGCGCAACACTTCGATGCGATCGCCGATCTGCATCACCACGCCGCTATTGGCGGCAAGGATTCGCGCCCGTTCGCGCACTTCGGCACCGGTGGCCGGATTGATCCGCACGAGGGTCACGGTTTCACCCACGGCCTTTTGCATCATCGCGGCCGGGGTGAGCAGGTCGAAGTCGAAATTCTGTTCGATGATGCGCAGGCCGTTGCCGGTCAGGGTCACCGTTTCCGGCCGGATCTGCGCCGACACGTCGGGAAAATCCTGCTTCGACCGGCCGGACGGCAGCGACAGTTCGCGGCGATCCTGCACCAGCGCAGTGTCATTGTTATAGATTGTCACCGCGACGTCCCCTTGCGCGGTCCGCGACGGCGACGGCAGCACCGGCTGGATCTGGGCCAAGGCAGGCGCCACCGCGAAGCTGGTTGCGGCGGCAAGGACGATGAAACGCATGCTGTTACTCCCCGATCGGCGACGCACAGCGTGATACATTATCTCACAAAGTCAAGGCCCCCCGACTTTCGCCGAGAGGCCTCACGCAACAAATCGGATGTGGATGCTGCCGCTCAGAAATCGACCTGGCTGCGCAGGCCGACCATCGTCACGCCATAGTCCCGGTCGCCCGCTGCCGAAATCGCAGCGTCATTATATTTGATGTAGCCGCCGTTGAGTCCGAACAGGATGTAATCCATCGGCTTCCAGTTGAGCGAGGCCTGGAAGGCATTTTGCGTTCCGCCGACGATGCCCTTGTCGCTGAGATCGAGATAATCGTAGCGCAGGTTGAACCCGAACGAGCCCCAGCCGCCCTTGTCGAAGGGCTTAAGGACCTTCACTCGATCGAACTTGCCACCTTTGTAGCCACGTGTCTCACCGGTGAAGAAATAGCCGGCTTCTACATAAGCGCCGAAGAAGGTCGGATCCGACAAACCTTCGCGACCCGCTTTCTGCCAATAAGCTTCGCTGGCGATCGAAAAGGGACCGAAGATGCCGGCGGCCTCGAGCCCGATGCCGGTTTCGCTGCGCGCACCGACCAGGTTGCCGGTGTCGATGAAGCGGACATCAGTGGTGTGGATCGCCGGGCGCTGGCGATAGCGGAGGGCGTTCGCTGAGCCATTGAGATCGCGATAGTGGAAGCTTGCCCCGAAGTGCAGCTGGTTGTCGCCCATCTTGGGTGCGTAGACGATTCGCGAATCGCTGCTCCAGCTGTTGTTATCGTCGCCGATGTTATTGAGGTCGTTGATGCTATCGGTGAAAATGCCGGTCTGAACCAGCAGTGCATCCTTGGCATATTGGACAGACGCGCCGACGCGACGCTCGAAGCCGAATGCGTCGGTAAAGGCTGAGCGTTCGATGAAGTTGCTGTGCAGCGAGCTGGTCAGCTCATCAAGCGACTGAAAGTTGTTGTGCTGGCCGACGGTGAACGTCCACGGGCCTTTCTTGTAATCGAGATAGGCGTCGGTGAAATCAGTCTCACCCGGCGCGAAGTCGAGTTCGAACTTGTAACCGAACCCACCCGGAACGGTGCCTTCGACGCCGAGGCGCGCGCGGCGCACCTCGTTCGAAAAGCCGAGGCCCGGATTGCTGTAGCCGTTCGGACCGTTGACGAACCCGAAGTCATACATCAGGCGTCCACGCGGTTTGAATGACCAGCCGCCATCCTTATCTTCGAACAGAGGCCCCCCCTTCCACGACGGGGTCGCCTTGGCCTGGGCCGTCTTCACGCCTTCCAGCGCCGACTGGAGCGCCTCGACCTGCGCCTGGAGCAGTTCGATCTTGGCGTTCAGGTCGTCGACCGGCTGGGCGTTGGCGATGGCCGCATCGGCGGTCGCATCGCTGGGATCGGGATCGGTCGGTTCGGCGGCCTGCACGGCATCTTGCGCGAACGCAGTACCGGTCATCAAGAAACTGGTGGTTCCCAGCAGCGCGGCAATGAGAATCTTGCGGGTCATGGCTTGTCTTTCTTGTCTTTCCCCGGGCGATCGGCCCTGGTTTGGGAGCGGGGACCCAAGCCGTTCGGCGGGCACCCCGTTTCGTTGATGACGAACGCGCCTACTTCAGGCTTGCGAGATTGAGCGGCGACAGGTTGCGCGCGGCCTGCTGGCTGCGGGCACGGACGGCATTGGGTGCAGCGACCAGGCCCGACTGCTTCAGGTAACCGTTCGAACCCATCGCGCTTTCCTTGGTGAATTCCGCGACGAAGGCACGGATCGCCGGGATCGCGTTCACATGCGCATTCTTCACGTAGATGTAGAGCGGACGTGCGCCGGGATATTGGAAGGTTGAAATCGACTGGTAGGTCGGCTGGACGCCGTTGATCGACACACCCTTCACCTTGCTCGTATTTTCCTCGAGGAAGCTGTAGCCGAAAATGCCGAGCGTACCGGGATTGGCGGCGAGCTTCTGGACGATCAGATTATCGTTCTCGCCAGCTTCGATATAGCCGCCGTCGGTCCGCATTTCGGTGCAGATCGCCTTGAACTTCTTCTCGTCGCTCTTCTTGAGCGCGCCCATCTTGGCTTCGCATGGCGGGGTCATGATAAGTTCCCCTAGCGCGTCGCGCGTGCCTGATGTGGACGGCGGACCATAGACTCGGATCGGGAGCGCCGGCAGCTTGGCGTTGACGTCTTTCCAGGTCTTGGCGCGATTCGGTTTTCCGAACGGATTCTTGGCGAGGGCGGCGTAAATGTCGCGCTGGGTCAAGGCGCCGATCGGGGTGCCCTTGGCGGTCGCAACCGCGACTCCGTCCAGACCGACCTGAATCTCGGTTACCTGCGACACGCCATTGGCGCTGCACTGCTTGGCTTCCGACGCCTTCATTCGGCGTGAAGCAGTGGAAATGTCCGGATAGCGTTCGCCGACGCCGGCGCAGAAAAGCTTGAAGCCAGCGCCCGTGCCGACCGATTCGATGACCGGCGTGCCCAGCTTCGGGTTGGCGCGCGCAACGCGCTCCGCAACGGCCTTGGCGAAAGGATAGACGGTGGACGACCCTACGGCGCGCAGCGAGCGGGCGTCGGCGATCGACGGAATGCAAAGCGCCGTCATAGCCGTGACGGCGAGAAGATATTGGCGGTTCATGTCTTGTCCCCTTGGCGGCCTCCCCGGCCGCTGACAGAGACTCCATTAGGAAAGGGTGGTGACCCCTTGGTGACACGTAGATTACGTTTCGATGACAGGCATCAAAAAGGCGGACCCCGAAGGACCCGCCCAATTGATTGCCGTAAACGCTGCTCAGGCTTCGGCTTCGTTGCCTTCATCCGCTTGTGGCTTGCGTACGCGGCGGCGTGGCTTGGGTGCCGCTTCCTTATCCTCGTCAACCGATGCGCTCACGCCGATCGCGGGCGGAAGGACATCGAGACCGATGGTTTCCTTTGAATCGCCTTCTTCGCGCGTACGACCGTTGGCACGGGGGCGACGCTCGCTGCGCTGCGGACGCTCCACGCTCTCGTTGCTTTCGGCCCGTTCCGAGCGCTCAGTGCGCTCCGGCCGTTCCTGCCGATCATTGTTATCCGGCCGCTCGTTACGTCCTGAACGCTCCGCACGCTGCGGTCGGTCGTTTCGTTGCTGGCGATTGTCGCGGTCGTCGCGGTCCCGGTTGCGATTGCGCTGCGGACGATCGTCGCCGTCCGAATCATTGTCCGAATCGCCAGCGTCGGCACTTTCGTCCATGTCGTCATCGGAATCTTCGTCGCCGCGTTGGCGCCGCTGTTCCTCGTACCGCGCCCGACCTTCGTCGAGCACACGGAAATAATGGTCGGCGAACTGCAGGTAATATTCGGTCTGCACGCGGTCGCCGGCAAGCTGGGCGTCGCGTGCCATATTCTTGTATTTTTCGAGAAGCTGCGCGGCGTTGCCACGTTGGCGGGTATCACGAGCATTGCCGCTATTGCCCGACATGCCTGGGGGACGCTGTCCACCGCGACCGCGACGGCGGCCACTCTGACGGTTGTTGATCAAACTGATGTTCCCTGTCGCACCGGCGACGCCTTGTGGGCGCGCCTTGTTCTCTCATCCCTTCGAAGGAAGAGGCGGCTTTCCCAATCGCCACCCGGAACTAAACCGGGTTGGTTTGCCGCATGGAGCCGAAATCGGCGACAGCACGGCGAAGCGATCGGAAATCAGTCGGGAGCGCGTCAATTTTCGTGAGTGCAGCCCCGTTCCTGCCCCCGGATGTAAAGGGCAAGGACTGAAATTCCAAGCCTTTTCGTATCAGGCGGAAATCAGCAGGGCGCGCGGGCGACCGCCAAGGTCGAACGCAAGACGCGGTTTGAGACCTGCCGAGCGGAAAACTTCGGCGGCGGTTTCGCCCTGGTCGAAACCGATTTCAATCGCCGCCAAACCGAGCGGCGCCAAAAGACGCGCGATTTCCGGGGCCAAGCGGCGATAGTCGTCAAGCCCGTCCGCCCCTGCAAACAGGGCCTCCGCCGGTTCGAATTCGGCGACCCCCGGACCCAGATCCGCATCTTCCGCGACATAAGGCGGATTGATCAGGACAAGATCAAATCGCTCGCTGATTCCCTTGGCCCAGTCGCCCCGCCTGAACGTCGCGCGCGGCGCAATTTCGAGGCGCTTGGCATTGGCGCGCGCATAATCGAGCGCGGCGTCCGATGCATCGATGCCGATGCCCGTCGCGCGCGGCCATTGGTCGAGCGCCGCAAGCAGTAGGGTTCCCGGTCCGGTGCCGAGATCGAGGATTCGCTTGGGTCGGTCGGAGCCCGCGAAGTGCTCGATTGCAGCAGCAATCAGCGTCTCGCTGTCCGGCCGCGGCACGAGCGCGCCCGGCCCAACTTCCAATTCGATATTCCAGAAAGCGCGGCGCCCGGTGATGTAGGCCACCGGCTCGCCCGAAGCGCGGCGAGCAACCAGCTGGTCGAATTCCGCTGGGGCGCTTCCACTCGGCGGATTGAGGATCAGGCGGTCCCGCTCGATGCCCAGGGAGTGCGCCATCAGCAATTCTGCATCGAGCCGCGCCGTGTCGCTGCTCTTGGCTAAAAGATCGGTTGCTCGATTGAGCGATCGTTCGAGCGCACTCACGCCTGGTCGAGGCTGGCGAGCCGCGCCGCCTCATCTTCTGAGATCAGCGCTTCGGACAATTCGCGCAAACCCGGCCCTGCGAGGATTTCCTCGAGCTTGTGAAGCGTCAGGTTGATCCGATGGTCGGTCACGCGTCCTTGCGGGAAATTGTAGGTGCGGATGCGTTCGGAGCGGTCACCCGATCCCACCATCGACTTACGTGCACCGGCGCGCTCGCTTGCGAGCCGTTCGCGTTCAAGCTCGAACAGGCGGGTACGAAGCACCTTCAAGGCCTTGGCCTTATTCTTGTGCTGGCTCTTTTCGTCTTGCTGGATAACGACAAGACCGCTCGGCAGGTGGGTAATCCGAACTGCGCTGTCGGTCGTATTGACCGACTGACCGCCCGGCCCAGACGAGCGATACACATCGATCCGCAAATCCTTGTCGTCGATCTGGACGTCGACATCCTCGGCCTCGGGAAGCACGGCGACCGTCGCCGCCGACGTGTGAATCCGCCCGCCGCTTTCGGTGACCGGCACGCGCTGGACCCGGTGAACGCCGCTTTCGAATTTCAGCTTGGCGAAAACGCCAGCGCCGTTGATCGACGCGACGGCTTCCTTGATCCCGCCGACGTCAGAGACGGATGAGCTGATCATCTCGAACTTCCAGCCCTGTTCTTCGGCGAAGCGCTGGTACATGCGCAGCAGGTCACCGGCGAACAGCGCGGCCTCGTCGCCGCCCGTCCCGGCGCGCACTTCGAGCATTGCGGCGCGTTCGTCGGCCGCATCCTTGGGCAGCAAGTTGAGCGCCAGCGCACGCTCGGCGGCAGGCAATTTCTGCTCGATCTCGGCGAGCTCCTCTTCGGCCATCGCCCGCATGTCCGAATCGGCATCGCGCGTCATCGCGTCGAGACTGTCGCGTTCTGCACGAAGTCGCCGAACTTCGCGCGCCGCAGCGGCAACTGGCTCGATCTGCGCATATTCCTTGGACAGGCGAACGAACTCTTCCGGCGCAAGATTGGGCCCGGCCATCGCGTCGGCGATCTCGTGCCGCTTCGCCTCGATCGAGACGATCTTGTCGAGCGAGATCGGCTTCATTTGCTTGCCAGGTCCAGCCCGGACAGGATGGCTTCGGCCCTCGACGGACCGGTCGATTTGAAGCGTGTCGTTAATTGACCGTCCCGGACACCGATGATCAGAATTTCGCCTGCGCCCTTCTTTACGGCCCGGTCGAAGCGCTTGCGGGGACTGCCGCTGGCGAACAATTCGGCAGAATTGTCTGCCGCGCGCAAAGCGGCAAGGGCCTTCCAGCCAGCCGCTGCGACCGTGTCGTCCTCGACCACAACGGCAACGTCGATCATCTCCGACGCCGGTCGATCGATAAGCATTCCGAGACGCTCGATCCCCGCTGCCCAGCCGACCGCCGGTGTCGAAGGACCGCCGAGCTGCTCGATCAGCCCGTCATAGCGTCCGCCCGCAAGAACGGTGCCTTGCGCGCCGAGCTGGTCGGTGACGAATTCGAACGCGGTGTGGCGGTAATAGTCGAGGCCGCGCACCAGATGGGGTGCAATCTCGTAGGCGACGCCGGCGGCGTCGAGTCCGGCGCGAACCTGCCCAAAGAAATCCTCGGCCTCGGCGCTCAGGGTCATGACCGGGGCGCTATCGGCGAAGGGACGGTCGCGCGGGTCCTTGCTGTCGAGGATGCGAAGCGGGTTGCGGTCCAGCCGGTCCTGACTGTCCTCGCTCAAGTCCGCGCGATTCGCCTCGAAATGCGCAACCAATTGCTCGCGCCATGCTTCGCGGCTTGGCCCATCGCCAAGCGTATTCAGTTTCAGCGTCACCCCGCCAATGCCAAGCTCGGCCAGCAATTGCGATCCGAAGGCCAACAATTCGACGTCAGCGTGGGGGTCGGCGCTTCCGAGGATCTCGGCATCGAGCTGGTGGAACTGGCGGAAGCGACCTTTTTGCGGCCGCTCGTAGCGAAATGCCGGTCCGTGGGTCGCAACCTTGAGCGGCGCGAACTGCTTCCAGCCTTCGCTGAGATAAGCCCGGGCAATCCCCGCGGTGAACTCGGGACGCATCGTCACCGAATCGCCACTGCGATCGTCGAAGCTGTACATCTCCTTGGAAACGACGTCGGTGGTCTCGCCCATCGTCCGGGCAAAAACAGCTGTCGATTCAAGGACCGGCACTTCAATCCGCCGGAAGCCATAGAGGCGGCGCACGCGGTCGAACGCCGCAACCACAGTGTGGAAGCGGTCGGCTTCATCGCCGATCATGCTCTGCATTCCGCGGATTGGTTTTGGCGTTTCACTCATTGCATGCGCCCTTGGCATATTTTGCGGTTTTCACAAATGCGCGGAGCGCCTAGAGGCCCCATCATCATGAATATTGACCTGATTCCCGTCGGCGCCGATGCGCCGAATAACGTCAACGTGCTTATCGAAGTCCCGATTGGCGGCGAACCCGTCAAATACGAGTTCGACAAGAAGAGCGGTGCGATGATCGTCGACCGCATCCTGCACACCCCGATGCGCTATCCGGCGAATTACGGGTTCATCCCGCAAACGCTGTGCGAAGATGGCGACGCGCTCGATTGCCTGGTGATGACCCGTTGGACCCTGCAGCCCGGTGTGGTGATTGCGGTGCGACCCGTCGGCGTCCTTTATCTGGAAGACGAAGCAGGCGGCGACGAGAAGGTTCTTGCGGTGCCCGTCACCAAGGTCTCGCCTTATTACAAGGACGTTGCCAACTACACCGATCTGCCCCCGATCGTGGTCGAGCAGATCGAGCACTTCTTCACCCACTATAAGGACCTGGAGCCTGAAAAGTGGGTGCGTGTCGGGACCTGGGGCGATGCAGAAGCAGCGCGCCAGGTTGTTCTCGATTCAATGGCGCGGGCGAAGGCCGCTAGTGCTTAGTTCGACGAAGGTCGCTGCTGGCCGCCACGCTGAAAGAAGCGGGCCGGCAGGAACAGCTTGCGGAAGCTGATCCCGATCGTGCGGCCGATGGGCTCGAGGCGATCGGCCTCATAAGCGTAGGGCACGATTCCATCCGCGCCGCGAACACTTGGCCTCTCGTTCAGGATGTTCTTCACCTCGAATCGAACCGAGCTTCCGATGAAGAACGGATTCTTGGATACGAGGGCGAATCGCTCGCCAAGGTTGGCAAACAGCCTGAGGTCGAGGGTTGCATAGTCGCCGAAACGAAGGTCGGGTCCGACGAAGCTATCGACCGTCGTTGCACTGCGCCAGTTGCCGGTCAGTCGAACGCCGATCCCGTTGTTGTAATAGCCACCCTGCAACTCGACCGTGTGGCGCGATCGACCACCGCTACCGCCCGATGCCTCGCCATTGAGATAATCGAGAGGCGGCAAACCGGGTGCGATTTCCAGTTGATCCTTGAGCGTCGCAGTATGTGTCAGCGACACGTTGATACGGCCACCATTGCGATTCCCGAAGAAACCGCCGGCGCGTCCGCCGCCACCACCAGGACCGCGACCGGCGCCCGTTGGCGGCGTCACAGGAGCCGCTTCGCCTTGCGGCGGCGCCCCATTTGCAGGGGGCGTATTCGCGGTGCCCGCTTCCGCCGGCGGCCGGGTCTGACCTGACTGCGATCCAGGCGGCGCGAAGCGCTGCCGGAAGGCCGCGATCTGTTCGCGATTCGGTGCAGCTGATTTCAGCTCTTTCGAGAAATCGAAGCCCCAACGGATCTGGTCGCGACGCGATTGCGATCCGTTGACCGGGCGCAAATCGACCCGAAGCAACGTGCCGTCGCCATCGCGCACGAAACGGTCGGGGAAGGCCGCTTCCAGGGCCGGGGTGGCGGCCGGGAAGCCGATCTGAGGATTGTCGATTGTCTCGCTGACGAATTCTGCGCGCAAGCGAAGGTCGGGCTTTTCCAGTGCCTGCCAGTTGCCACCGATCTTCCAGACCGCGCGGCGGTCGGCGACAAGGTCAGGATTTCCGCCGGTCAGCGTCGTCACATTGACGGTCTGGCCGTTCACCGCGTCGAAGAAAGGAATTCCGTCGTTTTCGATCAGCGGATTGCCAAGCTCCTGAAGGGTCGGCGCGCCTTCCTCCCGCGTAAAGCTGCCGATGAAATTGAGCCGTTTGGTCGGCGCCCACTGCAAACCGCCGCCATATTTCACAAGCGTCCCAAAATCGCTGAGTTGAACGATTCCGGCGTTGGCGTTGAGCCCGATCCGTCCAGTGGCGCTGTCCCGATTGGTAATCGGCACATCGATGTTCGCCGATCCGTCGGCTTGCGTCCGTCCCAGACTGGTCTGCGTAAACAGATCGCGGCGGCGGGCATCGCTGTCCAGATCGATACGCGACAGGCCAGCCTTCAGCGTGGTGTTCACCTTCCCGGCCGGAAGCGTAAACAACGGCCCGTTCGCGGTTGCATCGGTTGCAAAACTGGTGCGGATCGAACGACTTTTGTCGTCAGTCAGGATGCCGGCGAAATTACGGTCGGAATCACTGGTCGTGCGGTCATAGTCGGCATTGGCGGTTGCCGAAAGCCGCCAGCTGCCTTTCTGAACGTTGGCAACCGAACCCAGTCCCAGCGAAACGGTCGTCGAATCGCGCGTCAGAAGGCTGGTATCGTCATAATTCGCGAGGCCGAAGCGGCTCCGATTGTGGGTGATTCCGGCCTCGCCGGTCACGGTTAGCGCAGCTGCTTCACCAATGGGCCGGTTGTGGGTCGCGGTCAGACGCGCATTCTGCTCGGCTCCTACCAAGGTCCGTGCGTCGCGTTCGTCGACGACCGTATTTGGGTCGAGCCTGATGTCCCGGTCGCTCTGGTAAAGCGGATCGTTGCCGCCGACCCGCAGGTTGAGCGATGTCCTCTTGTCGTTACGAATCGTCAGTCGCGTGATTTCGGCGCGCCCGTTGGCATAATCGCCGTCGGTCGCAGCTTCGCCGCGCAATTCGACCGTCGTCGCCTGGAAGCGTGGCCGAAGGACAATGTTCACGACGCGCTGGTCGGCAGCATAGCCATATTTCAACGCGACTTCTTCGGGCAGGATTTCCATCCGCTGGATCGCTTCGGGTGGAAGATCGCGAAGTTCGCGGAAACCGGAGATGCGCTGACCATTGAGCAGGAGGACCGGACGGCCACCCGACCGACCGCGAGCGCTTCCGGTTTGCGCCGATACCGCGTCCAGCAATTCCGAGATGCTGGTTGCCCCGGTTGCGCGGATGTCGCGGCTATCGAGTGTGTTTTCCGGAGGGATATCCCCAACGACGGACCCGCGTGCCCTTCCCCCGTTGACGACGATCGGTTCTTCGTCGTCACCCATCATCGGGTCGCTGAGCACAGGTTGGGTCGCTTGGGCCGAAGTCGGCGCGGCGGGGTCAGCGGTCTGGGCTACGAGCGGCAGCGGCGAAGCTGCGGCGAGCAGGAGAATTGCGGTTCGTGTCATGGTCGTCACCCTTTGCGCTGCAACATGAACGGATTGTGTCTTGTTCCAGCGCTTCGACGAAGGGGGTCCAGTAACCGGCAAACGGCCGAAAACGCGCCGCTCAGGCCGTCAACCGAAGGCCGGCTATCGCGCCAACGATGATCAGGATCAACAGTCCGCGAATAATGCTTGCGGGTTCATCGAAATAAGCGATCCCGACGATGACGGTCCCGACCGCACCAATCCCGCCCCACACCGCATAGGCCGTCCCCATCGGGATCGACCGGGATGCATATTCGAGCAGGGCCATGCTGATCCCGACCGACACCAGGAAGGCGAGCGTCCAGGGCCAGTTTCTGAAGCCATCGACAAACCGCAGCGAGGTCGTGAATCCGACTTCGAACATACCGCCGACGATCAACCAGAACCAGGGCATCATTCCTCCTCCGCGACAATCAGCGCCGACGGCAGTTGTGCGCGTATGGCCAAGCTCCTGTCCATCATCAATCACGTCATGCCGTGGCGCTTTGCGGTATTTTTTCTTGTCCTACTGGCGGTCGGCCCGATTGAACTACCGGTGCTAGGCTGGAGCCAGGGATCCATGGTCGGCTTCGACATTGCCGCCCTGATTTTCCTTGGCAGCTGCATCCCGACGTTCGTTTACGATGCCAAGCGAATGCGTGAAGCTGCGAAGGAAAATGACGCGAACCGTTTGGTCCTCCTCATCATGAGCTTCCTGCTGACCGTCGTCATCTTGGCCGCAATGGTAGTCGAACTGTCAAGCAACGGCGACCCGCAGGTCATCAACAAGCTGCTCATCACCGCGAGCCTGGTGATCGTGTGGACGTTCGGCAATGCGGTATACACTCTGCACTATTGCCACCTTTTCTACACACGCGGCGATCACGGCAAGGATTGCGCCGGGCTCCGAATTTCCTGGCACCAAATTGCCGTTGATGAGCGACTTCGCCTACTTTGCCTACACGCTTGGGGTTGCAGTGCAGACCAGCGACGTCCAGGTCACGTCGCAGCATATCCGCAAGGTCGTGACCGCACATTGCGTCGCGGGCTTCTTCTTCAATCTCGGCGTTCTGGCGCTGACAATCAACGTGCTCGGATCAAGCTAGGCGGACGTTTCCAGCGTCGGATGCGTCAATTCGCGGGTTCGCGCCGCGAGGACGCAGCCGGAAATGATCAGGACGGCGCCTGATAGCGTCCATGGCGAAACCCGCTCTTGAAACAGCAGCCAGCCGAGGATCATCGCATAGACGAAACCCGAATATTCGGTCGATGACAGGTAAGCCGCACCGGCGCGCGCATAGGCCCATGCCAGCAGCAACATCCCCGCGATCGACAGCAAGGTCGCGAGCAACAAGGCTGGCTCTTGCCCGCCGGGGTAACCTGGTGCGCCGACGAACAGCGCGATCACCCAAAAGCCCAGACCGGTCACGACAAACTGGAAAAAGGCGATTTCCATCGGCCCTGCATTTTGCGCCTGCCGACGCATCACGACGATATTGAATGCGTAACATATGGCCGAACCAAGGATGGCAATCGAGCCCTTGAGCGCGTCAGGACCAAGCTCGGCCCGACCCTGCCCGATGAAAATCAGCACCACGCCTGCAAAGGCGAGGAGCGATCCGCTGGCCATTCGCTTGCCGACCGGCTCGGCAAGGAACAGCGCCGCAAGTACTAGGGCGATTAACGGCGCCACGAAGGTCAGCGCAATTGCCTGCGCCATCGGGGTCCGGGCCAGTCCCCAGAAAAACAGGAAGCTCATCGGAATCATCAACAACCCGCGCAGCACATGGAAGCGCATCGCGCGACGGGTCGGCCACTTCTTGCGGGTCACGACATAAGGGATCGAAAGCAACGCGACGGCCAGGATGGATCGCCAGCACATGGTGGCGAACGCGCCGATATCCTGGCTCAGCCCCTTCATCACCGCGTCCATCGTCGATAGCGCAAGGATGCCGACCAGCGCGACCGCGAATGCGGCGAAGGGTTGTTGCTTGACGTCGTTCATCGCTGCCTCGCGCCATAAACGAGCGCGACGCAAAGGGAAGCGGCCAGCGCTAGCGAATCACCATTTCGTCACCCTCGATCTCGATCTTCCCCATGCGTGCGAGGAACGATTGGCCGAGCAGCGACATCTCCGCGTTCTCCAGGATTGCACCAGGCACCTGCTCCACGGTCTTTCCGCCCATGGTGACGCGGTCCAGGACGACCAATTTGCCGCGCACCGGCCCCGATGCTCCGCTTCCGATCACCGAGAATTCGGAAGGCGAGAAGACCAGCCCCATGCGCTGGGCGTCGTCGGTGGTCAGCGCAACTCCCGTTGCGCCAGTATCGACAAGGAAATTGACGTTCATTCCGTTGACTGTCGCATCGGTGAAGAAATGCCCGCCTGCACCACGCTTGAGCACGGTTGCGCCGCCAAAGATGTTAGTGGCGGGCGCGATGGATATTGCATCGTGCCGCGCCACTTCGACGATCCGTGTCGCCTGCGTCCCAGCCGCCATGGGCGTAGCAGTTGATCGGTGACCCATGCTTCCGGGCATTATCAACCCGGCCACAACGCCAATCGCGATAACGAGGAGATATAGCCGCGCCATGCCACGAAACTTACGCGAGTTTCGTCAACCAAAGCCTAATGCGCAATCACGCACGTTACGCCGCGACATGCTCCGCATCGCTAGTCGCAGCATCGATCTCGGCCGCTTTGGCTTCGACCAGCTTGACAATATGGTCGACCATGTCGGCGTCCTGGACATGGTGGTCCGTGACGCCCGACAGATAGACCATGTGCTTGCCGTTGCCGCCGCCGGTGATCCCGATGTCGGTTTCGCGCGCTTCGCCCGGTCCGTTGACGACGCAGCCGAGTACGCTGAGCGACATCGGCGTGCGGATGTGTTGCAGCCGTTCTTCGAGGGCCTGCACCGTGCGGATGACGTCGAAACCCTGGCGCGCGCAGCTTGGACAGGAGACGACCCGGACACCGCGATTGCGGATGCCGAGCGCCTTGAGGATCTCATAGCCGACGCGAACTTCGTCTTCGGGTTCCGCCGACAGGCTGACCCGGATCGTGTCGCCGATCCCGAACCATAACAACGATCCGATCCCAATCGATGATTTCACCGTTCCGCCGACAAAACCGCCGGCTTCGGTAATCCCGAGGTGGAGCGGGCAATCGACCTGCTCGGCGAGTTGCTGATAAGCGGCGACGGCAAGGAACAGGTCGCTGGCTTTCACCGCGACCTTATATTCGCGAAAATCGTGATCCTCGAGAATGCGGATATGGTCGAGCGCGCTTTCGACCAGCGCTTCCGGACAAGGCTCGCCATATTTCTCGAGCAGATCTTTTTCCAGGCTGCCCGCATTGACGCCAATCCTGATCGCGCAGCCGTTGGCCTTCGCAGCATTGACGACTTCGCGGACGCGTTCAGCCGACCCGATGTTGCCGGGATTGATGCGCAGGCAGGCAGCGCCCGCGTCGGCGGCTTCGATCGCGCGTTTGTAGTGGAAGTGGATGTCCGCGACGATCGGCACTCGCGATGCACGGACGATCTGCTTCAACGCCATTGTCGACGCGACGTCGGGGCAAGAGACGCGGATGATGTCGACTCCCGCCTCTTCGCAGCGGCGGATCTGGTCGACTGTCGCCTTGACGTCGCTGGTCAGAGTGTTGGTCATCGTCTGAACTGTCACCGGCGCATCCCCGCCGACGGCAACATTGCCAACCATGATCTGACGGGAAGGGCGCCGCGCGATATCGCGCCAGGGTCGAATGGACATGACCGCTATATAGTCGGCGGCGCCCAAAGCGCCAAGCAAGCATCGCGTATCGTACAATGGGCAAATCTCTGCTATTGCCGCAGATCAGCAGAAATGGGGGTGGCTGAGTGAACGAGCATGCCCTTCCGGCGCGTCGAAGCGGCGCTGTCTCTGAGAAGGCAGCAAGCGCTATTGCAACGCCCCGCTATTGGGCATTCATCAGCTATTCGCACGCCGACTCCGCCGCGGCCGAGCGGCTTCACAAACTATTGGAAACCTATCGAACGCCCAAAATCCTTGTCGGTGCAAATCACCCGTTCGGCACCATACCGACAAAGCTGACCCCCATCTTTCGCGATCGCCAAGAGCTTGCCGCGTCAAGCGACCTGGGCCGCGAGATCAAGGAGGCGATTGCCGATTCGCGCTACCTGATCGTGATCTGCTCGCCGGCAGCGGTGACGTCGCATTGGGTCGACCAGGAGATTCGCGACTTCAAGCGGCTGCATGGCGAGGATCGCGTCCTCGCGGCGATCGTCAGCGGGGAGCCGTTTGCAGCGGACCCGAAGGACGAATGTTTCCCACCGTCACTGCGCCAGCGAGTCGACAAGCGCGGCAAGCCCACCGGCAAGCCGGCCGAGCCGATCGCGGCCGACCTTCGCGACAGCGGCGATGGGTGGAAGCTTGGCACGCTCAAGATCATCGCCGGGCTGTTCGACGTCGGCCTGGACGACCTTGTCCAACGCGACCAGCAACGCCGTCAGAAACGAATGACATGGATTGCCGCCGCATCGCTTGCCGGCATGGCCTTTACGTCCGGCATGTCGGTAGTCGCCATCAACGCTCGCGACGCCGCCCGCGACGAACGACGTGCCGCCGAGGGTCTAGTTGGTTTCATGCTTGGTGATCTCAAGGACGAGCTCGAACCAATCGGGCGTCTTTCGGCCCTTGACCAAGTCGGGGCACGAGCACTGGCGTACTACGAACGCCAAGATAAAAAAAAGCTCACAGATAATCAGCTGGCGCAACGCAGTCGCGCCCTGACGCTGTTGGGGCAGATTGCGACCTCACGTGCCGACTCCACCTCCGCTGAAAAACGATATCGAGAGGCATTTCGCAGTACAGAGGAACTCGTCCTCCGCGCTCCGGACAATCCACAACGATTGTTCGACCATGCTCAGAACGTTTTTTACCTCGGCGAGATGGCCCGCAGTCAAGGGCAATTGCGCAAAGCCGAGAATGCCTATCGGGAGTACCAACGGCTGGCAGACCGTATGGTGGAAATTGAACCTTTCAACCCACGCTGGCGGCTGGAAAAAGTCTACGCCACGGAGAACATCGGAATCGCACTGTGGAATCGGCGCCGCTTTTCCGAAGCAGCCAGTCAGTTTGAATCGACGGTGCGGCCGATGGGTGTGATAGCTTCAGAGAACCCCGACAATCCCGAATATCAACGGGAGTATAGCAACGTTCTCGCGTGGCTGGCTGATGCTCGACGAGACGAAGGCCGCCAAGATGACGCAATAGCCCTTCGCGAGCGACAAATCGCCTTCCTCTCCGAAAAGTTGGCGATGGGCGAAACAAACGTCAGTCTTCGGGAACATCTTGTCCTGGCTCAACAGGCCCTCGGCATTTTGCTGACGTCGCAAGGACTAAGCGCAAGAGGTATGGAGCGATTGCGGTCGGCAGTTACGACTTCAGACAATCTAATCCCGATCGAGCCAGATAACGCCATTTGGAAAAGTTATGCGGTCTCAGCCCGGCTGGAACTTGCCCGAACGCTGTTATCGCTCGGTCGAGCGTCGCTTGCGGCTACCGAAACGAACGCGGCTTGCTCCATGAACGCCGAACTGCGTGCGCTCGACAAAAAAGCAGCAAGCTGGCGTTCCGCCCAAACCATCTGCCTCGCAAACCGGTCCAATTTAGCACTGGCAGCGGGATCTACACATGACGCGCTGACCCTGGCCGACCAAGCATTGGAATCCGCCAAGAATGAACATAGCGTCGACCCTATCAAGGATCGTTACAGTATCGCCGATGCCTATCGGCTGGTCGGCGACGTTCGCCGGCGACTGGGCGAAATCGAAGCGGCTCGCGCCGCATGGAATGCTGGTTTGCAGCAATTGCCTCCAATAGTGCCCGAACGACCACTCGAAATGCGCGTGAGGGCAGATCTACTCGAGCGATTGGGAAAACTAGACGAAGCACGGCTGATCAGAAAGCAATTGACCAAAATCGGAATCAGGAAAATCGGCTCACAATGAGGAGAAAAGCGATGCAGAAAAATGTTAATGTGAAGGTGGTGCTGCATGCACCAGGGAGCAACCCGGCTTTTCATTTTGAATCTACCGATCTTCCTATTGGCCCAAACAACGTTCTGTATTTCAGCAACTGTCAGCAGGGTCAGCATTTTATGATTACGTACAGTCTCGATGACCAAGCAAATCCCGGTTATCGATTTCCGACTGGCGCAAATTCAAAAAAGGACGCGTTATGGGTCCAGCAGGGCACTGCGTGTCCAACCCAACAATGCGCTTGGAATGTGTTCGAAGCGCAAGCCGTATTACAAAACGGCATGGCGTTGACCGTCAAAAACTTAAACGATGCCCCGCAAGATTTCGCGTACACTCTTCGCGTTCAGAAAACCGGGAATTGGATTGAACTTGATCCGGGTGGCGTTAACCAAAATGGCGGTGCGCCCCTTTATGACAATCGGACTTCATATGTTCTGATAGCATTGGGGTCGGCAATTGTCGGGGCTTTCGCTACGTATGCGCTATTCACCTAAGGAGTCGCCGATTGACCAAAGGGCAGGACAAGCGGCCACCAACCCTGCCTTTTGCACTGACCGTCGGCGTTACCGGTCATCGCCTTCCCGCGATCGATCCGGCGCGGCGGGATAAGGTAGAGGCCGAGGTCGCGTCCGCGCTGGCGATGATCGAAAACGTCGCACGCAAGCTCCATGAACGGCTTGAAAGCAGCGGCGCGTTCTCGTCCGACGATCCGGTCTTCGCCCTGGTCTCGCCGCTGGCCGATGGCGCCGACCAGATCGCGGCGACGGCGGCACTCGATCACGGCTGGCGGCTGCAGGCGGTGCTTCCTTTTGCGCGCGACGAATATGCCCGCGATTTTGTCGAGGAAGATCCGGCGCAAACCTTTGATTCGTTGATCGAACGGGCAAGCTGCATCCTAGAACTGCCAGGAAGCCGAGAGCGCGAAGCCGAAAGTTACCTGCTGGCCGGGCGCGCCACCGTCGCGCATTGCGACGTCCTGATCGCTTTGTGGGATGGCGCCCCACCGCGTGGTCGGGGGGGCACCGCGGAGATCGTGCAATTGGCCGTGTCGTCCGGCGTTCCGGTCATTCACGTCGGCACGGCAGCGCAATCGGAAGTTGGCCTAATGTGGAGTGCATTCGATCCGCACGTCGTCACGCGAAGTGCGTTCGAGCGGACCATCAGACGCCCGCTCGATGAGGCGCAGTTGCAGTGGGTGATGGATGCGATGTTGTCGCCGCCGTCCGATCTGGGCGAGCAGCGCCATCTATTCGATTTCCGAAGCGAAAAGCCGCGGCGGATCCGCGGCCGGATCGAGTTTCCGCTGCTCCTGACGCTGACGGGGGTCAAGCGCATCCGGGCGAGCAACTGGCGTGAATCCGCCTGCATTCGGGCGATCGAGGACGAGTGGCGGCGCTTCGCCAGTAACTGCTCGGATCGGCATGGCGTGGCTGCTTCGCTAGACCTGATCGAGCGGGCGTATGCGTGGAGCGATCGGCTGGCGAGTTACTACGCACAGACCTTCCGGAGCGGGCACGTGTTCAACTTCAGCCTGATGGCGACGGCTGCGCTGATCGGGCTGAGCGCCTTCCTGTTCCCCCATCGCCAGTTCGAACTTGCCGTCATGGAACTTCTGGTCGCGCTTGCGGTCATCGGCAACACCATCTTCGGTACCCGACGCGAATGGCAGCGGCGGTGGCTCGATTACCGCCATTTAGCCGAAAGATTGCGTCCGATGCGGAGCCTAAAACTGCTTGGGGTTGCTGCGCCGGAGCCGCCCGGGAGCATGACCGATCCGATACCACGGCGGTGGATCGACTGGTATGCGGCAGGGATATGGCGCGCGATGGGATGTCCCAACGGTTTCATCGACCAGAATCGGGCGGACAACCTGATCGCGGCGATCAGCACAAACGAGATCGATTCGCAAATATCCTATAACGAAGGCGCAGCGCGTCAGGCCGATCTGCTCGACCATCGGCTCGGGATGGTTTTCAACGGCCTGTTCATTGCAACAGTCATTGTTTCGGCGGCGGTCGTGATCGGAATGAAGGTGGCGCCCGACTGGATTGGCAATCACCAGAACTGGCTGACCTTAGTGTCGGCCGGCCTACCCGCCATCGCGACCTCGATTTTCGGAATCCGCTCGCAGGGCGATTTTGCCGGCAGCGCGCAGCGATCGCAGTCGACCGCGCAAACCTTGCGGTCGATTTCCGTCCAGCTCGCCGACCAACATGGTGACCTTGCGCGAAGCGCCGACTTGATCGAACAGGCGGCGCGGGCGATGCTGGTCGATCTCGACGAATGGCGATTGGTTCTGAAAAGGTCGGAACTGGAAATGGCCTGACGTCGCGGCGACTGCCCAAACGCCGTCGGCAGCGCTAGAGACGATCCATGCCGATTCGATTCTTCGCCGCCCTCGTTGCGGCTTTCCTGTCTTCGAGCCCCGCCGCCGCCTGGTGGGAATATGGTCATGAAACGGTCGGGCGTATCGCGTTCGACAATGTCCGGTCGCAAACGCGCGCCGACATCCAGCGATTGCTGGCCAAGGGCGCCCTGCTCGAAACGCCCGAATGTCCGGTCGCGACGATCGAACTGGCGAGCTATTGGGCGGATTGCGTCAAGACGCTGGGCGATCGGTTCAGCTACGCTTATTCGTGGCATTATCAGAACGTCGACATCTGCAAGCCGTTCGACCTAAAGTCGGCCTGCAAGGACGGCAATTGCGTGTCGGCGCAGATTGAGCGCAACGCCCGCATCTTGGCCGACCGCAAGGTGCCCGATCGGGAACGGTTGATGGCGCTGGCCTTCCTGGTCCATTTTGTCGGCGACCTGGTGCAGCCGATGCACGCGGGCGATCGCGGCGACAAAGGCGGCAATGACGTTAAGGCCAATTACGGCCTGGTCGGTGGCCGCACCAATCTGCATTCAATCTGGGACGGCTATTTGGCCGAGCGCGCGATTTCGACCCCGCCTTATGGCGCCGCCGGGATCCTGTCCGCATTCAGCCCGGCGGAGCTGGCGGCAATGGCTGGCGGAAGCGTAGAGGACTGGAGCCGCGACAGTTGGGAGAAAGCGCGCACCGATGCGTATCAGGTGCTGACCGGCGATTCCTGTGGGCCCAAGTCAGACGATCGCGAAACGCTGAATGAACAGCAGGTCCAAGCATTGATCCCGTCTGTTCGTCGCCAGGTTGCGGCAGGCGGGTTGCGCCTTGCCCGATTGCTGGACGACGCATTGGGGCCTGAGGCCAAGGCCCCGGGGCAGCGCCGCTAGCGCTTCTCGTTCACGAAGGTCGCAATTGCATCGACAATCATCGAGGAAACCGGTTTCGACGCGTCGACATAGGTCGCCATGTTGGCGGCGCGTCCTTCCCCTTCGACGGTCTTGAGGGTGTGACTGACGCCCTTGGCAATGACCAATCTCGCCTTGGGCTGGGCAGCAGCCAGTACCCGTGCGTCTTCGACCGTCACCTGCAAATCCTGATCGCCGTTGATGACCAGCAATGGCAACTTCAGCGACGCCGCGAGGACCGTCGGCGTGTAGCTGAACAAGTCCATCAGGAATGGCTGGACCGCCGGGTTGAACAAAGGCTGGAGCGGCGCTGGTAAGGTTGCCGTATCGACCCGTCGTCCCGCTTCCAATTCGTCGATTGCGTGGAGCGCAGGCGCGAGAATCGGCGCGTTGGCAGGGTTCGCACGAAGCTGCTGACGCATTACCGATCCGAGCCTTCGCCCTGGTCCCGCGACGGTCACAACCCCGCAAATATCGGTCGTGTCCTGCCCGGCTTCCAATACGATCAGGCCGCCTTCACTGTGGCCGATCAACCAGACGCACTTTGCACCGGTCGCCTTGCGCGCGACCTTTGCCCAGGCGTGAGCATCGTCAGCATAATTGGCGATCGTCACCTTGTTGGGGTCGGGGATGGCGTCCTTGCTTGCGAACATGCCGCGCTTGTCGACACGGATTGTGCTGACGCCGCGCTCGGCCAGCGCTTCGGCGAGCAAGCGATAGCTGGCCGCAGTCACGCCCATCGGATTGTTGCCGTCGCGATCGGTCGGTCCCGACCCCGGGATAATGATGGCGACCGGCGCATTATTTCCGGCGTCCAGGTACGTCCCTTCGAGCGAACCATTCGGACCGGGTGCTATCACGGTGGTCGCGGCCAGTGTGGCCATGATCGTCAGCCCCATCATTTCTTGTCTCCCCAACGCCAAGCCAAGCCACCTTTGGTCGTTTTGGCGGCCAGAAAGATAAACAGGATCGTCACTGTCGCGATCGCCGAATAAGCGGCGAGGGGGCTACTCCGCGCTAACAATCCGGCCGCGACCACAACGGCCACATATACGAAGGCCACAAGCCAGCCTTGCCAGCTAATCGGCGAACAGCCGAAGCCGTATCGCTTCTGACCGAACCATTCTGGGCCGCCAGTCATGGCCGGATCATCCACACGGCCAACCCGATAGCCAGCAAGATGGCGGACACCGCGATCGACTTTCGGCGGCGTGCGGGAGTCGAAAAGATTGCCATCAACATCATTCTTCCTCCTTCTTGGGCGGACGCCCCCGACGAACTAGGATCGGTTCCGCAATCTTCACCCCGCGCGCCTTGAGCGATTCACGAAGCAGGCATTCAACCTGCGCATTGGCCGAGCGCAATTCGGTCGCCGCAAGCCGCTCGACCGCTGCCCACAGGGCAGGGTCGATCCGCAAGGGAAAGGATTTGCGGTCGTTGCTCACGGTTTACTGGTAGAGCGAGCCGGCGTTGACGATCGGCTGAGTGTCGCGTTCGCCGCACAGGACCACCATCAGGTTGGAGACCATTGCCGCGCGCCGCTCGTCGTCCAACTCGACGACATTTTTCTCGCTGAGCATCGACAGCGCCATTTCGACCATCCCGACTGCGCCCTCGACCAGGGTCTGGCGCGCCGCGACCACCGCCTGTGCTTGCTGCCGGCGAAGCATCGCACCAGCGATTTCCTGAGCATAGGCCAGATGCGTGAATCCACATTCGTCGACGGTGATGCCAGCCACCGCAAGGCGGGCGCGGAGCTCCTTCAACAGCTCGATCCCGACCTCGTCGATATGGCCGCGAAGCGTGATGTCCTCGTGGGCGAAATCGTCATAGGGATAGCGTGCCCCGACCGCGCGGATCGCCGCCTCGACCTGGACCCGGACGAATTCCTTGTAATCATCGACGTCGAACAGAGCCTGCGCAGTGTCGACCACGCGCCACACGATCTGCGCTGCCATCTCGATCGGGTTGCCGCGCAGGTCGTTGACCTTAATCTTGTCGGAAATGAAATTGTGCGAGCGCACCGACACCTTCTTGCGCATCATCCACGGCAGCACCCAGCGCAGGCCCGTAGACCGGTCGCTGCCCTTGTAATCGCCGAACAGGGTAATGGATGCGGCCTGGTTTGGCTGCAGCATGTAAAAACCACTCGCAACGAACAAGAGCGCCAGCGGGGCCGCAATGGTCAGCACCAGCGTCAGCACCGTGTGATTGTCGATGATGAGATTTCGGATCGCCCAGATTTGGACCAATGCGATGAGGAATAACAGGACCAGCATCCCGTAACCGCTCGCCGTGGATGCGGTGCGCTCGCGGCTGGAATTGAGCGCGACAATCGATTCGGACATCGGATTTCCCCTTTTAAGTGATATCATCTTTATATCGTTTCGGGTGCACGTCAACTGGAATCGAACTCAATCCCGCGCTAGGGCGCGACGCATGACATGGTCCCTGATGATCCACGGCGGGTGCGGCGCGATGCGCCCCGACAGCCTTTCCCCCGAAGCCGAAGCGAAGGCGCGTGCCGGGCTGAACGCGGCGCTGGACGTCGGTGAGCGCTTGCTGGCCAATGGCAGCACCGCGATCGACTCCGTCGAAGCGGTGGCACGGATGCTGGAGGAGGACCCTTCATTCAATGCCGGACGAGGCAGCGTGCTGACCGCCGAGGGATTCGTCGAGATGGACGCCGCAATCATGGATGGCCGCGACCGTAGCGCCGGTGCAGTTGCCGGGCTGCGCACCACCCGTGCGCCGATCAGCGCGGCCCGCAAGGCGATGGAAGAAACCCCGCACATTCTGCTGACCTACGGTCAGGCCGATGCCTTCGCCGCGCAGCAGGGCCTTGAGCAAGTGGCCAACGATTATTTCTTGACGACCGAGCGCCGGGCTCAGCTCGACCGGATCATGGCGGGGGGCGGAAAGTTCGACGCCGAAATCAAATATGGAACGATTGGCGCGGTTGCGGTCGACACCCACGGCCATGTCGCCGCCGCGACCTCGACTGGCGGGCTGACCGCCAAGCGTTGGGGAAGGATCGGCGATTCCCCGCTGATCGGAGCGGGAACCTATGCCGACGATCGGGCTTGCGCGGTCAGTGCGACAGGGCTGGGCGAAGCGTTCATCCGGGCCGTCGCGGGGCACCAGCTGGCGATGCGGATGATGTTGTCCGACGAAAGCCTGCAGGCGGCGCTGGACGCCGTGCTCGCCGATGTCGGTGCGCTGGGTGGGACCGGCGGGCTGATCGCGGTGGCGCCGTCGGGCGAAACGGCGTGGGGGTTTACGACGCCGGGCATGTATCGTGCGATGGTGAACGCCAGCGGTGCACGGCAGGTCGCGGTCTACGACGCGGCGTCGGAGCGGTAGGGCAGCGCAGCGCGCGCCCAATCCATTTCCGCAGCAATCGCTTCGCGTTCGCGGGCCAGGAAGTTGGCAACTGCCGCGCGAAAGCCGGTATCGGGAAGGAAGTGGACCGATCGGGTGACAACCGGTTCATAGCCACGCGCCAGCTTGTGCTCGCCCTGCGCGCCCGCTTGGACCGTGGCGAGGCCGTGCGCGATCGCCCAGTCGATGGCGCGGTAATAGCTGAGCTCGAAATGGAGGTAGGGCACCTCCTCACGTGCACCCCAATATCGGCCATAAAGCGTTTCGGTGCCGACGATATTTAGCGCTCCGGCTATCGGTTGTCCGTTGCGCAGCGCTAGGAACATCAACGCCGAATCGCCGAGTGCGGCACTGGCTTGATCGAACCAGGCGCGGGTCAGATAGGGCTGCCCCCACTTCCGGCTGCCGGTATCCTGATAGAAATCCCACATCGCGTCCCAATGCGCTGGTTCGATGGCGGCCCCGCGAAGGGTGAGGATGTCGAGACCTTGGACGGCGGCCGCACGCTCCTTGCGGATCACTTTGCGCTTGCGGCTGGCAAGCGTGGCAAGGAAGTCATCGAAGATGCTGAAATCGCGATTTGACCAGTGGAATTGCAGTCCATGGCGGAGTAGCCACCCGCGCGCCTGGGCGGCATCGGCATCGGCTTGGCTGCAAAAGGTGATGTGGGCCGAGGAGAAGTTGTTCTGGCCGGTGACGACCTCGATAGCGGCGAGCAAAGCCTGCCTGTCGCCGAGCAGGCGCTCGCCGGGGCAGGGCGAAAACGGGACGGTGACCTGCAGCTTGGGATAATAATCGCCGCCCGCTCGCTCCCACGCTTCGGCCCAGCCATGGTCGAACACATATTCACCCTGACTATGGGTCTTGAGATACGCCGGTGCGGCACCGACGACCGATCCGCCGCGCTCGGCGAGGATCGGGAGCGGGGTCCAGCCGGTGCCTGGTCCGACGCTGCCGCTCTCTTCTAGCAACGACAGGAAGGCATGGCCGATCAGCGGGTCGGCACCGGCGAGACTGTCCCAGACCGCCGTATCGAGATTGGCAACGCCGTGCGCGATTCGCGCGGTCAGTTCCGGTTCACGGTCGGCCATCAGATTCCCAGATTGCGGCGTCGGCGAAGCGGCGCGCTTGGGCAGCGTCGGCGGGAGTCCGTGACGTCCAGCTATACACCGGCATCCGACGCCGCGCGGCTGCGACCCAAGATCGCGGCAGGGCGGCGACATCGACAGCGAGGAAATTAGGATCAGCAAACACCATGGCAGCCCAACGCCTGAAGGGCCGCAGACTATCCCTGATGACGAGACCGCGGCGAACCGAAGGCGCGTTGGTTTTCAGCCAGAGCGCGACCCGTGGGTCGAAACTCATGATCCCGAGCGACCCACGGTAATCCTGAATCGCGCGGAGCAAGGCAGGGCCGAGCCGCCAGAACTGGTCGGGCTCGACCTTGACCTCAACGAGAATCGGGACCCGGCCGGCGACCAGTGCCAGCATCTGTTCGAGCAACGGAATCGGACAATTCCCCACCGTCAGATCGGCAAGGCCGGGATAGGTGGATTGCGCGACCGACCGGGCGATTCCGGTCAGTCGGGCGGTATCCGGGTCATGGAAGACGACCACTTTGTCGTCGGCGGTCAAGCGAACATCGCATTCGATCCCACAACCTAGCTCGAGGGCGGCGGCAAAGGAGGTAAGGCTGTTTTCCACGATGGCAGGAGCGTGATGGAGGCCGCGATGGGCGAATCCGTTCGGCCCCGGCCATAGAGGATCGACCCAGCGCGGATCAGGACTTGATGGCGACGACCGCATCCACCTCGACTGCCACGCCGAGCGGCAGCACCGGAACACCGACCGCGCTGCGGGCGTGGCGGCCGGCTTCGCCGAAGACTTCCTGCATCAATTCGCTGGCGCCATTGGCGACCTTGGGCTGATCGGTGAAATCGCCGGCCGAATTGACGAACACGCCCAGCTTGACGATCCTTTCGACGCGATCGAGCGAGCCGAGGGCCTTCTTCATCTGGGCGAGCAGCATGATCCCGCAGCGGCGCGCCGCGGCCTGGCCGTCTTCCAGGCTGACGTCTTCGCCAATGCGACCTTTGATCAGGCTGCCATCTTCGGCGAAACTGATCTGGCCGCTGATGTGGAGCAAGCCATTGGCTTCCACCGCGGGGACGTAGGACGCCACCGGTGCGGCAGCTTCGGGAAGGGCGATGCCGAGTTCGGCGAGGCGGTTTTCAATGCTCATGGCGCTGCGATTGGTCCTGTCGGGACTGGAAATCAAGCCTCGCCCCGGTGAACCGCAAAGCCTGCCCAGCTTTGTGTGGTCGGCATCAGCTCCAGCGCATTGATGTTGAGATGCGGTGGCAGCGTCGCTACCCACCACAGGGTCTCGGCGATATCGTAGGCGGTCATCGGATCCATAGCGGCATAGAGCGCGTCGCTTGCCTGCTGATCGCCGCCGTTTCGGACGAGCGTGAATTCGGTCTCGACCATCCCGGGTTCGATCGATGTTACCCGAACCCCGGTGCCTTGCAGGTCGCAGCGCAGACCCAGCGAGAATTGGCGGACGAACGCCTTCGATCCGGCATAAACCGCGCCGCCTTTGTACGGGTAGGTCGCGGCAACGGAGGAAAGGTTGATCACTGCGCCCTTGCGATCGACCAATGTCGGAAGCAGCGCGCGCGTAAGCGCGACCAGGCCTTCGATATTGGTATCGATGACGTTCGATAACGGGTCCTGATCGGCGTCCTGCATCACGCTCATCGGCGGGGCCAGTCCGGCATTGTTGATCAGCAGGTCGACCCCTGAAAAATCGTCGGGCAGCTGGTCCACCACGCGCTGCAGGTCGGCGACGTCGCGCATGTCGGAGACTATGGGCAGGAAGGCATCGCCGACCTCAGCCTTCAGCGCGTCGAGCCGTTCGCGGCGGCGGCCGGTGCCGATCACCTGCCAGCCACCGGCAATGAAGCGGCGGACGGCGGCTTCGCCGATACCGGCGGTAGCGCCGGTGATGAACATGGTTTTCGTCATGGGTTCAGCCTTTCCAGGATCCAGTCGGTCGCATCGGGCCAGTGGTCGATGCGGGCATGGGCGTGTGTTGCACGCGGAACGGCGGGCGCAAGGCGCGGTTCCGACACCATGTGAAGCCGGTGAATGTCGGGAGCGTGCTTGGCGACGGAGGCGTGGTGGACCGGAAGATCATCGACGAACACCGCGCGGCTTGCGCCAAAACGTTCGACTAGGGCGCTCGCCGGAACCCCCTTGCCACCCTGATTGGTGACGACCTCATGATGGATGCCATGGCTCGCCAGTTGCGCAACCCGCCACGGGTGGGCATGATCGCCAAGGTTAGTGAGCACGACGATGTCGGCGACCTCGCCGATTCGGCCAAGCGCCTCGATTGCGCCGGGAACGATGGTCTGACGGTGCATCTCTTCGCGGAAGAATTCGTCGAGCAGCGGCCAGACCCGCGCTTCCTCGACCTGCTCGCCGGTTGCCCGGATCGTCATCGCCCCGCCAAAATTTCCGCTTTCGAAGGCGAAGCGAATGCCGTGCGCCTCGTCGAGCCAAGCGTCGAAATGCGCGACCATGTGAAGCAGCACCTCGTCGCAATCAGTAATCAGCAGGGGACGGGTCATGCTTCGAGCTCCCAGCGGACGGCAACCAGCGCCGCCGGCGCTATATCGATAGCCTCGGCCACCGCCACAAGGTCGGGCTCGTGCGCCTCGAGAAAGTCCAGGCAGGCCGCGAGCAAGCTGCGGTCTTCGATCCCTTGGCGAATCCCGTCAGGAGACAGGCCGGTGAGATCAAGGAACCGCGCGGCGCGGCGTTCGTCGGATAGAGTGGCCGCCAGTGCCGCGAGCGCAATCGTCTCGCTGTCCCTTGGAGGTTCGCGCGTCATCGCCTAGTTAGCACTCTCTTGTTGGGGGAAGTTGTGGCCAAGATCCTCGTTGTCGAAGACAATGCGCTGAACATCAAGCTGTTCTGCGACCTTCTCGGGGCGCACGGCCATGAGACCGAAGCGGTGACCGACAGCCGCGAGGCGCTGGCGACGGCCAAGGCATTTCGGCCCGACCTGGTCATCACCGACATTCAACTTCCCTACGTCTCCGGCCTGGAATTGATGGAGCTGATCCGCCGAGATGTCGATCTGGCCAACGTGCCGATCATGGCAGTCACGGCCTATTCAGGCGTTGGGGACGACGAGCGGATGCGGGCGGCAGGCGCACAGGCCTATGTCGCCAAACCGATATCGGTGATGCGATTCGCCGAAACGGTCGACCAGTTGCTGGAAGATGGGCCGATCGGGGGCTCGGCAGGAGCGCCCGAAGGAGAGCCCAGAGAAGACGGCGCAAAAGAAAACGACGCGAAGTAAATCCGCGTCGTCGATCCTGTCCGCGTTGCAGCAGTTCTGCCGAGCAAACGCCGCTTCTTCACGCTGGCTCCCGATTGCAGGCGCAATCGCTCACCCGCGCACGGGCGGCGCTTACTTGATCTTTGCTTCCTTGAAGTCGACGTGCTTGCGCACGACCGGGTCGTACTTGCGGAACGACATCTTCTCGGTCGTGTTGCGCGGGTTCTTCTTGGTGACATAGAAGAAGCCAGTGTCAGCGCTGCTGACGAGCTTGATCTTGACGGTTGCCGACTTGGCCATCGCAAATATCCTGATGCGCTAGAAAATATGAAGGCGGCGTAATCCGCCGCCCGAACCGCGCCCCAATGGCGATTGAGGCTGTTTCTGTCAAGTCGCCGGAGTAGTTCCACTGTCGGCCAGCCGCTGGCGAAAGGCCTCCGCCTGTTCATGTGCGAGACCCAGATTGTCCAGCTTCTCGTCGATTGAGGCGATGTAGCGGGTTATCTGACGCTGGATGTCCGGCATGGATCGAACCGTCCGCGCTGCGACAGCCGCCTTTGCGGGGTCGATTTGCATCGGGCATGGGACAACAAGCCTGATGCCGACAAGCCGGCCGCCATAATAGACGCTGCGATCCCCACATTCCCGCCGGATCGCGATCTGGATATCGTAGGGCATCACTTCGCGGAGGAAGGTGCGGTAGGGCAGGATGATTTCGATGACGCGCTGTGCCACCTCGACTGTGAGATAAAAGTCACTTGCCAGATTCTGAGTTTCGGAATCGCCTAGACGATCAGTCAGTCCGTTTGCCGCCATTTCCGTGTAAACGCCGGTCTTCGCTCTGGTCGAATCGGTTTGCGTGAGCTGGTAGGCGGCAATCAGGAAATCGCGATCAGATAAAGGCTTCGACCCGTCCAGATCTGCGAGCGCGCGGAGCCCAAAGTCCTTCGCCTGACGATAATAATCTTTCTGCAGGGCATACTGGCGAGCGTCGAAGTCGAGTTCGCTGATGAGCCGCGCTCGATATTCCGCAGCACGCCGATCGTCGATCCGGTCCTCGTTCCAGTTGCTGACCTGGGTGCCCAGAAAGACACCGAGCACGACGATCCCGACGTCGACCGCGACCGCGAACCAATTGTGATCGGCGACATGTTCGCGGAATCGACGGACGACCATCCCATTTCCCCCCGCGCGTTTGCGCGTTGTTAACCATTTCGCGCGAAAATCGTGACGTCAACGAGAGAATGGCGCCATGACCGACGAATCGCTTCGCACCGTCCGCAGCCTGATCGGCGAACGCATCGCTGAACTGGAGACTCGCATTCCGCGCCTCGCCCCAACTGCAATCCACGACCGCATGGACGCAATCCGTGCAATGGCGGCGGAACATGGCTTGGCAGCGCTCGAAGGACTCGCCGATTACGGCGCGCACCACGCCCTGATGCCGGGACACGCCCAGGCGACCCGTTGTTGCCTCGATCACATGGGTGCTGCGCTCGATAGCAATCGTGTCGGCGACCGCGAAGCAATCCTGGCCGCGGTGGCGCTTCGCATCCATTAGACTGAACGAGTTTCTTCATCAGCGATCCGGCGAACCTTTCGGCCGTGTCGGCGGTTGGGTCTTCACAAATCCCATCGCAGAGGACGAATCATGGCCGATACCCATACGAAACTCGACACCCCTACCGACATCAAGACCAACCAGGCTAGCGATGTCGCCGACTCACTGAACGGCCTGTTGGCCGACAGCTTTGCGCTCTACTTCAAGACCAAGAATTTCCACTGGCACGTGTCGGGTCCGCACTTCCGCGACTATCACCTGCTGTTCGACGAGCAGGCGACATCGATTTACGACACGACCGATGCCATTGCCGAGCGCGTCCGCAAGATCGGGCAGACCACGCTTCGTTCGGTCGGCGACATATCGCGTCGCCAGTCGACCAAGGACAATGACAAGGATTTCGTCTCGCCCTCCGCGATGCTGAAGGAATTGCGCGACGATAATCTGGCGATGATCGAAGCCTTCCGGACTGCCAAGGACCTTGCCGACAAGGCCAAGGACAATGGCACGTCTGCAGAAATCGACGTCTGGACCGATGCCGCCGAACGGCGCGCCTGGTTCCTGTTCGAAGCCGCGCAGGCGGGTTGAACCGAGCAAATCTGACCGATGCGCGCGTTCAGTCAGCTGCTCGACGACCTAGTCTACACCAGATCGCGCAACAGCAAGCTCACGCTGATTGGTGACTATCTCAAGACGACGCCGGATCCCGATCGCGGCGTCGCCTTGGCCGCGCTGACGTCGACGCTGGACATTCCGCACATCAAGTCGGCCGCCGTCCGCGGACTTGCCGAGGAGAGGATCGACCCGGTCCTCCTCCGGATGAGCCGCGACTATGTCGGCGACATGGCCGAAACGGTGTCCCTGCTGTGGCCGACAAGCGCTGATGGCAGTCCCGAGATCGACGATGGCGACATCGGCATTTCCGATGCGGTCGATCGACTCAAGGCGGCGAGCCGAAGCGATGCGCCTGCGGTGCTTGCGAACATGCTCGATCACCTCGATTCGTCGGGACGCTACGCGTTACTGAAACTGGCGACGGGAGCGCTTCGGGTCGGGATTTCGGCCCGACTTGCAAAGCAGGCGCTGGCCGACGCCTACGGGTTGGACGTCGAGGCAGTCGAGGAGGTGTGGCACGGATTGAAGCCGCCGTTCACCGAGCTGTTTCACTGGGGAGAAGGCAAGGCACCGCAACCAACGGCCAAGGATGTGCCGGTCTTTCGCCCGTTCATGCTCGCCCAGCCGCTGGATGAAACGAAGGTCGATCTTGCCGATTTTGCGGCTGAATGGAAATGGGACGGGATCCGGATTCAGCTGGTCCACGCCGGCCGCGAGACCCGGCTGTTCAGCCGCACTGGCGACGATATTTCCGGAAGCTTCCCCGATATTGCGGCGGCGTTCGCAGTCCCCGCTGTGCTGGATGGCGAATTGCTGGTGCGCGGCGATACGCAGGGCGGCGCTGCGGCCAGCTTCAACGCGCTGCAGCAGCGGCTCGGGCGTAAGAATGTCAGCGCGAAGGTGCAGGGCCAATATCCCGCGTTTGTCCGGCTCTACGACATCCTGTTCGATGGCGAGGAGGATTTGCGCCAGCTTGGCTGGAGCGAACGCAGGGTGCGGCTTGAAGGCTTCATGGACCGGCTCGATCCGGAGCGGTTCGATCTTTCTTCCGTCGTCGAAGCGCGCAACTTCGATCATCTTGCCGAGATCCGCTCCCGAACGCGTGACGAGGGGATCGAGGGGATGATGCTCAAGCGCCGCGACAGCCCTTATGTCGCGGGCCGCAAGGTTGGGTTGTGGTACAAATGGAAGCGCGATCCGCTGACCGCCGACTGCGTTATGATGTATGCCCAGCGCGGATCGGGAAAGCGATCGAGCTATTACAGCGACTACACCTTCGGATGCTGGAACGAGGCCGGGGAGTTGCTGCCGGTCGGCAAGGCCTACTTCGGATTCACCGACGAGGAATTGAAGTGGCTCGACCGCTTTGTTCGAAAGAACACGCTAAACCGGTTCGGACCCGTTCGCGAAGTTGAAAAGACGCTGGTGCTGGAGGTCGCATTCGATTCGGTCAACGAATCGAAACGGCATAAATCGGGTCTCGCGATGCGCTTCCCGCGGATCAGTCGGATTCGCGAGGACAAGCCGGCCCACGAAGCCGATACGATCGCGACATTGAAAGCGCTTGTGACATGACCGAATCGGCCTAAGCTTGGTGCATGCAGGGGGCTGCCGACCATCCGAGAAAGACGATCGCGATCTTTCTGATTCTGACGTTCGCGCTCAGCGCGGTGACCTGGGTCCCGCAAATCCGCGAAGGAAGGATCGACCCTATCTGGGTCGCCGTGACCATGTGGTGTCCGGGAATCGCGGCGATCCTGACCAAGCTGATCACCCAGAGGAATTTGCGCGGGATGGGCTGGATGCCCAAACCTGGCAAGCTGCTCGGTCTCGCATACGTCCTGCCGATTCTCTACGCGCTGCCGGTTTATTTGTTGGCGTGGGCGACCGGGCTGGGCACGTTCGACGAAGGCAAGTGGATCGTCGCGCCGGGATTGTCGCCGCCGGTCGGATTGCTGATCATCGCGAGCGCCGGACTCTTCACCAGCCTCTTGTCCGCGCTTGGCGAGGAAATCGGCTGGCGCGGGCTGCTGGTTCCCGAATTGATCAAGCTGACGAACTTCCGCAACACCGCGATGATTTCCGGGGGCATCTGGGCGGTGTGGCACATGCCGTTGCTGTTTGCCGCCGATTACCATGGCCAGGGCACGCCCCTCCTCTTTTCGATGGCCAGCTTCGTCACGATGGTCCTGGCGATAAGTGTCATCATGGCGTGGATCACTCTGAAGAGTGGCAGCCTGTGGCCTGCCGCGATGCTGCACGCAGCGCACAATCTGTTCGTCCAGGGGGTATTCGATTCGGCGACCATTGCCGACGACCGCACCAACTATCTAACTGGCGAATTCGGTGTCGGACTGGTGATCACGATCGCCATTGCCGCCGTCCTGCTTGTTCGCCTTTATCCCCTAATCCCGAAGGAGCCGACTTCATGACCAGATCGCTGATTGCCCTTGCCGCCCTGCTGACCGCCTCCGCGGCGTCGGCGGAATCCTATGCGATCCAGGCCGGGCGCCTGATCGTCGATGCAGCCAAGCCCGCACTGGGGCCATCGACTCTGATCGTGGAGAACGGTCGGATCAAGGCGATCGAAAGCGGCGCGGTGGCGCCGGCAGGTGCAACCGTCGTCGACATGCGCGGCCAGACGGTGCTTCCGGGCATGACCGACGTCCACGTCCACATCACCTTCAATTCGGGCGAGCCCTGGTACACTGGTTTCACCCAGAAATATTCGGCGGCCTATTCGGTCACCAATGGCCTAACCCACGCTGCCGAAATGGCTCGCGCCGGGTTTACGACGGTGCGCGACCTGGGCGGCGACACGTCGGCCAGCCTGGCGGTGCGCGACGCCATCGATGAAGGGCGGTTTCCGGGTCCGCGTCTGAAAGTGTCGGGCGCATCCATGTCGATCATCGGCGGACACGGCGACACGGCCACCGGATTGCCGCCGGAACTGGTCCATGCGATCAACGCGGCTGGCATGAACAGCTCGGTCTGCACCGGGGCAGAGGAATGCTCGAAGGTGGTTCGCCAGCTTGCGGCATCGGGCGTCGATGTAATCAAGATCCACGCTACCGGCGGCGTGCTCGACCCAGGTGCGCGCGGATTGGAGCAGCATTTCAGCGACGACGAAATGCGCGCCATCGTCACCGTCGCGCATAAGTCCGGCCTGAAGGTCGCGGCCCACGCCCATGGCGCGCGCGGAATCGAGGCGGCGGCACGCGCCGGCGTCGATTCGATCGAACATGGCACCTTCATCGATGAAGCCGGTGTTCGCGCCATGAAGGCGACCGGGTCTTATTACTCGGCGACGCTGTCGGCGTTCAGCGGCGTCAGCCGGATGCTAGGCACCGGCAAGCTGACCCCGGCGATGGAGGCGAAGACCCGGCAGACGCTCGACGTCTGGGGCAAGGGTCTGAACCTAGCCTACCGCAACGGAGTGAATATAGCGCTTGGTACCGACGCCGCCGTCGCTCCGCACCGCGAGGCGGGGCTGGAATTGGGACTGATGGTATCGAAAGGCGGCATGAGCCCGCGTGACGCGCTGGTCGCGGCAACCAAGGGCGGGCCGGCGTTGATGGGCCTATCATCCGAAACCGGGACGCTGGACGTCGGCAAGTCTGCCGACCTGATCGCGGTCGACGGTGACCCGCTAATCGATCCGACCGCCGTCACCAAGGTCAAATATGTCATGGTTCGCGGCCGCGTCGTGCCGATGAACTGAGCGCCTGCAGGCGCCCAACGAAAAACGCCCGCCCGGGTAACCGGACGGGCGTTTTCGAATCGCCGCTTTCGCGAACGATTACTGGATCGGCTGAAGGTTCACCGCGGCATATTTGCCGCGACGATCGACTTCGATGTCGAACTTGACGCGATCGCCCTCGTTGAGGGTGACCATGCCGGCGCGTTCGACCGCCGAAATGTGCACGAATGCATCCGGCTGTCCGTCATCGCGACTGATGAAGCCGAAGCCCTTCATTGCGTTGAAGAACTTCACGGTGCCTTCCGAGGTTTCGCCGGTCAGCTCGCGCTGCGGTCCGCCACGTTCACCGCCAGCCGGCGCGGCATCGCGCGACGAACGCACGACTTCGAGCGGCTCGCCGTCGATCTTCAGGTCGGTTGCCGAGATACGGCCGCCGCGATCGACCAGCGTGAAGCTGAGCGGCTGGCCATCGGCCAGGTCGGTCAGGCCAGCACGCTCGACCGCGGAAATGTGAACGAACACATCTTCGCCGCCATCATCGCGAACCACGAAACCAAAACCCTTTTGCGGGTTGAAGAACTTCACGATGCCCGTGCCTTCGCCGACAACCTGCGGGGGCATGCCGCCGCCAGCACCGCCGCCGCGGAATCCACCGCCGCCGCCAGCACCGCCGCCGAAGCCGCCACCGCCGCCGCCGCCGCCGCCGCCGCCGCGATAGCCACCGCCACCGCCAGGTCCGCCGCTGAAGCCACCGCGATCGCCGCCGCCGAAGCCGCCGCGATCACCAAAGCCACCACGGTCATTGCCGCCGAAGCCACCGCGGTCGAAACCGCCGCCTTCGAAGCCACCACCCGAACTTTCACCGCCGAAATTATCGCGTTTGTCGCGACCGCGACCACCGCGCTCACCCTTGCGCCCTCTATCGAAACCCATGCCCGTCCAAACTCTTTCGTGCCCGCATTTTCTACCGTCAAACCAACGCGCTTGGGCCAGGGGCGCAATTAGTTGCCCGCGCGAAACGCCCGCACGGCTGCCCGCCTTCTACAAGAAATTCGGCGATTCTCCTAGCCTTTTGGATTCCGTCCGACAGGGGCTGAAGACGACAAGCCACTAGCGATGTTCAGTGGCAGGCAATAAGGCAGTGTACACAACCAGCTTGCCCCGCACGAAAGATCGATCATGGCCGTACATTTTCACGAAGAAGACCTGCCCGAAGGTCTTGACTTTGGCGATCGCGCTATTGCCGTCGATACCGAGGCGATGGGGCTGCTGCCAGGTCGCGACCGATTGTGCCTGGTCCAGCTGTCCGACGGCAGCGGTGACGAGCATTTGGTGCGCTTTGGACCGGACAGCGATTATTCCGCGCCCCGGCTGAAGGCGCTTCTCGGCGACCCGAATCGGCTCAAGCTCTACCATTTCGCGCGCTTCGACCTTGCGATCATACAGGCCTATCTGGGCGTGATGGCGGCACCAGCTTATTGTACGCGCACGGCATCGCGATTGGTGCGCACCTACACCGACCGTCACGGCCTGAAGGAATTGTGCAAGGAAATGCTGAGCCAGGATCTCAGCAAGCAGCAGCAGTCGAGCGATTGGGGTGCCCCCGAAATCAGCGACGCGCAGCGCGAATACGCTGCCAGCGACGTGCGTTACCTGCATCGCCTGAAGGAACAGTTCGACCGCCGCCTGGCGCGCGAGAAGCGCACCGAACTGGCCCAGTCCTGCTTCGACTTCCTGCCGACGCGGGCGATGCTCGACCTTGCCGGATGGGGGGAACAGGACATCTTCGCCCATGTCTGAAGCCGCCCTTCGCGATCGGGCGGCCAAACGCCGATGGGCGGAGCCCGGCAGTCGGCACGACCGCGTCGTCAAGCTGGCGAAATATGTTCTTCCGATATTCGGCTTCGTGCTTCTGGTGATGCTCGTCGCCTCGCCGTTCGATCGTAAAAGCGATGTCAGTTTCATTTTGGACAAGAAGGACGTCGACAAAGCCAACGAGCGAATGCGGATCGAACAGGCCCGCTATGTCGGTGAAGACGATTCCGGCCGGAAGTTCGTGGTGACGGCCGAGCGTGCGATCCAGCCGACAAGCGATAAGCCGATCGTCAATATGGAAGGGATGAAGGCCAATCTGGAATTGTCCAACGGCCCGTTGGCGATGGAGGCCCTGAAGGGCACGTACGACCTCGATCAGAAACTGATCGGCGTGATCGGGCCAATCCATGTCGCGGGCCCTGACAATTATTCGCTGCGCACCCGCGACGTCACTGTCGACATGGGATCGCACCAGATGAAGAGCGCAGGCCCGGTCAGTGGGACCATGCGGCTGGGCGAGTTTTCAGCTGGGCGGCTGGACGCAGACCTTGACGCGCGCATCGTTCGGTTGGAGGGCGGGGTGCGCTTGAAAATTCGGCAGGGGGCGGTCAATTGAGAGCAATGAACAGAAAAATGATGATCGCTGCGGGCATCGCCGCCATCGCGCTTGGCGGAAGCGCCGCCGCGCAGGAAGGCGTTTCGTCGCTCAAAGGTCATGACAGTCGCGCGCCAATCGACCTTTCGGCCGACCATGCCGAGGCGCAGGATCGCGCCGATCGCGCGATTTTCGCCGGGAATGTCGTTGTCCGGCAGGCGGGTTTGACCCTGCGTACCGCGCGGCTGACGATCGCTTACGCAAGCAACAACGGGATCGACATCAATCGCATCGACGCCAGCGGCGGGGTGACGGTGACGAGCGCAAGCGAAACGGCGCGCGGCAATTTTGCGACCTACGACCTTGACAAGGGCCTGATCACGATGGTCGGCGACGTTCGGCTCGACCGCGGCGGATCCAATCTAAACGGCGGCCGACTGGTGATCGACCTAAATACCGGGCGGGCGACGATGGATGGCGGCCTGCGCGGGGTGAACCAGACTGGCGGACGGGTGACCGGTCGCTTCACCGTCGCCAAAAAAGGCCAGTAGGACGACCGCGACCCACATTGTGAACGACGTATCGCCCCTCAAACATTCTGGTGCGGAGCACGCCGCCGACAGCGTTGTTCGCGGTCTGGAAGTGCGCTCCATCGCCAAGGCATATGATGGCCGCGCGGTCTTGCACGACGTCTCGTTGTCGGTGTCGCGCGGCGAAGTTGTCGGCCTGCTCGGCCCGAATGGCGCCGGCAAGACGACCAGTTTCTATTCGGTCATGGGACTGGTCAAACCCGACAGCGGGCGGATCTATCTCGACGGGGCGGACATAACCGGCCTGCCGATGTATCGCCGCGCCATCCTTGGACTTGGCTATCTGCCGCAGGAGACGTCGATCTTTCGCGGCCTGACGGTCGAACAGAATATACTCGCCGTCCTCGAGGTCAGCGAACCCGACCGCGATGCGCGTGAAGCGCGACTGGAAAAATTGCTCGACGAATTCGGACTCGCACGACTTCGCGACTCAGCGGCGATGTCGCTTTCGGGTGGCGAGCGGCGGCGGTGCGAGATTGCCCGTTCGCTGGCGGCCGACCCGTCCATCATGCTGCTCGACGAGCCGTTCGCGGGTATCGACCCGATCTCGATCTCCGATATTCGCGATCTCGTCAAAGACCTTAAGCAGCGCGACATCGGCGTGTTGATTACCGATCATAACGTCCGCGAGACGCTGGACATCGTCGACCGCGCCTGCATCATCTACGACGGCCAGGTGCTGTTCCAAGGCACCCCAAAGGCGCTGGTCGCCGACCAGGAAGTCCGCCGGCTATACCTCGGCGAGAGCTTCGCGCTTTAGGGCGCGGCGACCATGGCATTAGGCCCCGGCCTTCACATCCGGACCGCGCAGACGCTGGTGATGAGCCAGCAATTGCAGGCGGCCATCAAGCTTCTCGCTCTCAGCAATATCGAACTGGAGACAGCGATTGCAGAAGAGGTAGCGAAAAACCCTTTGCTCGAAGTCCGGCCCGGCGAAGGCGGCGTGAGCGAAAATGTCGTCAAGCGCGAAGACCGCGAGTTTGGCGACGAGGCTGCCGACCCGAAAAACGCCGACGAATTGATCGCGGGACTGGCCGGCACCGACGACGCGCCGCTCGACATGGATTGGCGCGAGGCCGCCCTCGACAATGACAGCTTCGCCGATGTCGGCGGTAGCGGCGGGAGCGACGAGGCCTTCGACTTCGACAGGCTGGGCGAGAAGGAAGACGGTCTTTGCGAACATCTGCTGGCGCAACTTCATGGTACTGGTGGAACACTGGGCCGGATGGCCGAGGCGATCGTCCATGAACTGGAAGAAACCGGCTATCTCGACACGTCGCTGAGCGTGATCGCGGAGGAAGTTGGCGCTAGCCCCCGCGAGGCCGACCAAGCGCTTGCCCTGGTCCAGTCGCTTGACCCGGCCGGCGTTGCGGCGCGCAGCCTGGAGGAATGTATCGCGCTGCAGGCCAAGGCGGTCGACCGGTACGATCCGGCGATGGCGCGGCTGATCGCGAACCTCGATTTGTTGGCGAAGGGTCGAATGGCCGACCTTAAAAGGATCTGCGGCGTCGATAACGAAGATTTGCAGGACATGGTTGCCGAGCTGCGCGGTTACGACCCGAAGCCCGGATGCCGGTTCGAGCCCGATTCGACACCGGCGGCCAGCGAGCCCGACGTGCTTTTGCGGCCGACGAAGGACGGATGGCACGTCGAGCTTAACCCGGCGACATTGCCGCGCGTGCTGGTCAATCGCCGTTATCATGCCGAATTGAAGCGCGGACCGAACGACAAGGCGTCCAAGGCCTGGCTGAGCGAATGCCTGGCCAGCGCGTCCTGGCTCGTAAAAGCACTCGATCAGCGCGCCCAGACCATCACCAAAGTCGCAACCGAAATCGTCAAGCGACAGCAGGCTTTTTTCGAGCAAGGCGTCGCTGCACTTCGACCACTGACATTGCGAGAGGTGGCCGATGCGATCGAAATGCATGAATCGACGGTCAGCCGGGTCACGCAGAACAAGTATCTGCTTTGCGATCGCGGCCTGTTCGAACTCAAGTATTTCTTCGGTTCGGGCGTCGCGTCGGACAGCGGCGAAGGCGCGGCGGCGGAAGCGGTCAAGGACGAAATCAAGCGCTTGATCGACGCGGAAACCGACATTCTCTCCGACGACACGCTGGTCGACCTGCTCAAGGAAAAAGGGTTCGATCTAGCGCGGCGAACGGTGGCCAAATATCGCGAGGCAGTGGGCATCGGATCGTCGATCCAGCGCCGCCGATCGCGCAAGATGCTGGGCGGCTAGAGCGTCAGGCGCGCCCAGACGGGCAGGTGATCCGACGCGCGCCGCGCCGCTTCGCTGGCATGCACCCCCGCTGCGGCAATCGAGAATCGACGGTCAACGATGATCTTGTCGAGCGAGGCGACCGGCCTGCGGCTGTGAAAACTGGGACCGCATTCGGCAATTTCGAACCGTTCGTCGAACGCGCCGAGGCTTGCGCCATTGAGCCGCCATTCATTTGTATCGCCCATGATCACCGTCGGCATCGCCCGATGGCGCTGCTCGACATGGTCGAGGATTTTCAGCACCTGTTGCCGGCGGCGCATGCCGGACAGGTCGAGATGCATCCCAATGACGCGCATTTCGACGCCGTGGCATTCGAGTTCCGCCATCACCGCGCCGCGCGGTTCGATGTTTGGAAGATGGATCGCTTCCAGATCGGTGACGTGGACATGCGACTTCACGAGAATCGCGTTGCCGTGCCAGCCGAGGTTTCGGAAATCGAGCTTGCGGAGCGACGCCGTGAGCGCGTGCTCCGGCATCTTGTCGACCAGCTCGCCGTGCAATCGACCGAGCAATTTGGTGTGCGTCACTTCGAAATCGACCGCACGGTAAAGGCCATGATCGTCAATCAGCGCATGCGGGACAGCGGCGCCGCGCGTGCCCACGCGCCTGTCGGCTTCCTGAAGCGCGACGACGTCGGCGTCGATCTCCTCGAGAACTTGCAGCACGCGCGAAGGGTTGCGGCGGCGGTCGAGCCCGACCGCCTTGCGCATATTGTAGCTGGCGACGGTAAGGGTGGGGCGATCGGTCATCGCTTGGCCAACCGCCCGTGCATCCCCAAGTTCCTCAAACGTCCAGGTTCGCGACGCTCAGTGCATTGTCTTGGATGAATTCGCGGCGCGGTTCGACGACGTCGCCCATCAGGCGCGTAAAGATCTCGTCGGCGATATCGGCCTGGGCGACTTCTACCCGGAGCAACGACCGGTTGGCGGGATCGAGCGTGGTTTCCCACAATTGCTCGGCATTCATCTCGCCGAGACCCTTGTAGCGCTGGATACTCAGTCCCTTGCGGCCAGCCGCGAGCACGCCATCAAGCAATTCGGACGGTCTCGTGACGGGAACCGACTTCTTCACGTCGGCGGCATCTTCGCCCTCTTCGCTGTCGGCTTTTGCTGCGGCCTTCATCGTCTTTAGGATGGCAGGCTTCGCATAGGCCTCGGCCTGTTCGGCGGCGAGCGTGTGCAGTTTGCGGGCCTCCGCCGATTGGAGGAAGCCGGGCTCGATGATCGTCGCATCGGTGACGCCGCGCCACTTGCGGCGGAACAGATAACCGCCGTCCTGTGCAAGTTCGGCCGACCAGACGGCTTCGAGATCACCCTGAGCCTGCCAACCGGCGACCAGCTGAATCGCCGCTTTGCGCTTTGCCTCCGACAGGTCGGGGGCAAGCGCGCCGCCGATCGCGAGCGCTTCGACTAGCGACGGATCGTACTTTTTGGGCGCATAGCGCATCAGGGTGCGCATCCGGCGGGCATGATCGATCAACGCGCGCAGATCTTTGCCTGTGCGTTGTTCGGCACCGTCGAGAACAAGGCCGTCGAGACCAGCTTCGACCAGATATTCGTCGAGAGCGGCATCGTCCTTCAGATAGACTTCCGACCGACCACGCGCGACCTTGTAGAGCGGCGGCTGGGCGATGAAGAGATGCCCCGCTTCGATCAATTCGGGCATCTGGCGGTAGAAGAACGTCAGCAAGAGGGTGCGGATGTGCGCCCCGTCGACGTCGGCGTCGGTCATGATGACGATCTTGTGATAGCGCAGTTTTTCGAGGTTGAATTCCTCGCGTCCAATCGACGTGCCGAGTGCCTGGATCATCGTCCCGATTTCCTTCGAGCCGAGCATGCGGTCGAATCGCGCGCGCTCGACGTTGAGGATCTTGCCCTTGAGCGGAAGAATCGCCTGGTAATGACGGTCGCGGCCCTGCTTTGCCGAGCCGCCGGCGGAATCGCCTTCGACAAGGAACAATTCCGACTTGGCGGGATCGCGTTCCTGACAATCGGCGAGTTTCCCCGGCAGCGAGGCAATGTCCATCACGCCCTTGCGCCGGGTCAGTTCGCGCGCCTTCTTCGCCGCTTCGCGAGCGGCGGCGGCGTCGATCGTCTTCTGAATGATCGAACGCGCATCGGCGGGATGCTCTTCGAGCCATTCGGCCATCTTGTCGCTCATCAGCGATTCCAGAGGCTGGCGAACTTCGGAGCTGACGAGCTTGTCCTTGGTCTGCGAGCTGAACTTGGGATCGGGCAGCTTCACCGAAACGATCGCGGTCAGACCTTCGCGCATGTCGTCCCCGGTCAGCGTGACCTTTTCCTTCTTCAACATCCCCGATTTTTCGGCGTAATTGTTGAGCGTGCGGGTCAGCGCGGCGCGGAATGCCGCCATATGGGTGCCGCCGTCACGCTGCGGAATGTTGTTCGTGAACGGCAGGACATTTTCGTAATAGCTGTCGTTCCATTCGAGCGCGACGTCGATTCCGATACCGTCGCGGACCGCCGAAATAGCGATCGGTTCCGGGAACAACGGCGACTTGGCGCGGTCGAGATATTTCACAAACGCGGCGATCCCGCCCTCGTAGTAAAGCTCGACCTCCTTACGCTCGTCGTGACGCGCATCGGCAAGCACAATGCGCACGCCCGAGTTGAGGAAGGCGAGTTCCCGAAAGCGGTGTTCGAGCCGCTCGAAATCGAATTCGACGATCTTGAACGTATCAGGGCTAGGCAGAAAGGTGACCTTGGTGCCCTTCTTTCCCGCCGGCGCGGGTCCATTGACCTTCAGCGCCGCTTCGGCATCGCCGTGGCGGAACCGCATCCAATGTTCTTCGCCATTGCGCCACACCGTCAGTTCGAGCCATTCGCTGAGCGCGTTGACGACCGAAACGCCGACGCCATGCAGGCCGCCCGACACCTTGTAGGCATTGTCGTCGCTGCTGTTTTCGAACTTACCGCCGGCGTGAAGCTGGGTCATGATGACCTCTGCCGCCGAAACGCCCTCTTCCTTGTGAATGTCGACGGGAATACCGCGGCCATTGTCCTCGACCGTCACCGATCCGTCGGGGTTCAGCTGGATCAGGATGCGGTCGCAATGGCCGGCAAGCGATTCGTCGATCGCATTGTCGCTGACCTCGAACACCATATGGTGGAGGCCAGAGCCATCGTCGGTATCGCCGATATACATGCCCGGCCGTTTGCGGACTGCGTCTAGGCCCTTGAGCACCTTGATGCTGTCCGCGCCATATTCACTTGTGTTGGGATCGTTTGCCATAAGTCCGTATATAAGGAGGTAAGGAGGAAATGTCTCCCCGCGCGTACGCGTACGTACGCGCGCGTGGAAGAGGCAATGGGACATTTTGGCCCCGTTTGCGTTTCCTTTGGAGAGAAGCAGGGGGAATCATGCCGCATTGGCGTTGGCTGGCCGGAAATCTGGCGAAGAAAATATGGTTTCGGGCGGCTCTGATTTCGCTGCTTTCGGTCGCGGGCGCCCTGATGAGCGCCGTGCTTGCGCCATTGATCCCCTACGACCTCAGTCTGAAAATCGGCGGCGGGGCGGTCGACAATGTCTTGACCATCTTGGCGTCATCGATGCTTGCGGTAACGACCTTTTCGTTGACTGCCATGGTCGGTGCATTTTCGGGCGCGGCGCAGAATCTCACGCCCCGCGCGACCCAGTTGCTAATCGAGGATTCGGCGGCGCAGAACGCGCTTTCGACATTCCTCGGCGGATTCCTGTTCGGAATCGTCGGCATCGCGGCGCTTTCCACCGGAATATATGGCGGCCAAGGGCGCGCGATCCTATTCATCTTCACGATGGCGATGATCGTCTGGATCGCGATCACGTTGCTTCGCTGGATCGAAACGCTGTCGCATTTCGGACGAGTGCCCGACACGATCGCCCGCGTCGAAAAGGCCGGGATTGCCGCGCTGGACCGGCATTGCGGGGCGGTCATCGCGACGGGTCGCGCCGACCTGGACGTACCCGCAAACGCCCATTCGGTATGTGCGCGCGAGACGGGTTATGTTGCGGTCATCGATACCGATGCGTTGGCGAAAATCGCCGAGCGGACCGGAAAGCCGCTCCATGTCATCGCTCCGCCGGGACGGTTTGTCGACGCGCGGACTCCGCTGGCGTGGACGGTTGTCGATCTGGAATATGAGGAGGTCGATCTCGTCGTCGAAGCGTTCACGGTGACCCGCGAACGGTCGTTCGATCAGGACCCGCGATTTGCGATGATTGTTCTGGCTGAAATTGGGTCGCGCGCGCTGTCGCCTGCAATCAACGATCCGGGAACCGCAATCGCGGCGTTGGTGTCGGGGCAGCGGATTGTCGAGAAGATCGAGCTGGCCGACCAAGAGGCGCCAGAGAGCGTCGTTTTTCCGCCGCTATCGGTCGAGGAAATGGTCGAAGACCTGCTGCTGCCGATTGCGCGCGACGGGGCCGCCATCGTCGAGGTCGGGATCCGGATGCAGCACATGCTTGGCTCTCTCGCCAAGGCGTTCCCCGACAGCAAACCGGCCTTTCGGCCGATTGCCGATGATGCGTTAGAACGTGCGTCGTGCGCCGATCTGGCCGACCCCGACAGGGACCGACTGACCAAGGCGCACGACGCCGCTTTTGATTAGGCGCGGGCGCCGCCGCCTTCAGCACGGCGTGGGCCGCCGGGGCCGCGACGACCCTGGAACGGACGCTTGCCGCCATTGCCGTCAGGACGACGGGCGGGATGACCGTCGGCGCGCTGCGGATGACGCTGCTGACCGCGGACCGGCTCGCCACTGCGCACCGGGTTGCGGACCGGGCCGCGGGCTTCGCCCGGGACCGAACCGTCGGCACGCTTCGGCTGATATTGCGGTTTGTCGCTGCGCGGACCGTTGCGATGGTCGCGGCGCTGGCCGTCGGCGCGGCGATCGGACTTCATGCCATGCGGCGAACGACGTCCGCCACGGCCATGATCCTGTCCGTCGTCGGCTTTCTTGACCGGCTTCAGACGCTTGATGGCAGCAACGGTTTCCATGAAACCTTCGGGAAGCGTGGCCTGTTCGATCTTCATCCTAACCAGCTTTTCGATGTCGCGCAGGTTGATGCGCTCATCGGGGCTGCAGAAGGCAATCGCCTGTCCCTCGGCGCCGGCACGCGCGGTGCGGCCGATGCGGTGCACATATTGTTCGGGCACATCGGGAAGGTCGAAGTTGACGACCAGATTGACACCCGGAATGTCGATTCCGCGCGCGGCGATATCGGTGGCGATCAGGACCGGCATACTGCCGCTGCGGAAAGCGGCGAGCGCGCGTTCGCGCTGAGCCTGGCTCTTATTGCCATGGATCGCGCCCGCTCTGATCCCCGAAGCTTCGAGGAAACGGACGATCTTGTCGGCGCCGTGCTTGGTCCGCGAAAAGACAAGGGCGCGCTCTACCGGCGTGTCGCCAAGGACGCGCGTCAACAGCGCCTGCTTTTCGGCCTGGTTGACGAGGGTCACGGTCTGACCGATCCGGTCGGCAGTGGCCGCGACCGGGGTTACGGCGACTTCGGCCGGGTTGGTCAGATAAGCGTCGGCAAGCTGGCGGATCGACTTCGGCATGGTGGCCGAGAAAAATAGGGTCTGGCGCTTGGCCGGGATCAGCTTCACGATCCGCTTGAGCGCGTGGATGAAACCTAGGTCGAGCATCTGGTCGGCTTCGTCGAGGACGAGGATTTCCAGTGCCGACAGGTCGAGGGCGCGCTGGTCGACGAGGTCGAGCAGTCGGCCAGGGGTCGCGACGAGGACGTCGAGGCCGCGCGACACTTCACGGATCGATTTCGGCACCGGGATGCCGCCGAAGATCACGCCAACGCTGATGTGCTGCCCATTGGCGTAAGTACGTGCACTTTCGGCGATCTGGGCGGCCAGTTCGCGGGTCGGCGCAAGCACCAGCATGCGGGCGCGGCGCGGCGTGGGACGGCCGGTGGCAGCGGCAACTAGGCGGTCGAGCGAGGGAAGCATGAACGCTGCCGTCTTCCCGGTGCCGGTCTGGGCGATGCCGAGCAGGTCGCGACCCGACAATACGGTCGGGATCGCCTTCGCCTGAATCGGCGTCGGTTCGGTATAATCCTTGGCGGCGAGCGCATCGATAAGCGGCTGCGAGAGGCCAAGGTCGGTAAATTTGGTCACGAGAATTCCAATATGCAAAACGAGCGGCCGCGCCGAAACTGGCACGGTCCGATCGGGGTTGGGTTGAGCACCCCGCGTGAATTGGGAAGCCGGTAAGGTCCGGGTCGAGGCGCGGGCCGGTCGTCTTTTCGACCGTTCACGCCGCTTGCTAAGCGCCTCGTGTTGCAGTGCGATATAGACGGAAACGCGCAAAAGTCCAGTCAGGTAGGTTCGACGACCCCATCGACCACGTGGAACAGGGTCGCAGCGCCAATCCCGTCGAACAGCGATGCCTCCGTCGCCGTCATCCAGACCTGCCCGTTTCCGGACAATCGTTCGAACAAGGCGGCACGACGATTCGGGTCTAAATGCGCGGCAACTTCGTCGAGCAGCAGGATCGGCGCGAACCCGCGCTTGCTCGCGACCAGACGGGCATGGGCAAGGACGATCCCGATCAGCAATGCCTTCTGTTCGCCGGTAGATCCGAGGGCGGCAGGCTGTCCCTTGGCGAGATGAGTGACGGCAAGGTCGTGGCGGTGGGGGCCGGCAATCGCGCGTCCAGCCGCGGCATCGCGCCCACGATTGGCGCGCAACGTCGCCGCGAGGTCGCCACCGTCCCAACCACCGACCGCCAGACCGGCGCGCGGGAAATCCGCATCGGGCAATGCGGCCAGCATCTCGCCCAGCGCCTCGACTGTCCGCAGCCGAGCCCCGGCCAACTGTATGCCGTGGTCCGCCATTCCGGTTTCGAGCGCCTGAAGCCATGCAGGATCGGCGCTATCGGGTTCGGCGAGCAACTTGTTGCGTGCGCGCATCGCCGCTTCGTAGCGCGAGGCGTGGTGCGCGTGGCCCGGCTCGAGCGCGAGAACGAGGCGATCGAGAAAACGACGACGGCCGCTTGCGCTGTCGGCAAAAAGCCGGTCCATCGCAGGGGTCAACCAGAGAACCGCCAGTCGTTCCGACAGCGCATTGACCGAAGTCGCCGCTCCATTGATGCGTATCTGGCGCCGATCAGGAGCGGTGGCGAGCGTGCCGGTGCCGATTTCGGTCCCGTCGATCATCCGCGTGGCAACCGAGAACCCGCCGGGCCCGGCCTGTCGTGCGATTTCGGATAATGGTGCGCGGCGCAGGCCCCTCCCCGGCGCCAGCAGCGAAACCGCCTCAAGAATGTTGGTCTTTCCTGCGCCATTCGGCCCTTCGAGCAGGACGAAGTTTGGCGCGACCTCAAGCACGGCATCGGCGTGGTTGCGCACGTTGGTCAAGGCGAGGCGCGACAGCGACATGGGGCAGGTCTAGCCAAGCGCGGCCGACGCGCCTAGGCCATGTTGCGCTGCAACAAAGGAATTCGCGATGTTCACCGACATGTTTCGTTTATGGAATCGCGGATTGGAGGCCCATCGTATGCTGGCCGAAACCTGGTCGAGCGCCGCGTTGGTCGTCTCCCATCGCAGCGACACCATCGCCAAAGCGATTGAGAATCCGATGGCCGGCGATTATCGCGAACTGACACAGATGGTCGGCGAAAAAGTCGAAGCGATGAGCGAGTCCGCGGGCGCGGTCATGGCCGACTGGGGACAGTGGCCGCGTTTGTGGTTGGCTCATACTTCATCGATGATGGGCGCCTTCACGGCTACCAACGGCAACTTGATGGCTGTGCAGCGCGTCGCGACGTCCGGCGAGAAACTTACTTCTCTTGCGCTATCGAGTTCAGTGCGGGCGCTTGTGCCGATTCACCGCCGCGCGACCGCAAACAAGCTCCGGCTGTCCCGCAAGCGCTAGCGCGTCACACCCGCATCGGCATGAGCACGTACAGCGCGTTGCTGCCGTCACTCTCGCGAAGCAAGGTCGGTGCAGCCGCATCGGCAAGGTGCACCTCGACCGTATCGCTTTCGATTTGCTGAAGAATGTCCATCAGGTAACGGGCGTTGAAGCCGATCTCTAACGGTTCGGCGCCGTAATCGGCGGCGATTTCTTCGGTTGCCGTGCCGCTTTCTGGACTAGTCACGGACAGGGTCACCTTATCGCGATCGACGCTCATCTTGACCGCGCGGGTCTTTTCCGAGGCGATCGTCGCAACGCGGTCGACGCCCTGCGCGAAGCTCTTCGGATCGATCTTGAGCAGCTTGTCGTTTCCGGTCGGGATGACGCGGTTGTAATCGGGGAAGGTGCCGTCGATCAGCTTGCTGGTCAGCACCGCGCTGCCGAGACCAAAGCGGACCTTGGTCGCTGACAATGACATTTCGACGGTTCCGTCGACCTCGTCGAGCAACTTGCGCAATTCGCCGACGCATTTGCGGGGAATGATGATGTCCGGCATTCCGTCGGCCCCGTCGGGCTTGTCCATCGTCACGCGCGCAAGACGATGACCGTCGGTTGCGGCGGCCTTCAACTTGTCGTCGGCGACGTGAAGGAAGATACCCATCAGGTAATAACGCGTCTCTTCCGAGGAGATTGCAAAGCGGGTTTTGTCGACAATCTGGCGCAAGGTCGCGGCCGGGAGTTCGAAGCGCGTCGGCAATTCGCCTTCGGCGATCACCGGGAAATCGTCGCGCGGCAACGTCGACAGATTGAACCGCGCACGACCGGCAACGACCTGCATCTTGCCGTCGGCGGCGCTCAGTTCCACCTGGCTGCCTTCGGGAAGCTTGCGGACGATGTCGAAAAAGGTGTGAGCCGGCACGGTCGTTGCACCGGCCTGTTCGACCTGCGCCGGAACGCTTTCATCGACCTGCAGGTCGAGATCGGTCGCCATCAGGCGGATCGACCCATCTTCCTTGGCCTCGATCAGAACGTTCGAGAGGATCGGGATTGTATTCCTGCGCTCGACCACTGACTGGACATGGCCCAGGCTCTTGAGGAGAGTCGCCCGTTCAATCGTCGCCTTCATGCCGCTGCTTTCCGTTTCCTGCCCCTGGACGGCCCAGCAAGACATGCGGGCCGGTTGTGGAAACGGTTATAACCATCCGATTGCGCGCCGCCAGTGGTAAACGGTGTCATATCGCGCGGAAATGTCAGGCCGAGGCACGCGCCGCCGAACCTACCTTCTAAAAGTCGACGTACCATCAGCCGGAATCGAACGAGCGAGCACATAAGGAACCCTTCCGCCTCTTATTCTGTCTGACAAAGGTCGATCAGGATGGCATCAGCACGGCATCGACCTGATGAACGACGCCGTTGGATTGCTTGAGATCTGCCTTCATCACCACCGACTTGCCGCCTGCAGCATCGGTCAGGACGACTTTGTCGCCGTCCTTCGTCGCGGTCAGCTGGCCACCACCAATCGTCATCAGCTGGGTTTTCCCGCCGCCGTTATCGATCGCCTTTTCGATGTCTGCTGCCAGAACGGTGCCGGACAGGATATGCATGGTCAGCACCTTGGTGAGCTGCTCGCGTGCTTCAGGCTTGAGAAGCGTATCGAGCGCACCGGCCGGAAGCTTTTCGAACCCCGTGTTGACCGGAACGAGCACCGTGTACGGTCCCGGACCTGCGAGCGTAGTTTCGAGACCCGCCGATTTCACGGCCTGCTGAAAGGTCGAGGTGTCGCCGCCCAGGCTGGACGCGATGGTCGCGTCGCCCGCCGCCTCTTTCGCTTCCTTCGATGCGGGTTCGTTGGCGTTGTTCGAATCGCATGCTGCAAGACCGAGTCCGATTGCAGCAGGCATGATCAATGAAATGGTTTTCCGCATCGCTGCTTCTCTCCGCTGGTTATAAAAGGGGTGCCCGAACGAACGGAGCGCCCTCAAAGAGTTAGATGATGGCGTCGATGACGGCGGTGATCAGTCGCGTGGTCGGGTCAACGCGATAGATGTAACCGTCGTTGTAACGATACCAGTTGTCCTGCGTGTCGGAGTATTGCGACCGGTAGCTTAGCGGCACGTTGTAGGCGTCGTAACCGACCGGAAGTCGGCTACCGACGCCAAGGTCGCCCGCGAGCAGCGCAACGATCGAGTTGACCGCGTTGGTGGTCGGATCGACGCGATAGATCGCTCCATCGCCATAACGGTAATAATAATCGTCATTGTCCGAATAGTAGCTCTGATACTGCTGCGGCACGTTGTAGAAATTATACGGATCGGGCCATGAATCGCCGACCGAATAGTAACCCGTCCCGAACAGCGGCATCAGCCCGTCGACCAATCCGTCGCCGCGGTTGACGCGGTACATATAGCCATCGCCGCTGCGGTAATAATAACGGTCATTGTCCTGATACCAGTTGCGATAGGCATAAGGAATGCGGTCATTCGCGAACGCGGCGGCGAGCGGCGCACCGAGCAATTTCTTTGCCTGGCCCGGCGGCATGCAACCGTTGTTTTTGCGCGCGAGGCCCGGCGGACAATCGAACTGATGCGGCGCCTGACGATAGTCGACGCGGTTGACGTTGCGGTCGCGGAATACCTGCTGAACATTGCGTTCGACACGACGTTCCTTGTGATCGTTGCCTTTTACTCGACGGTCGGAGTGCCGGACTCCTGCCGATTCCCGGCGATCGTGCTTTTTGACCTGCGCGACCAACGGGCGATCACGCCCCTTGTCCTTGCGCGCCCCTTGCATGCGATCAGGGCCTGACGGGCGAGAAGCATGGTCCTTGCCGCCTTGCTGCACCTTCATCGACGGCCCATGGCCGCCGCCCTTATTCCCATGGTCGCCACCCTTGTCGGGCTTGGCGAGCGCTGGCGTTGCAATCGCGAGTGCCGCGGCACCCGCGGCAAGCGTCCACTTGATCATTGGAAATTCCTTTCGAGGGTCCCAACGGTCATGGATGCATGACGTTCCTCAGCCGTTCATCGGCGCGAAAGCTTGTCAGCCTGGCGCACCCTCTTCCACCCAGTCATTGGATAGGCGGCGCATGACGAACCACATCAGGGCAGCGGCAATTACATAAAATCCGACGACGGTGACGGCGGCGTAGCGAAGTGCCTCTTCGGCATAGCGCGCCTTGTAGCTATCGGACAGGAAGCCGATCAGCGTCGGGCCGACGCCCAGTCCGATCAGATTGTTGATCAGGAGGAACGAGGCGGAAGCCGTTGCACGAACGTCGCGCGGCACGAGATGCTGAACGGCCGTCGTTACCGGGCCAAGCCACAGGATGTTGAGCGCGTTGGGGATGAGAAGGAAGGGCCACGCCATCCACGCATTGGGCGACATCAGGCCGATGACGAACATCGGCGCCGTAATCGCCCAGGCGATCATCGGCAGGCGAGCGTACCAGCTGCGATCTTTTTGGCCCAGACGATCGGCCAGCCAGCCACCGCCGAACACGCCGGCAACGCCGCCGATCAGGTAGAGCGAGGCCAGATAGTTTCCAGTCTCGATCAACTCGAATTGGAAGCTGCGCATCATGATCGACGGGACCCACGCTGCGAGGCCATAACCGGCCAACGAACTGCAGGACGCGGCAAACGCCATCAGCCAGAAGGTGGGTTTGCGTGCAATGATCGGAAACGTCGCGAGCAGCCCTACCGACTGCGCCGTTGTCGTCGCTGGCGCGCGAGGCTTGTCGCGGACCATGATGAGCATCAGCGGAGCGAGGGCGAGACCGGCAACGCCCATCACGAGGAAGGCCGCGCGCCAGTCGATCCAGGACGCGAGATACGCCCCGATCAACGTACCGCCGGCGAGGCCGAGCGGAACGCCAAGCGAGAAGATGGCGAGTGCGCGGGCGCGGCGCTCGGGGGGGAAATAGTCGGCGATAAGTGCATAAGACGGCGCGACTCCGCCCGCTTCGCCGACCCCCACGCCGAGTCGATAGAAAAAGATCTGTCCGAAACTGACCGCAGTCCCGCACAACGCCGTGAAGCCGCTCCACACGGTCAACGCACCGGCAATCACCCAGCTGCGCCGGGTGCGATCGGCAAGCATCGCCAATGGCACGCCCAGGACGGAATATAGCAACGCAAAGGCCAGCCCGCTGATCGCGCCGAACTGCGTGTCGGACAGGCCGAGGTCCGCCTTAATCGGCGTCGCCAGGATGCTGAGGATCGTCCGGTCGAGAAAGTTGAAGATGTAGGCGAGGAGCAGGAAACCGAGCAGAACATTGGGATTGCTGGCCCGGACCGAAGGGTTACTCGCCATCACTCATCTCTCCTCGGTCGCCTCTGAACATGGATGGCATGGGGCGCTGGCAAAAACCAGCGCCCCGTCTCCGGGAGGAGACTAGTAACGTGCGGTCAGGCGCAGCGTGACGGTGCGAGGCGCGCCGTAATAGACAGTGCGGATTCCACCGACCGAGGAAAATTCCTGCGCGTCGGTCTTGTAGGCACGATTGGACAGGTTGTTGCCGTAGACGCCGACTGCCCAATGCTTGTTGCCGGTTTCGTAGACGATCCGCGCATCGTGCATCCAATAGCTGTTCTGGAACAGACCATCGATCTGGGTGTCGGTGTTGGTGAACGTGTTGTCGACGGCGAGAGCGGTCTTCGACTTGTAGCGGGTCTGTGCACCAATGGTGATTGATCCGGCGGTGCCGAGATCGAAGCCATATTGGGCACCGAAGCGCATCGTCCACTTCGGCGCGAACGCCGGCGTCTGGAAAGCGCGGCTCCCGCCGAGCGCGGCGAAACGCGTATCGTCGAAATCCTTATAGTCGGCATTGAGGTAACCGATCTGGGCGTCGAGCAGCAGGCGCTCGACCGGAGTCCAGCTTGCTTCGAGCTCCGCGCCGCTGATCTTCAGCTTGCCGGCGTTCAACACCGAGAGCTTCGGCGTCGGAAGGCCGGTGATGGGATCGTCGTCAATTCCGGAAACGCGCGCCTGGAAGTCCTTGTAGGTTGAGGTGAAAACCGCGCCGTTCAGGGTCAGGCCGCTCAACGGACGGCTCTTGAAACCAGCTTCCCACGACCAGACGGTCTCAGGATCGTAGATAGTGGATTCTGCGGCCGTGTTCGCACGGCCGTTGAAGCCACCCGATTTGAAGCCCTTGGCGACGCGGGCGTAGAGCATGACATTCGACGCTGCCTGCCAGTCGATGCTGGCCATCGGCGACCAATCGTCCCACTTACCCTTCGGCGGCGTGAACAGATAGGTGCCGTTGAACGCAGGAAGCAGCGAGAAGAAGGTGCTGGTCGTCCGCCAGTAATCCTTGGTTTCCTTGGTGTAACGAAGACCGGCCGAAAGGCGAACGTCGGCAATCACTTCGTAACTGCCGTTGATGAAGGCGGCATAGCTCTTGGTCGTCAGCCGATCATCGATTGTGCGCAGGAAGCCGCTGTTGAGATACAGTGGGCCGAGCAGGTCGTCGGCGTAGGCTTCCTGGTGCGACTTGACCTTTTCACGCAGATAGTAAAGGCCGCCGACGACATTTAGGCGCTCACCGGTATAGAGCAGCTGGAATTCCTGGCTGACCTGGTTCTGCCTCACCCCGACAAAGACGTCGCCGACCTCATATTGCGTCGCGTCGATGTCGATGAAGTCGTCGGTCTTGAGATTGCGATAGGCGCTGATCGACTTGAACGTCAGGTCGGGCGCGACATCGACGGCGAGCGTTGCGGCGGTGCCGTAGTGGGTCAGTTTCGTGGAATTCGGCAGGCCCGGCGTCGTACGGCCTTTCCACTTGTAGGTTCCCGAACCGACCGGGTCGGTCACCACCAACGTGCCTCCCGAGAAGGTCGTCAGATTGTTGATCGGCCGACCGACCGTCAGTGCCGCATCGTCATGCGAATAATCTGCAGTCAGGTCGAGCCGGACGTTCGACGATGGCGTGAAGGCAAGCGCGGCGCGACCGCCGACACTGTCCTTGTCATTATAACGCTCGTCACGAAAGCTGTCCTTGACGTAGCCGTCATGAGTCGAGCGCGAGATCGCGAAACCGGCCGCAAGCGTGTCGGAAACCGGACCCGAGGCCGCCAGTTTGAGGTCGAACTGGTCGTAGCTGCCGACCGCGATCGAGCCGGTCGCCCGGAAGTCCTGGCCCGGCTTGCGGGTCACGAACTTGATGGCGCCCCCGATCGTATTCTTGCCGTACAGCGTACCCTGCGGACCGCGCAGGACTTCGAGCCGTTCGAGGTCGAGCAGGTCGAGCTGGTTGCCACGGATACGCGAGAGATAGACGTCATCGACGTACACGCCGACCGCGGGATCGAAGGTTTGCAGAGCGTCGGGCTGGCCGATACCGCGGATGAAGACGTTGGTGGCGTTCGATGAGCCGCGGCCCTGGACGATGTTGAGATTGGGGACGGCGCCTTGAAGACCGGTGGTGTCGCTGGCCTGGATTCGGTCGAGCGAACGTTCGTTGAATGCGGAAATCGACGACGGGACCTTCTGCACGCTTTCTTCGGTGCGGCGCGCGGTGACGACGATCGCCTGTTCCCCGCCTTCATCGTCGGCCGCCCCGGTTGCGACATCCGCTGCCGGCGCGTCGGCCGCTTCCTGATTCGTCTCCTGTGCCGTCTGAGCGTGCGCCGCTCCGGCGAACAACATTGCACCGCTTGCCATCAGAAATGCGCGCGAAACCACGGATTTTTTCATTTGCCCCATCCTCTTTCAACTGTGTCGCGATAATGCCGCAACATCTTATGGGGCCCTTCATAATGAAAGTTGAACCGACTTTCAACTTATGAGATACGGCGGTCATGGGGGAACGATTGACCAGCGGTGGCGAGCGGACGCAAAAGACCGCGATGATGGCCAGCGCCGGAAAAGCGCCGCGGACTGCGCGCGGCGCCAAGACGATGCGGAAAATCCTTGACGCCGCGCTCCTTGAGTTCGGCGAACGCGGTTTCAACGAAAGCTCGATCGTGTCGATCACGAGCCGCGCGAATGTCGCGCTTGGTACCTTCTATACGTATTTCGACAGCAAGGAGGCGCTGTTCGCGGCGCTGGTGCAGGATATGTCGGGCCGGGTCCGCGATCATGTCGCCCCGGTGCTGAGCGACGCCGCCGACGGGCTGGACGCCGAACGGCGAGCGCTCGCCGCCTACTTGGATTTCGTTGCGCACCACAAGGAAGTCTATCGCATCATCGACGAAGCCGAATTCGTCGATCCGGCCGGGTTCCGCCAGCATTATGAGACTACCGCCAGTCGAATCGCGGCTCGGTTGGCACAGGCCGAACAGAATGGCGAAGTTGCCAAGGCCGATGCGTTTGCAACCGAAGTGCGGGCGTGGGCACTGATGGGAATGAACGTCTTTCTTGGCCTTCGCTTCGGGGTGTGGGGCAAGGAAGATCCCGACACCGTTGCGGAAACGGCAAGCCGAATGCTGCACGACGGGCTGAAGCCCTAGGTCAGCGCACCCGCGATCGTAGCGAGACGATTGATGTCGTCCGGGTCGTGATACAGGCCAATACCGATCCTGAGTACGTCGCCGCGCACGTCGGTGACGCAAAGACGGTCGAGCAAATCCTTCTGCCAACGCTGCGCATCGGGCGAGCGCAAGGCGAGAAAGCGGGCGTGTGGCCCGCCGTCGAGCGGGTTGAGCAATTCGGCGCGGCCAAGCACGGTCGGCGCAAGCGCGTCGATGGTCTGGGCATGAAGCGCGGCGACCTTCGCCGAGATCTTCGCCGTCGTCAGCCCTTCGCCGCGGAGCACCCGGCGGATCGCCGTGAACCGGTAGAAGACGGTCGGGTCAAACGTCGCGCCCATGAATCGCATCGCGTCGCTGGTGTAACCAACCCCGCCCGGCGGTACCTTGAGGTCTCCGAACTCAGCATACCAGCCGGTGATCGGCGGACGCGGGCCAAAGCCCGGCGGACAGTGCAGGAATCCGAGCCCTTCTCCAGCCATGGCATATTTATAGCCGCCGCCCAGGAAGAAGATTTTTGCGCCGCGCGCGGGCGTCATCGGCGCGTCGATCGCCATGAAGCTGTGATAGCCGTCGACCACGACCCACGGCCCGCCGGGGCGGGCAAGCGCGGCCAGTTCATCGAGAATATCGAGGATCCGACCGCTCCCGAACAGTACATGACTGACGAAGATGAGGTCGTGATCACCGCGCCGCGCCGCAGCAAGGAAACGCTCTGCTACATCATCGAACGGTTCGGCGGCGACCTTCTCTTCGACTAGCCAATTGTCTTCCGCCCAGCGCGCAAACTGGCGTCGGGCCGAATGAAATTCACCGTCGCTGGTCAGCACGCGAAGTCGAGCCGGATCCTGACGCGGGCAGGCCGCGGCAAGCCGGACGACGAAATCGTGGGTGTTCGAGGAAAAGACAATCGCCGACGGGTCGCCGGTGCCAAGTTCGACCGCGACCTCTGCCTGTGCTTCGGGCCATACCTCGCCCATCACCTTGTCCCATTTGCGGTCGGCAAGGCGCGCCGCGTCTTCCCACGCTTCGACCTGGGCATCGAAACTGACGTCGGGCCACAGATGATGACTGTGCGCGGCGACGTGCAGGCGGTCGCCGCCTGCCGCGAGGCTTCTCGAAAAGAGGTGCTTTGAGCTCATATTTCGGTACGCAGCGACCAGAGTTGCGGAAAAGCGCGCTTGTCGAGCGTGGACTTGAGATAGGCCGCGCCTTCCGATCCGCCGGTGCCGCGCTTCATCCCGATGATCCTCTCGACCGTGAGGACATGCTTCATGCGCCAGGCGACCAAGGCATCGTCGATATCGACCAGCTTTTCGGCGAGGCCGTAGAGCTCGAACCAGCGTTCGGCATCACGGTAGACCGCAAGCCAACTGGCGCCGATCGACTCTGGGCTCGACACGTCGAACCCTGCCCGGCCGAGCGCGGCATTGGCTTCTTCCCAAAGACTGAGGTCGTCGAGCGCGGCCTGCAGTCGGGCGCGGCCTTCCGCGCCGCCCTCGCCAAGCTTGAGGAAACGTTCGTCCTTGAGCCCGAGCCGGAATTCGAGTTCGCGGAATTGCGCCGACTGGAAACCCGAAGACGTGCCGAGCACATGGCGAAACTGCATGTAGTCGAACGGGGTCAGGGTCGAAAGAATGTCCCACGACAGGGTCATCACCGTCTGGATCCTGCTGATCCGCGACATGGCCTTGTGGGCAATGCCGAAGCGGTCGGCGGCGATCAGGCTGCAGGCCAGTTTGACCTCGTGGAGCATCTGCTTCAGCCACAATTCCTTGGTCTGATGGATGATGATGAACAGCATCTCGTCATGGTGATCAGAGATCGGATGCTGCGCGCCGAGCAGATCGCCAAGCGCGAGATAATCGGCATAAGTGATGCCAGCGGGGGTCGCAGTCATGCGACCCCGCTTAGGACAGATTACGGTCGGCTCAAAGCCTAGTTGTCGGGATTCTGCTGCCCAAGTGCGCCCGAGTTGAACACGCCAATGTTGCCGAACAATTCGTCGAAGAAGCTGCGCTTGCGACCCAGGGTCGGCGTCTTGTCGCCATTCGGGCTGATTGCGACGATGGTTTTTTCGTCGGTGCGGTCAATTGCCGAGACGTTGCCGGCGGGATCGAAGCGGATGTGGAGCAAATCCTGGTCGATGGTCTTGGCCGAGCGGAAGGCCACCGTCTTGGTGTCCGCCGAGAGGTAGTACCAATCGTCGGGGTTGAACTGACCGGTGAAGGTCGGTCGACCGAGCGTCTTGGTGACCGATTCCTTATTGTCGATCCCGACCTGGATTCCGCCTGCCAATTCCTTGTCGAGCACGAACCCACGGTGATCCCGAATCCCGGCGCACCCCGTCACCATTGCTGCTCCCATGAAGGCCGCAGCCAACTTGACCCAGGTCGACGCCATTCAATTCACTCCTCAGATCGATAACCCGCCGCTTGCGTCGCGGCGAGGCAGCCTCAATATGCGGCCTTGCCCGCTGCTTCAAGTGAAGAGGCTGTGCACTTAAAGGAAGCTGAATGATCTGGCCATTTTCCCGCCGACCCATGCTCGCCGACGCCCGCCCGCTCTATGCGGCGCTGGTCGCCGAGGCGCGCCGACCGCGCTGGTACCGCAATGCCGGGGTCGAAGACACGATGGACGGACGATTTGCTGTTCTTGCAACGGTCATGGCCCTGACCGACATCCGGCTGGGCGAAGGCGGCGATTCGGCGGCAGCCATTTCTCCGCGCCTCACCGAAATCTTCGTCGACGACATGGATTCGCAATTGCGCCAGTCCGGCCTTGGCGACCCGACGCTGGGCAAACAGGTGCGCGGGATGGTCGGGATGCTGGCCAAGCGCATCGACGCGTGGCGTGCGGCCGCCGAATCGCCCGGCAAACGGATCGCGACCGCGCGAATGTCGCTTTACCGCGATCAGGGCGTGTCCGATGCCGAAGCAACGAAGGGCCTTGAGTTCATTGACGAATTTGCGCGGAAAATCGCGATGATGGATGAGGGCAGTTTGATCCAGGGGGACATACAATGAGCGAGGATTTCGAATTTCTCCTGCCGCTCGACCAGGTTCATGAAGGCGCGCGGATTGAACTCTCGGCTAGCGATGCGCAATGCGCTGCCATCGCCAAGCGGCTTGGCCTACTATCGCTATCTACCCTCAAGGCGCATGTCGTCATGTCGCGCGATGGCGACAAGGTGAACGCCAAGGGTCGGGTCATGGCCACCCTCGATCAGGCGTGCGTTGCAACCGGGGATCCGGTGGCGGCGATGATCGACGAGCCGTTCGACCTGCATTTCGTGGCCGAGCCGGCCATCGCGCCGGACGAGGAAATCGAATTGGAGGGCGCCGCGCTCGACACCATCTTTCACGACGGCGCGCGACTCCCGATTGGCGACGCGATCGTCGATACGCTCGCGCTTGCGCTCGACCCTTATCCGCGAAGCGCGGATGCGGAAGAGGCGCTGCGCGAAGCCGGTGTGATCAGCGAAGAAGAGGCCGGACCGTTTGCAGCCCTTGCCGCGCTGAAAGAAAAGATGACGAAAGACTGACGACCCTAACCGGCAGGCCGTGACCGATCAAAACGGGACGTCGTCATCGAGGTCGGTGTCGAACGCCGCGGGCTGCGGGCGCGACTGCTGGCGCTGCTGTCCGCCGCCGAAGCCCCCATCGTCGTAACCGCTGCTCTGGTTATAGCCGCTACCGCCGCCGCCGCCGCCGCCTTCGCCGCGTGAATCAAGCAGGACGAGTTCACCGCGAAAGCGCTGAAGCACGATTTCGGTCGAATAGCGGTCGGCACCGCTCTGGTCGGTCCATTTGCGGGTCTGGATCTGGCCTTCGAGATAGACCTTCGAACCCTTGCGCAGATAACTCTTCGCTACGCGGCCGAGGTTTTCGTTGAAGATGACGACCTGGTGCCATTCGGTGCGTTCCTGGCGGTTGCCTTCCTTGTCCTTCCACGTCTCGCTGGTTGCGACGCGCAGGTTGACGACTTCGCCGCCGTTGTTGAGCGAACGCGCCTCCGGATCGGCTCCCAGATTGCCCACCAGAATCACCTTGTTCACGCCCGCCATCTCGCTCTCCTTCGCTAAACTCTCGAGGGCTGCGTTAGCCGCTAGCCGAGGCCGAAAGCAACAGCCGTCCAATAGGTGATGCCCGCCGCGGCATAAGCCAGCGCAAACAGGTAGCCGACCATGAACATCGGCCATTTCCAGCCATTGGTTTCACGGCGCGTGATCGCGATGGTCGAGATGCATTGCGGAGCGAACACGAACCAGGCGAGGAAGGCGAGCGCGGTGGCGATGCTCCACTTTCCGGCGAGCCTTTGTTCAAGCGTCTGGAGCTCGTCTTCACGCTCTGCGTCGAGCGCATATACGGTGCCGATCGCGCTGACCGCGACTTCGCGCGCAGCCATCGTAGGTAGCAGGGCGAGGGCGATGTCGTGATTGAAGCCGATTGGCCGAACGACTACCTCGATTGCGGTGCCGATCTTGCCTGCAATCGAGACCTCGGATTGTTTCTCCCCGGGGCCGGCCTGCGGGAAGCTGGCAAGTGCCCACAGGATGACCGTGGTGGACAGGATGATCGTGCCGGCGCGCTTGAGGAAGATCCACGCGCGCTGCCACAGGCCGATCAGGACGTCGCCGACGCGCGGCATCTGGTATTTGGGCAATTCCATCATGAACGCACCGCCACCGCCCTTCACCACGGTGTGGCGGATCAGCAAGGCGGCGAGCAACGCGCCGACGACACCGGCGAGGTAGAGACCGAACAGGACGAGGCCCTGCAGGTTGATGCCCGGACCGACGCTGCGCTCCGGAATGAAGGCGGCGATGATCAGCGCATAAACCGGGAGGCGCGCCGAGCAGGTCATCAGCGGCGCGACGAGGATGGTCGTCAGGCGATCCTTCGCATTGTCGATGGTTCGCGTCGCCATGATCCCGGGAACGGCGCAGGCGAAACTTGAAAGCAACGGGATAAAGGCGCGGCCCGACAGGCCCGCGTGGCTCATCAATCGGTCCATTATGAAAGCCGCGCGGACCATGTAGCCCGAGCTTTCGAGGATCAGGATGAAGAGGAACAGGATAAGGATCTGGGGCAGGAAGACGATCACTGCGCCGACCCCGCCGAACACGCCGTCGACGATCAGCGAGCGGGCGAAACCGGACGGCATGAGATTGCCGATGGTCTGCCCCAGCGAGAGAATTCCGGCTTCTAGCGCATCGGCTGGAAGCGCGCTCCATGCGAACACCGCCTGGAACATCACGAACAGGATGGCGGCAAGGATGACCGGCCCCGCGACCGGCTGGAGCAGCACTGAATCGAGACGATGGGTCCAGCGACGAACGGGGGTTTCGCTGACAATCGCGGCAAGCGCGATGTCGCGCGCCCGACGATGCAGATTGATCGGTTCAGGCGGCGGCAGGTCGCTGCCCGCAATGGCCCTATGGTGGCCGAGTTCGCCTTCCAAGCTGGCCAGCAAGTCCTGAATGCCGCGTTTGCGAACGGCGACGGTTTCGACGACCGGAACGCCGAGCTCGGCGGACAGCCGGACCGGATCAAGCTCCAGCCCGTCGCGGCGAGCAAGGTCAGCCATGTTGAGCGCGACAACGGTCGGGCGACCCAATGCGATCAATTGCAAGGCGAAGCGCAAATGGTTGTCGAGGTTGGATGCGTCGACGACGATCAGTAGCGCGTCGGGCAGGCGTTCGCCCTGCTGGCGGCCAAGCAGCACGTCGCGGGTGACGGCCTCGTCAGGACTGGCCGGGTCGAGGCTGTAGGTGCCGGGAAGGTCGATAAGATCGAATTCCTGGCCTGATGGAAAGCTGGTCCGGCCGACATGGCGCTCGACCGTCACGCCGGGATAATTGCCGACCTTTTGGCGAGCGCCGGTCAGGGCATTGAACAGTGCACTCTTGCCGGCATTGGGATTGCCGACGACCGCGACCAGTGGCGTAGTGGTCATGCGGCCTCGAGCACGACCTTGATCGCGCGCGCATGAGCACGACGAATGGCGACCGTCATGCGTCCAACGCGCACGGCGAGAGGATCGCGGCCGAATGGTCCCTGATGAAGCGCTTCGACCGAGACACCCTCGTCAAATCCGAAATCCTTGAGCCGCAACGCCGAAGCATCGTCGAGACCACCCCAATCGACGGTCACAATCCGGGCCCGGACGCCAACGCGCAGCGATTCAAGAGAGAGGGGCTCGCTCATGTTGCGAGTGATTATCAATAACGTCGGCTTTTGGGAAGCGCAATCAGGCGGGCGGGTAGCGGAGCCTTCCGAGGAAGCGCGCAAAGCTCGGCTTGCGCACGGGATCGCCCCGCCACTGCGCCTTCCATTTCTCGAAACTCATCACGTTCGCGATGCGGCGGTCGAGGAAGGCGCGGCTTTCGACCAGTCCCTGGCTCCTGTCGTCGAGCCAAGCAAGCAAGGTCGAGGAATAGACCGCGCCCAGCGTAATCCGCTTGGTATAATGGTTGAAGTCGCTGGCCGTATCGCCGGCCAGCCGCCAGATGCGATCGGCAGTGCGCCAGCCGAGCTTCGCGCCGCGCGGTGCGTTTTGCGGCATCGCCATGATCACGAGCGCAGAGCGGACCGCTTCTCGTGCGGGTTCCATCACGGCGAACCGCTGCCACACCAGCTCGGTAATTCGGTCGCGGATTTTCATCGCGACGATCCGATCGGCTGGAAAGGCGTCGACCATCGCGGCGTCGACCGCGCCGACATAAGCTTCGACCATGTCGATCGGGCTTTTGCCGAAGGCCAGCCGGGCGATGGCGGAATCGACCCCGGCCTGCGCGGCGGCGGCTTCAACCGCCTTGACGGTCCATCCGTCGAACACCGCATTTTCGCCGACCGCGAGGCCGAGCTGGTCACGAATTGACTGGAGCGGGGTGATGTCGTCGGTCATGCGACTTTCCTGCCCTTTTGGCCGCTCGGGCGCAAGCGAACGAGGACGAGCGCGACGACGATCAGGATTGCACCGAGCCAGTCGAGCATGGTCAGGCTCTCACCGTAGAAGCGCCAGCCGAGAAAGGCCGACAGCGCGGGCTGGGTCAGCATTGCGATGCCGACCACAAGCGGCGGCACCTGGCCGAGCGCGAAGACGAGCAAGCCTTGCCCGATCACCTGGCTGCACATCGCAAGCGCGAACAAAGCACTCCAGTTAGCTGGCACGAAAGTTTCACCGCTTGCGAGTGAAGCAGGGAGAAGCATTGCCGCGCCGAACAGGCTGGCGAGGAACAGCAACGGCATCGGTGCCAACGTCCGCCGGGTGTCGTCGACCGCGATCAGATAGCCGGCGTAGAGCAGACCAGCGAGCGCGGCGAGCAAATCGCCGTGCAAATGCGCCGCACTGAGTTCGGCGCTTCCCCAAATCAACAAGGCACAACCAGCGGCGGCGAGGAACAATGCAAAGGCCTGAATGAGGGTCGGAAGCCGGCGCACCAGCCACAATCCCCACGCAGCAAAGATGAACGATGAGATATTGCCGAACAGCGTGGCGTTGCCGAGCTTGGTCAGCAGTATCCCCTTGTGCCAGGCGGCAAGATCGGCGGCGAAGAAGAAAGCTGCAATCGCGATCGCAAGAACGGCGCTGCGTCGCGGCCAGTGGACCGGCTGCTTCACCAGCCGGGCGATCAGCCAGAGGAAGGGAATGGCAAGCGCCATCCGCCAAAACCCGGCCGAGATCGGGCCTACGCCGCTATGGCGGACAAGAAATGGCCCCATTGCAAGCGCGAGATTGCCGAGCAACAAGGCGAGGAATGCGAGCGGGTGCGCGGTTGAATCGTTTCGATCCGCAACTATTTGAGCTTTTCCGGCGCCGCTGTCCATTTCGGCCCACTAGCAGAAAGGCCCGATATGCCCAGCCTGTTCGATCCCGTGGAATTGAGCCCCGTTCTGAAACTACCCAATCGCGTCGTCATGGCGCCGTTAACGCGCGGTCGTGCGACACGCGATGCGGTCCCGACGCCGCTGATGGGGGAATATTATTCCCAGCGCGCCGACGCTGGCCTGATCATCAGCGAGGCGACGGGGATCAGCCGCGAGGGTCTGGGCTGGCCGAGTGCGCCGGGCTTGTGGACCGACGAACAGGTCGAAGGTTGGAAGCCAGTCGTCGGCGCGGTCCATGAAGCCGGCGGCAGGATCGTCGCGCAATTGTGGCACATGGGCCGGATGGTGCATTCCGACGTCACCGGAACCCCGCCGCTGGCGCCGAGCGCGATCACGCCGCCGGGTGAAGCGCACACTTATGATGGCAAGAAGCCGTTCGAGGAGCCGCGCGCTGCGACGCTGGACGACATCGCGCGCGTGCTCGATGATTATGAGATTGCGGCTCGCAACGCGATTGCAGCCGGTTTCGACGGCGTGCAGATCCACGCCGCCAACGGGTATCTGATCGACGAGTTCCTGCGAGAGACGTCGAACCGGCGCGACGACGATTATGGCGGGCAGATCGCCAATCGCGTGCGCCTCCTGCGCGAAGTGGCGCAGCGCGTGGTCGACAGCATCGGCAACGAGCGAACGGGCGTTCGCCTGTCGCCGAACGGCTCGGTCAACGGGGCTGACGATCCGAACCACGTCGCTTTGTTCACCGAAGCGGCGCGGGTGCTCGATGAAGTCGGCATTCCGTGGATCGAAATGCGCCAGCCCGGCCCGCAGTCGAGCTTCCGCCCGACCGATCAGGAAGCGGTGTCACCGTATATGCGCAAGGTGTTCAGCGGCAAGATCGGGCTGAACAGCGATTATGACCGGGCGAGCGCGTTGGACATGGTCGAGGACGGTGGGGCAGACTTCATCGCATTCGGCAGGGCATTCCTTGCGAACCCCGATCTGGTCGAACGGTTGCGCACCGGTGCGCCGCTCAATCGCTGGGACGTGGAGACTTTCTATTCGGCAGGACCCATAGGGTACACCGACTATCCTACCCTGACGGAACAGGCACAGGCCTGAGCGATTGAGCCTTCACCGAATGGCGAAGGATGCGATCATGGAAAAGAAAGTTGGACGAACCCTTGCTGCGGGAGCGGTATTGGCTGGCGCGGCGCTGGCCGGCGCTGCATATTATGTCTTCCAGGAAAAGCAGACCGAGGAGCCCGATTTTCGCGCCCTTCGCACTGACGGCGATTTCCAGATTCGCGATTATCCCGAAGTCGTGGTTGCCGAAACGATCATCGAGGGCCCGCGCAAGGAAGCGCTTGGCCGCGGCTTTTCGGTTCTCGCCGACTACATCTTCGCCAAGTCGCGCGATGGCGAGAAATTGGCGATGACCGTTCCGGTGATGCAGGATTCGGGTGACCCGATGGGCTCCGACCCGCCGATGTTCGATGACGACCTGATGGACGGGGGCTGGCGCACGCGGTTCGTGATGCCCGCCGGGCGCAAGGCAGATAATCTCCCGCCGACGCCGGACGGCGTGGCGCTGGTCACGGTGCCGCCGCGGCGGGTTGGCGTGGTCAGTTTTGCCGGTCGTCCCGACGACGCCGATCTTGCTGACCAGGAGGATCGACTTCGCGGATGGCTTTCGCGCCATGAAGAAAAGACCGCCGCCGAGCCCGAATATGCCTTTTACAATTCGCCCGTGATACCGGGGCCGCTGCGCCGCAACGAGATTTGGTTGGCGCTCGACTAAGCGAATCGCTTCTTGAGATCGAGCAAGGCGAGCGCGGCTTCGGTGGCCCCGGCGCCCTTGTTGGCCTGGGCAGGATCGGCGCGGACAATGGCCTGCGCCTCGTCCTCGGTGGTGAGGATGCCGTTGCCAACCGCGATACCGTCCATCGTCAACGCCATCAGTCCCCGCGCGCTTTCGCCTGCGACGATTTCGAAATGCCAAGTCTCCCCGCGAATGACGACGCCCAGCGCGACATAAGCGTCGAACTTGCCGCTTTCGTCCGCAAGCGCGATCGCGCCGGGCAGTTCGAGGGCGCCAGGGACGGTAATTGTCTCGTGCGTGTGGCCGGCGGCTTCGATCGCGGCGCGTGCGCCGCTCAAGAGCATGTCGTTGAGATGCGCGTAGAATCGCGCTTCGGCTATCAAGAAGTGGGCCAAGTGCTTACTCCGGCTGGATGATGGGGCGCTCTTCGACGATCGCGAGTCCGTAAGCGGATAGGCCGACTGGAGTATGGCGCGTATTGGTGAGCAGGATCATGTCGTGAATTCCGAGCGCGGCGAGGATTTGCGCGCCGATGCCGTAACCGCGAAGTTCCGGCCCGCCTGTGGCAGGTTTGCCGGAGCGCAGGTCGGTCGCGCGGCTCAGCGAGCCTTGGGCGGCAGCGTGGAGAGCGACGACGACGCCCGAGCATTCGGCCTCGATCATTGCCATAGACCCGTCGAGCAGACCGGCGCGGGCGCCTTGTTCGCCAAGAAGGTCCGCGAAAAGATCGATCGAGTGCATCCGGACCAGGGTCGCGCTGTCGGGGCGAATCGCGCCGTGGACGAGGGCGAGTTGTTCTTCCCCGCTCGACTTGTCGCGGAAGACCTGCGCGGTCCACGCCTTGCCGCTGCGGCTGGTGAAGGAGGTCTGGGCGACGCGCTCGACCATGTGGTCCTTCTTGAGGCGGTAGGCGATGAGGTCGCGGATCGTGCCGATCTTCATGCCGTGGGTGCGGGCGAAGTCCATCAAATCGTCGAGCCGCGCCATGGTGCCGTCTTCGCGCATGATCTCGCAGATCACGCCCGAGGCGTTTAGCCCGGCAAGGCGCGAAACGTCGACGGCGGCTTCGGTATGCCCGGCGCGGACGAGGACGCCGCCGGGGCGCGCGACGAGCGGGAAGACGTGCCCGGGCGAGACGATGGCGTCGGCATCGTTGCCGGCATCGATAGCCACGGCGACGGTCCGCGCCCGGTCGGCGGCGGAAATGCCGGTTGTGACGCCATCCCGTGCCTCGATCGAGACGGTGAAGGCGGTTTCCAGCTTGGTGCCGTTGGTGCGCGCCATCGGGGCGAGGCCGAGCGTGTCGGCGCGTTCCTTGGTCAGCGCGAGGCAGATCAGGCCGCGGCCATGGCGGGCCATGAAGTTAATCGCATCGGGTGTCGCCATCTGGGCGGGAATGACCAGGTCGCCTTCATTTTCGCGATCGTCGTCATCGACCAGGATGAACATTCGGCCATTGCGCGCCTCGTCGATGATGCGTTCCGGCCCGACGAGGACGTCGGTCGTTCCGCTGACGAGCAGCTTTTCCAGCTTAAGCAAGGTGTCGGCGGTCGGATTCCATTCCTCCGAGCCTAGCTTGCGCAGGCTGTTAGGATGGAGACCCGCAGCACGGGCAAGGCCGGAGCGACTGACTTCTCCAGTGGCGATGACGGCATTGAGCCGTTCGATCAGATCGGTAGACATAAAAGCGCGTTATCACCCCACAGTGTGACTTGCCAGCGCCGCTGATCACATTCGAAATTAAGAGGCGCGCACCTGCTCTAGACGCTGAAGATAGCGCGCTAGAACGTCGATTTCGACATTCACGCCATCTCCATCGCTCAGTGATCCCAACGTAGTGTGATTTGCGGTGTGCGGAATGACGTTTACCGAGAAGACGCAATGGTCGTCGCGGTCGCTGACGACGTTGACGGTCAGCGACGCCCCATCGATCGTTACCGAACCTTTTGGCGCGATGAACTTGCCGAGATCGCGGCTGATCCGGAATGCGATTTCAAGAGAATCGCCGACCAGAACGATCGTTTCTACCTTTGCGACGCCGTCGATATGACCCGTTACGAGATGCCCGCCGAGCTCATCGCCAAGACGAAGCGCGCGTTCCAGGTTGAGCTTAGCGCCTTGTTCCCAATGCGATGACGCGGTGCGGTTGACGCTTTCGTTACTGAGATCGACCGCAAACCAGTCGTCACCTTTCTCAACCACGGTCAGGCAGACGCCCGAACAGGCAATCGATGCGCCCAGGTCGACGCCGGCCATCTCATAGTTGCAAGAAATGGTTACGCGTAGGTCGCCGCGCTGGCGGACCGAGCGAACGGCGCCGATGTCGGTGATGATTCCGGTGAACATGGCTTAGTCGCTCTCCTCGCGAACGCGCTCGTAGACTTCGAGCCGGTCGATGCCAAGCGCACGCCCATCGCCATGTCGCCAGCGACCATGGGCGTTGGCGATCGCATCTAGCCCGACATAGCCGAAGCTGGACTTGCCTTCTCCGACAATGATCGGGGCGCGATATATAAGGATCCGGTCGACCAGATCGGCGGACAAAAAGGCGGTCGCGGTTCCTGATCCGCCTTCGACCAGGAGGTCGTTGACGTCATGAAGTCGATACACATCCTGCGGGGATTCCAGCATTTTCCATCCGTCGATGGGTGCCATCGTCCGACTGAGGAGTGCGCGGCGGGGCGACCGCAGCTCAAGGCCCGGCAGGCGGACGTCCAAGCTTGGCGAGTCGGCTTCATAGGTTCCGCGGCCGACCAAGATCATGTCGGCATGAGCACGCTCGAGGTGGACGTGTGCACGGGCATCTTCGCCAGTGATCCATTTCGATTCGCCCGACGGAAGCGCGATCTTGCCATCGATCGACAACGCCAGTTTCAGTGTGATGCGCGGCCTACCGAGCGCAATGCGGGTGAAATAGCCCGCCATGCTTGCCCGGGCAGTCTCGGCGCCCTCGCCAATGGTGACGTCGATTCCGGACGCGCGAAGCATCGCTGCCCCCTCCCCGGCGGTTCTCGGATCGGGATCGATCAATGCGATGACGACGCGGGCAATCCCGGCTTCGGGAAGCATCGCAGCGCAGGTCGGCCCCCGCTTGCTGTCATGCGCACAGGGTTCGAGGGTGGTGAACAAGGTTGCGCCGCGCGCCGCCTCAGCGGCGTCGGCGATGGCTACGGCTTCGGCATGCGGTCGGCCGCCGGGCTGGGTCGCCCCACGCCCGACGATCTGGCCGCCCGAAACGACGATGCAGCCGACATTGGGGTTGGGTGCGGTCGTTCCGCGCGCCACGATGCCGAGGGCAACGGCCTCGGCCATCATCGCCGGATCACTCGATTCCAAGTTTGTTCTGCAGCTGCTGGAACTGTTCCTGGCGCTTGCGCTTGGCCTCGTCGATCGCCGCCTGGTCCTTTTTCTGGTCGGCGATGATTTCGGCGTCGGTCCGATTCGACGGATAGCTGGTGACGTAGGTGATGGTCGGTGGCGCGGCGGTGTTTATCTGCGAATCGACGAAAAACAGGATCGTGATGATGATCGTGCTGAGGATGGCGAGCGATGCACCGATGACCTGTTCGCGACTGCGCTGGCGCATGAATGCGCGGAGATCGCGGAGGGCGGCTCGCGGGCCGTGGATGGGAGGAAATACCGACATTGAAACCGACATAAGGCGGGGCGGGGCGGTTCGCCAGCCCCGCCCCTTCACGAACGGCCAGGAGATCAGCCGTTGAGTTCGAATTGCAGAGTGACGGTGGTCGACGAATGCACCGCCTTGCTACCCTCGGTGGCGGGCGAATAACGCCAGTAGCGCAAGATGTGACGCCGTGCGGATTCCAGAAATGCGCGGTCGATCTCGCCAACCGGCTGGACTGCGATGACCCGACCCTTGTCATCGATGCTGAGTTTCAGTCTCAGCGTCGCCTCTTGGTCGGTCAGTCGCTTCGAATCGGGATAGGGCGGGCGAAGGTCGGCGGCGTCGGTCTTGAGGACAGCCTTGGTGCGCGCGATCGGCGGGGGATCGAGCGGTGGGACATAAGGCGTAACCGCTTCCGTCCAGGCAATAGGGCCGATCGGCGTGCGCTCGACGAGGATGTCGGTTTGGAAATCGGTCGGAATTTCGGTCCTGACGATCGGATCGGTCGCATCGATCTGGCTGACCGGGTTCGACGGCTCGCTTTTGGGGACAGGCTTGGGCGGTTCGGGTGGAGGGACGTCCGTCGTAAGTTCGATCAGCCTGGTCGGCGGATCGGTGTAGCGATCGACCTCAATCTTGGCGGCCATCGCCAGCACGAGAACGGCAACATGTGCGCCGACGATCAGGGCAAGCGTGGTGGGACGGACCTTCTGCTGGTCGCGGGCGGGAGCATAAGCGAGCATCTGCACCTCCTCTACTAGAGTATGTGATGATACATCATTTCATTGCGTTGGCAAGTCCTGTCGGTGAGGGTTCAACTGCCTCTTTTCAGCCTTGGGTGGCGGCGGCGCGGAGCCGGGCGATGGAACGAGCCTTCCCGATCCGCGTGGTGAGTGGGGCCATCTCTGGCCCCGAGTCGCGGCCGGTGAGTGCCTTGCGCAGCGGATGGAACAGCGCCTTGCCCTTGCGCCCGCTCTGCTCCTTGAGAGCCGATGTCAGCGCCGCCCAAGGATTGTCGGTCCAGTCGACCCCTTCCGCAACGCCGGCGGCAGCGACGAGGAAAGCGACGTCGTCGGCATCGAATGTATCGACCGCGATCTTGCCGTCGAGCACGTCGACCCAGTCAGACAGTTCGCCGAGATGATCGACATTCCCGGCCAGGATTGCCCATTCATCCGCACCGATTCCTTCGGGGACGCGGTCGGCAACGGACGCGAAATCGAGATGGTGGAGCAATTTGCGATTGACCTGCTCGACCTCGGCCAGATCGAAATGCGCCGGTGCGCGGCCGAAGGTTGCGAGGTCGAATCCATCGGCAAGCTCGGCGAGCGTGGCTTTGGCTTCGACCGGTTGCGAGGTGCCGAGCCGCGCCAGTAGACTGTTGAGTGCCATCGGTTCGATCCCGGAACCCTTCAAAACATCGACCCCGCTTGAACCGAGGCGCTTCGACAATTTGCCCTCTGCCGCGACCAGCAAAGCCTCGTGCGCGAAGATCGGCGGAGTTGCGCCGAGCGCTTGAAACATCTGGACTTGAACTGCGCTGTTCGAGACATGATCCTCACCGCGCAAGACGTGACTGATGGCCATGTCGACATCGTCGATCACCGAGGGCAGCAGGTAGAGCCAGCTGCCGTCGGCGCGGCGGATGACGGGATCGCTGATCAGTTTCGGGTCGAAATGCTGCGGCCCGCGGATCGCGTCGTCCCACGTGATCGAGGCCTCATGGTCGAGCCGGAAGCGCCAGTGTGGCGCAACGCCCTCGGGCACCGGCGCATCCGCGGCCTTGCGCTCGTAGACCGGCGGAAGCCCGCGCCCGAGCAGCACCTTGCGGCGCACATCGAGTTCTTCAGGCGTCTCGTAGCAGGGGTAGACTCGGCCAGTCACCTTGAGTTTATCGAATTCGCGCTCGTACAGCGCAAACCGTTCCGACTGGCGAAAGACGGCATGCGGGATCAGGCCGAGCCAGTCGAGGTCAGCGACGATCGAGGCGGCAAATTCCTCCTTCGACCGTTCGGGATCGGTGTCGTCGATCCGCAGCAGGAAGCGTCCGCCGACCTTCGCGCTGAGCAGATAATTGTGGAGCGCGGTGCGGATATTTCCGACGTGGAGGTTGCCGGTCGGCGACGGGGCGAAACGGGTCGTTGCGGTCATTGCATCCGCCTAACCTTTTGCCTGTCGACTGTCACCGCCTAGATGGCGCAGCGCCGCCGCTCAGCGCGCGCGGGCCGTGACGTGCGGCATGTTGGTCCGCGAGGCGCGGATATCGGCGCAGTTCAGAGGGCGGCGGCGTCCCTCGGTGTCCCTGGGTTTCAGGCCCAGCCGGCCCGCCTCATTGATCAATCCTTGCGAGGTAATCTGGATTGAGCGCAGGGCCGAACGGATCTGGCTCGCGATCGCCCGCGCGTTGACCCGGTCGCCCTCGCGTACTTTGCCGGAGGCCGGGTCGAGAATCGACATGCCATCTATTGTTCAGCGACCCGGTTGGAAAGGGCGGCGACATGGTCAGTGCGAATTTGCATCGACGCATAAAGCTGGGCCTTTTCCGATTTGTAGCGATCGATCAGCAAGAGACCGCTTTCGGGCGCAAGCGGCGCGACGCTGGGGCTTCGAAAGCCGGCTCGGTCGAGCGTGGCCGGGTCAAGCGGCTGATCGCCGCCAGCGGCGCGCGTCACGTCGCTCACTTGTTGGTCTGCGCCGCCAGGATGCCGCTGATCACCACCGTGAATTCGGAGGCAAACAAACGCGCGGTCAGCCTGCCGCGGCCTTGGGTCCACCATAATCGAACCGCGTGAAACATTGCCCCGTCCCCCATGCCGCTGGCGAGGCCTAGGCCGTTGTCAGCCGGTGTGAAAGGCGTTCGTGATCGGGTAGCGGCGGTCGCGGCCGAAGTTCCGCGTGCCGATCTTGACACCGGGCGGAGCCTGACGGCGCTTGTATTCGGCCCGCAGCAATTTCTTCTCGATTTCCGATACCACGGCTTCGTCGGCGCCGGTGATCGCCGCCGCCTCGGCGACCGATAATTCCTTTTCGACCAGCGCCTCGAGCATTCGGTCGAGCAAGGCGTAGGGGGGAAGACTGTCTTCGTCTTTCTGGCCGTGGCGCAATTCGGCGGTCGGTGGCTTGTCGATCACGCGCTGCGGCATCACCGAGCCGTCTGGGCCGAGCGCGCCGTCGGGACGCTTCCCATTACGCCAGCGCGAGAGCGCGAAGACGGTCGTCTTGTAGGCATCCTTGAGTACCGAATAGCCGCCGGCCATGTCGCCATAGAGGGTAGCATAGCCGACGCTCATCTCGCTCTTGTTGCCGGTGGTCAGCAGCATGTGGCCATGCGCGTTCGATAGCGCCATCAGCGTGACCATCCGGAGCCGGGACTGGATATTCTCAGCAGCCAACCCTTTCGGATTGTCGAGCATCTGATCGAGCGCCTTAACCCCCGGCACTATCGGAATGACGTCATGGCGGCAACCGAGCAATTCGGCGCACTTTTCCGCGTCTTCCAGGCTTTCATCGCTGGTAAATTTGCTGGGTAGCATGACGCACCAGACGCGGTCGGCGCCGAGCGCATCGACCGCGACCGCCGCAGACAATGCGCTGTCGATCCCGCCGCTCAAACCGAGCAGAACGCCGGGAAAGCCGTTGGTATTCACATAGTCGCGGAGCCCGACGACCATTGCGCGGTAGATATCTTCGGGAAAGGGCGACAGCGCGGAAACACGGCGCGTTGCGCAGCGCCAGCCATTGTCCGTCCGGTCCCATTCGGTCGTCCAGGTCGCTTCGTCCCAGTCAGGCATCTGGACGACGATCTCGCCATCGTCGTTGACGATGAAGCTGCTGCCGTCGAACACGATCTCGTCCTGGCCGCCGACGCGATTGAGATAGGCCAACGGGAGACCGGTTTCGACGACGCGATCCTTGACAAGTCGCTGGCGGCTGTCGTCCTTGTCGAGCTCATAGGGACTACCGTTAGGAACAAGCAGGATTTCCGCGCCTTCCTGGGCAAGATGGGCACAGACCGGCTCGAGCCAGATGTCCTCGCAAACGGGAACGCCCAACTTCACGCCGCGCCATTCGATCGGATCGGGCAACGGCCCCGCCGCGAAGATGCGCTTTTCGTCAAAAGTGCCGTAGTTGGGCAGCTCGCGTTTCAGCCGGCGCGCGACGAGCACGCCGTTTTCCGCAAGGATGACGGCGTTATAGGTTCGGCCTTCTTCGGCATGAACCGCACCGAACAGGATTGCCGGGCCACCATCGGCAGTCGCGTCGACCAGTCGCTCGGTCAGCTCCATAGACCGGCGAACGAATTCAGGTTTGAGGACCAGGTCTTCAGGCGGATAGCCGGTTAGTTGCAATTCGGGGAACATGACGAGATCGACATTGCGGACCTTCACCCGCACCTCGAGCATCCGGTCCATATTGCCCTTAAGGTCTCCGACCCGCTGGCTGACTTGGGCAAAGGCAATCGACAGGCGATCGGGGCGGGGCTCGGAAGGCACGTTTTTGCTCACATTTTGCGCTTAAGCGCACGCATCGCAGCCGACAAGCTTGTCGCGGCGCACCTCGGGTGGTTAAGGGGGGGCACCGCGATCCAACGAGGGCATTACCGACATGAAACTGATGGCCGGCAACTCCAACCTGCCGCTCGCCAAGGCGGTCGCGGACTATCTCGAGATCGCCGTCACAGACGCGAGCGTGCGGCGCTTCGCAGACGAGGAAGTGTTCGTGGAGGTCAATGAGAACGTGCGCGGCGAGGACGTCTTCGTACTTCAGTCGACGAGCTATCCGACCAACGACAACCTCATGGAATTGCTGATCTGCATCGACGCGCTGCGCCGCGCGTCGGCCAAGCGGATCACCGCCGTCATCCCTTATTTCGGCTATGCCCGGCAAGACCGCAAACCCGGCCCGCGCACCCCGATTTCGGCTAAGCTGGTCGCGAACCTGATCACTACGGCGGGCGCCGACCGCGTGCTGACGATGGATTTGCACGCCGGCCAGATCCAGGGCTTTTTTGACATTCCGACCGACAATCTTTGGGCGGCGCCGGTGATGGCCGCAGACATAAAGTCGCGGCTGGCCGGAAAGAATCTGATGGTTGTGTCGCCCGACGTGGGCGGCGTTGTCCGTGCGCGCAGCCTGGCCAAACGCCTCGACAACGCCCCACTGGCAATCGTCGACAAGCGCCGCGAGCGCGCCGGCGAATCGGAAGTGATGAACATCATCGGCGACGTGGAAGGGCATTATTGCATCTTGATCGACGATATCGTCGATTCGGCAGGCACCTTGTGCAACGCCGCCGCCGCGCTGAAACAGCAGGGCGCCACCGACGTCGCCGCTTATTGCAGCCACGGCGTCCTGTCGGGCGGCGCGGCGGCGCGGGTCGCGGCGAGCGAGCTGACCGAGTTGGTCGTCACCGACAGCATTTACCCGGGCGAGGCCGATGATCCCAAGGGCAAGATCCGCCGTCTGACCATCGCGCCGCTGTTCGCCGAGGCGATCCACCGGATTGCGGATGAATCCAGTGTGTCGAGCCTGTTCGACTGACCTTGCCATCGCCGCACCGTCTGCTATAGGCGCGCACGCTTTCCAAATCGTTGGAAAACACAACCGGTCCGGCCAGTTAGGGCTGCCGTGGCAGGTTGATAACGTCGCCCCCGAGCAATCGTGCGGGCAACAAGGAGACGAAAATGCCCAAGCTCAAGACCAAGAGCGGCGTCAAAAAGCGCCTCAAGCTCACGGCGACGGGCAAGATCAAACATGGTGTCGCTGGTAAGCGCCACCGCCTGATCAGCCACAACGCCAAATATATTCGCCAGAACCGCGGCACCGAAGTGCTGTCCGAGGCCGAGACCAAGCGGGTCATGGCCTGGGCACCTTACGGCCTGAAATAAGGAGAGCGGAACATGGCACGCGTTAAACGGGGTGTAACCACCCGCGCAAAGCACAAGCGGATTCTTGAAAATGCGAAGGGCTATTATGGCCGTCGCAAAAACACGATCCGTATCGCCCGTCAGGCCGTCGAAAAGGCCGGACAGTACGCCTATCGTGATCGCAAGGTTAAGAAGCGGAGTTTCCGCGCCCTGTGGATCCAGCGCATCAACGCCGCCGTCCGTGCGGACGGCTTGACCTATGGTCAGTTCATCCACGCGCTCAAGCTTGCGAATATCGATCTGGATCGGAAGGTCCTGGCCGACATTGCAATGCATGAAAGCGAAGCATTCAGTGCTATCATCGCACAGGCGAAAGCGGCGCTCGACAAGAAAGCCGCTTAAGCGGACGAATAACCCATCGTGAGAATGGGAGAGGATGAGGGCGCTGCCAGCGATGGCGGCGCCCTCGTTTCATCTGGGCGGCAGCGGTTCGCGTTCGAGCGAATCGCGATCCCAGTGGCCAAGGTCGGCGGCGAGAGCATATGTCTCTTGCAGGAAGGCGAGCAGGGTCGCTTCGGGATCGCTCGATTCGCGAACCTGCGCGTACGGAAGGACGAATTCGCCAAGCGTTTCGTCGAACGTGCCGACCTGAACGGCGCCGTCGCGGAACCCCTTCGGCTCGGGATAGGCATAGCTGTAGAACAAGGGCTCCGCCGCGATCGTGCCGGCGGGCCAGAAGCCTGCGCTAGATACTTCGTGGCTATACGCTTCGCGGGTCACGACATCGGGCAAGCCGGGCACGCCACCAGGATGGGCCGGTGCGACGCGACCCGAAAAACGCGTCACCGCGAGATCGAAACTGCCCCAGAAGAAATGCACCGGACTGGCCTTACCGGCGAATCCGGCGCGGAATTGCGCAAACACGGGGACGATGACGGCCAATGCTTCGCGAAGACGCGCGGCACTGCCCCGATCGTAGGTGCGCGGCGAACGATCGTCGGCGAACGGTATCGCTCCCTCGATCTCGCTTGGTACATCGTGGAACCGCGAAGGAAGCGCGCGATAATCGAGCATCGCTACAAGGTCGTCGTGATAATCGGCGATCGAACGACCCTCCTCGAATGCGATCCGATCGTGCGTCCCGTCGCTCGTCATCAGCACTATCGAATGATCGCAGAGATCGAGCGCCAAGGTATAGGTTCGCCCGTCCGCCACCGACGTCGGCTCTGTCATCATTCCCGATGCCGTAGGATGAAGCGCCAAATGCCAACCATGATTGGCCCACGGAGCTTGGGCAATGCGAAGCTTCCCCAGCATCTGGCTGACGAGATGAAGGGTGGCGAAGGTCGCACCGTCTTGAGCGAACTCAAGTTTCGACCAGATTGGGGACATACTCACCTCCAGTCCGACACGGGACACGGCGGACTCTACGCGAGTATACGATACGCCGGTAGGGTCAGGAACTCTTCGAACTCGTCGGCCGTCACCAATTGGTAGAGCAAACGCGCGGCTTCCTTGAGGTGTGGCAGACTGCCGAGCGCGAGCACTTCCTCCTGGTGCCAATGTTCGAACAGGTCGCGACTGAAATCGAAACCGTCGTCGAGCGGCGCTTCATAGCGAAGCCACTGCCACAGTTGCGCGCGGCAGATTTCGGCTGTCGCGGCATCCTCCATCAGATTATAGAGCGGCACCGCTCCGCGACCGTCGAGCCAGGCGGCGATATATTGGATCGCGACCCGGATGTTCTCACGCGCGCCCGCTTCAGTGCGAGGGCCGTCATGAAGCGCGAGCATATCGTCGCGTGTCGGCTGATGATCGGGCATGACATCGAGCTGGTTTGGGCCATCGAGGACGGCGAAGGCTTCCATCGCGACCGAGACGAGCGCGGGGTGCGCGACCCAGGTACCGTCATGGCCATTACCGACTTCGCGCTGCTTGTCTGCTTTCACCTTAGCGAAAGCGGCGGCGTTGGCGGCTTCGTCGCCCTTGACCGGGATCGATGCCGACATGCCGCCAATCGCGAACGCGCCGCGGCGATGGCAAGTGGCGACCAGCCGCAGCGAATAAGCCGCAAGGAACGCTTTATCCATCGTCATGGCGCTGCGATCCGGTGTCAGCCAATCGGGCGATCGGCCGATTCGCTTGATCGCGCTGAAGATATAGTCCCAGCGGCCGCAATTGAGGCCGACGATATGATCCTTCAGCGCGTACAGAATTTCGTCCATCTCGAACGCGGCGGGCAACGTCTCGATGAGGACCGTAACCTTCACCGTGCCGCGATCGAGTCCGAGCCGGTCTTCGCACAGCGACAGCACGTCGCTCCACAGCGCGGCTTCTTCCATGCTTTCCAGCTTGGGCAGATAGAAATAGGGCCCACTTCCGGCGTCGAGCGCAAGCTTCGCGCAATTGGCGAGGTAGAGCGCGGCGTCGAAGAACGCACCGGCGACGATCTCGCCTTCGACGGTGATGTGACGTTCCGGTAAATGAAGTCCGCGCGGACGCACGATTAGCACCGCGAGATCGTCGCCGAGCCGATAGTTCTTGTCGCTCGCTGGGTCAGTGAAGACAAGCGTTCCCGACCAGCGATCCTTCAGATTGACCTGTCCCTGGACGATCTCGTCCCAAGTCGGTGCGGTGGCATCCTCGAAATCCGCCATGAAGACCTTCGCGCCGCTATTGAGTGCGTTGATCACCATCTTGGCGTTGGTTGGTCCGGTGATTTCGACCCGGCGGTCGGTAAGGTCGGCGGGGATCAAACCGACGTGCCAGTCGCCGTCGCGAATCGTGGCGGTATCGGTGCGAAAATCGGGACGGTGGCCGCTCTCGTATGTCTTCTGCCGCTCGGCCCGCGCCGCAAGCAACAGCCTCCGGCGCTGGTCGAAACGGTCGTGCAATTCGGTGACGAGCGCGAGCGCGGCATCGGTCAGCACGTCGCCATCGCGTTCGATTCCCGAAGGCGCGGCGGCGACCCGCGGTCGGTCGAGCACTGCGATCATCGGCCGACCGCCAGCGGCTCGACCGCGATCGAGAAGCGGGTCATTGCGCCGATCCGGTCGCGAAAGGTCAGGCGGCGCCATTCGGTGCTGGCGCGGTCGCGGTTGGCGAACGGGCCGGCCATCGTCTCGGTCCCCGGAACGATCCGCTGGAACCCGTCGTCGGCAAAGTCGGCGCCGATCACCCAGTAACGTTCGGTCATGTCGTGGCTCCTGTCAGACGTGGGCAAACTGGTCGGCTTCGGTCGATTCGGCGAGTGCGACCGTCGAGGCCTGTCCTGCAGAGATCGCGGTCGCGATCTGGTCGAAATAGCCGGTGCCAACCTCGCGCTGGTGGCGAGTCGCGGTGTAGCCGTCGCCTTCGCTGTCGAATTCGGCCTGCTGCAGTCGGGAATACGCCGCCATGCCCTCGTCGCGGTAGCCCGAGGCAAGTTCGAACATGCCGTGATTGAGGCTGTGAAAGCCGGCCAACGTCACGAACTGGAACTTGTAGCCCATCGCCCCAAGTTCGCGCTGGAATTTTGCGATGGTTGCTTCGTCCAGCTTCGCCTTCCAGTTGAAGCTCGGCGAGCAATTATAGGCGAGCAACTTGCCCGGATATTTCTCGTGCACCGCTTCGGCGAAGCTACGGGCATCGTCGAGATCGGGGTTGCTGGTCTCCCACCACAGCAAGTCGGCATGCTCGGCAAAGGCGAGGCCGCGCGCGATGCAATGGTCGAGACCAGTGCCTTCCTTCAGTCGAAAGAAGCCCTCTGGCGTGCGCTCGCCGGTGAGGAATCGGCGGTCGCGTTCGTCGACGTCGCTGGTGATCAGGCGCGCGCTTTCGGCGTCGGTGCGGGCGACCAGCACGGTTGGCACGCCCATGACGTCGGCGGCGAGGCGCGCGGCGTCTAGGTTGCGGATCGCCGCTTGGGTCGGGATCAGCACCTTGCCGCCGAGATGGCCACACTTCTTTTCCGAAGCGAGCTGGTCCTCAAAGTGGACGCCAGCGACGCCCGCTTCAATATACGCTTTCATAATCTCGAAGCAGTTGAGCGGCCCGCCGAACCCGGCTTCGGCATCGGCGACGATCGGCGCGAACCAATCGCGTTTCGACCCGCCCTCACTATGTTCGATCTGGTCGGCGCGCTGCAGCGTGCGGTTGATGCGCCGCGCCAGTTCCGGCCCGGTGTTGGCGGGGTAGAGCGACTGATCGGGATACATTGCGCCGGCGGTGTTAGCATCGGCGGCGGCTTGCCAGCCGCTGAGATAGATAGCCTCGAGCCCGGCGCGGACCATCTGCATCGCCTGATTGCCGGTGACAGCGCCGAGCGCGCGGACCGGGTCGGGCTGCTTCATCCGTTCCCACAATTTCAATGCACCGCGCCGCGCCAGGCTGTGCTCGGGAACGAATGAGCCGCGCAGGCGAGCAACGTCTTCGACGCCATACGGCCGGGTAATTCCCTCAAACCGGCCAAGAGGTGCGGGAACGTATTGGTCAAAACTTGTCATTGCGAGGCTCCAGCAGAAAATCGTGATTTCTTTCACCATATGAACCATGCGCCGATGATGACGTCCCGGCAAAAACGGTCATTCTGTCACAATGTGACTTGTGAAATCGGAACGTGATTGACAACATTGCAATCATGTCCACCGCAAAACTTTTCCTTGGCCCGCGCCTGCGCCGATTGCGCAAGGAACGCGAATTGTCGCAAACAGGCATGGCCGCGACGCTTGGTATCAGCCCGTCCTATCTCAACCATCTGGAGCGCAATCAGCGCCCGGTGACGGCGGGGCTGCTGCTCAAACTGGCCGAACAGTACGATATCGACGTGCGCAGTTTTGCAGCAGGCGGCGGGCAGGGGCTTGGCGCGGACGAGCTGGCCGAGATTTTCTCCGACGTGCTGCTGCAGGACCTTGGCGTGCCGCGCTACGAACTGGCGGAACTTGCCAACAATGCCCCCTCGGTCGCCGACGCGATAGCCCGGCTTTATGCGGCGTTGAAGGAAGCAAACCGCGAGGGCGGGGTCGCCGCGGGCGGCGATGCCCGAGCAGTACTGACGCCTGAAAATTGGGTGCGCGATTACATCCAGCAGCACCGCAATCATTATCCCAAGCTGGAGGAGGCCGCCGAAACGCTGGGCGGCGCGCTGCGCGATCCACTGTCAATGGCCGAGCCGATGCGGCGACGGCTGCGCGATGCGTGGGGGATCAGTGCCAAGGTAGTACCGCAGGCCGAACTGGGCAATCTGAGCCAGCTCTACGACAAGGAAAGGCGGCAATTCCTGCTGTCGAGCCAGTTGAAGGCGGAGAATCGTACCTTCGGCCTGGCCTACCAACTGGCACTGATGGAATTCGGCAGTCTGCTCGGCCGGATGGTGGCCGAAGCCACGCCGCCCGACGAGGGCATTGCGCAATTGCTGCACATGCATCTGGCCAATTATGCCGCCGGTGCGATCATGATGCCTTACGGCCGCTTCCTCGCCGCTTGCGAGGAGATGCAATATTCGATCGACCGGCTGAGCGGCGAATTCGGCGCCAATGTTGAACAAATTGCGCACCGCTTCACCACGCTGAGCCGCCCGGGACAGCGCGGCGTCCCCTTCTTCATGCTTCGGGTTGATCCTGCCGGAAATATTTCAAAGCGTTATGCAGGCGATCAATTCCCGTTCAGCCGCTTTGGCGGCACTTGTCCGCGCTGGAACCTCCACGCCGCCTTCCAGGCCGCAGGGCAGGTCGTCACCCAGCTGATCGAAACCCCCGACGGACATCGCTATTTCACTGTGGCGCGCACCATCGAACGACCGATAAAGACCGAACTTGGTGGCGGGCTGCTGGCGATCGGGCTGGGCTGCGATATCGAACATGCCCACAAATTGCATTGTGCTGAGGGTTACGACCTGGCCCGCGCGCCAGTCACACCGGTCGGCCCGGCCTGTGCGATCTGCCCGCGGCTCGACTGCGGCTATCGCGCGACCCCGCCGCAGGGCAGGTTGCTTGCGGTCGACCGCACCAAGAAGACGATTTCACCCTACCCTTTCGTCACCGGCTAAGCCTTTGCATTTTGCGGTGCAGCGCGGCTAAGGCTTTCGCCCATGAATCATGAAGAAATCCTGGGCCGGATCGCCGACGCCGCCGACCTTTCGGCGCTCGATGCGCTGCGCGTCGAAACTCTTGGCAAATCGGGCAGCGTGACCGCCCTGCTCAAAAACCTTGGCGCCATGGATGCCGAGACGCGGACGCGCGAAGCGCCTGCGATCCACGAACTTCGCGAAACGGTCACTGCCGCGCTCGGCGCGCGCAAGGACGCGCTGGAGAATGCGGAGTTGGAGCGACGACTGGCCACCGAGCGGCTCGACCTTTCGCTTCCCGCACCGTCAGCGCCGCGCGGATCGATCCACGCGGTCAGCCAGGTGATGGACGAGTTGACCGAGATTTTCGCCGACCTCGGTTTTGCCGTCGCCGAAGGGCCGGAGATCGAGGACGACTGGCACAATTTCAGCGCCCTCAACATTCCCGAGAGCCATCCTGCGCGCGCGATGCAGGACACCTTCTACGTCGAGGGTGATGGCCACCTGGTGCTACGCACGCATACTTCGCCGGTGCAAATCCGCACGATGCAATCGCAGAAGCCGCCGATCCGGATCATCGCGCCGGGCCGCGTCTATCGCAGCGACAGCGACGCCACCCACACGCCGATGTTTCACCAGATCGAAGGACTTGTGATCGACAAGGGCATCACGCTGGGCCACCTCAAGTGGACGCTGGAGACCTTCCTGAAGGCGTTCTTCGAGCGCGACGACATCGTGCTTCGCCTGCGTCCAAGCTACTTCCCGTTCACCGAGCCGTCGGCCGAGGTCGATGTCGGCTGGTCGATGGAAAAGGGGCGCCGCGTGGTCGGCGGATCCGAAGGCTGGATGGAAGTCTTGGGAAGCGGGATGGTTCATCCCAAGGTGATCGCCAATTGCGGGCTCGACCCCGACGAATGGCAGGGCTTCGCTTTCGGCACCGGCGTCGACCGGCTTGCCATGCTGAAATACGGGATGGACGATTTGCGCGCTTTCTTCGACGGCGACCTGCGCTGGATGAAACATTATGGCTTCCGCTTCCTCGACGTTCCCACGCTTAGCGGGGGAATCGGCGCATGAAGTTCACTTTGTCCTGGCTGAAAGAACATCTCGACACTGATGCCAATGCGACGACAGTCGCCGAACGGCTGACCGCCATTGGGCTGGAGGTCGAGGAGGTCAGCAATCCGGCCGACGCGCTCAAGCCGTTTCGCGTCGCCAAGGTGCTGAGCGCGACACGCCATCCGCAGGCCGACAAGTTACAGGTTTTAACCGTCGATGCCGGTGAGGGCGAGCCGTTGCAGGTGGTATGCGGCGCCCCGAACGCGCGCGCCGGCATGATCGGCGTATTCGGCGGCGCAGGCACGTATGTACCGGGCAGCGATTTCACGTTGAAGAAAGCTGCGATCCGCGGTGTCGAATCCAACGGCATGATGTGTTCGTCGCGTGAGCTCCAGTTGGGCGATGACCATGACGGGATCATCGAGCTTCCCGCCGATGCCCCGGTTGGGAGCAGCTTCGCCGATTATGCCGGTCTGGACGATGCCCTGATCGACGTGGCGGTGACCCCCAATCGGCAGGATTGCATGGGCGTGCGCGGTATTGCCCGCGACCTTGCCGCTGCCGGACTCGGCACGCTGAAACCGCTTGCCGACGTCTACCCATTTGAGGCCGAGACGGCAGGCGATGCGGCCGGCCCCGACGTTTGCACCGACGATCCAGAAGCTTGCCCGGCGTTCTACGCGCAGGCGGTGTCCGGCGTGACCAATGGCCCCTCCCCCGACTGGATGCAGGCCAAGTTGAAGGCGATCGGGCAGAAGCCGATCTCGGTACTGGTCGATATCACCAACTTCGTGTCGATCGATCTTGGCCGTCCGCTCCACGTTTACGATCAGGCCAAATTGGCTGGCGGGCTGGTTGCGCGTCGGGCGAAGGAGGGTGAAACCGTTCTCGCGCTTAACGGCAAGACCTACACGCTCGACCCGTCAATGACCGTTATCGCCGACGATCGGCACGTTCACGACATCGGCGGCATCATGGGCGGCGAAGATTCGGGCGTTTCCGATACGACCACCGACATCATCATCGAATGCGCCTTCTTCGACCCCGACCATATTGCCAAGACCGGCCAGAAACTTGGCCTGACCAGCGATGCCCGGCAGCGCTTTGAGCGTGGCGTCGATCCAGCCTTCTTGGATGACGGGTTGGCAATTGCGACTTGGCTGGTGACCGAACATTGTGGCGGCACGCCGAGCGGGATTACCCGCGCTGGCCAACCGCCGCTCGATCCGCGCCGGGTCCCGTTCAAGCCCGAGCGCGCCGCTGGTCTTGGCGGCATTGATGTGCCGGAAAGCGAGCAGGTCGCAATTCTCGAGCGGCTTGGCTTCGTCATCGATGGCGACGAAGCAATCGTCCCGAGCTGGCGCCGCGACGTGGTCGGCAGCGCCGACCTGGTCGAGGAGGTCACCCGCATCATCGGCTTCGACAAGATCGTCGCCACACCATTGCCTCGCGCCGAAGGTGTCGCCCATGCCACCGCAACGCGCGGACAGATGATGGAACGACGCGTGCGCCGCGCCGCCGCTGCGCGCGGAATGGACGAAGCGATCTCCTGGAGTTTCATCGCGGAAGGTGAAGCTTCGTTGTTCGGCGGTTCCGCCTTCGTGCTGGCGAATCCGATCAGCGAAGAGATGAAACATATGCGGCCATCGCTGATCCCCGGGCTGGCCGCCGCGACCCGTCGCAACCTCGATCGCGGAGCATCGAGCGTCCGCATGTTCGAGATTGGTCGGCGTTATCTTGCCGATGGCGAAAAGCCGACGCTGACCCTGATCCTTGCCGGTGAGCGTCGCGAACGCGGTTGGAATGACGGCAAGGCGAAGGGCTTCGATGCCTATGACGCGAAAGCCGAAGCACTTGCCATCCTGGAAGCGGCGGGCGCGCCAGTCGGCAATCTGCAATTGTTCATGGACGCCGGCGAGACCTGGCATCCCGGCCGCTCGGCAAAGCTTGGGCTCGGGCCGAAAATGGTGCTTGCCGCGTTCGGCGAATTGCATCCGCGCATCGCCAAGGCGCTGGACGTTCCGGCCGGTACGGTTGCGGCCGAAATCTACCTGGACGCGATTCCAGCACCGCGTTCTGCCGAGCGTGCGCGCGCGGCTTTCGCGCCGCCCGCACTACAGGCGATCAGCCGCGACTTCGCATTCATCGTGCCCGGCGACCTCGCCGGCGATGCATTGGTCCGGGCGATCAAGGGCGCAGATAAGGCGCTGATCACCGACGCGCGCATCTTCGACCGTTACGAAGGCGGGCAGGGTCTGAGCCTGGCGGTCGAAGTGACGATGCAGCCGACCGAGAAGACGCTGACCGATGCCGAGATCGTCGACGTATCGAACAGGATCGTAGCGGCAGCGGCGAAGGTCGGGGCAACGCTGAGAAGTTAGGGCGCAGAGGGTCCGCCTCCACCGTCTCTCGCAAGGCTCAGCGGTTGAGGGCGTTGATCGCCTGATGGACACGCGCCTCGATATCGTCGCGTCTTAGCCCAGCCGGGATGACGTCGCCGACCTTGAAGTGGACGACGCCAGGCGGCTTGGCGAACGCGTGTTGCCACAAGCGGCCGCTGTCCACCGCAACCGGTACGACCGGCAGCCCGAGCATCCGATACATTCCGGCGAAGCCCGGTCGCAGCTCGGGTTGCTGGCCACTTGGTACGCGGGTTCCCTCGGGGAAGATGACGACGGGACGGTGGTCGGCAATTGCCGCCTTGCCCAGCGCCATCATCTCGCGCAGCGCCGCCGCGCCTGCGGTCCGGTCGACTGGAATGACTCCGTATCGGCGGCAGACCCAACCGAACAGCGGGGCAAACGCCAGTTCGCGCTTCATCACCACGACCGGCGTGTCAGCGAAGCTCAAAGTGTCGATCGCCTCGACCATCGATTCGTGTTTGACGGCGATCAGGTAAGCACCGTCCGGAATCTCGCCGTCCCACTCGAAGCGGATTCCAAGCACATCGCGAAGCAACCAGCGGTGCGACCGCGACCAGCTGTGCACTATCGCCCTGACCGTCTTGTTGCCCATCGGGCTGAACAGGATCACGCCCAAAACATGGACGGCGGTGCTCAGGAAGAAGAGCAAAGAGAAGTATGCGGAACGCAGAGTCGCCATCAGATGTCGAGCCATACTGCCAGTCGGCGAAGGATGTATTTATTATATTCGCCGTACAGGGTGATGAAGCGCGGTTCGCTGACCACGGCGTCCTCTACGACCCGATAATCGTCGCCAAGCACCCGGTGAAATTCGTAAGCTGCGCGGCGCATATGCCAGTCGCTGGTGATCAGGCGCAGCGAGCGATAATCACGCCGGTCGAGCCAGCGTTTTGACTCTTCGGCATTCGACCGCGTGTCGACCGATTCCGATCCCAGGTCGACGCAGCAATTGACCAGTCTCTTCCTGCCGCCCAATCGCCGGATCAGGTCGGCCTTGGTGACCGACGGATCGGCCCCGGCGATCAGCAGGCGCTTGCCCTCACCCTTGCCGAGCAAGTCGACGCCGCGCTCGATCCGGCCAGCGCCGCCCGTAATCGCGATAATCGCGTCAGCCTTGCGCGCAGGATCCGCCGGCGTGCCGAGCGTGATCGAAAACAGGAAGAAACCGAGCGCGTAAAGAATGACGGCCAGCGCGCCGAGTCGAATAATCACAGCTTCGCCCCCAAATGGCGAAGCACGGCCCGGCGTGCCACCAGCGTGGCAAGCACGGTGCCGGCGACCGGGAGCAGCGCAAGCAGCAGGACATGGAGCGGCCCAAGCAGCGGCCCCATCGTCAGATCGGAAAGCCAGGACGATGCGCCGCCAGCGATGACGAGCAGGACGATCCCTGCAATCGCAGCGCCGCTCGTTCCGCCGACCAGGGCGTCGAGCGCCATCTTGCGTTGGAACAGCCGCGCGATCTGATCATCGGTCGCGCCGACGCCGTGCATGATCTCGATCGTCGCGCGCTGCGTATCGAGCGCACCGCGCGTCGCAAGCACGACCGACGCAGCAGTCGCCAGCGCGATCAGCAAGACCAAGGCAGCGGCGAGAAAGCCCAGGGCGCGCAGGGCAGTGAGCGCAGGGCCAAGCGACTGGGAATGCGCAACCAGCCGTGCCCCGGGTACCTTGCCGACAACCGCTTCAATCGCTTTTGGCGACGAGCCAGCAGCAAGATCTACATCGATCATCGCCGGCAACGGCAGGTCGCCCGCCGCAGCTTCCGGCCCCATCCACCTCTCCAGCGTTTGGCGCATCTCGGCCTCTCCAACCGGCCTGACATCTGTCACACCGTTCGTCTGGCGGAGGGACACAGTGAGGGCTGGCGTCGCTGCGGCATTGCCGTCGACCTGGACGGTGTAGCGTCGGTCGATCCCTTGCGCGGCGATCGAGGCAGCCTGACCAAGCGCAAGCCCGGCAGCACCAATCACGACCATGACGAACATCATGATCGCAATCACGAATGGCATCGGCCCTTCGAGCCGGCCGCCGCCGAGCAGTCGCGATTCCGCCGGGCTGGCGGCAAGGAGCGCGCCAATCATGCGCCGTCGTCCCGCTGCGGCGGGTTGCGCAGCACGCCGGTCGGATCGACCACCTGGCCCTGATCGAGCCGCATCATGTGCGCGCCCGGCGTCGCCTTGACCAAGGACATGTCGTGGGTCGCGATGATGATCGTCGTGCCCAGACGATTCAGTGCGGTCAGCAAGTAAAGGATGCGCTGCGCCATTTCGGCATCGACGTTGCCGGTCGGTTCATCGGCAATAAGAAGTTCAGGGCGCGCAATGACGGCGCGCGCAATGGCGACGCGCTGCTGCTCGCCACCCGAAAGCGTCGCGGGCCGGGCGCTGGCGCGATCGGACAGGCCAACCCAGGCCAGCATTTCGCGAACCGGCCCGTCGATGTCGCGATCGCTTGCGCCGGTGATTCGAAGTGGCAACGCGACATTATCGAAGGCAGAGAGATGCGGAATCAGCCGGAAGTCCTGATAGATGACGCCGATCCGTCGCCGGAAGGCGGGCAAGGCGGAGCGGGGCGCCTCGCTCAATTCCTCGCCGAACAGTCGGACCAGGCCGCGTGTCGGGCGCTGGGCAAGATATAACAGTTTCAGTAGCGAGGTCTTCCCCGCGCCGGACGGGCCGGTCAGGAAATAGAAGGCGCCCGCACTCAACCGGAAATCGAGGTCGCAAAGAACCTCGGCGCCGGTCCCATACCGAAGCCCAACCCGGTCGAATTCGACGATGCTCGCCAGAACGTCCACCCCTTACCCGGCCACCGCGCGGCCACCACTTGCTACTGGCATGGGTGTGTCGCCTTGCCAATGCCGTCAACATGCTGTTTATCGATTCGTGAACAACCAAGGGAGGGCGCGCGCTCCGGCTATGATCCTGACCTGTCCCGAATGCAGCACCAAATATGTCGTCAAGGATGGCGCGATCCCCGAGGGCGGTCGCAAGGTACGCTGCGCATCCTGCAAGCATAGCTGGCACCAGGATCCGGAAGTCTCCGAGGACGAGACCCCGGAAACGGATGATGGCGTCCATCCTGACGCCGAAACACACGGCGATGTAGCGCCCGTTCCGTTTGCCGGTGCTGGCGATGTCGAGGGTGGCGCCGACGAGGCAGTCGAGGAAGCGCTGGCCATTCGTGCCGAGAAGACCGCAGACCGTGAAGCCGAGCGCGATCATGATCCGCAGTGGCAGGCGGTCGACACCGGTTCCGCGTGGCGCAATGATACGGTTCCTGTCGCGACACCCGCCGATGAGTTCGAGCCATTCTACCCGACAGAGGACGACGACGACGCGCCGCGCAGCAAGTGGCCACTGGTCGTCGGCATCATCCTACTTATCGCGGCTGCGGTCGTTGCCTTCTGGTATCTCGCGCCGTCATCGATGAAGCAGCAGGTCGGACTTGCCCAGGGCGGTAGCCCGCTTGAAGTCATGGCGATCAATAATGACCGCCAGCCGCTTGCCAGCGGCAACGACCTGTTCACGGTCAGCGGACGGATCATCAATCCGACCGGCACCAGCCAGCCAGTGCCGCCACTGAGAGCCGAATTGCTCGATGACAGCAAGACGAAAGTCATTCACAGCTGGATGATCTCGCCGCCCGTCGCCACGCTGTCGCCGAACGAGAGCCGTGTTTTTCATAGCGCCGAAATGGATGTTCCCGAAGGCGGCAAGTTCATCCGCGTTCGCCTCGCGACGTCGGACTGACCCTTATTCGAACTCGATGAGTCGAGCCGGGCGACTGGTGCCGTCTTCGATTCGGACGCTGATGTTGGTCAGGCGTGCTTCGCGAGGATAATCGGCACTGCCCCACTGGAGGCGTGCCCCACGAACGATGCGGGCCGAGGCACGTGCCTCGGCCCGAACGCTCGTCGTGGGAGCCGGCGGAAGCGGCGCTGCAAGCGCTGCGGCTAGCAATATTTCGAAGGCCATCAACATGACTAAGCACGAATAGCCGGAAAGGTTAATGCGTTGTTAGGGTTTGTCCCGAAATGGACCTATTCGAAGGGCGTTGCGCGTGCCGAAACGCTCTGCTAGAGGCGCCGCCTTACCAGAGACGGCGGGCCTGCCCCGTCGTTTTTATCAAGTGCGGTCGTGGCGGAACTGGTAGACGCGCAACGTTGAGGTCGTTGTGGGCGAAAGCCCGTGGAAGTTCGAGTCTTCTCGACCGCACCATTTCCTTTTCGTCGTTAGAAATGGCATTGCCCGGGCGTTTTAGATGCGTGGCTGCGAGTGCGTCGCATTATCGTGCGCCCTAGCGTAAGGTGCTTGGCGCGACGTCCATGATCTTTCGGTTTTCCGCGATATTCTGCAGCGGTGTCACCCTGACAATCCCAAGCCTCGCCAACGGCACATCGCTGCTGAGTTCGGCCGAGACGCCGAGGTTTCTTTCGACTTGCGCAATTTTTGCGCTCTCCGCGGCCAGCCGGAGGACGTATTTCCCGTAGGCCACGCGTTCGAACAGGAAGAAGCCGTCATAATCGCTTCGTGTCGTGGCGATCACCTTGCCGGATTCGTCGACCAGCTCGACATCGAGGCCTTCGAACCCTTCGCCATCGCCGCGAACGATGCTGCCTTCGATGTCGCCAGCCCCGACCAAGCCGATTTCGACGTCGGCCGCAACACCGGGACGCGGTGTGACGACCTGAAGCGCCTTTCTGGGTGCTAACGTCGGATCGGCGAGAGTGCTACTGTCGATACCGACGGCAACGGGGACGTAATTGGTGAGCCCGGGGATCAACACGGAGCCATTGGCGTCGGTCGTTCGCTCGGCCAAGCGAGGTCCGGTCGTGACCTGCGCTCCTTTTTCGAAGGGCTCGTCGGCATCGCGGTGACCATTATCATTGAGATCGCGATAAACGGTGGCGCGCACCGCGCCCGCGCTGGCAAGCGGCTGGCGCGAAAGTCGTACACCGCGCGACGACTGATCGAGCGAGAAGTTGAGATTGAACCCGACGGCAACCGAACCGTCGGTTGCCGCTTCGCCGGTGACCGCCAGCGCCAGCGTGTCGAACCGGCGGATATGACTCAATCGGCCGCGCGCTACCCCGGATGAAACTTCATAAACGGCTGCGGCCTCGAAATCGGCCTTTTCCGACGCCGACCAATAAGCCGAAACCTCGGCGCTTCGGAATTCGCCTTGCGGCAAAACGTTCCAGGTTCCCGACCCGCGCAAGCGGACATCGCCGATCCGGCCCGACGCCAGCAATGTGGTTTCCAACTCGTCGCTCGGGGTATCCCCTCCCGCGGTCCATTGCTTTCGGTATCGCATTTCGCCGGATAGGTTGAAGCGATTGATATGACTGGACAATCGCATCGCCGCTTCAAGCTGACGGCCATTTTCACCGCGGTCGCGATAGCGCACGTCGCCATGCACTGGCACGACCGTCCGGCCCAATTTGATCGGGGCGTCCATCGAGACACGCGCTTCGCGGTATTTCGCCTCGCGAAGGCCGTTCAGGCGGAAATCATTGGCTGCAATCGCTTCCGCACTAAGGCTGATGTCGCCCAGTCGCGTCAGCAGCTGCGCGCGGGTCGCCATTCCTCCCTTGTCGTCCCGCGCCGCTGCAACTTCGACCAAGGCTCGACCGATCGATCGCCTGATGGTGCCTTCGACATAGGTCAGGCGCTCATCTTCGAGCTGGACCGACTGAACGACCAGTGAGACCGACGTGTTCTTGTCTATTCCGTAGGCGACGGCCGCAGTCGCCTGCGCCTTCGGACGGTCCGGCGTGTCGGCTGTTCGTTGAAAATTCACAAGGTCGCGGCCGGGTTGATTGGCGCCGACCCAATACCAGAGTTGCCCGGGCGGGACGTTTTCCTGGCCGACATTGACGTTTTCGGTCCTGGTCCGGATCTGTCCCTGCGGACCGTAGAGGACGATGTCGATTTGGTTGTCACCATAGACCAGCTGGACGTCTTCGAAAATGTAGCGCTGAGAGCCATCGGACGATGCGAAGCCTAGCAATTGGCCGTTGCGGTAGATCTCAGCCTCCCAGCCGGGCTGCAAATCTCCTTCGAAGCGAGTACGGTCAAACGTCGTTGGCGTGTACAGCGGCTGATTGGTGACCGCGAAGCCGCGGCCAGACGCACCTGCACCGAGCAGCTTGCTGCTTCGCCCCGACACATCTCCGAATTCGAAATTCGTCGCGTTGAGTGGTCCGAGCAGACCGCCATCGGGATCCGAACGAAACGCGCGGAAGCGCGCGACCTGAGGTTTCCCGCGATCATCGGTCGAAACCTGGACATTGTAGGACAATTGCGCGATCTCACCCGCGGCATAAACGGCTGCTCGGCGATCAATACGCGTACCGGTCTCGGCGCGATAGGTCACCCCGCCGCTGACGACGAAGTCCATCGCGGGACGACGCCACATCCGGTACGGCAGTTTGACCTGGGGCAGCGAGCCGAGTTCGACCGAAGCATTCTTCTTGAGTTGTGCCGCGCGGCGATGCCGTTCAGCGGCCAGTTCGACGGGCAATTTCGCCTCTGACTCGATGCTCAAGGCCGATCCGGACATTTTGGGCGTGAGCGAAAGGCCGAGCCAGCGGCCCAAGGCCGCCGTATCGACACACCAGCCCTCAGGAACATCGCGGATGGCCGTCGCCGACAATTTCTCCGCCTTCTCGCCATAGCGAGCAGTCGATTTGCCGCGATCGACGGCCAGTTTGTTGGCTTCCTTGATCGCCCAGCCCTGCATAGTGCCCGCCGAAACATCGACTTTCAGCGGAAGGTCGAGCGCATCGATGATGTCACCCACGACAACACAGGCGCCTTGCGGTGTCTGATAAGCGCGGACCCCCTGGCCCAAGTGCGTGGTTCGAATGTCAACGTCGAGAAGATATTGAGAATCAGGATCAGCGGCCCACTGGTCGGTCGATGCGCTGGCACCAAGCGCGCCGACGGCGCCAGCCGAAGCCACCGCCGCAAGCGCGAGGGCGTTAAGGCCCCGCTGCCACCGGAAACGCACCGATTTGCCCCTCTGCCCCGCTCCTTCCTAGCGCAGGACTGCCGAGGTCGACGCCATCGGCACCGATCCGCTGTCGCTGACCTCGACGAATTCAACAGTCACCGTACCGTTGGCAGAGGACGCAAGTTCGGGATTCACCGGAATGACGAGATGACGCTGACCGATTTCGGTATAGACCGCAACCCCGCGCTGCTGGGCGATCGGATCCTTGATCCCTGCCTTGAATACGCGGACGTCACCATAAACCGAGCGGTCGCCGCCGCGAACGAGATCGAGCGCGATCGCCGGCTTTCCGTCGGCCTTGGTCAGCGAAACATTGGCAATGCCGACCTTGGCCTGGAGGTTGCCGAGCCGGACCACGACCGGGATGGTCACGCCGTAAACCGGGATCAATTCGAAGCCGATCCCCTTCACTTCCTGCTTGGCAGCTACCGGGCGCGGCTTGGGAACGGCGCGGAAGAGGATGTGCGCACGATATTCGCCGTCAGCCAGACCTTGCGGGGCGCGAGCGGCAATCCGAATTGTCTGCGGCTGATTGGGCGCGATGGTGACCCGGCGCGGGGCATAGAAGATCATGTCCTGCGCGATTTTCTCGCGCTCATTGGCCGTCGGGACCTCTTCGAGCGCACCAGCGGGCGTCATTCGCCGCAACTCGACCGAGACACGATAGGTCGCGACTTCCTCCCCGATGTTGCTGAGCACGATTTCCGCACCGCGCGAGCCATTGAGGATGATCCGGGTCGGCGCGACTAGAAGGTCGCCAACACCGGCCTGGGCAGGAACCGCGAGCAGCATCGAGGAAGCCGCAGCGATCGAGAGCAATTTACGCACGAGGGTCATCAATCATCTCCACATGATCCGTTACGGAGGAGATTGGTCCGAAATGGTTACTTTAACGCTAACCATGAGTGTTGAAGGGCAGAAAAATCGCGCCGAGCACGAAAAAGGGCCGCCGGATCAGACCGGCAGCCCCATCGTTTCGGCGTCAATGACGCAGAAAATTCGCCAGATTAGTTGTAATCGACCTGAACGTCGACCGTTCCGGTGTAGAGACCGTCGATGGTTCCGCTGCCGATCACGAGCGATCCGCCGATGGCGAAATCGGTGCCCGGCGATCCAGAGTTTGTAAGCGTGACCGACGCTGCGCCGACCGGTGTCAGCGTTAGCGTGCCGCCGTTCGAACCGGTCAGAGTCGAAGCGTTCTTGATGATCGAAACGACTTGGCCGTTGGTTCCCGCGACGTTGTACGTCGGGACGGTGCCTGTCGCAGAGCAAACGAGCTGCGCGCCGCAGGTCAGGGCGCCACTAGCGGCAAGGTTGACGCTTTGGTTGGACGTCACGTTGTTCATCACGATGGTGCCGAAGTTAAGCGAACCGGTAGCGGTCAGCGTCAGCGGCTTGACGATGCGCGCCGATGCCGACGGTGCGGCCACCAGAGACGCTGACCGGTGCGGCAAACGCCGGCGAAGCGGTCAGAACGGCAGCGGCGACGGCCGCGATCTTAGCAAACTTGGTCATATACAAATCCCCACAGGTTCCATTGTCCGAACGGCGACAGGGTGTCCCGGTCATCCGTGATCCTGTAATTAACCGCGACCGCTTACGGCTTTGCTCAGTTCTATGGTTAACGGCCCGTTGACCTTTGAACCGAAACGGATGCGTATTCAGAGATAGTCGATGGTGATGGGCACATCGCCGCGATAATCGCCTTCCATATCACCGTCGATCTGCAGCTCTCCACCGAAGCGGAATTGCAGCAAGCCTTGCGAATCGAGGCGCGGCGACGTGTTCAAGTCGCTCTTGATCTGGCTCAGCGTGAGGTTTCCACCGGTGCGACCATAAAGCGAGATTGAGATGGGGAGGTCGATTCGAACGAGGCGGCCAGGCTCTCCGCGAACGGTCACGCTTCCAACCATGGTGCGTCCGGTCATTGCGCCAAGCGACCCGGTCGTCGCGGTGCTGCCGTCAGGATTGAGGCGAGCGGTGCCGCGGCCGCGCGAGTCGAGCAGGATCAACTGGTCAAAGTCGAGGCGCGCTTCGATCTCGATCCGGATCGGGCCGGTCGTCGCGTCTTCTTCGCGCTGCGTTTCTGGCGTGCTGCACAGTCGGCATTGCGCCGACGCCGCTGCGGGCACGACGAACGCCCCGAAAAGCAGGGCGGCAAGTAGCGGCAGGGCAGTTTTTGGGCCCGTCATGCTGCGCACGCTATTGGGAAGGAATGAAAACATGGTTAAGGTTGTTTTACGAAATGGCGGGTTGGAGAGTGGTGATGAGCGATGATGGCGAAGGCAAACTGACCGATGCCGAATGGCGCTCGAAACTGACCCCAGAGCAATATCGAATCCTTCGCCAGGCCGGGACCGAGCCACCGGGCAGCGGCGAACTTCTGAGCAACAAGGCCGACGGCGATTACCGCTGTGCCGCCTGTGGAACGCCGCTGTTCCGCAGCGACGACAAATATGAAAGCGGTTCCGGATGGCCTAGTTTCACGCAGCCATTGGCTGACGAGGCCGTCGACCAGAAGACCGATGTCAGCCACGGCATGGTTCGCACTGAAGTCCGCTGCGCAAGATGTGAAGGTCATTTGGGGCACGTCTTTCCCGACGGTCCGGGGCCGGAAGGGCTGCGTTTTTGCATCAATTCGGCAGCGCTGGATTTCGCACCCGACGACGAGGATTGAAAGCACCACTTGTCGCCCCCGTCGGCTGCCCCTAGTCACTGAGACCGCATGGCCCGTACAGCATCGAAAATGGGTGGCAGCAAGCTTGCCACCGCCGCCAAGATTTTGGTCGCGCTTGGCCTTGTTGGACTGTTGATCCTCGGTGTTGCGGTCGGCTTCGCTTACAAATCGCTCCCCGAATACGGAGAGCTGACTCAGCGCAGCGATCTTGGCCAGATGGTTCGCGTGCGCGCGGCGGACGGCACCTTGCTGGTGTCGATGGGCCCGACATTCGGACGATGGCTGCGCTACGACGAAATCCCGGCGACGATGCGCGCAGCAATGATCTCGGTCGAGGATCAGCGATTCCGCAGTCACGTCGGCGTCGATCCGATCGGCGTGGCGCGATCGGTCAAGGTGCGTTTCGATTCCGGCCGATGGAAACAGGGTGGATCAACGATCACCCAGCAGCTTGCGCGCAACATCTTCCTGACGAACACCCAAACGTTTGCGCGCAAGGTCAAGGAAGCTGTCCTGGCACTCGCGATCGAACGCAAGTTCAGCAAGGACCAGATTCTCGAGCTTTACCTGAACCGGGTCTATTTCGGCGGGGGCGCGTACGGAATCGATGCGGCCAGCCGCACATTCTATGGTCATAGCGCCGATCACCTCAGCCTTGGAGAAGCCGCTATCATCGCCGGTCTGGTGAAGGCGCCCTCCAACTACTCTCCGACCGCCGATATCGATGCCGCGCGCGGGCGGGCCGGCGTGGTCATCGATTCGATGGTCAAGAATGGCTATGTGTCGGCAGCGGCGGCGGCCAATAGCGATCCGGCGACGATCCGACTGCAACCCGCATCGGCGCAGAACAGCGCGCGCTATTTCACCGACTGGGCGCTGCCCCAGCTCGATACGCTGATCGACGAGACCTCCCAGCCGATCGACGTTTACACCACGCTCGACGTACGGATGCAGGGCGCCGCGAGCCGGGCGATCAATGCGAATGCCCCAAGCGGCGCGCAGGGTGCCCTGGTTTCCATTGATCGCGACGGTGCGGTCCGTGCGATGGTCGGCGGGCGCGACTACGTCAAATCGATTTACAATCGCGCAACCCAGGCCGAACGTCAGCCAGGCTCCGCGTTCAAATTATTCGTGTATCTGACCGCGTTGGAAAACGGCATGAAGCCTACCGACATGGTTGTGGACGAGCCGATCACGATCGAGGGCTGGTCGCCGCGTAATTCGACTCGAACCAATGCTGGCCCGGTGACCCTGCGCGAGGCGTTTTCGCGATCGATCAACACGATCAGCGCGAGGATCGGCGCGCAATTCGGCTTCGGCACCATTGCCGACATGGCACGACGCTTTGGGGTCGGAACCAATATCTCGACCTACCCGGCGATGGTGTTGGGGAGCAGTGAGGTTCGCCTGATCGACATGACGCGCGCGTTCGCGGCGGTCAGCAACCGTGGCAATTCCGTGATGCCGTATGCAATCCGCAAAGTCGTCACCGCCGATGGTCGCCTTCTCTACCAGCACGAGTCGCTGGAAGAGCGCGTTCTGGTCGCACCCTGGGTTGCCGCCGGCATGACCGACCTGTTGCAATCCGCGGTGCTCAGCGGAACCGGCCGCGCAGCCAACATCGGCCGCCCGGTCGCCGGCAAGACCGGGACGACAACGTCGAACAAGGACGGCTGGTTCATCGGCTTCTCGAGCGGCCTGACGACCGGGGTCTGGATGGGCCGTGACGATGCCAAGCCGGTTACCGGCTTGCAGGGTGGAACTGCTCCTGCGCGCGCTTTCGCCGATTACATGCGGGTCGCGGTCGCCAATCGTCCCCTCGAGCAATTCGAAACCGAAGTGCCGCTGCCCGACTGGCAGCTGGAACCTGATGAGGAAGCCTGGGGCGTCCCGACCGACGAGGAGATGATACCGCAATTGGTCGATGAAAACGGGATGCCGATCGGTCAGCCCCCGAGCGACCCCCTTGCGCCGCCGCCGGTTCAGGGGCGCGGGCCCGACCAGAGCGAGCTTGACCGCATCTTCAACAGCCCGTCGCCGCCCCGCGCAGCCACTCCCCAAATTCCGCGCGAGCAAATGCCGCAGCGTCCGCCGCCGCGCTCAGCCCAGCCGACCGATCCGCTTCAGCCGCGGCCCGATCCGCCGCAATTCTAGGCGCGCAGCCCGGCAGTCGCCGTCGTAAATCCTTGATTCTGCCGCGTGAAAAGCGGCGGAATGATCCATGTGCAGGCGATGCGCGACTTCATGCGCAACGACCCAGGTCCGAACGTGGGGTGGCGCCATGACCAGCCGCCAATTGTACCTTATTGCGCCGGTGGCCGAGCAGCTGCCCCAGCGGGTTCCTGCGTCACCCACCGACACGGCGCACACCGTGACGTTGGCGCGGTTCGCGGCACGGGTTGTTTCCGTCGACAACAGATCGCGGGCCTGCTTGCGGAGCCAGCGTTCAATCCGCACCGCGAAGGAATCCAGCGGGCCGCCCGCGGATATGACCGACCCGTCGAAGGTCACGATGCGCGGCCCGCCCTCGACCCACCGCAACATAACGTCTTTGCCATCGAACGGGATGGTTGCGCCCGGTGCGATGACCTCGCTTGGTGGTAGTGCGGAAATCTGCGTCTCGACCCATTCGCTCTGACTGACTGCCCACGCCAATGCCGAGCGTTTGCTCGACTGCGGCGGACAGGTCAGGCGAAGTTCGCCGCGGTCCGGATCGAGACGAAGCCGCAATCGGCGCGCGCGGGGATGGACGACCAGCGCAACCGGCCAGGGCAGTGCGGGATGATCAAAGCGGGCGGTCGACAAGATGCCATTCCAGATCGCCGGCGTCGGTCTCGCTGACCGTCCATCCACGCGTCGATTGTCCCGCGTCGTGAACGCTCTCGCGGCTGCCCGATATCAGATAATGCCAATCGTAAAGTGGCTTGCCCTCGTACCGAAGCCGGTAGGCGCAGGTCGAAGGAAGCCATTCGAGCTCGTGCAATCGATCGCGCTTCAAAACGACGCAATCTACGACCAGCTTTTTGCGATTCTTGTAGTCCGTGCAGGTCCCGTTCTTCCGGTCGAGTAGCTTGCAGGCGACATTGGTCGGGTAGATCTGGCCGGTCTCTTCATCTTCCAGCTTGTTAACGCAGCAACGGCCGCAACCGTCGCACAGCGCTTCCCATTCGCCGCGGTCGAGCGCGTCCAGGGGCTTTTCCCAGAAGGGTTTTCTCTCGTTCATCGAACGTGTAGCCATGGTCTGGCAAAGACCGCATAGCAAGAGCGGGTGCGAGGAGTGTTAGATGCGCCACGGTTTGATTGGAATGACTGCTTTGGCAATCGGGCTGTCGGCCATCCCGGCGACCAGCCAGATCGTCGGCAATGACGGCCTGGAATTTCTGACTGCCTTGAAAGAGGGCGAGGGCAGCAAGGCCTACGCAATTGCCGAGCGCAACGGCACCAACATTCTCAACCAGCGTGGCACCGACGGCGACGCACCGCTGCACATCGTTATCCGCCAGCGCAACGGTAACTGGATCGGGTTCCTGCTGGCGAAAGGCGCCGATCCCAATGTCGCGGGCGCGGACGGCGATACCCCGCTGATCCTAGCCGCGCGCGCGGGCTTCACCGAAGGTGTCGTTCGCCTGATTGGGAGCCGTGCCGACGTCAACCGGGTCAACAAGCGTGGCGAAAGCCCGTTGATCGTTGCGGTCAATCAGCGCCAGCAGCAGATCGTCAAATTGCTGCTCGAAAGCGGTGCGGACCCTGACAAGCCCGATTTCGCCGCAGGCTATAGCGCCCGCGAATATGCCAAGCGCGACAATCGCAACCCGGAATTGCTTCGCCTGATTGAAACGGTGAAGCGGCCGACCCCGAAGGTCGCCGGACCAAGTCGCTAACTGCCGAAACCGAGAGTCGGATCGATCTGGGCGGACAGCCGGCGCGCCGCTCGGCGTGCAAAGTTAAGCATTTCGGATTTGCGCCTAGCCGGGGCCAACGGACTCATCGCCGCTTCGCGAACCACCGCCGCGTCATAGCGATCGGCAACCAGCAAGCCCGCCTCGCCGGGCATGAAATGGGCGTCATCGAGGATGGCGCACAGATGCTGAGGAACCGCCCAGAAGAAGCGGTCGCAATAATCCAGATAGTCGCGCCACTTGGTGTCCCCGACCAGGTCGGCCTTGCTGACCTTTATCTCGACGATCGTGAGATGTCCCTTGGGATCGATGGCCATCAAATCGGCGCGGCGACCGTTCGGAAGCGGGACCTCGCACATCGCGAACCAGTCTCGGCGGCAGAACAATCGCGTCACCCCGCGCGCAACCTCGGCCGCAATCGGCGGCTGGTCGACGAAGCAGGCAGGATCAATCGCGGCAGAGCTCATGCCCGCCGGATTAGAACGATAGGGGAACGAAGAAAAGCGTCTTAGCGGTAGAAGACGTGGTTTCCGACGCTAGCGACGCGGGTCAGGCGCCAGCCCGGCGACACGCGCTTGGCATGGAAGAACAGCGCCTTGCCCACCGGCGACACGTGAAGGTTCGAATCCACGATCTTGGCAATGGCGACAGCATTTTGCCACTGGCGACCCGACCGCGAGATGCGGGGATAGCTTTTGCCGCGGACGAAGCTGAACTGGCTACGCTGGAACAGGACGCCGCAATAAGACGACGGGAAACGGCCCGAGGTAGCACGATTGGCGATGACGTGTCCGACGGCGAGCTGGCCTTCAAGCGGCTCGCTCTTCGATTCGAAATAGACGCCGACGGCGAGACATTCCAGATCGCGGCTGCCCGCAGTGCTGCTTCGCAGCGCCGCAACCTGCTCGCTGAGCGGCGCATCCTTGGTGACTTCAGGTTCGTTTTTGACGACTGCTTCCACGACCGGTGCGACATCGTCTTGCTCGATCGGGGAGAGGCGGTCGCTCAGCAACGCGCTGGCGGGAATCGGCTGCAGTACGACCTGCGTCGGCAGGACGGTCGATCCGTTGGCAATCAGGGGCTCGGAATCCTTCTGGACCTGGGCCGGCGCAACCTGGGAAGCGCTCACTGCTGCAACTACTAACAATGCGGATCGAAACGTCGAAATCATGAAAAACCGTAACCATGCGGTGAGTGGCAATCTGGTCTCGATCTGCCCAACTGGGACAGCAATCGGAACCGGGACCATCTCCCCGTCTGCGTGGCATCGCGTCGGCCGAATTGCCGAAAAAGATGCCCCCCGCTCTCGTTAGGGAGGGCGTTTGACGATCATTTTCGGGTCGATCAACCCGCAGAAGTCATTTCAGCGGTGAATCGTTCCGCATCCGGGACGTCCAGTTCAATTAGCCAACAATCAGGATCGATCCTCGTCCTGTCGCGCCGAAGAATCGCCCAATCGTATTCCTTCGCGTCCTGTACGGCCCATCGATAGCTGAAATCGTCCTGCAGCCGACGTTCGAGGAGGCTGTGCGAGCACCCGCGTTCGAGAATCAGGATGAGGAGCGTGCCGCGTTCGCGATCCCCGCGATGGAGGATGGCACCGAACCCGCCTTCACTATCGACCCGTCTTAGAAGGCCGCTTGCCTCGATGTGCGAGGGCAGTCGCTCGTTCATGCCGGTCGATAGCCATCGAGGCCGGAAAGGGCGATGTGCGATCGCAGGAACGTGCCGGTACCGCGGGCGCATTCTTCACCGTCGGAATCGACGATCCGCGCTTCTGCGACGAAAACTCGGCGTTTGCCGCTGATCCAACGGCCCTCGGCAACCACCGGTCCTTCGCGCATCGCCTTGGTAAAATGCAGGTTGAAAGCCGTCGTCAGCAGGAAACGATCGCTGACCAGGCTGTTCGCAGCATAGAAGGCCGCATCGTCGAGCATCTTGAAATAAAGCGTGCCATGCGCGGCCCCCGCCGCATGAAAGACGCTGGGTTCGACGGTGAAGCGAATTATCGACTGTCCCTGCGTCGGCAGTTCGAGCCGCGATTGGAACATGCGATTGATTGGCGCGGATGCGTAGAGCGCTTCCAACCCGCGGAAATGCGATGCCACACCGCCGCTTTGGACGGCCGACTCAGGCGGCATCGCGTTCGTCGACCGCCATCAATACTGCAGCCAGTGCATCGCGGCTCCGCGCGCCACGCAACTTTTCCAGTGTCGTATCGCTGCGCGCGGCGCGACTGATTGCGGCAAGCGCCTTGAGATGCGCAGCACCAGCGTCAGGCGGCGATAGCAGCAGGAAAACCAGATCGACCTTCGCGCCGTCGATCGCCTTGTAATCGACGGGCTCGGAGAGACGGACTGCCATGGCGTAGATTGACTTGAGCCCATCGACCTTGCCGTGCGGTATCGCGACCCCGCGACCGAAACCGGTCGTTCCTAGCCGTTCGCGCTCGACGATCGAATCGACGATCGCCGCCGGATCGAAGCCAAGCCTTCCGCCCGCGATCTGACCGAGAGTCTGCAACAATTGCCGCTTGTTGCTGACCCCGAGGTCGGCACGGATCGAATCGAAATCGAGGAACTCACACAGGCGCATGGCAATCACTTCGCAATCAATGGTTCAACCGGATCACCTTAAGCGATCAGAACTGGAAATTCATTACGGTTGCGGTTCGACCCAGCCGATCGTTCCATCGTCCCGTCGGTATACCATGTTGAAGGTGCCGCTTTTGGCGTTCTTGAACATCAACGCATTGGTGTTACGCAAATCGAGCATCATGACCGCGTCGCCGACGGTTGCGCTGGGAATGTCTACCTTCGTTTCCGCGATGACAGCAGGGTGCGCAGGCGCGATCGCTTCGGGCAACGGCGCAAAGACCGTGTAGCCGGCGTCTTCAATGAACGAGTCGGCACTGCCATTCTTGTGATCGCGAAGGCGATCGACGTAACGGCTCAGCTGACGTTCGATCTTGTTGGCTGCGCCGTCGAAGGCGACGTGGGCATCAGCTGCCTTGTTCGACGCCTTGAGGACGACGCCCTGCATGACGGGCGCAATGATATCGCAAGAAAAGTCGTCGTGCGGGGCACGGCCAAAGGTGACGGTCGCCGAGATTCCGCGATCGAAATATTTCTCTGCAAGCGCCTCGATGCGCTGGTGGACGTGGGATTGAAGGGCTTCTCCGGTATCGACCTGGTGGCCAGCGACACGAACGTTCACGTCTTGAGGTCCTTTCACTTTCCCGATCGCGCCGTGGTGCGAGCGGGTCTTGACTTAAATCGTGACCGGTAGGCGGTCCCACAAGGGGTTGGTCATCAAAGCGATAAATTCGCGGTGGCGCCGAAGTTCATCTTCACTCGCCGAATGTGTCCGCGGCGGACGAGCGGGCCGGTCGATTGGCGGCGCTGAGACATGGCGCAATTGCGCGGCATCACCTGCTTCCGCCGCGAGACCCAAGCCGATCTGTCGGCCGCCGGTCAGCTCGACATAGACCTGCGCAAGCAATTGCGCGTCGAGAAGAGCGCCGTGTTTGACACGCTGGCTGCGATCGACCCCGAAGCGCGAACACAAGGCGTCGAGGCTGTGCTTAGCACCCGGATGACGAGTCCGCGCCAACACTAATGTATCGACCATGCGGGTCGTGCACACTGCTTCGCGCGCGCACAGCTTCATTTCATTGTTGAGAAAGCCGAAATCGAACGAGGCATTGTGCGCGATCAGTGGCGCGTCGCCGATGAATTCCAGAAAGTCCTCGACCAGCTCGGCAAATCTCGGTTTGTCGCTTAGGAAGGTTTCGCTCAACCCGTGGACGCGCTCGGCTTCGCTCGGCATCGAGCGATCGGGATTAAAATAAGCGTGGAAAGTGCGGCCAGTCTCGACCCGGTTGATCATTTCCACGCAACCGATTTCGACCATCCGGTCGCCCCCTGCAGGATCGAGCCCAGTGGTTTCGGTATCGAAAATGATTTCACGCATGTGTGCTATCCATGCGCCGACTCAGGGGCTTAGGCAAGCTAGGATGCGCTCCACTTCGGCCTTGGTATGCGCCAGGCTGCCACCCGTATCGACCACAAAATCGGCCCGTTCGCGCTTGATCCTGTCCGGGGTTTGCCGAGCGAGAATGCGTTCGAATTTGTCGGGCGTCATGCCGGGCCGGGCGAGCACACGCGCTCGCTGCACCTCGGTGGGCGCGGACACAACGATCACTGCATCGAACATTCGTTCCCCGCCACTTTCGAACAGCAAGGGAATATCAAACAGCAGGATCGGCGAGGCATGATAGTCGCGGATGAAATCCTCTCGTCGTTCCGCAACCTTGGGATGGACGATCATTTCCAGCGCCGACAGTTCGTCGCGGTCGGCAAGGACAAGCGCGGCCAGCATGTCACGGTCGATCTGGCCATCGCGCATCGCATCTGGAAAGCGTGTCGCAATCGGCGCGACCAGCGCACCGCCCGGAGCCTGGAGCTTGCGAACCTCGGCATCGGCATCGAACACCGGGACGCCGCGCGCCGCGAACATTTCGGCGACGGTCGATTTACCCATGCCGATCGAACCGGTGAGTGCAATTTTCTTCATCGCAGCATCTCCAGCAAGGCCCCGTCGCGATCGCGGGGCGGCGGTTTTCCAAAGAACAGTTCGAACGACGCGGCAGCCTGTTCGACCAGCATTGCGATGCCGTCGATCGTTTTTAAGCCTTCAGAGCGCGCCTGAATAAGCAGGGTCGTTTCGGTGGGATCGGTCACCATATCCATTGCCCATCCGCCCGTCGGCATCGCCGAAAGATCAAGAGTTAGGGCCGGATGGTCCGCCATGCCGAGCGGGGTCGCGTTGATCAAACCGCCAAGATCGATCGGCCGGTTGAAAGGGCTTGGTCCTTCCGACAGTCCGAATTCGACAGCAAGCGCGAGTGCGGCCGCCATGTCGCGTGCCTGGATCCGCACATGTTCGACCTGCAGATAACGCAGCGCGACCAACACGGCGCGTGCTGCACCGCCATTGCCGAGGACGACGATTCCTTCCGGCTTGTCCTTCCCGAGCAATGGCGCAACGAGCGCCATGACTGCGCCCACATCGCTGTTCCCGGCCATCAGTTTTCCATCGCGTGGGACCAGGATGTTGGCGGCGCCAGCCGCAGCGGCGCGGTCGGTTGCGTGATCGGCGAGCAGCAAGGCGTCAAGCTTGAGCGGCATGGTGACATTGCAACCACGCCATTCGGCTCGCTGGCGTTCGCGCGCGACATAATCGTCAAGGTCGGCACGAGGGACACGGAGCGCCGTATATTCGGCTTCGATCCCTAAAGCGTCGAGCCAGAAACGATGGATGATCGGCGACTTGCTGTGCGCGATCGGGTCACCAATCACATGGGCATAACCCTCATTTCCCTTCGGTGGCAGCGGCGGGAATGACGTCATGACGCCAATATCCCGCGATCCCGCAGCGCCCGCAGCAGCGGCATCAAGGGGAGGCCAAGGATGGTGAAATGACTTCCCTCGATCCGCTCGAACAATTGGATGCCGGGACCCTCCATTCGGAAGACGCCAACGCAATAGGAAACCGCAGGCCATTCGGCATCGAGGTAATTGTGGATGAATGAGTCACTATATTGACGCACTCGCAGCCTCGCCTGGTCAGCAAACGACCAGTCGACCGCGCCATCCCGCGCCAGTGCAACGGCACTGGTGAGAGTCATTTCCTGTCCGCGGAAGGCCCGAAGGTGCACTTCGGCTTCGGCCCGGTCGCGTGCCTTATCGAAACGACGGCCATCGACGCTGACCAGTGAATCCCCGCCGATTATCCATTTTCCAGAGAGACGGGACGCCGTTTCGAGCGCTTTTGCCTCTGCCAGTGCGAGTGCAAGCGAACGATCATTGCCCTCATGTCCCTGCTTGATCGAATCCTCGTCAACCTGTGCCGGATCGACCAGAAGGGAAACATTCGCCGCTTCCAGCATGGCGCGGCGGATCTGACTGGAGGAGGCGAGGACGATCGACATCGAAAAAAAGGACAACCTTGTGGATAAGTCAGTGAGTCGCCTAGCCGCGAATCTGGGGGTAGGCCAAGTCCGAACGCCCGTTCCGTATTCTCCATTCGCTCGCCCCCACGCTATCCACAGCCCATGACCGCAACCAACACAGCTGTGAATCATGGGAGCGAATCGTTGCGACTCGCCGGAATTGCGCGATTCATTGTTGCGGCTGTCTGTTGGCAAAGGCGGGACGCGGGACTAAACCCCGCTATCAAGCGACCAATATCAATCTCAATCTAAGAATCTCTTCTAATAATATAAGGAAGAAAGAGGTGGCGCCTTTGCCTCTCGGTCCGGAATCCGTCGACCAGCCCTTGCTTGCCGTCTTGCGCGGTCAGCGCCGCGATCCTGCACCAATGTGGCTGATGCGCCAGGCCGGCCGCTATCTGCCCGAATATCGTGCCTTGCGGGCCGACAAGGGCGGGTTTCTCGAGCTTGTCTATGACAGCGCGGCGGCGGCCGACGTAACGCTTCAGCCGCTTCGGCGGTTCGCGTTCGACGGCGCCATCCTGTTTTCGGATATCCTGATCGTTCCTTATGCGATCGGCCAAGACCTGTGGTTCGAGGCGGGCGAGGGGCCGCGCCTTGCGCCGCGCATGGCCGAAGCACGTATTCGGGACCTCAAGCCTGCGATGGAGCGCCTCGATTCGATTTACGAGACCGTCCGGATGGTCAAGGCGCAGCTTGCGCCGGCCACGACCTTCCTGGGGTTTGCCGGCAGTCCGTGGACGGTCGCGACCTACATGATCGCCGGACAGGGCAGCCGCGAACAGGCTGAAGCCCGCACCCTGGGCTATGCCGACCCCGGCAAGATGGATGCCATTCTCGACATCATTGCGCGGGTCACTGTCGATTATCTCTCGGGTCAAATCGATTCCGGCGTCGATGCCGTCCAGCTATTTGACAGCTGGGCCGGCAGCCTATCGCCGTCGCAGTTCGAACGTTACGTCGTCGCGCGCAACGCGTGGATCGTCAGCGAGCTCAAGAAGCGCCATCCGACTGTGCCGATCATCGGCTTTCCAAAGGGCGCGGGCGGAAAATTGGGGGCCTATGCGCGCGAAACCGGCATCGATGCGATCGGCCTCGACGAAACCGTCGATCCGGTCTGGGCGCATCGTACTCTGCCTGACGGCATGCCGGTCCAAGGCAATCTGGATCCACTTGCGCTGCTCGTCGGTGGCGAACCATTACGCGATGGCGTCGCTCGCGTGCTTGACGCGCTTGGCGAGCGGCCGCACATCTTCAACCTCGGCCATGGCATCAGCAAGGAAACGCCGATCGCCCATGTCGAGGAACTGGTCGCGCTGGTGAAGGGGCGGTGATGAGCGAATTCGTCGGTTTCCTTGGCGCCGCTTACCTCTGGGTGAAAGCGGCACACATCACCTTCGTCATCTTCTGGATGGCCGGCCTGTTCCTGTTGCCGCGCTTCTACGTCTACCATCACGCCACGACGCCCGGTTCGGCCGAGGACCGCCAGTGGATCGAGCGCGAGGACCGCACCCGGACCATCATTCTTGCCCCGGCCATGCTGATCGTCTGGTTGTTGGGCCTGATGCTCGCAGTCCACCTCGGGGCTTTTCACGAGGGCTGGTTCATTGCCAAATTTGCAGTCGTCGTTCTCCTGACCGGCTATCAGGGTTGGATCACGGCTTATGGCAAGAAGCTCGCCAAGGGCATGCGCCCGCTCGAGAATCGAACGCTCAGGATCATGAACGAGATTCCCGGAATCGCCGCGGCTATTATCGTCGTGCTGGTCATCGTGAGGCCGTTCTAAGTCCTGATGATCGTGCCATTTGCCTTTGGTATCCTTTGGCTGGCAGCAATTTATCTGGCGCTGTTTGGTACGGCGGCGTTGTTTCGTCCGTCGGCAGCGCTCGACTTTCTCGGTCGCCTGGCCCAGACTCCGCACGCCAATCTGGCTGAGGGGCTCGTCAGGCTCGCGATTGGCGTTTCGTTCGTCATGGCCGCACCGCTGCTGGCTTTTCCATTCGCCTGTCGACTGCTCGGCGCATTCCTGGCGATCACCGCTCTCCTGATGCTGCTCCTGCCCGCCCAGCACCGCCTTCTGGCGACGAAAAGCGTCGCCGCGGTACGCCCATGTGTCCGACTGATCGGGCTTGCTTCCCTTGGCCTCGCAGGCGCTCTAACGGCGATTCTGTGGGGCGGGCTGGAAAGTGCCGAGCTGATTCCCCATATTGACTTGGTCAAGGGCCAGACCTAACGCCGCCTCAACGGCCGCGCCGGCCCGTTTTTCCCATTTCGCCGGGGCGACCTCCCTTTATCGCGGTGTCCTGCCGCGCCAGTTCGTTCCGGCTCACGATCAAAAGTAAACTCCAGATGCACTTGAAAGACCTCAAGCAGAAAACCCCGGCCGAGCTGGTCGCGATGGCCGAAGAGTTGGGAGTCGAAGGCGCTTCGACCCTGCGCAAGCAGGACATCATGTTCTCGATATTGAAGGAGCGCGCGGAAAGCGGCGCAGAGATCATGGGCATGGGCACGATCGAAGTGCTCAACGACGGTTTCGGCTTCCTGCGCAGCCCGGAAGCCAATTATTTGGCCGGCCCCGACGACATTTACGTTGCTCCCAATGTGGTCCGCAAATTCGGCCTGCGCACCGGCGACACCGTCGAAGGCGAGATTCGCTCGCCCAAGGACGGCGAACGCTATTTCGCGCTGACCAAGGTTACGCAGATCAATTTCGACGAGCCCGATGCGGTTCGCCACCGGGTAAATTTCGACAATCTGACGCCGCTCTATCCCGATGAGAAGTTGAAGCTCGATTCGCTGGACCCGACAATCAAGGACAAGAGCGCCCGCGTCATCGACATCGTCGCGCCGCTCGGCAAGGGCCAGCGCGCATTGATCGTCGCACCGCCGCGCACCGGCAAGACCGTGCTCCTGCAGAACATTGCGCGCGCGATCACCGACAACAATCCTGAGGTTTTCCTGATCGTCCTGCTGATCGACGAGCGCCCGGAAGAAGTCACCGACATGCAGCGCAGCGTGAAGGGCGAAGTCATCTCTTCCACCTTCGATGAGCCAGCACAGCGCCACGTCCAGGTCGCCGAAATGGTGATTGAAAAAGCCAAGCGTCTGGTCGAGCACAAGAAGGATGTCGTCATCCTGCTCGACTCGATCACCCGTCTCGGCCGCGCCTACAACACCGTCGTTCCCTCGTCGGGTAAGGTGTTGACCGGCGGTGTTGACGCCAATGCGCTGCAGCGTCCCAAGCGCTTCTTTGGTGCTGCCCGCAATATCGAGGAGGGTGGCTCGCTCTCGATCATTGCGACCGCATTGATCGATACCGGTTCGAAGATGGATGAAGTCATTTTCGAAGAGTTCAAGGGCACCGGCAACAGCGAAATCGTGCTCGACCGCAAGGTCAGCGACAAGCGCATCTTCCCGTCGCTGGACGTCGGCAAGTCCGGCACCCGCAAGGAAGAATTGCTGGTCGACCAGGCAACGCTCAGCAAGATGTGGGTGCTTCGCCGGATCCTCATGCAGATGGGCACCATCGACGCGATGCAGTTCCTGCTCGACAAGATGAAGGATGCCAAGTCGAACGAGGATTTCTTCGCGAGCATGAATCAGTAGACTGACGCCGAGACCGGGCTCGCTACGCGCGAGTCTCGGTCGCGACAGTTTACGGATATCCGCCGATGTTCAATTTCTCCGCCATCCTCACCCCTGCCGGTCTCGCCAATCTTGGCCAGATCATCGTTGGCGACCTCACCATGGCGGGCGACAATGTCGTAATCATGGGCTCGCTGGCGTCGGGACTTCCGGAAAAAGACCGTCGCAAGGTCCTACTGTTCGGCGTCAGCATGGCGCTGGTCTTCTTAATTACCTTTGCGTTGCTCGCGACCCAGCTGCTCAAGATCACCGGCCTGGTCTTTGCTGGCGGGCTCCTGCTTTTGTGGGTCGCCTATAATATCTTCCGCGAACTCCACCCGTCGAAGATCGTCATTCATGGGTTTCGCCGCCAATTACGTCGCCTAGCTGATCCAGCGTTACCACTGGAACAATTACATCGGCCTTGCCGTCACCCTCTTCGTCGCAAGCAAGATGATCTTCGAGGGCTGGGTTGGCGGCGAACATGTCCTTGGCCTGCGCCAATCGCTTGGCTACTGAGCCTTGGCACCGCTAGGCTGCGAGACGCGACCAGAAGGATGATTGCTCGATGACCGACCTTTTCGCGCTGATGATCGGTGCCCACCCGACGGGACTCGGCGGGCTGGGCGATATCTGGGCAGCGATCGTCCGCGATTTCTCGAACATCGGGGAACCTGCCGCGATGTCGGCCTTCCTCCAGGTCCTGCTGATTGATCTGGTCCTTGCCGGCGACAATGCCATCGTCGTTGGCGCGCTTGCCGCGGGCCTGCCTGCGGATCAGCGCAAGAAAGTGATCCTGATCGGCGTTATCGCCGCACTCGTCCTTCGAATCGCCTTCGCGCTCGTCGTTTCGCAACTCCTCCAGATCGTCGGACTCATCCTCGCTGGCGGGCTCCTGCTCCTCTGGGTGGCGTGGAAGATGTGGCGCGAATTGCATCACGGCCAGGAAAGTGCCGGTTCGCCGGAGATTGCGGGGGACGAGCATAGCGGCGTCCGCTCCGCCAAGAGCTTCGCAAGCGCTGCCTGGGCTGTCGCAGTGGCGGACGTCAGCATGAGCCTGGACAACGTACTTGCAGTCGCCGGTGCGGCGCGTGAGCATCCCGGCATCCTGATCGTCGGCCTTATCTTTGCGGTGGCGTTGATGGGGCTGGCAGCGAATCTAATCGCGAAATATATCGAGCGGTACCGCTGGATCGGCTTTATCGGGCTTGCCGTCATCGTCTGGGTAGCCGGAAAGATGATCTGGGACGGCGCGCATGATGTTGCGCCGGTTCTGGGGCTTGTTACCTGAGCGTTGCGCCGGTGATTTACAGCGCGGACACGATCGTCGCCTTGTCGAGCGGCCGAACCCCTGCCGCCATCGCGATCATTCGTACCAGCGGGCCAGCGGCGTTTCATGCCGTCCGTGCGCTCACCCGGCGCCTGCCGCCGCCACGCCGCGCTACTTTATTGACACTCCGCGACCCAAAGACGGATGACACCATCGACGATGCACTGGTGTTGGCATTTCCTGCACCTAATTCTGCAACAGGTGAGGATATCGTGGAATATCAATGCCACGGGGGGAAAGCGGTCGTCCAGCGCTTGCTCGACGTTCTGGCGGCGCAACCGGGTTTCCGATTGGCCGAGCCCGGCGAATTCACCAGGCGGGGACTCCTCGGAGGTCGTATCGACCTAACCGAGGCGGAAGGGCTGGCAGATCTCCTCGCAGCGGAGACAGAAGTTCAGCGCAAAGCTGCATTGCATGTTGCCGAAGGAGGGCTGCGAAAGCAAGTCGAGCAATGGCGCGGGGCCATCGTTTCATTGTCCGCGCAGGCTGAAGCCGCAATCGATTACGTCGACGATGAGGATGAAACCGCCATTGATTCTGCGCGTCTCGCTCGAGAGGCGTTCGAATTGGCTGAGGCCATCGAAAAGCTATTGGAATCTCCTCGTGCCGAGCCGCTGAAGGAAGGGATAAGGGTCGTTTTGAGCGGCCCGCCGAACGCGGGAAAGTCAAGTCTTCTCAATGCTTTGGGTGGGTCAGACCGAGCGATCGTGACCGACATTCCAGGGACGACCCGTGACAGCATTGAGGTGCCGGTGACGATCGCTGGGATCTCCTTTGTCCTGGTTGATACGGCAGGAATTCGCGAAAGCGATGACGTGGTTGAGCGGATGGGAGTGGCGCGCGCCGAGCAAGAATCGATTGGGGCCGATATTCTCCTTTGGCTGGGTGATAAAACCGAAAAGATAGTCCATCCCCGCCTTGTCCATGTTCAGACAAAGTCGGATCTGAACACGGCAGAGGCGAGTGCAGACGCCCTATGCTTGTCTTCGGTGACAGGCAAAGGAGTCGACCGTCTTTGGGAGACGATTATCGCCTTGGCGTCCGATTTCGTCCCTCAAGAAAATCAGGCCGCGCTGAACCGCCGACAAGCGGATGCGCTCGCTTCAGCAGTGACGTCACTCAAAATGGCGAGCGCGACCGACATCCTGCTTACCGCGCATGGCCTACGAGTGGCACAAGATGCGTTGGACCGTCTCTCAGGGCGCACAGGCATGGAGGACATGTTGGACGCTCTCTTTGGGCGGTTTTGTCTCGGAAAATGATGTTTCACGTGAAACACGGCCGCTGGTTCACCTTTTCCGGCAAATACAGTAGGAGCGGCGCATGTTTGACGTATTAGTCATCGGTGCCGGCCATGCCGGTTGCGAAGCTGCGACCGCCGCCGCTCGGCGCGGCGCGCGGGTAGGTCTCTTGACCTATCGTGTTGAAGACCTGGGACAAATGAGCTGCAACCCTTCGATCGGGGGCGTTGGCAAGGGACACTTGGTCCGCGAGCTGGATGTGTTCGATGGCTTGATGGGACGTGCTGCAGATGCCGCCGCCATCCATCGGCGGATGCTGAATCGTAGCAAGGGAAGCGCCGTACACGGTCCTCGTGTCCAGGCCGACCGCTCTCGCTACGCTACGGCGATTCGTAACGAGGTTGCGGTATCCGGAGTTGAACTCATTATCGGCGAAGCGCAGGCACTAGATATCGTCGGCGGAAAAATTGCCGGCGTTCAAGTCGATGGCGAAACATTGGCGGCGCGGGCCGTGATCATCACGACCGGCACATTCTTGGCGGCCACGATCTATTGTGGGCTGGAGACGGTGAGGGGCGGACGGGCTGGTGAAAAGGCATCGGAGAAACTCGCGTCGCAATTGCACGAGCTTGGCCTCGCACAGGGGCGCCTTAAGACGGGTACGCCGCCGCGACTAGACGGGCGAACGATTGATTGGTCGCGCACTTCCGCGCAGCCGAGCGACCGTGAGTGCTGGACGATGTCGCCGCTCGGCGCGCAATGCATGCCACAGCTCGCGTGTGCAATCACCCGCACGAACGGGAACACGCATGACGTCATTCGTGAGAATCTTGCGCGCTCGCCCTTGTTCGCTGGCGCGATTGAGGGGCGTGGTCCGCGATATTGCCCGTCGATCGAGGACAAGATTCACCGCTTCGGTGATCGCGAAGGTCATCAGATTTTTCTAGAACCCGAGGGACTTAGCGATCACTTGGTCTATCCAAACGGTGTCAGCACGTCATTACCGGCCGATGTGCAGCTTGCTTTCCTGAGAACGGTTGAAGGTCTCGAGAGTGTCGAGATCGCGCGACCCGGCTATGCGGTCGAGTATGAATATGCCGATGCTCGGAAGCTCGACACGACATTGGAACATCGCGACGTTGCCGGCCTCTTTCTCGCAGGGCAGATTAATGGCACGACCGGGTATGAGGAGGCTGCTGCCCAAGGCCTTGTTGCGGGGCTCAGCGCTTCGGCCAAGACACTCTCTCTCCCCCAGGCATCATTCGATCGGGCGTCCTCGTACATCGGCGTGATGATCGATGACCTCACCTTGCAGGGCGTTAGTGAGCCGTATCGCATGATGACTGCTCGGGCAGAATACCGGCTCGCCCTGCGTGCGGACAATGCCACGTCACGCCTCGGTGCGGAGGCGGTATCCCTCGAATGTGTTTCACAGAAGCGGATATCTTATATTCGCGCTCATCTTGCATATCGCGATCGACCGGAATTTGCAGAGACCGAAGAGGGAAGAGCTGACAGCATGTATGCGCCCTACGTAGCTCGTCAAGCTCGGGAGTGGCAGGCCATGCGTCGCGATGCGTTGATCGCCATCCCGCCAGGTTTCGATTTTAACAGTGTGCCAGGACTGTCGCATGAAGCGATCGAGCGGCTTGAGACGGCTGGCCCTACGTCTATTGATCAGGCACGACGTATCGCCGGTATCACGCCAGCTGCACTGGCGGCACTTCATATCGCCGTCACTAGGCGTGCCGCATGACAATCGACGACGTCGTCGGAAGTTTTGTTCCACGTGAAACAGTGGCCAAGTTGGAAGACTATGCGGCGTTGCTTGTCGCCGAGAACGAGAATCAGAATCTCATTTCAAAATTCACAATTCCCGACATCTGGGATCGGCATATCCTTGACAGTGCCCAACTCGTTTCCCTTGCGCCATCAGAAGCGCGTTGGGCCGATCTAGGTTCGGGTGCTGGTCTACCAGGCATCGTTATCGCGATCATTACCGGAGCGCCAATCACCTTGATCGAGCCCCGCCGCTTGCGCGTGGAGTTCCTCGAGCGAGTGAAGACTGCTCTCTCGTTGGACAATGTTTTCACGGCACAGTGTAAATCGCAAAATGCGACGGGCACTTATGACGTCATCACGGCGCGCGCGGTGGGAAGGTCGGCCGATCTCATCACGATGAGCCGCCATCTGGCCCACAGCGAGACGAAATATCTGTTGATGAAAGGACGAACTGCTCAATCGGAACTGGAAGCCGCCCGCAGCGCATGGCAGGGTAGGTTTGCGCTGGTGCCCAGCCGCACTGACGCAGACGCTGCCATCCTGGTGGCCGAACAGGTACGTCGGAGGGGCAAGAGATGATCCGGATCGTCGTGGCGAACCAAAAGGGTGGCGTGGGAAAGACCACTACCGCGATCAACTTGGCGACCGCGCTGGCCGCGATTGGCTGGAATGTCCTACTCGTGGACCTGGACCCACAGGGGAATGCGTCGACCGGCCTCGGCATCGGGCGAGATCAGCGCGAGACGTCCACTTACGATCTGCTGATCGGATCGGCAGATGTCCTTGCTGCTGCCGTAGCGACGAAAGTGCCTCGGCTGGAGGTGGTGCCAGCAACCGTCGATCTGTCGGGTGCGGAAATCGAAATGGTGGATATGGAGCGGCGGACCGAGCGGTTGAAAATCGCGCTAGATGCGGCGCCGAAAGGTCGCTGGGACGTGGTCATCATTGATTGCCCACCATCGTTAGGCCTGCTGACTCTCAACGCCATGGTCGCCGCACAGCAATTGCTGGTGCCGCTGCAATCGGAATTCTTCGCGCTCGAGGGACTATCGCAATTATTGCAGACGGTCGAGCGTGTCCGACAAGGGATCAATCCTTCGCTGGAGATCCTGGGCGTCGTCCTCACCATGTTCGATCGGCGTAACAATCTGTCGCAACAGGTGTCTGATGACGTCAGGGCTTGTCTTGGCTCTGCGGTGTTCGAAACGATCGTACCGCGCAACGTGCGACTTTCGGAGGCGCCGAGCCATGGCTTGCCAGCGTTGATTTACGACCTGAAATGTCCCGGATCGACAGCCTACATCAAGCTTGCGCGCGAGGTTATGGGGCGTTTATCTCGCGTGATGGAGGCAGAAGCAGCGTGAGCGAGAAGAAACACGGGCTGGGGCGCGGTTTGAGCGCACTCCTAGGCGATGCGCAGCGTGCGGCCGGACCGGCCGAACAAGGCAACTCTGGTATCCGCTCGATCGAAGTTTCGCGGATCAAGCCCAATCCCAATCAGCCGCGCAAGACGTTCTACGACGATTCGCTTCAGGAGCTTGCTGAATCGATCGGCGAGCATGGGATCATTCAGCCCATCCTCGTCCGCGCTGAAGGCGACGATTTTCTAATCATCGCTGGCGAACGGCGATGGCGTGCAGCACAGAGGGCGCAGTTGCACCTTATCCCGGTCATTGTCCGCGAAGACAGTGATTCCGGCATGGCTGAATTGGCGCTGATCGAGAATGTGCAACGCCAGGACCTCAACGCAATTGAGGAAGCGGAAGGGTATAAGGCGCTCATCGAGAAGCATGGACACGGCCAGGACCAGATTGGCAAAATGGTTGGCAAATCGCGAAGCCACGTAGCTAACCTATTGCGATTGCTCGTACTTCCCGATGAAGTCCGCGAAATGCTAGTGAGTGGCGATATCAGCATGGGTCATGCTCGCGCCGTAGCGACGGCAGAAAACCCCGTCCAATTGGCTAAGGAAATCGTTAAGAACGGGCTGAGCGTACGCCAGGCCGAGATGCTCGCGAAGTCTCAGAAGTCCGGTGTCGACGCCGCACATTCCGGCCGAACCGGAAGGGCGACGACCGTCGATGCCGATCTGGCCGCGCTCGAACGTCAATTGGGCGATATGCTTGGTCTTAAGGTCAAAGTATCACACGCGGGAAAGGGTGGGACGGTAGCGTTGGCCTACAGCTCGCTCGAGCAGCTCGACATGATCTGTCAGCGGCTCAGCGGAGAGCCTTTCTAGGCTAATTCAACGCCGCGCCCGCGCGGCACGCGCGATCGTAACGAGCTCGTCGCCAAGCAGGGCGACCGGCGGTTGGTCGCTCAGCATCAGATCCTTTTCAAGTCTCGCCGTGCGATCGATCAAGGCGGCCAGACGGGCGCTGTCCCAGCTCCGGAGGAGCGAACTCACGATGCTTTTATCCTTGAAAAACATAGCTTTACCTATTGACGTCATGACGCCATCGACACTCTCTCCGTGGTCGACGCGCGACCGAAGCGGTGCAACTTGAATCAACCGACGAAGCATGGCCTTGGCGACGCCGACTGTGTCGCCGGCGCTGATCGTACCGCGCTGTAGCTCGTCGAGAAGGTTGCGGCCATTGCCGGTCATCGCCATGTCGCCGATCCTGCCCGAATCTGATTCCCCGGAATCGGCACCGAGGACTTCAAGCGTCTCGTGATCAAGCTCGCGGATTTGGCCGGGCTCTGCATCGAGATAGAGAGCATATTTCGCTAGTTCAGATGCGATGATGGCGCGATTGCCGCTCGCCGCGTCGGAAATACGTTCCGCGATATCGGGTGCGATCGATAGGCCTTCGGTGCGTCCCAGTTCAACGACCATTCGATTCGCGTTCGCCCCTTCGGGAACATAGGACGCCGCTGCTGCTGCCCGGGGATGCGATTCGGCCAGTTTGACGAGAGACGATGTCTTCCGAAGATCGCCGCCAATCGCAATCACCGGGCTTTCGACCGATGCGGACGTCAGCAGGTTCGCGACGCCTTCGCGGATCTCGTCACCCGCGGGTTCGATCCATATCACCCGCGGTCCGCCGAACAACGCCATTGCGCCGGCTTCATCGGCTAGGCTCGCTGGATCCTCACGCACGGAGGCGCCGGAAACCGCGAATTTCTCGGCGCCCAAGGCCCGTAACAATCGATGCGCGAGCGACCGCGATCCAGATTCGTCGGGGCCGTAAAAAAGGTAAAACAAGCGATCGGGATCTGGCCGGTCGACCGCAGAATTGATCGCGGCGTTGGTCAGTTTCACTTTCTGGTACCGTTTCCGGACACGTAAAGCGCGACCCGTCCGACGATCTGGTCGGCAATCTGCGCAGACAGGCGTTCCAGCGCCGTCTGTTCCGCAGCAACGGTCGCATATTGCGATGAGACAACATCGATCCCCGCGTCCGAGCCAGCCGTCGCATCCAGGACGACTCCGCCGCTTTGCAGATCGACCAAGCGGTAACGCGCACGCAACGTCCGCCGCTCGCGCGTCGCCGCCCGGTCACCGCGAATACCGAAGCCGGTGATGTCATCATCCAGTTCGACTTCGAGGCGATAGCGCGCTTCGCCGGCCGGTTCGCCGAGCCGCTGCGCCAGTTCCTTGCGGACGAGCCAGCCGGAACGACCCGGAATCGACTGGATAGTGACCATGCGAAGCCCGGTTGCAACCGGGCCATCGCCTCCTCCGGCATACATCGGGCGAAGTCCGCAAGCGGCCAACGTCAGTGACAAGGCAAGGATTACGACACGAAGCATCATCATGCGACGATATTCACCAACCTGTCGGGAACGACAATGACCTTCTTCGGTGAATTGCTGCCAAGTTGGGCCTGGACCTTGGGAAGCGCGAGTGCTTGCGCTTCGATCATGGCCGTTGCCGACCCGCGTGGTGCGGTCAGCGTGTCCCGCAACTTTCCGTTCACCTGCACGGCGATGGTAACTTCATCATCGACCAACAATGCGGGATCGTGCGCGGGCCAAGCTGCGTCGGCTATCATTCCGGACTCGCCGCGTGTCATCCAAGCCTCTTCGGCAAGGTGCGGTGCCCCCGGGGACACCAGCAGCAAGATTGTGCGAATCGCCCAGTCGCGATCAGCGCTCGGCCCCGCTTTCTCGATCGCATTGGTTAGTTCGTAGAGTGCGGCGACCGATTTGTTGAACTGCAGTCCCTCGATTGCCTCACCTACCGCAGCTATTGCGCGGTGTGCTTTCTTGCGAAGCGGCAGATCCTCGCCTTCGTTGCCTGCTGGCGATTGCGCCAGGCGCCAGACACGCTGAACGAAGCGGGCGGCCCCATCAATTCCGCTCTCGGACCATTCCAGGTCGCGCTCGGGCGGGCTGTCGGACAGCATGAACCAGCGCACCGCGTCGGCCCCGTAGCGATCGAGAATCGGTTCGGGATCGACCGTATTCTTTTTCGACTTAGACATTTTTTCAATGCGACCGCGCGCGATCTCGGTACCGGTTACGCGCTCGATCATGCGTCCGCCGTCCGCGACCTCGATCTCCGTCGGGCTGAGCCACCGACCATCAGCGCTCTTATACGTTTCGTGCGTCACCATTCCCTGAGTGAAGAGACCCTTGAACGGCTCGGTGATGCCGATCTTGCCGATCCGTTCAAGTGCGCGTGTCCAGAAGCGGGCATAAAGCAGGTGAAGAATCGCATGCTCGACACCACCGATATACTGGCCGACCGGCAACCACTGTTCTGCCTCGGCGCGGTCGAACGGCTTGTCGTCGGGCTGGCTTGCGAACCGGATAAAATACCAGCTCGAATCCACGAATGTATCGAGCGTGTCGGTCTCCCGCCGCGCTACGCTGCCGCACTTGGGACAGTCGACCGTCCTCCAGCTCGAATGGCGGTCGAGCGGATTGCCGGGGATGTCGAAGCTGACGTCGTCGGGGAGGACGACTGGCAACTGGTCCTTTGGCACGCCGACCGGCCCGCAGTTTTCGCAATGGATGACCGGGATCGGCGTTCCCCAATAACGCTGGCGGCTGACGCCCCAGTCGCGCAGGCGATATTGCGTCGTTCCCTTGCCCCAACCGGCCGCTTCGGCGCGTCGAATGACCTCAACCGCAGCCTCGGGGGTGCTCATTCCGTCGAGGAATTGGGAATTGACCGCAATTCCGTCCGCGTTCTCGGCCTCCACGACGGGCGCATTGGCGCCCGACGCGTCTGCAGCGACGACGCGGCGGATCGGAAGGTTGTATTTGGAAGCGAATTCGAAATCACGGGCGTCGTGTGCGGGGACGCCGAACAAGGCGCCGGTGCCATAATCCATCAGCACGAAATTCGCGATCCAGACCGGCAACCGCCAGTCCGGGTCGAGGGGATGGACGACTTCCAGTCCGGTGTCGAAGCCGAGTTTTTCGGCGGTTTCGATTTCCGCCGCCGTGGTTCCGCCTTGCCGCGCCTTGGCAATGAATGCGGCGACGTCGGGACGCTCGGCAGCGAGCGTTTCGGCAATCGGATGGCCGGGCGAGATTGCGACGAAGCTTGCCCCGAAGATCGTGTCGGGGCGGGTGGTGAACACGTCGATATCGCACTGGCCACCCGGCGCGGTTTCCGCGAGGCGGAAGCAGAATTGTAGTCCGCGGCTTTTGCCGATCCAATTCTCCTGCATCAGCCGGACCTTGTCAGGCCATTGATCGAGAGTGCCCAGTCCGTCGATCAAATCCTCGGCGAAGTCGGTGATCTTGAGGAACCATTGCGACAATTTCTTGCGTTCGACTGCGGCGCCGGAGCGCCAGCCCTTGCCGTCGATCACCTGCTCGTTGGCAAGCACGGTCATGTCGACCGGGTCCCAATTGACCTCGCTTTCCTTCCGATAGACCAGGCCTGCGTCCATCAGGTCGAGGAACAGCGCCTGTTCCTGGCCATAATAATCGGGCTCGCAGGTCGCCAGTTCACGGCTCCAGTCGATCGCGAAGCCGATTCGTTTGAGCTGGCCGCGCATCGTCGCGATATTCTCGCGAGTCCAAGCGCCCGGATGGACCTTCTTTTCCATCGCCGCATTTTCGGCGGGCATGCCGAAGGCGTCCCAACCCATCGGATGGAGGACTTCGAAACCCTGCATCCGGCGGAACCGGGCAAGTACGTCGCCCATCGTGTAATTGCGGACGTGCCCCATGTGGATGCGTCCCGATGGATAGGGAAACATCTCGAGCACATAGCTTTTGGGTTTTGGGCTCGCGCTATCGGCGGCGAAGCATTGCGCCTCGTCCCAGCGTTGCTGCCAGCGCCGGTCTGCGGCCCTGAAATTGAAACGGTCGGTCATTGCCCGACCCATAAGCACGGACGGGCGATGGCTGCCACCGTGAATTTCGACTTAAGCGATCAGCCGGAGACGCTGCCGCGACGCAGATCGCGGGCGCGGGTCAAGATGACATCTTCCAGCTTCTGGACCGTCGCGGCGGCGACCGGTGCATCGACCCAAACACCATTCTGGTTGACCTGGCGGCTGGCGGCGACGCGCAGGGCATCGGCGCGAAGGTCCTGGTCAAGGATCGAAACGGTCAATTTCACGCGTTCGCCGGGTGTCTTGGGATTGGCGTACCAGTCGGTAATTATCACGCCGCTATTCGCGTCGGCCTGGAGCAGCGGTGCAAAGCTCAGCGTGTCGATCGACGCACGCCACAGATAGGCATTCACGCCAATGCTGGTCATCCGTGACGGCGCCAGTTGATTCGGAAGATCCTTGTTCCGCGAGCAAGCGGCGGTGCCCAGGGCTACCGAGGCGATGAGAAGGGCATTGATCGGCAAGCGAAACATGGCGCGTCCTGGCTTTGTGGGTCCGTTGAGCTTGCGTTATAGATGGTCGCGTCGCCCCCGCAAGCGACTTCGCCATGCTGAATGGATGTTCATCTGCGGGACAGACATGTGCCATTAGAGACACAGGCACCCGGGGAATCGTCAGAGGCCCTTGGAACTCTGGCCGGCCAGAAGCTATATCACTGGGACTAAGGAGTCGTTTTCCGGTGAACAGGATGGGGAACAAGGTTGGTATCATGGTCGGCGCGGCACTGCTCGCGACGGCGATGACGATTCCTGCCTTCGCCGCACCGAAGCCCGCAAAGCGCCCTCCGCCTGTCGCGATCAGCTTTGATCGGGTCAGCGGGTTCACCCCTGCGTCGACCGATCCCAAGCTTGCTGCCGCTCTTGCCGAGCGCGGTTTGCTGGGAAGCGATTTCAAGTTCACGCCAGCCGCACCCAAGAGCCGGCCGAGCCAAGTTCGAGTTGCGATCCGTGCGCGTGCCGCTACGCCGATCGTCCGGACGGGTGAAGCGACGCCGGCAATCGGTGCGCTGACCCAGGCCAATTACAATCTCGGAATGTCGGTCGGATGGCGGCGGTTCGCGGTCACCGGCGACGTCGCCAAGACGGCGCCGAGCGGCCTTGCCTTGGGTGGTCGCGAAAGCGCCGTGGTCGGGGTAAATTATTCGCTGAACAAGCGTCTGACGACCCGCGTTGCTGCCTCCGCCGAACGCAGTGATGCGGCCCGCGCGCCGGCGCTTGGCACCGAAAAGGCGTATAATCTCGATGTCGGCGGTGCTTATTCGCTGTCGCGTCGCATCGCGGTGACCGGCGGTGTCCGTTATCGCGTCGAGCGCGATCGTGATGCGACCCTCAAGGACGACCGCCGCGACAGCCAAGCTGTCTACCTCGGGACTGCCTTCAAGTTCTAATCCAGACGTTTGCCGAATGGGTTTCGCCGCTTATAGGGCGGCCATGATTGCCGCTGAGCGCCGTTCCGCCATCCTTGACCTGATCGCCCGCGGTGCGCGAAACGCACAGCGCAAGCCTTCGGACGTCGCTTTGATCGCGGTCAGCAAGACCCGCAGCGTTTCACAAATCGAAGAATTGATCGCGGCCGGGCAGCGCGATTTTGGCGAGAGCAGGGTGCAGGAGGCTCAGGAGAAATGGCCTGACCTAAAGTCCCGTTTCCCTGATGTGCGTCTGCACATGATCGGGCGGCTTCAATCAAACAAGGCGGACGATGCGGTCGCCCTCTTCGAAGCGATCCATTCGCTTGACCGAACCAGCCTGCTCGATGCGCTCGTGGCCGCCGCCGCGAAGGCTGGGCGGACACCGGATTGCTTCGTCCAAGTCAATATCGGTGCAGAGGAGCAGAAAGGCGGCGTGCAGGTTGCGGACCTTTCCGACTTTCTTGATCGCGTTCGGGCAACGCCCCTGCCGCTAGCGGGACTGATGGCAATTCCGCCAGCCGGTCCCCAGCCGGGGCCGTATTTTGCCTTGCTCGCCAAACTGGCGGCACAGCACAATCTGTCCGGCCTCAGCATGGGCATGAGCGCCGATGTCGAAACCGCCGTCATGCTTGGCGCTAACCACGTCCGCGTCGGAACCGCGCTGTTCGAAGACTAGTCGAGGTGGCCGCTTCTTGCCTTCTTCGTCGCCAAATAATCCTCGTTATGCGGATTGGTCGGGAGATGGTGGGCGATGCGCTCCGCCACCCGAACACCCGCTGCTTCCAGCCCGGCCACCTTGGCCGGATTGTTGGTCAGCAAGCGAATGTTGTCGACCTTCAGCGCCCGCAACATGGCAGCAGCCGCGCCATAATCCCGGGCGTCGTCGGCAAAGCCCAGGCGGCGATTGGCCTCGACTGTGTCCAGCCCGCGATCCTGCAGCGCGTAAGCCCGAATCTTGTTGGCCAATCCGATCCCGCGTCCTTCCTGCCGAAGATAGAGCAGGATACCGCCGGCCTCTGAAATCAGCGAGAGCGCTGCGTGCAATTGGGGACCGCAATCGCATTTCAGGCTCGCGAAAACGTCACCGGTCAGACACTCGCTGTGCAAGCGGACCAATGGCGGCTGGTCGCCCCACTCGCCAAGCAAAAGTGCGACATGCTCGTCGCCCGACGGCTTTTCCCGAAACACCAAGATTTGTGCGACCCCGATCCCGTCGATCGGTAAGCGCGCGCGCGCCACGATCACGGCGTCGATCTTTGCGTCGATGTCGTCGGCAAAAAGCGCGATGGCGTCAGGCGTGTCCGGTAGCACCCATAATGCCGGCATGACTCCCGCCATGCGCGCCAATTTCAGCGCGGCCCGCGCATCGACCGGATTGTCCACCGCCAACGGCCTTAATGGACCGACCGCGACCCGTGCAAAGTCCAGCGCTGGATCCACGAACGAGCGGATGGCGGCTGCGTCCAACCAAGGTTCGCGACCGATCGCCACCGGATCGCCGCTGGCGGCCTCCAGCCGATTGCCAAGGCCGAGCGCCGCGGCACGTTCATGACTGATGATCAGGCCAGCCCGACCGGCAGCTTCGAGTTCCGCAAGAGCTGCGTCACTGGTCGTTTCGATCGACGCGACGGTAAGCTCGCCGATCCGAACCGCTCGCCCGCCGGCCAATGCGGCAAGCGCCGGGCCAAGCGAGGTTGAGTTCAAACGTCGAGCTCCACGACCAACGGGACGTGATCGCTAGGTCGTTCCCAGCTCCGGCAGGGTTCATGTACCGTGTGCGCAACTGCTTGCGGGGCAAGCGAAGGACTCGCCCACATATGGTCGAGTCGACGGCCACGGTCGTTCTTCGTGAAATCGGGTGAGCGATAGCTCCACCACGTGAAGTTACGCGCGGGTGCCGGAATGAATTTGCGGCCAAGATCGACCCAGTCATGGCTCGCCTGCAAGCGGTTGAGCGCGTCGACCTCGATCGGGGTGTGGCTCACGACGCCGACCAAGGCCTTGTGGCTCCACACATCGCTTTCCAACGGTGCGATATTAAAGTCACCCATGATCAATGTCGGTTCGGCCAGATTTTCGGACCAGCGAGTCATGCGCTCGACGAAATCGAGCTTCTGTCCGAATTTCGGATTGATCTCGCGCTCGGGAACGTCGCCACCGGCCGGCACATAGACGTTCTCAATGCGAATGCCGCAATCCAGACGGGCACCGACGTGACGGGCTTCGCCATTGTCCTGCCAGTCGTGGCGGCCTTCGTCGTGCAGTGGCAGTTTGGACAGGATTGCGACGCCGTGATGCATCTTTTGTCCGTTCAGCTTGCGATGCGTGTAGCCGAGGCGCTGGAAGAGATCGGCCGGGAAAACCTTATCTTCCGCCTTAGTTTCCTGAAGGCACAGCACATCGGGCTGTTCTTCGCGAAGGAAGCGTTCGACGATCCCGGCGCGCGCGCGCACCGAGTTAATGTTCCAGCTGGCGATCTTGATCTTGGTCACGCTCGTTCGCTTAGCCAATGGGGAAAGCGAAGGCGAGGGGGGAGTCTTGCATCGAAGCAAGGGGCCTTTTGATAAAAGGCCCCCGCTCCGGGGGCATTGGAGCGAGGGCCAACCTGGCGTTCGTCACGCAAGGCGACCGCGGCGGCAAGGGTAACAGGGGGAAACCCCTAGCCAATTGCTGCGATCAGGGATCGAATACACCGCAATCCCTGTCCCGATGATGAACAGTTTTCGATTGCTACCCGTTATGATCTAACGCTTTTTCGGTTCGTCGTATGTAAAGGCGCTTTCGGCGACCGCGACGTTATAGCGCTGGTTGGAAAGCGACACCTTGGTGCGCTTGTTTTGCGCATCGATTGCGGTCCAGCCCTGCAGTAGCAAGCCACCTGGAGCCGAAGGCGACCGGATGAAGCCGAGGATCATTGTGCCGAATTCCGGCCGACGCGAATCGCGGGCGCGTACGACTAGGATGCGACTGTCCTTGGTAGGGATGATCCGCGCGATCCGGCTGATATCGGCATTGCCCGACAGCAGAACAGACAGCGGGGACTTGCCGATTGCCCAGCTCGACTTCTGTCCCACCTCATAATCGACGAAGGTCAGCGTCTTGCCGTTGGCAACCAGCAACATGTTGGCGCTCTTGGCATATTCGAAACGAATACGGCCGGGGCGCTTGAGCTGCAAAGTGCCCTTGATTGATCGACCTTTGGCATCGCTCTGCACGAAGTCCGCGGTCATCGACTGTGCGGCGTTCAAATGCGCTTCGACCCTGGCGATGTCGCGGTTGGTCTGTGCGGCCGCGGGGACCGCAAGCATCGTGATCGCTGCAACCGGCGCAAGCGCACGGTAAATGGTCGGGGTAAAGGACATTATAGAAACTCCTGGAAAATCTTGGCGCCATGAATGGCGGTCGGGCATTGAATGCGCCCTGAACCTGCTGGTTCCGCCACGTTCAGCCTAGGCCGCCATCAAATCGGGTGACCCTCGGTGTCGATTAGCACGTCGCGGCGTCCAACATGGTCGGGGGCGCCGACCAATCCTTCTTTCTCCATTCGCTCGATAAGGCGTGCGGCGCTATTGTAGCCGATCCGCAATTGGCGCTGGATGTAGCTAGTCGATGCCTTCTGGCTTTCGGCAACGATCTGCACCGCCTTGCGGAATAGCTGCGTTTCCGGATCGTCTTCACCGACTGGCGAACCGTCGAGGACATAGCCGCCGTCTTCGGGCTCCTCAGTGACCGCCTGATTATAGTCCGGCACACCTTGCTTGCGCCAATGTTCGGCGACCAGCCGCACTTCCTCATCGCTGACGAACGGGCCGTGGACGCGCAGGATCTGCTTGCCGCCCGGCATGTAGAGCATGTCGCCCTTACCAAGTAGTTGCTCGGCGCCCTGTTCGCCAAGGATGGTCCGCGAATCGATCTTGCTGGTGACCTGAAAGCTGATTCGGGTTGGCAAGTTCGCTTTGATGACGCCGGTGATCACGTCGACCGACGGGCGCTGGGTCGCCATGATCAGGTGGATGCCCGCAGCCCGCGCCTTTTGTGCCAGTCGCTGGATCAGGAATTCGACTTCCTTGCCGGCGGTCATCATCAAGTCGGCCAGTTCGTCGACGATCACGACGATCTGCGGCAGCACCTCATATTCCAGCTCTTCGGTTTCGTAGATCGGCTGGCCCGTGTCGGCATCATATCCGGTCTGGACCTTGCGACCGAGCGTCGATCCCTTGGCCTTGGCGTCGCGGACTTTTTGATTGAAGCTGGACAATTGGCGGACGCCGAGGCTCGCCATCATCCGATACCGCTCCTCCATCTGCTCGACCGTCCATTTCAGTGCGCGGATCGCCTTGCCAGGTTCGGTCACAACGGGCGACAGCAGGTGTGGGATGTCGTCGTAGATGCTCAGTTCCAGCATCTTGGGATCGATCATGATCATCCGGCATTCATCCGGCCCCATGCGGTAAAGCAGCGACAGGATCATGCAGTTGAGGCCAACCGACTTCCCCGACCCGGTGGTGCCAGCCACCAGCAGGTGCGGCATCGGGGCGAGATCGGCGATGACCGGATCGCCCGAGATATTCTTGCCCAGGATCAGCGGCAGGCTCATCGCCTGGTCCTCGAATGCCTGGCTTCCCACCAGTTCGCTCAGCGAGACCATCTCGCGCTTGGGATTGGGCAATTCGATGCCGATGACGCTTCGGCCCGGAATGGTCGCAACGCGGGCGGACAGCGCGCTCATGTTGCGGGCGATGTCGTCGGCCAGCTGGATAACCCGGCTGGCCTTGATCCCGCTTGCCGGTTCCAGTTCGTACATTGTCACCACCGGTCCGGGACGAACCTCGACGATGTCGCCGCGGACGTGGAAATCCTCGAGCACGCTTTCGAGCAGTCGCGCGTTGCGTTCCAGTCCGGCGCGATCGACCTGCTTCTTGTCGCCCGGCGGTGGCGGCGTCAGCAGTTCGAGTGGCGGTAGCTGAAAATTGTCGCCCAGCGCGAGACCGGGCTGGGCTGCTGCAGCCAGCTTGCCCTTGCGCGGCGGTGCCTTTGCTGCAGGCGCGATGGCGGAGGTCGGCGGGCTGACCGAGACAGTCGGTCGCGCGCGCGGCGGAGCGGTAGAATCAGGATCGTTGCGCTCGGCGACCGTCCGGCGTTTCGGCTTGACGATCTTGTCGGAATTACGCGCAAACAGGCCGCTCATCCACCCGCGTTCTTCGGGCCGAAGCGCGAGCGAGAGATAAGCGACGACTAGTCCGGCAAGGCCGACAATCGAAAGAGTCGCGATCCGCAAGGGACCTTCGATACCTTCGTTACCGATCAGCGAAATGAGTGAATCGACGAGCTTTGCGCCGCCAAGGCCAAGCACGCCGCCCCAACCGGCCGGAAGTCCCGAAACAGCAGAGCCTGACATCATACCAGCGGCAATGCCAACCAATACCATGCCGAGCATCGAGACGAGCAAGGCGCGGCCGAGCCGCCCTGGGCCCTCGCCCCGCATCATCCGAACACCCGCGATCCCGAGCACCGGCAAGACCAGCACCGAAGCAAGGCCGAACAGCATGAGCAAAAGGTCGCTCGAATAACCTCCAAAGCTGCCGACCCAATTCGCCGGCGGCCCGCCAGCAGCGGTCGAGAAGCTTGGGTCGACCGGATCATGGGTCGCCAGCGCAAGCGCGAGCGCAATGCTTCCCCCGGTCATCACTGCACCCATTACGCGCATACCGAACAGCCGCAGCGAATCACGCAGCGTCTGTTTCCAGTCCGGTCCTGGATCGCGTTTTCGGGCCCGCTCGGCAGCGGTGGCCATGTGTCTTCCCCCAGGGTTAAGCTCGTTCTTCACCATGCGCTTTGGCGGAGTCCGAGGTCAAGCGCTCGCCAAGCCAATCACGACCGGCTAACAGCCATCAAATGGATCGCAGCGACCTCATTATCCTGGGTGGCGGATTGGTCGGATTGGCCCTCGCCGCTGCATTGGATTCCGCCGGACTTTCGTCAATCGTCATCGATCCGGTCGATCCGGCAAGCTGGAAAAAAGCGAAATTCGATGGCCGGACCAGTGCTGTATCGTCATCGTCGCGGCGGATGTTCGACACCATCGGAGTCAGCGAACACCTGCCCGTCGAGGGCTGTCCGATCCGTACGATTCGCGTCGCAGATGGCCTAAAGCCCGGCGGTATGGCCTTCGATCCGCCCGAGGGTGACGACGAACCGCTCGGCTGGATGCATGAAAACCAGCATCTGCGCGCTGCGCTGCTTGGCCGCGCCGAGGCAGGCAAGTCGATAGACCTGCGCTGGGGGCGCAAGCCCATCAACGTCGATCGCGGTGACCATGGCGTAACGGTCGCCTTAGACGACGGCGCTGTGATTCGCGCGCATCTGCTGGTCGCTGCGGAAGGCCGCAATTCGCCGACCCGCGAGGCTGCCGGGATCCGGACGACGCGCTGGAAGTACGATCACACCGCAATTGTCGGAACGCTCAGCCACGATCGCCCCCACGATCATGTTGCATGGGAAATCTTCTATCCGGGTGGGCCGTTTGCATTGCTGCCGATGCTCGATCAGGATGGCGCGCATCGTTCTGCGATTGTCTGGTCGGTCAAGCGCGAGGATGCGGCGGGCTTCCTGGCACTGTCTGACGATCAGTTTGCCGCCGAAGCGCAAGCGGCGATGGGCGGTTTCCTGGGCGCAGTCCGCATGCTTACGCCTCGAACTTCCTACCCTCTCGGCTTTCACAATGCGGCGCGGATCACCGATCAGCGGCTCGTCCTGGTCGGCGATGCGGCGCACGCGATGCACCCGATTGCCGGACAGGGTGTGAACGTCGGCTATCGCGATGTTGCCGCTCTTGCCCAAGTGCTGGTCGAAGGCGCGCGCCTCGGTCTCGATTTGGGCGACCGTCAATTGCTCGATCGTTACCAGCGCTGGCGCAGCCTCGACACGCTGATGGTGGCGATGGCCACCGATGGACTGACCAGACTTTACGGCGTGCCGGGCAAATTGCCTTCCCTGATGCGCCGCGCCGGAATGGCTGTTACCGGCCGGATCGGTCCGTTGCGCGACCGTCTTGCCGCCGAAGCCCGCGGCACCACCGGAGATCTGCCATTGTTGCTGCGGGGTTTGCCGATCTGATCAGCGATCGATCTCGACCGATTCCCTGATTTCTTTTCTGGCTTGTTCGTTTTTCGGGCGGGTCATCACGAATCCGCCGCTGAACCCGGGACTGATCGACCAGATCCCGGCGATCTCGCATTCCTCGTCTTCCAGCGTCCCCACGTAGGTGACCGGGTCGAGGAAATGCTCAAGCGAATCGTAGACTTTGGTGAAACTGACTCTGCTTCCGGTTCGTCCGCCTGTCAGGATTGCGTGCGCTTCGCCGGCTGCCATGTAAGGCGGTGCCGGCTCGCTGACTTCGCCGCTCAATCGGCCGTCATGATCGCGGAGCTCGACATTGAACGGGACCGGGTTGAGCTCACCGGGATAGACATAACTGCCCGACCACAGGCCGCTCAGGTCGCTCACTGTCGGGTTTGCGCCATGTCCGCGCCGCCGGGCGCCAACCGCTGGAATTGCATCAACTGAACGACCAGATCGGCGCGCTCATGGAGCGATTCGGCCTCGAGCAGCGCCTGCTTAGCGCCCTGATCGAACGGTGCGACCTGGGCTATGGCATTGACCAGCATCTCGTCGTCCAGTCGCTCAACTGCGTCCCAATCGACGGCAAGGCCTAGTGAATCGCCGAACTTGCGGGCCTCGCGCTCGATCTCGGCGCGCTGGATGCTGGCCAGCGGCGGCGGGTCGTCGTCGTTGAACGCGGCAAGGTCGATGTCGGCCTGCCGATAGGGCGTTCCGCCATCAACCTCGGCAATCAGCCGGAACCGCTTCGATCCCAGCAACATGATGTTGAAGCGACCTTCCTCCAACTCCTCGACGCCGACCAGTTCGCCGACGCAGCCGACCCGGTAAAGGCCGTTCGGATCGCCTTCCTCCATCGGTTGGATCATCGCGATTCGGCCAGATCCGGCCATCGCATCCGCGATCATGGCCTTGTAGCGATCCTCGAAGATGTGCAGCGGCAAATGAGCGCGCGGAAACAGGATCGCGCCGGGTAGCGGAAACAGCGGCACGCGTGCTGGCTTGGCACCCATCATGTAAACAACAGCGCCGACAGGCGACGGCGAATCCCGCGTCCCCATGGGTCCTCGAACCCGACCGCTTCCAGAATTTGGAGTAATCGCGCGCGCGCTGCTCCGTCGTTCCATGCGGAATCGCGGGAAACGATTTCCAGCAGTTCGTCGGCCGCACGATCCCGGTCACCGCTGGCCATCGCCGCATTGGCGATTGCGAATCGCGCCTCGTGATCGTCGGGGTTGCCGGCGAGACGCGCCTCGTCCGCGGCGGTGTCGGCGGCTGGTGCCGATGCCAAGTCGAGCGCGGCCATTGCGCGACCGATCGCGGGATGCTTGGCCGAATTGTCGCCCTGCGTGCCCAGCAAGGTGCGGGCGGCTTCAACCTCTCCGGCGGCGATATAAGCGCGGGCAAGTGTACCGATGACCTCGGGGTCGCCTGGCGCCATTTCGCAGATCTGAGAGAGCATTCCGACGGCACGCGTGGCATCGCCTTCCGCCAATACCTCCTCTGCCATCGCCAATAGCGGCGCGATTTCGGCCTGCAGGGACTGCGCCTCGCTCTTGATCGGCAATTGTGCGACCAATTGGTCGAGCGCGGTCTTGAGCTGACCCTCGGTGCGGTAATTGGTCAGGTCGGCAACCGGCTGGCCCTGGAACACCGCATAGACTGTTGGCACCGACTGGATTCGGAATTGAGCGGCAATCAACTTGTCCTCGTCGACGTCGATCCGGACCAGCGCGACACCCTTGTCGGCGAAATCGGCCGCGATCTTATCGAGAATTGGAGTCAGTTGCTTGCACGGTCCGCACCAGATCGCGGTGAACTGCAAGACGATCAGTTTTTCCATCGACGGTGCGACGACCATCTTCTCCAGCCGCTCGGCTGCTGCTTTTTCCGCTTCGCTCAGTCCCAGGGTTGCCACGATTCCTCCTTGTCAGGAGGTTGATATGGGCTGCCGCACCGGAAGCGGCAAGGCGGGGCTTGCGCCTTTGCAAAGAGGCAGCTAGATGCCCGCCCACCCGAGCCGGTCAGGATGATCGGCTCCGCCATAGAGCGGGCGTAGCTCAGGGGTAGAGCACAACCTTGCCAAGGTTGGGGTCGAGGGTTCGAATCCCTTCGCCCGCTCCATTCTTCTCCAGGTCATCGCCGCCCCTTTTCGGGCACGGCGCTGTGTCATGCAATTGAGCGGATTCGCGAGACAAGCGCGAGCGCGCCTAAAGCGAGCGCTGCTGCCATCACGAAGGCCAATGGCCAGTTGAGCGGGGCCGCTCCGCTAGCTGCGCGCATCGCAAGGGCCGGCACGATGATCGCCGGCAGGGTGTTGGTCAGGTTCATCAGTCCCAGCAATTCACCGCGCCGCCGGCTGTTCGACAGCAATTGCGCAACCAGCGCCGAATCGACAGACAGGAATGCGGTCAGGCCGACCTGGAACAGGACGTAGGCAACAAGGACCATCGCCGACGACGGCTCGAGTGCAAGGATCAAGAGCCCGCCAGTCGCTGCCAGGGCGGCCGATATCAGCGGCGGTTTGCGCCGACCAGCTCGGTCCGACCATAATCCGGCACAGATCGCGCTTGCGAACGACGCCGCGGTGGCGACGATGGCGATGCTGCCGATCCTCTGCGACGCCTGTAGGCTGTCGCCGCCCAGATTGACGAGATAAAGGTAGAAATAGTTGATGACGAAAGCGGCGCCGAGCTGGATCAAGAGCCGCGCGAACCAGATTTTCACATAATCCCGCCGCGCATCCTTTGTCGGCGCCATTGATGGTGCGCGATTTGGATCGTCGAGCGGAGCAAGCGATCCGAATGGCCAGGCGATCAGGAGCGGAAGGACGGCCAGCGCACTGGCGAGTGCAACCAACAGGAAGCCGCCTGGTCCATCGCTTGGGAACAGAAAGGCCGCAGCCGCCGTCCCGATGCTCGAAAGCGGAAGCGCAGCATTGAGCAGCCCCGCGACACGACCCTTGCGCGCGTCAGCGACATGATCGGCGAGCAGCGCGCCAAGCGGCGCAAACATCAGGTTGAGCGCAAGCTGGAACAGGACGATCGCAATGATCAGCGCCGCCCAGGTCTGTGCCATCGCAAGGCCGAATTGCGCTGCGCATAAGGCGGCCAAACCCACGGCGATCAGTCCGCGCCTGTTGCCGTGCCTGACAAGCCAGCGATCGCTCCACCGTCCGGCGGCGATATGGGCGACGCTGGCAACGATCCCGCCGATCAGAAGCAGAGCGCTTAGCGTTTCGATGGCCTGCCCTGGTGCGATTGCGGCGATTCGGCGCGGCAAGAGCAGCGCGAACACCGGCATGAACGCGAGATGCGCGCCAAGGAAAGAAAGCGAATAGAGGCGTTCTCCCGGCGTACTGCCGCCCGGCGCCTGTTCGATCACGCCAGCCGCCGTGCCGTGCTCGCCCGTTCGATCAGATCGAAGGGCAGCTCGAACCGCCCGGTGCCGTCCTTGCCGCTGCTCGTCGCAATCAATTGCTCGCACGCCTTGGCAATCATCGCTGCGGTGGGCTGACGAATCGCGGTGAGCGGGGGGACGCTGAATCGAACACCCGGCGTGTCTTCGAAACTGATGACCGACAGGTCGTCGGGCACACGCAGGCCGCGCTTGCTCGCGACATGAAGCGCCGCAAATGCCATCTCGTCATTGTCGGCAATGATTGCTGTCGGTGGATTGGACGACGCCAGCATCTGGTCGATGGCCGTCGCGGCCGGGGCGAAATTGAAATCGCCGTTGCCGACAATGCCCGATTCTTCTCGTAGCCCGGCCTGCGCCAAGGCAGCACGGAAGCCGGCGATGCGCCGCGCCGAATTTCCGTAATTCGGGGCGCCCGCGACGAATGCAATCTTGCGGTGGCCTAAGTCGATCAGGTGCGCTGTGGCGCGCTTCGCCGCACCTTCTTCGTCCATGAACACATCCACGCACTTTTCGCCGCTCTGATGCCCGACACGCGCGCAGGCTATGCGCTGCTTTTCAAGCAGCCCGGTGAGCCCTGGATTATCGCAATGGGGCGGGGTCAGGATGACGCCGTCCGGTCGAAGCGCGGCGATCACCGCCGCCAGCTCTCCCTCGGCCTTGACCGGATCGGTATCGATCAGTTCGAAGACGAGGTGGTAACCGTTGCGTTCGCATTCGGTCATTCCGCCGTACAGCATCTGGTCGACCCAGTCGTTGCCGCGCCCTGCCTGCCAATTCTCGAGGGTGCGCTGCCGATCATTGACGGCAAGGATGAGATACGACCGTGCCCCGCCCATCCTGCGCGCGCTGAGATTTGGAACATATCCCAGTTCGTCAATCGCTCGCTGGACGCGTTCGCGCACGGATTCCTTGACGTTGGGTCGGCAATTGATGACGCGCGAAACTGTTTGGCGCGAGACGCCCGCTGACGTTGCGACATCCTCGATGGTAATCGAGCAAGGCTTCAAAGTATCCCCCATAGCGAGCCGTCTGTAGCCCACAAACGGCCAAAAACGAACCCGCATTGTGAACGCTCACTTTCCTGTTGTGAACGTTCACAATTATGATAGTTTCATGATCGAGTCGAAATATCGACCATTATTTCGAGAGGGGCCATGAATGGCAAAATTCCGTAGCATGCTCGTATTGGGCGTTTCGTTCGCTGCGCTCGCAGCGCCAGTCCACGCACAGGTCGATCCTACCGTCACGGCGTCGCCAAGCGATGACGATCAGCCTGCCGTCGAAACGGCCGCCGAGCCGACGACGGACGCGAACGATGACGATGCCATTGTCATCACCGCCGATCGCCGCGAACAATCGCTTCAGGATTACGCCGGGACCGCGGCAACCTTCTCGGGGGATGCGCTCAAGAAGCGTGGTATCCAGAATATCTCGGACCTCAACGATGTCCTGCCCGGCCTGACCGTCGCCAATAATGGCGCGAACCGCGAAGTCTGGATTCGCGGCATCGGCTCGAGCAACAACACCGAACTTGGCGATCCCGCCGCCGCGACCCATTGGGACGGCGTCTATCTGCCTCGTCCGTCGGGCATCGGCTCCGCCTTCTTCGACATCCAGCGCGTCGAAGTGAACGTCGGCCCGCAAGGCACCCTGCGTGGGCGCAACGCCACCGCCGGGTCGGTCAACGTCATTACGTGGAAGCCGGGCCTGGGAGTCTGGGATGCCGAGCTTGAAGGCGAATACGGCAACTACAACCAGAAGGTCGTTCGCGGGATGCTCAACATTCCGCTCGGCCAGACGGCGGCGATCCGCCTGTCTGGCATGGGGCTGAGCCACGACAGCTATTACAAGAATGCCGGTCCGGTTCGTGACATCGACGTCGCCGAAGCCGAAGACAATATCGCCGGCCGCGCCCAAATCCTTTGGGAGCCCAGCGATCGCTGGCGGTTCCTGCTTTCCGCCGACTACATGCACGAAACCGGCACTGGCTGGACGGGTACTAATTACGCCAATCCGCTTGGCAACGGGATCGACCCGAATGACATCAAGGACCCGCGTGCCGTTGTTGCACGCGCGTTCACGCCGGACCTCGACATCAAGCATGCAGGCATTCGTGCCGAGGTCACGTATGACGCCGGCCCGTTCAAGGTAGATTACACCGGCAGCTTCCGCCACGTCACTTCGGACTACAAGGCGGCGACGCCCATTGGTCCTTATTATCCGGGCATCCTCGAAGGGCTTGGCGAACTTCCCGGAACGTTGACCGAAGAACTCGATAATTGGTCGCGATTCCAGTCGTATAATGACAGCAAGTCACACTTCCACGAATTGCGCCTCCATAACGATAAGGGTCCGCTGATCTGGAGCTTGGGCGGAATGTATTTCCGCGAAGACCAGTATGCGTTCCTGGGCGCCACCGGGGACCGCGGCCTGTTTTTCCAGGGCATCGAATTCAACATGCCTGACGTCGATGCGGAGAGCTACGGCATTTATGGAGACGCGACCTATTCGGTCACGCCCAAGGCGCGCGTCACCGCTGGTCTTCGTTACACGGATGATCGCAAGTCGCGCGAAGGCGTCGCTGCGCGTTATGCGTTCGCGCTCGGCGACGGCAATTTCTCATGTTGCGGCGGTGTCCGGGTCGGCACGGAAGGGTTCGAGTTCGCGATCAAGGATCGGACGATCTTCAATCCCGATACGAACGGCGACGGAATCGTTTCCGACGCCGAAGTCGTGAATTTCTACTTCGACGGCGTGAGCCAGTTCGGCATCCGTGACAATGTCGATGACATTTTCGCGAACGGTCCGTTCGGCTATGTCCCGGGCGCCAACCCAACCTGCCAAGACACGATCACGGGGGATTATTTCACCTGTGACGGGTTCGAAGGGTCGGGCCAATTCACGTATGGCGTTCCCTTTCAGGGGCAAATTTTCCGTCAGTCGGGGAAAATGCACCAGAAGTTTCTCGATTGGCGTCTGCGCGGCGAATATGACATCACCGACGACAACCTGATTTACGGTTTGGTCGCGACCGGCCACAAGTCGGGCGGCTTCAACGACAACCTCGGCGATCTCGGCGTTGCGCCGACCTACAAGCCGGAAAAGGTGACGCTCTACGAACTCGGTTCGAAGAATGTCTTCTATCTCGGCGGAATGCGCACGCGGTTGAATGGTTCGCTATTCTACAACGATTACAAGGATCAGGTTTTGACCTCCTTGCTGTCGGTCGCACAGGCAATCGATCTGTCAGGGGTCCCGGAGGGTACGCTTCCACCAAACACCAGCGGATCGCTGGTGGTATCGTACAGCTACAATGCGGCGAACTCGAAGATTTACGGCGCGAACATCGAGGGCGGGTTTGACCTGCCGTACAACATCAATCTGAACTACAATCTGCTTTGGTTGGAAGCAAAGATCGTGAAGGCCAATCCGATCCAGGATTTCCGTTACCAAGCGGACGTGGACCCGGCGAACGCGATCTTCCGTTCGATCAACGGCAAGCGCCTTCCGCGCACCCCGCGCTTCCAGATGAACGCCAGCCTAGCGCAGACCATCGACGTTGGATCGGGTAAGTTCGATTACGTCCTCTCGGCCGGCTATCGCTCCAGCTCGTACATGACGATCTTCAACGGTGAGGATTATTCGCCGGAGACGGTCGAGCGGCGTCTCGACGACAAGGTCGACGGTTATTGGACGTTCGATGTGGGCGCCGGGTATAGCCACGGCCGCGACGGCAAGTTGCGGATTGAAGGGTTCATCAACAACCTAACCGATGCCGTTCATGAATCGGCGATCATCATCACGCAATTCGACAACACCCGCTTCTTCACTCGTCCACGGACGTACGGCGCGCGCATCCGCATCAAGATGTAAGCGTTGAACCTCGATCCGCCGGCGCGATCCTCTATCCCTGCGCCGGCGGTTCATGGTGGAGAAGAACCATGCCCCGTTTTGCGCCATTCCTGCTGACGGCCTCGCTCGTTGCGACGCCGGCCATCCCGCAAACCTCGGTCGAGCCCGACCGCGCTCCGCCCGGCTACACCAAGGTGTTCGCCGACGAGTTTAACGGGAGGACCATCGATACCGCAAAATGGGCGTATGATACCCACCGAAACGCGCAGGGCTGGTACAATCAGGAAAAGCAATATTACGCCGCCGGACGACCCGAAAACGCACGGGTCGAAGACGGCCGCCTGATCATCGAGGCACGTAGCGAGAAGCTCGAGAAGACGAGCTTTGCCGACTTCGGCGGGCAGCGCTACACGTCGACCCGGCTGTTCACTAAGGGCAAGGCCAGCTGGACCTACGGCTTCTATGAAATTCGCGCGAAAATCCCGTGCGGGCGTGGGACATGGCCGGCGATCTGGATGCTGCCCGAGGATCCCGACGTGAAATGGCCGGACGGCGGCGAAATCGACATCATGGAACATGTCGGTTTCGATCCGACCGTGATCCACCAGACGCTGATCACCAGCGCATTTAATTACGACAGCGGCGTCCAGCAGACCAAGTCGTTCAAGGTCGCCGACGCCTGCACCGCTTTCCATCGATACCAATTGCTGTGGACAGACAAGTTCATCGTCACTGGCATCGACGACGAGCCGAAGTTCATGCTCAAGAATGTGCGCGGCGACCGCGATCGCTGGCCTTTCGACAAGCCGATGCACCTGATCCTCAACATCGCCGTCGGCGGGACGTGGGGTGGTCAGAAGGGAATCGATCCTGCTGTCTTCCCGGCTCGGATGGAGGTCGATTACGTGCGCGTCTACCAATTGAATCCGGAGATGAAGAAGTGATCGCACGTTGGCTCTTTGTCGTTTCTGCAACGATCCTTGCGGGGTGCGCTTCACTTCCCGCCGAACCGCTTTCGAACGCTAAAACCGAGACCCAGAAGCTGGATTTCGAAGGACGCGCGGCGGCGATCGTCGCGCGCATGTCTCTGGAACATAAAATCTCTCAGCTGGTGATGCCGGATATCTCGACCATCACGCCTGAGGACGTCGCGACCTATCGCTTTGGCACCATCCTCAACGGCGGCAACAGCGGCCCGGGCAATAATGACAAGGCCCCCGCGCCGGAATGGTTGAAACTGGCCGACCAGATGTGGACGGCGTCGACGCGTCCGCTTGCCGACGGAGAGCCCGTTGTCCCGGTGCTTTGGGCGACGGACGCTGTCCACGGTCATAACAACATCCCCGGCGCGACGATCTTCCCGCACAATGTCGCACTCGGCGCCGCGCGTAACCCGGCACTGGTCCGTCGGATTGGCGAAGCGACCGCCGCCGAAATTGCCGTGACCGGAATCGACTGGACGTTCGCGCCGACCATCGCCGTTGCCACCGACACCCGGTGGGGCCGAGCCTATGAAAGCTATGGCCAAGATCCGGCCTTGGTTGCCACCCTTGGCGCGGCGATGGTTGAAGGCCTGCAGGGTCAAAAAGGCTCGTCCGCGTTCCTCGACGATCGCCACGTCATCGCGACGATCAAGCATTTCTTTGGCGATGGCGGCACCGGCGGAAAGGACCAGGGAGACACCACCGGCTCGCCAGTCGCACTCGAAGCGCTCCACGCCTCGCCATACGTTCCTTCGATCGCGGCGGAGGCGCAGAGCGTGATGGCCTCATTCTCCAGCATCAACGGGATCAAGATGCATGGCAATCGCGACCTGCTCACCGGCCTCCTACGTAATCGCATGGGTTTTGGCGGTGTGGTGGTCGGCGACTGGAACGGCCATGGTCAGATCCCTGGCTGCACCAACTCCAATTGTCCGCAGGCGCTCCTCGCCGGGCTCGACATCTACATGGTGCCCGAGGAATGGAAGGCGCTGCACGCGACTTTGGTCGCTCAGGTTCGCGACGGCACGATCCCGATCAGCCGGGTCGACGAGGCGGCAACGCGCGTCATCGCAATGAAGTTGCGCGCCGGAACCTTCGATCGTCCGCGACCGACCGTGCGATCGCTGGCTGGCAAATGGGAAGTGCTCGGTGCAGCCGCCCACCGCGATCTTGCCCGGCAGGCGGTTCGCGAATCGCTGGTGCTCCTGAAGAATGACGGCGTGCTGCCAATCAAGGCATCGTCACGGATTCTTGTCGCGGGCAAGGCTGCCGACAGCATTGCGGCGCAAGCGGGTGGCTGGTCGGTCACGTGGCAGGGTGGCGGCGATCTGACCAACGCCGATTTCCCGGGCGCGACGTCGATCTTTGCCGGCATCTCTGCCGCTGCCCGCGCTGCTGGCGGCACCGCCACTTTCTCTCCCGAGGGGCAATTCGCCGAACGTCCTGACGTCGCCGTCGTGGTGTTCGGCGAAACGCCTTATGCGGAATTCATGGGTGACCGGCTCGATCATCGCCTCGGCGACGAAGAAGGACTGACGTTGCTCAAGAAATTTCGCGCCGCGGGAATTCGAACCGTCGCTGTCCTGTTGTCTGGCCGGCCGCTCTGGATGAACCGCGAACTCACTGCGGCTGACGCATTCGTCGCTGCGTGGCTGCCGGGCAGCGAAGGCGAAGGCGTCGCCGATCTCGTTGTTGGCGATGCTGCCGGGCGTCCCCGATTCGACTTCAAGGGACGCCTGCCCTTCGACTGGCCGTCGGATTGTGCGGCGGGATCGCGAACATTGTTTCCGTTTGGCTATGGGGGCAGCCTGGCACGTGCGCCAATGGTTCCGGCCCTGTCTCCAACCTGCGCAGTCGTCGCCGGCGCACCGATCGTCCGTAACTTGTTCGACCGAGGATCCGGTCCCGAGATCAGCGTCACGGCGCGCGATTCGAACGGCGAGGTGCCGCTCGCCCGTTGGATCGGCCGGACGCCGGGCGGAGCTCTTCAGTTGACGCCGTTCGACCTAGCTGCACAAGAAGATGCAAGAACGATCGAATGGACAGCGCCAGCCGACCTGCACATTGCATTGGGGGGGGCAAACCCCCCGGGCCCACGGGGAAGCGTCGAGATGCGCTTTGCTGTTGTCCGCGCACCCCAAGGTGCCGTCAAGCTGTCGGGCAGTTGCGATGGTTGCAGCACGGTCGATCTTGCATCGACGCTGCAACTCGCGGTGGACAAGGGTTACCGCGTTGCTCGGGTGCCGCTTGCGTGTCTGTCGCCGCGCGCATTTTCGCGGCTGACGCTGCGTGCAGAGGCTCCGGTCGCGATCAAGCTGGCTTCGCTTCGCATCGTCCCCGACCCCGGCCCGTCAAGTTGCCAAGGTCCGTTCTAATCAGCGCCGGGCCTTCAGGGCGTCCACTTCCGGCGCAGCCAGTTTGCGCACCGAATAAACCGGGCAGTAAGTCGACCCCAGCGAATCGGGTACGTAAATCTCGGCATCGACGCCCGAGCAGATAAAATTCCCGCCGCGCGAACGAAGCGCCATGCGGTTTTCGAAATCGAGCCTCTGAGCGCAATATGGCTGGGTCGTCATTTCGTAATAATCGCGCGAATTGGTGTTCACGACCACCGTTCCGTTTGGCCCCATGCGATAGCCGCTGACATTGTTGGCCCAGAAGCAGGTGCGCCCGTTGGCGGCATTTTGCGCCGCGTCCAATGGCGGCGGCGCGGTGTTGCAGGCCGCAAGGGTCGCGCCGATCCCGGCCAGGAGTGCAAGTCTCATCACGCGATCCTTCGCTTTGTTGTCGTTCCGTAACGCTCGACCGGCGCCGTTGTTGCCTCAACCCGATCTAGCGGCACGATACCATTTCGTAATAACGTATTTCGTCCCGCAGCGAACCTTCATCCCTTGATGAAGCGTGTCTGGATTGGGGCGCCCGTCAGGAAAAAGGTTGTTCCAGACGACCAACTTGCCGATCTCAGGCTGGATCGTCTTGCCGATCCGCTTGAACCGGGTTGCGCCGCCCTCTTGCGGGACGTTGAGGTAGATCATTGCCGTCCACGTGCGATTGCCGGTGTCTGCGCAATGTTCGAAAAAGGCTGCACCGTCTGGCTCGAACGTGTCCGTGTGCGGCTTGAACTCTTGTCCGGCGGCGTAGCGTTGGCCCTGCAATTGCTCGCCAAACGCCAAGGGAATGCCGAGCAGGTTCGTCAGCTTCTCCTCAACGATCGCGACCTCCGGGGCCAACGGATTAAGATCGCAGGTCTCGCTGGTTCGGAAATCAGCAACGCCGATATCGTCTGCGATTTCGCTCGGCCGCCGCCGAGCATCGATCCGTTCGATCAGCGCCGCGCAGGTATGTAAACCTAGGAATTCCCGGCAAACGAACAAGTCCAACCTGGTCGACGGAACGCGTTGAACGGCTGGTGCCGCCCGAAGTCGGGCGGCGGTATCGCCGGCAGAGTGGTCAAAGGGTCGGGACACCGCGCCGTGTTTCATGGGCGTCGATCACGGCACGCACGACACTGTTCATCAACGTCATCCGGACGGGAAGCGGAGTTGCGGTCTTCTTGATCATGACGGCAACCGAATAGCTCGCTCCGTCCGGGGCGGTCAGGATGCCGATATCGTTATAGCCCGCCTGGGTCGCGCCGAGAATCTGGCCGGTTCCCGTCTTGTGGCTCAGCGACCAGCCCGCCTTCATTCCGCCCTTTAAGCGGTTCGCGCCGGTCCTGGTGTTTCCCATGATCGACAGCAATTTTGCGGTCGACGCCGGAGACAATAACTCGCCGCGTTTCAGCCTGGCGAGCGCATCGACGATTGCGCCCGGCGCCGCGCCGTCATAGGGGTCGGCAAGATATTGGTTGAACGCGGCCTGCCTGACGCGCAGCGGAAGCGCGTCGCGCGCTTTGTAGAAAGCGTTGCCGATCGAGTAATTCTGACTCCAGATCAGTCCCGCGATTTTCGACTGTAGCATCCGCTCGCCATTATAGAAGCGGATCGCGCCGAGGTCGTGGCGAGCGATGAAGCTGCGCACTGCGCTTGGCCCGCCAGCCGCGCGCATCAGTCGATCGTTGGCGGTATTGTCGCTCTTGGTGATGGCATCGAACAGAAGTTCGCCGACGCTGGTCGTCGCCTTCCCCTGGCCGAGGATCTTCGCTGCAATAGGTTGGTGGAAAAGCGTCAGGTCCTCGCGGGTCAACGTCACCCGGTCATCGAGTGACAGGCGGCCTTGGTCGACCTTCTCCATCGCGGTCAACGCGACCCAGAATTTGCTGACGCTCTGCTGCGGGCATAACATCGTTTCCTGCCAGCCCACCTTCCAGCCATCGTCGATCGACCGGACGGCGATCCCGACGCTGCCGTTGAAGGCGCGGGCGTATTGATCGATCCGGGTGTCGAGACCCGCCGGGGCTTGTTGCGTACGCTGCGCCTGCACCGGATTGGCACCCAGCGGTATCGCGGCAACGCCCAGCGCAACTGCCAAGCGAGCAAAAAGTGACGTCATGACCCCAAATCCCTCAACTTCCTTGGGAGGAGATGATGCCAAGCGCGGGTTGAACGAAAGCTTGACGCGGCGAAGCGGGCCCTCGCGGCGACGAGCTGTTGTTCGCCGGAGTGCTAGGGACCACCGGCAAGAAGCGCGGAGCTTTCAATTTCGTCGAGTGCGCGATGAGCGGCGACGTATCGGCGAGCACGCGCTGTCCATTCCGCCGCGTTGGAAGCCCCGGGCAAGCGCATCGTTTCCGCGAGTGCAGCGTCCACGCTCCCTTGTTGCAGGCTTTCAAGAGCGCGGTCGTATCGGGCTTCGATCATTGGCGAAGGCGTGGCGGCGCGGTGAATTGTGACCAGCGACCCCAATTGTCTTCGAAATGCCGTCAACATGCCCTCGTCGGGCGGGCCCTTGCGCAAAGCCGGCTTAAGGGCGCGATATTCATTGGTCAGCTTGTCGAGCGTCACGGGTTCGCGGGCAGCGGTAACGATGGTTGCGAGTGCACGTGGATGCGCCGCGCCGAACTTCTGCGACAGCAACGGCTCAAGATAACCCAGCGCCATCCCCCGATCCACGGCGCGCCGGGTGGCGAAGGCAACCAGCAAGGCGTCGGCGCGTCCGACCGACCCCGCAGCCTGCTGCGTCACACCCTCGACATTGCGAAGGCGCGATTCCAGCGACGACACTCGGGCATCAATGTTGGTGTCGGGCTGGCTAGGAATCGCGACCGTCGCTGGAAGGCCGGGCTGGAGACGCAGGCCGACCGGACGATCCGGGGGGTCGACGCCCAAGAAGCGCGCAGCGCCCTCCCAGCGCGACAGGCCCCAGGTCGCAATCCCCGCGCCGATCACGAGTAACAGCAATCCCCATGCCAAGGTTGCCGTCCAGTTGTGTTGTCTCGATGTGCCGCTCATCGCCGATCTTCTTGACATAGTCGCTGGGCGAGAGCCAGCAATGCATCGTCGCGCGGCCGATCGGCGACCGCAACCCTGCCCCAGCCAGTTGCCGCTACCGCAGCGGCTGCATCGCTGATGGCTGCGAGTGTGATCGATCGACGCTCGTGAACCAATTCGGCCAAGCGCGCACCGGCGCGGGGGCTATGAACAGCGACGACGGCGCCGTCCAACGCAGGTAGGCCCAAGGGAAAATCGATTGCGACCGACCGATAGACCGGGATCGGCGTCGTTCCGGGAATGGCACGAAACTGCGCCCCGCACGGATGGAGCAACCGTCCGTCGGGCAAGCGCGATGCAAGCTCCTCCGCCCCGCCATCGCCAATCGAGGCGATGGAAAAACCAGCGACGCGTGCGGCGGTCGCCGTTGCCTCTCCCACGGCATAAACCGGCAGTGACGTCATTTTCTGAAGTCCTGCACCTCCATGGCGAAACGCGTTGGCACTGGTTGCGACGATTCCGTCCCATGCCTCGTGGTCGGGTAGCGTCCAGTCGATCGGCTGCACGACGAACAGGGGAACGGCAATTGCATCGAGATGATGAGCGGCGGCCTTCGCCACGCTTTCACTTGCGCCGGGCTCGGGACGCAGGATGACGAGGCGCTTCATTGACCCTCAAACAGCATGCGGATCGCAGGCGAAGCGCGTTCCAGCAACATTTCGGCAAGCAATATCGCCTCCGACTCGCTCGCGACCAGCGCCGAATCGCTAACCGACTCCGACCCATCCTCGCTCAGCAGCTGGGCGTGGAGGCGAAAAACTTCTCCTTCCGCAAATGCGTGGGCGGCGACCGGGGAATGGCAACTGCCGCCCAAGCGCCGCGTAAATGCCCGCTCCAGTGCGACGGCCGCGCATGTTGGCAGGTGGTTGATCGGCGCAATCAAGGCCCGGACGCGCGCGTCGTCGACGCGACATTCGATTCCGATCGCCGCCTGGCCCGGCGCGGGGAGCATGACTTCGACAGGAATTGCACTTCCCGCCTCGATCCCGAGACGGTCGAGCCCGGCCGCGGCAAGCAAGGTTGCATCGGCATCGCCAATCGCGATCTTGTTGAGACGCGTTTCGACATTGCCCCGAATGGGCTGGATATCGAGATCGGGCCGAAGGCTGAGCAATTGCGCTGCCCGGCGCGGGCTGGATGTGCCGACCCGGGCTCCTTGCCGCAAATCCTCGATCGATCCGCCGCCGATCAGGCGGTCGCGGACATCGGCGCGCTCCATCATCGCAGCCAATATAAAGGCGTCCGGCCGCTCGCTTTCAACATCCTTCATCGAATGAACACTGAGGTCGGTTTCGCCCGCCGCCAGCGCGAGATCGAGTTCCTTGGTCCATAGTGCCTTGCCGCCCACCTCGGCCAATGGGCGATCCTGGATCCTGTCGCCACTCGTCTTGACGGTCTTGATCGCAACGGTGCCGCGCGACCAGCCGTGTGCCAGCTCCAGAGCGGCGGCGACACTATGGGCTTGGGCTAGCGCAAGCGGCGAACCGCGCGTGCCGAGGGTCAGAAATTCGCTCATCGCTGCCGCACTAGCCGAGCGCTGCCCCTTGAGGCAAAGGGGAACAACATGGCGATCATTCTCGGCCTCGAATCTTCCTGTGACGATAGTGCGGTTGCGCTGGTCGACAGCGATCGTCAGATCCTGGCGCAAGCGGTGGTCGGCCAGAACGAGGCACATCGCCCGTTCGGCGGCGTCGTTCCGGAAATCGCCGCTCGCGCGCATGTCGACATCCTGCCCGGATTGATTCGACAGGTTTTGCACGAAGCCGATCTCGCTATCGGCGAAGTCGACGCGATTGCCGCGACCGCCGGGCCGGGCCTGATCGGCGGGGTAATGGTCGCTTTGATGGCGGGGAAGGGATTGGCGCTGTCGGCAGGCAAGCCGCTGATCGCGGTAAATCATCTTGAAGGTCATGCGCTCAGTCCGCGGCTCGTCGACCGGCAATTGGATTTCCCTTATCTGCTTCTCCTCGCCAGCGGCGGCCATTGCCAGTTGCTCGAAGTGCGCGGTGTCGGCGATTATCGTCGTCTCGCGACTACCATCGACGATGCGGCGGGCGAGGCATTTGACAAGACGGCCAAGCTGTTAGGTCTGGGCTATCCTGGAGGTCCTGCGGTCGAGCAAATGGCGCGGGAAGGAGATTGCACCGCAGTCCCGTTACCGCGCCCTTTGGTTGGAAGCGCGGATTCCAATTTCTCGTTCGCGGGTCTCAAGAGCGCGGTCCAGCGGGCGGTCCAATCCGGCGCGCATCGCCATGAGGATATTGCCGCCAGTTTCCAGAAGGCCGTGATCGACTGCATGATCGACCGCACCGCGCGCGCCCTGCAGGTCAGCGACGCACCGTCGCTGGTTGTTGCTGGCGGGGTGGCTGCCAACAGCGCACTGCGCGCGGCATTGGAACAGCTTGCGCACGATCAGGGCCGTGTGTTCAGCGTACCGCCCGGCTGGCTCTGTACCGACAATGCGGCCATGATCGCCTGGGCCGGCGCAGAGCGATTCGAACGCAACATGATCGATGAGCTCGACGCCCCGGCGCGGGCGCGTTGGCCGCTTGATCCGGATGCCGAGAAAGTCAGGGGAGCAGGGGTCAAGGCATGAAAATCGAAAAGCTGGCCGTCATCGGGGGCGGTGCGTGGGGAACCGCACTTGCCCAGGTCGCGGCGACCGGCGATCGCGAAACCTTGCTGTGGGCCCTGGAAGATGACGTCGTTTCGGCGGTCAACAAGATCCAAGAAAACCCGGTCTATCTGAAGGGCTTGAAGCTGTCGCCGGCAATCCGCGCGACCAGCAATTTTTCTGAATTGTCGACAGCCGATGCGTGGCTCGTCGTCACGCCCGCACAGCATATGCGCGCCGTGCTGTCGCGTTCGCCATGTCCGAACATGCCGCTCATCCTGTGTTCGAAGGGGATCGAGGAAGGGTCTGGCAAGATGCTTCACGAGGTCGCTATTGAAGTGTGTCCGTCATCGCCGGTCGCGGTCCTCTCCGGCCCCACCTTTGCCCATGAAGTTGCCGCCGGGCTGCCGACGGCGGTGACCCTCGCTTGCGCCGACGCCAACCTCGGGGAGGTCTTGCGTGAACGGATCTCGCTACCGACCTTCCGAACGTACCTTACGCAGGATGTCGCCGGGGCCGAGGTCGGCGGCGCCGTCAAGAACGTCCTCGCCATCGCCTGCGGTGTCGTCGAGGGATGCGGACTTGGCCAGAATGCCCGCGCCGCATTGATCGCGCGCGGCTTTGCCGAGATGACCCGTTTCGGTCTCGCCATGGGTGCCCAGCGTGAAACCCTGGCGGGACTATCGGGACTTGGCGACCTCGTGCTGACCTGCTCGTCGACCAGCAGCCGAAATTTCTCGCTGGGCAAGGCGATCGGTGAAGGAAAGGACGCTGCGAGCCTGATGACCGACCGCCGGACGGTTGCGGAAGGCGCACACACGGCGCCGGTACTCGATCAACTCGCCCGCAATCGGCGAATCGACATGCCGATCGTCGCGGCTGTCGCCGAATTGCTGAGCGGGAAAAAGGGAATCGATTCGGTGCTGGAGGACTTGCTCAGTCGCCCGACGCGTCCTGAAGCCCATTAGAAATCGATCGCGATTCCCTTTTTCTCCCAGTCGCCATAGCGCGTCGGACTACGCTCTTCCTCCTCCGGCTTGCCGGGTGCGGGAGCGGGCAAAGGCGGCGACTTGCTGAGATAGTCGGGCGGCTGGATGTGTTTGGGCCGTTTCATGTCTGATCAATTGGTGTCTAAAGGGCAACATGCCAAGCCCTGACGGTTATCCCGCGCGCCTAGCGGCGCTTTCCATTCTCGATGCCGTTCTTCGGCGTGCCCAGACGCTCGATTCAGCGTCACAGGGTCATCGATTGCCACCGGCCGACCTTGGCCTTGCCATCGCAATCGCGGGGGAAACGCTGCGCCGGCTTCCCGATCTCGACTATTTGATCGATTCGGCGACACGGCAGCGGCTTCCCGACGACAGCAAGGCGCGCGCCGTCCTTCGGCTCGCTTTGGCACAGAAGATCGGTCTCGATACGCCTGACCATGCCGTTGTCGCGACGGCCCTGCCGCTGGTCGACGGCGGCCCGCGCCGACTGGTCCACGGCGTACTTGGAACCTTGCTTCGGCGCGGCCTGCCGAAAAACGACGAGGCCAGCCTTCCCGCCGATGTCGAGGAACGCTGGGCGCGCGCCTGGGGTCAGGATGCGGTTCACGCGGCGCGGCGAGCGATCCTCCAGCGCGCTCCGCTCGACCTTAGTTTTGCGAACAAAGGTGTCTGGCACGACTTTCCCGACGGCATTTCACTTGCGCCGCTGCACCGCAGGATCGCGTCGGCGGACGTGGCCGCATTGCCGGGCTACGCCGACGGCGGGTGGTGGGTGCAGGATCTGGCATCTTCCCTTCCTGCACGGCTCATCCCGTCATCGGCGCAAAGGGTCCTAGATCTTTGCGCGGCACCGGGCGGTAAGACCATGCAGCTTGCCGCCGCTGGCCATGATGTGACCGCGCTCGACCGCGCGAAAAGTCGTCTGGCACGACTGAAAGAGAATTTGGCGCGGACTAACCTCAGCGCAACGATCGTCCAGGCCGATGCCCTTGAGTGGCGCCCAGACGATCATTTCGATGCGGTCTTGGTCGATGCGCCATGCTCGTCGACCGGTACGTTCCGTCGTCATCCGGAAATCTTGTACCGGGCCCGGCCGACGATCATTGTTGAAGGCGCAGCCGTTCAAACCGCTCTGCTCAACCAGGCGGCAAAGTTTGTCCGCCCTGGCGGAAGCCTGGTCTTTGCGACTTGCAGCTTGGAACCGGCCGAAGGGGAGGAGCAGGTGACGTCATTTCTGTCGCGCCACCCCAATTACCGGATCGAGCCAAGCGACCCTGGCATTTCCGGATTGGCCCCGACCCGCGAGGGCTGGCTTCGAATCGTACCGGGAATGCTCGAAGAAAGCGGCGGATTGGACGGGTTCTTCACGGCACACCTTGTCCGCAGCGCCGATTGAGGTCTAATCGGGCCCATGGCCCATACGATCATCAGCCCGTCCATTCTCAGCGCCGATTTCGCCAAACTGGGCGAAGAAGTGCGCGCCATCGATGTCGCCGGCGCGGACTGGATTCATGTCGATGTGATGGACGGCCATTATGTGCCCAACCTCACGATCGGGCCGGCGGTGGTGAAGGCGCTTCGCCCACACACCGACAAGCTGCTCGACGTGCACCTGATGATCAGCCCGGTCGATCCCTTCCTCGATGCCTTTGCCGAGGCCGGCGCCGACATCATCACGATTCATCCCGAGGCCGGGCCGCACGCGCACCGCACCGTCCAATATGTCAAATCGCTCGGCAAGAAGGCCGGCGTCTCGCTCAACCCAGGGACGCCCGCCAAGATGCTCGACTATCTGATCGACGAGGTCGACCTGGTGCTGGTGATGAGCGTCAATCCGGGCTTCGGCGGACAGAAATTCATCAGCTCCCAGCTCCGCAAGATCGACTCGATCGCCAACATGGTCACCAAGCGTGGCCTTGACGTCATTATCGAAGTCGATGGTGGGATCGACCCGGTAACCGCGCCCCAGGCCATTTCGGCCGGCGCCAACGCACTGGTCGCCGGGACAGCGGTCTTCCGCGACGGGCCCGAAGGCTATGCGGCCAACATTGCCGCCCTGCGAGGAGCGGGATGAGCAGCAACGCCGAACGGCAACGCGCCATCGTCGGCAAACTTGCGCGCGGATCGCTGTTTTCGCGTCTGGTCGGGCCCGGCCGCAAGCCGCTTCGCCTGACCGCCGTTCCGCGCGATCATGTCGTTGGCGACCGCGGGCGCGGCGACGCCATGCTTGCGGGGCGGTTCATCGTCGGCGACGAGATGGTCGCGCTATCCGAACTCGATTTTGCTGCGCTTGGCGCGTTCGGGCCGCTCGCCGAAACGCTTCAGGGTTTTTCTTGGCTTCGCGACCTTGCCGCATCGGCCGGTCGCGAACGCGGCGCCAAGGTTGCCGAGGCACTGACTGGGCGATGGTTGGTCGCGCATGGAACGCGGATCGACGATGCCTGGCGACCGGCTCTATGGGGAGAACGGATTCTCTTCTGGACCGCATACGCGCCTTACATCTTGTCGAGCCGCGACCAAGGCTATCGCTCTGCGGTGCTCAATACGCTGGCACGCGGGGCCCGGCATCTCGACGTCAGCGCCGACAAGGCGACGCCTGGTCTCGATCGCATTACCGCCTGGGCTGGCGTCGTCTCCGCCGCTCTTGTCCTGCAGGGCGGCTTGCCGCGGATTGCCCGCGCCGAGGCGGGGCTTATGCGGGCACTTGCCACTGCCCAGTTTGAGGATGGCGGCCTGATGAGCCGAAGCCCCAACGAGCAATATCTGCTGGTCGACCGGCTCGGCCTGCTCCGCGCCGCTTATTTCGCGGCCAAGCAGGAATTACCCGAAGGTCTGGAAAATGCCGCCGCCGCGGCGCTTGCCGCGCTCCACGGCGTCACGATGGGCGATGGCGCTCTGTCCAGTTGGCAGGGCGGAAATCCTGGCGATCCGGCGCGCATGGCCGCGTTGATCGAAGGATGCGGCCTGCGCGCCCGACCGCTCCGGCAGGCGCGCGGATGGGGTTATCAACGGCTCAGCGCGCTCGGCACGATCCTCGTGATGGACGCGGCACCGCCGCCGCCCGCGCGGATGAACCCGACCGGGGGCGCCTCGACGCTGGCAATCGAGGTCAGCGACGGCGCCCAGCGGCTGGTCGTCAATTGCGGCGGGCCCAATCCCTTGCCTTCCGCGCTCCCTGCCGATTTCGTACAGGCGCTTCGTACGACCGCCGCCCACAGCACGCTGACACTGGGCGACAGCAATTCGACCGCGGTGCTCGAAGACGGGTCGCTTGGGAAGGGCGTCGATGACGTCACGATCGACCGCAATGAAGACAATGACAGTTCGCGCCTCGTCGCATCGCATGATGGCTATGTTCGTAGCTTCGGCCTGACCCATGAACGTTCGGTCATGCTTGGCAACGACGGCAAGGAAGTGCGCGGGCAGGACAAGCTGATCCCCAAGGGGCGCAAGAAGCTGAAGAACGACGCCTCTTTCGCCATTCGTTTTCACCTCGCGCCGGGGATCGAGGCTGTGCCGACTGCCGACGGCATGGGCGCGATCCTTCGTTCACCGGGTGCTCCGCCTTGGAATTTTCGATGCCGCGGCGCGATGCTCGGGATCGAGGAAAGCCTGTCGATCGACGCCCACGGACAGGCGATTGGCACGATCCAGCTGGTGATCGTCGGCGAAACCTCCGCCATCGGAACGACCATTGCCTGGCAGTTCCGCCGCTCAAGTTAAGAAAGACCTTTCGATGACCGATCTCGTGCCGATTCGGCGTGCCCTCATCTCGCTGTCCGACAAGTCCGGGCTGGAAGATCTTGCGACTGCGCTCGCCGCCGCCGGTGTCGAACTGGTTTCGACCGGTGGAACGGCGGCGAAACTTCGCGCGCTCGGGCATGACGTCAAGGATGTAGCCGACCTGACCGGTTTCCCCGAGATGATGGACGGGCGGGTCAAGACACTCCATCCCACGGTTCATGGCGGATTGCTGGCGGTTCGCGACAATGCAGAGCATGTCGCGGCGATGGAAGCGCACGGCATCGGCGCGATCGACCTGCTAGTCGTCAACCTCTACCCGTTCGAACAAACAGTGATGAGCGGCGCGGACCGCGATACGATTATCGAGAATATCGACATCGGCGGCCCTGCCATGGTGCGTTCGGCAGCGAAGAATCACGCGTTCGTAGCGATCTTGACCGACCCGGCCGATTATCCCGACCTGCTTGGCGAGTTGTCCGCGAAGGGCGGCACCGGTCTGGCACTTCGCAAGCGTCTCGCCGGTAAGGCCTATGCCCGCACTGCCGCTTACGATTCGATGATTGCCAGCTGGTTTGCCTTCGCCGATCAAGGGCAGGCCTATCCCGACAGCCGGTTCATCGTCGGCACCAAGGCGCAGGACCTGCGCTATGGAGAAAACCCGCACCAGAAAGCCGCGCTCTACCTGCCGATGGGCCCTGCCACCCCGGGCGTTGCGCAAGCAAAGCAAGTGCAGGGTAAGGAGCTCAGCTACAATAATCTTAATGACGCTAACGCGGCGATCGAACTGGTCGCCGAATTCCGCGACGGGCCGCCAACGGTCGTCATCGTCAAGCACGCAAACCCCTGCGGCGTCTCGAGCGGAGAAACATTGGTCGACGCATGGCAGGGCGCTCTGCAATGCGACAGCGTGTCGGCCTTCGGCGGGATCGTCGCGGTCAATCGCACATTGGATGCTGCCACCGCCGAAGCCATCAGCGAGATTTTCACCGAAGTCGTCGTCGCCCCGGACGCGAGCGACGATGCCAAAGCAATCTTCGCCAGAAAGAAGAACCTGCGGCTGTTGTTGACCGGCCAGTTGCCCGACCCGGCTCGCGGCGGACAGACGGTGGCGGTAATTGCCGGCGGTTTGCTCATGCAGGATCGCGACAACGGGCGCGTGACCCGCGATATGCTCAAGGTCGTCACCAAGCGCGCGCCGACCGAACAGGAACTCGCCGACTGCCTGTTTGCCTGGACTGTGGCGAAGCACGTCAAGTCGAACGCCATAGTTTATGCGAAGGATGGAATCACGGCGGGGATCGGTGCTGGCCAGATGAACCGCCGTGACAGCGCGCGGATTGCAGCGATCAAGGCGCGCGAAGCGGCCGAAACCTACGGCTGGAACGAAGCGCGCACGGTCGGTTCAGCGGTCGCGTCGGACGCATTCTTTCCCTTCGCCGACGGCCTGTTGTCGGCAGCGGAAGCGGGCGCGACCGCCGTTATCCAACCCGGCGGATCGATCCGCGACGATGACGTCATTGCTGCTGCCGACGAGGCGGGTCTGGCGATGCTTTTCACCGGAATGCGTCACTTCCGCCACTGAGCTGCCGAACGACCGCAAAGACTAATGCGGAATGCGAACGGCCTGCGACTGAACTCTCGTCAGGACTGACGGCGCGGCCGGTTCCGCGCGACTGGCACCGCTTCGCCAACCGCCGCTTCCGGAAGCGACATTTCCTCGATCTCGCTTTTTCGCATCCGGAACAGCTCGCGATCCTCGGGCCCGAAGCCCATGAACCAGAGCACCGCTCCGAATGCGGCCAGGATGGCAGGGATGCCGAACAAAACTTCTGCCCATTCCGGGAGCTGGATGACCGCATATCCCACGACGACTGCCGAAACAGCTGCCCAGATCAGCGACCAGCGCCAACCCGACACCGCGGCGCCCAGGATCCGCGCTAACAGGTTCGCCTTGACCACGGCAGCCAAGCCAAGCGCCATCGCAAGCGCAATGGCCGGCCCAGTCGCCTGCCACATCAGCGGCCAGCCAAGCTGTCGCATCGCGATAATCAATCCGGCCGCAAGCGCCGCTTCGATCGCGATCATCGTAAGGCTGATGACCATGTTGCGCAGCCGCGCGGTGTAGATCAGTGCCGCTTCACTGACAGCTGCGGTCGCAGCAACCACTTCGGCACCGAGCAAGAACGCCAGAGCCGCGGTACCCGCAACATATTCGGGGCCGACAAGGCCCAATACGGCCTCGCCAGGGATGCCGAGCGCAAGCGCGACTGCCGCCTGGGCCGCAATGACCCAGAAGCCGACCTGGCGAACCTGATGGGCGACCGCTTTCTTGTCCCCGGTCGCAAGGTTGCGACTGATCACCGGGCCAAGAATGGGATCGAAACTGGTCTTCAGCTTCGACGGAAGTGACGCCACTTGCTGTGCGACGTAATAGATCCCCACCACGCTCGGTGCGAAGAACAAGCCAAGCACGGCGATATCGACCCGGCGCGATCCCCATTCTACGGCATCGGCTGCGGCCACCGGCATATTGCGCTGCGCAAGCCTCCACAATGTGCCCGGGTGCGGCCGCCAGCCGATCGGCACGCCGTAACTTTTTACGAACGGGATGATCGAAGCGACGATCGCCCCCCCCATCGACAGGACGTAGGCGATTATCAGCCCGTCTTTCGGACTGACAAAATAGATTGCGCCGGCGGCGATTGAAATCGTCCACGGTTCCACCACGGCGCGTGCACGGACGGTGGAAGCGACGTCGTGGCGATAGGCCAGCGCGGCCAGCATGATGTCGGACCATGCCCAGGCGATCACCGTGACAGGCAGCAACCATTCCAGTCCAGTAATCGCACTGTTCGGGAACATCGCCTGCGGGAACAGCATCAGCATGGTCATGACGATCATGGAACCCAGCGCCGCAACCAGCAACGCGTCCCAGCACACACTGGCATGGTCCTTGGTGGCGCGCGCAAGCTGCTGGGCCAGTCCGCGTTTCAGGCCCAGCGTTGCAAGCTGGGCACCGAATTCGACGATCAGGATGGCGTAAGCAAACCGACCAAGTTCCGCCGCGCCATAGAGACGACCCGCAATGAACAGGAACGGCAGGCGGGCGACCAGCCGCATGACGAAGCCCATGAAATTGATGCGGCCGCCACGCGCCAGCGCGGCGAGGTCTGCCGATGGCGCGCCCTTTTCTTCGTCCCCCCGGATGGTCAATGCGCCGCGCCCCAATTCGCGCCCCAGCCAACCTCGACATCAAGCGGAACGTCGAGCGACAAGGCTGGCGCTGCGGCCTCGCTCATCACCTTGCGAACAACAGATGCTGCAGCTTCCTCCTTGCCCTCAGGAACCTCGAACACCAATTCATCGTGGACCTGCAAGAGCATCCGCACGCCGTCCAGTCCGGCGTCAGCAAGGGCCGCGGTCATCCGGTTCATCGCCCGTTTGATCAGATCGGCGCTCGTCCCCTGGATCGGCGCGTTGATCGCGGCCCGCTCCGCACCCGCCCGGAAATTCGGGTTGCTCGACCGAATGTTCGGGAAGTGCGTCTTGCGACCGAACAAGGTGCGGGTGAAACCATGATCGCGAACGAAAGCGGTGGTCTCGTCAATGTAAGTGCGGATACCGGGGAAGCGTTCGAAATATCGCTCGATGATTGCCTTGCCCTCGTCGCGCTCGACGCCGAGACGCCCGGCCAGCCCCCATGACGAAATTCCGTAGAGAATTGCGAAATTGACGGTCTTGGCGCGTCCGCGCGTGTCGCGGTTGACGCTGCCGAACAATTCCTGCGCGGTCATTGCGTGGATATCGTCGCCTTTGCGAAATGCTTCCTTCAGCTGCGGCACATCCGCCATCACCGCCGCAAGTCGCAGTTCGATCTGGCTGTAGTCGGCGCTCATCAGGACATGACCGGGCTCGGCCACGAAGGCGTCGCGGATTTGCCGACCAAGTTCGGTACGGATAGGTATATTCTGCAGGTTCGGTTCGGTCGAGCTTAGGCGCCCGGTCTGCGCTCCCGAAAGGCTGTAACTCGTGTGGACGCGGCCGGTCTTCGGATTGATCTGGGCCTGCAGCGCGTCGGTATAGGTGTTTTTGAGCTTGGTCAGCTGGCGCCACTCCAGCACCAGTCGCGCAACTTCGACACCCTCATTGTCAAGCCGCTCCAGCTCGTTGACGTCAGTCGAATAATTGCCGTTCTTGCCTTTGCGCCCGCCCTTGAGGCCGAGCCGGTCGTAGAGGACGGCGCCAAGTTGTTGCGGGCTACCGATGGTGAAAGGCCCTTCGGCGACAACGTAAATCTGTTCTTCCAGCTTGGCGATTTCGGCCGAAAATGTGCCGGACAATTTCGCCAGATAATCGCGGTCGACTTTGATGCCCTCGCGTTCCATCTCGCCGACGGTCGCGATCAACGGCCGGTCGACCCGTTCGTAGACGTTGGTCGCCCCCTCGGCGGCGAGCCGCGGCTTCAGCTTCAGCCAGAGCCGAAGGCAGATGTCGGCGTCCTCGGCGGCATATTCCGTAGCGTCATCGAGCGCGACCTTGTCAAAGGTGATCTGCTTCTGCCCGGTGCCGCAGACTGACTTGAACGCGATGCAATCATGGTCGAACCATTTCTTGGCCAGTTCATCCAGCCCATGGCCCGAACGGCCAGCGTCGAGATCGAAGCTCATAACAAGCGTATCGTCGTACGATTTCAGGTCGATCCCCGCCTTGGCGAACATCACCCAATCATATTTCAGATTGTGCCCGATCTTGAGCACGCTCTCATCCTCGAGCAACCTTTTCAGCTTTGCGATGACCTCGTCGGCGGGAATCTGCCTGGGCGTTTCGCTCAGCAAATCGCCGCCGCCGTGCGCGATAGGGATGTAGCAGGCCTTGTTCGGCTCGGTCGCAAGACTGACACCGACCAACTTCGCGACGACGCAATCGATGCAGTCTGTTTCAGTATCGATCGCGACATATCCCTTGTGCCGCGCGTCGGCGATCCAGCGGTCGAGCGCATCGACATCGACGATCGTCTCGTACATCGATCGGTCGATGGAAATTGCTTCCTTTTCAGGGGGCTCCGAAATTTCCGAAGTTGACGTCATGGCGGCAATCTTGGCGGATCCTGCCGCCCCTGAACTACCAACGAGGCGATTGAGCAGCGACTTGAAGCCCTGGTCTTCGAGGAATTCGCGAAGCGGATCTGGCGGGATGCCTTTCAGTTTCAGATCATCGAGCGGTTCGGGCAGTGCGTCGTCGCATTTCAGCGTCACCAGCACCTTCGACAGGCGGGCATTGTCGGCATGTTCGGTCAGGTTCTGCTTGAGCTTGGGCTTGGTGATCTGGTCGAGGCTGGCAAGCACGGTTTCGACGTCGCCAAATTGCTGGATCAGCTGGCTCGCGGTTTTCGGCCCGACGCCGGGTACGCCGGGCACATTGTCGACGCTGTCGCCCATCAGTGCCAGCACCTCGCCGACCTTGTCGGGGCCGACGCCGAACTTCTCGATCACTTCGGGAACGCCGATGCGGCGGTCGTTCATCGTGTCGAGCATGTCGACCTTGCCGTCCTCGACCAGCTGCATCAGGTCCTTGTCGCTGCTCACGATCGTCACTTTCCACCCGGCGGCAACGGCTTCTCGGGTGTAGCAGGCGATGATGTCGTCGGCTTCAAGTCCTTTGGTCTCGATGCACGGGATCGAAAAAGCCCGTGTCGCGGTGCGGATCAGCGGAAATTGCGGAACTAGGTCTTCAGGCGGCGGCGGACGGTTCGCTTTATACTGGTCGTACAATTCGTTGCGGTGAGTGTGGCTCGACGCATCCAAGATGACTGCCATGTGCGTCGGGCCGTCGGCCTTCTCCAGCCCCGCCGCCAGTTTCCACAGCATCGCGGTATATCCATAAACTGCGCCCGCGGGCACGCCATGCCGGTTCGTCAGCGGCGGAAGCCGATGATAGGCGCGGAAGATATAGCTCGATCCGTCGACCAGATAGAGATGCTGTTGCTGTTCGCTGCCGTCGGCCATCCGAACGCTCTAGCAGCCCGCCCGCCCTTTTCCACCGTTTGACATCCATCAAGGCGAAAGGCGCGCTTGCGACGCAGCAAGACAGCAACATCACGAAGTAGATGTCACGCGCCTCGAACAGCTCTCTTCGGTCGATCGGCGCAGCTGCGGTTTTGCCAATACCGAGAACCGGTAGATCGCCTCGGCATATTCGCGCTTTCCAAACGCGCACTGCTCGCTGTCGGTCACTGCAATGACGCCATGGTGGGCGGCAGGGGAGAATATTTCGCCAGCGAGTCCGGCCGGATAACCCGGGCTTAGGATCCGCTCGGTCCCGTCATGACCGTAGAGCGCAATTTTGAGCACGCCTCTGACCAGCGTGGCGCAGCTATCGCTGTCGTCGGCCGCCGCAAAGAGGTCTCGCCCTCCGACGTTTCTCGAAGCCGACCGCTCCGCGCAATCGCGCCGCGCTCCACTTGGACCAGTGCTGCGCAGGCCGCCCGCTCCCGCACCGGGCAGGTCTGGTGATAAAGGTTTCGGCCGCGGCCACCCTCGTCTTCTACCAGTGTCGCAGTTCCTTTCGAGCGCCGGAAACTTGCCTCATCGGGCAGATTCGTTAGCGAAGGGGCATGATCCACGAGGCACCCGTCGATTTCCCTTACCTGGGAATGATCCTGTTCATCGCATCGCTGGTCGCGATGCTGACCCGGCGGATCGGAATGCCGTACAGCGTCGGGCTGGTAGTGGCCGGGTTCGTCCTCGCGCTCACTCCGCTCGGCGCGGACATGCAGCTCACGCCGGAAATGATCATGCAGGTGTTCCTGCCCCCGCTGGTATTCGAAGCCGCCATCCAGATCCGCTGGCGCCCGTTCAAGCGCGAACTCCCGCTGCTTCTCGTTCTCGTTACCGTTGGCGTTGTGCTTGCGGCATCGCTGGTCGCAGTTGGCATGCATTATTTCGCCGGCTGGGGCTGGCTAGGCGCGGCGTTCTTCGGCGTCTTGATCGCCGCCACCGATCCGGTCTCGGTCATCGCAGCCTTCAAGGAATTGAAGGTCGACCATCGGCTCCACCTGCTCGTCGAATCCGAAAGCCTGCTCAACGATGGCGTGGCCGCTTTATGTTTCGCCTTGTTGCTAGGGATTGCGGGCGGCGCGGACGTCGGCGCCGCCTCGATCAGTTTCGCGCTAGTCAAGATCGCGCTCGGCGGGATCGTCTGCGGGCTTGGCGTATCGGGGATTCTGCTGCTCATCGCGGGGCGCACGCGCGACAAGCTGGTCGAGATCAGCCTGACCATGCTCGCAGCCTACGGTAGCTTCCTGCTCGCCGAGCATTTTAACATGTCGGGCGTGCTCGCGACGCTGGCCGCGGGCATCCTCGTCGGTAATTACGGCTGGATGGGTTCGATCAGCGACGACGGTCGTCACGGCGTCCTCAACTTCTGGGATTATGCGGCGTTCCTTGCCAACAGTTTCGTGTTCATCCTGATCGGCAGCGGCGAAGCATCGCCGACCCTCATCGCCGCTATTCCCATCGCGATTCTCGCGACTGTATTGTCGCTTGCAGGCCGCGCGGTGGCGGTCTATCCGCTCAGCCTTGCCTTCGCGAGGTCGCGCCTCGCAGTGCCGTGGAAATACAAACATGTTCTGTTCTGGGGCGGACTGCGCGGCGCGCTTGCACTGGCGCTCGCTTTGGCGCTTCCGGCCAGCGTTCCAGAACGGACGGAGATTATCGCCGCCGCTTTCCTTGTTGTCGCTTTCTCGATCTTCGTGCAGGGGCTGACGATGCCTGTGCTGATACGTCGCCTCGGCCTGATCCGCGACGAAGAACCGGAGGAAAGCGTCGTCCATCACCCCGCCCGCGACGCGACAGAGTCAGTGCGATGACTGACCGTTTTCTGCGCCACAAGCAAGCCTGGACCAGCGACGAAATCCAGAAGCTGCACCTGCTCGCAGGCAAGGGCATGAGCCTCAAGGCGATCTCCAAGGCCATGACCCGAAGCGAAGAATCGATCCAGGTCCGCGCCAAGATTGATAAGCTGAAGGTGTCGAGGCTGCGCTAGTCGCTAAAGTTAGCTTTCAGTCCATTGCTGACATGGAATGGAGTGAGCGTTGATATTGATTTCTTCAGAACGAGATGCTTTCAAGGTTTGCCTCGCGGGGAGCGCTAGATAAAGTCGCTGATCATCGTCCTTTCATTTCTGGCAGCGCCTCTTTCAGCTCAAACGATTGACGTATGGGGCAGGGCATTCAATAACGATCTCGACGGCAAGATTCGCGTCAGCGTCGTTGCAACCGGCATCGAAGCCGAGGTGGGCTCGCAGCGGCGGGTACGGGACCGTTGGAAACCTGGATCATCTCGATGTTTGGGCGATAAAACCAACCGTTTCCCGGCATTGGCTTTCGTCGTCACTTCGAGCTGCTTTACGATTCCATCAGCAATCAGTTCGTTACGCTCGGCGGCTACGGCACCAACACGGTATCGACCGCTTCGTCCGCCATTTCGGGATAATCCAGCGTGTAATGCAGCCCGCGGCTTTCGTGGCGGGCAAGCGCGCTTCGGATGATCAGGTCGGCGACTTCGACCAGGTTGCGAAGTTCGATCAGGTCGGGAGTCACGGTGAAGTTGCGGTAATAATCCTTCACTTCTTCGCGCAGCAGGTCGATGCGGTGCTTGGCGCGTTCCAGCCTTTTGGTGGTTCGCACGATCCCGACGAAATTCCACATGAAGCGGCGAATTTCGCCCCAGCATTGCTGGATGACGACTTCCTCGTCGCTGTCGGTGACCCGACTTTCGTCCCAGGCACGAATCGACGGCGGTTCGTGCAGCTGGTCCCAGCATTCCAATATGTGCCGCGCCGCGCTGTCGCCGAACACGAAACATTCCAGCAGGCTGTTCGACGCCAGCCGGTTGGCACCGTGCAATCCTGACTGTGTTACCTCGCCTGCCGCGTACAGGCCCGGGGCATCGGTCCTTCCGTGCAAATCGACGATCACCCCACCGCAGGTATAATGCTGCGCCGGCACTACAGGGATCGGTTGCGTCGTGATGTCGAGACCAAGCCCGATCAGTTTCTCGTAGATGTTGGGAAAATGCCCCTTCACGAAGGCGGGGTCCTTGTCGCTGATGTCCAGCCAGACATAATCCAGCCCGTCGCGCTTGATTTCGTTATCGATAGCGCGGGCCACGACATCGCGCGGCGCGAGCTCGGCGCGTTCGTCGTAGGACGGCATGAAACGCTCACCAGTCTTGGGGTTTTTCAGAATCCCGCCTTCACCGCGCATCGCCTCGGTGATCAGGAAATTCTTGACCTCCAGATTGTACAGGCAGGTCGGGTGGAATTGCATGAATTCCATGTTGCTGGTCCGACAGCCTGCGCGCCATGCCATCGCAATTCCGTCACCGGTCGCACCGCGCGGCGCGGTCGAATAGAGGTAGGCGCGCCCTGCCCCGCCGGTTGCCAGGACGGTGGCGCGCGCGGTCAGTGTTTCGACCTGCCCGCTCTCGCGGTGAAAGGCATAGACGCCGTGAACCGCGCCGCTGGTAGTGAATTCGGACGCATGGCGGCCGGTGATTAGGTCGATCGCGACGCGGTCGGGAAGGATGGTAATGTTGGGCTGGGCCAGCGCGGCGCGCTCCAGCGCTTCCTGCACTGCCCATCCGGTCGCATCGGCGACGTGAACGATGCGGCGATGGCTATGTCCACCTTCCCGCGTCAAATGCCAGCCCTCTCCATCGTCGTCGATGTTGAACGGCACGCCCAGTTCGGCCAGCCGGGCGATCGCGGCGGGCGCTCCGCCGACGACATATTCGACCACTGCGCGATTATTAAGGCCGGCACCGGCGATCATCGTGTCGCGGACATGTTCCTCGAAACTGTCGCCCTCTTCCAGCACGGCGGCGATCCCGCCTTGCGCCCATTCAGTCGCACCGCCGCCAAGCGCGCCCTTGGCGAGCACGGCGACCTTTTTGGTTTCCGCAAGGGTGAGTGCGGCCGTCAGTCCGGCGGCACCCGAACCGATGACTATGACGTCATATTCGCTCAACGCTCGCGCCTCGTAAGGGCCAGGAACACGTCCTCAAGGTCGGGATCGCGGGTAGACACGTCGATGATCTCGAAGCCCGCGCTGCCTAATGTCGTCAGCACGTCGCCGGCATTGACCTTGTCCTTGCGATACTGGATTTCGACCGTGCGTTCGCCGGTCTTCTCGACCCGGTCGAAACAGGTCGCTTCGGGAAGCGTCGTCAGGTCGCGGTCGAATTCGACGACCAGCACCTTGTCCTGCGCCTTGGCGACCAATTCGCGGGTCGGCTCATTGGCAATCAATTTGCCGTGGTTGATGATCGCAATGCGATCGCACAACTGCTCCGCTTCCTCGAGATAATGCGTGGTCAGGACCACCGTCACGCCCTCGCGGTTGAGCTTCTTCACATAATCCCAAAGCTGCTGGCGAAGTTCGATATCGACGCCGGCGGTCGGCTCGTCGAGCACCAGGATCGGCGGCGAATGAACCATTGCTTTGGCGACCAGCAGGCGACGTTTCATGCCGCCGGACAATGTTCGGGCGTAAGCGTCGGCCTTGTCGGTCAGGTGGACGGCGGCAAGCAGCTCGTCGGTAATCCGCTCGCGCTTGGGAACGCCGTAAAGGCCGGCCTGGATTTCCAACGCCTCGCGCGGCGTGAAGAAGGGGTCGAACAGCAATTCCTGCGGGACGATCCCGATCGACCGCTTGGCGTTGCGCGGGTGCTTGTCGATGTCGAAGCCCCACACCTCGGCCGTCCCCGACGACTTGGTGACCATTCCCGCAAGGATATTGATCAAGGTCGATTTACCGGCCCCATTAGGGCCGAGCAATCCGAAAATCTGTCCGCGAGGGACGTCGATGCTCACATCGTCAAGGGCCAACTTCCCCCCGGCGTAAGTCTTGCTGAGCGATTCGATGCGAATGGCAGGAGCGTCGTGGATCATCCCGACCCGATAGCCGCGCTGTCGTCCGGGGCAAAGCGCTTATGGTAACGAGGCTGTTAACCCTAACCGTCAAGGTAACGGTGACATTAACCCTGCTAGGCCGCTGTCATGAAATCGGGTGTTCGTAACTGGGTCGCGTTAGGTGTCGGCTGCGCTGCCTTGCTTGCAAGCGCAGGGACGGCTGCACCGATCGCCGCGCCGTCGCCGCCACCGGCGTCGGCCAACCTGATGCGGCCTCTGACCCTCGCCAAGATCCGCGACATGGATTTCGGCAACCTCGCGACCGTTTCGGCGGGCACCGCGACGATCGATCCGTTGACCGAGGCGCTCTCGCTCACCGGCGGTATTTCGCCGGCTGGCGGCACCGTGCAGGCCGCGCGTTTTGCCGGTTCGACGCAAAGCAGCGCGGTGGTCAATATCAAGGTGCCCAACAAGACCGTTCTGCTGACCCGTGTCGGCGGTACGGAGACGCTGTCGATCACCGCATTTACATTAGACGGCCAATCGAAACGAACGCTCGCGCAAGCGGGAGTGTTCGAGTTCAATGTCGGTGCCACCGTCAACGTTGCCAACGGCCAGGCCGAAGGGCTCTACACCGGCACCTTCGACGTCACGATCCAATACCCCTGACCTTGCCCGACAAACATCACAAGCCTTGAGATCCGTGGTTAATTTGCTGCGAACGATCCTCATTCAACCAAAACGAACGGGATAGGGTCACTTTTGCGTTATCGAAAAACGCGAAAGGTTTGTGCCCGTGCTTATCAAATGGACAAAGGCAGCCGTTGTTACCGCTGCCCTTCTCGCGGGCTTTCCCGCCATCGCCGCGCCGGTGTCTTCGGCGACTGCTCCGCCGGCCCGGGCGTTGCTGCTCATCCCTCTGACACTGACGAAGGTGCAGGACGTGCATTTCGGTTCGATCATTCCCGATGCCTCCAGTCAGGTCACCGTGACGATCGATCCTTCGACCGGGAATCGTACCTCGTCGCATCCGGCGTCGCTCTTTCCTGGTGACGTTGGGCAGAGCGGAGTCTTTGCTGGCGCCGGAACGCCGGGCCAGCAAGTGATCATGGCACTCACGCCTCCGGCGACCCTGTCGGACGGACTTGGTAACAATTTGATTGTCGTCACTATGCTCCTGGACGGACCCAACACCCGCACGATCGCGGCCAACCAGACGTTCTTCGTGCAGGTCGGCGGCGTGATCCAGGTGCCGCCCAATGCGCCGGACGGGCTCTACAGCGCGACGTACGATCTGACGGCCGATTACCAATAGCCCCACAGGGTTGGCTTATCGGTTGAAGGGCAAGGGGGTGGTTGCTAGGGCTTGGCCCATGCAGCCCCCCCCTGAAGTCATCCGCACCAAATCGCTTCGAGTCGCCTGTGACGGCTCGGGCGCGGTGCCCGCCGCCCTCGGTCATCCGCGCGTGTATCTCCACATCGACGACAATGGCTATGTCGACTGCGGCTATTGCGATCGTCGCTTCGTGCTCGAAGACGGACCCGCCGATGTGCCCGAAGCGCCGCAGACATCGTGAGCACCGATCCCCGCGCATTTCTCTACCGGACGCTCGATCCGGATGAAGCCCAGCGTCTGGCGCACCGGCATCTTGCCGCCCATGACGACGGCGAACTCTACCTGCAATATGCCGTCAGCGAGGCATTCGGCTTCGACGATGGTCGGCTGAAAACCGCCGACTACAATGTCAGCTCGGGCTTCGGCCTGCGCGGCGTGGTGGGGGAAATGACCGCCTTCGCCCATGCAAGCGAAATCAGCGCCACAGCGATCGATCGGGCCGCCGCGACGCTGCAATTGCTCGATCCCGCAGAAGGTCCGCATGCCGCGCCGCCGCCGCGCACCAACCGCGCGCTGTACACCGGCAGCGATCCTTTGGTCGCCATTCCGTTTGCGAAGAAAGTCGCCTTGTGCCAGCAGATCGACGCTGCCGCCCGCGCCCGCGATCCGCGCGTCGAGCAGGTCAGCGTCAGCCTTGCCGCGAGCTGGAGCGTGATCGACATCGTTCGCGCCGACGGGTTCGTTGCGCATGACATACGCCCGCTCGTCCGGCTCAACGTCTCGATCGTCGCGCGCGACGGGGATCGCCGCGAAACCGGCTATCACGGTCTTGGCGGTCGCTATCTCTATGACCGTCTGTTCGAGCCGGAAACCTGGAACCGGGCAATCGACATCGCGCTTGCCCAGGCCCTGGTGAACCTCGAATCGGTTGCGGCCCCGGCTGGCGAAATGCAGGTCGTATGTGGTCCCGGCTGGCCCGGCGTGCTGCTCCACGAAGCGATCGGCCACGGCCTTGAAGGCGACTTCAACCGCAAGGGCACCTCGGCCTTTTCCGGACGGATCGGCGAACGGGTCGCTGCGCCGGGTGTCACCGTGGCCGACGAAGGCGCCATCGACGACCGTCGCGGAAGCCTGACGATCGACGACGAAGGGACACCGACCGGGCGCACCGTCCTGATCGAGGACGGCATTCTCAAGGGCTACATGCAGGACCGCCTCAATGCACGGCTGATGGGGGTCGAGCCGACCGGCAACGGCCGCCGCGAAAGTTATGCGCATGCCCCGATGCCGCGGATGACCAACACGTTCATGCTTGGCGGCGCGGACGATCCCGATGAGATCGTGAGCCGCGTAAAGGATGGAATCTACGCCAAGAGCTTCGGCGGCGGGCAGGTCGATATCACCAGCGGCAAATTCGTCTTTTCCTGCACGGAGGCTTACCGGATCCGCAACGGCAAGATTGCCGAACCGGTCAAGGGCGCGACACTGATCGGCGACGGCCCGACCGTGCTGACGCGGGTCAAGGCGATCGGCAACGACATGGCACTCGACGAAGGCGTCGGCGTCTGCGGCAAGGGCGGTCAGTCAGTCCCCGCCGGCGTCGGCCAGCCGACGTTGCTTGTCGATGGTCTTACCGTGGGCGGCACTGCCGCGGCATGAGCTTGGTCGAACTTGCCCGGTTCGGCACCCGGGTCGAAGCCGACCTTGCCCGGCTGGCGCTGGAAGCCGAGGGGATTGGCGCGGTGCTGATGGACACCGAAGCGAACAATTTCTTCGGCGGCGGCGGCCTGATCGGCGTTCGTCTGATGGTTCTGGACGAGGATTATCGCGAAGCAGCGACCATCCTGAATGAAGGCTAGTCGCGTAGCAGGTGCGCAACCGGATCGAGGCTGAACCCGGCGCCGTCGGCACAGCGTTCCAGTTCTTCGCGCGGCGCGCCATCCTCATTGCGCGCCACGGCCCAGGCCAGGGTGGACCGATTGCCCGACCGACAGAAAGCGAACAATTTTCCATCGCCCGTGGCGTGAATGGCATCGCGCATCGCCTCGACATCGCTCGGCCCCATGCCGCGAACGATCGGGACGTGACGATAATCGAGACCCTCGGCGCGCGCCGCGGCCTCAATCTCTTCGCTGCTCGGCTGCCCAACATCTTCGCCGTCGGGCCGATTGTTGATGATCATCGTGATGCCCAGCGCCTTGAGCTCGGCCATGTCGCCGGGCGCGATCTGGCCGTCCACGAACGTCTTCTCGTCAAGTTGTCGGTGCATCGTCCATCTCCATGGCTTCGTCGAGCGCGGCGAGCAACGACTCGCCATGACGCTCCAGCTTTGTATCGCCGATCCCGTCGATGGCGGAAAGCGCTGAAAGCGTCCCAGGCTTCGTAAAGGCAACCGCGCGCAGCGTGCTGTCGTGGAAAATGACATAGGGCGGGACGCCTTGTTCCTTCGCACGGTCGCGCCGCCACGTCCGAAGCGCGTCGAAAATCGGATCGGGTGGGAAGTCGCCGCCAGCACGCCGCGCGGTGCGACTGCGCTTCGGCGGAACTGCAATAACGACCGTCTTTTCGCCTCTCAGGATCGGCTTGGCTCCGGGGCCGAAGCTTAGTCCGCCGTAATCGTCAGCGCGCAAGGCGTCGCGCGCCTGCAGGCTTCGCGCCACGGGCCGGACCAGCGCCAATTCGTTGGCGTCCATGATCCCGAACACGCTCAGTCTTTCGTGGCCGAACTGACGAACCTTTTCATTGTCATCCCCGCCCAGCACGGCGGCGAGATGGACGACGCCAAAACGCATCTCGGTGCGGAACGCTGCCGACAGGATTTTCTGGGCGACGGTGGTGACGTCGATCGTCTTGGGCGGGTCGATGCAATTGTCGCAATTGCCGCAATTCTCCGGCGGATCCTCGCCGAAGTGGCGGAGCAGGATTGCACGGCGACAGGTTGCGGCCTCGACGAACGCCGCAAGCGCGTTCACGCGATCTCGTTCGGCACCTCGGCGGCTTTCCTCGACCTCGGTCTCGATCCTTCGGCGGGCCCGGACAAAATCATCCGCGCCCCAGAACAGCCACGCCTCGGCAGGATCCCCATCGCGTCCGGCGCGGCCGGTTTCCTGATAATAAGCCTCGATCGATTTGGGCACGCCGGCATGGGCGACAAAGCGAACGTCAGGCTTGTCGATGCCCATCCCGAACGCAATCGTCGCCGCCATCACCATCTCTTCGCTGTCAACGAAGGCTCGTTGGTTGCGCTTGCGGATCGGCGCGACGAGACCGGCGTGGTAGGCAAGCGCGGCACGGTCGGTGGCGACGATCTGTTCGGCAATTTTCTCGGTCGCGGCGCGGCTGGTCGCATAGACGATGCCCGGGCCCGGCTGGGCCTTGGTCAGGCGCTTCAACTGTCCCGGCAGTCCGTCGCGAGGAACGACATGGTAGCGGATGTTGGGCCGGTCAAACCCGGCCACGACCATGCCCTCTTCAGGAATGCCCAATTGCGTCAGGATATCGGCGCGCGTCCGCCGGTCGGCAGTGGCGGTCAGCGCCAGGCGGGGGATGCCGCGATGCTGGTCGAGCAACGAGCAGAGCAAGCGATAATCGGGCCGGAAGTCATGCCCCCATTCGCTGACGCAATGCGCCTCGTCGATGGCGAACAGGGCGATGTCTACCTCGCCCATCAGATGCGAAAAACTCTCGGTCGTCGCCCGCTCCGGCGCCACATAGAGCAGGTCGAGTTGCCCGTCGCGAAGCGCATCGCGAATGGCGCGCGGATCGCTGCTTGCGCTGGTTAGTGCGGCGGCGCGAATGCCATTCGCCTCCGCCCCGCGCACTTGGTCTTCCATCAGTGCGATCAGCGGCGAGATCACGATTCCGGTGCCCCGCCGTATCAGGGACGGCAGCTGATAGCACAGCGACTTGCCCGCGCCGGTCGGCATGACGGCTAAGCCATGCTCCCCGGCCAATGTTCGCCGGACGACCTGTTCCTGTACCCCGCGAAATGCGGAAAAGCCGAAACGGTCGTGGAGAATCTGATGCAGGTCGGTCACAGGCGTCCCTTACGTGGCCGGAATCCTCCAGCGCAAGCTTGCCCCTTGCCCGCCCGACCTGCCAAGAGGTTCGGTAATGACGGTAAGCGTGGACATGGGCGTCGGGCCGGGGGGCAGCGTCGCAATCGATCTCGAGGAATTATTGGCCACGCGCTTGCTCGTGCAAGGCAATTCGGGGAGCGGGAAGTCGCACCTGCTGCGCCGACTGCTAGAAAAGAGTGCGGGCCAGGTCCAGCAGATCGTGATCGATCCGGAAGGCGACTTCGTCACCCTCTCGGAGCGCTACGGCCATGTCGTGATCGAGGCCGCCGACCAGGCCGAAAAGGATATTGCGCGGATTGCTGCGCGGATTCGCGAACATCGGGCAAGCGTCGTCCTTAGCCTTGAAGGGCTGGAGGCCGAAGGGCAGATGAAATGCGCGGCCGCATTCCTTGGCGGGTTGTTCGATGCGCCGCGGGACTATTGGTATCCGGCGCTGGTCGTCGTCGACGAAGCGCAATTGTTCGCGCCGGCAGGGGGCGGCGAAGTCGCCGAAGACGTCCGCCGTGCCTCGCTGTCGGCAATGACCAATTTGATGTGTCGTGGTCGCAAACGCGGCTTGGCAGGCGTCATAGCGACGCAGCGACTGGCGAAGCTTGCGAAGAATGTCGCGGCGGAGGCTTCCAACTTCCTGATGGGTCGCACCTTCCTCGATATCGATATGGCGCGCGCCGCCGATCTGCTGGGCATGGAGCGACGGCAGGCCGAGCAGATCCGCGATCTGCCGCGCGGCACCTTCCTTGCACTCGGGCCCGCAGTCAGCCGTCGGCCACTCTCGGTCGCTATAGGCTCGGTGGAAACGCAAGCGCGGTCGATGAGTCCGAAGCTGATGCCGCTGCCTGCTGCGCCAGCAGAAAATATGCAGGACCTTCTGTTCGCACCCGGAACTGACATGCCGCCGCCGCCACCAGTAAAGTTGGAGCCGCGCGAGCTGCCGTCGGAGGCGCTGCTTCAGGCCATGGCATCATCTGCCCCGCGCAGCACCGACCCGGTTGCAGAAAAAGGCGCCGAAGACCTGGACGGGGTCATCACCGAGGTTCTTCGCGCCATCGTTGCCGACGAAACCAGCGCCGCGCGGACCAGCGCCGTGTTGTTTCAGGATTTCGGTGTGCGCTGTCGGATGCAGGGCGTGTCTTATCCCGGGCTCGACCTCCCCGAATTCACGCGACGCCTTTCGATGGCGCGCGCTGGCATCTACACGACAGACGATGCCAGCTGGATTTCCGCGCTCGATGTCGCCGCCAGCCTCCCCGACGACATGCTGGGCCCGTTCCTTTTGGTCGCCAAGGCCGCCCGCGAAGGCGCGCCCTGTCCAAGCGACGAAGCGATTGCGGCAAGCTATGGCACCGCCAGCTTGGGCCGCGCACGCCGCCTGATCCAATATATCGAAAGCCGCGACCTTATCGTCAGCCGCACCGACCTGGCTGGAAAGCGCAGCATCGCGATTCCCAGCCTCGGCTGGGCTACCGCCTCCACCTAGGCGTCTTCGGCTTCGCGCTCGGCCGCCTGCCGGTTCCACAATTCCGCGTAGAGTCCATTCTTCGTCAGCAACTCGCCGTGCGTCCCGCGTTCGGCGACCTTGCCATCGTCCAGCACGACGATCTGGTCGGCGTTGGCTATGGTCGACAGCCGGTGGGCGATGATGATCGAGGTACGGCCGTGCGCGGCGGCGTTGAGCGTCGCCTGAATCGCTTCTTCGGTCCGGCTGTCGAGCGCGCTGGTCGCCTCGTCGAGGATCAGAACCGGCGGATCCTTGAGCAGGGTTCGGGCGATGGCGACGCGTTGCTTTTCGCCACCTGACAATTTCAACCCGCGTTCGCCGACCATCGATTCATAGCCGTTGGGAAGTGCGGCGATGAAGGTATCGATCGACGCGCCCCGCGCCGCCCCCTCGATCTCCTCCTGCGACGACCCCTCGCGGCCGTAGCCGATATTATATCCGATGGTGTCGTTGAACAGCACGGTGTCCTGCGGGACGATCCCGATCGCGCCGCGCAAACTGGCCTGCGTAACCGCGGATATGTCCTGACCATCGATGGTGATCCGTCCCGACGTCGGTTCGTAAAATCGGTATAGCAAGCGCGCCAGCGTCGACTTGCCCGCCCCCGACGGTCCGACCACGGCGAGGCTGGTCCCCGCCGGAACCTCGAGCGTCACGCCCTTCAGGATGATCCGCTCGGCCTCGTAACCGAAGGCGACATTGTCGAAGCGGATCGCGCCGTCCGCGACGATTAGCGGCCTGGCGTCCGGCGCGTCGACGATTTCGGCCTCGGTGTCGAGCAATCCGAACATCTGCTCCATGTCGATCAACCCCTGCTTGATCGATCGATAGACCCAGCCAAGCATGTCGAGTGGGCGAAACAGTTGCAGCAGCAGTCCATTGACCAGCACCACATCGCCCGGCGTGAATTGGCCCTTGCTCCAGCCCCAGACGGTATAGGACATCGCACCGCCCATCATCAGCGCCGTGATCAGCGCCTGACCGATGTTGAGCCAGGCCAGGCTGGTCTCATTCTTGACGGCCGATCGGGCATAGGCCGCAATCGCCTGATCGTAGCGTTTCGCCTCGCGTTCTTCGGCGCCGAAATATTTGACGGTTTCGTAGTTCAGCAGACTGTCGACTGCGCGGCCGATGGCCTGATTGTCGACCTCGTTCATGTCGCGGCGAAGCTGGTTGCGCCAGTCGGTGACCCAGCGCGTGAAGGCAATATAGCCGACCACCATGACCAACGTGGCCACGACCAGGCCCGGGCCGAACTTGAAGAAGAAGATGACGCAGATCGCCGTCAGCTCGATCAGGGTCGGGGCGATGTTGAACAGGATGAAATAGAGCATCATGTCGATGCTCTTGGTGCCGCGCTCGACGATCTTGCTGAGCGACCCTGTGCGCCGCTCGAGGTGGAAACGCAGGCTTAGCGCGTGGATGTGGCGGAATACGCGCGCGGCCAATCGCCGCGCCGCATCCTGCCCGACCTTTTCGAACACCGCATTGCGCAAATTGTCGGCAAGCACGCCGCCGAAGCGTGCGGCGGCATAAGCGGCGACCAGCATCATCACGACCTGCGCGCCAGCAGCCGTAGCGGAGGCCGCCGGACCGCTCATCGCGTCGACTACCCATTTCATGGCGTAAGGAACGGTCAGTCCGATCGCCTTGCCCAGCAGCACCAGCGCCAGCGCGATCACGACCCTAAACCGAAGTGCGGTCGCATTTTTCGGCCACAGCATCGGCAAGAAGCGCAATAGGACGGCGATGTCGCCCTTGGCTTTGGGGTCGGTGGGAGGGGCGTCGCGCATCGCTGTTGCAAGTAGGCATCGCAAGGCCACGCTTCAATCGATTGCGACGAACCGATTGGAACATCTTCGTTAATTGCCGAGTTTAGCAGCCATTGAACGAGGGACATTCGATATGGGACCGGCAGCTTACGTGATGGCAATTCTGGGATGTGCCGACGGCGGCGCGTCGTGTCAGACCGTTGCCACCATGTCGGCCCGATATGAAAGCCCGGCTCTGTGCACGGCCGCCCAGGAGTCTGTTCTCGACGCCAATAGCGATTTGGATTTCCCGACCCTGATCGCCGAATGTCGCGAGTCGGGCGCAACGCCCGCTTCGGCCGAGACCACGAACCAGAGCAACGCGAATTCGGTCGCGGCCTGACGCTACGGAATTCATCATCAATTTTGTCGGCTAGAGCTCTCCGGTTACGGCTGGACAGGGACCGTAGGTCGGTTCATGTCCCAGAGGCATGCTCGGCCAACGACCCTCTGACATTCCGCCGCTCGGTCCGATTTCCTGGCTGGTGCTCAAATCCTGTCTGGCTTGGTACAAGCTTTCCGGCTGGAGGGCGGTCGGCACTCTTCCCGACGAGCCGAAGATGGTCATCATCGGCGCGTCGCATACCAGCAATTGGGATTTCCTAGTCTTTCTTGGCACCGTCCATGCGGTTGGCAGGCAGGTTCGCTTCATCGGCAAGAACAGTTTGTTCAAAGGCGCCAAGGGCGATTTCTTTCGGGCTCTCGGCGGCGTGCCTGTGGACCGAACGCTACGCCAGGATCTCGTCGGCCAGACCGTCGAGCAATTCAAGAAACACGACGACTTTGTCCTGATCGTTGCCGCCGAAGGCACGCGAGAGAGGACCGAGAAGTGGAAGACGGGCTTCTACCATATCGCACGGCAGGCAGGCGTGCCGATCGTCTGCGCCGGACCGAACTATCCCAGGAAAGAGGGGATATTTGGCCCGGTCATCTGGCCGACCGGCGATTACGACACTGATATGAAGCCCGCATTCGATTTTTTTCGGTCATTGCATCCCCTGCACCCCGAACGCGCGGGCTTTCCGGACGAAAGCTGACGCTAAAACGGGAATTTTCACCAATTGATGGTGCTATTTGCCGCCAAATTACTATTCACAAATCGTCATGAACTTTGATTCATAACGATAATCTTCAATTGGCACACTCCCTGCATTGATTGATGCATCCCCGGTTGTCGGGGTCAAAAGGGAGAATGACCGTGATCTTTTCGTTTATTTCGAGCCGCGACACTGCCGTCGCTTTCGCCGCCGCCTTCATTAGCGCGATGCTGTTCGTATCCGCCGCCGTTGGCCCGCTTCCCCTCGCTTAATCAATCAACTGGAGTTTCGACAATGAACGGACGTTTTGTCCTCAACCGTGAGCAATCGAAAGTCATGGGTGTCGCCGCGGGCCTCGCCGATTACACGGGCGTCGACGCCTTGCTCATCCGCCTCGGCATGATCGTCCTGACGTTGGTCACTGGGCCCATCATGATCTTGCTTTACATCCTGACCGGTTGGTTGGCCGCAGACCGCTAGGGCCGGGCTTACCCTATCTCTTCAACGCGCTCGGGCGTATGGTGACCACAAGGTCATACTAGGAGACTCGCGATGGAACGCCAAGGCGACGAAGTCCACGTCAGCGAAGAAGAAGCCAGCGCCGGGTCCCAGCCGCACATCATGCGCTATGTCCTTGGCATCTCGCTCATCCTGATCGTTGCCCTGATGTCCGTGATTTGGATCGTTGGCTCGGTCACCAGGTAGGTTCCAACTGTTGCTCCCGCGCAACGTTCGTTCGGTCACTTATCGCTAATTTGCGTTAACCCATTCCTTTAACGGGCCACTTCCTGAAGCGTTGTGCATCTGGCGCCTTTGCGCCGCGAAAGGATGCGCATGGTGCGGATTGCATGGATCGCCTTGGCTGGCCTCTCGCTTGGATGCGGCGAAATGGCTGCGGCGCAAACGGTGATCGGCACTGAAGGCGCCCCTGGCCGATATAACCGACTTCGAGATATCGGGTCGCGCGGACCAACGATCTTCGCTCCGGCAAGCCCGGATGTCCTTGGCACTGCGGCAATCGGCGCCGGTGTAACCTTTTACGACGCCCGCTTCCGCCGCGTATCCAACACCGACCTCGATCATCCACTCGTCAAGCAGCTTGCCGCGCCTTTGGCCGGACTGTCGCCCGAAGCCCAATTGTTTCGCGCCCAAGCCGAAGTGCTTTCGCGCGTTCGCTGGAGCCATGATCTCGACAATATGAAGGTTGCCGACTTCTGGTCGAACGCGGGCGAAACGCTAGAACGCGGGGCGGGTGACAGCGAAGATATTGCGATCGCGACGATGCAGGTGCTCAAGGCAGCCGGGTTCGACGGGCGCAATCTCTACATTTCGATCGGCCGCGACCGCAAGGTGGGGCAACATATCGTCCTTCTCGCGCGGACGGCATCGGGTTTCATGATGCTCGACGATCACATTCGCCATCCCGTTTCGGCACGAGGAAGCAAGAATTTCACGCCGATCTTTACCATCGGGCAGGGCAAAAGCTGGATCCATGGCCGCCGCCGCGAATCCATGACGGCGCACGCCGGCGCTCAGTAAGGCTTGAGCTTTTCGCTTTTGAAGCGTTAGGTTTGATCCCCCCTAGGAGATCGAACCATGCGCCGCCTGTCCGCTTTCATGTTCCTTTCCGCCATCGCGCTTTCGCCCGTATCGGCGGCCCTTCCGCAAGGGTCGAAGGCACCCGATTTCGCAACACAGGGCTCCATCGGTGGAAAGGGCTTTCGGCTTCATCTTAAAGAACAACTGCGCAAGGGGCCGGTGGTTCTCTATTTCTTTCCGAAGGCGTTCACCGAGGGGTGCACCCTGGAAGCGCGCGCATTCAGCGAAGCTATGCCCCAATTTCGCAAGGCGGGCGCCCAAGTCATCGGGATGAGCGCCGACGACCTGCCGACGCTCGCGCGTTTCTCGACCGAAGGGTGCCGCAGCGCTTTTCCGGTCGCACAGGCGACGCCGGCAATCATCAAAGCTTATGACGTCGCACTCAAGGCACGCCCATCGATCACCGGCCGGACATCATTCGTGATCGCGAAGGACGGTCGGATCACGATGGTTCATGACGACATGAAGTGGAATGAGCATGTCGCCCGCACTCTGGCTGCGGTGAAGGCATTGAAACGATAGTCACCCAACCAGTCTGCGCGGATATTTGCGCGATCGCCCTGCGCGTGACATTCTCGTCGACATGAAATCCTTCGCCGAATTCTGGCCTTACTATCTGCGCGAACATTCGAAGCCGTCGACCCGGGCATTGCATTATGTCGGAACCTCGTTGGTGGTTCTCTTCGCGTTCGCTGCGGCCTTCAGCGGTCGCACGATCCTGTTCGTAATGCTGCCGATCGCCGGTTATTCCTTTGCGTGGATTGCGCATTTCGCGATCGAGAAGAACCGGCCGGCAACGTTCAAGCATCCGTTATGGTCACTTGCCGCCGATTTCAGGATGTGGGCGCTTTGGGTCTCTGGGCGACTGGGACCGGAACTCGATCGTGCCGGCGTCGTTCGCGAAGGATGATCGAACAACTCTTTGCGGCAACCGCGCTGGTTCTTGCCACCGTCGCGATCCACGGGATCAGCCTGATGTATCTGTCACGCGCGATGAAGCTGGATGAGCGCGAGGAGCAACATCTTGGCATCCATGATCTTCGAACGCTTGGCTTAACCCTGCTGCTCGTGCTCGCGCTGTTCTTGATCCATGGCATCGAAATCTGGCTCTATGCCGGGGTCTATTTGCTGGCCGGCGCAATGCCCGATTTTGCGCGGGCGCTCTATTTCTCGACCATCACCTATGGGACGGTGGGTTACGACGATGAAGGGCTGCACAAGACGTGGCAGATGGTTGCTGCCATCGAAGGCATCAATGGAATTATACTGCTCGGCTGGTCGACGGCGTTCTTCGTACGCGTCATTGGCCGACTGGGGCGACAGCAAACCGATTAAGCGCGCCAACCCTGGCCGGTGCGGCTATCATGCGCCCGGGCATCACGCCCACGATCGGAAACGACCATGGCTAAAGGCCAACGAAAGTCGAACAAGGAAGTCCGCAAACCCAAGGCGGACAAGCCCAAGAAACAGAATGCTTCGAACCCTTCGACCAAAGACGGCGTGGTTCGGGGGCTCGACAACATGAAGAATTGACGCGTCCGCATCGATCTTGCGCCCCTTAACGTCTTGAATTCGTGTGCGCAGGTCGCCTGACTACTTTCATTGCGTGGCGATAGGCGGCATCATCGATCGATGAGCGAAAACCGTATTCTGGTCGACGCCGACGCCTGTCCGGTCAAGGACGAGATCTACAAGGTCGCGTGGCGGCGTGCGGTCGCGGTCGTCATCGTCAGCAACAGCCATTTGCGCATTCCCGACCATCCGCTGATCGAGCGGGTGGTGGTCAGCGACGGCTTCGATGCCGCCGACGACTGGATCGCGGAGACTGCGAGCGCGGCGGATGTCGTGGTTACCGGCGACATCCTGCTGGCCGACCGCTGCCTGAAAGCGGGGGCCAGCGTGATTGCGCCCAATGGCAAGCCGTTCACCGCGGGTAGCATCGGCGGGGCGATCGCGACGCGGGCGATCATGGCCGATCTGAGGGTCGGCGCGGACGGCATCATGGGCGGTCCGCCGCCGTTCACGAAAGCGGACCGATCGGCGTTTCTCCAGTCGCTCGATACCGCACTGGAGCGGATCAAGCGGCGCTAGGTCGCGGGTCGTTCGCGCATCATCAGGGCGGCAAGCACGGCGGCAGCAATCAGCAGCGCCGGGACGTCGCCGACCAGATGGCCACCCTGCGCCGGATCAACCAGCGCCTGCACCGCCATGATGGCGGCATGGACCACGCTGGAGACGATGGTGAACCAGATCAAGGAAGCGTTGGCCGCCGGGTCCTTGGCGGCACGGATCAGGAAGACGCCGAGCGTGAAATAGACCCCGACGATCATCATGAAATAATGCGACGCCATCGGCGGACCGGCATGCCACGACCAGCCCGACGGCCATACGATCGACAATGGATAGACGAGGCAAAACACCGCCCCGAACGCTATCAACGCGACTTTCAACAGAGATGCATTTCCCATCGGGAATCCCCTCCTGCGCCAACGCGAAGCCCCCTGCCCCGCGGTGGCGCAGTGTGCGCCGTTCGCTCATCACCGACAAGGGTAAGCGCACAGCAAGAAAAAGCGGCCGTGAGGCCGCCTTTTCCGCTTACGCTACAGGTCCGTTCAGACGAACGCGATGTAGTAACTCTCGATCTGCTCGTCATAGGCACGGTTCCAGTCCGGCTCTTCACTGCGCCGGAAACGCGGTGCCTTGTCCTTGTTGAGCTGGTCCTTGGTCAGGTTGACGACATAACCGTTCTTGTCCGTGTCATAGGTCAGCGACGCCCAAGGCAGCGGATAATGGTCTTCGCCCATCCCGAACAGGCCGCCGAAGCTCATTACCGCGTAGCGGACCTTGCCGCTGCGCTTATTGACCATGAAATGATGGATACTGCCGAGCTTTTCGCCTGACCGGTCGAACACGTTCGTGCCCTCGACCTTTTCCGACGAGATGAGGTCGCGGGTTTCGTCGCGATCGATCATCTTCTTGTCGTTATCGAATTTGTTGCGATCGGCGCCGATCGGCGCGGAACGCTTGGAATCCGCCGCAGTATCGCGGCGGTCAAGGGTAGCAGATTTATTGGGAATGTCATTGGTCATCAAGCTAGGCTTCTCCTTTTTTGCTCCGTTTGGGAACATCATATCAATGTTCGTGTATTCGTTTTGTTCCATAATTCATTAAAATCATTGAGCTTTTCGTGGTATCTGCGGTGCCGGGCGGCGTGGTTCGGCTGGAAATGAGGCGAGCGGAAGTGGGGGAAGTTCACGACACGTCGGGGCCGGGATCGGGTTTCGGGATGGGGAGGGGAAGGGGAAGGCAGTCCCGTCGCGGTTGTTGAAGCGGGCTTCGCGCGCCCCCTCAACATCCAGCCGCCACACACTTCCTCGGCACAAACCCGGCCGCCCCGCCTTCAACCATCTCCGCAACCGCGCCCAGCGCACCGGTTTCGCCGCGCCACGCGAGATAACGGTCATAATGGTCGAAGCTGGTGCATTGCTCGGTCAGGACGATGGTCGCGCGTTCCTCGTCGAGCCAGGATTCGAGGCCGAGACAGCCATCGAAGGCGCGGGTGTCAGGCAGCACCGCCTTGAGGGTGGCGAGCAGCTCATCGAGCTTGCCGGGGGCGGCGTGGAATTCGGCGACGACGAAGTGCGACATGAGGCCAGTTCCTTTCGTGGCGATGCGGGGAACGCGGAACTGGCATCGATGATTGTGATGGGCCGCGCGGCGCCGCGCGGCAAGCCTTCGTCTGGCGGCAGGCAGGAAGGCCCTTTGCGAAAAGTCCCGCTCCCCCCGGTCAAGCCGGATTGAACAGTTTCTAGAGTCAGCTTCCCCGCGTCATCCGTCCCTCGATCCGCTGCATGGTGATCGCGCGACGGATTAACCTGGTCGCGCAGCGACGGTCGATGCGACTGCGGGCCTCTAATTTTCTCCGCGATTGCGCCGACCGTCGGGCTCCTTTGCGACGCCCTTGAACGGCTCACCGTCGGACTTGACGTCGATGAACTCGCCAGCGGTGTCGGAGCCTTCCTCGCGATCGCGCTTGGTCCATTTGCCGGTGACGGGGTTCTTCACCTGCGTGCGGTCATCGACCGATCCGATGCGGTGTCCGTCCGACGTGTTGCGGGCCATGATTGTCTCCTTCATCATGGCAACGGGCGGGGAATCGGTGCGGTTCCCTTTCGCTCAGTCGTGCTCGCGCCCGTTTGCTCCAACATAAAGCTCATTGCCGCCCTCGCGATACTTCTCGCTCATCTCGGCCATGCCCGCTTCGGCTTCGTCGACGGACAGGGATGGTACAGGCCCTCCCCTAGCCTCTCCCGCCTGCGGGAGGGGGGAGTTCAGGACGCCAGCCTCCTGCTTCGCCGCAAAGTCGCGCACTTCCTGCGTGATCTTCATCGAGCAGAATTTCGGTCCGCACATCGAACAGAAATGCGCGGTCTTGGCGCCTTCGGCCGGAAGTGTCTGGTCGTGATACTGCTCCGCCGTGTCGGGGTCGAGCGACAGGTTGAACTGATCGCGCCATCGGAACTCGAAGCGGGCGCGGGACAGCGCATCGTCGCGCAGCTTGGCGGCGGGGTGTCCCTTGGCGAGATCGGCGGCGTGGGCGGCGAGCTTGTAGGTGACGACGCCAACCTTCACATCGTCGCGGTCGGGCAGGCCGAGATGTTCCTTTGGCGTGACGTAGCAAAGCATCGCGGTGCCGTACCAACCGATCATCGCGGCGCCGATGCCGCTGGTGATATGGTCATAACCCGGCGCGATGTCGGTGGTGAGCGGCCCCAAGGTGTAGAAAGGGGCCTCGCCGCACGCCTCGAGCTGCTTGTCCATATTCTCCTTGATCTTATGCATCGGCACGTGGCCGGGGCCTTCGATCATGACCTGGACGTCCTGCTCCCACGCGCGCTTGGTCAATTCGCCAAGCGTGTAGAGCTCGGCGAACTGGGCCTCGTCATTGGCGTCGGCGATGCTGCCGGGGCGAAGGCCGTCGCCGAGGCTGTAGGCGATGTCATAGGCTTTCATGATCTCGGTGATTTCGTCGAAGCGTTCGTAAAGGAACGATTCCTGGTGATGGGCGAGGCACCATTTGGCCATGATCGATCCGCCGCGGCTCACGATTCCAGTGACGCGCTTGGCGGTCATCGGGACGTAGGGCAGGCGGACGCCGGCGTGGATGGTGAAGTAATCGACACCCTGCTCGGCCTGCTCGATCAACGTGTCGCGGAAGATTTCCCAGGTCAGGTCTTCTGCGATGCCGCCGACCTTTTCCAGCGCCTGGTAGATTGGGACGGTGCCGATCGGGACGGGCGAGTTACGGATGATCCATTCGCGGGTGTCGTGGATATTGCGGCCGGTGGAAAGGTCCATGACCGTGTCTGCGCCCCAGCGGATCGACCAGACCATCTTGTCGACTTCGGCGGCGACGTCGCTGGCCACCGCGCTGTTGCCAATATTGGCGTTGATCTTGACCAGGAAGTTGCGGCCGATCGCCATCGGTTCGGATTCGGGGTGGTTGATGTTGTTGGGGATGATCGCGCGGCCGCGGGCGACCTCGTCACGAACGAATTCGGCGGTGACATGGTCCGGGATCGACGCGCCAAAGCTCTCGCCGTCTCGGACATGGTCCTTGAGCATCTCGCGCCCGATGTTTTCGCGGATCGCGACATATTCCATTTCGGGGGTGATAATGCCCATGCGGGCGTAGTGCATCTGGCTGACGTTCATGCCCGGCTTGGCGCGAAGCACTCGGCGGCGCACGTTGGGGAAGGGGGCGACGCCACCGGAGCGATCGGGGCCGAGCTGGCCATTATCCTCGGGGCGGGTCTCGCGGGCGAGCACCTCCTCGACATCGCCGCGGTCGCGGATCCAGTCGCGGCGCAATTCGGCAAGACCGGCGTCAATGTCGATACGGACGGTGGCGTCAGTGTAGGGGCCGGACGTGTCGTAGACGTTGAGCGGCGGCTCGCCGCACGATGGTTCGAGGTCGATGGCGCGCATCGCGACCTGCACCCGCGGGTCGGCCGGCGATCCGACATGAATCTTGCGGCTGCCGCGGATCGGGCCGGTGGTAACTTTGGGATTGGCAATCTTGGGATCGACGTCGGCCATCATTCACTCCATTTCGGAAGGGATGACGGAAGACATTTCCGCTCCCTCCCTACGCCGGTGTAAACCGGATCAGGTTCAGCGGGTCGCAAGGTGTGATACCTGCCTCTCAGCGCACACGCGCTCCCCGGGGACAAGCGCTCTCATAGGCCTGCCGCAGCCGCCTGTCGATTCGTCGAAATGAAGGTGCAGGCAGTGTATCAAATAGGCAATACAGTTGGAACAGAGGGAGACTTGTTATGATTCGCCTAGCCCTGACCGCTTCGTTGCTTGCCATATCTGCGCCGCTTGCCGCGCAGGTCGGTGTGCGCTCATCTTCCGCGACGTCGGCCGCGCGAGATGAATCACCGATCGTCATCCAAGGCAAGAAGAAGGAGCTGGCCAAGGCGCTGCGTCAATTGATCCAGCCAAGCGAGCACGAGCAACTGGCTAGGTTCGAGGACAAGGTTTGCCCGATTGTTATCGGCATGCCGCGCGACTGGACGGCCAAGATGACGCAAATGATCCGCGACAACATCATAGCCGTCGGCGGCAAGCTGGAGCAGCCCGGTTGCAAGCCGAATGCACTGGCCATCTTCATTGACCAACCAACGGAGCTGGTCACCGCGCTGCACGACGACGCTCCCTTCTACTTCAACATGACGCCGCGCCAGTTCAAAACGTTTGCCGCGCAGCCGGGCCCGGTGTGGAGCTGGCACGTCACCGACATGCGCAGCCGCGACGGCAACCAATTGGCGCAAGGCAGCATGAACGGAAACGATTTCTCCGTCGTCAAACAGGCGTCGGCGACGCGACTGTACAGCAATATCCGCGAAGACATGCTGGCCGGATTCGTCGTGGTCGACCGCCCCAAGACGATTGGCAAGACGCTGCGCCAGATCGCCGACCTCGTGACGATGCACTTGTTGCTCGACGTCCGGCTCGGCGCCACCGGCAATGATCGCAGCTCAATCCTGTCGTTGTTTGCCAACCGGCCCGAAAATGAAGTCGTTCCTGCCGGATTCTCGCGTTTCGACCGCGGTGCGTTGACCGGTTTCTACACTCAGCGCGAAAATAACCGGACCGCCGCGCAACAACAGGTCAATATCGCCGGTGCGATCCGGCGCGGTGCGGGCGAAGAAGATCCGGACAAAGAATAAGGGCCGGGCACTAGGCCCGACCCCTTTCAAGTCCCCGTCAATCAGGAGTTAGCGGTTGCGGGCGGCTGCCTGCTGCTCGGCTTGGCTGAGCTGACCATCCTTGTTGGTGTCGGCGCGATCGAACTGGGTCGCAGCCGGCGTGCGGCGTTCGGCCAGGCTGACTTTGCCATCCTTGTTAGCGTCGAATGCCTTGAGGAAGTTGGCCGCATCCGCCTTCGGAATCGGCCGAGCGGCTGCCAACGCGGTGAATTCCTGGACCGTCAGCGTCCCGTTATTGTCCTTGTCGAGCTCCTTGAACTGGCCTTCCAGCTGCTTGAGCGCGGCGGCCTTCAGCGCAGCCAAGGCCTTGACCTGGGCGCTCTCAATCTCGGCCTTGTCGGCAAAGCCATCCTTGTTGGCGTCGATCGCAACAAAACCCTTGTCGACGTTCTGGAGATAGGCGGTCTTCGTGATGACCGCAGGCCGCTGCTGCGCTGGCGCATTCTGCGCGAGAACCGGGACGACCGGTAAGGCGGCGAGTGCTGCGACGATTGCGAAACGATTTTTCAACGACATTCTCCTTGCGGACCGGCTTCGTGTCGGCCTTTCGTTGGGCACTTCACGTGACGACGATGCAGGCAGCATTGCCGATCTCGACGCGCGAAGCAAGAATTTCGCCGGTCGATAGAGAATAGGTCGTTGCCACGCGATGAACACCTCGCCGAGTTTCTTGTGGCATCTTGCGATCGAGGCCCCAAAGTCGCCGATGCCAACGCCGGCGCGACCGCGACTGGAACTGATGCACTGGCCTGCGGCCCACGCGGCGCCAATGCCAATGGCGATCGCACCGTTGCGATCGGTTTCGATGCCAACGCGGTCGGTACCGCCGCCCAGAATAACGACAATGTCGCCATCGGCTCGATGTCCAGCGCGACCGACACACATTTGCTTACGGTCGGCGCACTGACCAATGGAGATGGCGCCGATTCGACCGTAATCGCTTGGGAAGCCGACGCGATTGCTAACTTATGACGGAGCCCATGGTGGCGCATTGATGTTCAGGGCGGTGATCAGCGACAATGCGGCTGTGACCGCCGAGTTCAGCCAGGGCTTCAACCGAGGCGGCAAGACCGCCGCCCCGCGCCGGGTTCACTTTCGGCTGGTAAGGCTTTCCTTGCGTATCCTGCGTAACGGCTGCGCATTCAAGGGGCGGGCAACATTTCTTCGGGGCCGCCGGTTTTTTGTTCGACCAGTTCCTACCAAGTGTAGGCTAGGCCTGTCGCAAGCTGCCACTGCGATTGAGATCCGCGATCGACGACGATGGCGCTGTCCGCAATGTCTCCGACCAGTCGGCTGTAATTGGCACCGCCGAAGATCGACAGGCCATGCGTCAGGTCGCCGGTGATAGACTGGTTGACCAGCGCACCGATCCGCCAATTCTTCATTCCGCCGCCGGGATTGCTGGCCGATATCGCATCGGGGCCGATCGCGACGAACGGATTGGCATAATAATAATCGGCATATTTGTTCGAGACGAAATCGGCAGAAAGCGAAGCGCCGAAATAGGTAAGGCGCGACAGCGGTGTGCCAAAATCGATGGCCGGCGTAATGACGGTCGACTTGTGCGCGTCGCCGACATCGTGGACCGCATCGATGCGAAGGCTGAGCGTGTCATAAGGGTTGGTCAGGCCGTGGAAGCTGACGCCGGCGAAGGCACCGACCTCGATCGCGGTCTTCTTTTTGCCAAGCGCACGAACGAACACGTCATCGACCTTGCTGGTCCGTTCGCGGCGGACGCCGACGATCGGGCCCAAATCGAAATCCACACCGCTTTCGGGGCGACGCAGCAGATCGACATAGAGATAAGTGCCGCGGGTATTGAAGCTGAATCCGCCGAAGCGACCGCGGACTGCACCGAACGGCGTGACCTTATAATCGTCCGAGCCTTCGTAATCGGGGACGTAGGCTCCGCCGAGCGCCAGCGTCACGGTATCCGACCGGTCGTTGGGGTCTGGCAGCGCGGCCTCTGACTGCGCAAAGGCTGGTACGGATGCGCCCAGAAGCGCGACGAAAAGAAACGGACGGATCATGATGGTCACCCCTGCTTGCTCCCGCCGACCTTAATCAAAATCAAATCAAGACCAAAGGGAAACGCGTTCACGTGCCCGCCTAACGCCGGACCACGCGACAAGTGCCATCATTCAAGCAACAAGAGTGGAGATCAGTCGCCTTCGCCGGGTTCGGGAGAGAAATATTTGTCGAACTTGCCTTCTTCCCCCTTGTGCTCGTCGGCATCGGCCGGGCTATCCTTCTTGCGCGTCAGGTTCGGCCATTGCGCAGAGAAAGTGGTGTTCAGCTCCAGCCATTTTTCCAGGCCATTTTCTGTATCGGGAAGGATCGCCTCCGCCGGGCACTCCGGCTCGCAAACGCCGCAATCGATACATTCGTTCGGATTGATGACGAGCATATTATCGCCCTCGTAGAAGCAATCGACCGGACACACTTCGACGCAGTCCATATATTTGCAGCGGATGCAGGCGTCGGTGACGACATAAGTCATGCAGTAAAGCTCCCTTTTCTTGACCGTTGGCTAAGGCGGCGTAAAACCGGCGTCAATCGCCTGCCGCCTGTTGCGAGACGTTCGCATCAATCATCTCGTAGCAGGCGGACGCCTCGGCGGGCGGTCCGCGTCGTGCCGGCAGTGCAAGAATGTGAACGATGAAGACCTGTCCGCGTTGCGGGAACGCGAGCACTGAACCGGGCAAGACAAGCTCGCTCGGTCGGATCGCCCGCTTGCCGTCGATCCGCACCCGACCTTGTTCGATCAGCGCCTGCGCCAATGTGCGCGACTTGGTGAAGCGGGCCAAGAAAAGGAAGCGATCGACCCTCACGAGGCGGCTTAGCGGAGGCGGTCGGACCGTTTGAGTTCGGCCAATGCGGCGAAGGCATTGCCAGGCCGCGGTGCGCGCTCGACCTGCCGCGGCGGTCGACGATGACCCCGCCATGCCCATGCCTCGCCCTTCGGGACGAAGCCGACTTCCGCCATCAGTTTCGCAATGGCATCCGCGCCCAGGCCCAGGCTTGTGACGAGGGCATCGTCGAGCACGGCATCACTGCCAGCTTGGCGCGCGGCATGGGCGTGGGCCGCAAGGCGATCTGCAAGGTCGATCCGCACCCAGACGGCGCCAAACCGGCGAAATGCAAGCGTCGCGCCGCGCGGGTCGGCATCACCATCGAGCGTTGCGGCCGACGGATTGGGTAAGCGCGGCATCGGCTGACCCGCACGGATCGCAAGCAGGGCGCCGCGCCAGCGTTGGGCAGCGGGCTTGAGCAGGCCTTGCACGAACAGGTCGAGCGCGCCGAGACGCACCCGAAGGCGATGCAGATGATGTCGGTCGATCTTTTCGAGCTGGGCAATTTGCGGCGCGATCGCGCGGCGCGGAAGGACGCCGCCAGCATCGGCAAGCATCGCGGCTAGCGCCCGAACGCCGGCGGCGACCTTGGGCTCAGACGCCGCACGGGCGAGATTCTTGAGCGGACGGACATGGCGGTCGAGTTCGCCGTCAATCCAGCGTTCGAGCCGGGCACGAAGCTCGCTTCGGCGCTGGACGGATAGGCGATCGAGTGGGCGCGTAGTTCGGACGGCAGGTTCAGCCAGCGAGCGACCTGGCGCGAGGCGGGCAAGGACATGGCCCTCCCAACCAATCGCCAATCCTCCATCGTCTTCGACGACGAGCGAAAAAGCGCTGTCCGGTGCGTCGAGCAGCGATTTTGCGCGGCGGTCGAGCTCGTTTCCCAAGCGGCGCTCGGCGGCTGCAAGCAACAGGCGCTTGTCGGCATGGCGGGCAGCCGGATCGACCGTGAACTCGAACCCTGCAAGATGTCCGATCGGCTCCGGGCCAACGCTGACCTCGCCGTCGGCGGCGACTGTGACGGGAAGCGCATCGGCGCCGCGTGCGCCAATGTCGCGGACCAGCACGGCGGTGCGCCGATCGACGAAGCGCTGGGTCAGCCGTTCGTGAAGCGCATCGCTTAGCCGGCCTTCGACCTGGCGGGCGCGGTCGGCCCATTTGACCGGATCGGCGAGCCAGTCGGCGCGCTGCGCGATATAGGCCCAGCTGCGGATCCCGGCGAGGCGATCGGCCAACACCTCGATGTCGCCATTGACGTTGTCGAGCCGCGCGACCTCCGCGGCGAACCATTCGTGAGGGATATGTCCGCCTTCGTGGATGTAGCTGTAAAGTCGACGCACCATTCGGGCGTGGTGCATCGGCCCGACCTTTCGGAAATCGGGAAGTCCGCAGGCAGACCACAAGCGCCGTGCGGCAATGCCCTTGGTGTGCGCAATCGCCGGATCCTCGGCGAGCGACTTGAGCACAGTAAGGTCGAGCGCGACCGGTGCGGCGCGGAGCAAGCGGTCGTCGCTCTTGCGCTCCAGACTAGCGATCAGCGACGCAACGTCGGTAAAGTCGAGCTCGCTGGATCGCCAATACAGGCTGTCGAGCGGGCGAAAGCGGTGATCCTCGATGGCGGAAATTTCTTCGTCGCTGAACTGGGGGCCGTTGTCGCCGCCAAGCCCGAGCGTGCCGAAGCTGCCATCCTTCTGGTGACGCCCGGCGCGGCCCGCGATCTGCGCCATTTCGGGGATGGTCAGGCGGCGGTCGCGGCGCCCGTCGAATTTCTCGAGGCCTGCGAATGCGACATGGCTGACGTCCATGTTTAGGCCCATGCCGATAGCGTCGGTCGCGACGAGGTAATCGACCTCGCCGCGCTGGAACATCGCCACTTGGGCATTGCGGGTGGCGGGCGACAGCGCACCCATCACGACCGCCGAGCCTCCCTTGAAACGACGAAGCATCTCAGCAAGCGCATAGACCTGCTCGGCGCTGAACGCGACGATCGCGCTGCGCGGTGGTAGGCGCGACAGCTTGACCGCGCCGGCATAACGTAACGTCGAAAAGCGCGGCCGACTGACGATCTCGGCGCTGGGCAGCAGTTCGCGGATAAGCGGGCGCAGTGTGTCGGCGCCAAGAATCAGCGTTTCCTCGCGACCGCGCACACGAAGCATCCGGTCTGTGAAGACGTGGCCGCGTTCGGGGTCGCTGCCCAGTTGCGCTTCGTCGATCGCGGCAAAGGCAAATTGGTCGGGGAACTGTCCCTCATTCTGGCGCCAGCCGTCGGACCTGGCGTCGCGCCCAGTGCGAACCGGCATGCTTTCGGCGGTGCACAGGACATAGCGGGCGTGAGGCGGAATGATGCGTTCTTCCCCCGTCAGCAGCGCAACCTGGCTTTCACCCTTGATCGCTACGACGCGCTCATAGACCTCGCGCGCCAGCAACCGGAGTGGGAAGCCGATCACGCCGGAGGAATGGGCGCACATCCGCTCGATCGCCAAGTGGGTCTTGCCGGTGTTCGTCGGTCCGAGGATGGCCCGGAGAGTGGAGTCGTCCTGCGCGGCCATGTTCCGAATGTGGCAGTGCTTTTCGACCCCTTCAAGGGATCGGCGATCTTAAAGCCGCTTTAACCTTGTTTTGGCAGAGCAGGAGTCAGGGAGACGGGCGAATGCGCGAAGCATGGCTGGGACGGCAATTTGGCGGAGTCGCGGCGGCGCCGGTTGCGTTCGTCCCGTTCGGCCAGAAAAAGGCGCCATCCAGCCTGATTGTAGATCTTGGAAATAATCTGTTTTCGCGCGACTGGTGGCGCGGGGCCGCGATATTGTTTGTGCTCGGCGGCACACTCGGCCTGCTCGCGCCAAGGTTTGAGTCCCTTCCGGGCGCTAACATTCCCGCCGTTCCCGCCATGTCCGCCTCGGAATGGCAGGCGACGGGAGTCGGCAGCCTTTCGAGCGGGTCGCACGGTGGCCGGCGAATGGCACCGGGGGCGGCGGTCGAACCGATCGAGGCGGCACCCGAGCGCCTTTCGGTTCGAACGTTCCTGACGCTCGGTGCCGACGGCATTGGCCCCGCGCTGGTCCGTGCCGGCGCGACCTATGGCGACGCGGTACGAATTCATACGATGGTCAGGAATGCGAATGCCTCACCCGCCGCGGGGACCTCGGTCGAACTTCTTCTGGGCAGGAAACAGGCGGGACGTCGCCCGGTCGACCGCATCACCTATCGCGCCGGGATCGATTCAAAGATCGATGTCCTGCGCGGCGACGGCGAACTGAGGCTGCAGCGGGTCGCAGTGGCGGTAAGTACGAAGCCGATGCGGATGCGTGGCCGCGCCGGGGACGGACTTTACTGGGCGCTGCGCAGTGCCGGGGCATCGCCCGCGACCGCCGCGGAATATCTCAAGGCGCTGGCGCAGGAGATCGACGTCGGCGAGATTTCGCCAAGCGACCGGTTCGACCTGGTCGTGGCCAACCGCCGCGCCGTCGATGGGCAGGCCCAGGCGGGCATGCTACTCTATGCCGCGATCGACCGGACGATGGGCAGTGACCTGCAGATGGTGCGTTGGACGGCGGGCGGAAAGCCTGTCTGGATCAATGCCGCGACGATCGGCGATCGCCGTGTCGACGACAATGCCATGGCGTGGCCCGTAAGCGCTCCGATTACGTCGCGGTTCGGACTTCGCGTTCACCCGATCCTGCGCTTCGCCCGGATGCATCGCGGTATCGACTTTGGCGCACGCTGGGGTACCCCGATCCACGCCGCCGGTGACGGTCAGGTCATGCGCGCCGGCTGGGCCGGGGGCTACGGCCGCCAGGTCAGGCTGTCGCATGGCGACGGGCTTGCGACCAGTTACAGCCATATGAGCAGAATAGCGGTCGCGCCGGGATCGATGGTCGTGCGCGGTCAGGTCATCGGCTATGTCGGGACCAGCGGCCTGTCGACCGGCGCCCACCTGCATTACGAAGTCTATCGCGGCGGCGTTGCTGTCGACCCGATGAGCGTGAGATTCATCGCGTCCCGGCAGATCGACGCGAATGTGGTGGCTGCAATCAAGGCGCGGGTGAAACAACTGGCGCCGTAGGCGCGGAGCCTGACGCCGTCGTCGCGGGATGCGCGACCTGTTTTCATCTCGAATAGGTGTATCAAACCATCCGGCAGAATGGCGGTGGTGCTTTTTCCCTACAGACATCGGGCCTGAGGTGGGTTCTCCGCCAATATTTCATGAGGCCAAAGCGTTCCGCCACTGCTGGGAAGCCGGGATCGTTCAGGCTAGCGCGCATACTGGGATATCAGAATAGCGACGGTCCGGGATATTCACGGTTCGCGACGTTGCTCGCAACACGAAGAGCCTCGTGGTTCGCGCCCAGCGCTCCAAGCAGCCTCGGCACGACGTCGTTCTGCTTATCGTTGGGAAGAGCAAGAAGCACCTTAACGGCTTGCGCCTTCGCCCCGGCATCGCGCGATGCCACGGCCCGATATCCCTCCAATAAGGCTCTGCCGGCGAGACAAAAACTTCCGTGACATCGACCTCGATGAGAAGCGAATTCGAAGTGCGGCCTTTGTCAGCTTTTCACCAAAAGCTGACTTCGTGCTGCATCGCGAGGGCCTTCGCAATCGTTCCGCTAAGCTCCGTGCCTCACCGGCCGTGACCGCGCCAGCGCTTGATTGTCCGGGTGACGATTCCGGCTTCATCGCCGGTCTCGCGCCACGCGGCGGCGAAGCTTGGGTCCGACGAGGCCGGGCGCTTTTCGGGCTCGAGATCGTCGAAACGGACACGGATCGGAATGGCGACGCCTTCGCCGCAAACGATGCATTCGCGGTTACGAAGCGACGGAATGGCATCGAGGAAGCCGCGTGCGCCTTCGGGCATTGCGGCGCGCACGCAGGCCTGATCTCGATCGTTGTTCAGGCGCATCGAAATGATCGTGCCGCACTGAGACAGCACGCCTTCGGCAAGATCGGATGGCCGCTGCGTGATTAGGCCGAGCGAAACGCCGTACTTGCGGCCTTCCTTGGCAATCCGTTCTAGGATCTTGCGGACCGCCTGGCCATTCCCGCTATCGTCTTTGGGAACGTAGCGATGAGCTTCTTCGCAGACCAGCAGCAGCGGGCGCTGTGCTTCGGTCCGGCTCCAGATTGCGTAATCGAAGACCATTCGGGCGAGCACCGAGACGACGACGCTGGTGATTTCCGACGGCACGCCGGACACGTCGACGATGCTGATCGGTTTGCCGTTGGCGGGCAGGCGGAACAGCTTTGCGACGAAGCTGCCCATCGAATCGTTGACCAGCATACCGGAGAACATGAAAGTGAAGCGCGGATCGGCGCGCAGTTCGTCGAGCTTGTTCTTCAGGCGCTGGTACGGCGTGGTATCGCCGGCGCGGTCGAGCTTACCCATCTCCGCTGTAAGCACCTGCGACAGGTCGGTGAGCAGATAAGGGATCGGGGAATCGACCGTCACCTTGCCATATTGTTCGACATTTTTGCCCTTGGTGCGGGCGGCCAGGATGCACTTGCCGAGGATGTCGGCATCGCGTTGGCGCTCGGCACCGTCGGTGGTCAGGAACACTTCGCAATGTTCCTCGAAATTCATCAGCCAGTAGGGCAGCTGGAGGTTGTCGACGTTAAACAACTCGCCGCGATCCTTGAACGCGGCGGAATATTCGCCGTGCGGATCGATCATCACGATATGACCTTCGGGCGAAAGCTCCGAGATACGATGTAGGATCAGCGCGACCGACGTCGACTTGCCGGTTCCGGTCGATCCCAGGATCGCGAAATGCTTCGACAGCATCGGGTCGACGTAAAGCGCGCCGCGAATGTCGGTGGTCGGATAGACGGTGCCGATTTCGACGTGAGCGTCGTCGTCGGCGGCGAAAATGGCGCGCATATCCTCGGTGTTGACCGGAAGGACTTCGCAGCCCGGAATCGGGTAGCGGGTGACGCCGCGGCGGAAGCCGGTCATCCGGCCACCGCTGGCCTGCGTACCTTCCCCAAGGAAATCGATATTGGCGACCACCGCGCCATTTTCGTCGGCGCGCAGCGTTCGGACGTTGGCGATCAACCAGCTGGAAGCGACCTTCATCTTGACCTGGCTGCCGACCTGACCGGCCATCGACACCGACAGATCGGAATGCTCAGCCAGAGATAGCAATTTTTCCACGTCCATTCGGATTTGCGAGCCGGAACCGGCAATATCGACGACTTTACCGATGACTGGCAGCGGCGCCGACGGAGCCGCTGGGACGGCGCCCGGGCTACGCGGTTCGTTTTCCTCGCTGAAACTCGACAGATGTTCGGCGAATTGCTGCAGGTTTGGCTGTTCGGTCATTCTCGCTACACATCCAATATTTCCGGGTGCGTCCAGATAGCGCGGCGGGGGTTAAGATTGCGCTAAGCACGCCGCCGAAGCGGCCATGCGCTAATTCCTAGGCGCGGCGCGCGAAGCCCCATGCGGCGATCCAGCCGAGACCGAGCGAGAGGATAACGGCCGCGAGCCCATACAGGAAGCCGTGGCGCCGTGCCGCAAGGCTGACGAAGCGCTCGAACCCCGATTTGCCGATTTCGACGTCGCGGGTGGCAGCGGCAATGACCCGGCCGTCCTCAATCAGGAAAGTTTCGGCGGTATAGGTTCCGACCGGGACTTGGCTGGGGATGTCAATGCGGGCGCGGTAAAGAACGCCGTCGCTGATCTCGACGCCCTTGGCCTGCTCCGAATAAAGCGACTGACGCTTACGCAGGTCGAGCAGCCCAGCCTCGAACCGGCGCTCCTTTTCGGGAAGTGCGCCGCCGCCCGACGACAATTGGAGGTCGTCGAGCCCCATTTCGTAAATCGCCGCCGTGCGCTCGTCGACCAGGTCGCGGATCGGGCGCGATGAGGCGACTGCGTAATAAGACGGTGCCGACTGGAAGCGGTGCGAATCCGCGTTCATCCAGATTCCGAAAATCTTGCGCTTTTCCCGCACCAGGATCGGTTCGACCGGGCCTTTGAGGACGACGGCAATGTCGGGCGTCTTGGCCGGCGCGCGTCCGCCGGGATAGACGATCGCGCCGAACAGCAGGAGTTGGGCACCGGAGAAGCTGTATCGGATCTGGATCGATCGTGCCGAGATGTCGGGCACCAGAGTCGGCTTTGCGGCTCCGATCAGTGCGGGTGCCAAAGCGAGCAGGATCAAGGCGGGATGCCGGCGTCTCACAACATCGTTACCGTGAAGATCTCGTCGGGGCGCCAAGCCAGGCCGACCAGCATCCGGATCGCGACGAGCAGGATCATCCCGGCAAGTGCCAGGCGAAGGAGGTCGGGCTTGAGTTTGGTGGCAAGCCGCGCCCCATATTGCGCGCCGACGACGCCGCCGATCAGCAACAACCCGGCAAGGACGATGTCGACCGCCTGCGTTGTCATCGAATGGATCATTGTGGTGACCGCGCTGACGGCAAGGATCATGATTAGGCTGGTTCCGATCACGACGCGCGGCGCCATGCCCAGGATGTAGATCATCGCAGGGATGAGGATAAACCCGCCGCCGACGCCGAGCAGGACGGTCAGGATGCCGGCGCCGAAACCGATGATCGCCGGGGCGAGCGGCGAGATGTAGAGACCCGAAGCGTAGAACCGTGTTCGCATCGGCAAGGACGCGACCCAGCGGTTATGGCGCTGGGGAGCGCTGGGCGGCCGCGCCGGTGTTACCCAGCCAAGTGCGATCAGCGCATCCTTCAGCATCAAAACGCCGATCCCGCCAAGCAGGATGACGTACAGGAAACCGATGATGAGATCGATCTGGCCGCTGGCCTGAAGGATCCGGAACATGAAGGCGCCAACCAGCGAGCCCAGCGTGCCGCCGACGATCATCACGCCGCCCATTTTCAGGTCGACGCCACCACGACGAAAGTGGGCGTAAACGCCGGACACCGATGCACCAGTGATCTGGGTCGTCGCGCTTGCGACCGCAACGGTGGGAGGAATGCCGTAGAAGATCAGCAGCGGCGTGGTCAGGAAGCCGCCGCCGACGCCGAACATGCCCGAAAGCAAGCCAACCAGACCACCCAGCAGAATGATGAGCAGCGCGTTGACCGATTGGCCTGCAATGGGAAGATAGATGTCCATGAGTTGGTGGGGACGCTAGCGCGCCGCGCGTTGCCATGCCAGCGCGATTGCCGCCGATCAGAAGTCGCTGGCGATCGTCACCGTCGGACCGGACTTGGGAGTGCGTTCCCGACAAGCCGCCGGCGATCGAGATGCATTCGAAAGCCCTTGAGCATATCGACGCTCAAGCGTTGCCCGACATAGACGTGGTATAGCGGACCGAAGCGTCTATCACTTCGCCCGCAGCCCAGATTCCCATTCCCGACGACACGCGGTTCCCGACCGACTGACTGACTGATCGCGACTGGTTCGGAGGCGGCTCGGTCTGGGCATAAGCGTCGAGACGCAGATTGCTCGTGATCCTCTTTTGATAGAGGCCCGCTGATACTTGTTGAACGGCAAGCGCGCTCCAGAATGGATTTAGGTTTAACCATTTGGGCGTGACGAATTTGCAAACCACTACCAGACGTTGTTACGAAACGGGACATAACTTAATCCATGTTAACGATAATCCTTGACTCGAGTGCGGTGCGGCGCCAGTTGTTACCGCGGTCCTGCAAGGGCGGGACTTTCTACGTCGTTGGAAGAGTATGAAGGCGCTTTGCGCCGGGCTTCGAGGGCATGTAAATGCGGAATTGGCTGGCCATGTTACGAGACCGTTCGGGTGCTGCTGCAGCCGAATATGCACTCGTCCTCGCTATCCTTGGCGCGGCAATGACCTTCGGCGCATTGGCGCTTGGAACGGCGATTACCGATTCGGTCGACAATGGAACCGAATGCAGCACGAGTTCCGAGGCTGAATGCTGATCGTTGCTTGATTCTGCGCCCGCCAATGCGTCATTGGCAAATCATGGTTCCGCCTTTTTTCCTGTTCTTGCTGGCTGCCGACCCGAGGGTCGAGACCGCGCGCGCTAATTGGGCCGCGCTTGATCGCGGCACGCATTGCGATGCCGTGTCGCAGTCGCTGCTGGTCCCGCCGAAAGGCCAGCAACAGCCGTTTGTTACCTTGTCGTTCGACCGTTCCGGCGATCGCAAGGGCCAGCTCGCAGTCCGTTTCAAGCGGCCGGTGCGGGCCGGATCGTCCGTCATGATTATCATCGGCGACCAGCCCTTCCAGCTGGTCGCGCAAGGTCCGTTCGCGTGGAGCCGAGGTCCAGCCCAGGAAATCGCGATCCTTGACGCCATGCGGTTCGCGACGATCATGAAAGTCGATGCCCGCGACGCGGCGGGGCGCAGAATGGTTGATCGTTATGCATTGTCCGGCGCACCGACCGCGATCGATGCGGCGGCGGCTTGCGCCGCCAGACTGGCAAAGCGCTGAAAACGCGAGTAAAGGCCCGCCTTCACCATGAGCGCTGATACCAACTTGATGCCGATTCCCGGCCCCATCGATCCCGTGCCCGTCCCGCGCGCGATGGTCGCGCGTGCCGACGGCAAGGTTGAACTGGTCGGGCTGCCCAAAGAAGGCATTCGCGCCGCGCTCGAAGACGCAGGCTTGGAACCGCGTCAGGCCAAGTTGCGCGCCAAGCAGATCTGGCACTGGATCTACAATCGCGGGATCAGCGATTTCGACGCGATGACCGACATTGCCAAGGCGCAGAAGCCATGGATGATCGAGCGTTTCACGATTACCCGGCCCGACGTGGTCGAGGCGCAGGTTTCGACCGACGGCACCCGCAAATGGCTGCTCAAAACGCACGACGGCCACGAGTTCGAGATGGTCTTTATCCCCGATGCCGACCGTGGCACTTTGTGCGTATCGAGCCAGGTCGGATGCACCCTCAATTGCCGCTTCTGCCATACCGGGACGATGCAGCTGGTCCGCAACCTAGAGCCCGGCGAAATCGTCGGGCAGGTCATGCTGGCCCGCGACGCGCTCGGCGAATGGCCAAAGGTTGGCGAACAGCCCGACGAAGGTTTTTCGCCCGAAGGTCGGATGCTGACCAACATAGTCATGATGGGGATGGGCGAACCGCTTTATAATTTCGACCACGTCAAGCAGGCGCTGAAGATTGTCATGGACGGCGAGGGACTGGGCCTGTCGAAGCGCCGCATAACCTTGTCGACGTCGGGCGTCGTTCCGATGATGCAGCGCTGCGGCGACGAGATCGGGGTGAATCTGGCCGTCTCGCTCCACGCGGTGACAAAGGAAGTGCGCGACGAGATCGTGCCGATCAACCGCAAGTACGGGATCGAGCAATTGCTTCAGGCCTGCGCCGATTATCCCGGCGCCAACAACGCCCGTCGGATCACGTTCGAGTATGTCATGCTGAAGGACAAGAACGACAGCGATTCCGATGCGCGCGAACTGGTGCGCCTGATCCGCGCATACAAATTGCCGGCCAAGGTCAACCTGATTCCGTTCAATCCGTGGGCAGGAGCGCCCTACGATTGTTCGACGCCCGAACGGATTCGTTCGTTCAGCAACATTATCTTCGAAGCGGGGATTTCCGCCCCAGTTCGAACACCGCGCGGCCGCGACATCGATGCTGCGTGCGGTCAGTTGAAAACGAGCGCCGAAAAGAAACGGCGCTCGGTCGTCGATGCCGAAGCTGCAGCGGCGCTGGTGGCCAAGTCGGCATTGGCTGCCGACTGACGCTTGCGCCTCGGGGCAGGTCGATTAAGTGTCGATCCGCTGACAGGGGATCAACATGGCTTTGCTCGACAAATTACTTTCCAAGCTGATCACCAGCGGACAGCTGACGATCATCTTCCCCGGCGGCAAGGAGCGCAGCTTCGGTCCGGGCGGCGGCAAGGATATCCGCGTTCGCCTGGCCGATCGCAAGGTCGCCTTCGATGTCGCCCGCAATCCCCGCCTCGGCATCGGCGAAGCCTATATGGATGGCCGCATCACGATCGAGAATGCCGACATTCTCGAACTGATGGAGATGGTCGTCGGCGCCAATCGCTGGGAAGACAAGGGCGGCGGGCGCAAGGCGCTAAACAAGGGGAAGCAACCTTGGAAGCGGCTGTTTCGTCGCAACGAAGCCAAGCAGTCGCGCAAGAACGTCGCGCATCATTACGACATCGGGAACGCGCTTTATCGGCTCTTCCTCGACGATGACATGCAATATAGCTGCGCCTACTTCACCGACACCGCAAACAGCTTGGAACACGCGCAGGCCGACAAGAAAGCGCACATTGCCGCCAAGCTGTATTTGAAGCCGGGGCAGCGCGTGCTCGACATCGGCTGTGGGTGGGGCGGCACCGCGCTTTACCTCAACCGCGTTGCCGACGTCGACGTGCTTGGCGTGACCCTTTCCGAAGAACAGTTGAAGGTCGCCCGCCAGCGTGCCGAGGAGGCCGGGGTCAGCGACCGCGTGAAGTTCGAGTTGACCGATTATCGGTCGGTCGAGGGGAAGTTCGACCGTATCGTGTCGATCGGCATGTTCGAACATGTCGGCGCGGCGCACTTCGACGAATTCTTCGCCAAGTGCCGCGAACTATTGACCGACGATGGTGTCATGCTGCTCCACACGATCGGCAAATATGGCAAGGCGGCTGCGCCGGATCCGTTCACCGACAAGTGGATCTTCCCGGGCTATCACCTGCCGTCGATCAGTCAGCTGACCGCATCGACCGAGAAAATAAAGTTGATCGTCAGCGACCTGGAAATCCTGCGCATCCATTACGCCTACACGCTGCGCCACTGGCTGCAGCGGACGCGCGCGTCAAAGGACCAGATCATCGCCTTATACGACGAGCGTTTTTACCGGATGTGGGAATTCTACCTCGCAGGCGGCGTGGTCGCCTTCGACAACGGGTCGATGTGCAATTTCCAGGCGCAATATGTGCGCGATCGGAACGCACTTCCTCTCACCCGCGATTATATGATCGAACAGGAAAAGACATACCGCGAGGCGCACTGACGCCCCGCGGTAATCCAGCTTTACAGACGGCTTAGAACTTCGTGCCGATCCCGGCGCGAATGCCCCAGTTGGTGCCATCGTCGTTCATCGCGGTCACGTTGCCGCCGATATTGGCGGACAACGCGCCGAACTGCGCGCGCATGCCAAGCTGAAGCGTGACGTAATCGTCGTCGAACGACAGGCCCGGAACCGCGTAAGGCGTGGTTTCGGGCATCGACTGCAGCTGCGCGGTGACCTCATCGGCGAGGTCGCCGAATTCCTTGTCGTACGATAGCTGGATGTAGGGGCGCACGTTGCTGCCAAGGTTCATTTCCGCCTTGTAGCCGATGCTTCCGACCAGCGAATTGAACTTCTGGCTGCCGAACGCGAGCGAGGTCGAAAGCGTGGAACCGTCCTCGGCATAGCCATCGACCCGGATCTGCTGTGCGACCAGGCCGATCACCGGACCATGGCTGAATGAGTCGTTGCGGAATTCGTAGCCACCCTGGAGCGCACCGAAGAAGTTGCTTCCGTCGGCGGAACCCGAGTGGCGGCGAACCGTCGCACCAAGCTGGATATCGCGATCGATGTCATTCTTCAGCCAGCTGTAGCCAAGCGTGCCGCGAGCCCAGAAATTATCGCCATACCAGCCGGCATAACCGCCCAGCGTAACGTCATCCTGCGAGAAGCCGCCACCGAAGGTATTGAACTTGGTGTCGCCCCATCCGGCACCGGCAAACACGCCGGCGCGAAGGCCGCCCTTCGACCAATCGAAACCGGCCAGCAGCGACTTCACTTTCTCCTTGTAGCCATTGCCGACCTCCAGGCTGGATCCGTCGTAGCTACCTTCCGCCCAAAGACCCATGCCATCGGCGATCGGGCGATTGGCGTGAATGGCGATACGGTCGACCCGCGAGCGGCCAGCAAGGCTGGCGACGTAAGGCATGAGGGCAATCTGGCGCGGCCCTTCGAGCACCGACAGCGCATAGCTTGCGAGGATGCGGTGCGAAGCCGTCGTCGGATGGACACCGTCGGCGAAGACGTAATCCTGATCCGCCGTCGGAGTTACGTAGGACGCCGGGCTACAGGTTAGCGAGTTCGCCGTGATCTGTGGCTGGCAGGCGGTGCCCGTCGTATTGGTGAAGCCATAAAGGCCGGGATTGGCAAGGATCTCGTTGATCAGCGCAAAGTTGTTGAGCGGGATGTAGCGTAGGCCCGCCGCATTGAGGCCGGCGTAAAGCGCGTTGTTGTAGGTGACTGTCAAGGCAGTCCCCTGTCCCTGCGCAACGGCCCCCTGAGCACGAAACGCCGGGGTCGACCCTAGGTCAGGGATGTTCGGCACGAAAATGTAGCGCGCACCGGCGTTGCTCAGTTGGCCGACAATGGCGACCTGTCCGGCAACCGCACCACCAATCGTCGTCGTCGGGTCAGCGCCCCCATTGGTAATCGCGAACAGATCGTTGGCGCCGCCGAAGACGGTATAGAGCGAATTGGGACTGGCAGCCCCGCCATTCGCCGCGAGGTAATTGTTGACTTGCGTCTGGAGCGACGGGATCGGCCCGAGAGCGCCGGTCGTGTTGATATTCACACGTGCGCCACCGGCGGCATAATTGTCGCCGGTCTGACCGTTGCCGTTGGGGTCGCCATTGGTGCCGTAGAAATCGGCGAGGATCTGTGAATAGACATCACCGGGGTTCGTCGTGAACTGCCCGATCAGCGGCTGAACGCTTGCTGGGAGCAGCGGGCGAAAGAAGCCGGCGTCAGTTAGGCTGTCACCGAAGAAGACGGTGGTGTCGTACGGTTGATCCTGCGCAGCGGCAGGAGCGGCGATGCCTGCCAGTGCAATTGCGGCGTATGCCGAATGTCGGGCGAAGCGGGTAACGTTACAAGCCATGAAGATCCTCCCAGTGATTTTTCCGCGATCGAAACGGCGAATGAATGTGCCGACCCGCCGGGGCTGGCACGCTCGTCCTCCAGATTCTGCCCTTTTTCAAGAGGGACTTACCGGGCTTTGAGTTCGGCCACGATATTTGGCGCCGGGTAGATATGTACGAGCGCTTCCTGAAGTGCGGCGGTGCTGACCGCGACGGTACGATTCATCGTTCCGTCATAGCCGTAATTGCCGCCCAGCGAATGAATGTTCCCGTCGAATGCAGCGCCGATCACGGTGCCGTCCTTGTCGATGACCGGTGATCCCGAATTGCCGCCGATGATGTCGTTCGTGGTCACGAAATCATAGGTCGTTTTCATGTCGATCTTTGCCTTGTTGGCGATGAAGGCAGGGGCGAGGTCGAAGGGTTCCGCGCCGGTCGCGCGATCATAGGTGCCACCGATGACGGTGCGCGTCGGGACCATCTGGCCGCGCTCCATCCAGCCCGCCACCTTGCCGTAGCTGATCCGCAGGGTGAAGGTGGCATCGGGGTAGACGCTGTCGCCATAAGCGGCAAACCGGGCGTCGGATAATTTGGCCGCAGCCGCAGTCAGCGGGGCGTCGACCTCGGCATCGAACCGTCGCTGAAGTGCACGATCGTTGGCATCGATCCGGCGTGCGTAGACGATCATTGGATCGGTCGACGCATCGATCGCCGACTTGCCACCTTCCCACAGCGATTTGCGAACGGCAGGGTCGGCAAGCCTAGTACCGCTCACCAAGCGATTGGCCAGACCTTCGGGCGACTCCTTGCCGAGCAACAGCTTGGTCTGGGGATCGTCCGCGCCAAGATACTCGCGGGCCTTGCTGAGCGACCATTCGAGATAGAGCTTATCGACCCAGTCGGTGATCGGGCGCGCGTCGAGCAGCCGCTTTTCGACCAGCGGTAGGGAAGAGTCCGAATAGCCGGGGAAACGGTCGGCATTGGGCTTGGCACGCTCCTCGGCGGCGCGAACGAGCGTGAGTGCGTAGCCGAACAGATCACTGTTTGGGGTCGAGAAGCGGTCGGCGACGTAAAAGGCGCGGTAGGCCTGCATCGCCTTGGCGACGTCGCCCCACGGATCACCGATCGCGGCATTGCCCGCGCTCTTGGCTTTCAACTGCGCCTCGGCAGCAGCAAGTCGGCCGGTAAAGGCCGGGTCGCCAAGCGCTTTGACTCGCCCGATATAGACTTTGAGGCTGTTCTCGATCCCGCCGAGCGTCTCGAAGCCCTCGCGCATTTTCTCGGGGCTTTGCTCCATCGCCGAGATCATCCTGCCGCGCAGTTCCGAATACGTCGCGAGCGTGATCGGCAGCGCAACTTCACGCTGGAAGGCAATCTGTGATGCGGTGAACAGTCGCTGGGTCGATCCCGGATTGCCGACGACGAACGTGGCCTCACCGTCGACGGGCGTGCGCGGGTTCCACTTCAGGTGCTGCGGGGTCGCCGCCGGCTTGCCGTTTTCGTCATAGGCGCGAATGAAGCTGCCATCGAGCGAGTAGCGCGGGAAGTTGAAATTGTCGGGGTCGCCGCCGAACTGCGGGGCCTGTGCCTCGGGCACCCAGACCAGACGGACGTCGCTATACTTGCGGTAGGTGTAGAGCTTGTACTGACCGCCGCCGTAAAGCGAGACGACCTGACAGCGCGTCGTCTTGGTGTCGGTGCAATTGGCGCTCTCGAGCGCCGCGACGATCGCCGAACGGGCCTTGACGGCATCCTGCCCGGTAAAGCTTCCAATCGCCTTCTTCACGTCCGGCGTGACATCGCGGATCGACGTCACGATCTCGGCCTGCTGGCCCGCGCACTTCAGCTCCTTTTCGCGTGTGTTCGCGGTGAAGCCGTTCTTGAGGATGTTGTTATCCCCGGTTGAATTGTCCTCGGCGCAACTGGCGACGCAATGGTGATTGGTCAGGATCAGGCCGGCCGACGACACGAAGCTTGCCGAGCAACCGCCGGTTAGTCGTACCGATGCTGCGCGAACCTTGTCGAGCCACGCCTGGTCGGGAGCCCAGCCGTATGCCGCCTTCATCTTGGCGGCGGGGAAGGCGTCGAAGGTCCACATTCCTTCGTCGGCGCGCGCGGCGCTCAGCGGGAGTGCGAAAGCGGATAGCAGGAATGCAGTTTTGATCGATGGGCGCATTAGGAAACTCCTGTTCTGAAAAAATGAAGACTTAGCGGCCGTGAAGCTCGGCCAGCAGGGCGGGGGCGGGATAGACGACGCGCATTGCCTGTTCGAGCGCCGCCGTGGTGACGGCAATCGATCGGCCCATCGTCATGTCATAGGCATAATCGTTGCGCAGACCGTGGATGTTGCGATCGAAATTTGCACCGATAACTTTGCCGTCCCTGTCGATCACGGGTGACCCCGAATTCCCGCCAATCGTGTCAGTCATGTAGACAAAGTCGAGCGGCCCGGTCAGGTCGAGCTTGGCTTTTGCAGCGACGATGGCGTCGGCCAGCTTAAATGGCTTGGCGCCTGTCGCGCGGTCAAAGGCGCCGGCCCAGTCGGTGCGATCCGGGACTTGCCGCCCGTCTTCGATCCAGCCGCCGACCTTGCCGAACGTGACCCGAAGGCTGAAGGTCGCATCAGGATAGACCTTGTCGCCGTAAGCGGCGAACCGCGCATCGGCGAGCTTGGTGCGAGCTGCCGTCAGCGGACCGTCGACCCTCTCGTCATAGACCGCTTTCAGCCGGCGGGCATTGGCGTCGAGCGCGCGGGCGTAGACGATCAGCGGATCGCGCGATGCATCGACCGCCGCCTTGCCGCCTTCCCATAAAGCCTTGCGAATAGCCGGATCGGCCAGCTTCGTCGAACCGACGAGGCGCGCCGATAGGTCTTCGGGACTGTCTTTGCCCAGAAGCAATTTCACCTGCGGGTGATCGGGGCCGAGATATTCGCGCGCCTTGAGCAGCGACCATTCCATCGTCAGCCGATCGAGCCACGGGTAGACCGGCCTGCGATCGAGCGTTTGCTTTTCGAGCAAAGGCAGTGCGCTGTCCGAATAGCCGGGCAGGCGCGCGGCATTCGGCTTGATGCGCTCGTCGGCGGCGCGAACCAGGGTCAGCGCATAATCGAACAGGTCGGATGTCGGCAGCGCGAAACGCCGCTGCAAATCGATTTCGCGAAGCGCGGAAACGGCGCCCGAGACTTCAGCCCAGGGATTGCCGATTGCGGAATTGCCTTTCACCCTGGCTTTCAGATCGGCCTCGCGTGCGGCGAGCATGGCGTTGAACTTGGGATCGAGCAGCGCCTTGGTGCGGCCAATGGTGCGCTTCAGATTATTCTCGATCCCGTAAAGCGTGGATTCGCCTTCGCGGGCCTGCGTCTCATTCTCCTGCATGGCGCGGGTCAGACGACCGCGAAGCTCCGACTGGGTCGCCAGCGTGATCGGCAGGTTCACCTCGCGCTGATAAGCGAACTCGTCGAGCGTCAGCATCCGTTGGGTCGACCCCGGATTGCCGACGACGAATACCGTTTCGCCGGTCTTGGGCGCGCGTGCGGTCCAGGTAAGGTGGTTCGGCGTCGCGACCGGTTTGCCATTCTCGTAGACACGCAGGAACGCGCCATCCAAGGCGTAACGCGGGAAATTGTAATTGTCGGGATCGCCGCCGAACGCCTGTGCCGACGTCTGCGGAGCCCAGACGATCCGGACGTCGCTGTATTTGCGATAGGTATAGAGCTTGTATTGCCCGCCGCCGTAAAGCGCGACGATCTGGCAGCGTGTCGTTGTCGTGTCGGGACAGGATGCTTTTTCAATTGTCGCGATCGCGCCCGTCCGTGCCTTGACCGCGGCCTCGCCGGTCGTCGTGCCGATCGCCTGCTTTACCTGCGCGGTGACGTCGCGGATCGCGGTGACGACTTCGGCCTGCTGGCCCGGGCACATCATTTCCTCGGCCCGCGTGAGTGCGGTGAACCCGGTCTTGCCGTAATCTCGTTGTGCCGATGACAAGTCGCTGAGACAGCTTTCGACGCAATGGTCATTGGTCAGGATCAATCCTGCCGAGGACACGAAGCTGGACGAGCATCCGCCGGTCAGACGAACCGAAGACAGTCGCACACGGTCAAGCCAGGACTGGTCGGGGGCCCATCCGTACGCCGCCTTGAAGGCGTCGGTCGGGAACGCATCGAAGGTCCACATCCCTTCGTCGGCGCGTGCTCCGGCAAAGGGCAGCGACATAGAGGCAACAAAAAGAACGGCGCGGCGCGTGACTGGCAAAGCAAACTCTCCCTCTAAGCGAGGGCAACCTGCACGAAAAAGGGCCCGGATCAACTCCGGGCCCTTCGTTTTCGACGAACTTCGGTTGGCGGTCAGCTGGTCTTGGTAGCGCGCATCGCACGCATCTTCTGCCATCCCGCGCGGCGCTCGTCCGGGGTCAATTTGCCGTCGCGATTGGTGTCCATCATGTCGAAATGGCGAACCGCTGCGGCCTGCATTTCGGCGAGTGACACTTTTCCATCGTTGTTGGCGTCGGCCATCTTCATCATCATGCCGTGGCCGCCCATACCACCCATGCCGCCCATGCGGTGCATACGCATCATGCGACGCTCGCCGCGGTCTTGGCCATTCTGTCCCTCGACCTTGGGCGCATCGCCGCGCATTTCGACCCGACGTTCAACGCGGATCTCGCGCGCCTTGGCGAATTCATCTCGGCTGATCATGCCGTCCTTGTTGGCGTCGAGGCGGTCGAACGCCGCAGCTGGATCGGCCATCGGGCCTTCGCGCATCGCGAAGCGCTTGCCCTTGCGATCATTCCACTGACCAGCCTTGCCCTCACGGTTGCCGCGCTGCGCCTTCATTTCGTCCTCGGTAACAAAGCCATCGCGATTTGCGTCCATCTTGGCGAAATGTTCGCGGGCCATCGCGACGACCTCGCTCCGCGTACTGATCTCATCCATCATCTTCATACGATGATGTTCGACATGCGGCATTGGCTGGGGCGCGGTCGGGGCCTGGGCAATCGCGGTCGCGGCCATGGCAGCGACGGCGGCGCCGATCAGCAAGTTCTTCATTTTAAAGCCTCCTTCAAAAGCTGAATACCGACTACTCCTTGTCACCTGTCTCGCGCTTGAACGGGCGCTCCGGCGGTGGCAATGCCCGGCCAACCCCTGTCCGGAGAATGAAGTTGCCCGATTCCCCCGCCATTCGTCGCGTCGTCCTCGCCTTTTCTGGCGGCCTCGACACCAGCGTGATTCTGAAATGGCTTCAGCAGACCTACAATTGCGAAGTCGTGACCTTCACCGCCGATCTGGGACAGGGCGAGGAATTGGAGCCGGCGAAGGCCAAGGCCGAGATGATGGGCGTCAAGCCCGAACATATCTACATCGACGATTTGAAAGAGGAATTCGTCGCCGATTACGTTTTCCCGATGATGCGTGCCAACGCACTCTACGAAGGTCTATATCTGCTTGGCACCTCGATCGCACGACCATTGATCGCCAAGCGGCAGGTCGAGATCGCCCGCGAAACCGGCGCCGATGCGGTGAGCCACGGCGCGACCGGCAAGGGCAACGACCAGGTGCGCTTCGAACTCGGCTATTATGCGCTCGCGCCCGATATCAAGGTCATCGCCCCATGGCGCGAATGGGATTTGACCAGCCGCACTGCACTTATCGATTTCGCCGAGAAGAACCAGATCCCGGTGCCCAAGGACAAGCGCGGCGAGAGCCCGTTCTCGACCGATGCAAACCTCCTCCACACCTCGTCGGAGGGCAAGGTGTTGGAAGATCCGTGGGAAGAAGTGCCGGACTATGTCTATTCGCGCACCGACGATCTAGTCAGCGCGCCCGACAAGCCCGAGGAGATCACGATCGATTTCAAAGGTGGTGACGGAGTCGCGGTCAACGGCGTCGCACTGTCGCCGGCTAGCCTGCTCGCCAAGCTCAACGACCTCGGCAAGCGGCATGGGATCGGCCGTCTCGACCTTGTCGAAAACCGCTTCGTGGGGATGAAGAGCCGCGGAATGTACGAAACCCCGGGCGGCACGATCTATCACGCTGCACACCGGGCGATCGAACAGCTGACGCTCGACCGCGGTGCCGCGCACCTCAAGGACGAGTTGATGCCGCGTTATGCGGAGCTGATCTACAACGGTTTCTGGTTCGCGCCCGAACGCGAGATGCTCCAGGCCGCGATCGACCAGAGCCAGGCCAAGGTAGATGGAACCGTGCGGATGAAGCTCTACAAGGGCGGAGTCCACATCACCGGCCGCAAGTCGCCAAATTCGCTATACAGCGAAAAGGTTGTGACCTTCGAGGATGACGCCGGCGCCTACGACCAGCGCGATGCCGAAGGGTTCATCAAGCTCAACGCGCTTCGCTTGCGTTTGCTGGCGAGGCGGGACGCCTAATAAGGCTTGGTCATCGCCGGATCGCCGGCGCGGTAATGGTTGTAATAGCGGCCTTGTCGGACGACGATCGGATAAGCGCGGTTGATCGACGCGATGACCGTCGGGCGGTAGCGATCGTCATAGGGCGACTTCACGGTGCCCAAGGTGCGAATGAAGGCGAAATCGTTGCGGTCGATGCGGTCCAGCATCCGGCGCTCGTCCCACATGCCTGCCCAGGCCAGTTCGGTGAAGATGGCGGTTTCCCAAATGACCGGCTTGCCCGCTTTTTTCACCAGTACCATGTCGTCGGAAATTACGGGCTTTGCGGAAGCGCGGATCGCGGCCGCTTCACGGTCGAGAACGGATATAGGCAGGCGTTGCGCGGCGTGGCGCTGATGCGCTTGCGGGACGCTTGCGACGGCAGAAATAGCTAGTGCCATCAAGAGAGAGGCCGGCAACAGGCGGCCAAGCTCCCGGTCGGGCATGACGCGAGCACGGAACCGTGATGCCGCCGTGCCGGCGAGCATCGCCCCGGCTGCACACAAGTCGACAAAATAATTGACGTTAGAACCGAGTTTCGCGACCAGCACGAGGCTGAGGAGCGAGATAAGAAGGTAGGCAAGCGCGACACTTATCGCGAAACCCGCCGTGTCTTTCACAGCGTTGCGCTTGTCGTTGGACCGCGGCGTCGTCCACGCAAGGAAGCCGGCGCTGGCGATGACGAGCAACCAGTGATGCGGCTGCACCAAAAAACCGAGATCAATCATCCGCCGGAGGTTGTCCGACGAGAAGCGGTTCACGTTGTAGAGGAAGATGTGCTGGATGAAGCGCCCTTCGGTGAGCGCCATCATGACGGCCATGATAACCAGTCCGATAAGCATGGCCCAACCAATTCCCGAAACCGCCTGGCGCGGCCGGACCAGCAGCATCGTGCCGAATAGGGCGGCCGGGGCAAAGACCATCGTCTGGCGGCAATAGACGGCGAGAACGAACAAAAGCGCCGCAAGAGGCATCAGGCGAGGTCGTTCCAGCGAGCGAATTCCAACGACAAGCCCGCCGAGCGTCATCGCCAGCGCGATCATGTCGACCCTGGCCAGCGCGCTCCAGATGATGACCGGCCCAGTGCTGATGAACAGAACGACGGCAAGAAGCATTCCGATCATGCGGTCGTCGTCTCGATCGCTCGCCAGACGGACGAACCACGCGCACATGGCGGCGGCGGCCAACGTCGAGAGTAGGCTGACCAATCGCGCCGCCGCTAGCCAGTCGCCAGGGAGAAGCGCATCGAGGCCGCTAGCGGCGAGGTGGAACATCGGCGGATAGTGAAACACGATGAAGGGGAAGCGGGTGATATCCCCATAGCCCTTCCCAGCGATGATCATGTCGGCCTGCTGCCAGACGATGCCTTCGCCATAATCGAGTTCGTAGGGGTAATGGACTGCAAACCAGCCATTCGCGACAAACATTGCAACACGCACCACGACGGCAATGATGGCCAGGACAAGCGCAAGCCGGAAGGGATGCAACCATGGCAACTAGACGATCCATCATGATCAGGCCCGGCGCAACCTTGCGGAGATGAGCATTTGCTTTCCCATCGGTTTGATCGGCGAAGCAAGATAGGCGGCGATCAGCAGCGGCCAGACCGGGAGCCGCGACTTGACCGTCAGCGGCAGGAAGCGCGGGTGCACTTCGATAACTTTGAAACCTTGCGATTCAAGGAAATCGGGAAGGCTGACGTGGCTCCACGCGGTGACATGCGTGTAATCGTCCCAATATTCGTTCGCGCAATAGCGATAATTGGGCTGAAGCGTGGTGAGGGTTCCGCCAGGCGCGAGCTTCGATTTCAATTCGGTGAGCGTTTCGGCAAGTTGTTCCTTGCTCAGATGTTCGAACAAGTTGCTGGAAAAGGCATAATCGACGCTGCCATCGGCGATCTTCGAGAGGTCGGTAACCGAGCCGACAATAGCCTCGACATCCGGGTCGAGATAGGCGGGCATTCCGTCCCACATATCGACGCCGATACGGCGCTTCGCGACGACGTTGTTGATGAATTCGCCGTAGCCGCAGCCCAGGTCGAGAACGCAATCGTCGGGTTTGATGCGCTTGGCGAAAAAGTAGCGCCAAAGTGCTTTCCAGACCGTATCGCGCTTCGCGTCATGAACGAGACGCGAATCGTGATAACCGTCACTCATGCATGCCGCCCCTGCCATCCGAAGACGAGGCCGGCGATCATCTTCGTCCCCACCGACAAGCCCCGCCAATTGTTGATGTTGCCACCTTTAGAAAGGCCGACGCGGGGATGGAAGGTGATGGGACATTCCAGAAGCACGAATTCATAGGCCAGCGCGGTGTCTAGGAAATGGGCATTGAACTCCAGGTTCACCGCCGGATTCACGTGCGGTAACAAATCGAGGAGCGCGTCGCGGCGACACAATTTGTAGGTGGTGCCGACATCGGTCATGGTGCCGCGGCCGAGGTGCTTGAACTCAAGCAATTTCCCGACGAACAGATTGCCGTAATACATGAAGGTCGAAAGTTGGGTCTGGTACTGGCGAAGCGGCTCGACGATGCGGGTGCCATTGACGATGTCGGCGTGCGGCGCATAGGCGACCAGCTTCTCGATATCGAAGGCGCGAAAGGTGCGATCGCCCTCGCACAAGACGATTAGGTCAGTGTCATCATATTTCGCTGCTTCGCTCAGGCAGCGGAACACGCAGCGTCCGTAGCCCGGCTGCGTCTCATTGATGGTGATGGCGCCGGCGGCTTCAGCACGCTCGAACGTGCGGTCGGAGCTGTTGTTGCTGACGACGATCACGCGTTCGACCATCGGATGGGCGACGAAATCGCGCACCGCGTCGGTGATTGCATCCTCGTCATTGTATGCAGTCAGCGCGACTGTCACCTTTTGGTGGACGATCGGTTTGTAGCGGACCGGCTGGTCGGGCTTCTTGCGTTGGTGGAAATAGAGCAGGTCGACGAGCGCGAGCGCGATCCCGACCACGATCGGCACGCCCGAATACCAGACCAGCCATTCGGCAACGGGATCGAGCCATTCGCGCAGATCGAGCAAATAACGGGGAAAGACCAACAACACGCCGGCCAGGTACATGGCGAGACCAAGGCAGAAGCACAGTGCGCCATACAGCAGGATCGGCGTGTGCGCGCGCCGCGTACGGTTCTGGACGCCAATGCCGTTGACCATCATGTTCATGCGTGTCTCCCGCCAACGCTTCGGGCTCTGCACGCGCAACAACCCGCTAGAATGCCGCGTAAACAGGAAAGGTTAATAAATTCGCGAGATTGCCTGTGGCCTTGACTGACCATGGCGCTGCACTAGCGAGAAGACCGAGGTCCAATGTGAATCAGCCGGAACCCAATTTTGCACCTACCGATTGGTGGGAAAGCCGTCTGTTCGCTGCTGCGCTCGTGATTGCAGCGGCGATACCGTTATTGTATCCGCAGGTCCCGCCGCTGGTCGATCTGCTGGGCCATATGGGTCGCTACCGGGTCGAGCTTGACCTTGCGCGTTCGCCCGACCTTCAGCGCTATTTCGAATTTCACTGGCAATTGATCGGCAATCTTGGCGTCGACCTGTTGATCATCCCGCTGTCGAAATTGGTCGGGCTGGAAATGGCTGTGAAGCTCATTGCCATTGCTATCCCCCCGTTGACGGTCGCAGGCTTCCTTTGGGTTGCGCGTGAGGTGCACGGACGCTTGCCGCCGACTGCGGCTTTCGCCTTGCCATTCGCTTTCGGCCATCCGTTTCTTTTTGGGTTCCTCAATTATACCCTGTCCGTCGCGCTCGCCTTTCTCGCCTTCGGTCTATGGCTTCGGCTGGGGCGGCTGGGGCGGATCCGGCTTCGTTTGGCTCTATTCGTGCCAATCAGTTTCCTTTTGTTCATTTGCCACACCTTCGGGTGGGGGATCCTTGGGCTGCTCTGTTTTTCGGCGGAGGCGGTCCGTCTTCATGATCGTGGCGACAAATGGTGGCGCGCGGCGTTTCGTGCTGGCCTCCAGGCATTGGCAATGGCCGGTCCGCTCGTCCTGATGCTGATGTGGCGAAGCGAGGTAAGTCACGAACTGACAAACGACTGGTTCAACTGGGACACGAAGTGGCTCTGGATTCGAACGGCGCTTCGCGATCGCTGGATCGTGGTCGACGGCGGGATGGTCGCGCTCATTACTTTCGTCATGTTCATCGCAATTCGGAGCCCGCGACTGACCCTTTCCCGGAACCTCGCTTTCTCTGGCGCTGTGCTAGCGCTTGTATTCGCATTGTTGCCGCGACTGATTTTCGGCTCCGCCTATGCGGATATGCGACTGGTCCCGTTCGTGTTTGCGACGTTGCTTCTGTCGATCCGCTTCAAGGTTGGCGCCGACCAGTCAACGGCGCGATGGTTCGCCATTGCCGCAGCGACATTCTTCGCCCTCAAGATCGTCTCGACAACACTGAGCCTGGCGATCGCCAGCCAAGAGCAGGACCGGGCAATGGTCGCGCTCAACCATGTGCCGCGCGGAGCGGCCGCGATCAGCCTTGTCGGGGAGCCCTGCTACACAAAGCATTGGGGGCTGATCCGCAATGCACATCTTGGCGCAATGGCCACGGTTCGGCGTCATGCCTTTACTAACGACCAATGGGCGATCGAAGGCGCAAACCTGTTGTCCATAAAATATACGCAAAGTTTTCCGTTCGTTGCAGACCCTTCGCAGTCCGTGCGCCCGAACGGCTGCGGATCGCCGTGGCGGCGCGCAGTTAATGATGCCCTTCGACACATACCTCGCGACGCGGTCAGCTATATCTGGGCGATCGACCTGCCCGATCACGACCCCGCGCTCCTGCACGGCTACCGCTTGATCTGGAGGGACGGGCCATATCAATTATATGCGCGAGATGAATCAGCCAGCTTGCCATGAATCGACCTCAAGTAGTTGCGTGACAAGGTGCGGAACCGAGGTTCCTCCCGAACGCGAAGCATTGTACCCCGCAGCGATGCCGCCACTAATCGGATGACCAGCAAGTGATCGACCAAGTACCGCGCCTTTCCATCGTCGTCCCCTGCTTCAACGAGCAGGAGTGTCTTGAAGCGCTCCATCGCCGGATCGGCGCTGCGGCGCGATCGGTGGTCGGCGAAGATTACGAACTCGTGTTGGTCAACGACGGGTCGAAAGATCGCACTTGGGCAATGATGCAGGAATTGAGCGCGGGCGATCCCCGGCTCGTTGCAATCAACCTTTCGCGCAATCACGGTCACCAATTAGCGCTGACCGCCGGGCTCGACCTGTGTCGCGGCAAAAGAATCCTTATCATCGATGCCGATCTTCAGGATCCACCCGAATTGCTCGGCGACATGCTCACCAAGATGACGGCAGAAGGTGCTGACGTCGTTTATGGCCTTCGCACCGCTCGGGCTGGGGAAACGCATTTCAAGCGGGCGACTGCTGCAGGATTCTACCGCTTGCTCTCTCGTGCAACCGATGTCGACATCCCGGTCGATGCCGGGGATTTCCGATTGATGAGCCGCCGTGCGCTCGATGCGTTGCTGGCGATGCCTGAACAAGCGCGCTTCATCCGGGGGATGGTGGCGTGGATCGGCTTCAAGCAGGTTCCGTTCCCATACCAGCGCGATGAGCGTTTCGCCGGCGTCACTAAATACCCGCTGTCGAAAATGATCCGGTTCGCGCTCGACGCGCTCACCGGTTTTTCGTCCGCGCCGCTCAAGCTGGCCAGCCATGCGGGACTTTGGCTGGCGGCCGGGTCAGTGATCCTCATCCTTTATATCGCAATGTCCTGGATGAGCGGGCACACGATCCAGGGCTGGACCTCGCTCATGCTGGTCGTCGTCGTGCTCGGCGCCGTACAGATGCTCGTCCTCGGCCTGATGGGCGAATATATCGGGCGCCTCTACAGCCAGGCAAAGCAGCGTCCGCTCTACATCGTTCAGGACGTCATCGGGGCCCCAGAATTGCGCGGCGATACTCGCAAGCTTGGCATTGTCGCCTCAGCGGAACGTCCAGTGACGGTGCAGCCAGAAGGTCATGACCGGGGTTAGCACGACATTCGGTATGATCGGCCACCATGTCGGCCCCGCCAGATGCTCGACCATGAACCAGACCCAGAAGGTGTTGAGCAAATAGCCAATCACGTTAACGGCGACGAAACGCACCGACATTCCGGCATGATCATCTCGGGCGCCGTGTCCGGCAAAGCTGATCCAGCCGTGGGCGAAATAGCCAACGATGACGCCAATTATCCAGGCAATGCCGATTGCAACCAACGGTGACGTCGTTCGGGTTTCGGCGAGCACGTAATAAATGCCCTGACCGCCAGCGGTAATCACCACGCCGACCACGCCGTAGCGGATCAATTGCACTAGCGCGGCCCGCGCAGCCGGGTCGGCCAGCGCTCGGTCGAGGTGCCGCTTCATCGCTTGGCAGCGGCTTCAAGCCTGGCCTTTGCCATCGCAATCGGCTTGACCAATGCGGTGGGAATCAGCCGCACTGCGGCACGCCGCAATGCCCATTTGAGATCGCCGCCGATGACCAGCGGATGATCGTCTGGAACGCGGTTAGCCAGCAATTTGGCCGAAAGTCGCTTCTGTCCGTCCGCATTGGCGTAAAGATAGGTGTTGAAGCGATACCACGGCATGACATCGTCGCGATCCGCCAGCGGACCGCGAATGCAGTCGAACGTGTCGTAACCGCGCGCCTTCATTTTGCGCCGCCAATATTCCGGCGGCTGTTCGTTGACGTGATGTTCGCCGCCCTGATGCGGAACGGCAGCCGAAAACAAGATGACATCGCCGTGCGTGACGAGATTGTCGACGAACTGTTCAGACATTTCCTCGGGCAGATGTTCGGCCACCTCAAGCGTCTGGACGAGGTCGAATTTCTTCATGAGATCGAGCGGCGTTGCCAGATCATGGGCGCGAAAATTCCCTGCCGGCACTGCCAACTGGTCGATTTTGACGTATTCGCCATCAACGGCGAGCACATCCTCGACGCCGGCCGCCAACCATTCCGCCGCCCATGCGCCATGGCCAGCGCCGATATCGAGCAGGCTGTGAATCGACATTTCAGGTAGCAGGAGCTTGGCAACCGCGCGCGCCGACCGACGCGAACCGGCATCAATATACGTATAGAAATCCTCGTTATATTCGTGACCGCTCATACAACCTGCCTTGCCCTCATGTGCGGTTAGGCTAGAGCGCGAAACGTTCAAATGTGCAAGGACATGGGTGTGATCGAGCGCAGCCTCAATTTTGTCGACCGTTACTGGCGCTGGCTGATCGTCGCCGGGTGGCTCGGTCTGTGCGCTTGGTTGCTCTATTCGCGCTGGGCCAACATCCAGGGCTTCGTCCTGAACGACACCGATGACAACATGCGGATGAGCCAGGTCCGGGCCTGGTTGAATGGCGGTCAGGGCTGGTACGACCTGCGCCAGTATAAGCTCAACTGGCCAGAAGGCGCGAACATCCACTGGTCGCGCTTCGTCGATCTGCCGCTCGCCGGGCTGATCCTGTTCGGCCGTCTATTCATGGCCGGACCGCACGCTGAACAATTCGCTATCGCGGTCGCGCCGATGCTCCCCCTTCTCCTGCTGATGGCGTCGCTTGCCCTCATCGTTCGCCGTCTGGTCGACCCGCGCGCCTGGCCACTGCTCATTCCCTGCCTGTTCTTCGCGGCCTCCGGCTTGGCGCAATTTGCACCGACGCGGATCGATCACCATGGCTGGCAACTCGCGCTGTTGGCGCTTGGCGTTGCCGGCATCGCCGACCCCAAAAAGGCACGCGGCGGCGCGGTGCTGGGCATTGCCACCGCTTGTTCGCTGGCGATCGGGCTGGAGATGATGATCTACATCGTCGTGAGCGGCGCGGTGATGGTCTTCTTCTGGATTGCCGACGCCGACGAACGGCGCCGCCTTGCCGCTTACGCCGTGTCGCTGGCAGGCGGGACTGCGCTGGCGTTCCTCATTTTCGTGTCCGAGGCTAATCGGGCGGCGGTTTGCGATGCCCTTTCCCCAGTCTGGCTAGGCGACGCGATGCTTGGCGGCGCCTTAATGCTGGCGCTGGCCTGGTGGTCGCCGGGAAGCTGGAAGATGCGGCTTGGCGCAGCAGCGCTCGCTGGGTTGGTCATCGTCGGTTTCCATGCGCTTGCCTGGCCGCATTGCCTGACCCGCCTGGAAGGCGTTTCGGAGGAAACCAACCGCCTTTGGCTCAGCCATGTTCGCGAGGCGCGGCCGATTACGAAACACAGTTGGCGATTTGCAGTTCTGATCCTGGCGTTGCCGGTTGCGGCGATCGCGGGCTGGGTCCTGCTCGGCTGGACCGTCCGCAAGGATTCCAATCGCCTGCGCAGAACCATCGGTGCGGCGTTGCCCGGCATGGTCGCCACGGCGTTACTCTTCTGGCAGACCCGGACTGGCCCCGCCGCGCAATTGATGAGCATCACCGGTTCAATTGCGCTGCTCGTCGTTGCCATACCGATGATCAGTCGATCGCGATTCATGTTTGTTCGCACACTCGGTGTGGTCGTCGTGGCATTGATGGCACTGGGCGCTTTGGCTCCCTTGGCGATCGATGCGATTGCGCCCGAGAAGCCCGACAAACCGAAGGACAAATTAGTCGCCAAGGCCAATCGCAGCTGCCCGACCCTTGCCGCAATGGCGCCTCTGCAGAGGATTCCAACGGCGACGATCTTCACTTTCGCTGACCTGTCGCCTCGCCTGATCACGATTACCCACCATCGCGCGATTGCGGGCCCTTACCATCGCAATGGCGAAGCGATCGTCGATTCGATGAAGCTTTTCCGCGGCAATGCGGACGAAGCCCGTGCCATCCTCGGCAAATATCATGCCGATTATTTGATGACCTGTCCGATGATGAGCCAAGCGACCGTGTTCGAATCTGAAGCGCCCAAGGGATTCTACGTCCAGATCGAAAAGGGCCAGGTGCCGAGTTGGCTTGAACGCGTGGAGTTGCCGAACGGATCGCCGCTCAAACTCTGGCGGATCAAACGCTGAACTAGCGGGCGAGGCCCGGCAGGCTGCGTTCCAGTCCGTCGAGCACGAACTGGGTTGCCAGCGCAGCGAGGATAACGCCGAGGATCCGCGTGATCATGGCTTCGACCTTGGCGCCGACGAAGCGCATCAGCGGCCCGGCGGCGAGCAGTGCTATCATCGTCAGCAAGATCACAAGAGTCATCGCGCCAAGCACGATCATCGATTCCTCTACGCCGTCGGCGCGCGCATTCAGAAGCATGATAGAAGCGATCGATCCCGGTCCGGCGATCATCGGGATCGCCATCGGAAAGACGCTGATGTCTTCAGCTTCGGGCGTGCCCATGATTTCCTCGGCGCGCTCTTCGCGGCGCTCGGTGCGTTTTTCGAACACCATTTCCAGCGCGATGATGAACAGCATAATACCGCCCGCCAGCCGGAAGGCGCTCAACGAAATGCCCATATGCTTGAGCAATTGCTCCCCGAGCAGGGCGAAAAAGACGAGGATGAACCACGCCACGACGCACGACCGGACCGCCATCCGCCGGCGATGCGCCTGATCGGTCCCGGCGGTCAGCGATGCGAAGATCGGCGCACAGCCTGGCGGATCGACGATGACGGCAAGCGTCAGGAACGCGGTGGTGAACAGCTCGATCATTTCGGCGCTGCGATCTTGTCGACGATGACCGGCTGCATCTTTGCGCCATCCCAGAGCCAGGCGTGGAACTCACGTTTACCGTCGGGGGCGACCTGCCAGAAGTAACGCAAGCTGCCGTCTCTGCTGCCGCCATCCTGCGTGACCGCGCCGCTGCCAAATCGTGCGACCGACGGATGGGGCGGAGCGGGAGCCGCGCAGGACGCATTGACCTGCCTGATGTCGCCGCCTTCGTCACGGGCGAATTCCAGTTCGTCGCCGCCATCATATACCCATTTCCACCCGCCGCCGGGCTGACGCGCCCAGACCGTAGTGAAATAACCGACCGCTTTGCCATAGCCGCGTACCCAGGGGCCGGTGTTGATCGCCAGATTGCCATCGCAACTGACGTAGCTGCGGCCGGGCCACCAGAACACCGAATGGGGCGGGTCTTTCAACGGCGACAGAAATTCGTGGGAATTGGTCGGGCCGGGAACGAACATCATCGCCTTGGGCGCCGACCATTTGCGAAAGGCGGCCCACTGTCCGACTTTCTGGGCATCGGCGGCAAAAGCGCGTTCGGCATCAATCGCCGATTGCGTCGCTGGATCGGCGACGGCGAGGAGCAAGGCGACGATCATAGGCGCGGATCCTCCATCCCGGCGCGGCGATGCGCCGCGACCAAAGTATTGCGAAGAAGCATGGCTATGGTCATCGGGCCGACGCCGCCCGGCACGGGCGTAATCGCGCCTGCAACTGCGGCAGCCTCATCGAACGCGACGTCGCCAACCAGTCGACCCTTGCCCCCAGCCGGATCGGCGATCCGGTTGATGCCGACGTCGATTACCGTCGCGCCCGGCTTGACCCAGTCGCCGCGCACCATTTCGGGCCGTCCCACGGCGGCGACGATGATATCGGCGCGGCGGCACACGTCGGGCAGGTCGCGGGTTCGGCTGTGTGCGATCGTGACCGTGCAGCTTTCGCCAAGCAGGAGCATCGCCATCGGTTTCCCGACGATGTTCGAACGACCGATAACGACCGCATCCTTACCGGTCAGGTCGCCAAGCTCGGCCTTGAGTAGGTGAAGGCACCCAAGCGGCGTGCACGGCACCAGCGCCTCGGTACCAACGGCGAGCCGGCCGGCATTTTCGACGTGGAAACCGTCGACATCCTTGTCGGGCGCGATCGCTGCGATCACGCGCGCGCTATCGATCTGGTCGGGCAACGGAAGCTGGACGAGAATCCCGTCGACGAGCGGATTGCCGTTGAGGTCATCGACCAGCTTGAGCAGGTCGGCTTCGCTGGTCGTTTCGGGCAATTTGTGCTCGATCGACGTCATCCCCGCCTCGGCTGTCGCCTTGCCCTTGGAGCGGACGTAAACCGACGAGGCGGGGTCTTCCCCGACCAGCACGACTGCAAGTCCGGGCGCACGTCCAACCGTCTCACGGAATGCGGCGACGCCATCGGCAATGCGGCCGCGCAACGTCGCTGCGACCGCCTTGCCGTCAATCGTCCGTGCGGTCATCGCGTCAAATACCCGTGACGATGCCGCTGAGGATGATCTTGATGATCCCGATCGTGATCAGCAGCAGGAAGGGCGACCAGTCGACGCCGCCCGCTGCCGGAAGAAGGCGGCGGAACGGGCGGTAGAGCGGGTCGAGCAGGCGCTGCAGGCTCTCGTTGAACGCAAACAGCCCGCGGTTCGAATAGTTCAGCACGTTGAAGGCGAACAGCAGGCTGAGGATCGCCGAGCCGATGACGAGGAAGCTCAGGATGTTGAGCAGGTAGAAGATGATCTGGAAGAGAGTAATCATGGCGCACGCTTAGCCGCCCTTGCGACGCGCTTCAATCAGGGGGCGAAACGATTGGGCTGCGCCTCGGCTAGGATGACTGCGAAATCCTCGTTCGGGGCAATCCATTCTTTGAGCGGAGTCCAGCCACCCGCGAGAAGCAACAGGCGGGCGCCGCGCGAACCGTATTTGTGGCTGTTCTCGGTATGGATGGTCGCCCCCTTTGCGAAGGCGAAGCGGCGGCCCTCAATGGTGAATTCGACGTCGCGGGTTGCGACCAGATGCATTTCGATCCGCCCCAGCATGTCATTCCAGCGCGCTTCGTGGACGAAGGCGTCTTCGGGAATATCGGCGTCGAGCTCGCGGTTGATGCGGGTGAGCAGATTGCGATTGAACGCGGATGTCACGCCTTCGGGGTCGTCATAGGCCGCGACCAGTCGGTCGACCGGCTTGACCCGGTCCATGCCGATCAACAGTTTCGATCCAGTGCCAAGGATATCGCGAAAGTGGCGCAGCAGATCGGTCGCGCTGCGCGGCACGAAATTGCCGATCGTCGATCCGGGAAAGAAACCGAGCCGGTCGAGTCCGTCGATTTCCGGAGGCAGTGCGACGTGCTTGGTGAAATCCGCAACCACCGGAAAAACGTGGACGCCGTCATGGTCGGCGTCGACCGCCGCCGCACTATCCTGAAGATAGTCGCCGCTGATATCGATCGGGACGAACGCCTTGGGCTTGGCCGCGTCGAGCAGCAAGGGCGTCTTGGTCTGCGACCCCGCGCCGAATTCGACGATTGCGCCGCCGATGCCGGTCAGTTCGACGACTTCCGGAAGGATGTCTTCCAGCAAGGCAGTTTCGGTCCGGGTCGGATAGTAAGAAGGCAGCCGGGTGATGTCGTCGAACAATTCGCTGCCGCGGCGGTCATAAAGCCAGCGCGCCGGAATCGACGGAATCGGTTCGGCGAGGCCATTCAGGACGTCGTTCTTAAAGGCGGGATCGGCCGTCACGGCCTCAAGCGTCGCATCAGCAGTCTCTGGCAATTCTCACTCCGGTAAACTGCCAGCGCGCCGCTGGCGGAAAGAAATTTCGATAGGTGGCGCGGCTATGGCCGCGCGGGGTCGCGCAACTTGCCCCCTTCAGGACGAACTGCCCGCACATGAACTTCCCGTTATATTCACCGACGGTTCCTTCCGCGGGAGCAAAGCCGGGGTAGGGCAGATAGGCCGACTGGGTCCATTGCCAGACATCGCCGAACGGGGCCCCGCCGGGGTGGGGAAGCACCGGACCCGCGCGGTCCAATTGGTTACCCAGATTTGGGTCGGCGGAGGCGAAAAAGTCTTCCCATTCGGCTTCCGTCGGTAACCGGGCATCGGCCCAGCGGGCGTAGGCATCGGCTTCATAATAGCTGACGTGCGCGACCGGAGCAGCGCGGTCGAGGTCGCGGCGCCCGGCCAGCGTGAAGGATGATCGATTGTCGTCATTCCAGTAAAGCGGCCGCGAGATGGTGTTGGCCTGTCGCCATTCCCAGCCCTCGCTGAGCCAGAGTTCGGGGCGGTCGTAGCCGCGATCTTCGATGAATAGTTGCCATTCGCCGTTGGTGACGCAGCGTTGGGCGATGCTGTGTGGGTGGAGCAGGGCACGGTGGCGCGGGGTCTCGCAATCATAGGCGAAAAGTGCATCCGGTGCAGCGCCAATCTCGACCAAGCCATCGCGACCGCGATGAAATTGCAGCGGCTCGGTGGCAAAACATGGCGCAGCATCCAGCGTGCCATAGGCCGGCTCGATCGGATTTTCCGCAGAGAGTCGCAAGCAGGTCGGTCAGGAACAGTTCCTGGTGCTGCTGCTCGTGCTCTATCCCGAGTTCAATCAGCGCCAGTGCCTCGCAGGGCAGTGCCGCCATCGCCTGCTCGACCGCGGAATCGACAACTCTCCGCCACTCACGGATTTCGTCGAGGCTGGGGCGACTGATCATCCCGCGTCGTGGGCGGGCATGACGGGCGCCCTCGCCGTTATAATAGCTGTTGAATAGGAAGGCGTAGCGGTCGTCGTGCAGCGTGTAGCCGGGGACATGGTCGCGAAGCACGAAGGTTTCCAGAAACCAAGTCGTATGAGCAAGATGCCACTTCGCCGGGCTTGCATCGGGATGCGGCTGGATCGTTGCATCGGCATCGCTGAGCGGCGCTGCCAGGTCGAGCGTCAGGCGCCTGGTCGCACGATAACGTGCGGCCAGCCCGGTCGAACTTTGCTCATCGCTGCGCGCCACGTCATTCCCCTCAGTGCAGGATAACCATCCAGCGGCGATTGGGTTGCCTTCAGTCCCGCGTTGCGCCCGGTTGCCACAATACGTCGCCGCCTTCGCCATCCATCGCGACATGGCGAGCGCTGACGAACAGATGGTCGGACAAGCGATTGAGATAAGCGATCGCCTGCGGATTGACCGGCTCGGCCTCGTTCAATGCCACCGTCGCCCGCTCCGCCCGACGAACGATCGCGCGGGCGAGGTGGAGAGCGGCGACCGAAGCCGATCCGCCGGGAAGAATGAAGCTCGTCAGCGGCGCGAGGTCATCGTTCATGACGTCGATGCCCTGTTCGATCTTCGCGACCTGGCCGGCAGTGATCCGAAGCGCGCCATCGATCCCGTCGGGCGTGGCAAGATCGGCGCCAAGGTCGAACATCTCGTTCTGGATCCGGCGCAGGCGCGCGGCGAGAACATCCTGTTCGTCGTCGAGCGCGGCGACGGCGACACCGATCGCGCTATTGGCCTCGTCGACCTCGCCGATCGCAATCATCCGAAGCGAAGACTTGCTCACTCGGCTGCCGTCGACCAGTCCGGCGGTCCCGGCGTCGCCGGTGCGCGTGTAAATCTGGTTGAGCTTGACCAAAGGTCAGCCCCGTCCGGCAATCAGCAGGATGACAGCGACCAGCATGATCGCAATACCTTGGTAGAGCACGCGCTTGCGCATGTAGCGTTGCTGGACTTCGCCGGAGACGTCTTTGCCATTGGCCATCGCAAGGATGCCACGAACGAGAACGTAAGCCGTCGCGCCCATGGCGACGACCAGTGCGAGGATGAGGAGGATGTTCATGCCCGCATATTTAGGTGGGCGACCGCCGGAATCCTAGAGGTAGTTCGCCTCGGCGCAATTGATCGGCAAGTGCCCGCCCATCCACGCCGTCTTCGCGCATCGCAAGCAGCGTCGGCGCAAGGTCGCGCTTGGCCAGGCGCCGACCATCGTCGTGCGTAACCAGCGGATGATGGAGATAGGTCGGCTCTGGCAAATCCAGGAGGCGCTGGAGCAAGCGCTGAACCGGGGTCGACGAGCGCAAATCCGCGCCGCGCACGACAAGGTCGATATCGGTGGCGGAATCGTCGACGACGCACGCTAGATGGTAGGACGATGGCGCATCCTTGCGAGCAAGAATGACATCTTCGAAATCCTCGGCTCCAGATTGATGGCGGGAACCGTCAACTTCCTTCCAGTCGGGCAGGCCCGCTTCGGCGATGGCCTTGACGTGATCGAGCCGCCAGCTGTGCGCAATGGTCGCGCGCCGCGACGGGTCGTCGCAGAGCGCGCGGCACGTTCCGGGATAGGTCGCTCCGGCGGTGCCATGCGGCGCGCTCAGCGACGCGGCAATGTCCGCCCGGGTACAAAAGCACGGATAGACCAGGCCGCGCGACTTCAGCCAGGACAGTGCAGCGGCGTAAGCTTCGGTTCGGCCCGACTGGACGACGGGTTCGCCATCAAAGCGCAGGCCGAGCCATTCGAGATCGGCGAATATGCCGTCGACGAATTCGCCGCGGCAGCGGCCGGGGTCGAGGTCTTCGATACGAAGCAGCCATCGACCGCCGCTGCGCTTAGCTGCATCGTCGCCGAGCACGGCGGATAGCGCGTGGCCCAGATGAAGCCTTCCCGTCGGCGAAGGAGCGAAGCGGCTTGTCGTCATTTTTGCAAACTGCACCCTTGACGGGGAATCATCGAATAATTCATCATCCTGTCATCGCGGGTTGGCATCTGCGGTGCGATCAAGGGAAGCGGACCCGAAGTGGTCTCTCCTCCTTGCGTGCGACGGGGCCGGGGGAGCTTCAGTTCGGGTCGAACCGACGGAGCTTTGCACGCGTGTACCACCCCGATCTCCTCCGCCATCCGGACTCCTGCCCGGCGCTGGTGCTGAATGCCGATTATACGCCATTGTCTTATTACCCGCTCAGCCTGTGGCCATGGCAAACCGCGGTCAAGGCGATGTTCCTCGAACGGGTCGACGTCGTCGCGCATTACGACCGCGAAGTGCACAGCCCAAGCAAGGCATTGAAACTGCCCAGCGTGATCGCGCTGCGCCAGTTTGTCCGACCCAACGAATATCCCGCGTTCACCCGGTTCAACCTGTTTCTTCGCGACCATTTCCGGTGTGTCTATTGCGGCAGCCTGCGCGAACTGACGTTCGACCATGTCATCCCGCGCGCCCAGGGCGGAAAGACGACGTGGGAAAATGTCGCCACCGCCTGTGCGCCGTGCAACCTTCGCAAGGGCGGCCGCACCCCGCGCCAGGCCGGCATGCATATCGAACGCGAGCCGATCCGTCCGACCAGCTGGCAGTTGCAGGACCACGGCAAATGCTTTCCGCCCAACTTCCTGCACGATAGCTGGCGCGATTATCTTTATTGGGATGTGGAACTGGACCCTTAGTCGCCGAGCGCATCGCTGCCTGTGCGAAGTGTCGCCGCGAATTTACTTCGCGTCGTTTGCGAGTTCCCGCAGCGCCCCGCCTATTTCGGAATCCGCCATTCCAAGCATCATGTTCGCCGACACGAAGCCCAGTTTCGTCCCGCAGTCGAAGCGTTTGGCGTCGACCGTCACCGCATGAAACAGCTGTGTCCCGATCAATTTAGCCATTGCGTCGGTCAGCTGGATTTCGCCGCCAGCGCCGGTTTCCTGCGCATCGAGGGCGCGCATCACCTCAGGCTGGAGGATGTACCGTCCAATCACGCCAAGCGTGGAGGGCGCATCCGCTGGCTTCGGCTTTTCTACCAGTCCGCGCACCTCGGTCCGATTGCCCGATGATGCCCCGGGCGTGACGATCCCGTAGCTCGCGGTCTTGTCGGCGGGGACGTCGGCGGCGCAGACGATATTGCCGCCAATCGAATGGTAAGCGTCGATCATCTGGCGCAGCGCGCCAGGCCTGCCGACCATCAAGTCGTCGGGGAGAAGCACGGCAAAAGGTTCGTCGCCGACGACATGACGGGCGCACCAGACGGCATGGCCAAGCCCTAGCGGCTGTTGCTGGCGAACCGATACGATCTCGCCATATTCCGTCCGCGACGAGGCCAGCGAATCCAGGCTCTTGCCGGCGCGAGTCATGGTCGCCTCCAGCTCGAAGCTCATGTCGAAATAATCGACCAGGCTCGATTTGCCGCGCCCGGTGACGAAAATGAGTTGTTCGATCCCCGCTTCGCGCGCCTCGTCGACGGCATATTGGATCAGCGGGCGATCGACGATCGTCAGCATTTCCTTGGGCATCGTCTTGGTCGCGGGAAGCAGCCGTGTGCCCAGACCGGCGACCGGGAAAACGGCTTTGCGAACGGGCCTGATCATTGCGGCGGGATGACCCGATTGGGGTCTTCCTCGACCTCGAGAACTCCCGCGACAGGCGGCGCCGCGGCGCCGGGTGGGGGAAGGTCGAAGCGGTCGGCCTGACGCGCTTGCGATTTCTTGACCAGCTCGTCGACGCGCTCGGGCGCTGCGAAGGGCGGCGGGGTCAACAGGTCGTCGACCGTTGGAGTTACCTGTGCCATCGCCGGCTTGACCGGCATCTCCTGTCCTGCGGCTGGACGCAACGGCGCCGTGTCCCCGCAGGCCGTCACTGCAAGTGGCAGCGCAAGAGACAGCGCAAGGATTGCGAAACGACGGGTCATCACTTCTTCTCCCGGGCCGCGCGCGCGGCCTTGATCGCTTCTGCTACCCGCAAAGGCGCGGTCCCGCCAGCCGACGTACGCGACGCGACCGACGATTCTACCGACAGCTTGGGAAGCACGCGTGCGTCGATCCGGGGATCGATCGTCGCCAACTCGTCGATCGTCAATTCATCGAGCGCCTTGCCCGCCGATTCAGCGACGGCGACTGCGCGGCCTGCGATATGGTGCGCCTCGCGGAACGGGACGTCGGCATCGCTGACCAACCAGTCAGCAAGATCGGTCGCAGTGGCATGGCCTGCGGCAGCGGCAGCGCGCAGCCGGGCCGGAACGAATTCCAGGTCCGCGATCATGCCCGCCATCGCCGCAAGGCTCAGCGCGAGCAGGTCGTGGGCGTCGAACAGAGGCGGCTTATCGTCCTGCAGATCCTTTGCATAAGCCAGCGGGAGGCCTTTAAGAAGCACCAGCATCGCGACCAGATCGCCGACGATCCGCGCCGAATGACCGCGCACCAGTTCCGCGGCATCGGGATTGCGCTTGTTGGGCATGATCGAGCTTCCCGTGGACCAGGCATCGGGCAGTTTCACGAAGCCGTATGGCTGCGACGCCCAGATGATGATCTCTTCGGCGAGGCGCGACAAATGAACCGAACAAAGCGCCGCAGCGTGCAGATAATCGACCGCAAAATCGCGATCGCTGACGGCATCGAGACTGTTTGCGGTCGGTCGATCGAACCCCAGCGCTGCGGCTGTATCGTCGCGATCGAGGTCGAACCCGGTCCCGGCGAGCGCCGCGCTGCCAAGCGGGCTTTCGTTCATCCGCGCTCGCGCATCGGCAAATCGGCTGCGGTCGCGGCCAAGCATGGCGACATAGGCCATCATATGGTGGCCGAGCGTCACCGGCTGGCCCGACTGCAGGTGGGTGAAGCCGGGCATGACGGTCGCAGCATGTTCGTCGGCGCGCGCCAGCAAGGCGTTCTCCAGTGCGTCGATCCCGGCGATGCTCTGGTCCATGCAATCGCGGACAAACAATTTGAAATCGGTCGCGACCTGGTCGTTGCGCGACCGTGCCGTGTGAAGCCGCCCAGCGACAGGCCCGATCAGTTCGCCGAGCCGATGTTCGACGTGCATGTGAATGTCTTCGAGCGCCGCATCTTCGACCAGCTTTCCAGCCGCGATTTCGTCGGCGACGCGGGTCAGTCCCTCCTCGATCGTGGCGGCATCGGCAGCCGACAATATGCCCTTCCTGGCAAGCATCGCTGCATGAGCCTTTGACGCGGCGATATCCTGTCGCCATAGCCGCTTGTCGACCGAGATTGACGCGTTGATCTCGCGCATGATCGCGGCCGGGCCGCCCGCAAAGCGCCCGCCCCACATCGTATTGGAGGTATCGTTGCGGCTAATCGTCTGTCTCCTGGCCCTGAGCGCCCTTTCCGGCTGCGATAGGGAAAAGGCGCCCGCCCCTCAAGAAGCGAACGTCGATGGACCGGCCGAGGCTGCGCTGCCCGGCAAGGGCGTCGACCGGAGCCATGCCGGCGAGGCGGCACCGAACGTTCCCTTCAACAGCCCCGACGGCACGCCGCTCGACCTTGGTAAGTTCAAGGGCACGCCGGTGCTGGTCAACCTCTGGGCAAGCTGGTGCGCGCCGTGCGTCAAGGAACTGCCTACCCTCCAGAAACTGGAGGCTCGGCACGTCGTCGACGGCGATCTGGCCGTGATTTCGGTCAGCCAGGACATGGGGCCGAAAGAATCGGTCGATGCCTTTCTTGCCAGCAAGAAAGTCGGCCGGTTTGCCGCTTTCCATGATCCGGAAATGAAGCTGACCGGGGCGCTCGGCATCGAAGTGATGCCGACGACTGTGCTCTACGACGCGGGTGGCCGCGAAGTTTGGCGCTTCGTCGGCGACCTCGATTGGAGCGGCGACGAGGCCGCGGAACTACTTATGGACGTTGCGCCGAAAGGCTAGTCACGAAGCAGTTCGTTGATACTGGTCTTGGAGCGCGTCCGTTCATCGACGCGCTTGACGATCACGGCGCAAGCCAGTCCCGGTCCACCATCTTTGCCAGGAAGAGTTCCGGGGACGACAACCGAATAGGCCGGGACCCGGCCATAGAATACGTCGCCAGTCGCGCGGTCGACGATCTTGGTTGATGCGCCCAAAAAGACGCCCATGCTGATCACCGCGCCCTGTTCAACGACGACACCTTCTGCGACTTCGCTGCGCGCGCCGATGAAGCAATCGTCTTCGATGATCACCGGGCCAGCCTGCAGCGGTTCGAGCACGCCGCCGATCCCGGTTCCGCCGGAGATGTGCACGTTGCGGCCGATCTGGGCACAGCTTCCGACCGTGGCCCAGGTGTCGACCATCGTTCCTTCACCGACAAAAGCGCCGATGTTGACGAAGCTTGGCATTAGCACCGCGCCGGGCGCGATATAGCTGCCCTTGCGGACGATGGCGCCGGGGACGGCGCGGAAGCCGGCGGCCTTGAAGGCGGCGTCATCCCAGCCCAGGAATTTCGAATCGACCTTGTCCCACCACGGCGCGCCGCCCGGTCCGCCGGAGATCGCCGTCATCGGATTGAGGCGGAAGCTGAGCAGCACGGCTTTCTTGAGCCACTGGTTGACGAGCCAGCCATCGGCACCCTTTTCGGCAACCCGTGCCTGTCCGGAATCGAGCATCGCGACGGCTTCGGCGACGGCCTTTGCGACATCGGCATTGCCCGCATCGATCGTGTCGCGCGCGTCCCACGCCTGTTCGATCACGGATTGCAGCTGGTCGGTCATGCGTCGGTCCTCTCGGTAATGTCGTGAAGCCAGTCGGCCACATCGCTTATGACATGGTCGATGGCATCTGTGTCGGCGTCGTGTGAGCCATGATCGGAGCCGTTGTCGACCCAGATCGTCGTCATTCCGAGCGCCTTTGCGGGTTTCAGATTTTTGGCCATGTCCTCGACCAGGATGGCGCGCGTCGGCTCGATCGCGAATCGATCGACCAGCAGGCGATAGCCGTGGGCATCGGGCTTGGGCAGGTACGAACATGCGTGGATATCGACCAGTCCGTGAAAGTGATCGTCGATGCCGATCGCCCGAAGCACGCGCTGCGCATAGGCATCGTCGCCGTTCGTGAACACGAACTTGCGGCCGGGAAGCCGCGAAAGGCCCTCGGAAAGCCGGTCATTCCGCGATACGCGATCGAGCGCAATGTCGTGAACGTCATCCAGAAAGTCGCGCGGCGCGACGTCGTGATGCTTCATCAATCCCGCCAGCGTCGTGCCATGATCGCGAAAATACTGCTTCTGGACGCGGTGCGCCTCGACGGGGTCGCAAGAAAGCACGCGACCGACATAGGCGCTCATCCGGGCATCGATCAGATCGAACAATCGGGTCGACGCTGAATAGAGCGTATTGTCGAGATCAAAAATCCAGTCGTCGATATGGGCGAAGCGCGAGTCCATCGGCGGCTCGCCTAGCGGTAAATATTCGCTTCATCAAAATGAAAGCTTTCGATATGTATCGAGGATTCGAGAAACCCGTTAATTTCGAGCGGGTTAGGTGAGGGGTTCGAAATGATGAATCGTGGGCTCTGCGCGACCGCAATGGCGCTCGTACTGACCTTGTCGGCGTGCGGCGGCGGCGGCGGCGGCGGTAGCGGCGTTCAGCCAACGCCCACTCCAACCCCCACACCGACACCAACACCCACGCCTACGCCTACGCCAACACCCACTCCGACACCGTGCGGAAGCTTCTGCACGGCGGAGTATGAACGGTCCAATGCGGTGACCTCGTCGAAAGCCCTGGGTGCGTATCAATCGGGAGCGACCGGCATCGGCGTGAAAGTCGGCGTTATTGATACCGGGATCAATCCTGATCTTCTGGAATTTGCCGGCCGTATCGATGCCGGCTCGAAGGACGTCGCAGGCAATCGGGGGGTCGGCGACAGCGATGGCCATGGCACGGCCGTATCGGCGGTTATCGCCGCCGCAAAAAACGACAGCCAGATTCACGGCGTCGCATACGAAGCGACGATCGTTTCCTTGCGTGCCGACCAACCGGGCTCATGCGGTAGCGAGGACGATTGTGCGTTCTCCGATAGTGCGATTGCCAATGGCATCGACGCTGCACGAATGGCTGGCGCAAAGGTGATCAACATGTCGCTTGGCGGTTCGGCGCCGAATTCGACTCTCCTCAATGCAATGTCGCGGGCGGTCAGTGCGGGCATCGTCCTGGTCATCTCGGCTGGCAACGAAGGCGACAAACCGCAGGGGATCAACCCTGACACGCTCGCCCTGATACCCGCACAAACCTTTCCCGGATCGGTGATTATCGCGGGCTCGATCGGAACCGCAGCAAGCGGGACAGAAATCTCGAATTTCTCCAATCGAGCAGGCACCGGGGCGCAATATTATCTGACCGCCCTCGGTTATCGCGTGCTCACTTTCGATCATACCGGCACGTCATACCTCTATTCCGGGACGAGCTTTTCCGCGCCGGTGATCAGCGGTGCAGTTGCGCTGATGGCGCAGGCCTTTCCGAATTTGACCGGCAAGCAGATCGTCGAAATCCTGTTCAACACAGCCGACGATTTGGGGGCGGCAGGCATCGATTCGACGTACGGCAACGGCGCTCTCAACATCACGCGCGCTTTCCAGCCGATCGGCACCACGGCCCTGGCCGGAAGCAAGATCGCGGTCGGTGCGGATACCAGCGGAACGCTCCCCGCCGCTGCCGGTGACGCGGCGAGCGAGGAAGACGGCGTCAGCGGGAAGCTTGGCGTCGTGGTGCTCGATCAATATGCGCGCGCGTTCAACATGGACCTTGCGGGCGGGCTCCGCTCTGCCAGCGCCGAGGCGCCGTTACGGCGGGTCGTCGAATCGAATGTGAGTTCGAATGCGGTCCGGGCGGGTCCCGTCAGCATCGCAATGACGGTGTCTGAAAGCCGCAGGCTGCCGGGCCAGTTCGATGTCGCGCAGATGGGGATCGGGCAGGATGATATCGCCAAATCGCGTCTCATCGCGGCTTCGGCGATCGCCCGGATCGACAACAAGACCGCCGTCGCGCTCGGCTTCTCCGAAGGAGCGAAAGCGATGGAGCGGCGCTTGGCAGGTGCGGACGCCGGCGCATTCCTGATTGCGCGGGACGTAGCCAGCGAACCGGGTTTTGGTGTGAAACGTGACACCAGCGTCGCTCTTCGTCGCGACTTTGGGCCGGCGGCCGTAACCGTTTCGATGGAAACCGGATCAGCGTGGAGCAGCAACATTTTCGCCAACGATCGATCGCCGTACCGCATGGGCTCCGTGTCGCTCGACCGGCGGTTCGGCCGCGCATGGCTGTCGGCCGGGGTCAGCAAGTTGGATGAAAAGGAAACGTTGCTGGGTGGTCGGTTAGGTTCGGCGTTCGGCGGCGATGGCAATTCTTCGACCATTTTTGTGGACGCGGAAGGGCGGCTGAATCTCGGCTCGGGCATCACGGCAAGCGTCAACGGTCGCCGGGGATGGACCAGTTTCTCTGGCGGGGCGTTCCAGACCGGGGCTTATTCGTTCGACGTGGTCAAGGCCGGCGTCTTCGGATCGCAGGACCAGATCGGGTTCCGACTGGCCCAGCCACTGCGGATTGATCGGGGCGGACTGTCACTGATGCTGCCGAGCGAATATGATTATGGAAGTGGTCAGGCAGTCATGACCCGCGAGCAGTTTTCGCTCTCGCCTAGCGGTCGGGAAATCGACGCCGAGGTCAGCTATGCCACCGATCTGTTCGGCGGATGGCTGAGCGGTAACATGTATCTTCGCCGTCAACCGGGGCACGTTGCCTCGGCGGATAGCGATGTCGGTGCCGCCGTTCGGTATCGGTTGAAATTCTGACGCCAATCGCGGCGGGAGTGAACCTTAAACGGTGAAACTCTCGCCACAACCGCATGCGCCTTTGGCGTTGGGATTGTCGAATACGAAACCGGCGGCAAAGTCGTCTTCCACCCAGTCCATCGTCGATCCGATCAGGTAAAGGATCGACCCGCCGTCGACGAAGAATGTGCCGCCTGGCGTATCGATTTTCTCGTCAAGGCCGACGGCTTGCGTCACATAATCGACCGAATAAGCGAGGCCGGAACAGCCGCGACGCGGCGTGCTGAGCTTCACGCCGATCGCATCGGCCGGGGCCTTCGCCATTAGATCGGCGACGCGCGCTTCGGCAGCGGGTGTCAGGATGATCGCGGCGGGACGTTGGCGGGTTCTCGTATTAGCCATCATAGCATCCCCAATTCGAGCCGCGCTTCGTCGCTCATCTTCGACGGATCCCACGGCGGATCCCAGACCAATTTCACCTCGGAATCGCGAATGCCGGGCACCGACAGGACGCGCATTTCGACTTCGGCCGGCATCGATTCAGCGACCGGGCAATGCGGCGTGGTCAGCGTCATCGTCACGACCGCGTCGCCATCCGCATCGACAGCCACGTCGTAGATCAGGCCAAGTTCGTAGATGTCGACCGGGATTTCCGGGTCGTAGATCGACTTCAGCGCATCGACGACCGCCAGTTGCAACTCGCCGCCGGGCGCGGACGGGTCCGGCTCGGGCTTCTTCTCGGCAAGGAAGCCGGTCAGATAGTCGCGCTTACGCTCGACCTCAGGCGACAGCCGTGCGCGCGGTGGCGTTTCCACCGCGTCGACTTCCTCGACTTCGATCTTTTTTTCCTCGTTCATCCGAAAATCCGTTTTACCTTGTGGAGGCCACGAACAAGCGCCTCGACATCGCTGTTGTTGCTGTGCGCCGCGAAGCTTGCCCGCGCGGTTGCCGGAACGCTCAGATGCTCCATCAGCGGCTGGGCGCAATGATGGCCCGCGCGCACTGCGACACCTTCATCATCCAATATGGTGCCGATGTCGTGCGGATGAACCCCGTCCAGCGCGAAGCTCACGATTCCGGCGCTGTCGTCGGGTCCGAACAGGCGGATACCGTCGATATCCCGGAGAGCGTCACGGCAGGCCGTCACAAGGGATCTTTCATGCGCATGGAGCGCGCCAAGTCCGATAGCCTGTGTCCATGTTATTGCGGCGTGAAGCCCGACCGCACCGACGATATGCGGCGTCCCCGCCTCGAACCGCGCGGGCGGATCGAGATAGGTGGTTTCGGCAAAGGTTACGCGGTCGATCATTGCGCCGCCACCCTGGTAGGGCGGCAGGGACGCAAGCAATTCCTCGCGGCCCCAAAGGACGCCAATCCCCGTCGGGCCGTATAATTTGTGGCCGGAGAAGGCATAAAAATCGCAGTCGAGTGCGGCGACGTCGACCGGCAGGCGCGGGACGGCCTGGCAACCGTCGAGCAGCAATTTGGCGCCGACCTTGTGGGCGACGTCTGCGGCGCGCTTCCCGTCCACGACCGAGCCGAGTACGTTGGAGACGTGGGCGAATGAAAGGAAGGCATGCTCTTCGCTCGCCATCTGGGCGGCGGCGTCGAGATCAATCTTCCCTTCTACCGTCAACGGAACGACGTCAATGGCGTAACCCGCCAACTGCCACGGCACGATATTGCTGTGGTGCTCAAGCTGGCTGAGCAGAACACGCTTGCGGGTTCCGCGCGGCCAGCGCTGGGCGACCAGGTTGATCGCCTCGGTCGCGCCTCGCGTGAAGATTGTCTCGTCCGACTGTCCGCCGATCAGCGTCGCCGCGGCCTCGCGGGCAGCTTCAAAGCTTTGCGTCATCGCCGCCGAGCGCTCGTAAACGCCGCGGTGGACGGTCGCATAATCGCGGCCATAGGCGTTGGTGATGGCGTCGATCACCGCTTGCGGTTTTTGCGCGGTCGCGGCGCTGTCGAGGTAATGCCAGCCCGCAATCGCAGGAAACTGGCTGCGCACGTCGATTGACGAAGCGATCGGCGTTTCGGCGTTCACCGCGACACGTTCCAAAGCGACTGGCGGGCCGCAGCGGCAATGTCGCTGTCGTCGCCAAGCTCATCCCACAATCCGCCGATAAATCCTTCAAGCAGCACGGCCTTGGCCGTCGCCGGGTCCATCCCGCGTGCGCCCGCGTAGAACAATTGATCGGCGTCGAGTTCACCGACCGTCGCGCCGTGCGCGCACTTCACATCGTCGGCAAAAATCTCCAGTTCGGGCTTGGCATTTGCGGTTGCGCCGCGATCAAGCAGCATCGCCTTGACCGACTGAACGCTGTCACTGTGTTGCGCGTCACGCGACACCGCGACCTTGCCAAGATAGCTTCCAGTGGCTTTGTCGCCGAGCACGCTACGCACCGTCTGGCGGCTAGTTGCACTGGGTTCGAAATGGCGAACGGTCGTTACGATTTCCAGTGTCGCATCGCCCGCGCCGATGATCGCGGCGTCGAACGCGAAATCGGCGCCCTCATGAAGCTTGACGTCAACTTCGATGCGCGCGTAACGCGCCGCATTGACGAGCGCGAAAATGTGAGCGGATGCGCCCGTTTCCAGCGTCATCTCGACGCGTCGAACGTCAATTTCCTCGCCGCTAGGCAGCCATATTTGCTGCAGTCTTTGCTGCGCAGCAATTTCCACGATTTCGGGCGTCGCCAACGCACCCCAAACCTCGCCCAAAGCGGCAATGTCGGAATAGCGAAATGCTTCGTCCTTGCGGGATGGCAATGCGTTCACGCGGCTACCTCGGCATATCCTTCGCGTTCCAGTTCGTGCGCCAGTTCGGGCCCGCCCGAACGGACGATCCTACCGGCGCTCAGCACATGGACTCGGTCGGGGCGAACATAATCGAGCAGGCGTTGGTAATGGGTGATCAGCAGCACCGATTTGTCCGGGCTGCGCATGATCGAATTGATCCCTGCGCCCACGGCTTTCAACGCGTCGATATCCAGCCCGCTGTCGGTCTCGTCGAGGATCGCAAGCTTGGGGTCCATGATGCCCATTTGCACCATTTCCGCGCGCTTCTTTTCGCCGCCCGAAAAGCCGACGTTGACCGGCCGCTTGAGCATTTCGGCATCCATGCCGAGCAGCGCGGCCTTGGCCTTGGCAAGGCGAATGAATTCGGCGCCCGACAGGTCCGCTAGCCCACGCGAACGACGCTGCGCGTTCAGGCTCTCGCGCAGGAATTGCAAATAGCTGACGCCGGGAATCTCGACCGGATATTGGAAGCCCAGGAACAGCCCCGCCGCGGCACGTTCGTGCGGTTCCAGTGTCAGCAGATCCTTGCCGTCGAATGCGACCGATCCGTCGGTGACTTCGTAGCCCGGTCGGCCGCCAAGTACATAGGCAAGCGTCGACTTGCCCGCGCCATTCGGCCCCATGATGGCATGGACTTCCCCAGACGGCACGACGAGGTCGAGACCGTTGATGATCGGCTTGTCCGCAATCGTTGCGTGGAGGTTCGAGATGTTGAGCACGTTAACCGACACTTCCTTCTAAACTGATTCCCAGCAGCTTCTGCGCCTCGACGGCAAACTCCATCGGCAGCTGCCTAAGCACTTCGCGGGCAAAGCCATTGACGATCAGCGCGACCGCGCTTTCGGCGTCGAGCCCGCGCGCCATTGCGTAGAACAATTGGTCTTCGCTGATTTTGCTGGTGGTCGCTTCATGCTCTACCTGGGCACTCGGGTTGCGAACCTCGATATAGGGCACGGTATGTGCGCCGCATTCGCTGCCCAACAGCAGTGAATCGCACTGCGTGAAATTGCGGACGTTTTCCGCGCCCGGCATCACCTTCACGAGACCGCGATAGGTGTTGTCGCTGCGCCCTGCGCTGATGCCCTTCGACACGATGGTCGATCGCGATCCCGAACCGATGTGTACCATCTTCGTGCCGGTGTCGGCCTGCTGGCGGTTGTTGGTCAGAGCGACCGAGTAAAACTCGCCGACGCTGTCCGCACCCTTCAGGATGCAAGACGGATATTTCCAGGTGATCGCGCTGCCGGTCTCGACCTGCGTCCAGCTGACCTTGCTGCGGTCGCCCGCGCACATCGCGCGTTTGGTGACGAAGTTGAAGATGCCGCCCTTGCCCTCGGCATCGCCCGGATACCAGTTCTGGACGGTCGAATATTTTACTTCAGCATCCTCGTGCGCGTAGATTTCGACGACCGCTGCGTGCAGCTGGTTCTCGTCGCGCATCGGCGCGGTACAACCTTCCAGATAGCTGACGTAACTGCCCTTTTCGGCAACGATCAAGGTGCGTTCGAACTGGCCGGTATTTTCGGCATTGATGCGGAAATAGGTCGACAATTCCATCGGGCAGCGAACGCCCTCGGGGACGTAGACGAAGGTGCCGTCGGAGAAGACCGCGGCGTTCAGGCAGGCAAACAGATTGTCGCGCTGCGGAACGACCGAACCGAGATACTTTTTGATGAGGTCCGGATATTCCTTAATCGCTTCCGAGATTGACAGGAAAATCACCCCGGCGCGCAGCAATTCCTCCCGGAACGTTGTCGCGACACTGACGCTGTCGAACACGGCGTCGACCGCAACCTTGCGCGCGCCTTCGACCCCGGCGAGCACTTTCTGCTCCTCGATCGGGATGCCCAGCTTTTCGTACACGCGCAGGATTTCGGGATCGACCTCGTCGAGGCTGCCCAGCTTCGGCTTGGCCTTGGGCGCGGCGTAATAATAAGCGTCCTGGTAATCGATCACCGGAATGTCGAGCTTGGCCCAGTCAACTTCCTCCATCTCCAGCCACGCGCGATAGGCCTTGAGCCGCCATTCGAGCATCCACTCGGGCTCGTCCTTCTTGGCGGAGATGAAGCGAACTGTGTCTTCGGAAAGGCCCTTCGGCGCGAACTCCTGCTCGATGTCCGAGCTGAAGCCCCATTCGTAATCTTTGGCGATCGCATCGCGCGCCTGCTGGTTGGTGACGGCCTCGCTCATTGTGCCAACTCCGTCAGCCGCACCGCGTCCAACGCGCCGCGCACTCTTTCACCGACGATCCCCATATGTCCCTTTACCTTGCAGTGGCTGTCCAGCGCACAATCGCTCACCCCGGGCGCACTATTACACTGGGTCAGCGCGATCGGTCCTTCGACCGCCTCGACTATGTCGGCCAGGCTGATGTCGCCTGCCGCCCGGGCCAGCGCATAGCCGCCCCCCGCCCCGCGCTGCCCGACCAGCAGGCCGTGCCGCGACAGCGACTGCATCAACTTTTGCGCAGTCGGAAGCGGCACTCCGGTTTCGTCGGCAAGCTCGGTCGCGGACAGGCGCGCGTCGACGCCGCGGCGCGCGGCCGCGGTCATCATCACGACCGCGTAGTCGGCAAGGTGGGTGAGTCGCATGGTCTAATCGGAGCTTTCCGGTCCGATTTAGGCCGATGCGCCCCGAATTACAACGTTTATGCGCCCTTGGATGCCGCAATCCACGCGTTGACATTCTCCTCCATGATGTCGAGCGGCACTGGCCCGCTTTTCAGCACGACGTCATGGAATGACTTGATGTCGTATTTCGCGCCCAGCTCGGTCCGCGCCTTTTCGCGCAATTCCATGATCTTGAGCTTCCCGATCATGTAGGCCGTGGCCTGCCCTGGATAGACAATGTAGCGCTCAATCGCCTTTTCGATATCACCGTCGGGGTTGGGCGTATTGTCCTTCAGCCACTGCATCGCCTGTTCGCGGGTCCAGCGCTTCTTGTGGATTCCGGTATCGACCACTAGCCGTCCGGCACGCCACAACTCCATCTGCAACCGGCCGAAGTCGGAATAGGCGTCGGTGTAGAAGCCCATGTCCTTGCCCAGCTCCTCGGAATAAAGGCCCCAACCCTCGCTGTACGCGGTTACCCCGCCGAAGCGGCGGAACGGCGGCATGTTGCCAAGCCCGGTCTGGATGGACAATTGCAGGTGATGGCCCGGGACACCCTCGTGATAGGCCAGCGCTTCCAGCTCGTTGAGGCTCATGTCATTCAAATTGTAGAGGTTGACGTAATAGACACCGGGCCGCGATCCATCAGGCGCCGGGCGCGAATAGAAGGCCTTCCCCGCGCTCTTTTCGCGGAACGCCTCGACCGGCTTCACCTGAAGCGGATCCTTGGGCAGGGTGGCGAAGAAATCGGGCAGTTTGGCAGTCATCGCCGCCATCACCGTGTCAACCTTGGCCAAATACTCTTCGCGGCTCTTCGCATAATATTTCGGGTCGGTGCGGGTATGTTCGAAAAACTCCTGCAGCGTCCCCTTATACCCTACCCTTGCCATGATCTGGCGCATCTCGTCGTGGATTCGCTTGGTTTCGCGAAGTCCGATGTCGTGGATCTGGTCGGCGGTCAGGTCGGTGGTCGTGTAACTTGCAAGAAGTGCGTTGTAGTAAGCATCCCCGTCGGGAAAGCGCCAGACGCCGTCGTCGGTGCCGGCCATTGCCTGCTGACGGACCATTTCGGCGCGCAGTCGGCGGAACGACGGTGCCGCGCTGCCCCGCCACGCCGCGATCCCGTCGGCGACGATCTTGTCTTTCTCGGCCTGGGCGAGGTCCAGCTTTGCGACCTTGGCGCGCAGGTCGTCGATGACAGGATGGCCAGTCATCGCGCCGTTGTTGTTCTTCAGCTGATTGTCGATGTCGTCGATGACATAGGCATAAACCCACTTGGGCGGCATCACGCCCTTGTCGGCGCGCTCCTTCGCAATCCCGACCAGCTGGTCCATCGCCGGCCCCGACCTCAGGATCCGCGAGACGTAGGCTTCGGCTTGTTCCTTGTTGGCAACGGAATGGATGTTGATCAAGAACGCTGCAGCATCGGCCTGCGCCCCGTTCATCTGGTCGAAGATCAGGCCGTAATGGCGATATCCGAACAGGCTTTCGCTGCGCTGGGCGTTGCGCGCGAATAGACGCACCGATAACGCGTCCTGCGCCGACAGTTTCGCGGGATCGGCAATCGCCTTGAGCGTGCGTGCCGCGACCTGCAACCGTTTCTGCGCGGCGACGGCGGAAGCGTCGCTGCTGTCGCCCCACAAGCCATAATCGCCGTCGCGAATCCCGCGATAGGCCTTGCCCTCTGGCGAATAAGTCAGGTTCGCCTTGTCATAGGCTTCGAAGAAGGCGGCGAGCGCGGCATCGTTCTCACTGCTCGCGGTCACAACGGGCGAAATCTCCTGCGCCGGGCCAGCAGCCGGGATCGCGACGATCAGCGCGGTGGCGGCCAGCAACATGCAGCGGTCGGATAAATTCATTATTCTCTCCCATGTTCGAAAACTCGTCATCGCAGCTTGAAGATCGCGTGCCAAAGCCTCAAGGCCGGGGCCATAATTTTCGACGAACGGTGGTGATGGCGCTCTATCCAATCCTGCGGCCCCTGGTTTTCCGCCTCGATGCCGAGCGCGCGCACCGGTTGACGATTGCCGCCTTGAAGCTTCGCTCGGGGTCGGCATTTTCGGACGAGCCGCCCCGGACACCGTCACTGCAAAGCAATGTCGCCGGCTTGCGCTTCCCCAATCCTGTCGGGCTCGCCGCCGGTTTCGACAAGAATGCCGAGGTCCCGGAGCAGGCGCTGGGCCTGGGTTTCGGTTTTGTCGAGGTCGGGACGCTTACACCGAGCCCGCAGTTGGGCAATCCGCAACCGCGGCTGTTCCGGCTCGAAGAGGATCGGGCCGTGATCAATCGGATGGGGTTCAACAATGAAGGGCAGGAGGCCGCGATCGAACGGCTCCGGACGATGGCCCGCGGTACGACGGTGTCGAGCAATCCGGGCGTGATCGGGGTCAACATCGGAGCGAACAAAGACAGCCCCGACCGAATTGCCGATTATGTCGTGGGCGTGCGCGCCATGGCGCCGTTTGCCGATTACCTAACCGTCAACATCAGTTCCCCCAACACGCCGGGTCTGCGCAACCTGCAAACGGGCGGGGAGCTTGCCGAATTGCTGGCCGCCGTGGCCGATGCGCGGGTCGAAGCAGGCGATCGGGATCGTGCTCCTCCGATCTTCCTGAAGGTCGCGCCCGATTTGGCGAATGGCGACCACGAACGGATTGTGCGCGCAGTCATCGCCCACGGCATCGACGGGCTTATTGTCGCCAATACGACCGTTTCGCGCCCTCCGCTGGCCTCGGGCTATGCTGGAGAGCAAGGCGGGCTTTCGGGCGCGCCATTGGGTGACCTAGCGCTTCGCCAGTTAAAAATTTTCCGGTCCGTGGTCGGGCGCGATTTGCCGCTGATTGCGGTCGGCGGGATTGCCAGCGCCGACGACGCGTGGGCGCGGATCCGGGCGGGCGCAAGCTTGGTCCAGCTCTATTCGGCGCTGGTTTATGAAGGGCCGGGGCTGGCGCGCCGGATCGTGAAGGGTCTGGCCGAAAGATTGGCCCGTGAAGGCTTTGCGAATATCGCCGACGCGGTCGGCTAGGGGATGATGATGACCCGGCCTTCGCGGCGCGGGTCGAACCCGCCGTCGACCTTGCCGTTCCGGATCATCACGGCATGAACGCCGCTATCTTCGCCCTGTCCGGGACGAAGCGTAACGCCCCTTGCGGCCAGCGCCGCCAGGATTTCCGGCGAGAATTTGGTGACTTCGCCGCCGAACCCGCTGCCGCGCGCGACCAGGTTGGGCTGGGCCAGCGCCTGCTGCATCGGCATATTCCAGTCGACCGCCGCCACCAGCGACTTGGCGACATAGGCAAGGATTGCGTTGCCGCCAGCGCTTCCGATCGCCCCGGCAAATTGCCCGTCGCGGGTCATCAGGATCATCGGCACCATCGAAGACCGCGGCTTCTTGCCGGGCGCGACCGCATTGGCGGCTGGGCCGCCATCGGGGCGCTTGGGGTCGAAGCTGAAATCGGTCAGCTGGTTATTGAGGAAGAAGCCGTCGACCATCCGGCCCGATCCGAAGATCGATTCGACTGTGGTGGTCATCGAAATAACGTTGCCGTCATGGTCGCGAACGATGAAGTGCGACGTGCCCGCCGGCTCTTTCGTCATGTCGCGGGCGGCGAGCGGTGCCCCGCGCGGACGTCCCGCCTGCGGCGGTGCCATTGCGGTTGTACCGATCAATCTTACGCGGGCGTCGAGATATGCCGGGTCCAGCAGGCCGTCGACCGGCACGCCGACGAAGGCAGGATCGCCGACATAGCGGTCCCGATCGGCGTACATCAGGCGGCTGGCCTCCGCGAACAGGAACCACGACTGCGGATCGTTCGGGCCGCGGCTGGCGATATCGGTCCGTTCGAGCAGGCCCAGAAGCTCCAGCATCCCGACTCCGCTCGACGGCGGCGGCGGGACGCAGGCGAGATATTGGCGCCACGGTCGGCAGAGGCTTTTGCGCTCGACCGGGCTGTAGGCAGCCAGATCGGCCATTGTCATGCTTCCAGGATATTCGCCTTGGCGAAGCCGCCCGACGATCCGCGCGGCGGTGCTGCCCTTGTAAAGCGCGTCGGGCCCTTGCGCAGAAAGCCGGCGAAGGAAGTCGGCGTATGCCGGGTTCTTCAGTCGGTCGCCGGCCTTGACTAACGCACCGCCTGGTCCTTGCCGGAAATAGGCCACGGTGTCGGGCGCTCTGCTCTGCGGGAAACCTCCATGCACCATACCGTCGAGACGTGGCGACACGATGAAGCCGTCGCGTGCCGTTTTCTCGGCCATGCCGAACAGGCTGTCCCAGCGCAGCCTTCCATGGTCGCGCTGCGCCTTGGCAAGTGCGGCGACGGCGCCGGGTACGCCGGTCGAGCGGCCACTCAGTACCGCCGTCGCGAATGGCAACGGCTTGCCGTCGGCATCGAGGAACATCGATGCGCTGGCCTGCGCCGGTGCGACTTCGCGGCCATCGTAGATTTTCGTGCTGCGGGTTCGCGCGTCATAATAATGGACGAATCCTCCGCCGCCGACGCCTGAACTTTGCGGCTCGACAAGGCTCAACATCGCTTGCACTGCAAGTGCCGCATCGGCGGCGCTACCGCCGCGTTCCAGCACCTCGCGCCCCGCTTCTGCTGCAAGCGGGTTGGCGGCGATGACAAAAGCCTCCGTCCGGACCGCTCTAGCAAGCGACTGGGTCGCGGTGGGTGGAGGGAGCGGGGTGCAGGAAGCAAGGGCAACGGCCGCAAGCGAGAACAGTATGCGCATGACGACATTCCTAGTCGGCGCGAGGGCGGCCTGTCCATCGCGGCTGGCACATCGCTCCTTTTTCGCTAAACAGCTCAGGTGTCGTAGCGCCCGGCAGAGGCGCGTGATGAGAGGATGTTCCGTGGCCAAGACCCAGCTCGAGAAATTCCCGAACTTGGTAACGATGTTTCTGACTCGCGCCCGCGAGAAAGGCGACGCGCCCTTCCTTTGGGCCAAGCGCGACGGGGCTTGGCAATCGATCAGCTGGTCGGAAGCGGCGCGACAGGTCGCTGCCCTTGCGGACAGTCTCAAACGGCTTGGGCTTCGCCAGGGCGACCGCGTCATGCTGGTCAGCGAAAACCGGCCGGAATGGTTGATCGCGGATCTTGCGATCATGGCGGCGGGCTGCGTCACCGTCCCGACCTACACAACCAATACGACGCGCGATCACCAGCATATCCTTGCCAATTCGGGCGCTGCTACCGTCATCGTTTCGACCCAGAAGTTGGCCAAGTCGCTGCTTCCGGCGGTCCTGTTCGCGTCCGATTGCCACCATGTCATTTCGATCGACGACATCATTTCGGGGCAGTCGGCAGACGTGGCGCAATTCCATCATTGGGAAAAACTGATCAGCGGTGCCAGCGATGTCGGCGCGTTGGAAGCCGAGATGGCCAAGATAGGTCGCGGCGACCTTGCCTGCCTGATCTACACTAGCGGCACCGGCGGGGCGCCGCGCGGGGTATGCCAGCACCACGGCATGATCCTCCATAATTGCGAGGCCTGCGTCGACGTCATCGCCAATGATTTCGGTTGGGACGACGAGGTATTCCTGTCCTTCCTTCCGGCCAGCCACGCTTACGAACATTCGGGCGGACAGCATTTCCCGGTCAGCCTGGGTGCGCAAATCTATTATGCCGAAAGCCTCGAGAAGCTCGCCGCCAACATCGAGGAGGTGAAGCCGACGATCATGGTCGTCGTTCCCCGCCTGTTCGAAATGCTTCGCGCGCGGATGATCAAGACGATCGAGAAGGAAGGCGGGCTTCCAGCGTATCTGCTGTCGCGCGCGATGGCGATCGAGACCAAGCGCTGTGCCGGCAAATCGGTGCCGTGGGATTTGCCGATGGACGGCATCCTTTCGCTCACCTTGCGCAAGAAGGTGCGCAATAAGTTCGGTGGCCGGATCAAGGCGATGGTCTCGGGCGGCGCGCCACTCAACCCCGAAGTCGGCCTGTTCTTCCAGGCGATGGGCCTGACTTTGCTGCAAGGCTATGGCCAGACGGAGGCCGGTCCGGTGATCAGCTGCAATCGCCCCAAAGCCGGGATCCAGATGGACACGGTCGGGCCGCCGCTGCTCAATACCGAAGTGCGAATTGCCGACGATGGCGAGATAATGGTCCGCGGCGAATTAGTCATGCAAGGTTATTGGAAGAACGAGAACGAAACCCGCCGCGTCCTGAGCGACGGATGGCTGGCAACCGGCGACATCGGCCACCTCGACAAAAAGGGTCGGATCGTGATCACCGATCGCAAGAAGGATCTCATCATCAACGACAAGGGTGACAACGTTTCGCCGCAGCGGGTCGAGGGGATGCTTACTCTGCACGCATGCATCGCGCAGGCGATGGTCTACGGCGATCGTCATCCCTATCTGGTCGGCTTACTGGTTCCGGATCCCGAAATCGCTGGCAAGCCCGACATGATGAAGCAGCTTTCGGCGGCTGTCGACCGGGTCAACAAGGATGTCAGCGTGGTCGAGAAGGTACGCCGCTTCATCGTCGCCGATGAACCGTTCACGGTCGAGAACGAAATGCTGACGCCGTCGATGAAAATCCGCCGCCACGTCATTCGCGGTGAATATGGCGAGCGCCTCGACGGGCTCTACAAGAAGTGAGTCAGGGCACCGCGCGGTAGGGAACGAAGTCGCCTATCGAGCAGCTTCCCACCGTCATCCCGGTCGACGTATCGACCACCGTCGCAATGTCGCCGCGGCACAATTGCGGCCCGACGTTGCGGGTGACCAGCGCATGGCCGCTGTCGCCAAGGCCTGAGCAGTTGCCAAGCGTCGAGTTGACGTAGGTCGTGCGTCCATCGCGGAACAGGATCGTGTGATCGTCGATCACCGACATGTCGTTCGAACGATAGGTCGGCAGGCACTTCTCCGCCTTGCCAGCGGTCTTGCCAGCCAGCGCCCTGTCATAAGATTGCTGTTGGCTTGCGGTGCGGGTCGGCTGCTCCGTCGCGGTCTGGCAAGCGGCAACCATGGTGGCGGCGATTGGAATCATCAGCAGGCGCATCGTCATTCCCCTTCTTCATCCGATCAACGCATGAGGCGCCGAATCGGCTTAACGGAAGCTGTCTTTGGCGGCGCGAAGCTCGGCAAATGCCGCAGGATCGGGCGCGCGAACGAAGAGATTGGTCGCCTTTTCATCGGCGACAGTGGTCGGAACGGTCATCTCGCCGCGTTCCCGCAGCATCTTCACCGCTGCCAGTCGCGTCAGTACGGCATCGTCATCCGGCGCGGCGTGGGCGGAGAACACGGCATTGGACAGCGTATATTCGTGCGCCGGGTAGAGCTTGGTCGGATCGGGCAGCGCGGCGAACCGGCCGAGTGACCGGTGCATCTGCTCGGGCGTTCCTTCGAACAAACGACCACAGCCCATGGCGAACAGGGTGTCGCCGACAAAAGCCATGCCGGATTCGCGAAAAACATACGCGATGTGGCCAAGCGTGTGGCCCGGCACTTCCCAGACTTCCGCCTCATGACCGCCAATCGCAATGCGGTCGCCTTCGGCCAGCGCAATGTCGATCCCCGGAATGCGCGGTTGCTCGGCGGCGGGGCCATAGATAGTCGCGGCGGTGGCTTCCTTGACCTTCAAGTTGCCGCCGGTGTGGTCGGGATGCCAGTGGGTGTTGAGGATCGTGTCGATCGTCCAGCCACGCTGCGCCGCTGCGTCGAGCACGGCCTCGCCATCGCCCGGATCGACCACCGCGGTCGCGTTGCGCTCGTCGTCATGGACCAGCCACAGATAATTGTCGGCAAATGCCGGAACCGCGACGACCTCCAGCGCCATTACCAAGCGCCCGTATTCGGCATCGAAGCCCATGGCTCGGCCGGGGCTAGGCGTTCGCCCTTCTGGAGCAATTCGATGGAAATTCCGTCCGGCGACCGCACAAATGCCATGTGGCCATCGCGCGGCGGGCGATTGATCGTGACTCCACCATCCATCAACCGTTGGCAAAGCGCGTAGATATCGTCGACGCGGTAGGCGAGATGGCCAAAATTGCGTCCGCCACCATAGACTTCGGCTTCGCCCTCCTCGGGCGGCCAGTTGTAGGTCAGTTCGACTTCGGCGGGATCGCCCGGCGCGGCCAAGAAGATAAGGGTGAAACGGCCTTTCTCATTCTCCATCCGGCGGCGCTCTTCGAGGCCGAGGAGTTCGAAAAAGGCGACGGTCTTGTTGGGATCCTGGACCCGAAGCATGGTGTGAAGGAATTGCATGACTCCAATGTCGGGGTCGGCAGGCAAAAGCGCAAGTCGCGCGATTTCCGGGTCAGTCCTTCTTTTTCTCGCCGTCGAAATTCGGCTGGGTCGTTACCGCGCCTGTTACCGTCAATGGAACGTCGAGCATCGCCAGCGCGCGTTTCGCCGCCTGGCCACTTGGCCCCCTGGGATCGGCTGCCAGCGCCTTTGTCCAATATTCACGCGCTTTTGTCTCCTCGCCCGCAAAGTGGAAGACATGGCCGGCCTCGAACAGCACAGTGGGGTCGTTCGGGATCATCGTCAGCGCGCGATTGATGGCCACCTTGGCAGTCGTCGGGTCATTTTCGCGAATCGCCAGCGCTGCGGAAAAATACCACAGGAACGGATCTTCGGAGATCGTCTCGGCGGCCAGCGTCAGCTTGGTACGGGCGGTCTTGAGATCGCCCTGCGCCTCGGCGGCGCGCGCTCGGTCGAGCAGTGCCAGCCCGCGCTGGTCGGCGAGTAGTCCGGTTCCGGCAAGGGCGCGATCGAGCGCCACCGCCGCCTTGCCCGGTTGGTTCGCCGCAATCCACATATTGCCGGCGGCGGCGAGCGCGCGGTCAGCGGAAGGATCGCCGGGCGCGGATTTCGCGGCCGAATCCTCAAACGCTTGCGCAGCGCCAGCATAATTGCCGGCCTTGTCTGCAGCCACGGCGCGACAGGCGGCAGCTTCGGCGGTCGCTTCGGTCGGGCAATTCGAGGTCGGTGCAGCGGCGGCCAACAAAGCCGCAATCAATAGGGTCATGCAATTTTCTCGGCCAATACCAGGATCTCGCGCACGATCGTCTCGATCTCATGTGGCTCGGACAAGCGGTGCTTGCCCCATTTGATGATATTTAGCTGCACGTCGCCTGAATGTACGTCTTCCAAAGTCTTGAAGGCGACTCCGATCGGCACCTCCTCGTCCTTGTCGCCGTGGATGAGCCGCACCGGGCAATCGATCAGGATCGGTTGATAGATTAGTCGCATTCCTTCGCCCGATTGCCAGAAGGCGCGGTGAGTAACGCTTCGCTCGGGGCCATAAGGATTGGGGCGTTCAAGCTTGCCCTCGTTCCAGATCACTTCCTTTTCCTCGGGGGTGAAGCCCCAGTCGGTGAAATTCGGTGCAGCAGCGATCCCGACAACGCCCTTGACTCGGTCGGGCCGTTTCAGCGCGGTGTGCAGCGCGAGCCATCCACCCATCGACGACCCCACCACCAGCACGGGCCCATCGGTCAGCATATCGATCGCCGACAACACTTCATCGAGCCATTTGTCGAGCGTTCCTTCGGAGAAGTCGCCGCCCGATGATCCGGTGCCCGAATAGTCCAGTCGAAGATAAGCAAGGCCCGCCGCGCCGCAGAAGCGGTCGAGCTCCGCCGCCTTCGACCCTTCCATGTCGCTGGCATAGCCCGGAAGGAAGACGATGGTCGGCCCTTCGACCTTCGGGTTTGCCGGCCTGAGGCGATAGGCAATCCGCCGCCCGTCACCGGGGTCGAAATATGAAAGCGGTGCGGGCTCGGGCGTGGGGAGGGGCTGGCGTTCCATGACGCCGCCCTTGCCCCAGCCGAAGGGCGGAGGGCAAGGGCGACTCGATTGTTGGTCTAGCGCGCTGCAGCTACGAGGGCAGTGCGAACCGCCTCCGGCTGGTCGAGCTGGATGAAGTGCCCGGTCTCCTTGATCGGGACCAGCTTGGTATCCGCCTTTGCCGCATAATCCGTTCCGTACCGTTTGCCGGCAAGCGCGGGATCTTCGTGCGCCTGGTAGAGGATTGTCATCGGCACGCGGATTGCGGCGATGTCCTTACGCAGGTCCATTGCCATATCCTCGACCAGCGCCCGGGCAACGACGGCGGGGTCGGATTGCATCGCCCAATTGGCAATCGCGATGCGCCGTGCCGGATCTAACGAATAATTGCCGCCCGGATCCTTGGCGGTTGGCTTTGCCGCCGATGCGCGGATGACGTCTGCCTGGCCAACCATCATGTCGTGCATCACCTTTGCGCGCGGCGCGATTGATTCGACCGTCGCATCGTCGGCGAACACCGTGCCGAAGAACGGCAAAGCATCGACGACCACGACCGATTTCACCATCGCGGGCTGGACGAGCGCATATTTCATTGCGACCAGTCCGCCGAAACTGTGGCCCGCCATCACCGGCTGGTGGAAACCGCGGGCATGCAGGTCGGCGGCCAAGTCGGCGACGATGCCATCGATCAAACCCGGAGCCTCGTTAGCCGGCGCGCGCTGGCCGTCGAAGCCCTTTACTTCGACCACCACCACGCGGTGATCGCCGGACAGCGACGATGCCATGTCGTCCCAAACTTTGCCCGGCGTCGACATGCCGGGGATCAGCACCACGACCGCCCCCTTGCTGCCGTGCAGCGTCGTTCGAATATGATCATGTTCGGTCGTCGGCGCGAGAACCGTGGCTGCCCCTGCCGGGCTGACGCAAGACAAAGGGGTGGCGATCGCGGCAAGCGCCGCGGCAACTAAGAGGATTTTCATGGATTAGCCTTTCGGGTCGAAAATTTGTTCGATTGGGAGGGTGAATATCTCCGCGATCTTGAAGGCGAGCGGCAGCGAGGGATCATATTTGCCGGTCTCGATCGCATTCACGCTTTGGCGCGATACCTCGAGCTGGTCGGCAAGGTCCTGCTGGCTCCAATCGCGTTCCGCGCGGAGAACCTTGAGGCGGTTCTTCATGCGCACTGGCCCCAGGTCCCGAACTGGATCCGGTTGACGACGGCTCCGATGCCAAGCCCCAGGAACCACAATATCGATGCCCAGAAAAGGTCGGTCTTGGCGATCACGTCGAATGCGCTGAGGAAGCCATGGATCGCCGCGATCGAGAGCGAAAAGCCAGTTGCGATCATTGCCTGCCGAACGATCAGCATGCGCTGGAACTCGTCCTTTTCCTCGACGATCAATCGGGCGATCGCCCAAAACACGCCAGCGACGCACAGACCTGAGAGAAGGGCAACGGCAATGGTCGCGGGTTGATTGAGCATTCCCGCGCGCTTGGCGAACATGCCACCGATAATCGCGATCATATAGACGATCATCAGCGCTGCCAGGCGGCGGACGTAGGCGCGCTGGGCCGGTGATTTTGCCATCGCTCAGTTCGCCGCCATAAGGTTGCAGCGACGCTTGCCGATGACCACGACCGAAGCCGCGATCAGGCCGTAGAAACCGACATGGAACGCCCGCTCGCCAATCAGTCCATGGGTGGCGGCCAGCGCCCACAGGATCATGGCCGTCGCAATTCCGAGGCTTCTGTAGATCATCTTCATCGTCAATCTCCCTTTGCATCCAGTAAAGTGAGCTTTACATTCAGGGAATACGACTGTCAAGTAACATTGACAAATAGATTGGCGACCTTGATTTCAGTGATGCTTGAAGCTGTTGCTGCGCTGCACTAGGTGCAGTGACCATGTCCGAGATGTTCAAGATATCGCTGCCCGATGGCTCCGTTCGCGAGATGCCCGAAGGATCGACGCCCGCCGATGTCGCTGCCGCGATCGGCCCCGGCCTTGCCAAGGCTGCGCTGGCCGCGCGCGTCGATGGAGAACTTCGCGATCTCAATCGCCCGTTCGAAGGCGACAGCATGCTGGCGCTGGTTACCGGCCGCGACGAGAAGGACGCACTCGAACTGGCGCGTCACGATTTCGCCCACGTGCTTGCCGAAGCGGTCCAGAACCTGTTCCCGGGAACGCAGATAACCTTCGGTCCGGCGACTGATGACGGCTTCTATTATGATTTCGCACCGGCCCCGGCGCGCGGACCGTTCACCGACGAGGATTTGCCGGTCATCGAGGAGGAAATGCGCCGGGTCATCGCTGCCGACAAGCCGTTGGTCCGCGAAGTGTGGGACCGTGAAAAGGTCCGTCAATTCTTCCTCGACCATGGTGAGAGCTTCAAGGCCGAATGGGTGATGGAATTGCCCGAGCATGAGCCGATCACGATGTACAAGACCGGCCACGGCCCCGCCGACTGGATGGACCTGTGCCGCGGCCCGCATCTGCCGTCGACCGGCAAGCTCGACCCGCGCGCGTTCAAGCTGACGCGGGTCAGCGGCGCTTACTGGCGCGGCGACCAGAACAACCCGATGCTCAGCCGGATTTACGGAACGGCATGGCTCAACAAGAAGCAGCTCGACGAACATCTTGTTCGGCTCGAGGAAGCCGCCAAGCGCGACCATCGCAAGATCGGCCAGGAAATGGACCTGTTCCACCTCCAGGCCGAAGCGCATGGCAGCGTGTTCTGGCATCCTAACGGGTTCATCCTGTGGCGCCAGCTGGAAGCCTATATGCGCCGCCGTCTCGACGACGCCGGCTACCTCGAGGTCAAGACGCCGCAGCTGATGGATGCGCGCCAGTGGGAGAAGTCGGGCCACTGGGGCAAATATCGCGAGAATATGTTCGTCGTGCCCGACGAGATTCCCAATGTCGAAGACGATGCACCGGTCATAACCGGTGCCGCCGACATGATGGCGCTGAAGCCGATGAATTGTCCGGCGCACGTCCTCATCTTCAAGCAGGGCATCACCAGCTACAAAGAATTGCCCTTGAAGCTGGCAGAGTTCGGCTGCTGCCATCGCAACGAGCCGCATGGCGCGTTGCATGGTATCATGCGAGTCCGCCAGTTTACGCAGGACGACGCCCATATCTTCGTTCGCCAGGACCAGCTGATCGGCGAAGTGACCGCGTTCTGCGACTTGCTAGACGCGGTCTACAAGGACCTTGGCTTCGACAATTATGCGATCAAGCTCGCACTTCGTCCGGACAAAAGGTTTGGCAGCGACGAAATGTGGGACTGGTCCGAGCAGAGCCTGCGCGACGCGGTCGCGGCGACCGGTCGCAACACCGAAGAATATGGCTGGGAAGAATTGCCGGGTGAGGGCGCCTTCTATGCGCCCAAGCTGGAATTCCATTTGACCGACGCGATCGGCCGGACCTGGCAGGTCGGCACGATCCAGACCGACACGGTTCTTCCCGAGCGGCTCGACGCTTATTATATCGGGGAGGATGGCGAGAAGCATCGGCCCGTAATGCTCCACCGCGCGATCCTCGGAACGTTCGAGCGATTCATCGGAATCCTCATCGAGCATCACGCCGGGCGCTTTCCGCTGTGGCTGTCGCCAGTGCAGGCGGTCGTCGCGACGATCGTCAGCGATGCCGACGATTATGCCCGCGAGGTCGTCGCGAAACTGAAGGCTGCCGGTCTGCGCGCCGAAACTGACACGCGCAACGAGAAGATCAACTACAAGGTGCGCGAACACAGCCTTGCCAAGGTTCCGCTCTTGCTCGTCGTCGGCAAGCGCGAAGCCGAAGAGGGAACGGTGGCAATCCGCCGGCTGGGCAGCGACGAGCATCAGAAGGTCATGCCGCTCGACGAAGCGATCGCTGCTTTCCAGGCGGAAGCAGTGCCGCCGGATCTTCGCGATCAGTGACCCCGACGCGCCACAGCAGGAATGAAATTCCGCTAGTTATGCGCACTGCCCTTCCATTCGAGGGGTGAAAGGCTTAACTCGCCGCAAGAACAACGACTCAAAGGAGACTTCGCTATACCGCCGCCCTATCCGCGTCGCCCACAGACGCCGCCGCAATTTACCGGCCCTCGCTACAATCAGTTTATCCAGTCGCAAAAAGTGCGCGTGATCGACGAGAATGGCGAAAACCTGGGTGTGATGTTTACCCGCGAAGCTTTCGAACAGGCCCAGGAAGTCGGCCTCGACCTTGTCGAGATCAGTCCTGGCGCCGATCCGCCCGTTGCCAAATTCCTCGATATCGGCCGCCATAAGTACGAGGCGCAGAAGAAGGCCAACGAGCAGCGCAAGAAGCAGAAGACGCAGGAGATCAAAGAGATCAAGATGCGTCCCAACATCGACGACCACGATTACGACACCAAGATGAAGAAGGTGGTCGAATTCCTCGAGGACGGCGACAAGGTGAAGCTGACGATGCGTTTTCGCGGCCGCGAAATGGCGCATGGCCAGCTTGGAATGGCTGTCCTGCAGCGCGCGTCGGAACAAGTGTCCGATATCGCCAAGATCGAAGCCCATCCGCGCATGGAAGGCCGTCAGATGCTGATGGTGCTTTCGCCGAAATAATTTCCGTTACGGAAAGTCGGTGATTCCAGCATAGTGTTGCAATTACGCCGCAAATCCCAGTGATTTGCGGCGTAGTCTTTTGATTCGCTTCCTAGACGCCGCGAGTTAGACTAACTTTCCCTTACGAAACGACGCGTCATCAAGGCGCGCGCTAACGGAGGGGTTTTGATGCGCAAGTCGACCTTGCTGCTTTCGGCAGCTGTTTTCACCTTCACTGTGCCGGCTTATGCTCAGGATACGACCGATCAAGGCTCGACCCCGGCGGAAGCGCCGACCGAAGCTGCGAACGTGGATACCGCCGATCAGGCTGCCGAAGCCCGCGACGACGGCGCCATCGTCATCACGGCAACCCGTCGTAGCGAAGCGCTTAGCGATGTTCCGCTCGCGGTCTCCGCCGTGACGGCCGACACGCTCAAGAACACCGGTGCGGTCGACATCCGCGCGGTCAACCAGGTCAGCCCCTCGCTGCTCGTCTCCTCGACCTCGTCGGAAGCCGGCGGCGGTGCTGCCCGTATTCGCGGCGTCGGCACCGTCGGCGACAATGCCGGTCTCGAAAGCTCGGTCGCGGTCTTCATCGACGGCGTCTATCGCTCGCGTACCGGTACTGGCCTGACCGAGCTCGGGCCGGTCGACCGGATCGAAGTCCTCCGCGGTCCTCAGGGCACGCTGTTCGGACGAAACGCTTCGGCGGGCCTCATCCACGTCATCACCGCGAAGCCCAAATTCTCGCCGGAAATCTACGGCGACGTGACGATCGGTAATTATGACCTGCGCCGCGTCGGCGCGGGTGTGACCGGACCGATTACCGATTCGCTGGCTGTCCGCCTCGACGGCATCTACATGACCCGTGACGGCTTCATGGAAGACGTCATTTCGGGCAACGATCTCAACGATCGCAACCGCTGGCTGCTGCGCGGACAGGTGCTTTACCAGCCGACCGACAGCTTCTCGCTGCGCATCATCGGCGACTATTCCAAAAAGAACGAGCAGTGCTGTGCTGCCGCCTATTTGCCGATCTCGGATTTCGTTGCGACCGGCCCGAATACGGGTATTCGCACCACGTCGGCCATCCGCCGCATCCTCGACGGGACCGGTTCGCCTTATCCCAACGATCCGGGTCTTGGCGCCATCATCAACGATGACACCTACGATCGCGAAACGTCGGTCACGCCCGGCCGCAGCTACAATTCGGACGTTGTCGATTATGGCATCTCGGCCGAAGCGACCTACGATTTCGGCGGCGCCGAACTGACCTCGATTACCGCTTACCGTTTCAATGACTGGGAGCGCGGCCAGGACGCTGACTATAACAACCTCGACATCCTGTACCGTGATGGCAGCGGCGACGGCAGCACGCGCTTCAAGACCTTCACGCAGGAACTGCGATTGCAGGGCTCGGCTTTCAACGACCGCCTCGACTGGTTGGTCGGCGGCTTCTACATGCACGAAAATCTCCGGGTGAAGGACAATCTGGCCTACGGCGCGGATTACTCGCGCTATGCCAACTGCCTCGTCGCGCAGAATTTCGCCGCGTTGACGGGACAGGCCGGACTGGTCGACACACGCAACGCAACTTGCTTCAACCCGGCGGTTGCAGCCGCCATTCTTCCGGCGGTCGGGCCGACGAACGGTCCGGTTCTCTCCGCGTTCGCGCGTCTCGGCGCGTTTGCTAACGTTCCGATGTCACCATTCACGAACAGCGGGTTCACCAACCTGTCGATCGCAAACGGCTTCGGCGCCCGCGGCTTCGATGGCGTAGCAATCGACGATCAATTCACCCAGAAGGATAACAACTGGTCGATCTTCACGCACAACATCTTCTCGATCACTGAGCGGCTCAAGCTGACCCTTGGCGCGCGTTACACGCATGACAAGAAGACGCTCGATGCCAATCTCAACGACAACAACACGTTGTGCGCATTCTACGCCGCCGCCGCAGCGGCGCTACAGACGATCCCGTGCGTCATTCCCTCTACCCCAGGTGGAAATTACACGGGCAATGACTCGAAGAAGGAAAACAAGCTGTCGGGCACGGTTGTCCTCAGCTGGAAACCAATCGACTCGATCCTGCTCTACGGCAGCTATTCCCGCGGCTATAAGGCCGGCGGCTTCAACCTAGACCGTTCGTCGTTGCTTCGTACCAATGGCAACGGCTCGATCGTCGGTGGCCCGAATGCGCTGAGCGTTCTGCAGTTCGATCCGGAAATCAACGACGCCTACGAACTGGGCATGAAGTACAAGAGCCGCGGCATCGACGTGAACCTCGCGTTCTTCCGTCAGGACTTCAAGGACTTCCAGCTCAACACGTTCAACGGCATCAACTTCGAAGTCGCGAACATCAACAGCTGCACCGAACTCGACGTCGATGGCGGCGATGGCGACAACAGCAACCGGACCGGCAGTTGCACGGGCAAGATTCGCTCGGGCGTCCGTTCAGAGGGTGTCGAACTCGAAGTCTTCACCCGGCCGTTCACCAACGCCCGACTGAACATGGGCGTGACCTATGCGCAGACCAAGTACCGCAACAATCTGGTCGGCTCGTCGGGCCAGCCGATTTCGAATGCGCTGTTCCAGCTTCCAAACCGCAACATCTCGAATGCACCGGAAATGACGGTTACGGGTGCCTTCACCTGGACGCCGCCGATTGGGTCGAGCGGGCTTCGCGGCCTGTTCTACTTCGACGGTCGCTATACCAGCAGCTTCAACACCGGTTCGGATCTCGACATCGAGAAGACGCAGAAGGGCTTCGAGGTGTTCAATGCCCGCGTCGGACTCAGCGGCCGCGACGACATGTGGTCGATCGAGTTGTGGAGCCAGAACATCTTCAACCGGAAGTACAAGCAGATCGGCTTCGACGCGCCGCTGCAGGGAAGCTGCACCGAACGTGGCGCCCAGCAGGGTTACTGCTCGCCGGTTCCGAACCGCGCAACGCAGCTATTCGCGGCCTTCCTCGGCGAACCGCGGACCTTCGGCCTGACGCTTCGTGCCAAGTGGAAGCCGCGGCAGGTCGAGCCGGAGGTGGTGACGGAAGCGCCGCCGCCGCCGCCCCCCGCGCCGGCACCCGAAACGCAGACCTGCGCCGACGGTTCGGTGATCTTGGCGACCGAGGCTTGCCCGCCGCCGCCGCCGCCGCCGCCGCCGGCTCCGGAGCCGGAACGGGGCTAACGCCGACGACATCTGAAAAAGGAGAAGGCCTCGTCGGAAACGACGGGGCCTTTTTCCTGTCCGAAGATCAGGCGGCGGAGCGCACGGCGCTGATCGCTCCGGCGACATCGCGCAGCGCGACGCGCAACTCCGCGACGTCGTCGTCGCTCAATTTCCTTCCGGCCGCATTGGTCAAATAGAAGGTGTCGACCGCACGCTCCCCATAAGTCGTGATGTGCGCCGAATGGATCTGATGCCCCAAACGGTGGATGGCCAAGGCCAGTCGCGCCAATAACCCATCGCGATCGCGGGCGTTGACTTCCACCACCGTCGTTCGTGCGGAGGCCCGCGGCGCAACCACGACCGACGGTGCAACGCGGAATGCGGCGCGGCGCTTGGGCAATGGCGACAAAGCGGGAAGGTCAGGCAGCGATTCCGAAGCAATCGCCTTGTCGACAGCCCGAACGAGCCGGGCACGAATCCGCTTTTCGCCATAAGCACGGCGCTGTGAATCCTGGATCAGCAGATTGTCCAGCGCCATCCCGTCGCGGGTGGTGTGGATTCGTGCATCGATGATCGAAGCGCCTGCGCCCGCCAGTCCCGCACAAATGCGGTAGAACAGTCCGGCGCGGTCGGGCGAAAAGACGCTGACGCGCGTTGCACCCCAACCCGGTTCATTGGTCGCGATCACGCTTGGTGCGACTTGACCGACGGCAGCCTCCGCCTCCGCGATCTGGACGGCATTCGCCACCTGCCATTCCTCGGGTTCGGCAAGCCAGTAGCTGTCGGGCAGGCGGCGGGCATGGGCCCGCAGATTCGCGATTGGCCATCCCAGCTTGCGGCCCAGCATCTCGTGCCGGGCGGTGACCTGTTCCGACCTGCCTCGCTGCTTGTGGCCAAGGCGAAGGCGCTCCTCCGCCGTATCGTAGAGCGTCCGCAGCAATTGCCGTTTCCACTCGTTCCACGTCCCCGGCCCGACCGCGCGAATATCGACTACCGTCAGGATGAGCAGCAAGCGCAGGCGCTCCGGGCTCTGCACGGCTTGGGAGAAGTCCTCGATCGTGTGCGGATCGGTCAAGTCGCGGCGAAACGCCGTCCGGCTCATCAACAGATGCTGCTCGACAAGCCACGCCACCGTCTCGGTCTCGGCCTCGTCGAGCCCGAAGCGCGGGCACAGCTCCATCGCGACTTCGGCGCCCAATTCGCTATGATCACCTCCGCGTCCCTTGGCGATATCGTGAAGCAGTACCGCGACGTATAGCACGCGGCGTGATCCCAATTGCCGGAACAGCGCGGTCGAAAGCGGATGGTCATCGGCCAACTCGCCGCGCTCGATAGAAGCAAGCAAGCCGATTGCCCGGATGGTGTGCTCGTCGACCGTATAATGGTGGTACATGTCGAATTGCATCTGGGCGACGACCTTGCCGAAGTCGGGAACGAAGCGACCGAACACCCGCGCTTCATTCATCCAGCGCAAGACGAGGTCCGGGTGGTGGGGACAGGTCAGCACATCGAGGAAGAACGCATTGGCGCGCGGATCGTCGCGAACCTTATCGACGAGGCGAGCATGCTCCAGCGCGGCCCGCATCGCCTTGGGATGAATCTCCAGTTGCTCCGTCGCGGCAAGCGCGAACATCTCGATTACGCGGACCGGATCGACCGCGAAGAACGGCCCGTCGGGGATCGACAACCGGCCGCGGTCAAGGAGGAAGCCGTCGAGTTTCCTTGGTCGGCGGGTGAAAGTCGGCAGTGCGAAGCGGCGGCCCTGCTTGGCCAATCGCTCGTCCAGCTGCGCAAGGAAGATTCCGGTCAGGTCGCCGACCGCCTTGGCCTGCAGGAAATAGAATTGCATGAACCGCTCGACCGCCGATTTCCCGGGCCGGTCGGCATATCGCATCGCCGCGGCAATTTCCCGTTGATAGTCGAAACCAAGACGCTCCTCGGCTCGACCCGCATTCAGGTGCAGGTGGCAGCGAACGGCCCAGAAAAAACGCTCGGCCCGGTCGAAACGGACAAGTTCGGCCGGGCTTAGCAATCCCTTGTCGACCATATCGGCCGTCCGCTCGATGCCGAACAGGTGCTCACCGATCCAGCGCAAGGAGTGAAGGTCGCGAAGCCCGCCCTTGCCGTCCTTGACGTTGGGTTCGACCAGATAGCGGCTGTCCCCCATGCGGCGGTGACGCTCATCGCGCTCGGCCATCTTGGCGGCAACGAAAGCGCGCCCGTCGTTGGCGGTCACTTCCCGGCGGAAGCGGGCGCTGGCTGCGTCGAACAGCGCCTGATTACCCCACATCCAGCGCGCCTCCAGAAAGGCGGTGCGGGCCGTCATCTCGTCCCGAGTCAATGCAATCAGCTCATCGCTATCGCGGACGGCGTGCCCGATGATCCATTTGAGGTCCCACAACAAATAAAGCGTGCTCTCGACCAGCGGCTTCACTCTGCTGTGCGCACCCGGCGCAATCAGGAACAGTAAATCGACATCGCTGTAGGGGGCCATTTCGCCGCGTCCCGTCCCGCCGAGTCCGACCAGCGCGACGTCGGTGGCAAGGCGGTCCCCGCCGTCGACCGACGCTGCCGCGCAATCGAATGCCAGGCGGACGATCTGATCGGCGAGGAACGCCATGCTGGCCGCGGCCGCCCGTCCGCGCGCTGGCTCTCTGGTCAGTCGGTGAGCAATCTCCTCCCGGCCAAGGTCGAGCGCGTCGGCAAGGATGGCACTGCGTTCGTCGCTGGGCGTGCCGAGCAACCGTTCGGCAATCGCGCGGCGATCGATAATCGCGCGCCGGTCGCTGACGAGGTCGAAACGTGGGTTCATTCGCGCCGTTCCGCCGCCAGTCGCTTGATTTCGTAAAGCGCGTCGAGCGCCGCGCGCGGGGTCAACCGGTCGGGGTCGAGCGCCTCGATCGCTGCGATCAAGGGATCCTCCGGCAATTCGGTTGGAACAGCAGCAGCGAACAGCGGCAGGTCGTCCAGTCCGGCCGCAATTCCTCCAGTCGCCTCGCGGCCCTCTTCCAGGCGATCCAGCACTTCCTTGGCGCGGGCGACGACCATCGGCGGCATTCCGGCAAGCCGGGCGACCGCAATGCCGTAGCTGCGGTCGGCTGCGCCATCGGCGACCTCGTGCAGAAGGACCAGGTCGCCCTTCCATTCACGCGCCCGGACATTGTGCAGCGACAGTGCGTTCAGCCGGCCGGCGAGCCGGGTCAGCTCATGATAGTGGGTGGCGAACAGCGTGCGCGCCTTCACTTCGTCATGCATCGCTTCGACCACCGCCCAGGCGATCGCCAAGCCGTCATAGGTCGATGTGCCGCGCCCAATTTCGTCGAGGATAACCAGGCTTTTCGGGCTCGCCTGGGCAAGGATGGCCGCGGTCTCGACCATCTCGACCATGAAGGTCGACCGACCGCGCGCCAGATTGTCGGATGCGCCGACGCGGCTGAACAGGCGGTCGGTCAGCCCGATCAAGGCGCGGGTTGCGGGAACGTAGCAACCGGCCTGGGCAAGCAGGACGATCAAGGCCGTTTGGCGAAGGAAGGTCGACTTGCCACCCATGTTCGGGCCGGTGATTAGCCACAGGCGATCGTTGGGGGTCAGCGTGACGTCGTTGGCGATGAAGCGTTCGCCGATGTCGGCAAGCGCGCGCTCGACAACGGGATGCCGCCCGCCCTCGATCTTGAGGCAGGGATTGTCATCCAGTTCGGGAAGGCACCAACCGCCTTCGACAGCGCGCTCGGCGTTGGCGGCGGCGACGTCGATTCGTGCGACCGCATCTGCAGTTGCCGCAATCGCCGATGCCGACGCAGTAGCCAGCGCGACCAGTTCCTCGAAATGGGCAGTTTCGGCAGCCAGTGCGTGGCCGCCAGCCTCTACGACCTTCGAGGCTTCTTCGTGCAAGTCGGGCGAATTGAACCGGACGACCCCGGCCAGTGTCTGGCGGTGGGTGAATCCGCTGTCGGGAACCATCAGGCGGTCGGCGAAGCGGGCGGTGACTTCGATATGATAGCCGAGCACCGCATTGTGACGGATCTTCAGCGCGTTGATTCCCGTAGCTTCGCGGTAGCGGGCTTCCAACGCGGCAATCGCCTTGCGACCATCGGACGAAGCTTCGCGAAGTGCATCGAGCGCGGGGTCATAGCCGGGTGCAATGTATCCGCCCTTGGCGGTTTCGATCGGCGGTGTCTCGACCAACGCAACGCCAAGCCGGTCGGTCAGCGCAGCGTGCCCGCCAAGTTGCGGGGTCAGCCGCTTGAGCAAATCGGGATTGTCGCTGTCCTGCCATTCGGTTCGAAGTTCAGCGGCGGCGATCAGCCCGTCTCGCAATTGGCCAAGATCACGCGGACTGCCGCGACCGGCGACCAACCGGCCGAGCGCACGACCGATATCGGGCATCGCTTTCAACGAATCGCGTACGCGGGCGCGCTGGCTCTGTTGCTCGTGGAAGTACTGGACCAGCGCCAACCGCGCCTCGATCGCGGTGCGATCGGTCAGCGGCGATCCCAAGTCGGCGGCAATCAAGCGACGACCGGCGGCGGTCACGCAACGATCGACTTCGTGACACAGGCTGCCTTTGACCTCTCCTTGGGCCGACCGGCAAATTTCCAGGCTGTCGCGGGTTGCCGGATCGATTGCCACATGCATGCCGCGCTGCACCCGGCGCGGCGCTGCAAGAAATTGTCCGGCATCCTTCTGGGTCGCGTCGAGATAGGTCAGCAAACCCCCGGCAGCGGCAAGCTCGGCGCGGCCCGGATCGCCGAACCCATCGAGTGTCGCGACACCGAACCGCGCCTTCATGGCGCGCTCTCCGGCCACGCTGTCGAAGCCGCCCTTGCCGGGCGTCGTCGCGATTCCGGGCACCTTGCCTTCAGCGATCGTTTCCGCCGGATCGATTCGCGCCAGTTCGCTTCGCAGTTCGCCAGGGCCGCATAGCACCAGTTCGAACCGCCCTGTCGAGATGTCGGCGGCAGCAATCGCATAATCCTCGCCCGCCGATGCGACGGCCGCCAGCCAATTGGCGGCGGCAGGCGCCAGCAACGCTTCTTCGGTTAGCGTGCCGGGCGTCACCAGCCGGACGATCGCGCGTTCGACTAGCGCTTTTGACCCGCGCGCCTTGCGGGCTTCGGTCGGGCTTTCGATCTGTTCGGCGATGGCGACCCGGAAGCCGCCCTTGATCAGCCGCGCGAGGTAGGATTCGGCGGCGTGGACGGGAACGCCGCACATCGGCACCGGCTCGCCGCTATCGGTGCCTCGCTTGGTCAGTGCGATATCGAGGCACGCCGCGGCATCCTTCGCATCGTCGAAGAACAATTCGAAAAAATCGCCCATTCGATAGAATAGCAATGCGTCCCCCGCCTCAGCCTTGAGGCGGTGATATTGCGCCATCATCGGCGTCTGCTTGGGGACGGGCTGGTCGCTTCGGGCCATGGCAACCCTGCTAGCGGGAAAGCGCCGCCTGCGCGAGGGTGACTCTTGCGGCAAAGGCGCGCTAAAGCTCCGCCAACAGGAGAGCCACTTGAGCGAGAGCAACGTCAAATTCACCCGCGATGAAGCCATCGATTTTCATGCGCGCGGACGTCCAGGAAAAATCGAGATCGTCGCAACCAAGCCGATGGCCACGCAGCGCGATCTCAGCCTTGCCTATTCGCCGGGAGTTGCCATTCCGGTCGAGGAAATCGCCGAAAACCCGGACCGCGCGTACGACTTGACCGCCAAGGGCAATCTGGTCGCCGTAATCTCCAACGGTACGGCGATCCTTGGCCTCGGCAATCTCGGCGCTTTGGCCTCGAAACCGGTGATGGAAGGCAAAGCGGTACTCTTCAAACGCTTCGCCGACGTTGATTCGATCGACATCGAACTCGATACCACCGACCCCAAGGCGTTCATCGACGCGGTCGCGCTGATGGAGCCCAGCTTCGGCGGCATCAACCTGGAAGACATCGCCGCCCCCGATTGCTTCATCATCGAACAGGCCTTGAAGGAACGGATGAAGATTCCGGTATTTCACGATGACCAGCATGGCACCGCGATCATCACCGCGGCGGGCCTGATCAACGCTTGCCACCTAACCGACCGGAAACTTTCCGACATCAAGGTCGTCGTCAACGGTGCCGGCGCAGCCGCGATCGCCTGCACCGAATTGATCAAGGCGATGGGCGTCAAGAACGACCATGTGATCATGTGCGACCGCAAGGGACCGATCTATCCCGAGCGCGACGACCTCGACCAGTTCAAGAGCGCACATGCCGTGCCAACGACCGCGCGGAGCCTTACCGAAGCGCTCGATGGTGCCGACGTATTTCTTGGTCTCAGCGCCGCCGGAGCACTCAAGCCCGAGATGGTCGAGAAGATGGCGCCGCAGCCGATCATCTTCGCAATGGCCAATCCGGTCCCCGAAATCCTGCCAGAGGAAGCGCAGGCGGTTCGCCCCGACGCGATCATCGCGACCGGCCGTTCGGACTATCCGAACCAGGTCAATAATGTGCTCGGCTTCCCGTTCATCTTCCGCGGCGCGCTCGATGTCCGGGCGACCGGGATCAATGACGCGATGAAAATCGCTGCCGCCAATGCGCTCGCCGCCCTCGCCCGCGAGACGGTGCCGGAGGAAGTCGCCGCGGCTTATGGCGGCGTGACCCATCACTTCGGTCCCGCCTACATCATCCCCGCGCCATTCGACCCGCGCCTGATTGAGATCATTCCAGCGGCGGTCGCGCAGGCGGCGATGGACAGTGGCGTGGCCCGCAAGCCGATTGCCGATATGGCCGCATATCGCCTCGAATTGAAGGCGCGACTCAACCCGACGTCGTCGGCGCTCAGTCTTGCCTATGAAGCCGCCCGTGCGAATCCAAAGCGCGTCCTGTTTGCCGAAGGCGAGGAGGAGAATGTCCTTCGCGCCGCAATCGCCTTCAAGGAAGGTGGCTACGGCGTGCCCGTGCTGATCGGCAGGGACGATATCCACGACCGCCTTCGCGAACTGGGCATCGAAAATCCGGAAGAATATGAGGTACTCAACAGCCGCAATTCGCCGCTCGTCGGTCGCGCGGTGGAGTTCCTGTACGCACGCCGCCAGCGTCACGGCATGCTGAAGCGCGAAGCGGAACGGATGGTCAATCAGGATCGCAATATCTTCGCCGCCGCGATGCTCGCGCTTGGTGAGGGCGATGCGATGATCACCGGAACGACCCGCCCGTTCAGCCAGTCGCTACGCGAGGTTCGAGCAGTGATCGACGATGAACTGGACGCTCCGCCATTCGGGATCAATGTCGTGGTCGGCCGGACGCAGACCGTGTTGATCGCCGATACCGCGGTGACCGAGCGGCCAACGGCCGAGCAGCTTGCGACGATGGCGATCCGGTCGGCGGCGTTCGCGCGTCGCATGGGACAGGATCCGCGGGTCGCATTCATCAGCTACACGACATTCGGCAACCCGCCGGGTCGGCATATCGCCGAGCTGCGCGATGCAGTCCGCCTGCTCGATGCGACCGAAACCGACTTCGAATATGAAGGCGAAATGGGCCCGGACGTCGCGCTCAACCATGACATGCGGACCAAATTCTACCCGTTTAGCCGCCTCTCCGGACCGGCCAATATCCTGATCATGCCTGGCCTTCAGTCGGCGAACATCTCGGCCAAGCTGCTCCGCGCTCTTGGCGGCGAAAGTGTGCTCGGACCTTATTTGATGGGGATGGCCAAGCCGGTCCAGATCGCGCCGATGACCGCAACGTCCACCGATCTGGTGACCTTGGCGGTGCTTGCGGCCGGGGGCGCTGACTCGATCCGTCGCGGTTAGAGGCGCTCGACGCTGGAGACCGGATCGGACGCGCGAAGCGCCGCCATCAATGCGTGAAGATGCGCAAGGTCGCGAACTTCGACATCGAGGTGGAAGGTATGAAAGCTGCCATCGCGATGGGCCAGATGCAGGTTCACGATGTTGGCGCGGTGCGCGCCCATGATCCCGGCCATCTCGCCGAGCGCACCGGCAATGTCGCGCAGGATGACGCATAGGCGGGCGGTGCCGCCTTCCGATTCGTCGCCCCAGGCCAGGTCAAGCCAGTCGGCATCGATCCCGCTCGCCAGCTGATCGCAGCCGATGACATGCACCTCGATGCTCTCGTCCTCGCGGCGCAGGCCGACGATCCGGTCGCCCGGGATCGGGTGGCAGCAATCGGCGAGGTGGAAGGCGACCCCGGGGGTCAGTCCCTTGATCGAGATGGCCGTACGCTGCGCGGCGGGGCGCGGCGCGATGTCGGTGCCGGCGGACCCCGGCATCAACGCTTCCATCACTTCCTCGTCGCGGATTCGCTTGCGGGCGATCGCGATCATCAGCCCTTCGACGTCGTCGACGCCCAGCTTCGCGATCGCCCGGGTCTGCGCTTCCTTGGCGAGCGGTGCGGGAAGACGACTGACGATCTCCTCATAAATTTTGTGGCCAAGTTCGATCGTCTCGTCGCGTTCCTTGTGACGGACAAAGCGCCGGATCGAGCTTCGCGCCTTGCCGGTGGTCACGAAGCGAAGCCATGAAGGCTGCGGATGCTGCGCCTCGCTGGCGAGGATTTCGACCTGGTCGCCATTCTCAAGCAATGTTCGCAGCGGAACGACGCGGCTGTTGACCTTGGCACCGACCGTCCGGTCGCCAAGATCGGTGTGGACCGCATAAGCGAAGTCGACCGGGGTCGCCCCCTTCGGCAGCTGGATCAGCTCACCCTTCGGCGTGAACGCGAAGATGCGATCCTGATACATCGCCATGCGGGTGTGCTCGAGCAGCTCTTCCGCGCTGTCGGCATGCTCCAGGATCTCGACGAGTTCATCGACCCACGGCACGTGCAGGTCGGCGGCCGGCTTGCCTTCCTTGTAGGCCCAGTGCGCCGCCAGTCCGCGCTCCCCTTGCGCATGCATCTCGCGGCTACGAATCTGGACCTCGATCCGCATCTTGCTGTCGTGAATGACCGAGGTGTGCAGGCTTCGATAACCGTTGCGCTTGGGGGTCGAGATGTAATCCTTGAACCGCCCAGGCACCATCGGCCAGCGCTCGTGGATCAATCCTAGCGCCTGATAGCAGCCAGCGACATCTTCGACGATGACTCGAAATGCCATCACGTCGGACAATTGTTCGAAGCTGATGTGCCGTTCGGCCATTTTCTTCCAGATCGAATAGGGATGCTTTTCGCGACCGGTGACCTCTGCTTCCAGACCGTGATCGGCGAGGTGGAGCTGCAGGCCGAGACCGATCCGGCTAACAAGATCGCCGCCCACCGCATGAAGCTGGTTGAGGCGGCGGGTAATCGAAGCGTAAGCGTCGGGTTCGAGAACACGAAATGCCAATGTCTGCATTTCGGTCATCATCTCGTACATTCCGATCCGCTCGGCGAGCGGCGCGTAGATGTCCATCGTCTCGCGGGCGATGCGGCGACGCTTCTCGTCGTTCGTGATGTGATGCAGCGTCCGCATGTTGTGCAGGCGGTCGGCAAGCTTGACCAGCAGGACGCGAATGTCGTCGCTCAGTGCGAGGAGGAACTTGCGAAGGTTCTCGGCGGCCCGCTCGTTTTCTGACTGCGCCTCTATCTTCGACAGCTTGGTCACACCGTCGACCAGCCGCGCGACCGACGCGCCAAACAGCTTCTCGATCTGCTCAGGGGTCGCGACCGTGTCTTCGATCGTGTCGTGCAGGATCGCAGTGACGATGGTCTCCGCATCCAGCTTCAGGTCGGTCAGGATGCCCGCCACTTCGATCGGATGGCTGAAATAAGGGTCCCCCGATGCGCGCACCTGTGCCCCGTGCGCCTTCATCGAAAATACGTATGCGCGATTGATCAGCGCCTCGTCGGCGTCGGGATCATAGGCCCGGACCTTCTCGACGAGTTCATATTGCCTAAGCACATCACCAAGATGGGGCGTGTAGGGGGTCTTTCGCAAGTGCGAAAAAGGCCGGGCCAACAGAGGGGGTGTCGGCCCGGCCTTTCAGGGTGCACCGCCGCATGCTCGTGGAGCGGTGCGGGAGTGCGTTTTATCGAGCGTCAGCGAGAGTCGCGGCGCCTTCCTTCGCGTAGGCGTTGCACTTGGCCAGTTCGGCCGGACCGAAGGCGCGGCCATCGACGTCGAAGCGGTCGAGCCTGCCGACGCGCTTCGCAAGGCCCTGGCAGATGATGGTCGGGCGGCTCTCTTCGGTGCGACCGGTGAGGACACCAGCCTCGCTGGCCCACAAGACGTCACGCGTGACAATCCGACCAGTCGGTTCGCTGGCGGGACGCGCTGTGTAGGTGCCAGCGACAGCAGGGACGGCAATGGAAGCGGCGGCGATTGCGAGGATAAAGCGGCTCATGGCAGGCTCCAGATAAAACGAGTTGCGGATTGCAACCAATTATCGCTATCCGTTGCTTATCGCAACTGTTATTTTAAATTTTCTTATGTCATGGGGTGGAAATGGAGGAGTGGCGTTGAACCGGCAGATGCTGGTCGAGGATCCGGACATCGAGGCCTTTCGCAGGGCCGCGCTGACGTGTCCGTTGCCGCCTGCGGTCGAGCTGATCGGTGAAAAGTGGGCGTTCCTCATTCTTCGCGGCGCGCTCAACGGGCTTCAGCACTTCGAACAATTCCAGGCCGGACTCGGAATCGCCCGCAATATCCTGTCGAACCGACTCGGTCGCCTCGTCGAAGGCGGGATTCTCGAGCGCCGCGCCGATCCCGATGATCGACGCAAGGTCGTCTATTCGCTAAGCCCGAAGGGTGAGGCACTGCTTCCAGTTGTCCTGGCGCTCCGCCAATGGGGCGAGGATTGGGGCCACGGCAGTCACGAAATCGTGCTGGCTGACCTGCGCGATCATCAGCCGGTACGGCGCATCCGCGTCCTCGCCCATGACGGCCGCGAACTGGCGCTCGACGAATTGGCCTGGATCGACCAGTCGACTGGTCGCGCACTCAAGCGAAACGACTGAGAACGAAAAAGGGCGACCCGAAGGCCGCCCCAATTCGTGCAATTCCGTCGCCGAAAAGCCCTGAGCTTATTCGTATTCCGAAGCGCTAGGCGTCGGACGCGGCGGCGCGGCAGCGGTGAGACGTAGGGCTTCTGCCGACTCGCTCAGGCTGGCCAGTTCATCCGTTTCATCGTCTTCGTCGATGCGGACGCGCTGCAGGTTGCTAACAATCGCCTCGCCAAGATGCTTCGGCTTCACTGTTTCCTCGGCGATTTCGCGCAAGGCGACGACCGGATTCTTATCGCGATCGCGATCGATGGTGAGGTCGGCACCGCCCGAAATCTGTCGGGCGCGCTGCGCTGCCATCAACACCAGGTCAAACCGGTTCGGAACCTTGTCGACGCAATCTTCTACTGTCACGCGAGCCATCGGTCGCTGCACCCTTCGCAATGCTTGTAAGGAAGGGGAGGCAGATAGGCAGGGACTCCCGACAAGTCAATGGAAACGGCCTGATCGCCCCTTGCACGGCGGACCTGCCCCCGCCACATGTCGGCGATGGCGGACGCGGCAAGCAAACCAGCAATCATTCAGGCCGAAGTTGAGGGCAATCGACTGCAGCTTCTGGTCGGGGGTCGCGAACGGCTCGATGCGCTCACGCGCCTGATCGACGAGGCTAAGGTCGACCTTCGCCTTCTCTACTACATGTTCAGCGGTGACGAAGCCGGCGAAAGGGTGCGCGACGCACTGGTTCGCGCGGCGCGGCGTGGCGTTGACGTCCGCCTGCTCGTCGACGGCTTTGGTTGCGGTTCCACGGAGCCTGGCTTTCTCGATTCGCTCAAGGAAGCCGGCGGCCATTACTGCATTTTCCATTCCAGCTACGGTCGCCGCTACCTCATTCGCAACCACCAGAAGATGGCGATTGCCGATGGTGAGCGCGCCTTGGTCGGTGGCGCCAACATCAACCTGCAATATCTGGACGATGACAGCGACGATCGATGGCGCGACCTGTGGATGTCGGTCGAAGGGCCGACCATCGCCGATCTCGCCAAATATTTCGACGCGATCGAATCATGGACCCGGCGCCCCAAGCCCAAGATCCGCGATCTTCGCCGCATCATCACCAGCCACAGTCGTGGCAAGGGAAAGATCAGCTGGCGCTTTAGCGGTCCGATGCGCCGCCACAATCCATGGCCGGCGCAGATCGTCAGCGATATCTGCAATGCGAAGCGGGTAGACATTATTGCTGCATATTTTGCGCCGTCGAATGCCATGCTCAGACGGATCGGGTCAGTCGTAGCCGGGGGTGGCATTGCACGCGTCGTCACCGCGGCAAAGTCGGATAACAGCGCGACCATCGCTGCTGCGCGATTCACCTACGGTCGATTGCTGAAGCGTCGTGTCAAAATCTATGAATATCAGGCGTCGAAGCTTCACACGAAGCTCTACATCGCCGACGACGTCGTCCACATTGGGTCATCGAACTTCGATTTCCGGAGCCTTTATCTCAATCTCGAGATGATGTTGCGGGTCGACGATTCAGACTTTGCAGCGGCAATGCACGCTTATGTCGATCACGAGATCGCCGATTCGCTGGAGATCACGCAGGCCTTCTACCGCAGTCGCGCGACGCTTTGGCGCAAGATGAAATGGGCGGCCGCTCACTTCCTGGTGACGACAATGGATTATACCGTGACACGCCGCGTCAATTTTGGGTTGGAAGGACTCTAGGCGGAAGCGGGTTCGCGCCATGCCCAGAACAGGGTTGCGGGCGGAACGTTGATCCATTCGAAGCCGCGGTCGAGGCGTTCGAAATAAGGCGCGATGAAATCGCGAACCTTGGGGCTGAATTGGTAGACCAAGAAGGCGCCGCCGGCGCGCGTAACCCGGGCAGTGGCCGATCCGATCGCATCGCCGACACCCGGCGGAAGGGTCGAAAAGGGCAAACCCGAAAGCACATAGTCGGCGTGGTCGAAGCCATGATCCTTCACGATCTGTTCGACATCGGCGGCCGACCCGAGCACTACGATCAGTCGTGGATCGGGGAATTGCTTGCGCAAAAAGTCGACAAAATCCGGATTGGTATCGATCGCAATCAGCGTTCCGTCTTTGCCCAATCGCTCCAGAACCGGCTTGGTGAAGGTGCCGACGCCAGGGCCATATTCGACGAACAGCTTCGTCTCGTCCCATTTGACCGGTCCAAGCATCTTGTCGATCAACACTTTGCTTGACGGGATCACCGAACCGACCATCACCGGATTCTTCAGAAAGCCGCGCAGAAACTGCCATTTGGGGCTGTTGACCCGATGCGCGACCCTGCGAACGAAACGGCGCGGGCCTTTGAGCGTACGGGCGTGGGGGGTCGACATGAATGCTCCAAGGCGAAAAACCGGTTGCTCGCGTTGGCAAAGCCGCAGGCGAATGTCCAGTAATCGGTTAGCTGCTTGCGCCAGTTTGCGACAGGTCTAAGTCGGAACGATGATCCTGTCCGGTCCAAAACGCGGCGTTGGCGGCACTGCCATGCGCAACCGCGACTTTGCGTTGCTCTACGCCGCGATGTTAGTCGCGGCATCGGGCAACACGGCCGTCCAGTCCGTCATGCCTGCGATTGGCCGGGCAATGCAAATCCCCGATGTGATCGTCGCCATTGCCTATACCGTCTCGGCTGTCCTTTGGGTCGGTCTGGCACCGCTGTGGGCGCAGGCCAGTGATCGACATGGCCGCAAGGCGCTGACCCTGCTTGGGGTCGGCGGGTTTGTCATTTCCACGGCATTATGCGGTCTTGCGCTCTTCGCCGGTCTCGGCGGCTGGGTCGGCGGCGGCGTCGCCTTCATCCTATTCGGCTTTGCACGGGCGATCTACGGCGGCCTCGGCTCGGCAACGCCAAGCGCGACGCAGGCCTATCTCGCGTCGAAGACCCGCCGCACGTCACGGGTTACCGCTCTGTCGTCGCTGGCATCCAGTTTCGGCCTTGGTACAGTGGTCGGTCCGGCTCTGGCCCCGCTGTTCGTGCTGCCATTGGTCGGATTGCCCGGACCGTTTTTCGGATTCGCACTAATCGGCCTTGTCGTCTTCATCGCGATCTGGCGCTGGTTGCCCGACGACAACAAGCCTCGACACGGCCCGCGCGCCGGGCACGGCGCGGCAATGAGCTATCCTTCGCTGGCAACGTCGACCACGGGCGCAAGCGTCGTCGCGGCAACCTCACCGCGTGACGGCGTCCGCATGCGTTGGACCGACTCGCGCATCCGAGGCTGGATCGTTGCCGGGGTTGCGGCAGGACATGCCCAGGCCTCGGTGCTGACGTTCCTGGGATTCTTCGTGATTGATCGCCTCGGCCTTGCCCCGCTGGGATCCGAAGGGCCGATCGCGATCGTCCTGATGGCGGGCGCGGGGGCAACGCTGGCCGCGCAATGGGGGCTGATCCCGCGCCTGGGCCTAGGACCCAGGTCGCTAGTCGCGGTCGGCGCATTGATCGCGGCCTTGGGATTTGGCGTCCTGATGCTTGCCTTCAACCTTTACGGGCTGGTGCTCGGGTTCGCGATCGCAAGCCTGGGCTTTGGCTTCACCCGGCCCGGCTTTACCGGCGGGGCCAGCCTCGCGGTTGGGCTGGGGGAGCAGGGCGGGATCGCCGGGGTGATCACCGCTGCCAATGGCATCAGCTACATCGCTGCACCCACCGCAACGATGCTGCTTTACAAGCTCGACCCGGGGCTTCCCGCCTTGCTCTCCATGATCGGACTGCTCGTTCTCGCACTTTGGGCGTGGCGGCGACTGCCTTAGTTCTTGCCGCCTTCACCTGCTCCCTTGGGCCGAAGCATGCCGGGCAAGACAAAGCCGATTCCGCCAACCGGCCGCACCGCATCCGATTTCAAGGTCTCGCGAATCTTCTGGTAATCTGACAACATCTCTTCGGTGACGGATGCTCGGGTCTCGGACAGGGCAGCCTCGAAGTCGGCTTTTCCGACTGAGCCTTCGGTCAGGTCGCGGCGAAGCGCGGTCAGGCCGGCGCGGCGGACCAAATCCTCAAGGTCGGCACCGGTGAAATTCTCGGTCCGGCGCGCCAGGTCCTCAAGGTCGACGTCCTTGGTCAGCGGCATGTTCTTGGTGTGGATCGCAAGGATCCGGCGACGGCCTGCCGTATCGGGCGGGCCGACATAGACCAGTTCATCGAAGCGGCCCGGCCGGAGCAGCGCAGGATCGATGAGGTTCGGCCGATTGGTCGCGCCGATCAGGACGACGTTGTTGAGTTCTTCGAGACCGTCCATCTCGGCCAGGATCGTGTTGACCACACGCTCGGTGACCTGCGGCTCGCCCATGCCGCCGCCGCGCGCCGGGACAAGGCTGTCTAGTTCGTCGATGAAGATGATGGTCGGCGCAACCTGACGCGCACGAGCGAACAGGCGGGCAATCTGTTGCTCGCTTTCGCCGTACCATTTGCTCAGGAGGTCGCTCGACTTGGTGGCGATGAAGTTCGCCTCGCTTTCCTTCGCCGTCGCCTTGGCGAGCAAGGTCTTGCCGGTGCCCGGCGGCCCATAAAGTAGGAAGCCCTTTGCCGGACGGATCCCAAGGCGCTTGAAGGCTTCGGGATGCTTCAGCGGCAACTCGACGCCCTCGCGAAGCTTGTCGCGCGATTCGTCGAGACCGCCAATATCGTCCCAGCCGATGTTTGGCGCCTGCACCATCACTTCGCGCATCGCCGACGGCTGTACGCGCTTCAGCGCATTATCGATGTCGAACTGGTCGACCGAGAGCGCGTCCAGGATCTCCGTCGGGATGCTGTCCTTGCTCAGGTCCAGCTTGGGCATGATCCGTCGGACAGCTTCAAGCGCCGCCTCGCGAACCAGTGCCGCCAGATCGGCGCCGACAAAACCGTACGTCCGCCGCGCGAGTTCATCGAGATTGACGCCCTCGGCCAGCGGCATGCCGCGCGTGTGGATGCCGAGGATTTCCCGGCGCCCCTTTTCGTCGGGGACGCCGACGACGATCTCGCGGTCGAATCGGCCCGGACGGCGAAGCGCCTCGTCGATCGCTTCGGGTCGATTGGTCGCCGCAATGACGACGAGATTTTGCCGAGGCTCAATGCCGTCCATCAGCGTGAGAAGCTGAGCCACCAACCTCTTTTCCGCCTCGCCGCTAACGTTCTCGCGTTTCGGGGCGATCGAATCGATTTCATCAATGAAGATGATCGACGGGGCGGCTTTCGCGGCTTCGTCGAAAATCTCGCGAAGCTTCTTCTCGCTCTCGCCGTAGGCCGAGCCCATGATTTCCGGGCCCGCGATATGGAAGAAATTCGCTTCGCTTTCATTGGCGACCGCCTTTGCGAGACGGGTCTTGCCAGTGCCGGGCGGACCGTGAAGCAACACGCCCTTGGGCGGATCGACGCCTAGGCGCTGGAACAATTCCGGGTGGCGTAGCGGCAATTCGACCATTTCGCGAAGTGCATCAATGGTCGATGCCATCCCACCTAGGTCGTCGTAAGTGACGTCTGCGCGACGTTCGCCAGCAACTTTCTCGCGGAATTCGGGGAGCAATTCGACCGCCGTGTCGGGGCCGATGTAGACGATCCCGCGCGGCGAGGTCGATGCGATCACCATCCGCACTTCCTGCAACGCGAAGGCAGGTGCGTTGACCAGTTGGCGGATATGTTCGGGCATGTCCGTGTTGACGCGCTGGTGACCACTTGTCGACACCGTATCGCCCTCGGTCAGCGGCCGTTCGGAAAAGCTGCGCTTGAGCGCTTCCGATGATCCCTGCAGCCGGACATTGTCCTGCGCGGGCGCGAACACGATCCGGGTCGCGACCTTCGAAATAGCCTTGCGGACTTCGACGAAATCACCCGATCCAACTTCGGCATTTGCGCGCTGGAGCCCGTCGAGGCGGATGATCTCCAGCCCGTCGTCATCTTCGTAGGGACGAACGGCAATGGCGCCGGTCGAGCGTTTTCCGATAATCTCGATGACATCGCCTTCGGCCAGGCCAAGCTCCTTCATCAGGCCGAGCGGAAGCCGCGCGATTCCGCGCCCGCTATCCGCCGGTGCCAGGTTCGCGACCTGCAACCGTGTCATTGTGTCGACATCCGCCATTAACATTCACCCTCTTGCCGTTTAATAGGCCCCGCACATTCTTCCGATGCGGGACGAACGGCAGAACGCCGCCCGGGTTCATTATGGGCATGGTTCGCGGATGAAAAAAGGCCGGGCGTTGCCGCCCGGCCATGTGAGTTGGGAGAGGATGCCTGTTAAGGCAGTTGCATATTGCAACGCACAATCGCTTTTCGCAAGTGCAAAAACGCAGTTGCAGCAAAAATCTCGAAAATTGGCCCCTAGTTAATTGCGTTAATATGCTAGGTAAGCGCTCCTCTATAGGAGACTCGTAGGGTTGGAGCGTCGACTTTCCGCGATCATGGCCACCGATGTCGTCGGTTACAGCCGCCTGATGGGCATGAACGAGGTCGCGACGCTGACCTCGCTTAAGCAGCATCGCGCCGAGCTGATCGACCCGGCAATTGCGCAGCATCAGGGACGAATCGTCAAGCTGACGGGCGACGGAATGTTGGTGGAATTCGCGAGCGTCGTAAGCGCCGTCGAATGTGCGACCTACGTCCAACGTCAGATGCGTGGCCGCAATGCGACAATTCCCGAGGATCGGCGGATCGAGTTCCGGATCGGGGTCAATCTAGGCGACGTGATCGTCGACGATGACGATATCTTCGGCGACGGGGTTAATGTTGCAGCGCGACTTGAAGGCGTCGCGGCGCCCGGCGGGATCGCGGTTTCCAGCTCGGTTCGGGAGAATGTCGGCAACAAGCTCGACCTCCTTTTCGAAGACCTCGGCGACCAGGATCTGAAGAATATCGAATTTCCGGTTCGCGCCTTCAACGTCGTTTTGGGTGACGCCGCCCCGGATCCGACCGATTCCGATAGCGCTCGCGAAATGGCCGACGCGGATAAGCCGTCGATTGCCGTGCTGCCATTCAACAATATGTCGGGCGATCCCGAACAGGAATATTTCAGCGACGGTATCACCGAAGATATCATCACCGATCTGTCCAAGGTCAGTCGGCTGTTTGTCATCGGCCGCAACACCAGTTTCACCTACAAGGGCAGGTCGGTCCAGATTCCCGAAGTCGCAGCGGAACTGGGCGTGAAGTTCGTCCTCGAAGGCAGCGTTCGCAAGGCCGGGGAGCGCGTGAGAGTGACCGGTCAGCTGATTGACGGCAAGACCGGCGGGCATGTCTGGGCAGATCGCTTCGATCGCGACCTTACCGACATTTTCGCGATCCAGGACGAGATAACCCAGACGATCGTCGATCAGCTGAAGATCAAGCTTTTGCCGAAGGAAAAGAAGGCGATCGGCCAGGTCCCGACCGCGAACGTGGAAGCCTACACTTATTATCTTAAGGGTCGGCAGTTCTTCCACAATTCGACGCGCGTCCTGCTGTCCTTGTCGCGCCAGATGTTTGCCAAGGCTACCGAGCTCGATCCCAATTATGCCAAGGCTTATGCGGGAATCGCAATTTGCGATGCGCGCCTCGAAAATTGGTATCGCGCCGAAATTCCGACTGAAAATATCATCGCCATCGCCGACAAAGCATTGTCACTCGACCCCAGCCTAGCCGAAGCCCATGCGGCACGAGGGGTCGCGCTGGGGAACGACGGACAGCATTCAGAGGCAGTCGACGCGTTCATGCGCGCGCTTGCGGTCGACCCCAACAACTTCGACGCCAATCTTTTGTTCGCCCGTTATTGTGTGACCCAAGGTGACCTGGAGCGTTCAGTGCCGATGTTCGAGCGTGCTGTGGAAGTTCAACCCGACGACTGGCAGTCGCCGCTCTTGGTCGACTCGGTGCTCCTTGCACTCGGGCGGCCAAAGGAAGCGGAACGCTACGCGCGGCTTGGCATCAAGCGCGCGGAAGAAGCGATGCGTCTTCACCCCGAAAATTCTCGGCCGGCCCAATTGGGTGCGCCGACGCTGGCCCGGCTTGGCGAGGTCGATCGCGCCAAGGACTGGCTCGAACGGGCTTTGTTTCTCGATCCCGACGAACCCATTGCAACGTACAACGCCGCTTGCACCTATGCCCAGCTTGGTGAAATCGACCGAGCATTTGAAGCACTCGAAAAATGGTCGAAGAATCGCGGCATGGAAATGGAGTTATGGCTCGACACCGACGCGGATCTCGACCCACTTCGTAATGATTCCCGCTTCACCGAGCTTGCGGCGACGATCAAGAGCGAGCGGAGCAGCAGGGTGAGGGCGAAGGGCTGATGGAGCGTCGACTTTCAGCGATCATGGCCGCCGACGTCGTTGGTTACAGCCGACTGATGGGCATGAACGAGGTCCAGACGTTGACGTCGCTCAAGCAGCATCGTGCCGAGCTGATAGACCCCACCATTGCGAAACATCAGGGCCGGATCGTCAAGCTGACCGGCGACGGGATGCTTTGCGAATTTCCAAGTGTCGTCAACGCGGTAGAATGCGCCATGACAATCCAGCGCGGGATGCGCGTCCGCAACGGAGACGTTCCCGAGGATCGACGGATCGAATTCAGGATCGGCGTAAACCTTGGCGATGTGATCGTCGACGATGATGATATCTTTGGTGACGGCGTCAACGTCGCTTCGCGGATCGAGGGAATTGCAAAGACCGGCGGAATCTCGGTCTCGTCCGCCGTCCGCGACAATATCGGCAACAAGCTGGACTTTGTCTTCGAGGACATGGGCGACCAGCAACTGAAGAACATCACCTTTCCGGTGAGGGTCTATAATGTCGTGCTCGGGGCAATGTCGCCAAAGAAGGCCGATAAGGCGCAATCTTCCTCTCCGGAATCCGAAAAGCCGTCGATAGCGGTCCTTCCCTTCAACAACATGAGTGACGACCCGCAACAGGAGTATTTTTCCGACGGCATTACCGAGGACATCATCACCGATCTCTCCAAGGTTTCCGGACTGTTCGTCGTCGGGCGCAACACCAGTTTTCTATACAAGGGCAAGACGGTCCAGTTGCAGGAAGTCGCCAAAGAACTCGGCGTCAAATTCGTCCTTGAAGGAAGCGTGCGCAAAGCGGGTGACCGGGTCAGAGTCAACGGCCAATTGATCGACGGACTGACGGGCGGTCATGTTTGGGCCGATCGTTATGATCGGGATCTCGACGACATTTTTGCGATCCAGGACGAGATTACCCAATCGATCGTCGAACAATTGCGCGTCCGATTGCTGCCAACCGAAAAGAAAGCGATCACCGAAGCGCCGACCGGCAATGTCGAGGCCTATAATCTCTTCCTGCGCGGCCGCCACTACATGCGGCATTTGAGCCGGAGAACGTTGTTCCTTGCGCGCGGCCTGTTCGAGCAGGCCTTGGCGCTTGACCCCAATTTCGCTCGTGCCGCGGTGGGTGTCGCCCTGGCGAACAGCCGTCTGGTTGCACAACTGAGCGAACCAATCCCTGCCGAACAAATGCTGATCGCCGCGCAGCGAGCCGTTGAAATGGACGCCGACCAGGCCGAAGCCCAAGGCGCCTTCGCCGACACATTGGGCGCATTGGGGCGCGATGACGAAGCCCAAGCTGCATTCGAATTCGCGCTCGGTCTTGAGCCCAATAATTTCGATGTGAACTTCATGTACGCGCGATTTTGCTTCCGGCGGCAACGTTTCGAGGAAGCAAAGACCCACTTCTTACGCGCGCTCGAGGAGAAACAGGAAGAATCGATGCCCGCGCTGTTCCTTAGTCTCGTCCTGCGCAAGCTCGGCAAGGCAGAGGAGGCGAAGGACTATGCCCGGATTGGGCTGAAGCGCGCCGAAGAGGAGATGCGCCTCAACCCGGAGAATTCGCGACCGGCCCAGATCGGTGCGTGCGTTCTCGCCGACCAAGGGGAGACGGAGCGCGCGAAACGCCTGATGGAGCGGGCGCTGCTTATGGATCCCGACGACAATCTGGCATTGTACAATGCGGCCTGCATGTGGACCAGTCTCGGCGAAATCGATGACGCCATCACGTTTCTAGAACGCAGTAGATCGACATCGATTTCACGCGAGAATTTCGAATGGATGAAGGTTGATCCCGACCTCGAGCCCCTTCACGGGCACCCACGATTCCAGGCGATGATCGAAGCGATCGACGAAGAGATTGAGGGGGCCGTCGCTTAGGCGCCACATCCTGACTGCGAACTGTGCTACTCCCGACCGGAAACGAGGTAAAAAAACGGATGGAACGCCGACTCGCCGCAATCATGTCTGCCGATGTGGTCGGGTACAGTCGCCTGATGGGTGCCAACGAGGTCGGCACGCTGACCGCGCTGACTCATCGCCGCAAAGAAGTGATCGAGCCGCGGATATCGAAGAACAGTGGTCGCGTGGTCAAGCTGACTGGCGACGGGATCTTGGCCGAATTTTCAAGTGTCGTCGATGCCGTCGAATGTGCGCTCGCGGTGCAAAAGGAAATGCGTAGCCGCAACGTCGAGATCCCCGAGGATCGTCGTATCGAACTCCGCATCGGGATCCACATCGGCGATGTCATCGTTGAGGACGGCGACCTGTTCGGCGATGGCGTCAATGTCGCGGCACGCATCGAAAGCGTTGGCAAGCCGGGCGGCGTGGCGGTTTCGGATGCGGTCCGTGAGCACGTCGGTAACAGGCTGGAGATTTCGTTCGAAGATATGGGCGAACATGCGCTCAAGAATATAGAGCGTCCCATTCGCGTCTTCGACGTCACCAGCGGGAAAGCCGAAGCGCCAAAGGGAAAGATCGAGTCCGCCCCGGAACCGGAAGCGAAAACTGAAAAGCCATCGATTGCGGTCCTTCCATTCGACAATATGAGCGGCGATGCGGAACAGGAATTTTTCTCTGACGGAATTGCCGAAGACATCATCACGGATCTCAGCAAGATTTCTGGCCTGTTCGTGGTCGGCCGCAACACCAGTTTCACCTACAAGGGCAAATCGTTTCTGCTGCAGGACGTCGCCAAGGAACTCGGGGTCAAATTCCTGCTTGAAGGAAGTGTCCGCAAGGCTGGCCAGCGAATCCGTGTGACCGGTCAGCTGATCGATGGCGCAACGGGCGGCCATATCTGGGCCGATCGCTATGATCGCGACCTCGACGATATTTTCGCAATCCAGGACGAGATTACCGAAACCATTGTCGAACAGCTACGCGTCCGACTTCTCCCAGAGGAACAGCGATCGCTCCGCAAGTCCCCGACAAAGGACGTCGAGGCTTATGAATTCTACCTTCGCGGCCGCGAGTTATTTCATACGTCGACCCGATCACGAGTTCGGCTGGCACGCCAGCAATTCGTTGCAGCGACCGAAATCGATCCCGATTTTGCACGCGCCTATGCCGGGATTGCGAATTGCGACACGCGCTTGTCGAGCTGGTATGGTGAAGCGATTCCGAAGCAAGATATTCTGGCGATGGCAGACAAGGCCCTCGCTCTCGATCCCGAACTTGCCGACGCTTATGCCGCCCGCGGAATTGCCATGAGCGGCGCTGGTGAAGATGAAAATGCGGTCAAGGAATTCGAAAAGGCTATCGAACTCGATCCGTCGAATTATGATGCGCATTATTTCTTCGCTCATCACAGCATCAAAATGCGGCGATATGAAAAGGCGCTCGTTTTTGCTCTGCGCGCGCTCGAATTGAACCCGGAAGACGTGCAGTCGTGTGCGCTCGCGTCGATCACCCTGCGCGCCCTTGGCCGTCTGGATGAGTCGGAGGAATACCAGCGGCTCACGATTCGTCGCGGAGAGGCCATGATCCGGAAGCAACCGGAGAATAGCCGTGCAACGCAAATGACCTTTTGCAGCTATGCGACGCTCGGCGAGCGTGAGCAGGCGCAGCGTTTGATCGACCATGCGTTGCAGGTCGATCCGGACGACACGCACTTGCTCTACAATGCCGCCTGCGCGTCGGTACAAATGGGCAGTTACGACCGCGCGATCGGCTTGCTAGAGCGATGGGTCGGCCGGGTCGGCGCCGACATGCACGACTGGATGCGACAGGATGTCGATCTCAATCCGCTGCGCGGCGACGATCGGTTCAAGGCGTTGATGGACACCTTGAGCGAGCAAGGCGCGCCTTCTCCCGCCTAGGCTTTGATCAGACCGGTTACCTTGCGAAGGATCGCGCGCGGCAGGAAGCGATGCCCTTGCGCACCAAGCTTGTTGGTCACGCCGGGTACCATCACCGCCTTGTTCGCCCGCAATGCCTTCAGGCCCGCCGCCACGACATCCTCGGATTTCGCGCTCATCGCGTCGAATGCTCCATTGCTGGTGAAGCCCGCCAACGCGCCGAACTCGGTTCCGGTCGGTCCCGGACAGAGAGCGCTGACATTGACACCCGACTTGCGCACCTCCTCGTGAAGCGCCTCGCTAAAGCTCAGAACGAAGGCCTTGGTCGCGAAATAGGTCGCCATGCCCGGACCCGGCTGGAAGGCGGCAGTCGATGCGACGTTGAGTATCGCGCCCTTCTTCCGCTTGACCATGTCGGGCAGGACGGCGTGGCATAAGTCGACCAGCGTCCCGCAATTGAGGTCGATCATCGCACGCTGCTGACCGCCGTCGAGGTCGGTGAACTTGCCCCATAGGCCGAAGCCGGCATTGTTAATCAAGGTTTCGGCCCGCTCGCCGTTCGCGGCAAGATCGGCCATTAGCGCCGCTGCCGCACCGGACTTGCCGAGGTCGAGCGAGACCGCCCGCGCATTGCCCAATTCCTTGGCCAATGTGTCGAGACGGTCCTTGCGCCGCGCCACCAGCACCAGTCGGTGTCCATCCGCCGCCAGCTGGCGCGCGAAATCGACACCCAGTCCGGCAGAGGCGCCCGTCACGACGGTTACCGCCTTTAACGGCGGCGTGCGCCGCTTGGCATCGGGCTTCTTGACGGGCTTGGCGGTCGCGGCGCGCGCCACCTTAAGCGACGGTCGCTTTGACGATCTTACCGGGATTGGCGACCGGTTCGCCGGTCGGCAGTGCATCGACATATTCCATGCCGCTCTCGACCTGACCCCAGACAGTGTACTGATTATCGAGGAAGCCGGCATTATCGAAGCAGATGAAGAACTGGCTGTTGGCGCTGTTCGGGTTGCCCGAGCGCGCCATCGAACAGGTGCCGCGGACGTGCGGCTCGGCGTTGAATTCTGCCTTCAGGTCGGGAAGATCGCTGCCGCCCATGCCGGTTCCAGTGGGATCGCCGCCCTGCGCCATGAAGCCCGGGATCACACGGTGAAACACGACGCCGTCATAAAAGCCGTCCTTGGCGAGCCCTGCAATCCGCTCGACATGGCCAGGGGCTAGGTCTGGGCGCAGCTTGATGACAACGTCGCCGCCGGTCGACAGGGTGAAGGTGAGTGTATCGGCCATGATCGTGAATCTCCTTGGAAAGTTGGGGGCCATGTAGTGGCCAAGCGGCGCTTGCGCCAGAGGCGCGGCTTCCATAGGAGGGCAGCACCGCGGGCAGGGAGGCAGTTTTGAGACAGAGCGACGAACTCGCCGACCTCGCACACGACCCTGGGGTGTCGACCACGATACAGCGTATCAAGGACGACGAGGATCGGCTTCGGCCAGATTTCGTCGCGCGCGTGCTCGATGCCGTTGCTGATGGCGACGACGAGGCCGCGCAAGCGCTGGTCGAGCACCTCCATCCCGCCGATGTCGCCGATCTGATCGAATTGGCCCGCGCCGACGAGCGCGACGGGCTGGTTGCTGCCCTCGCCGACCTAGTCGATGCCGAGGTTCTGGCCGAGCTCAACGAATATGTCCGCGACGACCTTCTCGACGAGATGACGGCGGAAAAGGTCGCCGAAATGGCGGGCGAACTCGACACCGATGATGCCGTCGCACTGATCGAGGACCTTGAGGAAGACGAACAGCGCGCCGTGCTTCGCGCAATGGAGCCCGACGATCGCGCCGCGGTCGAGGAAGCGCTCGCTTATCCGGAGGAATCCGCCGGTCGACTGATGCAGCGCGACCTGATCGCGGTGCCCGAACATTGGACGGTCGGCCAGGTCATCGACTATTTGAGATCGACTGCGGATCTCGCCGACGATTTCTGGGAAGTGTTCGTCGTTTCGCCGAACCACCATCCGATCGGCACCTGCAAATTGTCGGCCATCCTGCGCACGCGCCGCGACATCGCGGTCAGTGACATCATGATGGACGAACAGACGTTGATCCCGGTCGATATGGACCAGGAAGAAGTGGCGCTGAAGTTCCAGAAATACGCCTTGATTTCGGCCGCCGTCGTCGATCCGTCGGGACGGCTGGTCGGCATGATCACGGTCGATGACGTCGTCCATATCGTCGAGGAAGAGGCCAGCGAGGACGTTCTCTTGCTCTCCGGCGCTGGCGAAGGCGACATCAACGAACCAATCGTCGACACCTACAAGGATCGCGTCCGCTGGCTGATTGCCAACCTTGTCACCGCGCTGGTCGCTGCCAGCGTCATCCGGATGTTCGAAGGATCGATCGAGCGGCTTGCGATACTCGCCGTCCTGATGCCGATCGTAGCCGGCGTCGGCGGCAATGCCGGCACCCAGACGCTGGCCGTCACTGTGCGCGCGCTTGCGACCAACCAACTCACCGGATCCAATCGCTGGCGTGCGGTCGGGCGCGAATTGCGCGTCGCGGTAATGAACGGACTAACTATCGCGCTGCTGATCGGTGTTGGTGTCGCGCTGGTGTTGGGCAGCAGCCAGCTTGGCATGGTGATCGCCGCAGCGATGCTGTTCAACATCATCGTCGCTGGTGCGGCCGGTGTGCTCGTTCCTTTGACGCTCGAACGGGCCGGTGCCGATCCCGCCGTTTCATCGTCGGTGTTCGTGACGATGGTCACCGATTCGATTGGATTCCTCGCCTTCCTCGGGCTGGCAACGGCGGCTGGTCTGGCAGGTTAAGGCGTTGAATCCGCTGCGAGCGGCTCGCATATTGGCGCTGTGCCGCTCAATCTCACCAAGGTCGCCGTCGGATGCGCCAGCGTCGATGCGCTAAAGAACCGAATCGCGCGGCGGGTAACGGTCGGCGGCGAGGTCCGGGTTCCGACCCGAATGAGACCCAAGCGCGCAGATGAACTGATCGGCGGCCAATTGTTCTGGATCGTGAAGCACCGGATCGTCGCAAGCCTGGAAATTCGCGCGATTTCGGATCGCAGCGACGGGCGGGTCGATATCGTTTGCGCCCCTGATCTTGCTATTCTCACGCCGATCCCGAAGCGCGCTCATCAGGGATGGCGCTATTTCGAACTGGAGCAGGCGGTCGAGGCCGACGAGACTGGCGTCGGCGAACTGCCGCCTTCGCTTTACGGACGGCTGGCTGCGCTCAAACTTGTTTGACGATTAGAAGCGCGAAACCTTGCAGCCGGTGACGCTTGCCGACCCTTGCGTCTTCACCGTGCATGCGGGATTGCCGGTCAACGTAATCGATGAGACCCCGATGGCATCGATCTTGGCCGTGCCGGAGACGGCGAGTTTGACGATCGCCGGTCCTTGGGCGCCAATCGTCGCGTCCTTCACTGCAAGGGTCTCGCCATCGAGCAACGACGAGCCGCGGATGATGGCGGTCGTCATGGCTGCCCGTCCGCCGAGGCGGGCGGTCGCTGCGCCGGCCAGCGCCAGTTTGAACTGATCGACATCCATCTGGTCGATGCTGATCATGCCGGCGCCTTGCGCGGTTGCCTCGAACGAGAGGCCGCGAACCTGATTGATGCTGATCGCGCCGCCGCCATTGACCCACAATGCGGTCAGCTCATGGGTGCCGACGGAAATCTCGACCGGACCTGCGCTCTCGCCGGGATAGCCGCCCCAGCCTGCCGATCGGTTCATTCCGATCACGAGCGTTCGTCCCTCGACACGAATGGCGACCGCATCGATCGCACGGGCGCTGCCTTTGGCCTTGGCAAAAGGCGCAACGCCATTGGTCAGCACGACCTTGTAATCGCCATCGACGCGGACCCGGTCGAATCCGCTAACGCCGTAATTGCGTTCGGCGGTGGCAGCGCTCGCCGGTCCGGCAAGTGCGCTACTCAATAGGGCGAGCGTGATGACCTGTCTCTTCATGGCCCCCACTCTCGCCCCAACATGGTTAACAAAGCGTCACTTAGTGGCAGGTGACATTGCCGGAGCCTGATTTACTGGTCGTGCATCTAGCGCCGCCCGAAATGTCGACGTCGCCTGACCCCAGGATCGAAACGTCGGCGGTTTCGGTCGCCTGGAGCCGCACGTCGCCTGATCCGGCGATGGAGACGTCGGCGGTTTTTGCGGTCAGGCCGCGGGCATCGATATCGCCTGACCCGGCAATGCTCACCTCGGCGCTGTCCGCCTTTCCGGCGACGCGAATGTCGCCCGATCCGGCGATCGATAACTCGACCTTGCCGCCATCGATCTGGGCGATGTCGATCGACCCGGATCCCGCGACCGACCCATCGAAATCGCCGCTTGCCTTGTCGACGCGGACGTCGCCCGACCCGGCGATGCCAATGCCCTCGATCGCCGCAGTGGAGACGGTGAAGCTGGCCTTCCCGCTTTTCCCGCCCCAGCGCATCCCCGTCCTTTTCTTGGGACGAATGACCAACGTTTCACCTTTGACGAGGACTTCGGTTTCATCGAGCAGGTTTGCGCCGCCGCTCGCGGTAACCGCGGTGTCCTTGCCGGTTGAAATCGTGACGTCATAGGGCCCGGCAACCTCGATCTTACTGAAGGCACCAACCGAATAATTGCGGGTCGTGCTTGCGCCGACGTCGCGGTTCTCGGCCTTGCCGTCGGATTGGCAGGCGCCAAGTGCCAAGGCGGCGATCCCGGTAGCGAGCAAGGTCTTCATCGCGATTCTCCTATTGCGTATTACAACACTAATACAGCAATGCAGATGGCCGCGCAAGCCGCAACAAAAAAGGGCGCCCCCGAAGGAGCGCCCTTAACTTCGGACGAAGCCAGGCGGTTAGGCGGTGGCTTCTTCCTTGGTCTTGTTGTGGATCAGCGCGGCCTTGTTGAGGATCTCGAGGATCTTCACGAGGGCGCCCTTCTCGTCGGTCTTTTCCATCGCACCGAGTTCACGGGCGAGGCGCGACGAGGCGGCTTCGAAAATCTGGCGTTCCGAATAGCTCTGTTCCGGCGCGTCGTCGGGACGGAACAGATCGCGGACTACTTCGGCGATGAGCGTAAGTTCGCCCGAATTGATCTTCGCTTCATATTCCTGCGCACGGCGCGACCACATGGTGCGCTTGACCTTGGGCTTGCCCTTCAGGGTTTCCAGCGCGTCCTTCATCGCCTTGTCGCTCGACAGCTTGCGCATGCCGACCGAATCCGCCTTGGCGACGGGAACGCGAAGGGTCATCTTTTCCTTTTCGAAGCGCAGGACATAGAGTTCCAGCGCGGTGCCGGCGATCTCGGTGCTTTGCAGTTCCACGACGCGACCAACGCCATGCTTGGGGTAAACTACATAGTCGCCCACGTCGAAGCTGAGTGCTTTCGCTACCATCAATGTCACCTTTCTGAAACCGAACGCGGGTAAGGAACTCGTGATGGCCGCATCGTCCCCCAACGACCCGCGACCGAGTTCTCCCAACTTTCCGGATTTAGCCTGCAATCAATGGGCCAGCGCTGGATGCGTCGGCCCTTCCCGCGATTCTATAGCATGTTTGCCGTCAAATTTCCAGCGGGAGCTGCCGAGGCGCCGTTTCGTCACCGTCGACCAACGCATGAAGACCCAAGCCGAGCAATCGGATCCCTTTTGGCACCGGGAACAGCCGGCCGAGAAGGGTCTGGCCGGCGGCGCGAAAAGACGCCTCATCGCTGATCGGCTGGCTGAAGCTTTGCGATCGCGTAATGTTGGTGAAATCGCCAAATTTGACCTTCAGCGTGACCGTCCGACCGAACACTTGCGCACGGTCGATACGCTGCCAGGCAAAGCCGGCAACGCGTTCAAGTTCCGCAGACAGCGCGTCGGGATCGATCAAATCCTGGTCGAACGTCCGCTCGGCACTCACCGATTTATTCGGCCGATCGGACTTCACCTCGCGCTCGTCGATTCCGCGCGCGATCCGCCAGTACCACCGGCCCGAGGATCCGAAATGCGCCTCCAACTCTGGCTCGCTCCATCGGGCCAGGTCAGAGCCGGTGTGGATGCCCAGCCGCTCCATCTTTTGCGCCGTCACCGGTCCGACGCCGTGGAACCGCGACACGGGCAAGGTCGCGACAAAGGCGGCGCCCTTGTGCGGCGGGATAACGCAAATCCCGTCGGGCTTGTTCTGATCGCTCGCCAGTTTGGCGATGAACTTGCAATAGCTGACACCAGCCGAGGCGGTCAGGCCGGTCTCGGCCTTGATCCTTGCCCGGATTTCCTCGGCGATCGCGCGCGCAGTGCCAAGCGCGCGCCGATCTTCGGTCACGTCGAGATAGGCTTCATCGAGCGACAGCGGCTCGATGAGGGCGGTGTAGTCGGCGAAGATCGCCCGGATCTGCTGGCTCACCGCGCGGTAGACGTCGAATCGCGGCTTCACGAACACCAGTTCGGGACAGCGGCGCCTGGCGGTGACCGACGGCATTGCCGACCGGACGCCGAACGTCCGCGCCTCATAACTCGCCGCTGCAACCACGCCGCGATGCCCGCCACCGACGGCGACCGGTCTTCCTTTCAGGCTCGGGTCATCACGCTGTTCGACCGACGCATAGAAAGCGTCCATGTCGACATGAATGATCTTGCGGGTCGGAAGCTCGGGCACGGCAGGGACTGCCTAGCTTGGCATCGCGCGCGAGTCATGCTTTAGGGCGCGCGACCCTTTTTCTCCGTTTCCCGTCAGGAACCGAATCCATGAATATCCACGAATATCAGGCTAAGGAATTGCTCGCAAAATATGGTGTGCCGGTGCCGGCCGGGTATGCCGCGATGAGCGTCGACGAAGCAGTTGCCGCCGCCAAGCAACTCCCCGGCCCGTTGTGGGTGGTCAAGGCGCAGATCCATGCCGGCGGTCGCGGCAAGGGCAAGTTCACCGAACTCAGCCCCGACGCCAAGGGTGGCGTCCGACTCGCCAAGTCGATCGACGAAGTCCGCGCCCACGCCCAAGAAATGCTCGGCAAGACCTTGGTGACGATCCAGACCGGGGCCGAAGGCAAGCAGGTCCAGCGACTCTACGTCACCGACGGCGTCGACATCGAAAAAGAATTCTACCTTGCACTGCTGGTCGACCGCGAAACCGGCCGGGTCGCGATCGTCGCATCGACCGAAGGCGGCATGGATATCGAAGAAGTCGCTCACTCGACGCCCGAAAAGATCCACACGATCACGGTCGATCCGGCCACCGGCCTGATGCCCCATCACGGCCGTTCGGTTGCCGCTGCGCTCAACCTGACCGGCGACCTTGCCAAACAGGCCGCCTTCGTCACCGCCAAGCTGTACGATGCCTTCATGGGCACCGACGCCAGCCAGATCGAGATCAACCCGCTCGCGATCACCGGCGACGGCGAGCTGATGGTGCTCGACGCCAAGGTCGGCTTCGATTCGAACGCCATGTTCCGCCACAAGGACCTGGTCGGCCTCCGCGACCTGACCGAAGAAGATCCGATGGAAATCGAAGCGTCGAAGTACGACCTGGCCTACATCAAGCTTGATGGCGACATCGGCTGCATGGTCAACGGCGCGGGCCTTGCCATGGCGACGATGGACATCATCAAGCTTAACGGTGCGGAGCCCGCCAACTTCCTCGACGTCGGTGGCGGCGCAAACAAGGAAAAGGTCACCGCCGCGTTCAAGATCATCCTGTCCGATCCGGCGGTAAAGGGCATTCTCGTCAACATTTTCGGCGGGATCATGAAGTGCGATATCATCGCCGAGGGCATTGTCGCCGCGGCTAAGGAAGTGAACCTCGACGTGCCTTTGGTCGTTCGTCTCGAAGGCACCAACGTCCAGCTCGGCAAGGACATCCTTGCCAATTCTGGCCTGCCGATCGTCGCCGCCAATGACCTTGGCGACGCCGCGAAGAAGATTGTCGCCGAAGTCCGCGCGGCGGCCTAAGCACTGGAGAACGCCATGAAACTGCTCGTCGCTGTTAAGCGAGTGATCGATTATAACGTCAAGCCGCGCGTGAAGATGGATGGCAGCGGGGTCGACCTCGCCAACGTCAAGATGTCGATGAACCCGTTCGACGAAATCGCGGTCGAGGAAGCTATTCGCCTGAAGGAAAAAGGCGTCGCGACCGAGATCGTGGTCTGCTCGATCGGTCCGGCCAAGGCGCAGGAAACGCTGCGCACCGCGCTCGCCATGGGCGCAGACCGCGCGATCCTGGTTCAGACCGACGATGAAGTCGAACCGCTCGCCGTTGCGAAAATCCTCAAGGGCGTCGTCGAGGAAGAACAGCCCGGCCTCGTCATTCTCGGCAAGCAGGCGATCGACGACGATAGCAACCAGACCGGCCAGATGCTCGGCGCCTTGCTCGGCTGGCCGCAAGGCACGTTCGCAAGCGCGGTCGCTCTTGAGGGCAGCGATGTCAGCGTCACCCGCGAAATCGATGGCGGCCTTGAAACCGTCAAGCTTGCGACCCCGGCCATCGTTACCACCGACCTGCGCCTCAACGAACCGCGTTACGCCTCGCTGCCCAATATCATGAAGGCCAAGTCGAAGCCGCTCGCGACCAAGTCGCCGGGTGATTACGGCGTCGATGTCGCGCCGCGTCTGGAAACGCTGAAAGTCAGCGAGCCGCCCAAGCGCACAGCCGGAATCAAGGTCGGCTCTGTCGACGAGCTGGTTGCGAAACTCAAGGATATGGGAGTTGCCAAGTGAAGACCCTCGTCCTCGTCGAACATGACGGATCGTCCATCAAGGACGCCACCCTCGCCGCTGTCACGGCTGCTGCGAAGCTCGGTGAAGTGCACCTGCTCGTCGCCGGGTCTGGCATTGGGGGAATTGCCGATGCCGCAACGAAGATCGCCGGTGTCTGCAAGGTTTACGTCGCCGACGCTACCCATCTCGAACATCAGCTTGCCGAAGACGTTGCGCCCGTGGCGACCACGCTGATGGCGGATCACGAAGCGTTTCTCGCGCCGGCCACGACGTTCGGCAAAAATATCGCGCCGCGGGTCGCCGCGATGCTCGACGTCATGCAGGTCAGCGAGATCCTGTCGGTCGAAGGCGACGATACTTTCACCCGTCCGATTTATGCGGGGAACGCGATTGCTACCGTCAAGTCGAAGGATGCCAAGAAGGTCATCACCGTTCGCGGGACGGCGTTCGAAAAGGCCGCTTCCGATGGCGGATCGGGAAGCATCGAGGCGGTCGACACCGGATCGGCGTCGGGCAAATCGTCGTTCGTCGGTGCCGAGCTGTCGAAGTCGGAACGTCCTGAGCTAACCAGCGCGAAGGTCATCGTGTCGGGCGGACGTGCGTTCGGCAGCAGCGAACAATTCCATGCGTTGCTCGACCCGCTTGCCGACAAGCTCGGCGCGGGAGTCGGCGCGTCGCGTGCTGCGGTCGATGCGGGTTATGCGCCCAACGATTACCAGGTCGGACAGACCGGCAAGATCGTCGCGCCCGAAGTCTATGTCGCGATTGGCATTTCGGGCGCAATTCAGCACCTTGCGGGCATGAAGGATTCGAAGACCATCATCGCCATCAACAAGGATGAAGAAGCGCCGATCTTCCAGGTTGCGGACATCGGACTGGTCGGCGACCTGTTCCAGATCGTCCCCGAACTGACCGAGAAGCTCTAAGGACTTTTCTTGTTGGCGGAGCCGGCAAAGACGTCGTCGGCCTCGTCTTCCTCATCGTCGCGCTCCACCTCCGGTGTGAAGCGGAGCAGCGCGTAACCGACCAGCGCGGACAGGAATGATCCTGCAAGCGTGCCGAGCTTGGCAGCCTCGATCGCTTCCTTGTCGCCGGGGAAGGCAAGTGCGCCGATGAACAAGCTCATTGTGAAGCCGATACCGCACAGCGCCGCCGCGCCCCACAAATGCCGCCAGCCCGCGCCCGACGGCATCGGGACCAACCGAAGCCTGACCGCCACCCACATCGCGCCGAACACGCCTACCTGTTTGCCGATAAACAGCCCCAGCATTACCCCCAGCGCCACCGGCTGGCGCAGCATGTCGATGCCGCCGCCCAGTGCGACCCCGGCACTGGTGAAGCCGAACAATGGCACCACGCCGAACATCACCCACGGGTGGATGGCATGTTCCAGGTCGCGAAGCGGACTATCATCCTTGCTCGGTCCCAGCGGGATGGCGAGCGCAGCGAGGACACCTGCGATGGTCGAATGAACTCCGCTTGCCAGGACGAGAAACCAGAGAATTAGCGCGGCAATGAGATAGGGCCAGAGGCGTTTCACGCCGAGCATGTTCATCACCGCCATGCCCGCAAGGACTCCGAGCGCTGCGGTCAGCGCGACGATGTCGAGACTGGCGGTGTATACGATGGCGATGATCGCAACCGCGCCCACATCGTCGACGACGGCAATGCTGACGAGCAGCAATTTGATTGATGAAGGCGCGTGACGCCCAAGGATAGCAAGCACGCCGATCGCGAAGGCAATATCAGTCGCCGCCGGGATCGCCCAACCGCGAAGATGGGCCGGGTCGCCCCAATCGGCGAAAGCATAGACGAGAGCCGGGACAAGCATGCCGCCGATTGCCGCAAGGATCGGCAGGCGGCGGTCGGCAGCCTGCGATAACCGCCCGCGATACCATTCGCGTTTCACTTCCAGCCCGATCAAGAGGAAAAAGACTGCCATCGCTCCGTCGGCGACCCAATGAGCCAAATCGAACTTGCCGAAACGCGGCATCGTCGGGCCGAACTTGGTATGAAGAAGACTGTCGTACAGTCCCGACAGCGGACTGTTCGCCGCGACCAGTGCAGCCAGTGCGGCCAGCATCAGGATGACGCCGGCCAAGCGTTCTTGCGTCTGCAACTTTTGGTGATTGGTGGACAATGTATGGTCCCTAAATCATCGTCGGGTTCCACCCGAGCAAGGCAAGCATGACGAAGAAGCCGATCGCATAAGCGAACGGCACGAACCAGCCTTCGCGGATCCACCGGATTACCGAACGGCCTTCCGGATATTCATTGGTCAAGGCCACACCGGCTGACGATCCGAACCAGACCATCGATCCGCCGAACCCGACCGCATAGGCAAGCAACGCCCAATCGTAACCGTCCTGCGTCAAGGCAAGGACGGTCAATGGAATATTGTCGAACACCGATGACACGAAGCCGATAACCAACGTCGTCTCCCAGCTCGGACTGGGCAGCGCACGCACCGGCATCAGCGATGCCGCAGCAACGAGCGCGCACAGGAAGAGTGCGCCGCGCACCGCTGGCTTGGCTACTTTCCATTCGGGCATGGCGATCCGGCTGGTTAGTAAAATGGCTGCCCACAGTGCCAACCCCATCCACGGCGCGATCTCCGCACCGTCGCTCAGCATGTTGGCGGCGACATTAGCGCTGACCGCACTCACCAGAATCAGGACGACAATCATGACTCGGCGCCATTGCAGCGGATGGTGGGGCACATCGCTGACCAGGATCGGCTCGTAACGTTCTTGCGCGCGGGCCGCCAAGGGCGCGAAAATGCAGAAGGATACGGCCGCGGCGACATAGGCCCCAAGCACGGCAAAGGGGGAGACCCCGTTCAACCACATGATCGTCGTGGTGGTATCTCCGATCACGCTTCCTGCGCCGCCGGCATTCGCTGCAGCCACAATTCCGACCAGGAAGGCAACGGAAACACGGCGCTTGTAGACGTGACGCGCCATCACCCCGCCAAGTACCGCCGACGCAATATTGTCGAGAAAGCCCGACAGGACGAAGACGATGCCCAACAAGGCAAGGCCACCATACCATCCGTTGGGCAGCAAGTGTGGCATATGGTCGGGGACGTTGCTTTCCTCAAAATGGTGGGAAAGGATTTCGAACCCGACCAGCAGCAGGAACAGGTTGGCTATCGTCACCCATTCATGCGCGCCATGTTCGCCAAGCGCGGCCAATCCGCGCCCGGTCGGATGCGCGCCGAAGGCGATCTGGAACATCAGGATCGCAATCAGTCCGGTAACGCTGACCATCAGCGGATGGCGTTTGAAGATCGCAACGCCCAACAGCATCGCGGCGAACAGGAAAAACTCCACGGGCGCGCCAAGGAAGGTCGGCACGTCGGGAACGCTCGACATCGCGGTTGCGGCAGGCTGAGACATAGGTTCTGCTAACGAGTTGAAGTCGGCGGGTCGAGGTTTGCGCCGAAAAAATGCACGAAAACGCTTTCAACGTCGGACATCAACGTTACGGTCGCGGTGTGAACGACGCTGTGCTGGTCATCGATGAGGGCACCAGCAGCACCCGCGCGGTGCTGGTCGATGCCGACGGCACCTTCGGCCCGATCGCGCAGCACGCCATCGCTACGCAATTCCCGAAGCCCGGCTGGGTCGAACAGGATGCCGAGGAAATCTGGCGCCAGACGCTCGCCATGATGCGGCAAGCGATTACAGGTCAAGGGCACTGCGCTCGCGCTATCGGGATCACCAACCAGCGCGAAACCATCGTCGCTTGGGATCGCAAGACGGGCAGGGCGCTGGCGCCGGCCATCATCTGGCAAGATCGGCGCACGGCAGATGTATGCGAGCGACTGCGAGCAGCGGGCGAAGAGGCGGCTTTCCAGTCGAAGACGGGACTGCTGCTCGACCCTTATTTCAGCGCGACGAAAATTCGCTGGATGCTTGATCACGTCCCGGCAGTGCGCGCCGCCGGGGATCGGTTGGCCCTTGGCACCATCGACAGCTGGCTGATCTTTAATTTGAGCGGCGGTGCGCATGTCACCGATGCCACCAACGCGTCGCGAACTGCGTTGATGGATCTTCGTGGCGGCTGGGACGAAGGACTCTGCGACCTTTTCGGCGTGCCGCGCAGCGCGCTTCCCCAGATCGTCGATTGCGCCGGCCCGATTGCGATTTGCGATCCGGAAATTCTTGGGCGCGCCATCCCGATCTGCGGCATCGCGGGCGACCAGCAAGCGGCGGCCATCGGCCAATCCTGCCTGACCGCGGGCGCGACCAAGGCCACCTATGGCACTGGCGCATTCATCCTGACGCATTCCGGGGAAACGCCGCCCGTCTCGGCGCATCGTTTGCTCGGGACGGTTGCGTGGCAATTGGCAGGGGAGCGCCGCTATGCGCTCGAGGGATCTCTGTTCGTCGCCGGTCGAATGATCCAGTGGATGCGCGATCACCTGGGGCTGATTGCATCGAGCGAAGAATGCGCCCGTCTTGCGTCGTCGATTGCCACGAGCGGCGGCGTCCAGATCGTCCCAGCGTTCACCGGCCTTGGCGCACCGCACTGGCAGGCTGAAACGCGAGCCGCGATTTTCGGGCTGACGCTTGGGTCCGGGAAGGCCGAACTTGTCCGTGCGGCGCTACAAGCCGTCGCCAACCAGAGCGCGGAGCTGCAGCGCGCTTTCGCTGCCGACGGCGTTATCTGGTCGACTCTGAAGATCGATGGTGGAATGGCGGCCAACGACTGGTTCGCCCAGGACCTTGCCGATTTGCTAGGTGTCCCGGTCGAGCGGCCAGAGAATGTTGAATGCACGATCAAGGGCGGGGCGGCGTTGGCGGCCCTGGGTTGCGGTCTCTATCCATCGCTCGCCCAATCTGCCGACGCGATGCGGGGCGGGATGCAGTGTTTCGAACCGACCACCGCTCCGGCCGAGCGCGATGAGCGCATCAATGCCTGGGACCGTGCCGTCTCTGCGGTCATTGCGATGGGCAAGAGTTAGGGTGAGCAACGACCTGATCGTCTCCATCGCGCTACTGATGGGTCTCGCGGCGATACTTTATTCGATGGTCGGGCACGGCGGTGCGTCGGCCTATCTCGCGGTCATGGCGTTATTCGCGGTGGCGCCGGATGTCATGCGCCCGACCGCACTGGCCCTCAACCTCGTGGCGGCCGGGATCGCCAGCATTCGCTATGCCAGCGCTGGACAGGTCAACTGGCGACTTCTTGCCCTCTTCGTTGTCGTGGCGGCACCCGCGGCGTTCCTCGGCGGGAAGATATCGCTGCCTCCGGACATCTACCGACCGTTGGTGGGGGTGATGTTATGGATTGCCGCGATCCGCTTGTTCTGGAGCCCAAAGAAAACCGCTGAACGCACGCCGTCGCCACCATCGGCGGTCGTTGCCTTACCGGTCGGCGCGGCGTTGGGATTCCTGGCCGGACTGACCGGCACCGGCGGCGGAATCTTCCTCAGCCCGCTTATTATCCTGCTCGGGTGGGAAGAGCCGCGACGGACATCCGGGGTCGCCGCGCTGTTTATACTGATCAACAGCGCGGCAGGATTGGCGGGCAATGTCGCATCGGTTGGGCACCTGCCTTCGGAATTGCCGTGGTTCGGCTTGGCGGTCGCGATCGGTGCCCTGCTCGGGAGTTGGCTCGGCTCACGCAAGCTCGACAAGCGCCGCCTATTGCAGGGATTAGGGCTCGTGCTCGTCATCGCTGGCGGAAAGCTGATCTTCACCTAGAAAGGTAGAATTTCGACCGTATCGCCTGCACCGAGCGCAGGACTGTTCGCACGCTGACGGATCAGCAGGTCGGCATCAGCAAGCGTCGATTGCGCCCCGCTATCTTGGTTGCCGAGGACGAATACGTCGCCATCGTCCCATCTCCCGCGCGAGAATGTCTCCCGGTCTGTGCATTGGACTAGGTTATTACGGAGCGTCGCAGGTTGCCATTCCACGATCCGACGCGGATCACCGCCCGCCAACCCGCTGACCAACGGGGCAAGGAGCAGACGCCCCGTCACCAACGCGGAACCAGGGTTTCCCGGCAGGCCCATCACCAGCGTCGCGCCGCACCGACCGAACCACACCGGCTTGCCCGGCTTCATCGCGACCTTTTCGATGTCGAGATGCAGATCGAGTACAGCGAACATCGCCTTGGCGAAGTCACGGTCTCCGACCGACGCGCCGCCGATCACCACGACGAGGTCGCTCGAACCGACTGCCTGCGCCGCTGCGGCCGCCATCACGTCGAGGTCATCGGGCAGACGCGTCATTCCAACGATGTCGCCGCCCCACATTTCGAGCATTGCCGACAGTCCCGCAGTCACACTGTCCGGAATCGCCCCTTGCGAAGCGGACGCCTCGCCCGGCGCGACTAGTTCGTCGCCGTTGGTGAGCAGCCAGATGCGTGGCCGCCGCCAGCAAATAAGAGAGGAGAGGTCGCCGCTAGCCGCCGCGACAAGATCGCGCGGTCGAATCTGACGTCCAGCGCTAATCAGCGTTGCCCCGACGGCAAAGTCACTGCTTTTTGCGCGGACGAAGCGCGCGGACGAAACCGCCTTTTCGAAGAGCGCCATATGGCCCTCATGCCGAACATGTTCCTGCATCACGACGCGATCGGCACCGGCAGGCAGCGGACCGCCGGTGAAAATTCGCGCACAGCTGCCCACGGGCAAGGTGCCGGGATCTATCGTTCCTGGAAAGATTTCTGCAAAGACGGGCAATTGGGCAGCTGGGTACGCAATGTCGGCGTCACGCACGGCGTAACCATCCATCGTCGACACGGCGCGACGCGGCGAATCGATGGCGGCAAGCGCGGGCTGGGCGAGCCAACGCCCGACGGCCCGGTCGATCGGTACTTCCTCTTCGCCCGAGGGCTTTGCTGCAGCCACAATCTGCGTCAGCGCATCGTCGAAGGAAATCACGAGCGCTGCCAATCGCCCGATTGCCCTCCCGATTTCGTGTCGACGCGGATCGCGCCGATCTCCATCGTCCGGTCGATCGCCTTCATCATGTCAAACAGGGTCAGGGCCGCGACCGATACGGCCGTCAGTGCCTCCATTTCGACTCCGGTCGGGCCGGTGCAGCGAACTTCCGCGTCGACCCGGAAACCGGGCAGGCTATGGTCGGGGATTATGGTCACCACGATGCGGGTCAATGCCAGCGGGTGACATAATGGGATGAGGTCGGCAGTCCGTTTTGCCGCCATCACCCCGGCCAACTCCGCCGTTTCGATCACCGCGCCTTTTGGCGCGCTTCCCTCTGCGATTGCAGCCAAGGTAGCGGGCTTGCAGCGCAGGACACCGCTCGCCCGCGCGGTTCGCACGGTGGCCGGCTTGTCGGACACGTCGACCATGCGCGCGCGACCCTGGACGTCGATGTGGGTCGGACGGCTCACGCCAGTTCCTCGCGCAATCGCGGGACCTGGCCGGCCAGCGAACAAGGGCGATAGCGGCTGTCGAAATGCTCGCCGAGGATGGCCCATCCATCGCGGCAGGCGCCGGTCGAGCCGGGTAGGCAGAAGATGAATGTCTCCTCGATCTGTCCGGCTAACGCCCGCGACTGCAGGGTGGAAAGGCCAACGGTCTTGCTGCTGGCAACGTGGAACAGGATCGCGAAGCCATCCATCACCCGGGTCAGCATCGGTCCGATCGCTTCGGGTGTCACATCCCGCGGTGCGAAGCCGGTGCCGCCGGTCGTCAGGATTACGTCGATTCCCGCGTCACCGACCCATGCCGCTACCTGTTCGCGGATGCGGGCGACGTCGTCGGCGACCAGCGCGCGCTGAGCCAGACGATGACCGGCCTCGACGAGCGCGTCGGCAAGGAAGGCGCCCGACCGGTCGCTTTCGAGATCGCGTGTGTCGGATACGACCAGCACCGCGATGGTCAGCGGGTGGAATTCCAGACTTTCGTTAATCCCCGCCATCCTCATCCTTCCAGCGTCGGTGCGCAGCGCGATCCGCATCGGTTGGTTCGATCCATTCGGATCCGTCAGCTCGATCTTCGCGTTTCCAGAAGACAGCGTCGGTTTTCAAGCGATCCATGACATAATCGACCGCATCGAAGGCCGCGCGTCGATGTGCTGCTGCAGCGCCGACGAACACGATCGGCTCGCCCGCAGCAACAGGCCCGCACCGGTGAACGATATGCAGCGTCCCGACGGCGAAGCGCGACAGCGCTGAATCGGCGACGTCCTGCATCGACCGCAACGTCAAGGTTGGATGATGGTCGAGATAGATGGCGTCGACCTCGTTTGCTTCGTCGGAACTGCGCGGGCGCACGAGACCAGCGAAGCTCGCGACCGCGCCCGCGCCCGGCGCACTGGTAAGAAGGTCTGCCTGTTCGCGCTCAACATCGATCGAATTGGTCGTCAGCAGGCATTTTCTTGACACGTCAGCCACCCGACAATGGCGGAAAGAAATCGACCTGATCGTTGTCGGACAGCATTTGATCATCGCTCACGATCCGGTCGCCGGTCGCAACCCTGATCTCGCTGCCGAGCAACAGGTCGGCCGCAACGGGGAAGACGTCCGCAAGTGACGCCCGCAATTTTGCTACGGTCGGGGCAGCCGGATGCTCGATCTGGCGACCGATCATTTCCCCCAGGCGTCCATAGAATGAGATTCGCATCCCACGCACCTTAGCGCAGGTCCGCCGAAATGAATCGCGAATCCGCAAAATCGAAAATTTGTCGCGCAATGCTTGGTGAATGGTGCCCAGGGACGGGATCGAACCGCCGACACTGCGATTTTCAGTCGCATGCTCTACCAACTGAGCTACCTGGGCCCACAAGTGGGGGCCGGTCGGCCCCGCAGGCGAAGCGCGCTCTAGCCGCGCTCTTCGTCGCTGTCCAGCCCATCACGATCTGCTGGCGGGCCCGCGATGCGATAGCCTTCGCCCAGCCATTTCAACAGGTCCCGATCCTTGCAGCCGCGGCTGCAGAACGGCGTATGTTCTTCGGTGGGGGGCTTGCCGCAAAACGGGCAGGGCTTGGGTCTATTGGGCATGGCCCGATGCCATGGCAAGCGACGGGTCGGCGCGCAAGGTGACGGTGCCCCCGATTTGGCGTTCCAGCGCCGCAACCCAGTCGGGCCGGATTGCCGCAACGACCGCCGGATTCGCGCTCAACGTGACTGCTCCGGACATCCCTGAGGCTCGACGGAGAAGCGCGCGCGCCTCGAATGGGGAGCGGTCCAGCGCGAGTTCGAACAGGCTTGCATGACGGCGCGGACGGATAATCTGGACGAAGCCGAAGCCATTGGTCGCCGTCCGCTCGAAAGGTTTGACGAGTTCGGCATCGATCGCTTGGTCGATCGCGACTCGGGCCGCCTTGCCTGGGACCGTCGGAAGGTCGATCCCTATCGATCCCGCAATCCCGTGCCGACGGATCGCGCGTGCCGACGCGATCGCCCCGGCCATCGCCAGCTCGCTGACCGGCAGGGTTCCATCGACATCGATCAGGGTCATCGCCGGCGTGACCGAGATTCGCAGGCCGCCGCCGGGAAAGGCAATTAGGCCGCTGCGCGCCTCGTCGACGAGATCCTCCCAGCCGGCCTCGGCAAGTCTGTCGTGGGGCGCTGGAAACAACAATTCCTGAACCGTTTCCGTTGGCGGTTCGACAGCCGGATCGCTCGCCAGTCGCGCAAGTGGGCGTTTCCATGGCTCGGTACCGATCGCTTCCCGAGTGACGATGATGGAAGTCATCGCGCCTTCGGTCGTGCCGAATGCGCCGCCGTTCAGGAGGTATTCTACGCCGTCGGCCCGCGCGATGGCATGGCGCCCGGTGCGAACCAGTCGGGCCTGCAAGATACTGCCGGCCGGGACGTTGCCGTCTATCTCGATCCGCGCTTCGACGATTTCGCCCTTGTCGACCATGACATGGCGGGTTTCCCCGATGCCGCGTTCGACCCAATATTCAGGCAAGGTCGTAGCCCGCGCTTTTCAGCAGGTGGCGGGTCTCTGCAAGTGGCAGGCCGACGACGTTCGAATAGCTTCCGCCGATGTGGCGGACGTAGACTTCGCCATAGCCCTGAAGCGCATAGCCGCCCGCCTTGCCGCGCCATTCGCCGTGCGCGGCATAAAAATTCACTTCCTCCTCCGACAGGCGCTTCATCGCGATCATTGTCTCGACGACACGGCTTCGAATCCCGCCGCCGGGAAGGGCCAAGGCAATACCGGTAAGAACCAGATGCCGACGGCCACTGAGCAGCGCCATGCATTGCCGAAGGGTCGCCTCATCCTCGACCTTTGGAAGGATTCGCCGACCGACCGCGACGACCGTATCGGCGCCAAGGACCAAGGCATCGGGGTGACGAGCGGCGGTGGCGGCCGCTTTCTCCTCCGCAAGGCGAAGGGCGTGGACGCGCGGCAATTCGCCAGCAGGGACGCTTTCGTCGATATCGGCGGGATCGACCGCGTCCGGCGTGACGCCAATACGCGCGAGGAGATCGAGACGGCGCGGGCTCGCCGAGGCGAGAACCAGCTTCATCAGGCGTTCGGGGTCGGGCCCCCGCGACCGGGCATGAAGCGATAGGTGATGCGCCCCTTGGTCAGGTCGTAGGGCGTCAATTCGACGAGGACTTCATCGCCGGTCAGGACGCGGATGCGGTTCTTGCGCATCTTGCCCGCGGTATGACCGAGAATCTCGTGGCCATTCTCCAGCTCGACGCGGAACATCGCATTGGGCAGCAGTTCCACTACCCGTCCACGCATCTCGAGAAGTTCTTCCTTGGCCATCTATGTCCTGTCCGTTGGTTCCGTTGCGGTGCAGCGCATAGCCGCCACCGCGACGAAAGGCAAAGGTCAGCTTTCCGGCGGGTTGTGCTTCAACAGGAAGGCCTGGGTCGCTCGAAGGAATTCCAGGCGATCTTCGGCTCGGCTGAAGTGGTGGTCACCCTCTTTCTGCTCGAGGTATTGATAGTCTTTCCCGGCCTTCTTGAGAGCGTCGGCAAGCCAGCGCGATTGCTTGACCGGAACGCGCTTGTCCTCGACGCCGTGGGCGACAAGGATCGGCGTTCCGAACTCTTCCGCGTGGAATCTCGGTGAGACGGATGTGAAGTCCTTCACCTGCTTCTTCCAGAAGGACTTGGCATATTTGCCGAGCAGGAACTTTGAGTCGTAGCGCTTCATTGCCGACAAGTCGGAGACACCCGCATAGGAGATGGCGCATCGGTAATGGGCGCTGTCACGCTGAGCTCCGCGCATGGCGGCATAGCCGCCGTAGGAAGCGCCGATGATGCACACTCGCTTGGAATCGGCGATGCCTTGCTTCGCTGCCCAGCCAATAGCGTCGAGCAGGTCGTCCTGCATCTTCAGACCCCATTCCCCTTCGCCTTTTTTCTGGAATGCGACACCATAACCGGTCGATCCGCGATAATTGGGCTGGATCACGGCATAGCCCATTTCGGCGAGGAACTGGGTCCACCAGTCATAGGCCTCCATGTCGCGCGCAGCGGGGCCGCCATGCGGCATCACAATGAGCGGCAGGTTCTTGGCTTCACGTCCGCGTGGCAGGGTCAGGACGGCATCGATCGATGTGCCGTCGCGCGCGACATAATTGACCGTTTTGACCGGTGAGAGCTTGCGTGACTTGAGGCCCGGCTGGTTCCAGCCGATCCGGTCCATCCGGGCGCCAAGCGTATTCCAGAAATACAGGGCGCCGGCCTGCGACGGGTCGCCAACTTCGACAAGCAGCTTGGTTCGGTCCGCGCTCCAGCTGACGATCTGGGCATTGCCGACGCCAAGCGAGGAATCGAGATCCTTCTGGACCGCTTTCAAATTGGAGTTAAGCCAATCCACACGCATTTTGCGGTCGACGATAACGTAGCCGTCGATTTCGTCGCTCGCCGAATTACGGATCACGTCCTCGACATCATATTTAGCATCGCCGAACAGTTTCTTGCCGAGCGTGAACGAGGGCAGATTGAGCTCGTAGACTTCATTTCGACCACCGTCGTCGGCAATCGCGATCGCGCTTCCGTCCCGGCGATAAACCTGCGGGAGTGGAATCGACGCGTCCGGTGCTTTCTTCAGCATGACCTTGGTGAATTTCGAAGAGCCGTCTGGCCGGTACAGGACGCCCAGGCGGTCATCGCTATTCTGCAGATAGCCCAGACGCACATTGCCGTCGCCGTCGGCATCCCATTCGACCACGTTGTTCTCAGATTTCAGGATCCGCCGCGTTTCGCCCGTCGCGACGTCAGCCTCCCAGACGCTGGGATACCAGTCCTCATCGCTGAAATAGCCGGTCTGCTTGCTGGTGATGATCTTCGTGCTGCCGTCTTTTGCAACCCAAAGGATGTCGTCGGCATCGAGTCCGGTCTGCTTGAAACCGATAGGGACGACCTTCGACATGTCGGCCTTCACGCCAACAATCCGCGTGATGTAGACGTCCTGATCATAGATCTTGTCCTGGTCGCCGATCCCGACCACCAGCCATTCGTCGTTAACCCAGCGCCACCAATTGATGTCGACCTTGCCAGGTGGAAGCACCTTGCGTGGCGATTTGCCAAACAGGTCGCTGATTACCAGTGACTGCTTCCCGTTGACCGCGACCATCGCCGCAACCTTGGTTCCTCCCGGCGACAGTTTCGGAGAAGCGATCACCGGAAGTGCAGCAAATTGTTCGATCGGGACGGCGTCGGGCAGTGGTGCCGCCGACAACAACGTGGATGAACACAAAACGACCGCTGCCAGCCGAATCCCTGAACGCATGACAATCCCCCAACAAACGCTACCGAGCGTGCTCATGGTAGGCGATGTTTCGGTAAAGAAAAGCCCCGCCGCGGCATTGCCGGGCGGGGCCAGTCTTTATCGATTACCCACGACGATGTTACATTGCCGAATGACCGGCCAAGGCGGCCAGAAGCAACAATGCGACGATGTTGGTGATCTTGATCATCGGGTTGACGGCCGGACCGGCAGTATCCTTGTAAGGATCGCCGACCGTGTCACCTGTGACAGCGGCCTTGTGGGCTTCGCTGCCCTTGCCGCCGTGGTTACCGTCTTCGATATACTTCTTGGCATTATCCCAGGCGCCGCCGCCCGACGTCATCGAAATGGCGACGAACAGACCGCCGACGATCACGCCGAGGAGAAGTGCACCGAGCGCTGCAAAGCCCTGTGCCTGTCCGGCCACTGCGCTGATCACGTAATAGACCAAGATCGGGGCAAGCACCGGAAGCAGCGACGGAATGATCATTTCCTTGATCGCCGCCTTGGTCACGAGATCGACCGTGCGGGCATAATCGGGCCGCGACGAACCATCCATGATACCGGGATTGCTTGCAAACTGCTCACGGACGTCCTTGACGACGTCGCCGGCAGCACGGCCGACGGCAGTCATGCCCATCGCGCCGAACAGGTAAGGCAGCAACGCACCGAGCAACAGGCCGACGATTACGTACGGATTCTCGAGGCTGAAATCGACAGTGAGGCCCGGGAAGAACTCGCGAAGGTCGGTCGTGTAAGCGGCGAACAGGACGAGCGCGGCAAGGCCGGCCGATCCGATCGCATAGCCCTTGGTGACGGCCTTGGTGGTGTTGCCCACGGCGTCCAATGCGTCGGTCTTGGTGCGGACGCTGTCGTCGAGGCCCGCCATTTCGGCAATCCCGCCGGCATTGTCGGTGACAGGCCCGTAGGCGTCGAGCGCGACGACCATGCCCGCAAGTGCAAGCATTGCGGTCGCTGCAAAGGCGATGCCCATCAGGCCTGCCAGCAGGTAGGCGATGATGATGCCCGCGCAGATCACCAGCGTCGGCAACGCGGTCGATTCAAGGCTGATTGCAAGGCCCTGGATGACGTTGGTGCCGTGACCCGTTTCGGACGCCTTGGCGATCGAGCGGACGGGGCGGTAGTTGGTGCCGGTATAATATTCGGTGATCCAGATGATCAGCCCGGTGATGACCAGGCCGAGCAACATGCACCAGTAAAGCGCCATTCCGGTGAAGCTGGTTTCGCCAGCGGTGATGACGGCGTTCAGGTCGCCAAGCGCATATTGCGTGGCGAAGTAGATTAGGACAGCGGAGCTGACGGCGGTCACCGCAAAGCCCTTGTACATTGCGCCCATGATCGACTGGCTGGAGCCGAGGCGGACGAAGTAGGTGCCGAGGATCGAGGTCAGCACGCAGACGCCGCCAATCAGCAGCGGAAGTCCCATCAGCGGGAGTAGGGCATCGCCTGCGCCCTTCACGAGGAGCGCGGTCAGCACCATCGTCGCACCAACGGTGACGACATAGGTTTCGAACAGATCGGCGGCCATGCCGGCGCAATCGCCAACATTGTCGCCGACGTTATCGGCGATGACGGCCGGGTTGCGGGGGTCGTCTTCCGGAATTCCGGCTTCGACCTTGCCGACCAGATCGGCGCCGACGTCGGCGGCCTTGGTGAAGATACCGCCGCCAAGGCGCGCGAAGATCGAGATCAGGGATGCGCCAAACGCCAGTGCGACCAGTGCATCGATCACGATGCGGTCATTGGGCGCATGTCCGCCCGGGCCGATCAGGAACCAGAAGAAACCGGCGATTGCGAGCAGTGCCAGACCGGCGACCAGAAGGCCGGTGACTGCGCCGGCGCGGAACGCCATCGTCAGTCCCTGCTGAAGTCCCTCGCTGGCGGCTTGCGCCGTGCGCACGTTGGCGCGAACCGAGATGTTCATGCCGACAAAGCCGGTGACGCCCGACAAGACGGCACCGAGCACGAAGCCCGAGGCCGAAATCGGACCGAGGAAATACAGCACCAGTGCGGCGACGACGATCCCCACGAAGAAGATCGTCATATATTGCCGGCGAAGGTAAGCCGATGCGCCTTCCTGGATCGCGCCGGCCACTTCGACCATGCGCGCGTTGCCAGGCGAGGCGCGAAGCACCTGCTGGCTGGTCAGAATGCCATAGAGCAGCGCAATCATGCCGCAGGCAATCGCGATAAGTACGAGATTCATTGCTAATCTTCCCCCTTGAGAATGCAACGGAACGGCCAAGAGCAGGACCGCGCTCGACCGTAAAAACGCCAAATCTGTAGGGGGTGCCTAAGCGCCTGTCCAGCCGCGCCTTTTAGTGGAGCAGGAAGGCCGTTGCCATGCCGGAGAACAGGCCGGCGCAGGCGATCATCCACTGACGAATGCTAAGTGCCGCGATGTTCATAACCCAGTCTCTCCGGCGTCGGCACGTCGTCGCCGCGATAAGACAGAGACAATCCCCGTCCGGCGACAAGCTGGCCGACCCGGGTGACTCTGCTTCCGACTGGTAAAGAAAGTCCTAATATCGCCGTATTGGGTGCGGATAGCAGCAAGGCATAATCGTCGCCGCCCGTGGCCGCGAACATACGCGCGTGGCGGCCGTCGCCGCGCGCTGCGACGAAGTCGGGGGAGAGCGGAAGGGCATCAAGATCGATCTCGACCCTGCAACCGCTCGCTTCGCCTAGCCGGTCGGCATCGATCAGCAATCCATCCGAGACGTCCATCATCGCGCTTGCGATTGGCGCGATCGCACGTCCCGCCGAGAGCAGCGGGTTGGGCCGCCGAAATGCATCGACCAGCGGACCAGAGGCGTTCGAATCTCGATCGAGCATCGCCAGGCCAGCGGCGGAATCGCCGATCATCCCGACCAGCCATAGCCCGTCCCCAGCCTGCCCGCCGCATCGTGACGGCGTGGCGGGTCCGGCGCGTCCGATTGCGGTCATGCCCAACACCCGCGGGGCGTCGGCGGGCAACGCAATCGTATCACCGCCGATAAGATCGATCCCGAATTCGGCCAAGGCGGCCTCCAACCCGTCGAGGAAAGCCATCTCCCACCCGCCATCGCCGCGCATGGTCAGCGACAATAGTGCCGCTTGCGGCGCCGCGCCCTTGGCGGCCAGGTCGCTCGCATTCACTGCGGCAAGTTTCCATCCAACCGTCTCGGGCGGATCGTCGGGCCGGTAATGGACGCCTTCGGCAATCGTATCGTGGGTAATCACCAGACCATCGAGCAGCGCGGTATCATCCATCAATCCGCGCGCGGCGGGCGCGTCAGCAATCGTTCGAAGACGCGCAATGACGTCGCGTTCGTTCAGGGCCGAACGTCCTTGGCGATGGCGTCAAGCAGGCCGTTGACGAAGCCCTTTTCCTTGGCGTCGTAAAAAGCGTCGGCAACATCGACATATTCGTTGATGATGGTCGCGACTGGAACGTCGTTGCGGGCGAGCAATTCGTACGTTCCCGCACGAAGGATCGCACGCATCGGACGGTCGAGCCGCTTCATGCTCCAGCCATCAGCCAGCTTGGCGGCGATTTTTTCGTCGATCTCGCTTCCGCGCGCGTCGGCGCCGGTCACGATATCGTCGAAGAAGACCTGCTCGGCCTCTGCATAGGTTGCATCCTCGATCGTCGCACCGAGGCGATGATCATGAAATTCATGGAGCAGCTTCGCCAGCGGCGTGCCTTCCATCTCCATCTGGTAGAGCGCCTGCACGGCGGCGAGCCGGGCGGCGGAGCGGGATTTCGATCGCGTGGACATCGCGCGGCGCTTAGCCGTTCATGGCCGTTCGAGGAAGGGCTTCAGTGCCGCCGCTACCTGCTCGGGCGCTTCCCACGGCGCGAAATGGCCGATGCCGGGGAGCGGGAAGACGTCGACTTCCTCCCCGACCTCGCCGATATTCTGCAATTGCAGCGGCAGCAGGGCCTTGTCGTCCAGCCCCCACACGATCCGCACGGGAATGCGCAGTTTCGGCACGCCGCGCTTCACCCAGTCGGGCATCGGCGCTTCTTCGTCGGGTTGGGGAACGTGGATCTGGCTGGCGCGGTACCAGTTGAGCATTGCGGTCAACGCGCCCGGTTGGGCCCAGTCATTCAAATATGATTTCCGATCGTGGGTGGTGATGCTCGCAAGATCGATGTGCGGTGCGAAGCTCTTTTCGAAGAATGTGTCGAAGCCCATCCGCGCGATCCCCTGCTCCATCGTCGGGGTGCGAAAGGCATTGATATACTGGCTTGCCGCTCGCTGGGCCGGATCGTCGATCAGGCTGCGCTGGAAAATGAGTGGATGCGGCGAATTGACGATGGCGAGCCGCGTGATCCGCGGGCTTCCGCGAAGTGCGGCGGCCCATGCCACCGCTCCGCCCCAATCGTGTCCGACCAGCGCAAATTCATCGATGCCCAGAGCGTCGGCGAGGGCGAACAGGTCGGCGACCAGATTATCGGTCGCATAGTCGGCGACGTCTTGCGGCTTGTCGGTAGCCCCGAAGCCACGCAGGTCGGGCATGATCATCCGAACCTCCTCGCCGAGCAACGGCACCAGTTTGCGCCACGTGCGATGCGATTCGGGAAAGCCGTGAACGAACAGGGTCGGGGGCCCGTCTTGCGGCCCGGCCAGCGCGACGTTCATGCTGATCCCGGTCGACAGCGCAACCTTGCGCTGCTCGATCATGGGTAGCTCACCGTCTTAGGGATCTCGGGAATGGGGATGAATTCTTTCTCGTCGCCTGGCACGAGCGGAAATCGGCGCTCGCGCCAGTCTTCCTTGGCCTGCTGGATCCGATCGCGGCGCGAGCTAACGAAATTCCACCAGACGTGGCGCGGGGTCGAAAAGGCGCCGCCGCCAAGCAGCATCGCGCGGCCGGTACCGCCGACGACGGGACGATGGCCGGGGGCAAGGACGTAAAGCGTGAACGGCTCAAGCGAGACGCCGTCGATGGTCACCATCTCTTCGGTGGCGAGCACAGCGCGTTCGTCGGCCTCCGCTTCGATCTCGATCGTGCCGCCTTGCAGGACGAGGTCGGCATAAATGGTTGGCGAATGGCAAGGCGTTGCCGCCTCCACGCCCCACAATTTTCCCATCAGGACACGGGCAGAAACGCCAGTATCCTCAACCAGCGGAAGCCCGCCTTTGGCAATATGGTCGAACGCGGGGTCAATCTCTTCCTTGTCGTCGGGCAAGGCGAGCCAGGTCTGCATTCCGTAGAGTTTGGGTCCGGTGGCGCGCTCGCCCGCCGGGCTGCGTTCGGAATGAACGATGCCCTTGCCCGCCGTCATAAGATTGACGGCGCCGGGTTCGATCACCGCATTCGATCCCAGGCTATCGCGATGCTGGATCGCCCCTTCGAACAAATAAGTGACGGTCGCCAAATTGATGTGGGGATGCGGGCGCACGTCCATGCCCGCGCCGACATCCATCTGCGCAGGGCCAAATTCATCGACGAAAATGAAAGGCCCGACCATCGTTCGTGCCTTAGACGGCAGTACACGCCGAACCTTGAAGGCGCCAAGATCGTGGGTGACGGGGGCGATGGTTTGCAAATTCATTCTCCCGGCGAGAGAGCCTTGATGCTCAGCGCGTGCACCCGTTCATGCATCAAGTCGCCCAGCGCCGCATAGACCGCGCGCTGACGCTGGACGCGATTCTGGCCGACGAACAGCGGACTTTCGATGGTCAGCTTGAAATGGCTTTCGCCGCGCCCGTCGTGGCCGGCGTGCCCGACATGGCTTGTGCTGTCATCGACCAGGTCGAGGCGAGTAGGGGAAAGGGCGGCGGTTAGCCGACGAATCATCTCGGCCGCGACCGGGCCAGTGGAGGTTAAGCTCATCGCCCCTATATAGACGCCAGAACTCGACGAGGAAGCAGTGCGGATCACGATCATCAAAGGAACGAGCGACGACCGGCTGGACATCCAGCGGGACGATGGGTCGTGCGTGACCACGCGCTTACCAAAGAAAGGTCCGATCCCGCACGACAGCATTCATTTCGTCGTCGAGCGGGGACTTAGTCTCGACGACGCCTTCTGGGGCAAGATCGCGGCGGGCGCCGATCCGGAGGCCCTTGGAGAAATGGCGAAGATAGGCGGCCATGCCAGCGCGAAACGCGCCGGGGTGGCTGACCGCAAAATCGTGGAAATGGTCCAGTCCGAACGGCTGGTTGAATGTTTCGAGGCCGATCTGTGGTCGGGTGGCGGAGACTGCGAATCGCTTCGTGCCATGGCCGAAGCAGGGTGGGCTACATCGAAGGTGCCAGCGCTGACCTTGGCCGACAGCCAGATTGTTTCGATCCGCGCCGCCATTGCCGATCTTGCCGCCCGATGGAGTACATGCGCGACTGGCGAGAGCATTGTTCTTGAGTGGAGCCGCGCTGAATGAAGAGCGGCAAGTGGCATGGGCGCGTCGAAGGCGCGGCGGCTTGCTGTGCCGTTCCGGGCTGCGACGAGCCGGGAGAATTCCGGGCGCCCCTGACTCCAGGTGGGTTCGATGGGCCAGGAACCTATTATTTTCTCTGCCTCGACCATGTCCGAGCGCATAATGCGCGCTACAATTTCTTTGCTGGGATGTCGCCCGACGAGATCGAGGCGGCACAATCCCCGATCGCGGGTTGGGAGCGCGGCGTCCGCGCTTTTGCCAATGCACCAGGGGCCGATCCGGGACCGGCTTGGGGGGATTTTCGCGATCCGCTCGACGCCATCGCTGCTCGCTTCCGCCCTGGGACGGCGCGCGCGCGGACCGATCGTTTCACCCCGCGTGAGCGCGAGGCGCTGGACGTTCTCGGGCTTGCCGACGATGCCGACCGGATGCTTCTTCGCAAACGTTATTCGGAATTGGTGCGACGCTATCACCCTGACCGCAACGGCGGCGACCGCGCGCACGAGAAGAAGCTCGTCCGCGTGATCGATGCCTATCAATTGCTCAAGGTGGCGCAGGCCTTCGCCTAGTCGCGATCGGGCGCCCCCAGCGGGAAATAGGCGCGGAAGGGCCGCGCTTCGTCGACTGCCCGAGACACGTGCGGATGCGCCAGAAGGCGCGCGCGATAGGCGTTCAAGCGGGGGCGCTTCGGTCCGATCGGGTCGACCCAATCTGCATAGAATAAAGATGGTGCAGCGGCGCAGTCGGCGAGCGTGAAGCAGTCGCCTGCGGCCCATTCGCTGTCGGGCAGATTCTCCTCAAGCCAATCGTAGGCTGTCCTTAGCTGCGCCGTCGCGCGATCGACGCCATATTGATCGCGATACTCCTCGGGACGAAGCGCATTGGCGACCGACACCTGCATCTTCTCCATGATTCGGAGATCGAAAAAGCGGTCGAAGAAGCGGACGCGGCGGCCGGTATCGCCGCCGGGGATCCATTCGTTGGGTCCAGGATGATGGGCCTGAAGATAATCGATGATGCAGCTCGTCTCGACGATCGTGGTGTCGCCGTCCACAAGCAAGGGGAATTGCCCGAATGGCCAGCGCTGCTGCAATTCCGCGGCATTGTCGGGATGGTCGGGGCCGATCATTCGGAAAGTGAAGGGCGTGCCGTCTGCCCATAAAGGGATGAGCACTTTCCACGTGTAGCTGCTGAACGGATGTCCGAAGAGTTGCAGGCTCACCAGTTCCCCTCCTTCATGCGCTTCTGGCGTGCGATTTCACGCTCGCTGATGATCGGGATCGGCGCTTCGGGCGGATAGGGTGGCAGCATTCTGCCCGGCTTGTAGGTGGCGATCACGGTTCCCTTGGCGGTGACCCGATGGTTGGTCATGGTCAATTTGTCGACCGGCGTCCCCTCGCCAAGCAGTCGCTTGCCGCGACCCAAGGTCACCGGGAAGATCATCAGGACGAGTTCGTCGATGAGGCCAGCGGCAAGCAGCGCTGGGTAAATCGTCGACGACCCCTGAATGACAATCCTGTCGCCCTCGCCTTGCTTTAGCGTAGCGACATCGTCGACCCCGCTCAGGCGATGACTGTTTTGCCAATCCAGCGACTGCGATCCGCGCGTCAGGACATATTTGTCGGCCCGATCGAACGCTTCGCCCATCGGCGCATTGTCACCCTCAGCATAAGGCCAGTAAGCGGCGAAGATGTCATAGGTTCGCCGCCCGAGCAGCAGGTCGTAGTCGCCGGAAAAGAGCGTCCCGAGAGACTCCTCGATTCCCTCGTCCCAAATCTTGAACAGCCACCCACCCTGGTCGAATTCGCCTTGGGTGTCTTCGTTCGGCCCACCGGGAGCTTGCATCACCCCGTCCAGGGTAACGAAGGCCGCCCCACTGATCTTACGCATTGGCGAGTTCGCCGCTGATTGCGGCCTCGATTGTTGCAACGTCGATCTTCTGCATCGTCATCATCGCATCGAACACGCGCTTGGCGACGACCGGATCAGGGTTGCTATTGCCATCCAGCAGGACACGCGGCGTGATCTGCCAGGAAAAGCCCCAGCGATCGACGCACCAGCCGCAATCCATCGCCTGTCCGCCTCCGCCGGTAATGGCATCCCAATATCGGTCGGTCTCCGCTTGGTCTTCGGTGATAACCATGAAACTGACAGCCATGTTCGGTTTGAACGCCGGTCCCCCGTTGAGCCCGACGAAGTCGCGGCCCAGCACGGTGAATTCCACGGTCAGTTCGTCGCCCTGTCGTCCGTCGGGATAGTTGCCGGGAGCGCACATGGCATTGCCCAAACTGCTGTCGGGAAACGTGGCCGCATAGAATTCGGCGGCCCTTCGCGCCTCCCCCTTGTCGAACCAGAGGCAGGTGGTGAGTGCACCCATCGTCAATCTCCTTGTTTCTTGCGCGGGCCGACGATCCCGAACGAGACGCCTTGGGGGTCGAGCGCGATGACGGCATATTCTCCACCGGGAATTTCCATCGGTCCGCTCACGATCGATCCGCCGTCTTCGGTAATCGCAGCCGCGCCGCGATCGATGTCGTCGATACCAATATAAAAGGTCCACGCGCTCATCGGCGCTTCGGCTATCTTGTCCATGATCGCACCGATGCCAATGCCGTTGTGCTGGACGAAGGAGTAGGTGCCCATCGGTCCCATCTCCATTCCGCCCTCTTGGCTCCAACCGAAATGCCTTTGGAAAAACGCGATCGCCCCGGGCCGGTCGCGCGTACCCAGCTCGTTCCACCGCACGCGTTGCGGCTGATCGACGGAAAAGACATCGCTTTGGGCGTCCGGCCGGTCCGGAGGCGGGGTCGGCATCATAATATAGAAGGGGACGCCGACCGGATCGGTGACCAGCGCGACGCGGCCGACACCGGGAATGTCGAAGGGCTCCATGTGGACTTGGCCGCCATCCGCCTTGATCGCCGCAGCTTTGACATCGACGTCGTCGACCGAAATATAACCGAGCCAGATCGGGCGCGCACCGTGCCTGCGCATTTCGTCGGTCAGCGGCAGGATGCCACCGGCAAATTTCCCGTCAGCGCGGCCGATCATACGGTAGCCATTGGGGAAATTCGACTGACTTTCGACACTCCAGCCGACGACGCTATCGTAAAAGCGCTTCGCGCCGTCGGGGTCGGAGGTAACCAGTTCATACCAGATGAAGTCGCCAGCCATCATTTTAACGCTAGGCTGGTCACGAAGGGCTTGAAGCCGCCCCAGAACATACGTTTGCCGTCGAACGGCATGGTCATGGGGTCGGGTTGCATCTCGGGGTCGCTCATGATCTTCTCCCACCCGGCATCGCGCGTTGCCTTGTCTGGCCAGATGACGAAGGAAAAGACGACGTTCTCGTCTTCCTCGGCTTTGACCGCCTTGAAGAAATCGGTGGTGTGACCGTGCTCTAGCCCATCTCCGAGCGCCTCGAGCGAGCCGATCGCGCCCTGTTCTTTAGCCTTGGCTGCGAACAATTCGGCCATCGGCTTATACTCGGCGACCTTCTTATCCTTGAGCGGCATGATGAAGCCATCAACATAGATCATCTTTTCTCTCCTCTCGAAATCCGATTCGCTTGCATTCTGACTCTGTCGGTAATAAATTACAACCATGCAGTTAGAAAACTTAACCGACAAGCGACCGAAGGATACGAAACGCAGTTATGATGACGCTTGCGGGACCGCTCATGCCCTCGATTTGATCGGCGAACGGTGGTCGCTGCTCGTACTCCGCGAATTGATGCTCGGCCCACGACGCTTTTCCGAGCTTCGCAACGATCTCCCGGGAATCAGTGCGAATGTGCTCACGCAGCGGTTGACGGAGCTTGAGGCTCGCGGCCTCGCTCGAAAGACCCGGTTGCCGCCACCGGCCAGCGTCCAAATATACGAGGCGACACCATGGGGGCTTGAAGCCGAACCGATCGTCCAGGCACTCGGTCGGTGGGCGGCCAGGTCGCCGTCGCACGATCCCACTTTACCGATCAGCGGCGTTTCGATCCTGCTGTCGTTCCGGACGATGCTCGACGTCAGGAATGCGCGCGGGGTCAACGCGCGGGTCGGCTTCGTATTCGGCGATCAGCATTATGTCGCGCGCCTTAAGAAAGGGACGATCAAAGTCGCCCGCGGCGTTCTCGCCGATTGCGATCTCATCTTCACCTGCCCTCCAGCCCTTCTCGCCGCCGTCGTTTATGGTGGCCAGCCGCTCGACCTCATCGGCGTGGATGGCGACCGCAAGCTGGCCGAAAAGTTCGTCACTCTTTTTCCGCTTCCGGCCAAAGTCGGTGCCGAGGACCATTGAGACGCGCGACGGGCTGGCTTAAGGGCGGAATATGACCGACATTCCCAACGTGACCCTCGATAGCCGCGAAGACACGATCATGGCGTCGCCCGACAAGATGGTGAAGGTGCGCGACGCCTTCGGCATCGACAGCGATATGGAAGTGCCCGCCTTCTCCGAAGCTGACGAGCGTGTGCCCGACCTTGATCCTGCCTATGTGTTCGACCCCGACACAACCCTGGCCATCGCCGCAGGTTTCAGCCGCAATCGCCGGGTCATGGTCCAGGGCTATCATGGCACCGGCAAGTCGACCCATATCGAACAGGTTGCGGCGCGCCTCAACTGGCCACTCGTCCGGATCAACCTCGACGCGCACATCAGCCGGATCGACCTCGTCGGCCGCGACGCGATCGTGCTAAAGGACGGCCAGCAGGTGACCGAATTTCGCGAGGGCCTCCTGCCGTGGGCGCTTCAGCACCCGATCGCTCTGGTGTTCGACGAATATGATGCCGGTCGTCCCGATGTAATGTTCGTCATCCAGCGCGTGTTGGAGACGGAGGGCAAGCTCACCTTGCTCGACCAGAACCGGGTGATCAGGCCGAACCCGTGGTTCCGCCTGTTCGCGACCACCAATACCATCGGTCTTGGCGACACCACCGGGCTCTATCATGGTACGCAGGCGATCAACCAGGGACAGATGGACCGCTGGAACATCGTCGCGACGCTCAACTATCTGCCTGCCGCCATCGAAGCGCAAATCGTGCTCGCCAAGTCGGGGGAATATGACAATCCCGATGGCAAGTCGCAGGTCGACAAGATGGTCAAGGTCGCCGACCTGTCGCGGCAGGGGTTCATCAACGGCGACATCTCGACCGTTATGAGCCCGCGCACCGTGATCAGCTGGGCGCAAAATGCGCTGATCTTCGGCGACGTCGGCTACGCCTTCCGAGTTTCGTTCCTCAACAAGTGCGACGAGAGCGAGCGGCCACTGATCGCCGAATATTATCAGCGCGTGTTCGGCGCCGATCTTCCCGAAAGCATCGCCCACAGGGCCTGACCATGGCCCAGCCGCCGTCCCTCGATCGTTTCCGGCTGGCCTTGGCAAGCGCAACCAGGGCGATTGCCCGCGACGCGGAGGCCGACGTCGCGTTCACGTCGGAAAACCAGTCGGCGCAGGGCAAGACCGCCCGTGTGCCATCGCCCGGACCCGGCCTCGAACCGCAGCTGGTCTCGGAAGCGCGCGGCGCTGCGGACTCGATGGCGCTCCGCCTTCGCTATCATGATTCGAAAATCCACCAGTCGGCGGCACCGCGCGACGCAGAGGCGCGCGCCGTCTTCGACGCACTCGAAACCGCGCGGGTCGAGGCGCTGGGATCGCGGTCAATGGATGGCGTGCGCGCCAATCTAGACCGCCATGTCGAAGCCCGCGTCCGGCTTGACGCAATCGGACGTGCCCGCGAAGCGAGCGAAGTGCCACTGGCGACCGCGCTGGGCCTGCTCGCGCGCGAGCGGCTGACCGGAACGCCGCCGCCCGAATCGGCGCGAGCGGGGATGGATCTCGTGACCTCGTGGATCGAGGAAAAGGCAGGTGCAGACCTCGATGCGTTGGCACTTACGCTCGACGATCAGCAGGCCTTCGCCGAAATGTCGCGTCGTCTGCTCGCAGACCTCGACCTTGCCCCCGCCGACGAGCCTGCCAACGAGCAGCCCGACGATGACGGCGATGAAAACGAAGGCGAGGGCGACAACGACCAGGACGGCGACGATAACGACCAAGCCTCGTCATCCGACAGCGGCGAGATGGAGATGCGCTCGGAGCAGAGCGATGAGGACGAGGATTCCCAAGAGGAAGCTGACCCCGATGCCGACATGGACGAGGGCGAAGGTAGCGCCAACGACGTTGATGGAGAGCAGGCCCGCACCATGCCGGGCCGCCGCAATTGGGCGGACGAGCCGGCCGGCGATTACAAGCCGTTCACGACCCGATTCGACGAGATCGTGAACGCTGCAGAGCTTTGTGACGATGAGGAACTGACCCGGCTTCGCGCGTTCCTCGACCAGCAGATTGGCAAGCAGTCTGCGCTGGTCACACGGCTTGCCAATCGGCTGCAACGGCGGTTGATGGCGCAGCAGGCCCGAAGCTGGGACTTCGATCAGGAAGAAGGCATCCTCGACGCAGCGCGGCTTGCCCGCGTGGTTGTCAATCCGGCCCAGTCGCTCAGTTATAAGGTCGAACGCGAGACCGAGTTCAAGGACACCGTGGTCAGCCTGCTGATCGACAATAGCGGATCGATGCGCGGTCGACCGATTTCGATTGCCGCGATGTGCGGTGATGTCCTTGCTCGGACGCTGGAGCGTTGCGGCGTCGCGACCGAGATCCTTGGGTTCACGACACGGGCATGGAAGGGCGGACAAAGTCGCGAAGCATGGCTGTCGGAAGGCCGTCCGGCCCATCCCGGTCGCCTCAACGACCTTCGCCACATCATCTACAAGCGCGCCGACCAGCCCTATCGCCATGCCCGCAAGGGTCTTGGGCTGATGATGCGCGAAGGCTTGCTCAAGGAAAATATCGACGGAGAGGCGCTGTTATGGGCGCACCGCCGCTTGCTCGCCCGGCCGGAAGAGCGGCGGGTGCTGATGGTGATTTCGGATGGCGCGCCGGTCGACGATTCGACGGCGTCGGCCAACGGCGGCACATACCTGGAGAGGCATTTGCGCGACGTCATCGGCTATATCGAGAACCGATCGACCGTCGAATTGTCGGCGATCGGTATCGGGCACGACGTGACTCGATATTACCGGCGCGCCGTCACGATCATGGATGCCGAACAATTGGGAGGTGCATTGATCGAGCAGCTTGCGGCGTTGTTCGATCGCTCTTGATTGCGGCAATGCAGATAAAAACTTGGGCCCGGGACGGTTACGCGTCCCGGGCCCGCCCTCGATACGCGACGCGAGGGAACTGGTTGACCGTTGCCGGTCAAATCGAAGCCCGCCGATCATTGACCTGGCGGGCTCCGGTGACGGAGGAAAAGGGGGAAACCCCCGTCGATGCAAAGACTTATGCCCGATTTGCGGCTTCCTAAGGCTGAACGAGGTTTGCAGCATTCATTCATGAAATCATTTCTTTTCAGTGGCTTGGCGATTGGCGCCATCGTGGTCGCAGCGCACCGGCCAATCGAGCGCCTGCCCAATCGCACGCCTCTCCCTGAACACCGCGTGCCCATTCGTTTCGCGCCGGTGCGCCTTCCTCCGCAAGTCGCACCGCTGACGCGGGTTGGCGCATGGGAATTGCATGCTGCCGACCCTCGTCTCGACGGAATATCGGCGCTTGCGATCGAAGGTTCATCCTTCGTCGCCATCAGTGATTCGGGCGTGGTCGTTCGTTTCCCAAGGCCGGAAAGCGCCATCCCCATGATCGAATTGCGCGACCTCCCATCCGGGCCGGGCCGAGCCGATCGGAAAGCTGGCAATGATAGCGAGGCGATCGCGCGCGATCCGCAAGGGCGCGGTTGGTGGGTGGCGTTCGAATCGATCCACCAGCTGCGTCTTTACGACCGCGACTTTCAACGCACGCTTGCAGTTCGACCGCTCGACGGACGTCGATGGCGCGAAAATGGCGGGGTCGAAGGCCTCGTCGGCCTGAGTGATTCGCTTCTTCTCGTGGCTGAGGATGGCGACACGATCGAACGGTTCGACGGGAGGATGATCACGCCGCTCGACAAGAGCGCTTCAGCGGGCCGGCTATCCGACGCGGCGTTGCTGCCGGACGGGCGCATCCTGCTGCTCACGCGAAGCCTGACGCCACTGGGATTTCGGAATGGGATTGCGCTCTTTGACCCGGAGCGAGGGACGACGACACCGCTGACGCGGCTGTCGCTTGGTCATCTCGACAATGCCGAAGGAATCGCCGCCGAGACATTGCCCGGCGGAATCGTTCGATTGTGGGTCGTGACCGATCGCGATTCGCGAGCGAGGGGACGGACCCTTCTCGCCGCGTTCGACTGGAAGCCTTAGGCCTGGGCCGAAGCTTTCTTCGAGATTTCGCGCTTCAGCTTGCGAACGCGCAGGCTGAGCTTGTCTTCGCCGGTCTTGGCGAGCCAGTTATCCAGGCCGCCGACATGTTCGACCGAGCGCAAGCCGTGGGTCGAAACCTTCAGCTTGACGCTGCGCTCGAGCGCATCCGACATCAGGGTGACGTTCTGCAGGTTCGGAAGGAACGTGCGCTTCGTCTTGTTATTGGCGTGAGAAACATTGTTTCCCACCTGCCGGCCCTTGCCGGTCAGCTCGCAAACCCGCGACATGGTGTTTCGTCCTGATTAAATGGTGAGCGCATAAAGCGCCCTTCAAAGCGCGGCCCGATAGCTTCGGGACCGCCATTCGTCAACCTTTAGCCCCTCGAAAAGAGAGGCAGAGCTTGCCTGTTGGATGCATTAGCAGGAAGAGAGCGAGAAAGATATTCAACAGGGAGTGCCATCATGCGTAATATTTTTCTTTTCCTCATCATCGCCGTTCTCGCGCTGATTGCCGCGGTCGCAACCGGGCTCGTCGACATCAACCAGATCCGGCCCGCCAAGGCGCCCGTGATCTCGACGAGTTCAGACGGCGTGACGGCAACCGGCGGCCAAGCCCCGAAGTTCGAAGTCCAGACCGGAACTGTTTCGGTCGGCACCAAGCCGAAGGATGTCACGGTCAAAGTGCCGAGCGTTCAGGTCAATCCGCCGGCGAATACGGCCGAGCCGGTCACCAACGCTCAGTAAGCTGGCAAACGACACAATCCCGATTGGCAGCCTTCGATGACGATGATTCCACTGCCGCCGCCGATGCGACGCGCGCTCGACCTTGCGGCCGCAGCGGCTGCGCGGGGCGAAGTGCCGGTCGGCGCCGTCGTGACGGTGGGAGGTCGTATCGTCGGCGAGGGTGGCAACGACATGCGGACTAGTTTCGACCCGACGGCTCATGCTGAAATGGTGGCGTTGCGCGCCGCCGGCGCGGCACTTGAGACATCGCGTCTGGACGAAGCGACGTTGTGGGTCAGCCTTGAGCCATGTCCGATGTGCGCGGCTGCAGCAGGTTTGGCGCGGATCGCGCGAATCGTATTCGCTGCCGAGGATGAAAAAGGGGGCGGGGTAATCCATGGGCCGCGCATCTTCGCGCAACCCACGTGTCACCACCGCCCCGAAATCGTGTCTGGAATTGGCGAGGAAGAAGCCGCGAGCATGCTTCGCGACTTCTTCGCTGCCCGTCGTTAGCCCTTGAAGGGAACGACCTTGATTTCGACCCGGCGATTGGCGGCCTTCTTCGCCTCAGTATCGTCCGGATTGTAGAGTGGCGCACTCTCGCCGTAGCCGCGGGTGGCCATTCGGGCCGACGCGACGCCATGCGATGACAGATAGCCTGCAACCGACTGGGCGCGACGCTCCGACAGGTCCAGGTTGTATGCGTCGCTGCCCGTCGTGTCGGTGTGGCCGAGCACGTCGATGTAGCTCTGGTTATAGTTGGTCAACGTCCGCGCGACGTCGTCGAGAACGGCATTGAACTGCGGCTTGATCGCCGTGTCGTTGGTATCGAACGTGACGTTCGAGGGCATGCGAAGGACAAGGTCGTCACCCTGGCGCATCACTTCGACGCCGGTGCCGGCCGTCTGGCGGCGAAGCTCGGCTTCCTGGCGATCCATATAATAGCCAACTGCACCGCCCGCGATTGCGCCGATGCCAGCGCCCGCGATCTTCTCGGTACGGTCGCTGCGGCCGCCGACGATGTCGCCCAGCAGGTATCCGCCGAGCAAGCCGACGCTTGCGCCCACGGCAGCATTCGAAATCTTGCGCTGGCCGGTGTAGGGGTCGGTGGTGCATGCGGTGGCCGTCATCAGAACGGCCGCAGCCGAGATGGCGCGGTTCTTGTTGAACATTGGTAGGCTCCTGATTTGAAGAGGTTCGCGGCCATCAACCGGCCCGTAGTTCGAAAGTTCCTGATACCGGCATTCGCGAACCGCTTGTCCGTTAGCCAGTGTTGGCGCTAGAGGTTCCAACGATAATGAGCGCAAACCTGCTCCCCTTCCCCTGGCTCGACGTCGTCCTGATCCTCGCTCTGGTCGCGCTCAACGGCGTGTTCGCGATGAGCGAGCTGGCGATCGTCTCCGCACGCGAGGCCCGTTTGAAGGCGATGGCCAAGGCGGGCAGCAAGGGGGCGCGAGCCGCCTTGAAGCTGGCATCGGAGCCTGGCCGCTTTCTCTCCACCGTCCAGATTGGCATTACGCTTATCGGAATTCTTGCCGGCGCCTATTCGGGCGCCAGCCTTGGCGAACCGGTTGGCCAGCGGCTGGTCCTGCTGGGCGTGCCGCCGGAAACCGCCGGGACGCTTGGTTTCGGGCTGGTCATCGTGATGACGACGTACGCCAGCTTGATTATCGGCGAGTTGGTACCGAAGCAATTTGCGCTACGAACTCCCGAGACGATTGCGGCTTTGATGGCCCGGCCGATGGTGCTGCTCTCCAAGGTCACGGCGCCGTTTGGCTGGTTGCTCGACCTGACCAGTGCCGGCATCTTCAAGCTTCTCGGCCTTGAGCGCGAGAGCAAGAACGTCGTCACCGCCGAAGAGCTTCATCTGGTCGTGGCCGAAGCGCATACCTCGGGCGTCCTCGAGGAGAATGAGCGCGCGATCATTTCGGGCATTGTCCGGCTGGCTGACCGGCCAGTTCGCGAAGTGATGACTCCGCGCACCGAGATCGACTGGATCGACATCGCCTCGTCACGGGACGAGATTCGCGAAGCGTTGAAGGAAACCCCACACAGCCGAATCCCGGTCGCCCGCGGATCGGTCGAGGAAATCGTCGGCGTCGTCTCTACCCGCGAGCTTCTGCTCGCCGTCCTGGAAGGTCGCCCGCTCGACCTCGAGGCGATGGCGAAGACTGCTCCGATCATCCCTGACGTGATGGACGCGATGGACGCGATCGCGGTGCTCCGCGCTGCCGAAGTCCCGCTGGCGCTCGTTCATGACGAATATGGCCATCTCGATGGAATCGTGACGCCGGGGTCGATCCTCGCTGCGCTTGCTGGGGCGTTCGCCAACGACATGGAATTCGACGAGGATCCTCCGTGCGTCGAGCGGGAAGATGGCACATGGCTCGTCTCCGGCGCGGCCAATGCCGACGTCCTGGAAGACCAACTCGGGATCGGGCTTCCGTCCGATCGTGACTTCTCGACGGTCGCAGGCTTCGCGCTGGAAATCTTGCGCCATATCCCCGAGACCGGGGAGGCATTCCAGTTCGAGAACTGGCGTTTCGAGGTTGTCGACATGGATGGTCGGAAAATCGACAAGCTGCTGGCAGGTCGAAAGAAACGTGCGAAGTCCGGCCAGCAGGTCGGCTAGCGGCGGATTTCCCCGACTTTCGCGGGGTGTGTCAAACTTGCAACGCCGTCCCCTGAAAACGAGTTGGGGCCGTTCCTATCCCGGAACTTTACGGTATAGGAGGCGTCGGATCCGCACCATTCCTGGTGCAAATAAGGGGAGTCCGCATGCGTAATTATTTGCTTGCCGCTGTGGCAGCCGCTGCGCTGACCTCGCCGGCCTTGGCCCGCGACAAGTCGACTTATGTCGGCATTGAAGGCGGCCTGATGCTGGTTGAGGACACGAATCTCGACTACAACTATGATGGCCCGAACGGCACGATTCTTGATGTTGGCGACGCGCTCACCATCGATCACAAGATCGGCTTCGATGTCGACCTGATCGCAGGTTATGATTTCGGTGTCGTCCGCGCTGAGGCCGAACTCGGCTACAAGCGTGCGTCGCTCGACGAAGTCCAGATCGATGAATTCTACGTCCCGACGACCAACCCGACCCAGCCGTACGACGTCGATGGCAAGGTCAGCGTTCTGTCGATCATGGGCAACATCCTGTTCGACTTCGGCGACGAAGACGGCTGGAGCGGCTACCTCGGTGCCGGTGCCGGTTGGGCTCGCGTCAAGTATAACGTCGATTCGGTCGCCGGTCTCGGGGGCGTTGGCTTCAGCGAGAGCGACGGTTCGATTGCTTGGCAAATTATTGCCGGCATTCGCAAGTCGATCACGCCGAACATCGACCTTGGCCTGAAGTATCGCTTTTTCAACGTTTCGAAGCTCGACTTCGAAACGTACAACGACGGCGAATTCACGGAGAACTTCGACGGTCGTTTCCGTTCGCACAGCCTCCTGCTGAGCCTCGTCTACAACTTCGCCGCTCCGCCGCCGCCGCCGCCGCCGCCGCCGCCACCGCCCCCGCCGCCTCCGCCTCCGCCCGAGACGCAGACGTGCCCGGACGGATCGGTGATCCTGGCGACCGAGGCTTGCCCGCCGCCGCCGCCGCCGCCGCCGCCGCCGCCGGAACCGGAGCGCGGTTAAGCAGCGACGGAATGACTGGTTCGCCAGTCATCCGGAAAAAGATCGGGCCCGCTGGAGAAATCCAGCGGGCCTTTTCTTATGGGAGTCGTTACCGATAAGTCCCAAAAGACAACCCAGTGGAACTTGACGCATCGCTACGGATTGATTCCTGCGAAACGACAAACAACACGCGGATCTATTGACATGAAGAAGCTAGCACTTGCGCTGGCGGCGTCGGGGATGCTTGCGCTCGCCACTCCCAGCTTTGCACAGACCTGGACCGAAACGCCGGAAGCCAAAATGGCGGCAGCCCGGGCTGCCGACGCCGCCCGCGAAGACATGATCGCCAAGTGGGGTCAAAAGGAACTCAAGCCAGGTCAGTATCTTTGGGATGCCGATGCGGATGCCGAGGGAGAGGCTCGCGTCATCATCTCGCTCGATGAGCAGATGGCGTATCTATACAAGGGTGACGAACTCGTCGCGGTATCGACGGTCTCCAGCGGCAAGCCGGGCAAGGATACGCCAACCGGCATCTTCCCGATCCAGATGAAGAAGCCGATGCATCACTCGAGAACCTACAACAACGCGCCGATGCCGTTCATGCAGCGCCTCGACGATTACGGGATTGCACTCCACGCCGGGTTCAATCCCGGTCGTCCGGCCTCACACGGTTGCGTGCGACTGCCGGAGAAATTCGCGGCGAAGCTCTTCCGTGAAACCAAGGTAGGCACCGAGGTACTCATCGGCACTTGATCTATAATCTTCCGAACTTCTGTTCGAACGCATCGCGGTCGCCCCGTGCGAGATAGTCGGCCTGCTCGACGATCCGATCTCGTGTCAGGCGGCCGCGAAATGCACCTAGCAAATTGTCCAGTTCGGCCAATTGCGATGGGCTAAGGGAAGCGATCTGGTCGTAACGGGTCAGTCCGTGTGCCGCCAGAAGGCCGGCCAGTTTCGGTCCGACACCCTTGAGCGTCGTCAGATCATCGGCTGGCCCGACATGGGTCGCATCCTTGGCATGGACTGCAATCTTTTCGCGCTCCGTCGTGACAACGCCGAGTGTCGGGACCTTCACGTCTTTCGTAGCGACCATGTGCGGACGCTTGATTTCGGTCTCGCCCAATCGGATTTTCTGCTTTGGTCGAAGCAACAGGAACAGCACGAGCAAAACGACAACCGCGCCGACCACGGCAAAAACGACATTGAGATCGAGCTCACTCATTTCACTTTCCTCCGACGCCAGCCGCGAAACGCGAGCATGCCCGAAAGCAGCCCGATTGCCAGACCAGTCACACCCACCGGCCAATAAATTCCAAGCATCAGCATCATTCTTCTGACTCCCGCCGCGCGAACAGCCCGTACGCAATCACCAGCCCGACTCCGAATGCGCTCAAGCTGAGGATCAGCGCCTCGAGGAGCAACGGCAGGGGGTGCGTGAAATAGCTTTTGAATCGTGACCAGCGCGCCTCGCCCACGCCTGGCATCCGCTCGGTATAACGGACCATCTCCGCCCGTTGAAAATCGTCGCCGGACCCGGACAGGATGATGCGACGCGCCAGTGGATCGCGCTGCGCCTTTGCACCGATCGCCTGCATTTCGTAACGATCGAGCATCGCTCTGGTGTCTCGTTCGATCCGGTCGGTCACCGTCTTTCCGGCGCCACCAGGCCCATGCCAGGCTGCCGTCGCGGCGACCGTTGCGGCCAGCCCGATGAAGATGGCGGCATATGGTTTCATGCGGATCGCTCCAATTCCCGACTGCCGATGTCGCGACGGCAAAAACCGTCCGCGAAATCGATTTGATCGATTGCAGCATATGCCCGCGTGCGCGCCACGCCCAGCGTTTCCCCGCGCGCCGTGACGGCCAGCACGCGGCCACCGCTAGCGACCAGATGATCGCCCCTCCTCGCGGTGCCACTCTGGAAGACAATCGCGCCGCCTTGTTCAGCCGATTCGAGACCGGTGATCTGCCCACCCGATGTGGGCGTGCCGGGATAGCCGCGCGCAGCGATGATCACCGTCATGACGTGATCTGCAATCAACGCCGGCGCGTCGAATGCAGCGCCTTTCGCGACATCTCGGAGCAAGGCCGCAAAATCTCCGGGGATGCGGGGCATGATTGCTTCGCATTCGGGGTCGCCGAAGCGGACATTATATTCGATCAATTTGGGACCTTCCGACGTCAGCATCAGGCCAGCGTAAAGAACGCCGTTGAACGGCATTCCCTCCGCCGCCATTGCTCGCGCGGTCGGTTCGACGATCTCGCGCATCGCTTGTGCCTCGAGGTCGGGCGTCAGAACTGGTGCCGGCGAATAAGCGCCCATGCCGCCGGTGTTGGGCCCGACATCGCCTTCGCCGACCCTCTTGTGGTCCTGCGCACTGGCAAGCACGACGGCACGGTCGCCATCGACCAATGCGAACAGACTCGCTTCTTCGCCCTCGAGAAATTCCTCGATCACCAGCGGGCCATCGCCTGCCGCCCTGATCGCATCTTCCGCCTCGGTGCGCGTCATTGCGACGGTGACGCCCTTGCCGGCGGCGAGACCGTCCGCCTTGACGACGACGGGAATCGAAAACCGATCGAGCGCCTCAAGTCCTTCGCACATTTTTTCGGTCCGGACATAAGCAGCAGTCGGAATGGCGAAACGCGAGCACAAATCCTTGGTGAATCCCTTGCTTCCTTCAAGCTGCGCGGCGGCGGCCGAAGGCCCGAATACCGAAATGCCAATGGCGCGGCACGCATCGGCAACGCCCGCGACGAGCGGCGCTTCGGGACCAACCACGACCAGGTCGATGTCTTCCGCCTTTGCAAGCGCGACAACGGCGTCCGGATCTGCGGGGTCGATCGTCACGCAGCTTGCCCATCTGGCAATGCCCGGATTACCCGGCGCAGCGATCAATCGTTCACAGCTCGGCGATTGCCTTAGTCGCCATGCCAGCGCATCTTCGCGCCCGCCCGAACCAAGCAGCAGGATGTTCATGAATTCTCCAAACCCCGGATCCGATGACGCCAGTTCGGGACTGTTAGCGAAGGTCGCGTCCGGCGACAATTCGCCGCCGCTTTCGGTCGGCGAATTGTCGGGTGCGCTGAAACGAACCGTCGAACAGTCATTCTCCCACGTCCGGGTGCGCGGCGAAGTTTCGGGGTGGAAACGGCACAGCTCAGGCCATTGCTATTTCGCGCTGAAGGACGACAGCGCGGTGATCGACGCCGTATTGTGGCGCGGGCAGGCGGGGCGTCTGGCCTTCGCGCCCGAAGACGGCGTCGAAGTGATCGCGACAGGCAAGCTCACCACCTATCCCGGACGTTCGAAATACCAGATCGTCGTCGATAAGCTCGAACTGGCGGGCGAGGGCGCGCTGATGGCGTTGCTCGACAAGCGTCGCCGGGTGCTTGCTGCGGAAGGGCTGTTCGATGAAGCCCGCAAGCGCCGCCTGCCGTTCATGCCGCGAACGATCGGCGTCGTCACTTCGCCAACCGGAGCGGTCATTCGCGACATCCTTCATCGCCTTGCCGATCGATGCCCGACGCATGTCATTGTCTGGCCAGTTCCCGTGCAAGGGGAAGGGGCAGCCGAAAAGGTCGCCGCCGCGATTCGCGGCTTTGCCCTGCTGCCCACCCCTCCTGACCTGCTGATCGTCGCGCGCGGGGGAGGATCGATCGAGGATCTTTGGGCTTTCAACGAAGAAGCAGTGGTACGCGCCGCCGCCGAATCGCCGATCCCGCTGATCAGCGCCGTCGGCCATGAAACCGACACGACATTGATCGACTTCGCATCGGACCGCCGTGCGCCGACCCCGACCGCCGCCGCCGAAATGGCGGTCCCGGTGCTTTTGGACCTTGCCGCGGCGACCGACAATCTCGGTGGCCGGGCCAGCGATGCGCTGATGCGCCAGGTCGCGCGCGGGGCCGAGCGTCTCTCGCTCGCCGCGGAGCGCTGGCCGAGCCCGCAGACCCTGTTCGAGCCGGTTGCGCGCCGGCTAGCCGAACCGGCGTCGCGCTTGCCGCGTGCGCTGGCGCAACGCGCCGCGCATGCCCGTGCCGATTTCCAGACGACGGCGCCGCGCCTGCGCTCCCCGCTCGTCACGCAACGCATCAGCCATGCCCGGCAGAGACTCGCCGATATCTGGCGGCTTATCGAACTGGCGCATCCGGAGCGCCCGCTGCGGCGTGGCTTTGTCAGGGTCACCGATCGCGCCGGACATACCATCATTAACGCCGCGGATGCGCGCGGGGCGGCGGCCCTGGCGCTGCGGTTCGCCGATGGCGTCGTCGACGTCGTCGTAGAGGGTTCGCTCTGCCCGATCGCTTGAGCGCGGCAAGTCGAATGACTATCTCTCGACCCGCAAGCGCAACGCGGCAACTGTCCAGCCGGGCCTGTTCGACGACGCGAAGGGAGACGATTGATGCTCATGAAGGGAAGCGGGCGCGAAGCTCGGCTTCATTATCTGGACGGCACATTTCGTCTGCTCTCGACGGGTGACTTCGTCCGCTGTGCACACACCGGGCAGGAGATTGCGCTCGAAGAATTGCGCTACTGGAGCGTTACGCGACAAGAAGCTTACGTCGATGCGGCCGCCAGCGTCGCGGCGGAAAGTGCATCGCCCAAGGGACGCTGAACGACCGGAAAAGTGTGTCGAAACATGTGTGTCCCCACTGTCACACCACATTAACAAAAGCTGCACGCTCGCTTCTGAACGCTGGACAGGCAGCCCCCATTCCAAGCTAAACGGACCTTACGTGGGGGTGGATTACGCCCGCGAACCAGAGGCGTTTGGAATCAGGCGCCCCGATTCGGGAGATTAAAATGAGGAAGTCCAATCTGCGTGCGACTGCCGCCTGGCAGGCTCTCGCGATTTTTGGCGCCGGTGCGTTTATCGCATCGCCGGCCATGGCGCAGGATGCGTCGAATGAAACCCAGCCGGCCGCCGAAGAGCAGCCTGTTGTTGCTGGCACCGAAGCGCAGGCCGATTCGGATGACGCGATCGTCATCACCGGTTCGCGCATCGCGCGTCCTGACCTCGAGGCTCCGAGCCCGGTCACGACCGTCAGTGCAGAAACCTTCGAACTGACCGGTACGGTCACCGTCGAAACGCTGCTCAACGAGCTTCCGCAGCTGATTCCGGGCAACACCCGCACGTCGAACAACCAGGGCGGTGAAGACTTCTCGACCCTCGATCTTCGTGGTCTCGGTCCGCAGCGCACCCTGATCATCGTCGACGGCGAGCGCGTCCCGGCCTCGTCGACCACCGGCGTTGTCGACATCGGCACCATCCCGGCTGGCCTGATCGAACGCGTTGACGTCGTCACCGGCGGCGCATCGGCGGTTTACGGTTCGGACGCCATGGCCGGCGTCGTCAACTTCATCCTCAAGGACAATTTTGAGGGCCTCGAAGTGTCGTCGCAGTACGGCATCTCTGAACATGGCGACGGATCGACGTTCAACATCCAGGGCCTCCTGGGCGGCAACTTCGGCGACGACCGCGGCAACATGACCTTCTTCGCGAGCTACTACACTCGTGATGCCATTGGTCAGGGCGATCGTGACGTCACCCGCGATGCCGGTGTTGTCTATTACGACTACAACAGCGTCACGGGCGACCTGAAGCTGTTCGTTCCCGATCACCTGACCCCGGCCAGTGCTTATTCGAGCCAGTTCGGCGCGAACGGTTCCGTCGGCGTTTTCGCATCGGGTGGTTCGGCAACTCCGCCTTGGGGCTGGATTGCAAGCAACCCTGCCAACCCGTTCACGGGTCTTGCAGCGCTTCTGCCGGGCACGTTCGGTGCGGGTAACACCGACACCAACTGCGACGGCGTCGCTGGTGGTGCAGTCAATGGCGGCAACCTGTCGTTCAACGACGCAGGCCAGCTGACCCCGCGTAACGTTGGAACCGGCTCTACCGGCCTCTGCCAGTTCGCCGACCGTTCGGTGGGCTCGAGCCGTTATAACTTCAACACGCAGAACTATCTCGTCACGCCGTACACCCGCTTCGGGATTGCGACGACGGCGCGTTACGACATCACGGATGCGATCCGCCTGAAGGTAATCGCGAACTATGTCGACTCGTCGCAGACGGTGAACCTGGCGCCAACGCCGGCAACCAGCCTGATCGTTCCGGCAAACAGCGCTTACATCGTCAATGGCGGTGCTTGCGGTGCGGTTTCGTGCCACCCAGATCTTCTGGCGGCCCTCAACAGCCGCCCGAACCCGGCAGCTCCGTTCGTGTACAACCGTCGTTTCTTCGAGACCGGTCCGCGTATCGGCATCTACAACTCGAAGAACGCCACTCTCCGCGGCACCCTTTCGGGTCCGCTGACGGCAGGCTTCAACTGGGATCTGACGGCCAGCTACGGCAAGACGGTGGCGAACATCGAAGCCAAGGGTAACATCAACGCGACTGCGGTGACCCAGGGCCTCAACAACTGCCCGCTGGGCTCGCTCCCGGGTTGTGTCCCGATCGACATCTTCGGTCCGAACACGCTCTCAGGCCCGATGCTCGGCTTTGTGGTTGTAGATACCCAGGAACGTCGCCAGTTCGACCAGGTTCGTCTCGCCGGTAACATCACCGGCAACCTGATCGAACTTCCGGCCGGTCCGCTTGGTATCGCCGTTGGTGCGGAAGTCCGCACCGATCGTGGTTCGGTAGTTGTCGATGATGCCCAGCGCACGGGTAACATCTACGGCTTCAACGCAGTTCAGAACCAGAGCGGCAAGGTCAACATCAAGGAAATCTACGGCGAAGCCCGTGTTCCGATCCTTGCTGACATGCCGTTCTTCCACGAACTGTCGATCGAAGGTGGCGCTCGCTATTCCGACTATTCGTCGGTTGGCGGTCTCTTCAACTGGAAGCTTGGTGCTCAGTGGGCGCCGGTCGATTGGCTGAAGTTCCGCGCGATCTACAACAAAGCGGCTCGTGCGCCGTCGATTGTCGAATTGTTCCAGAATGGCGACCAGGGCTTCCCGTCCTACGTCGACCCCTGCAACGACTCGCCAGGTCGTTCGCCCTCTGCTCTTGCAATCTGCCAGGCGCAGGCACCTGCGATCAACTACACCGGCTTCCAGCAGGCGAACGCGCAGGTCCAGGCCTTCGCATTCGGTTCGACCGATCTGGCGGCTGAAACCGCGAAGACCTACACCATCGGTGCGGTGTTGACCCCGAACCTCGGCCTCGGCCGTCTTTCGGCAACCGTCGATTATTACAACATCACGATCGACGACATCATCATCACCCAGGGCGCTGGCTTCTACATCAACCAGTGCTACGGCAATGGCGATCCGGCAGCTTGCGCACGCATCACGCGTAGCAACATCACCGGTGAAATCCTTGCGGTGAACACCGGTCGTGCAAACGGCGGTACGTACAAGACCAGCGGTGTCGATGGCGCCCTGAACTTCGTCGTTCCGTTCGCTGATCTCGGCCTCGGCATCCCGGGCCGCCTGCGCGTGCAGGAGCTGATCAGCTGGCTCGACGTGATCGATTTCGGTGGTGGTACCAACTACTCTGGTGGTGGCTTCGGCGGCATCGGTGGTACGTTCCCGGAATGGAAGTCGACCCTGACCGTCGCTTATGACAGTGACTCGTTCACTGCCCAGATGCGTTGGAACTGGCAGTCGTCGGTTGAGGATTTGGGCTTCTGCGACATCGGCGACGATTGCGCTCCGAAGGTCCCAGGTCTCAGCTACTTCGATCTGTCGCTGCGTAAGAAGATTGGCGACAACTTCGAACTGACCGGTATCGTGAACAACCTGTTCAACCAGAAGGCTCGTAAGACCGTTGGCGGCTTCTTCGCCGAAGGCGGCACCGACGTCTCCTACTGGAACCCGGTCATCATCGGTCGTTACTTCACGATCGCAGCGAAGGTTAAGATGTAATCATCGATCCTTCGATCGGATAAAAACTGGCGGCGGGAGAGCAATCTCCCGCCGCTTTTTTGTGTGCTTTGTGACTGTCAGGATAGGCCGCGGAAAGGGACTTAGCGCTGTCACCAACCAGTCGATGACGTCGCCAGCTCCTGGCGAGCAATTAGCGTGGAAGGTAGTCGAAGGCCGCCGTCAGTCGGTCGCCGTGGCCTGCAGAAAACGGAACGGTTCCGTGCCACAGAAATGACGGAAACAGGACGAGGCGCCCTTCTTTCGGCTCGACGATCCGCCGGGGCTCGAAATCCAACTTGAACATGTCCGGCGACCGACCAAATTCAATCCATCCTTCATGCCGGTTTCGCGCGTCGTCGTCGGCGCTGGGAAGCCGCGCATAATATGCGGAGCTCATCCAGCCGTGGCCATGGAAATGCGGGACATGATGACCGCCGCCGCCCTTGAGCCGCACCGACCAACTGCCGTTGATCGTCAGGCCATCGCTTTTTCGTCCAAGAAACGGGTGTTCGGCGTCGTCCGGAAGTGATGCGATCGCATTCCGTCGCCGCGGTAATCACCGCTTCGCGAAAGCGCTGAATTTCGGGGTCAGGCCTGGCAAAGAGTTCGCCGCTGGTCTGCGTCCCATGGCGCAGGGACTGGTCACCGGGTTCGGCAAGGGTCATGTGCAGCGGGTCGAGCGCGGCGGCGACTACCCTGGCGTAGGCAGCCGGGTCCAACGTGCCGTCACACGGCGGAACGTCAACGGGCATGACCAGTCGTTCGTAATCGCACAGCCAATGCTCACGCGGATCGTCGAGCATCCGCCACGCCAGTGTGAGAAGGGTCCAGCCGCTTTGCTCGCTCGGTTGGGACGCACAATATTCCAGACTTCGTGCCGCGCATTCCTCAGCGCGATGGGCGCGCAAGGCGAGTTGCGCGCGCGCAATTAGGCCCATCGCATCATCGCGATACATCGGCGCCATGCGATTCAATTCTTCCAGCGGTGCTACTGCATCGCCGGTAATTCCTTCGGCAAACAGCGTGCCGCGGAGCAAGATCGGGTCGCGTCCCAAGGATCGAAATTGCTTCGCGGCCGACGGCGGCCGCTTGCTCGAATTTCTTGTTGGACAGCAAGGCAAGTTGATATTCGGCCCAGGTGGACGAAAGATTGGTTGCGCGAGCCGCTGCCTCATAATGCGCGAAGGCGGCTGCTCCTCCTCGGTATTCGATCAGCAAGCGGGTCAGCCCTCGCCGGGCTTCATCGTGCCCGGGCTGCAAGTCCAAGGCTGCACGGTAGCGCTCTGCCGCCTCGTCGACGCGTCCCGCCTCGAGTGCCGCTGCCGCCCAATTCGATTGGAGAGCCGACCCTTTCGTGCCCAGTCTCTCGGCTTCGGCATACGCCTCGCATGCCTCATCGTAACGGCAGGCTACGCGCAGCGTGACGGCCTGATTGTAACGGGTGAGCGCGCGATTAGGGTCGGCAACGACGGCTGCTGCAAATGCATCAACTGCTTCGGGGACCCGGCCTGCCTTGCGCAGTGCAGTAGCCTTGGCAGCGAGAAGTTGGCCATGTCCCGGTGCCCGCGCCAATCCTTCTTCGGCGGCACGAACTGCGTCGTCGTGGCGGCCTGCCTGATCGGCAGTAATTGACCGGTTGAGGTGCGCATCAATCGCGCCGGGTTGTTTCGCGACCAGGCGGGACCAATAGGTGTAAGCTTCCCCATATCGTCCCGCCGTCCCCAAAGTGTCGGCCAGCGCGCCAAGAATTTCCGGCGGCTCCCGTTCGATCTGCACGATTCTTTTCAGAGCATCAATCGCGGTGTCGGTCTGACCCGATTGCTGCGCCGTGAGCGCATAGAGACGAAGGGCGCCACCATTGCGATCGATGGCGAGCCGCAATGGCGCCAGCAGCGCATAAGCCTCACGCATACGTCCGGACTGCGCGAGGCTTTGCGCTTTTTGCAGATGAGCATTGACCTGGACGGGATTGAGCATGGATGCGACCGCGGCCCGTGCCCGCTTCCTACTGGTTCAGGCGTTCGATCCGGAAACCGACCTTGCCGTCGATGCTTCCCATGAAGCTGCCCAGCGCGGCACGGCGGATGCGGATTTTGGAGCCCGCCTTCGGCTTGTCCATGTAGGCGCTATCGGTCTGCGCCCAGCGTGCGCCATCTTCGAGCACGAAGATGTAGCCCTTGCTCCCCGCGCCCACCGACTTGATCGTCGTTTCGATCGATTTCACATCGTCGCCAAGGTCGTCGTTCTCGAACAGCTTTACGCGCGGCAAGTTGAATCCGAACAACCCCTTGCGCGTTTCACGCATGGTTTCCTTGTCGGCGACATAAAGGTCCTTTGCTTCTTGGGCTGTTGCCAACGTACCGACCGTGCGGTCGTAGCAAGCGAGGCGCTGGACATTGTCGGCGATGCCGCGGCAATCGGTAACGTCGGTGAAGATTTTCGGTGCTGGACCCTGTGCCGGCTTGTCCTTCGCGGTGGCACCAGCGGTCAACATGCTGGCAGCGATGATGGTCGCCAGTCCGACGGTCGATTTCCTATTCATAACCATCCCTCCCCAAACGCTTGGTCGAACGCGACCATGCCGCGCCAATGCCAAGGCGTAAAGGCTTGATTCCTCTCCGATCAGGCGGGCGTCAGGACCAACCCGCCATCGCCTTCATCGACGTTGACGGTGCTGCCGTCCTTCACGGTCCCCGCAAGAATGGCGTCGGCCAAAGGATCCTGCAGATATTTCTGCACCGCGCGTTTCAACGGACGTGCGCCATAGACCGGGTCGTAGCCCACCCGCCCGATCCATGTTCGCGCGGCATCGGTCAGGTTCAGCGTGATCTTTCGATCGGCGAGCAACTTGCCGAGCCGTGCAACCTGGATATCGACGATCGGCCCCATGTGGATTGAAGACAATCGATGGAACAGGATGATTTCGTCGAGACGATTGAGGAATTCTGGTCGGAAGTGGCCGCGGACGACGTCCATGACTTCATTCTCGACCTTCTCCGCCGGTTCATCCTCGCCCAGCTGGGCCAGATACTGGCTTCCCAAATTCGATGTCAGGATAATCAGCGTGTTCGAGAAATCGACCGTTCGTCCTTGGCCGTCGGTCAGTCTTCCATCGTCAAGCACCTGGAGAAGGATGTTGAACACATCGGCGTGGGCCTTCTCGACCTCGTCGAACAACACGACTTGGTAGGGACGTCGGCGGACTGCTTCGGTCAACACGCCGCCTTCCTCGTACCCGACATAGCCGGGCGGTGCGCCGATTAACCGGGCGACCGCATGTTTTTCCATGAACTCGGACATATCGATGCGGACCATCGCGCTGTCATCGTCGAACAGGAAACCGGCCAATGCCTTGGTCAGTTCGGTCTTGCCGACCCCGGTCGGGCCGAGGAACAGGAACGAGCCAAGCGGACGATTGGGATCCTGCAATCCGGCACGGGCGCGCCGGACGGCGGCGCTGACCGCCTTCACCGCTTGCTCCTGCCCGATTACGCGTGCGCCGATCGCCTGCTCCATGTTCAGCAGCTTTTCGCGCTCTCCCTCCATCATCCGTTCGACCGGAACTCCGGTCCAGCGGCTGACGACGGAGGCAATGTCCTGGTCGGTCACTTCCTCGCGGAGCATCGCGCCCTTTGAAGCGTGCGCCGCGTCCTCGAGCTTTTTTTCGAGATCGGGGATTCGGCCATATTGCAGCTCCCCGGCCTTCGCGAGATCGCCGCCGCGCTGGGCTTGCTCAAGCTCGATCCGGGCGGCGTCAAGCTGCGCCTTTAATTCGGCCTCCGCGCTGATCTTTTCCTTCTCGGCCTGCCAGCGCTGGGTCAGCTCGCTCGATTGCTGCTCGAGGTTGGCGAGTTCGCCTTCAAGCTTGCCAAGTCGGTCCTTCGAGGCCTCGTCGCTTTCCTTCTTCAGTGCTTCGCGTTCGATCTTCAGCTGGATGATTCGGCGATCGAGGTTTTCGATCTCTTCGGGTTTCGATTCGACCTCCATCCGGATCCGGCTCGCCGCTTCGTCCATCAGGTCGATCGCCTTGTCGGGAAGGAATCGATCGGAGATGTAGCGATTGCTAAGCGTCGCCGATGCGACGATCGCGCCGTCGGTGATCCGAACGCCGTGATGAAGTTCGTATTTCTCCTTCAGCCCGCGGAGAATGGAGATGGTGTCCTCCACGGTCGGCTCGCCGACGAATACCGGCTGGAACCGCCGCTCCAGCGCAGCGTCCTTTTCGACATGCTTGCGATATTCGTCGAGCGTGGTGGCGCCGATGACATGCAATTCGCCGCGCGACAGCGCCGGCTTGAGCAGATTGCCGGCATCCATCGAGCCTTCGGTTTTGCCAGCGCCGACGATCATGTGCATTTCGTCGATGAACAGGATGATCGCGCCCGCCGATTCCTTCACTTCGTCGATCACGCCCTTGAGTCGTTCCTCGAATTCGCCGCGATATTTGGAACCCGCAATCATCGCGCCCATGTCGAGCGACAGCAATTTGCGATCTTTCAGTCCGTCGGGCACGTCGCCATTCGCGATACGCAGGGCAAGTCCTTCGGCGATCGCCGTCTTGCCGACGCCCGGCTCGCCGATCAGCACAGGATTGTTCTTAGTACGCCGAGCAAGAACCTGAATGGTCCGGCGGATTTCCTCGTCGCGCCCGATTACCGGGTCCAGCTTCCCGTCGCGCGCCCGTTGCGTAAGGTCGACGGTATATTTCTTCAGCGCCTCGTAACGATCTTCCGAGCCCTGCGTGTCCGCCGTCCGGCCACCGCGCAATTTCTCGATCGCGGCATTCAGGTTTTGCGGCGTCAGCCCGGCATTCGCGAGCGCGTCGCCCTCCGCGGTGCCCTTGGCCAATGCGAAAGACAGCAGGATGCGCTCGACCGTGACATAGCTGTCGTTCGCCTTGGTCGCTATTTCCTGTGCCTTGTCGAGCACACGCAGAAGGTCGCCGTCGACACCCGGTGCGCTGGTCGCGCCGCCGCCCGTCACGCTCGGCTGCTTCGCCACAAGCGCATCCACGGCGCGCCGCGCTGCCTTGGAATCGCCGCCCGCCGCGTCGATCAACCCGGCGGCCATGCCCTGTTCGTCATCAAGCAAGGCTTTAAGATAATGGGCAGGCGTAATGCGCTGATGATGTTCGCGCACCGCAATGGTCTGGGCTGCCTGCAGGAACCCGCGGGCGCGGTCGGTGAGTTTTTCAAAGTCCATAAAAGCCCCTCGTTCAACCAACCATGTGGTGTGTTAGCGCTCTAACACAAGCCCCTAGTGCGTCGCCATCGCTGGTGCGACCGCCACTGTATTGGGTGCCGGCTCGACAAAAGGCAGGGCGCCTTCGCGAAGAACGGATGCGCAGCCATAGCCGCCGGAGGCGCCCGCCGTTCCCCATTCGCGAACTTTGCGTGCATCGATGTGGAAGCGCAGCCCCTTGTAGAAGCCGAGGCCGATGCCGTTCCATGAGCCCTTGGCAAGCTGGACCCGGCACAGACTTTCCATCAGCGCTTCACGGGCCACCGGCTTCGTCGGCACCATGTCGATCGCGCCGCCAGTCAAATGGGTCGATGTGGCGGCACCCTTGGCACAGACGTTCAGCGAGGGGTTGCGGTAGGCCGAAACGGGTTCGACATCGCCGATCACCGGCTCAATGAAGGCACCGATGTACCGAAGTGCCTGGACGATATTCGGCCAATGTTCGTTCGGCGGAACCTCGAACGGCTGCTCATCGCATTTCTGCCAATCGCTCGCGGTGCGGATCAGCTGCCATGTTGGCGCCACGCCGCCGACGCCATTCGTCACGAGATAATCGTTAAATGCCTTGACCCGTATCGGTCGCACCGGGTTCGCGCTGATCCAAGCGCGATAGCCGGGTTCGTCCTGACCGGCCGTCACATATTCTGCGGCGGCATGGAAGCCTTCGCTCGCCGACGCCGCAGCAGCAGGCGAAAGTAGCAGGGGCAACAGGATCAAGATGTGCTTCACCATCACATGAAAACGCGCCAGCCATTGAAAAGCAACCGTTGGCCCCGCATCTTTCCTCCCATGCAACGCCCGATCAACGTCGACCTGCCGCACAAGCTTGGTCGTGAAGAAGCCCGCCGCCGCATCGCGGCCAACATTCACAAGCTGGAAAGTCACATTCCCGGCGGTGCCGAAGTGACGAGTCGCTGGGAAGGCGACACGCTGAAGCTCGACGTCGGTGCGATGGGCCAATCGGTAATGAGCGAAATCGGAGTCGATGAAAACGTCGTTCACTGCCGAATTCAGCTGCCGGGCTTTCTCTCGCTTTTTGCCGGACCGATCGAGGCGATGTTGAAACAGAAGGGCAGCGACTTGCTGCTTGAGGACAAGCGCGACTAGGCTGCATCCCGCAACAGCGGGAGTTGGTGAACATGCGGCACTTCGCCATCGTCGGATCGGGACCGGCGGGTTTTTATACGGCTGAAGCGCTGGCCAAGGCCTATGGCGACGGCGCAAAAATCGACATCATCGACAAATTGCCGGTGCCTTACGGGCTGATCCGATTTGGCGTCGCGCCCGATCACCAGTCGATTAAGGCGGTCGCTAAGCGCTACGATAAGGTCGCCGACACCGAGGGCGTTCGTTTCGTCGGCAATGTCGGCATCGGCGATTCGGTTTCGGTCGAGGACCTGGTCGACCTGTACGATGCCGTTGTTCTTGCCACCGGCGCACCGCACGATCGCAAGCTTGGCATCGAGGGCGAGGATCTGACTGGCGTGGTCGGTTCGGCAGCCTTCGTCGGCTGGTACAACGGCCATCCCGATTTTGCCGATCTCGCACCGCCGCTCGCTGGCCGTGATGCCGTCGTGATCGGCAATGGCAATGTCGCGCTCGATGTCGCGCGAATCCTCAGCAAGACGCGCGAGGAATTCGATGGATCTGACATCGTCGGCCATGCGCTCGAAGCGCTGCAGGAATCGAACATTTCGACGATCCAGATCCTTGGCCGGCGCGGGCCGCATCAGATCGCCATGACCCCGAAGGAATTGGGCGAACTCGGCCATCTCGCGCGCGCAGCGCCGATCGTCGATCCGGAAGATTTCCCGCCGATCGACGAAGATTCGGCGCTGGAAGATCGCGGACTCGCCAAATCGGTGGCGCACCTGCGCGATTTCATCGGCCTTGATCCCGCAGAGAAAGCGAAACGCATCGTCTTCGACTTTTTCGCCAAGCCATTGCGGATCGAAGGGGGTGGTGCAGCCGAGGCCGTCGTGGTCGAACGCACCCGGCTCGAGGATGGCCGAGCGGTCGGTACAGGCGAAGAATATCGAATTCCGGCAAGCCTGGTCGTGACGTGCATCGGCTATGCGTCACCAATGATTCCGGGTGTGCCTTACGATCACAAGGGCGGAAAATTCCTCAACGATCACGGCCAGATTTCCGAGACGCTTTATTGCGTTGGCTGGGCGCGGCGCGGACCAACCGGGACGATCGGGACCAACCGCCCCGACGGCTATGAAGTCGCCGAACAGATTGCCCTCGCACTCCCGCCGGGAAGTGACGGTGCAAAGGCGGGCGGGGTAGGGCTCGACGCTCTTTTGTGCAGCCGCGACGTGCAGGCAACGAGCTACGCCGACTGGCGCACGATCGAAGCGGCGGAAACGGCAGCCGCGCGCCCCGGTGCGCCGCGCGAAAAGTTCGTCCGCCACGGCGATTGGCTCCAGGTCTTGCAAGGCTGATCCAACACGCTTGCGTCACGCTCCGCGTCCCGCTAGTGGAGCGCTCGCCTTGGCTCCCGCGCCCACTTCGGTGGATTCTGCGGGTTCCGGTCGGGGAGTAGCTCAGCCTGGTAGAGCACTGTCTTCGGGAGGCAGGGGCCGGAGGTTCGAATCCTCTCTCCCCGACCAATCATTCGCCGCAGCCATCCATCGGATCGCTGCGGCGATGTTGTTTTCAGGACATTGATTTAGGCGTCGGCCGTCTCGGCGACGAGTGCCTCGAGCAGCGCTTCAGCGGTCGCCTCGCTCGACGGCGGGTTCTGACCGGTGATCAGCCAGCCGTCGCGCACGACATGGGTCGTGAACGTCCCGCCTTCGCTGTATTCCGCACCCAGCTTCTTGAGCTCGTCTTCCAGCAGGAACGGCACGACGTCGGTAAGGCCCACGGCCTCCTCCTCTTCATTGGTGAAACCAGTGACCTGGCGTCCCTCGACCAACGGCCGTCCGTCTTGCGCCTTGACGTTTTTGAGCGCTGCTGGCGCATGGCAAACCAAGGCGACCGGCTTCCCTGCGGCCAACGTGCTTTCGATGATCTGCCTTGAGGTCGCGTCTTCCGCCAGATCCCACATTGGTCCGTGGCCGCCGGGATAGAACACCCCGTCGAACTTGGCGGGATCGATCGATTCCAGCGTTTTGGTCGTCGCAAGTTGCGCCTGCGCGGCCTCGTCGGCCTTGAAACGCTTGGTCGCCTCGGTCTGCGCTTCGGGTTCGTCGCTCTTCGGATCGAGCGGCGGCTGGCCGCCCTTCGGACTCGCAAGCGTGATCGTGTGGCCGGCATCCTTGAGAACGTAATAAGGAGCGGCAAACTCCTCGAGCCAGAAGCCGGTCTTCTTGCCGGTATCGCCGAGCTTGTCGTGGCTGGTCAGCACCATCAGGATATTCATTGGGACACCTTCTTTTCGGTCATCCCCCGCCCGCGGCCTAGATAGGTAGGCCGGATGACAGTTTGAAGGCCGTCAGGTCGCGAAACTCGGATCGAGGCGATACGCCTTGCGCAGAAGCGCAGGCCAGGCGAGCATTTTCGCGGCAATATTCAGTCCCACCGCACCCTGCTGCGCCGCCAGTTCGGGCGTGCCCTGCGGCGGATTGCTGATCCGGTCGCCAGCGGACAGCGCCATGATCTGGGCCTGGCAGGCGCGCTCGATGAAATAGAGCTTCAGGAAACATTCGCCGACACTCGCACCGACCGCCAGCGTTCCGTGATTGCGCAAGATCATGCCGCTTTTGGTGCCCAGGTCGGCGACCAGCCGCTCGCGCTCGTCGAGATCGGTAGCGACCCCTTCATAATCGTGGAAGGCGAGGTCGCTGCGCACCAGCATCGCGGTCTGGGTGAGGGGAAGTAGCCCCTCGTCATGCGCGCTTACCGCCTGTCCGGCGGGTGTGTGGAGGTGCATCACCGCCTGCGCATCCTCGCGCGCCATGTGGATCGCACTATGGATCGTGAAACCCGCCGGATTGGTGATGAAGGGCGTCTCATCGACCGGATTGCCATTCGTGTCGACCTTGACCAGCGAGCTTGCGGTCACTTCTTCGAACATCAGATTATACGGGTTGAGCAGAAAATGATGTTCCGGCCCCGGAATTCGCGCCGACAGATGGGTGAAGATCAAATCGTCCCAGCCATAATAAGCCACCAACCGGTAGGCTGCGGCCAGATCGACACGGATCTTCCATTCATCGTCGCTGACCCGGTCGCGCATCGGCGGAATTGCGACGTCGGCCATTGGTCGCACATCGTCCATGCCCCTTGTCATCGTATCAACGCGGCTCATGCGGCATCCTCCTGGGCGATCTTGTCGGGGTGGGCGGCGGCGAATGCCGGATGGACGCTTGCGGTTTCGTCGGCACGTCGAAGCGTGGGATACGGATCAAGTGATACCGAAAAACGGCGTGCGTTGTACAATTGGGGGACCAGGCAGACATCGGCCAGGGTCGGTTCGTTGCCGAACAGGAAGGCGCCGGCCCGCGGCCGCGCTATGTCTTCCAGCGCGGCAAGGCCTTCGGCAACCCAGTGGCGGTACCATTCGTCCTTTTGCTCTTCGCTTAGTTCCAGCGGTCCCTTTAGATATTTCAGGACGCGAAGATTGTTGAGCGGGTGGATGTCGCACGCAATCGTCAGCGCCAGTCCACGAACGTGCGCCCCGTCGGCCGGGTCGCGCGGCATCAGCATCATCGGTTCGGGCCTCGTCTGGTCGAGGTAGACCGCGATCGAAAGGCTCTGCGTCAGCTTGAGATCGTCGATGTCGAGCATCGGAACGAAGCCCTGCGGATTGAGCGCGCGATATTCGGCGGATTTCTGGGCACCTTCGGCAAGGTTCACGGAAATGCGCTCATAGGCGATGCCCTTGAGGTTGAGCGCAATCCGCACCCGGTACGAGGCGGACGACCGGAAATAGTCGTGGAGAATGATCCTGCTCATGCGGGGACAGCCTGCGCCGACACGGGGCGTCCCGTCAATCGGCCATGAACGGCGCGATGACGTGCGGTGGCACACGGATCGGCCGGCCCGCCGCCTTGTCGATGATTGCCCATTGCGTCGTTGCGCGGACGCGAACTTTGCCGTCCTCACCGACGAATTCCATGTGTCGATCAAACCGCGCGCCTTTCGGAGCGTCGCCGACCCATGTGCGGCCGTTAAGCGTCTCTCCCTCGAACGCCGCGCGCAGGTAATCGATCTCGTGCCGCACCACGACCCAGATGTAATCGTCCTGATGTGCGGGGTCGGCAACGCTGTACCAATGCGCTAGCGCAACTTCTTGGATCCACTGCACCCAGACCGCATTGTTTACGTGGCCAAGCTCGTCGATATGCTCGGCCCTTGCGCTAACCCGATGTTCGAAGACCGGCCTCAAATTTTTGGCACTCCGTCGGGGCTGACGCTATGGACAATCCCGGCATCACTGAGCAGCCGATCAAGAGCGCGCGCCGGATTTGCAGCACCATCGTCAATCAGTGTCGCGATCTGTTTCACGACGCCGTCGGGGGCGCCGCTCTCGCGCAGCACGGCAAGCCACTCAGCCTGACCGATCATGTTCTTGGCATTCCTGGCGTCGATCAGCTTGCGAACAAAGTGGTAGAAATCGCCGCCGGAATAATGTTCGGCAATCATTCCAAAGACCGCCCCGCACGCATAGAAAGCGCGTTGCTCGCCGCGCTCGGCGGCATCTCCGACGGGTTTGGCAGCAAGTTTTGCGCAATCTGCGAGCTCCTGGTTCAGTTCGCCCTTTTCGTCGAACGCCGGATCGAGCCGGGCAACCGTGCGTGCGGCGAGAAGATTGGCCCCGCCTTCCATGATCCAGCTGTCGCGTGTCCGATCATAGCGGACGGTCTGGCCAAGCCAGAAATGACTGGCTTCGTGGGCGATAAACCACTGGACCTTCGCGGCCAATGCCGGGTTGGGGGCCAGTGCCTGGACGCCGGAAAAGCGCATCATGACGAGGCCATCCAGCGCGCCACCGTTCATGCTGACCCCGGGCGAGCCAGCGCCTTCCCACGCCGCCATGATCGTCGGCCGGTCGAGCGACCTTTTGCCCAGCCGCTTGCTCAGCAAATCGATTACCTTCGGCGAAAAACCGACGATGTCGTTGGCCAACCAGGATGGTAGGGCGGGGTCGATAACCGTCGCAACGCCGTTAGTGACATTGGCAACCGGGACATCGAACAGACCGTAAGCGCCCATCGAATCGCCTGATCGATAGCCCTCCGCGTCGCCGGCAATCCCGACCGGTCGCGTGCCATCGACGAAGCGGACACGGGTGCCATGGTCGCCGACGTCGTGGCCATTGAGATCGAGCGGTAAGGTGTCGATCAATCGCGCTTCGGGGAGTTCGAAAACGGCGAAATGGCCATCGAATACAGCGATGCCCTTGCCTAGGCGGAGGGCCGGAACATAGTCGGAGACGAGGTCGCCGGTGAACGGCGCGAATTCGATCTGGACACGAAGCGGCACCGCCCCGCGATTGGCGATCAATGCGTCGTAATGGCCGCGATGAACCAGCCGAACGCCCTTGGTGCGGACGCGCCAACCGGGCGTTCGCCATGACGCATTGTTGGCGCGGTCGGGTTGCGACCGGAAAAATCCCCAGACCGGCGCTGCAGACGGGAAGGTGTAGGTGGCCACGAACCGGTCGCCCTCGCGCGACACCACCACCTCGACCGGCTTTTCCGGCGCCGCACCAACGGGGGCCGCGAACAGGAAGGCAACGAACAGCAGCAAGGCCCGCATCGCCTCAGTCGCCAATTTGCGTGAGCACGAAGGCGTAGGCCTCGGCAATTTCGTGCAGGCTTTCCCAGCGGCCGGACTTGCCACCATGTCCGGCGCCCATGTTGATTTTCAACAGAAGCAGATTGCTATCGGTCTTGCTGGCGCGCAATTTTGCGGCCCATTTGGCGGGTTCCCAATAGGTCACCCGCGGATCGGTCAGCCCGCCGGTAATGAGCATCGGCGGATAATCGCGGGCGTAGACCTGATCATAGGGACTGTAGCTGCGGATGAGATCGAACGCTTCGCGGTCCGCAATCGGGTTGCCCCATTCAGTCCATTCGCCCGGCGTCAGCGGTAGGCTGTCGTCCAGCATCGTGTTGAGCACGTCGACGAACGGCACGTCGGCAACGACCGCGCCGTAAAGTTCGCCGGCCTGGTTGACCGCAGCGCCCATCAATTCGCCGCCCGCCGATCCGCCCTGCGCCGCGACTCGGCCGGGCTTGGCATAGCCGGCATCGATCAGGCCTTTGGTCACATCGACGAAATCGTTGAACGCATTGTTTCGCGCCTTCAACTTGCCGTCCAGGAACCATTGATATCCAAGATCGTCGCCGCCGCGGATGTGCGCGATCGCATAGGCGAAACCGCGATCGACCAGACTCAGCCGTGTCGTCGAGAAACTCGGCGGAATGGCGTGGCCGTAGGCGCCGTATCCATAGACGAACAGCTTGCCGCTGCCGTCGCGCGCAAAGTCCTTGCGGCGAAGAACCGAGACTGGAACCCTGGTCCCGTCGCGCGCCTCGATCATCAGGCGGTCGGTGACGTAGGCGCTCTCGTCATAGCCCGACGGGATATCCTGGACCTTCAGGGTTTCCAGTTCGCAGGTGGCCGGATGATAGTCATACACCGTCGTCGGCGTTACCATCGACGTGTAAGCGACGCGGTAGGCCTCGGGCGCATATTCGGGATTGCCGCCGAAACCCGCGCTGTAGCTCGCCTCGTCGAAGGGCAGGCGGGTCCGTTCGCCGGTGCCGTAATCGCGTAGGTAAAGCTGGTCGAGCCCGCCGACACGCGCACTGACGAGCAGGTGATTGCGGTGCGCCGTGATGCCCGTAAAATAGATCTCGTCGCCTGCTGCCATTTCCTCGCGCCATTCGCTCGGGGAGGCCGCATCGGCACTTGCGACGCGGAAATTGACGTGGGTGTCGTTGGCAAGAATCCACAATCGCCCATGGGCGGCATCAACCTCATATTGTTGGTCGGCGACGCGCGCCCGGACTAGGGTCAGCGGCTCGGTCGGATCGTCGGCGCCGACGACGCGAACCTCGGTCGAGCTGTTATTGCCGGTCGAAATGACGATCAGGCTTCGGTCGGTGGTTCGATCGACCCCGACCGAAAACGCGACGTCGTCCGTTTCCTCATACAATGTCACCGCCGCGGCAGGGTCGGCGCCAATCCGGTGATAGCGGGCGCGGTAACTGCGCCACTGCTCGTTGACTTCGGTGAAGACCAGTCCTGCGCTGTCGCTTGTCCACACCGGCTGGCCGATCCCAACGTCGGTCACCGTTTCGCTGTCCTTGCCGGAGCTGAGGTCGCGGACGATCAGCTTGAACCGTTCCGAACCGTCGGCGTCGGCCAGCGTCGCCATCAGGCGGGCATCGGGGCTGACGGCGATCGCGCCCAGGCGGAAATATTCCTTGCCCTCGGCTTCGGCATTTTCGGAGTAGATGAGCTCGGCCTCGCCCTCGCGGCCCTTGCGCCGGTACCAGTCGCGATATTGCGTCCCGACCTTAAATTCCCACCAATAATAATAATCGCCGTCGCGGATCGGAACGCTCTTGTCGTCTTCCTTAATCCGGGCCTTCATCTCCTGGAACAGCGTCTCGACCAGCGCCTCGTGCGGCTTCATCGCTGCGTCGAAATAGGTGTTTTCCGCCTTCAGATAGTCCAGCACTTCGGTGCTGGTGACATTGGGATAGCCGGGATCGCGCAGCCAGTTCCAATCGTCGTCCCACGACACGCCGTGCGCCTCGTTGGTGTGGGGTCGGCGCTGGGCGATCGGTGGGGGGGGCAGGGTCATTGGCACTCCAGATGGTGGCACTTCGGCTCGTTGCAGCCTATCTAGCAATCAACAAGGAGAATGCCATGTCGTCTTATGCTGATCGCCTCGCGGCCCTTCGCGAACAACTCAAGGCCGACCGCCTTGACGGCTTCGTAGTCCCGCTGACCGACGAGCATATGAGCGAATATGTCGGCACCTATGCCAAGCGCCTCGAATGGCTGACCGGCTTCAAGGGCTCGGCAGGAAGTGCCGTCGTCCTTCCCCAGGAAGCGGCGATCTTCACCGACGGGCGCTATACCATCCAAGTCCGCCAGCAGGTCTCGCCGACCGAATGGAGCTACCAGTCGGTGCCGGAAACCAGCGCGGCGCAATGGCTCAAGGAAAACGCGCACAAGGGCGCGCGGATCGGATACGACCCGTGGCTGCACACCGGCGAATGGGTCCGCATTGCGACCGAGCAACTGGCCGCAAAGGGGGCCGAGCTCGTACCGGTCGGGCAGAATCCGATCGACAAGGTTTGGGCCGATCGACCGCAGCCGTCGAATGCCCGCCTGATCGTCCAGCCCGACGCACTCGCCGGAAAGTCGAGCGCCGCGAAGCGCCACGACATTGCCGACTGGCTAGAAAAGGAAGGGGCCGACGCCGCGGTACTTGCTGCACTCGATTCGATCGCCTGGACGCTCAATGTGCGCGGCGCCGACGTTTCGCATACGCCGGTCGCGCTGGCCTTTGCGGTTGCGAACAAGGACGGAACCGCCGATCTGTTCGTCGAAGGCGAGAAGGTCGGCGACGACGTTCGCGCCCATCTCGGCAACGGTGTTCGCCTGCACGAACGCGAAGCGTTCGAGGACTATCTCAAGTCGATGTCGGGCAAGCTGGTCGTCGTCGATCCCGAATTGTCGGTCGCAGCGATCGGGCAGGCACTGGAAGAGGGCGGTGCACGTGTGTTCAAGCGTCGCGACCCGACAGTGCTCGCACGCGCAATCAAGAATGAAGCCGAAATTTCCGGCCATCAGGCTGCCCAGGCGCGTGACGGCGCGGCGGTGTCGCGATTCCTCAAATGGATCGAGGATGAAGCGCCCAAGGGCGAACTCGACGAAATAATCGCTGCCGAGAAGCTGGAAGGTCTGCGCAACGAACATGGCGACCTGAAGGATCTCAGCTTCGATACGATCTCGGCTTATGGGCCGAATGGAGCGCTGCCCCACTATAAGGGAACCGAGGAATCGAACCTGCCGTTCAAGCCCGGCACGCTCTACCTGGTTGATTCAGGCGGACAATATCAGGACGGAACCACCGACATAACTCGCACCGTGCCGATCGGTGAGGCGACCGCCGAGATGCGCGATCGCTTCACGCGCGTGCTGCAAGGCCACATCGCAATCGCCACTGCACTCTTTCCCAAGGGAACTCGCGGCAGCCAACTCGACAGTTTCGCGCGGCGGCCATTGTGGGAGGCTGGGGTCGATTACGCGCATGGCACCGGTCACGGCGTGGGCAGCTTCCTTTCTGTCCACGAAGGACCGCAGCGCATATCGCCGGTCGGGTCGAGCCAGTCGGGCGGTGACGAGCCGCTTCGCGCCGGAATGATCCTTTCCAACGAGCCGGGCTATTACAAGGCGAGCGAATTCGGGATCCGGATCGAGAATCTGGTGCTGGTCGTAGAGAAAAAGGTCGAGGGCGCCGAAAAGGAAATGCTCGGCTTCGAAACGCTCACCTTCGTTCCGATCGAAAAGCGCCTGATCGTTCGCGACATGCTCTCGGTGAAGGAGAAGGCGTGGCTCGATGATTATCATGCCGAGGTGCTCGCGAAAATCGGCCCTCAGCTTGCTGGCGCCGATCTCGAGTGGCTGAAAGACCAGTGCGCGCCGCTTTGACCAAGTAGTTTGTTCGTATTATGTTCTCTTTTCGCGACTCGAAGGGAGAAGAGACATGATCGGCTATGTGACGCTCGGCACCAATGATCGGCAAAGGGCGGCGACATTCTACGATGCGCTATGCGCAGAGCTTGGTGTCGGCCGGATGATGGAGAATGATCAATTCATCGCCTGGGGCGCACCCAATGGCGGTGCCGGGATCGGGATCACGACACCCTTCGACGGCAACAGGGCGACCGTCGGCAATGGCGTCATGGTCGCGCTCGAAGCAAAGGACCACGACCAGGTGCAGCGGCTCTACGATATCGCACTTGCCAATGGCGGGACCGACGAAGGCGCGCCGGGCGATCGCGGCGGCGGGTTCTACGCCGGCTATTTTCGCGACCCCGACGGCAACAAGCTTAATGCCTTCACAATGACATCCTGACGGCGGCGATGCCGTCTTGACGGGCGATGGCGACCTGACCATGTCTGAGCTTCGACGATGGAGAGTTCGATGGTCAGGAAGTGGCGTGCCCCCTTGGGATGGATGGCGATTGGTTGGGTGCTGGCCGCCATAACGATCATGGGCCCGCGCGTTGCAGTCAATCGCGGGCTCGATGTCGGCTATTCGCTTGCCGGCTGGGTTTCGTCATTATTCTGAGCTTCGCCGCGTAGCTTCGCCTTGCGCTTACGCAAATTGTCCCGAAGCGCCGCGGCGAGCCTTTCTTCGCGTTCCTTGTCGATCTTTGCCATGCATTCGGTCTAAACCGATCCGGAGCGCGCGCCAAGCGCTTGACGAGCGCCAAGTGAGCGGCCATAGGCGCGCCCGTCCATCCGACATGCTGCCGTAGCTCAGTGGTAGAGCGCATCCTTGGTAAGGCTGAGGTCGTGAGTTCAATCCTCACCGGCAGCACCATTTCCCAAATTCCAGTGCCGGGTAGGCACTGGAATTTGGGAAATTCGGAGCGACCAAAACTCCCACCCCGGCAATTCAAATTCCGATGCGCATCGCTCGGTCCCTTCCTCGGCTCTGACGGTTCAATTCTTTCTTCCCGACGACAGGAATTTGTTAACCTTATCGGCGCAGTGTGGTCATCCCAAACGAGAGGGAATTGATCATGCGTCGTCTTTTTAACCTGTTACGTGACCAGCGCGGTGCTACGGCGATCGAATATGGTCTGATTGCCGCCCTGATTGCTGTCGCCGCGATTACCGCGATGACCAGCATCGGCACCAAGCTTGGTTCGACGTTCAACAACGTGTCGAACGAGCTGTAATCGCCCGTCCGCATTGAGAAGGGGGCTCGGCGCTTTTGCGCTGGGCCCCTTTTTCGCATCCGGCGATAAGCGATTGACGGCGACGGATGCCGCCTTATGCCGTCCGACGATGCGCTTCTTCTCCGACAATGCCGCCGCCGCTCACCCGGCCGTGCTCGCCGCCCTGGTCGAGGCCAACCCCCTCGATACGGCATATGACGGCGACGCGTGGAGCGCGCGTCTCGACGGCGCCTTTTCGGATCTGTTCGAAACGTCGGTCGAGGCGGTCTGGGTGTCGACCGGGACGGCCGCCAACTGTCTTGCATTGGCCGCGCTGTGCCCACCGTCCGGTGCAATCCTTTGCCACCGGGACGCGCATATCGAAAACGATGAGGCAGGCGCTCCGGGATTCTTCACCCACGGCGCGAAACTGATGTTGCTCGACGGACCGGGAGCAAAAGTCACGGTCGATGCGGCAACCGACGCTTGCGCGGGGATCCGTCCCGACATCCATCAGGTCCAGCCCGCAGCGCTCAGCATCACGAACGCGACCGAGTATGGCCTTGCGTATTCGCCGGACGAAACTGCTGCTCTTGGTGCCTTTTGCAAGGATCACGGCCTCGGCTTCCATCTCGACGGCGCCCGCTTTGCCAATGCAGTCGCCTCGACAGGGGCGAGCCCTGCCGACCTGACGTGGCGCGCCGGTGTCGACGCGCTCAGTTTCGGCTTCGTCAAGAATGGTGGGATGAATGCCGAAGCATTGATCTTCTTCAAACCGGGCATGGCCGATATCGTGAAGAGGCTGCGCAAGCGCTCGGGCCACTTGATGAGCAAGGGCCGCTACGCCGCCGCGCAGATTCTCGCGATGATCGAGGGCGATATCTGGCGCGACAACGCTCGCGCCGCCAATGCTGCAGCAACTGCACTCGCCGATGCGTGCGGCCCGCAGCGTTTGGTCTATCCGGTCGAAGCCAATGAATTGTTCGTCAGGATGACACCTGCCGAAGCTGCTGCATTGCGCGCACAGGGATTCGATTTCTATGATTGGGCCCTCGGTGAAGTGCGGCTCGTCACCAGCTGGGACCAGGACATGGATGCAGTCGCCCGCCTGGCGCAGGCAATCCGCGCTTTATGACTGATCGTCGGGCGCGCGCCGGCGGAATTGTCGTTCCCTTCATCATTTTCACCGCCATCTGGGGATCGACGTGGATCGTTATCCGCGACCAGCTCGGCACTGTCCCGGCGCAATGGTCGGTCTCCTATCGTTTCCTGCTGGCGGCTATTGCGATGTTCGGCGTGGCCAAGTGGAATGGAGATCGGCTGCGTCCCGATCCGCGCTTGCTCGGCGCTGCCGCGCTTATTGGAATCGCGCAGTTCACGATCAACTTCAACGCGGTCTACATGGCCGAGCATTTCGTCACATCGGGCCTCGTGGCCACCGTTTTCGCGTTGCTGATGGTGCCCAATGCGCTGCTTGCCTGGTGGATGCTGGGACAGAAGCCCGATGCGCGTTTCCTTGGGGCGAGCGCGATTGCGGCGGCCGGGATCGGGCTGCTCTTCCTGCACGAATATCGCGACAATCCTGCGCTTGATGGAAGAATGCTTGCGATCGGGATCGGCTGGACGCTGGTCGGGATGCTCGGCGCGTCTGTATCGAATGTCTATCAGGCCCGACCCAAGGTTCGCGATCTGCCGTTGTTCGCCTTGCTCGCATGGGCAATGGCGATCGGCGCTGCGCTCGATGTCGTGATCGCGCTGGTGATGACCGGCGCGCCGGTGTTCGATCCGCGCCCGGGCTATTGGATTGGCGTCGCTTATCTTGCGCTCGCGGCTTCGGTACTGTGCTTTTCCTTATATTATCCGGTCGTCCGTCAACTGGGCCCAGGCAAGGCGGCCTATTCCAGCGCGATTGTCCCGATCATCGCCATGGCGCTGTCGACAGTGTTCGAGGGATTTCATTGGACACCGCTGGCCGCGGCAGGCGCGGGGCTGGCGATCGGCGGGATGGTGCTTGCCCTATGGACGCGCAGCCGACCCCAGATGATCGCCAACCCCGACGCCGCCTGACTATTTTGCGGCCGGTTTTTCGGCAGAAACGTCGGACGTCATCACCATGATGCCCTGCTGATCGGCGGGAAGCTCGGCTAGGTGTTTTGCCTTCCAGTCCATCGCCATCGTCACGCGGGTGCGGCCCGAAGGATGGTCGTAGAACAGTAATTCTTCCCACGCCGCCGGCTCGATCTTGCGATATTCGCTAAGCTGCATTGCAGTCATCGCGAAGCCATCGGGTTCGCGCGCGGCCTCCAAGCCGAAGGCATCGGCTTCGCTTTCGTGGTGTCGGATGACACTGTTGAACAGGATTCCCCCGGGCAGGCCGAGCAACGCAATCAATCCGAACAGCACCGGCGCCGATGCAGGATCGGCAAGTTCCCTGACGCCCCAACGTTTCCCGTAGCGGGCAATCAGCCGCGGCGCAGCCCAGGCGACAAACGCAAAGGCGACCAATGCCATCAGCGTGAGATAAGCGAGCAATTTCTGGATGTGTTGCAGCCTGTAATGGCCCATTTCGTGACCCATCACCGCCTTGATTCCGTGAATGTTCGACCGGTTGAGCAGATTGTCGTTCAGCGCGATCCGAACGGTCGGGCCAAGTCCGGCGACATTGGCCGAGATGCGCTTGGTTTGTTTTGACGCATCGACCACGAAAACGTCGTCCGCCGGGATATTCTGCTCATGCGCGATGCGCAGGATTTCCGACCGGACCGTCCCGTCTTTCATCGCGGTATATTTGTTCAGTAGGGGGTCGATGAAGACCGGCTGGATCAGGATGAGAACCGCCAGCATCGCAGTCGTCGCCGCTGTTCCCCACACCCACCAGCGGCGCGGACTCTTGCGGATTACGGCGTAGATGATCGTGAAGAAAATCGCGCCAGTGACCAGCCCGACGCTGGACATGATTGCCAGGTCCTTGAACCAGCCCGCGAAATCCTGGTTCGACATGCCATATTGATGCTCGCGGAGATAACCGGTGTAGATCGCCCATGGCAGCGTCAGCAGCGCACCGACCAGTCCGTACGGAATCGAGTATACGGCGGGGCGCAACCAGCGCCACTTGGCCACCCTGTCCGCCCACGCGCTCCATTTCGCCGACCAGCCCAGCCGCAGCATGATCCAGTAGGATAGAAGTGCGATCAGCGTGCCCCACAGGCCCAGCCAATATCCGCCCTCGAAATAGGCATCGCTGCGCGCGCGGGCAGCGCCCTGCAGCGTCGAGAGATAGGCCTGCGTCGCCGCATGCGGATCGAACGCTGGCGCCGCCGAAGCCGCTGCCAGCAAACTCATCAAATCGCTCATTGGTCCCTCCCGTATTATTAGGGCAATACACCACGGAGGTTTCGATGGGAAGCACCAGTTTTGCGGTCACCAGTAAGCACCCCGTTGCGCCGGAGCCCGCCACCACCTAGCTGGTACGAATGGACGCCCGCACGAACCCCGAAGCACCGCCTTCGCCCGAACATGTTGCCATCTTCCGCAAGAACTATTCGCCGCCCGACTGGATGGTGCCCGAGGTTGCGCTCGACCTTGATCTTGACCCTGCCGAAACTCGTGTTCGCGCCGAACTGAAGGTCATGCGCAACGGCACCCACGACCGGCCGCTCCGGCTGGCCGGCGAGGGGCTTCGGCCGCTGGCGGTCACCGTCGATGGCGCCGATGCATCATGGGTCCTGGAAGGCGACGATCTCGTCATCGCCGTGTCGGGGACGCAAGCCATCATCGTCACCGAAGCCGTCATTGCTCCGGAAAACAATTCGCAGTTGATGGGCCTTTATGCGTCGGGCGGGATCCTTTGCACTCAATGCGAATCCGAAGGCTTCCGGCGGATTACTTTCCACCCTGATCGCCCCGATGTGCTGAGCGTCTACCGGGTCCGTATGTCCGCCAACAAGGTGCGCTATCCGGTGTTGCTCGCGAACGGCAATCCGGTCGCGTCGGGCGATCTCGACGATGGTCGCCACTGGGCCGAATGGCATGATCCCTTCCCCAAGCCATCCTATCTGTTCGCGCTGGTTGCGGGCGACCTCGACGTGCTTCGCGACAGTTTTACGACGATGAGCGGACGCGAAGTCGAGCTGGGCATCTGGGTCCGGTCGAAGGATTTGCCCAAGACCCGTCACGCCATGGCCAGCCTGAAGCAGTCGATGGCGTGGGACGAACAGGTTTATGGCCGCGAATATGATCTCGACCGCTTCAACATCGTTGCGGTCGACGATTTCAACTTCGGTGCAATGGAGAATAAAGGGCTCAATGTCTTCAATTCGCGCTACGTGCTGGCCGACATCGACACCGCGACTGATGGCGATTTCGATGCCATCGCCGGGGTCGTCGCGCATGAATATTTCCACAATTGGTCGGGAAATCGCGTCACTTGCCGCGACTGGTTCCAGCTCTCGCTGAAGGAAGGTTTCACCGTCTTCCGCGACCAGAGCTTCTCCGCCGACATCGGCTCTGCGGCGGTCAAACGGATCGACGACGTCCGTCTGCTCCGCGCGGTGCAGTTCCCCGAGGATTCAGGCCCGTTGGCGCATCCGGTCCGTCCCGATTCCTATCTGGAAATCACCAATTTCTACACGGCGACGATTTACAACAAGGGCGCCGAACTGATCCGCATGATGCACGTCATGCTGGGCGCCGAGACCTTCCGCAAAGCCACCGACCTCTATTTCGAGCGGCACGACGGCGAAGCGGCGACCTGCGACGATTTCGTCAAAGCGATGGAAGATGCCAGTGGGCGCGACCTCACCCATTTCAAGCTCTGGTATTCGCAGGCCGGGACCCCGGTCGTCACCGCGAAGCTGGAGCGCGACAGAGAGGGTGCGGTCCTTCACCTGACTCAGCAAGTTCCAGACACTCCGGGGCAGGACGACAAGCAGCCGATGGTCATTCCGTTGCGCACCGCGCTGATCGGCGCGGATGGGCAGGCAGGCGCGGAGCAGCTGGTAATCCTCGACACCGCCGAGGCCGCGATCCGATTCGACGACGCGCCCGACCGCGCGTTGCTGTCAATCAATCGGGGATTTTCCGCACCGGTGACGATGCAGGTGGCCCGTGCGAATGGCGAGCTCGAGGCCTTGGCGACCGCCGACGATGATCCCTTCGCGCGCTACGAAGCGATCCAGGAACTCTCTTATCGCGTGCTGGTCGAAGGCGGCGATGCGCAACCGGTTATCGACGCGCTGGGCGCAACGCTCCGTTCCAACGCCCTCGACCCGGCGTTCAAAGGCGAAGCGCTGACCTTGCCGTCCGAAGGATTGGTCGCGGACCGGTTCGATATCGTTGATCCCGAGCTCATCCACCGGCGGCGCGAGGCGCTTCGCAGCGCTATCGGCACCGCCTTGGCCGACGATCTGGCCGCGGCCCAGTCGGCGGGTGCGGCGGGCGACGATCTGTCGAGCGCGGCTAAGGGCATTCGCCGACTCAAGACAGTCGCGCTTTCCCTGTTTGCCGCCGGAAACCCGCAGCGCGGCGCGGCGCTCGCCAAGGCGCAATATGATTGGGCCGACAATATGACCGATCGGCAGGGCGCACTCGCCGTCCTTTCGATGCTCGACGGACCGGAGCGCGAAGCCGCCCTAGCGGATTTCTACGATCGCTTTTCGGGCGATTCCCTGGTCATCGACAAATGGTTCGCGATTCAGGCCTCGGCCCCGCGCGCCGACACTCTCGACGTCGTCGACGCGCTCAAGGGACATGCCGACTTCACGATGAAGAACCCCAATCGCCTGCGCGCGCTGGCGGGTGGTTTAGCGAGCAGCTCATGGGTGTTCCACCACGCCTCGGGGCGCGGCTACCGGATGCTGGCGGACATGATCATCGAATCCGATGCGATCAATCCGCAGGTCGCCGCCCGCCTGGTCCCGCCGCTTGGTCGCTGGAAGAAGATGGAACCGGTGCGTTCAGCCCTGATGCGTGAACAACTCGGACGCATCGTCGCCACGCCGGGCCTGTCGAAGGACGTCTTCGAACAGACTTCGAAGGCATTGGGCTGATAGCCGGACCCCGCAAACGGGATCAAAGGTGGCATCTTCTAGAGTCAGCTTTGGGTGGAAAGCGGACGCTACGAGACGGCCACGATCTTGTGGTTGGCGGTGCTTAACCGTTGAATGAGCATTGCTCCCGCCAGTGTCACCCCAAAACCGATTGTGAACTGCAATGCAGCCAATGCGGGCGAACCCCAGAATAGGGCCTCGATGCCAAGAGCAGCGCCGATGCATGCCGCCATTAGGAGATTGATTGGCGAGAGCACCGGAGTTGGCCTAAACCATGCAGAGGCATAAAGCAGGCAGGTGATGGCGACGACAAAGGCCCACGTAAAACCATGATGAAACAGCAGTAAAACGAACTCGATAATTGCCGTGCAAGCGAGCACGAGCGCCAATCCCGTCACTACAAGAAATTGTCTCATTCAGCCAAGCTGCCTCGTTTCCTCAGTGTCCGCAATGGGTCGATTGCGGCCTCCGCCCCGGTCAGTACTCGGACGTGCGGCCGAAGTGCCTTTCAAACTCGACCACACCAAGTAACGAGACTTCGCGCTCACCAAGGTCCTCGAAAGCGTCCAAAATCGCGACGCCTGCGCATTCGATCGGTCCGTCAGGGCCTTGGGCAACAAGTCCGGAGCCTTCACCAGCAGGGTTGTATCGCACCCCTATCTGATACGCATGGGCTTCGCTGTCATAGAGCGGTGTTGCAGCGAAGGAACCGCGAGCAACTCCCATGCCACGATCAAAATGTATAAGCTCGCCCTCGCCAATTATGGCTTCGCCAGAGTGAATCTCTACCTTCATGCACTCAGTCTGGCGATCGATCTTAATGTCGGCAATGGGTCGATTGCTGCCATCGGCGGAAATGGCTGGAAATGCTGACTAGGTTGGCTCACACGATTAGCTATTCGCGAATGCCAGAAAGCCTCAGATAGTCCTTACTGCTTTTCCAAGTTGAGAAACGCCGATGCGCAGGCAGATCGCTAGAGCCTTGCGGCAAAGTTTCCATTCGATCAGCCAACCACTGGAGCCATTCGAAGAGGTTTGGCCAGCCGCCCTCTCTTTCCTCCTCGACAAATCGACGAAATTTTCTCCAGCAGAGCAGCGTGGGGCCACGATAGAACTCCGCATACATCTCGATGGGAACGTGACCGCGAGCAACGACAGGCCCGAGAACTCTCGAATAATGCGAGGGTAGCGAGGGTCGCCTTGAATTTGTTGCCGAGGCGCTGGCGCAACTGTCCGCCCGTCAAATTCTCCGGCAAACCATGAATGAGCAGGAGCGTTTCCGCACTTTCCGGCGTGTGTAGGGGCGCGAGCAACTCCAGCCCCGCCTGAACTTCGCGTTGATGTCTGAGCTGGCGAAGCTGCGCGAGCCCAAAAGCCACGCCAATCACAACGGCGAGAGTTTCGACTACCTGGAGCACCAACTGAACCGTAATGTCGCCCTCCATCATTCCCATGTTTAGCGACGCTGCGAATGTCCGCAATGGGTCGAAAGCTGACTCTAGCGCGCGATCCATTGGGCTACTTCCGCCGCGACCTGGTTGGCGGCCTGATTCAGGGCCGGACCGACGGTTGCGGCGGTGCCGTCGGCGGGGACGCGGGCTTCGAAGCGGCGTGTCTCGACCCGCGTTCCGCCCTTTGTCGATAGCGCGGCGTCGTAACGGACGAGGACGTTACCCTGTCCGGCCTCATAGCCAAAATCGGTCAATCGACCTGACACGACCAGCCCGGGATCCAGCGTGGACTGGTCGCTGTCCAGCACAACGCGGTTGGTGGTGCGAAGCACGGTTTCGGCTACCAGGTCCTTGAACAGGCGGTCGGGTGTGTCGACCAGGGTCAGGTCCTTGATATAGGCGACGGTGGTCGACCCGACCTGCGCGGCGACGCGCGTGGTACGGATTTCCTTAGCGATGACGGGGACTTCGATGGTCACCGATTCCCCGGCATTGGCCGACCGGCTGATCGGGCCGGGGTCGGGCGCAGTCGCGCTCAGCGTGGCCAGGCTTGCGGGTGTCTTGCCGCCGCCCATCAAGGCGCAGCCGCCCGTCGCGGCGAAGAGGGCGGTTGCGACCGCTAAACGCATGACATTCATCATTTGCCGTCCTTCGGCTTGTAATCGGGAAGCTTGGGTGGGCCGAGCGCCCCGCCGACGCCCCCTTCGTTGAGACGATCGGAAAAGCCGCTCAGTGATTTCGACAGGTCGCGCAGGTCACGGATCAGGCGATTGGCCTCAGGCAGCGTATTCTTGCTGAGATTCTGCACGCCAGGCCGCGCGTCGGCGACCACCGCATCGAGGTTCTCCGCTGCGCGCTGCACCGACGCGATCGCTTTTCGCAAGTCTTCGGCGGCGGGCTTGCCCTGTTCATTGACCAGCTTGGTCGTCGAATCGGCGAGGATGCCGACGCGCTGGGCGGCAATGCCCGCGTTGCGGGCGGCAATGCGCGCATCTCCGATGGCATCGGCCAGATCGGGCGCGCGCTCGGCCAGCACCCGTGTCGTCTTGTCGACATTTTCCAGAATGTCGGCGATCGAATTCTGGTTCTTGTCGCTCAGCAATTCGGTGAGGCGCTCGGTCAGGCGCTGGATCCGGTCGATCAACTCCGGTGCGCTGTTCAGCAAGGCCCCAAGCCCGCCCGACGTCGCCGGGATCACCGGGCAGCCCTGCGGGCCCAATTGCGACAATTTTTTCGCGCCGCTGACCGCACCGTCCAGCTGGATTTCGCTGACGCCGGTGAAGCCGACGCCCTTGATCTGCGCCGAGGTGCCCTGAAGGACTGGCGTGTCATCGTTCACTTCCAGCCGTACCCAGACGAATTCGGGGCGATCCGGAAGCAGCGAAATCTTGGTGATCTGGCCTACGGGCACGCCAGCAAATGTCACGCTGCTGCCCTTGTTCAAGCCGCCAACGCCTTGCTGGAAATAGACATCGAAACACTGCTTCTGCGTGTTCGAAAGTCCCGCGAGCCAGACAATGAACAGCAGCAAGCCTGCGAGCAGCGCCAAGACGACGCCTCCGACAAGCACATGGTTAGACCGGGTTTCCATTGCGTCGCCCGCCCCCTTTACGCGGCTGCGGCCGCGCGCCCGCGCGGTCCGTTAAAATAATCTTGAATCCAAGGATGGTCCAAAGCCAGCAATTGTTCAATTGTTCCCGCCGCAACCACCTTCTGATCGGCGAGCACCGCTACCCGGTCGCAGATCGCATAGAGCGTGTCCAGATCGTGGGTGATCAGGAAGACCGTCAGGCCCAGTTGATCACGCAGCGAAACGATCAACTCGTCGAAGCGCTGCGCCGCAATCGGGTCGAGCCCAGCGGTCGGCTCGTCGAGGAACAACAATTCCGGATCGAGCGCCAGCGCGCGCGCCAGCCCGGCGCGCTTGATCATCCCGCCCGACAATTCCGACGGATATTTCGGACCGGCATTAGCCGGAAGCCCGGTCATCGCGATCTTGTATCCGGCAATTTCGTCCATCAGTTGCTGCGACAGGTGAAAATATTCGCGCATCGGAACCTGGACGTTCTCCGCCACCGTCAGCGTCGAAAACAGAGCCCCGGCCTGGAACAGGATTCCCCAGCGCCGCCGAATGTTCTTGGCTTCCAGTTCGTCGCGGCCGACCATGTCTTCGCCAAGTACGTGGATCGTGCCTTCCTGCGGCGTCTGTAATCCGATCACCGATCGCATCAGAACCGACTTGCCGGTCCCCGATCCGCCGACCACGCCCAGAATTTCGCCGCGACGCACGTCGAGGTCCAGATTGTCGTGGATGACCTGGTCGCCGAAGGCATTGCGCAGCCCTCGGATCGAGATGATCCGCGCATCGGCCTCGGAATCCGGGATCATCGGCGACGTATTGCTCATATCCAACCCACCGAACTGAAGAAGACGGCAAAGACCGCGTCCAGCACGATCACGAGGAAAATTGCCTGAACCACAGCCGCGGTGGTTTTCAGGCCGACTTCCTCCGCATCGCCTTCGACCAGCATGCCCTGGAAGCAGCCGACCAGCGCAATGATAAAGCCGAAGACCGGCGCCTTGATCAGGCCGACCCACAAATCGGTGAGCGGCACGACTTCCTGAATGCGCTGGATGAAGGTCAGCGGCGGAATCTCCAGCGCCAGCCAGCAGAAAATGCCGCCGCCAAGGATCGACATGATCATCGCGTAAAATGACAGCAGGGGCATCATCACGATCGCAGCCAGCATCCGCGGCACGACCAGCGCCTCGACCGGCGACACGCCGATCGTGCGCATCGCATCGATTTCCTCGGTCAGCTTCATTGTCCCTATCTGCGCCGCAAAGGCCGAGCCCGAACGCCCCGCGACCATAATCGCGGTCATCAGGGTGGCCAGCTCGCGGACCGAGATGCGGCCGATCAGGTTGATCGTGTAAACTTCGGCGCCGAACTGCTCGAGCTGGACCGCGCCTTGCTGGCCGATCACGATCCCGATCAGGAACGTCATTAGCCCGATGATTCCAAGCGCGCGGACGCCGACCAGGTCGAATCGCTGAACCACAGCGTTGAGCCGGAAGCGCTTGGTGGGTCGCTTGGCCACATTGTAAAAGCCGATTAGCGTCGCGCCGAAGAACGCAAGCAGACCCTTGAAGGTTTGCCCGGTCTCGACGACCCAGTCGCCCAATTCGCCAACGCCGCCGACAATTCCGCCACGCTTTTCCGGGACGACCTTTATCGGTTCGTCGGATTCACCGACCTGGTCGATCAAATGGCGAAATTCTTCCGATGCACCGCTAACTTTGGCGCCACGGTCGCGTTCGGCGCGGTGGATGAGCCAGGCGCCGACGGTATCCATACGCTCGACCTCGCTCAGGTCGATTGTCATGCCGTCGGGCATGTCGGCGATTTCGCGATCGGTCGAGGCAGCACGGGCGATCGTCAGCGCGCCGACGCACCGATACACGTCGTCGCGCTGGTCCTGTCCGTCGTCTTTCGCTGCGGTCGCCATGGGCCGTTAACTGCGCGAATTTAACCCATGCGGCAAGGGCTGCGACCATTCCGCCACTTTCTTGCCGAAGTTTCTGCTCTATAGGTCCCGCAATGGGCGAGATTGCCGAGCAGAAACTGATGCCGACGTTCGTCGCGGTGGGGGACAATCCGGCGATTGTCTTCGGTCTTGACGCACGCACCCGTGCGACGCGGATCGCGGCGAAGGCGGGCATGGAATCCGGTCCAGTGCCCGTCGGGGGCCAGCCGTGCCTGTTGGCCGATATGGATTACAGCTGGGATCCGACCTGGCTGAAAGCGATCGCCGGGCGGCCGGGAAGCGCCCTCATGCTGGGCGGGCGGGCAATCCTCGTTCACGTCCCCGCAGATCGCGATCCTTGCGAAGTCGCGGCGACGATGACGACAAAGGCCGAATTTTTGGGTGCCGGATACGATTTGCTCGACGCCGAAACGGTCGAACTCAACAATCACGAATTGCGCAAGCGCGAGCGGCCCTTCGTCCTGCCGCTCGACCCCGCCAATCCAGAACCGGTTGAGCGTGCCGCTTATGACGCCAGCTACAAGGGCGTCACCGACATCCTGACGCTTTATCTTTGGCGACGGCCGGCATTTTATCTGACCCGTTGGGCAGCTCGGGCTGGCCTTACCCCCAATCAAATCACGATGGTCGGTGCGGCCTTGTGCGTCGCGACTTTCTTCCTGTTCGTGCGGGGCGATTATTGGTGGGGCATGGCGACCGGTTTTGGCTTCATGGTGCTCGACACCGTCGACGGAAAGCTCGCCCGCTGCACCGGCCAATCTAGCTGGTGGGGCAATATTTTCGATCATGGCATCGACCTCGTCCATCCACCTTTCTGGTGGTGGGCATGGGCGGAGGGCCTCAACCATCACGGCGACCCGTTTGAGCAGGTCTATGAAGTCCTCATCGTAGCCTCGATCGTCGTGGGCTATGTCGTCCAGCGCGTCATCGAAGGCATATTCATGCGGCGCTACGGCATGCACATTCATGTCTGGCAGCCGATCGACAGCAAGTTCCGCCTGATCACCGCGCGGCGCAATCCGAACATGGTGATCCTGCTCGTCAGCATCATCTTCAAGCGTCCAGACATGGGACTGGAGCTTGTCGCGCTGTGGACCTTGATCAGCCTGATTTTCCACGCGGTGCGGCTGGCGCAGGCCAATGCCCGGTTCGAACGCGGCGCGACCCTGTCCAGCTGGCTGGCGTGATCCTCTATCACGCATTGCTCCTCGCCGGGGTTCGCCCCGGTGGCGATCCGTTTGCCGAGGCGCACGGGGTGCCTGCCAAGGCGCTGATCCCGGTCGGCGGCGTTCCGATGATCGCCCGGCCGGTCGACGCCTTGCTCGCCAGCGAGGCTATCGCCGACGTTACCCTCCTGACCCAGCGGCCCGAGCTGTTGGCGGCGGCCGTGCCGTCCAATCAACACCTTCAGTTCGGCATCAGCGGCGCGACCATTGCGGCCACGCTCCAAAGCATCCTCGCCGATCCGGCAACGCGCTTTCCATTGCTCGTCACGACCGCCGACCACGCCTTGTTGACCCCAGCGATGATCGCCCAGTTCACGCGCGATTCTGACGGCTCCGATCTTGCCATTGGCCTAGTCGAGCGCACCCCGCTGATGAAGTGCCTGCCCGACACCAAGCGGACGTGGATCGCGATGAAGGGCGGCGCGTATTCGGGGGCCAATCTGTTCGCGTTCGGTTCGCCCAAGGCGGCACGAGCCGTGGCGCTGTGGCGCGAAGTTGAGCAGGACCGAAAGAAGGGCTGGAAACTTCTCGCCGCGCTCGGTCTTCCCGGCCTGCTCGGGATTCTCCGCCTCAAGTCGCTCGCCGACGTCCTCGCGGCGGTAAGCGACAAGCTTGGCCTCACCATTCGCGCGGTCGAGATGGACGATCCCCTTGCGGCGGTCGATGTCGACAAGCCCGCCGACCTCCTGCTGGCCGAACGCATCCTGGCCGAACGCAACCTGGAAGAACGATGATGAATCTCGCCATCTACGATATGGACCGAACGGTCACCCGCCATGCCACCTGGACGCCGTTCCTGCTGCATTGCGCGGCAATGCGGGCGCCGTGGCGGCTGGCCTTCATCCCGATCGTCGCTCTGTCAATGCTGGCCTATGTCCTCAAGCTGATCGACCGCGGGCGCCTGAAGGAAATCAACCATCGCCTTTTGCTCGGCGGCATCACCGACAAGAACGTCCTCAAGCCTTTGGTCGAAAGCTTTGCCGAGCGAACCGTCGCCAGCAATGTTCGCCCCGGCGCGATTGCCGCCATCGCCCGCGACAAGGCGGAAGGGCGCCGCGTCGTCATGGCCACCGCCAGCTACCGCTTCTACGCCCGCGCCATCGCCGAGCGGCTGGGGTTCGACGATTGCATCGGCACCAACAGCGTGCTCGGCCTCGATGCGCAGGTCCATGCCAGGATCGACGGCGCTAATTGCTACGGCCCGGTCAAGCTGACGATGATCGAAAACTGGCTGGCCAAGCACGGCCTGACCCGTGCCCACGTCCGCTTCTACTCCGACCATGCCAGCGACGCCCCCGTGTTCGAATGGGCTGACGAAGCAGTTGCGGTGAACCCGCACGACCGGCTGCTGGTGCTTGCCGGGCAAAAGGGCTGGGCGGTCGAGGATTGGGGTTAAGCCCAATCCGCAGGGCGGAAAGTAAGCGGCGCGAAGCGAGCGTCATTCCGTCGAGAGCCGGCGCAGGCCGGCCAGCGGGTCGCGCCAGCGATACCAACGGACGTCACGGATTTAATCCGTGACGGCCCTTTCTAGTAATGTCAGCAACCGACTCATTGCGGAATCTAATTTCGTGACTTTCCGGTTCGTCGTAACCACATCGTGCTGGCCAGGAAGACTGGTGAAGAGGTGATAGACGAGAAAGCGACTGCATCGAGCAGCCGACCTATCCCAGCGAGGTTGCGGCTCTTTCCAAAGTCAGCCGGTCACCGAAATTCGGAGGCAAATTGCCCCGCCACCACATTCACCTGAGTGAGCTGCCGCGGCAAAGCCACGCCGTCGGTCCTGTCTCCCGGATCGCGTCCGGGAGCAGGCCGTCCGGTCTTCGCCGGCCTCTGCGCTGGCTCCCGGATTTTGCGAATTCGCTCACCTGCGTTCGGCGGCTTAGACTTGGTCCAGTGCGTTCGCGAAGTCGGCGATCAGGTCTTCAGCCTTCTCCACGCCGATTGAAATTCGCACGAGATTGTCCGAAATGCCAAGTGCGGCGCGGCGCTCGTCGGGCACCGACAAATGGGTCATCGCCGCGGGCGCGCTGGCTAGAGTCTCGGTGCCGCCCAGACTGACCGCAAGCTTGGCGATCTTGAGCGCGTCGAGGAAAGCGAATGCTTCTTTCTCGCCGCCCTTGAGGTAGAGCGAGAATGTCGATCCGGCGCCCAAGCAATGGCGATCGTAAATGTCGCGCTGGCGCGAGCCTGGTTCGAGAAAGCCGAGGTAGCCGACTTTCTCGACTTTCGGATGATCCTTGAGGAAGGCGCAGACTTTTTCGGCATTTTCGCCCGCGCGGCTCATGCGGAGTTCCAGCGTCTCGAGGCTGCGCATCAGCATCCACGCGGTATTGGGGTCGCAGATGCCGCCCATCGGATTGCGGATCAACCGGACCTTGTCGAGCACCCTCTTGCTTCCGACCAAGGCGCCGGCGACGAGGTCGCTGTGACCGCCGACATATTTGGTCAGGCTGTAGACCGAAACGTCCGCGCCTTGCTTCAGCGGCTTGGCCCACAACGGGCCGAGGAAGGTGTTGTCGATCGCGATCGGCGGCAATTCGCCGTCAAACGCATCGGCGCGGGCAGCGTGCACCGCCTCGACATCGACCAGTGCATTGGTTGGGTTGGCCGGGCTTTCGAGGTAGATCATCGCGACCTTGCCGCCCTGCTCGGCGGCCTGTGCCTTGGCCTTGGCCAAGACCGCCTCCAGTTCCTCTCGGGTCGCACCGGCCGGGAAGTCGACGTAGCTGATGCCGAAGCGGGCCATGATCTTGTCGATGATGCTTTCGGTCGCTGCATAAAGCGGGCCCGAATGGACGATCACGTCGCCTTGGTTGGCAAGCGCCAGGACTAGGGTCGTGATTGCGGTCATGCCGCTGGAGAAGGAAAGCGCGCCTTCGGCATCTTCCCAGATGGCAAGGCGATCTTCGAGGATTTCCTGGTTCGGCCCGTTGAAGCGCGAATAGACCAGCCCCTCGGCCTTGCCGCTGCCGTCGCTGCGGCCGGTAATGCCTTCGAAGAAGCGCTTACCTTCGGCGGCGGTCTGGAACACGAAGGTCGAGGTCAGGAAGATCGGCGGCTTCAGGCTGCCTTCGGACAGCGAAGGGTCGAAACCATAGCCCATCATCAGCGTCGACGGATCGAGCTGGTGGTTGCCGATGGAACGGGTGGAAGCCTTGGGTTTGCGCGACGAAGTCGGGGTGTCGGTCATGGTCATATCCTCGAACCGGTCGTTCCCAGGGAGGCGGGAACTAAGTAGCGAGGAAGCCGGGGCGCTCGCATCCTAACCTCCGCAGGACGCATCTCCACCAGCTCGCTTGTGCTGGCGCGCTTAACGTCCGCTTGGGCCGATTTCAACCGCCCGGGTTTGCGATCGTGGCGATGATCCAGACCACGCCGACCATCAACGGTACTCCCAGGATATCGAGCATCAGCCCGGCCTTGAGCATCTTCGGCAAGGCAATGTGCCCGCTCGCCCAGGCGATGGCATTGGGTCCGGTGCCGCTGGGCAGCATGAAGCCCCAGCTTGCCGCCATCGCCGCCGGAAGCGCGATCAGCATGGGATCAACCCCGCTGCCTGCGACGAGGGCGCCGACGATCGGGATCAGCCCGCTCGCGGTTGCGACGTTGCTCGCGAATTCGGTGACCACGACGACCAGCGCCACGATGACGAATGCGATTGCCAGCGGCGGAACGGAATGAAGCGGCTTCATCGCCTCGCCAAGCCACGCGGCAAGACCCGATTCCCCTATCCCGGCGGCAAGGGCCAGCCCGCCGCCGAACATCATGATGACGCCCCACGGCGCTCGGTCGGCTTCTTCCCAGATCAGCAGCGGTCTGCCGCTGCCATCCGGAATCACGAACAGCAACAGCGCGCCGGCCACAGCAATGGTGCCGTCAGTCAGCGCCCCTTTGGGCAGTATTGGCTCGATCAAGGGTTGCAGCATCCATGCCGCGACGACCAAAGCGACTAGCGGAACGACACGCTTTTCGGCCACGCTCCACGCCCCGATATTGCCCAGCCCCGCCCGCGCCGATGCCGGATCAAATTCGACCCCGGCAACTTTCTGGACGCGCATCAGGATCAGCCAGCAGACCGGAATCCCCAGCGCGACTAGCGGCAAGCCATAGGTCGCCCAGTCAAGAAAGCCGATGTGACGTCCGGTCGTCTTCTCGATCAAGGCGGCGGCAATAGCATTGGTCGGCGACCCGACAAGAGTGCCCAGGCCGCCGATCGACGCGGCGAAAGCGATGCCCATCATCAGCGCGCCGGCGAACCCCGCGGTCTGCTTGTCCTCGACCCCTGCCGCGCGCAGGACTGCGGCTGCGATCGGCACCATGATCAAAGTCGTCGCGGTGTTCGACACGATGAAGCTCAGGATTGCGGTGGCCGCCATGAACGACATCAGCATCGCTCCCGGCGTCTTGCCGCCGCGCTTGACGATGCCAAGCGCAAGTCGGCGGTGCAGCCCGACCCGCTCGATCGCGAGTGCAAGCATCGCCCCGCCAAGTACCAGGAACAGGATCGGCGAATAATAAGCAGCCGCCGTGTCCGACGCGGTCATGATTCCGCCGAGCGGAAGGACAAGGAAGGGTAACAAGGCGGTCGCGGTCAGCGGCATCGCCTGCGTCATCCACCAGCTTGCCATCAATACGGTCAGCGCGGCGACGCGCCACGCCTCGACCGGCATGCCGCTAGGCGCGGGCAGGAGCCACATCGCCACGAATAACGCCAATCCGCCCCACAACCCCCAACGCTGCGCCATCATTCCCCCCGGCTTTTCAATCATGGTGGCGACTAGTCGGCGCGAAGTCCAATCGCACTCAGCTGGCGGCCGTAAGCAGGCTCGGCGCGATGCGTCGCGCGGCGGAACGAATAGAAATTGTCGGGCTCGCCGTAGGTGTCGCGGCCAAGCGTCTCGATCGTCCGGACTCCCGTTGCCGCCAACCGCGCGGCGACATAGGCTTCGAGGTCAAAATGCGGCTTGGCCGCAGGTCCGTCGGTAAAGAAGCGGTCGTTGGCCGCGTCGTCGGCGAGCAATCGCTCGGCAAAAGCGTAATCGACCTCGTAATTGCGCTGGGCAATGCAGGGGCCCACGGCAGCCGAGATCCGCTCGATCCGCGCGCCGAGCGCGAGCATGGCGGCGATCGTCCGGTCGGTCACGCCGCCTACCGCGCCGCGCCAGCCGGCATGGGCAGCGCCGATCACGCCGGCTTCGACATCGGCCAGCAATACCGGCGCACAATCCGCTGTCACGACCGACAGCAGGATGCCGGGCCGGTCGGTAACCAGCGCATCCGCCTCGGGCCGCGAATGATGGTCCCAAGGCTCAGTCACGGCGACGCAGGTCGGCGAATGCACCTGGTAGGGGCCGACTAGCACCGCACCAGGCAATACCGCGTCCGCCGCCCGCCCCCGATTTTCCATCACCGCCGCTGGATCATCGCCGCTGCCAAGCCCGACGTTGAGGCTTGCGACATCGCCGGTCGATACTCCGCCGCGCCGCCCGAAAAAGCCATGCGGAATATTGCCCAGCGCCTGCGCGACAATCTTGTCGACGCCGCTCATAGTGCCAGTCTCATCACCCGGTCGTCATCCTGGTGGTTGCCGACCGTGAAGACGTACTTGCCGACCTCTTCGAAGCCGTGTCGTTCATAAAAGCGGCGCGCCCGGTGATTGTCGACGAACACGCTGAGTTGAAGGTGGGTCGCACCGCGCCGCCGCGCTTCGTCCATCGTCCAGACCATCAACGACGGCGCAATTCCGCGGCCATGCCACCGTGCAAGAACGTAGAGATGATAGAGTTCCAGCGTCGCCTCGGGCGCATCGCCCGGAAGGTCGTTGGGGCCAAGTTTTGCATAGCCGGCCAGGACGCCATTTTCTTCGGCGAGGCGGAATGAAAATTCGGGACTGGCCAACTCGCTTTCGAACGTCGCAGGGGTTTTTTCGGCCAGGAATGAGGTCAGGTCTTCGGCAGCATAGAGATGCGCGAAGGTCGCCTTGAAACTGGCGTCGAAGAGGGCACTTATTGCTTTTCCGTCGCCGGCTTGGCCATCGCGATATTCGACCGTCATTCGAGCCCCGCCGGAAGTGGCCAGCCGGGTGCTGCAATTGCCATTACCTTGAACAAGGTTCCCATTTCCTCCTCATCGCACAGTCGCCGCCGCGCCGTCGCAATCGCGTCGGTCTGGGCCGGATTGCGTGCCGCAAGTGCTGCCGCCCTTGCGCCGATCCCAAGCGCTTCCAGCCAGCTTCCCTGGCTTGCTACCCGCGAAACAATTGCACCCGTGCTGCGCGCCGCACGGGCAAGCCCTGCAAAGTCGACATGGGCAGTCAGATCCTGCTCGCCCGGTTTGTCGAGCGGCAAGGCGTGGCGATGTGCAGCAACCGCCTGCAGCGTGTCACCGTGCGCGCCCTCCTGCGCATGACCATAATCGATCAGGATCGCTGCACCGCCTCTGGCAACAAGGATGCCTGCCAGTTCGGCCACCGCTTGCTCGCGCGCTGGCGCCTTCTCGACAATCTCGCCGTCGCGGTCGAAACACAGATGGCCGCCGATCCATTCGACCCGGCGCTCAATTCCGCCGACCCATTGTTGCACCGGCAAGGCGTCGAAGAACTCCGATGCAACTACCAGCAACGGGCCATCGTCTTCGCCCAAACCTTCGATCGTGTCGTAATGCGCTGCACTCGGAACAGCTGCCAGCTGCGCGTCCCGAAGCAATGGACTGGTCTCCACCAACGCCACCGAGGCTGGTGTGCAGCTAGCCGCGCGCATGACTCGAAGGGCGTCGCTGGCAAGCGTTCCGCGTCCTGGCCCAAGTTCGGCATAACTGAAATTTTTCTGGCGGTCCGCGCGCGACCAGCAATCGGCGAGCGCAGCGCCGATCATCTCGCCATACATCTGGCTGATTTCCGGGGCCGTGGTGAAATCGCCGCGTGCGCCCAGCGGGTCGCGCGTCGCGTAATAATAATCGTTGCAGGCGGCCATATAGGCTTCGACGCTGATCGGTCCTTCGGTCTTGATCGTCTCGACCAACGCTCGTTCGAGCGGAGTCATGTCAGGCGACGCTGGCAGGTCCGGCGATCGGCTCAATCCGCTCGCGTCGGCCGTTGGCGGTCAGCATCAGGTAAAGTCCACCAAGGATCATCGGGACGGTCAGCCACTGGCCCATGTGCAAGCCGGTGCGCATTGCGAATTCGGCAAGCTGCTGGTCCGGCTCGCGAATGAATTCGATGGCGAAGCGGAATATGCCGTAGAAGAACAGGAAGGCGCCGACCAATTTGCCCGGCTCGTAGCGCGCCCTGGTCTTCCAGAACATCCACCCCAAAATCGCGAACAGCACCAGCCCTTCCAGAAAGGCTTCGTACAGCTGGCTGGGGTGACGCGGCGGTCCGAGCACGCCGTTCTCCATGAAGCGAATGGCCCACGGAACATTCGTCTGGGCGCCCCACAATTCCTGGTTCACGAAATTGGCAAGCCGACCGAAAAAGAGGCCGAAGGGGACGCAGCAGGCCACGTAGTCGTGGAGCCGCAACCAATTGAGCTTCTGCCGCCAGGCAAGGTAGATGATCCCGACCGACGTGCCGATAACGCCGCCGTGGAAGCTCATCCCACCATCCCACAATTTGATAATCTGGAGCGGGTTTTCGAGGTAATAGCCTGGATTGTAGAACACGACATAACCGAGGCGACCGCCGAGGATGATCCCGAGCGAGGCATAGAACACCAGGTCGTCGGCATGGCGTCGGGCGAGGGGCGCACCGGGTTGAGCGATCAGCTTGAGCAGATACCAGTAGCCGATGAAGATGCCCGATAGATAAGCGAGCGAGTACCAGCGCAGGGCGAACGGGCCGATCTGCAGCAGGACGGGATCGAGGCCAAGATCGGGAAAAGCGATCGCTTGCGACGAAACGGCAGCGATCGTCGATACAATCTCACTCATCGGCACACTCATGGGCTTCCCTCTTCGTTGACCGCCTCATAGGGTGGGCAGCGGCAAAGGCAAAGGAGAAGCAATGCCGAGTGAACTCGACGCGAAATATGATGCCGTCCTTGCCGCATTGACTGGGCCAGGTGGCCAGCTTGTGGTCGATCACGATGCCGAGGGCCGCGCATTCGTCGCCAACTTTCCGCAGACCCTGCCCGCTATGTTCGCCGCGTTTGGTGCAATCAATGCCGATGTCGAACTGGTCGTGTCCGGCAACGAACGCCTGACCTACTCCCAGGCCAATGCGCTGAGCGATCGCCTGGCATCCGCGCTGGTTCGTCGCGGCGTAGCCAAGGGTGACCGGATCGCGATCGCAATGCGCAACTGCACCGCGTGGATCATCACCTACATGGCCGCGCTCAAGGCCGGCGGCGTCGCGACCTTGATCAACGGTTGGTGGCAGGCGGACGAGCTTGCCCATGCGATGGGCCTGACCAAGCCGGTGGTCACCTTCGCCGATCTGCCGCGCGCGAAGCGGATCGGTGAAATCGATGGCGACTGGAACGTCATTGCGGTCGATGTCGATGCGCCGATCGAACGCGCGCTTGGCGATATTCTTGCGGAGGGCAACTCATCGCCCACGCTCCCTGAAGTCGCACCTGAAGACAATGCCACGATCCTCTTTACGTCGGGATCGACCGGCAAAGCCAAGGGTGCCCTGTCGACCCATCGCCAGGTGACCAGCGCGACCTATACCTACACGGTGTCGCTGATGGTCCTTCGGGGAATTCTGGAAAGCGAGGGCAATGGTCCCAAGGACCCGCTCCGCGCACTGGTTTCCGTACCGTTGTTCCATGTCACTGGCGAGGTTCCGGTGATGCTGACCAGTTACGTCATCGGACGGACTTTAGTCCTGATGCCGAAATGGGATGCGGGCGAAGCGCTGCGCCTGGTCCAGGAAGAGAAGATCACGGCGTTCACCGGGGTTCCGACGATGAGCCTCGAGATCATGAACCATCCCGATCGCGACAAATACGATACGTCGACACTGGCCGACATCAACAGTGGCGGCGCTCCGCGCCCGGCCAGCCATGTCACGCGTCAGGCAAAGGAATTGCCCCACATCCGTCCCGTACAGGGTTATGGCCTGACCGAGACCAATGCAGTCGGCTGCGGGATTTTCTGGTCCAATTATTATGAAAAACTGCAGTCGACCGGCCGTCCCCAGGCACCCTTTGTCGAACTTGCGATTCTAGGCGACAACGACCGAAAGCTGCCCGTCGGCGATGCCGGCGAAATCGGCATCAAGACGGTGTCGACGATCAAGGGATATTGGGGCAATCCGGAAGCGACCGCCCAGGCCTTCACCGCCGACAATTTCCTGCGGACCGGTGACATAGGTTATCTCGACGCGGATGGTTATCTGTTCATCGTCGACCGCAAGAAGGACATCATTATTCGCGGCGGCGAAAATATCAGCGCCGCCGAGGTCGAGGCCGCGATCTACACCTGTGAAGGCATTTCAGAAGCAGCCGTATTCGGGGTCGCCGACGACCGGCTTGGCGAAGTGCCGATTGCTATTCTTCATTGCCGCGAGGGACGAGCGGTCAGCGATGATGAATTGCGCGCCTTCCTCGGCGAACGCCTGGCCGCGTTCAAGATTCCGGCACGGATGATCTTTTCCCAAGAACCGTTGCCGCGCCTTGGCACCGGAAAGTTCGACCGGGTTGCGCTGAGGGAAAAGTACGCGGGCTGATGCGTCTGGATCGCCGATCCTTGCTGGTCGCTGGCGGGGCCGGGGTCGGGCTCGTCGTCGCCTTCCTGGCGTGGCCGCGCACGACCGGTGTTGCGCTTAGCGCCGCGAAGGGCGAGCAATTGTTCGGCCCATATCTAAAAATTGGGATCGACGGGCGGGTCATCGTCGCTATCCCTCAGGCCGAAACCGGGCAGGGGATATGGACCGGTCTTGCGCAGGTTGCGGCGGACGCACTCGGCGCCGCTTGGGAGCAGGTGGCCGTCGAACCCGCGCCTTACGCACCGGGTTATGCCAATTCCTTGCTTGATCACCGGGCAACAGCGTCGGCGACTTCGATGCGCGCATTCGAAGCCCCGCTTCGCAATGCGGCGGAAACCGCGCGCGGGCTGCTGGTCCGGGCGGCGGCACGACGGTGGGGGATCGATAAATCTGCCTGCCGGGTCGGTGGCGGCATGATCCGCAGCGGCAAAGGCGTGCTCGGTTTTGGCGAGCTCGCCGCAGATGCCGCGGCGCTGAAACCTGACGGGCCGGCCGGAACGCTCGATGCACATTTGATCGGGCAGGAATTGCCGCGCCTTGATGGCCCCGCAAAGTGCGATGGCAGCCTACGTTTCGCAGCGGATGTGCGGTTGCCGAACATGGTTTTCGCGTCGGCCCGCTTCGCACCGCGCGGCGGGCGCATCATTGGTGCCGACAGGGACGCGGCGAAGAAGATTGCCGGCGTCACAGCGATCAGCGGCACGGACCAGTGGATCGCTGCAAGCGCGACCAATTGGTGGGCCGCCGAACAGGCGATGAAGGCCGCCTCGCCACGCTTTCAGGGCCCCGCCGCAAGCAGTGACGTCGTTTGGAGCGCACTTGATCGGGCGCTAGACGATGGCAATACAATTCGTATCTTCGAACGCGGCGACTTTTCTGCCGCTGTGGGGCAAGCGCATGCGATTGCCGCGACCTATCGTGTCGCTCCTGCACTCCATGAAGGGCTTGAACCGCTGACCGCAACGGCACGCTGGTCGGGTGGACGGTTGGAAGTCTGGGCGCCGGTCCAGGCCTATGACGAGGCCGTTTCATTGGCCGCGCGGGTCGGCGGCATCACTGCGCACGACCTGACGCTCTATCCCCTGCCGATCGGCGATGGCGCGGGGCGTGCGATCGAGCCCGACGCAGTGGCAGTCGCAATCCTGCTGGCACGCGAACAAGGCCGCCCGGTGCAACTGGTCGTGTCACCTTCGGCAAGCACGAATCGCGACGTCGTCCGCCCACCAATCGTCGCGCGAATGGCCGCAATGCCTGCCCCGGATGGGACGCTCGCCGGATGGAGCGCGCGCTTCGCGAGCGTTGCGGAACTCGGCGCGTCGTTCGCTCGGCTCGGCGGAGAGAAAGCACCGGCGCCCGATTTGCCGGGCGCGACCCCGGCATACGCCATTCCATCGCTGCGGATCGACGCTGTCGATGGCGCCCTTCCGATTGCCTGCGGCTACATGCGCGGTGGGAGCGAGGCTCTGACCGGATTCGCGAACGAGAGCTTCATCGATGAGATGGCGCGATCGTTGGGCCGCGAACCGTTCGCATTCCGGATGTCCATGCTATCGGGTAGCCCGCGCCTTGCGCAGGCACTGAATGCCGTCGCCACCCTCGCCCAATGGGATGGCGGCACAGCCGGCAGTCGAATGGGGATCGCCTGTGCCTCAGCATTCGGATCACACATCGCACTAGTCGCAACCGCCGGGGTCGATAGCAATCAGAATGTCGCTGTGGAAAAGCTGGTCGCGGTTGTCGATTGCGGGCGCGCGATCCATCCCGGTCTGGTTCGCCAGCAGGTCGAGGGTTCATTGCTGCATGCCTTGTCGCTGGCAACGATGGCCGCTCCGACATTTGTCGCCGGAATGCCGGTCGCGCGCGGTCTGGCGGCAGCGGGGGCGAAGCCGGCGCTGAAGGTTCCCGAAATCCTCGTCGACATCATGCCCAGCAAGGCCGACGCGGGCGGTGTCAGCGGGCTTGGCCATGTCGTTCTTGCGCCCGCTGTCGCCAATGCGCTGGCCGCTGCGACGGGACGGCGCTTGCGCAACCTGCCGTTCGACCTCATGGCCGCCTGATGCAGCGCCCCACCGATCATCCCGCCACGCCGTCGCCGAAAGTCGGCGTCCTCCTGATCAACCTTGGCACGCCCGACGCGCCCGAACCGCGCGCCGTGCGGCGCTACCTTAGCCAGTTCCTCTCGGACCGCCGGGTGGTCGAGATTCCACAATTGCTCTGGCAACCGATCCTACAGGGGATCATCCTGACCGTTCGCCCGAAAAAGAGCGCACATGCCTATCGGCAAGTCTGGACCGAAGAAGGATCGCCGCTGGCAGCAATTACCGCGCGGCAGGCTATCAAGTTGCAGGAGAAACTCGGCGACGCGGTGATGGTGGATTGGGCGATGCGTTACGGCAATCCGGCGCTCGACCATGCCCTTGACCGGATGTTCAACGCGGGCGCGACAAGGATATTGCTGGCGCCGCTCTATCCACAATATTGCGCCGCGACGACTGCAACGGCGAATGACTTCGCTTTTGCACATCTCGCCAAGTTGCGCTGGCAGCCTGCGATCCGCATGCTGCCGCCTTATTATGACGAAACCTTTTATATCGATGCGCTGAAGAGTGACATCGAACGGCAACTTGGCGCGCTCGACTTCGTCCCCGACCGCTTGTTGCTCAGCTTCCACGGAATGCCGCAGCGCACGCTCGAACTCGGCGATCCCTATCATTGCCATTGCCGGAAAACTGCGCGCTTGCTTGGCGAGGCGATGGGGCGTCCCGTCGATGTCGCATTCCAGTCGCGTTTCGGTCGTGCCAAGTGGCTCGAACCGGCAACCGATACGACCCTCAAGGCCTATCCAGGACAGGGCGTCACCAAGGTCGCTCTGGCAGCGCCGGGTTTCTCGGCCGATTGCCTCGAAACGATCGAGGAACTGGGCATTCGCGGCCGCGAGGATTTTCTGGCTGCGGGCGGAACGCATTTTGCGCGGCTCGACTGTCTTAACGACGGCGACGAAGGGATGGCGATGCTCGACACGCTGATCCGCCGCGAACTTGCGGGATGGCACCCTTCGGCCTAACTCCGTTTTATAAAAGAAGACGAGTTGGGAGAGATTCAAATGGCGCGAGTAGCGATTGTAACAGGCGGGACGCGTGGCATTGGCGAGGCGATCAGCGTTGCCCTGAAGGATATGGGCATGAAGGTCGCCGCGACTTACGCCGGAAACGACGAGCGCGCGCGCGAATTTACCGAGCGGACCGGGATCGCCGCCTACAAATGGGATGTCGCCGACCACGACGCCTGTCGCGACGGTGTCGCGAAGGTCGAGGCCGATCTGGGCCCGGTCGACGTCCTCGTCAACAATGCTGGGATTACGCGCGATTCGACCATGAAGCGGCAGAGCTTCGAACAATGGAAGGAAGTAATCGACACCAATCTGGGCGGTTGCTTCAACATGGCCAAGGCGGCATTCCCGGGAATGCTGGAGCGCGGGTTCGGGCGCATCGTCAACATCGGATCGATCAACGGACAGGCCGGGCAATATGGCCAGGTCAATTACGCCGCCGCCAAGTCGGGCATTCATGGCTTCACCAAGGCGTTGGCGCAGGAAGGCGCGCGCGGCGGGGTTACCGTTAATGCCATTGCGCCGGGATATATCGACACCGACATGGTTGCTGCCGTGCCGCAGGAAGTGCTCGGCAAGATCATCGCAAAGATCCCGGTCAATCGTCTCGGTAAGGCCGAGGAAATCGCGCGCGGCGTCGCCTTCCTCGTCGATGATAATGCCGGCTTCGTCACCGGATCGACCCTGTCGATCAACGGCGGGCAGCATATGTATTAAGTAAGGCGCCCCCTGCAGCGAGGACGGCACTCAGCGCCGGACGAGCAAGCAGCACGGAGAAACGCCGTACATCGAAGCCCTGCTGCACCAGCAGGCAGGACGGGCGGCACGGGTCTACGCCGCGCCGGCAACCATGTGGAAAGCAATGGCCGAATACGGAACGCCGACCAAGCGGTCGATCACCATCGCCGGGCACGAAACGTCGATCAGTCTCGAGCCTGTCTTTTGGCGGGCGCTGGAGGCAGCGGCGTTGGACCGGAGCATGCCGCTCAATGCCTTGGTCGCGTCGATCGATGTCGATCGGTTGACCGCGGATCCTGCGCCCAACCTGACATCGGCGATCCGCCAGTGGCTATGGGCGCGCGCGTTTGCGGATCGCAGCGACGAATGACGCGCCGTCGTCCGGCGCATGTTCGAGCCACAAGGACGGCTCGATTAATTCGAGCTCGATTACCTTAAGCGCTCCGTCATTGCCGCGGACCATGTCGACGCGCGCATAAGCAGGTGGTTCGGGCGCAAGCGCAAGCGCGGCTTTCGCAAGCGCGATGGCACCGTCAGGTGGGGCACAAGGATGTTCGCGACCACCCAGATGAGGCTGGACGCGGTAATCTCCGCTCGTCGGTCGCTTGACGATCGAGTGGCTGAACTGCCCGTCGAACATCAGGAGAGAATATTCGCCCTCGTCCATGATTGCGCGCAGGAATGGCTGGATCATCATCGGCGAACCCAGCGCGTCGCGTGGAAGTTCCGATTCGGCCTCCAGTCGAAACGTCCCGCTGGCCGATGCCGAGACCGGCGGCTTGATGACCAGCTCACCGCCGAATTCGTGACGCGCGTCCTCGATTGCTGCCGCGTCCAGTGCCGCGACGAACCGGGTGGGGATGGTCGGGACGCCTTTGCCTTCCAGTTCGATCAAATATTTCTTGTCGCTATTCCAGCGCAACACCGCGACGGGGTTGGCAACCGGAATTCCCATTTCCTCCAGCCGGTCGAGCTGGGTGTGCCAGTTGCCCGGGTCCAGATGATAGCCCCAGGCAACGAGCGGCAGAATGATGTCGGTGTCATACGCAGAATCGTCGGTCCACGGGCGCGGAGTGACGGCGATGCCGCCCGCCTCGAGGGCGGCAGCTTCGACGTCATACGCCCAATCCCACGCTTCCTCATAATCGGGAGACGGAACGAGGATCGTCGCCCGGGTCAACGCGCAAGCAGGATCCGGGCCTGACCGGCGATCTGCGCCAGCATCGGAGCCGTCACCGCACCGGCATTTTTCGCCTGCGCTACCAGTTTGCGGAATTGTTCGATCCGGGCTGCGTGGCGATCGATCCACTTGGCGACCGCTGCCGACGGATCGGCATCGCGCGATCGGGCAAGGAATTCGAGCCGCAATTGCTCAAAATCGCGCTCCAGCCCGGCGACGAGCAGGCGTTCCCACTGGTCGGCCGGCGCGAACTGCGCGACCTGTTGCTGCGCCCAGTCGAGACCAAGTGCCGCACCAAGCTCGGTATAGGCCTTGGTGACGAGCAATGGATCGGCCTCGCGTCCTGCCGCCAGTGCCGAGATTCCGAACACGCCATCGAGTTCGAACAGGCGGATCAGGCCCGCCACGATCTTTTCATCGACGCCAAGGCTCAGCAGATGATCGCGGCGCGCCTCGGCTTCGTTGAGCACTTCGGAGCGCAGCAATTTGGTCGCTGCGGCGGAGACTTTCTTCACCGAGGGACCAAGCAGAGCGACGAGATCGCTGACACTGGTTTCTGCCCCGGTCGAGCGCAGGATGTCCGAGACGTGGCTGCGCACCGAGCGCGCCGCGATCTGGAACAGGTCGATCCGGACGGCTTCGCTCATCTCGGCTTTCTCGATCTTCTGCCACAATTTGCCGAGGTCGAGCAGATGCTCGGCGACCAGGAATGCGGTCGCGATTTGGCCCAGGGAAGCGCCTTCCTCCTCGGTCAGGCTGAGCGGGATGCTCGGCCCAAGCCGGTTGACGATCCGGTTGGAGACCTTGGTCGCAAGGATTTCGTGGCGCAGGCGATGGGTACGGATCGCATCGGCATGCGCCTTGACCATCGGTGCCGGGAAATTCGCCATCAATTGCGGCTCGAGCATTGGGTCGTCGGCCAGCTTGAGCGGCTCGATTGAGGCTTGAAGCGCGATCTTGGCCATCGACAGTACGACGGCCAACTCGGGGCGGGTAAGTCCGCGATTGTCGAGACCGCGGCGAAGCAGCACGTCGCTCGATGCGAGGCCTTCGACCTTTCGATCGAGACGGCCGGTGCTTTCCAGAAGCTCAATCGTCCGGACATGTTCGGGCAGGACTCCGCTGCCGCGCGCCTCGGCAATCGACAGCGCGAGACTTTGCAGGCGGTTGTCCTCCAGCACGAGGTCGCTGACCTCATCGGTCATCTTTGCAAGCAACTTGTTGCGGGTCGCTTCGTCGAGCCGGCCCTCGCGCATTTCGCGATTGAGCGGGATCTTGATGTTGACCTCATTATCCGAGCAGTCGACGCCGGCCGAATTGTCGATGAAGTCGGTGTTGATGCGCCCGCCATTCAGAGCAAATTCGATGCGCGCAGCTTGCGTGATGGCCAGGTTGGCGCCTTCGCCGATAGCTTTAGCGCGCACATCGATGGCGTCGACGCGCAAGCTGTCATTCGACGGATCGCCGACTTGCGCGTCGCTTTGCGTCGACGCCTTGATGTACGTGCCGATGCCGCCGAACCACAACAGGTCGAGCGGTGCCTTCAGGATTGCGCTGATCAGCGCCGTCGGATCGGTTTCGCGTTCCAATAGGCCCAGCACGCCTGCGGCTTCCGGCGTCAGCTTGATCGACTTCTGGCTGCGCGGAACGATCATGCCACCCTTCGACAGCAACGTCCGGTCATAATCCTCCCAGCTCGATCGCGGCAGGTCGAACATCCGTTTGCGCTCGGCCCAGCTTGCCGCTGGGTTGGGGTCGGGATCGATAAAGATGTGGCGGTGATCGAAGGCAGCGACCAGCTTGATTGCCTGGCTGAGTAGCATGCCGTTGCCGAACACGTCGCCCGACATGTCGCCGCAACCGGCAACCCGGATCGTGTCGGTCTGGACGTCGACGCCCATTTCCAGGAAATGCCGCTGGACCGAGATCCACGCGCCCTTCGCGGTGATCCCCATGGCCTTGTGGTCGTAACCGTTCGACCCGCCCGACGCGAACGCATCGCCCAGCCAGAAGCCACGCTCGATCGCAATGGTATTGGCAATGTCCGAGAAGGTTGCCGTGCCCTTGTCGGCGGCAACGACGAAATAAGGGTCGTCGCCGTCGCGGATCACGACCTGCTTGGGATGAACCACCTTGTCGTCGACGATATTGTCGGTGATCGAAAGCAACGACCGCATGAAGATACGGTAGCTTTCGGTGCCTTCGGCAAGCCAAGCGTCCCGATCCACTGCCGCACTCGGCAACTGTTTGGGATAGAAGCCGCCCTTGGCGCCGGTCGGCACGATCACCGCATTCTTGACCAGCTGGGCTTTCATCAGCCCGAGAATCTCGGTCCGGAAATCGTCACGCCGGTCGGACCAGCGAAGGCCGCCGCGTGCAACCGCTCCGCCGCGAAGGTGGATGCCTTCGACGCGCGGGCTGTATACCCAGATTTCACGCCATGGCAGCGGCGCGGGGAGGCTTGGAACGAGCTTCGAATCAATCTTGAACGCCAGTGCTTCGGCGGCCTGCGCGGCAAACGCATTGGTGCGAAGCGTCGCCTCGACGACCGAACGGAGTAAACGCAAAATTCGATCGTCATCGATTCCGCGAACGTCACGAAGCGCCTCGTCGAACGCCTTGGCGGCCGTTGCAGAAGCGGCCTTGCGGTCACCCTTGAACGCAGGATCGTGATTGTCGCAGAACAGTGCGACCAGCTTGCGAACCGCGATTGGCGCACGCCCCAAGGCGTCAACGACGGTGGCGATCGAATAAGACACGCCCGTCTGGCGAAGGTAGCGGAACCAGGCGCGAAGCCAGACCGCCGACCGCGGCGTGAGATGGGCAAGGACGATCAGCTTGTTGAAGGGATCGTCCTCGGACTCGCCACGCATCACGCATGCGATTGCGCCTTCGATCATTTCGGCGCGCTCGAACATGCTGTCGACCATCGCGCCGTCGGTCATCGTCAGCAGGAACTCGTGGACGTTGGCGGCGACGCCTTCGAATTTGGTTGGTGTTTCCTTGAGCACACTAAACCCGAAGTTCTCGAGCACTGGAACGACATCCGACAACGGCACGAGGCCGCCGCGGGTGTAGAGCTTGAGGCGCAGCGCCTCTTTCGGGTCGTTGGCGAGGCGATAGAGCCGGATCGAACGCTCGCTGTCATCGGTCAGCGCTTCGAGACGGATGAGGTCGAGCGCAGCATCTTCGGCAGGATAACGCGCGCGATACGCCTCGGGCAGGGCTTCGCTGTAAGTCAGCGCAAGGCGGCGCGCATGGGTCGAGCCGACCTGCTCGGCCATGCTTTCCTCGACCGAGGGCAGATACCCGCGAACCATGCCATAGAGCGTCGCGTTCAGCGCCTTCTCGTCCGGAGTCGCGCGCTTGTTGTCGATGGCATAAGTATAACGGATAAGGGCGAGGTCGCCGTCGCCCAGATCGACCGACCATGCGGTCTGATGCCCCTGGCTCGCGGTTTCGATCATCTTGCCGATCGCCAGGCGCCGCGCCGTGGTCAGCTCGTCGCGCGGCAGCCAGACGAATGCGAATAGGTGTCCGCGAAGGATCGAACGGACCAATACGATCATCGGCTGCGGCCGGTCGGCCAGCGTCATTGCCGCCGTCACCAGCTTCTCGGTGCTATCTGTGTCGAGATTGAGGATCAGGTCGTGCGGAAGCGATGACAGCGCGTGGCGCAGCGCCTTGCCGCTGTGGCTGGCCGGATTGTATCCGAATCTCTTGTCGAGCTTGAGCAGGATGCTGCGAAGCACCGGCACTTCTTCGACCGGCGCATTGAGCGCCTCGCTGGTCCACAGGCCGACATGGACGCCGACCGACGTGATCTTGCCGTTTTCGCGCAATGGGACCGCAACGAGATCGAGCGGGACGCGGCGGTGGATCGACGACTTGCGGTCGCCCTTGGCCATCAACGGAACCCGACCACCCTTTTCGAAGTAGCGGATCGCGTTTTCGACCCCACCCTCGTCAGTTGGATCGCCGGGAAAACGGAAAATGCCCATTCCGTCGGTGCCTTCGCGGCCCGGCCATTCGACTTCATAGCCGAGCAGGGTCATCGCCCCGTCGGCAAACCAGTTCATCAGGGCAGCGCCCTCGTCATCGGCCGATGACGCACCTTCCTCGCGCATCCGTTGCTGCATCGCCCGCCAGTCGGTGACGGCGGCACGAACGTCGGCTAGCACGTCGCTGACTTCGGCGCGAAGCTGGTTGCGCATCCGTGCATCGGCGCGATCGAGTTCGAGATAGATGATCGATTCGCTTTGACCGGTTCCGATTCCCATAAGGTTGCCCTTGGAATCACGTTCGACCTTGACGATCGGATGGAGAAGGCGATGCACGACGAGGCCGTGCGCCGCGATTGCATTGCCGACCGAATCGACCAGGAACGGCATGTCGTCATTGACGATCGCAAGTCGCATCCGCCGGTGGCCCGCCTCCCCGCCGGTGGAAGTCAATTGCATCGAGATTTCACCAGCCTTGCGCTTGGCGGCAACCGCAGCGACCAATGCGGCAGCTTCTTCCTGCTCGGTCCCGGCAAATCCGTCGAGCTCGCCTGGCAGTGCATTGGTAAGGAGCGCGGCCTTAATCTCGCCGATAAACGGCTGCTTCGGCTCCGAATTGGCCGCCATCTGGTTCACCATCCCGCAAAAATTATCGTTCGCGGCGGCCTATAGACCCGCCGCAAAGTGCGCGGCAAGGCGAAGTAACGTGCAAGCGTGACGTTACGACTTCAGGGCCGGACAGATCGAATGGCGCGGTCGACCAATTTCTGGTCTTCGACGAGGCCGATCGCCTCGTAGCCGACGCCGCCGCCAACGCGTCGCCGCGACACCACCAGGATGAATTCTTCATCACCGTCGATGGCAGAAAGGTCGATTGCCGGTGTCTGGCGAAGCGCGACGCGCGCCTTGTCGGCATAATTGACCGGCTTTTTATCCGGACGTCGCGCAAGCCGCTCGGCGGCAACCATGCCCTTGAGGCCGCCCTCCTGGCGATCAAGAAAGGCTTCGAAATCGCCGAACTGAACCTGGCAGCGTTCGGCATAGCTTAGCGCGGATGCAAATTCGGTAAGGCGCGATTTGTCGTAATCGGCGCCGAAAACTAGCTTGGCGATCGGAGTCATCGGGGCGCGGGCCTGCGCCTTGACGCCGGCATCCTCGAGGATTTCGGCATATTCGTCTGGAACACGGCGCGCTGCGACCGAGAAATCATAAGCCATCGCCAGCGCTTTATAGAGCGCGGCGCGGCTACGACCGTCGGCGGCCTTGCAGATTTCTGCACTTTCACGCGCCGCCCACAAACGATCGGCGAGACCGGCGTCGGCGTAGACGGCCGACGGCGCAATCTCTTCATGTTCGTCGTCCGCTCCATACGCGGCGACCGGGATCACGGCAGTTTCGGTTTCGGCAAGCGGGCCGTCCTCCCAGCTGAGATGCGGGACGTGACCTTCCGGCGTTGCAGCCGCACTGAAGGATGGTGTCGGTTCTTTCACAGTCTGTTCGACGAACGGCGGAAGGTTCGCCTTGATTGGTTCGCTAGGCGCGCGTTCCCCAACGTCCTTCCAGTTGATGACCCCATAAATGAAGTCGATGGTGTCCCCGTCGCTGGAAAACGGCATCAGGATTCCGCGGTAGCAAATCTCGTGTTCGCGCTGGTTGACGAATTCGGCTTCGAATCCGATCGGTGCGCGGTTGGCAATGATCTGCATATAATGGTCGGTCAGGCGGGACAGCAGCGAGCGGCTCGGCACTTGGTTGATATGCGTAATCGAATCGTCGAGGTCACATTCCTCGCGTACCGCCGCGCCGACGAACGGCGTTGCCGGATTGTCACGGCCAGCGGTGAAATCCAGCAAGACGCTATGCGAAGAAAAGTCGGAGATGCTCGCAGGCTCAAGATCTTCGATCGACGGAAAGTCGCGGCCATCGAGCAGAGAGACCCAATGGTTGTAGGCGCGCACGTGCATCCGGCGTTCGTCGGTTCCAACATCGACAACGCCATCATATCCGGGCGCAGACGCGCTCGAATCATCGACACTGGGATGTCCTGATAGAGAATCCATTGCGTAGCCCCACTCGCTCCAATTCGGGGCTAATCTGACGTTTCCGGCTTACGAAAACGTTAAGCATCTTTGTTGGCCGTCAGTATCTTGCCGCGAAGCAAACGCGCTGATAGGGGGAGCGCCGCTTCGGCTAGAGCCGGAATGCCGCTTTAGCTCAGTTGGTAGAGCACCTCATTCGTAATGAGGGGGTCACAGGTTCGAGTCCTGTAAGCGGCACCACACCTTTCCCTTGCATACGTATCGCGCTGGACGCTTCGACGGCGATTCTCTACCCGATGAGCATCGTCGAGCGAATGAAGGGGAGAAGCGAATGAGCGCCAGCGGCCTGTTGTTGTTCGGGGCGACCGGCGACTTGTCGCGGCGGATGTTGCTTCCCTCGCTCTACGCGCTGCATGACGAAGGATTGCTCCCCGATGGCCTGGAGATCGTCGGCACGGCGCGCTCCGACCTCGACGATTCGGGGTTTCGCGACATGGCGAAAACGGCACTGGACGAGCATTTGCCTGCCGATCGCCGTAATGAAGAGACAGTTCCGACCTTCCTTGACCGCATCGTCTACCAGCCGCTCGATGTTTCCGACCGGTCGCATTTCGACCTTCTCGCGCAGAAATTGGGTGAACACCAGCAGGACCTGTCGATCTTCCTGTCGACCGCACCGTCGCTGTTCGAACAGACGATCGCGGGATTGCAGGCAGCGGGGCTTGCCCATGACGGCGTTCGAATCGGGCTTGAGAAGCCGCTTGGCACCGACCTTAAATCATCGCGTCGGATCAACGACGCAGTCGCTGCAGCCTTCCCCGAGGATCGGACGTTTCGGATCGACCATTACCTGGGCAAGGAAACCGTCCAGAACCTCCTGGCGCTGCGCTTCGCCAATTTGATCTTCGAGCCGCTGTGGCATTCGGCGTACATTGACCACGTTCAGATCACCGTTGCCGAAACGGTGGGGCTGGAAGGCCGGGTGGATTATTATGACGGCGTCGGCGCACTCCGCGACATGGTGCAGAACCATGTGTTGCAGCTGCTCGCCCTGGTCGCGATGGAGCCGCCGTCTGATTTCGAGGCGACCGCAGTGCGCGACGAGAAGGTCAAGGTGCTGCGCGCGCTTCGCCCGATCAAATGCAGCGACACCGTGACCGGCCAGTATCGCGCCGGGGCGATCGACGGCCAGCCGGTGCCCGGTTATGACGATGAACTGAAGCGCGACAGCGACACCGAAACCTTCGTCGCAGTGCGCGCCCAGATTGACAATTGGCGTTGGGCGGGCGTCCCATTTATCTTCGTACCGGCAAACGAATGGCCGCGCGCAAGACCGAGATCGTGGTCCGCTTCAAGGCAATCCCGCATTCGATCTTCGCCGCGACGACACTGCCCAACGAACTTGTCATCTCGATCCAGCCCAAGGAAAACATCCATCTGTCCGTGATGGCCAAGGTGCCGGGGCTCGGCCAGGACGGGATCAAGCTGCGCAGCGTGCCGCTCGATATTTCGATGCCAGACGCCTTCGCAGGTCCGAAGCGCCGAATCGCTTACGAGCGCCTGCTGCTCGACCTCATTCATGGCGACCAGACCTTGTTCGTTCGGCGCGACGAAGTCGAAGCGCAATGGCAATGGATCGACGCCATTCGCGCCTGCTGGGCAAGCGAAGGGCTCAAGCCGCAATCCTATACGGCCGGAAGCAATGCCCCGCCCTCGGCCATCGCCCTCATCGAACGTGACGGCCGCAGCTGGCATGACTGACCGGCGGCCGCGGTGAGCGCGAAATCGCGGTCGTTGGCGCGGGTGCCATCGGTGGGTGGGTTGCTGCGCGTCTGGCGTTGGCCGGGTATGAAGTGTCGGTGCTGGCCCGCAAAGGCCGCGCCGACGTCTACGAACGCGGGATCGAGCTGGTCGAAGGCGACGAGCGGATGCAGGCCAGTATCCGCGCTAGCGACGATGCAATGGCGCTGGGTCCGCAGGACATCGTAGTGTTCGCCACAAAGGCCTTCAGCCTTCCCAACGCGGCGCATGTCGCCGCACCGATGCTGACCGAGGAGACATTGGTGGTGCCAATGATCAACGGCGTGCCGTGGTGGTTCGACGACGTGCCACTGGTCAGCGTGGATCCGCGCGGGCGAATTGCGACGATCCTACCGCCCGATCGGATCGTTGGTTGCGTCGTTCACGCGTCCTCGCTTCGGGAGGGGCCGGCGTCGGTCCGCATCCAGAAGGTCGACCATTTGATCTTTGGCGAGCCTGTGGGCGGCGTCAGCGCCCGGGTCACCGAGCTCGCGGCCCTGTTCGATCACGCAAAGATCCCCAGCCGCGCCGACCCCGCGATCCGCCGCGCGATTTGGTACAAAGCGTGGGGCAACATGACGATGAACCCGATTTCCGCTCTGACTCTCGCCACCGCCGACCAGATTTTGGGCAGTTGCCGGTCGTTGATGCTGGCGGCGATGGAGGAGGCACGGGCGATCGGCAACGCCATCGGCTGTCCGATCACCGAAAGCGGTGAAGCGCGTCTGGCGGTTGCGGAAACTCGGTGCCTTCAAGACATCGATGCTTCAGGACGTCGAGGCTGGCCGACCGATCGAACTCGACGCGTTGCTCGGGGCACCACTGGAACTTGCGCGGCGACACCGCGTCCCCGCACCGACGCTGGACCATCTCTTTTCTATGACCCGGCTGATGGCGCAGAGCCGTGGATTGCTGCCCTACGGCGGCGGGCAACACCCGTCCGCTACCGATCCAATCCGATCCGGACTGCACCTTGGGCAGCGCAGAAAGCGGTCATCGTAACTTCGTCGCCATCTTCGAGAAAACTTCGCGTTTCGCCATTGGGTAATGTGATCGGTGCCTTGCCACCCTTCGAAATCTCGAGCAGCGAGCCAAGTCCGCTGTCCGAAGCCGTCGATAGCGTGCCGGTGCCGATCAGGTCGCCGGACTGGAGATTGCAGCCGTTCGATGCATGATGCGTCAAGAATTCCCGGCGCGGCAGACCAGTACATTGCCGACGCGGCTTCACCTTCGCTCAGGACATAGGGCGGAAGGCCGGCGTCGCGCATCTTTTCCGTCACCAGCACCGTGCGCAACTGGACGCCAAGCGCGCCGCGCGCGCGGTCGCCACTGTCGTCGAGATAGGGCAATGGGGCGGATCCCGCCACCCGGACGATCGCGTAGGGCGCATGAATGGCGCCAATGCGTCGGCTGTCACCACCCACGGGCTGACCGTCGTCAGGAAATTCTTGGCGAGAAACGGGCCGAGCGGTTGATATTCCCACGCCTGCAGATCGCGCGCCGACCAGTCGTTGAGCAGGCAGTAACCGGCAATGTGGCGCGGTGCCTCGCTCACAGGAATAGTGGTGCCGAGGTCGTTTCCGCGGCCGATCCAGATTTCCCATCTCCAGCTCGTAATCCAGGCGGCGCGACGGGCCATATTCCGGCGCCTCGGCTTCCGGCGGCTTGCGCTGCCCCTTCGGTCGGACCGCGCCGCACCTGACGCCCGGACCGAACTCGCACGGCCATGATAGCCGATCGGGATATACTTATAGTCCGGGAGCAGAGGGTTGTCGGGGCGAAACTGCTTGCCGACATTGGTCGCGTGATGGATGCCGACGTAAAAATCGGTGTAGTCGCCGACCGTCGCAGGCAGATGCA
>CAWARI010000006.1:0-76846 GCA_963784395.1 uncultured Alphaproteobacteria bacterium | reverse complement strand
AGGGCATCGTCAGACCAAATGCACCTTCCGTTAAGCGGGCGCAGGTAGGGGCCTCCGATGCCTCGTCCCCGCGTTCCAGCTTCACCCTTCCGCTACTTCAACTCCTCGCCCGAGGTCTTCGGCCTAGCGGTGATGATGTTCGTGAAATACCCGCTTAGCCTACGGAACGTCTAAGACCGGCTTCATGAGCGAGGGATCGACATCAGTTACGAGCCCGTGCGCTATTGGTGGAACCGGATCGGCCCGATGTTCGCCGCTTACATCCGCCGCCAGCGGGTCAGCGCGCTGCGCGGCTTTCACCAGTGGAAGTGGCACTTTGCTGAGGTGTTCATACCTCTTAAGGCGATCAACCCAACGTGAACGGAGAGATGCGCTTTCAACCCTGCATCATACCAAAACATTGCAACAACAAAGGGCGAGGCGCGTTGGTGACTTTTCGCTATCTGATTGGAATCCTGATTGCCTCAGACCAAAGGTCGCCCGAAACTTCTCATTTCCTGCACTAATTTCGTCATCGGTATGGCGGGGGCTGCAATGGTGGCATCGCCCGTACGTGCGCAGGATGCGAAGCAAACGGCGACGACTACGCGTCCTTTCATCGATACGAAATTTTCTGACCGAGTTTTCTTTGGCAAGCGCAGCCGAGACGTCTTCCTGGTTCAAGTCCTACTGGACCGGACGCATTTCTCTCCCGGCGAGATTGATGGCTATTACGGCGGCAACACTACCCGCGCGATCAAGGCTTGGCAGCGCGCAAAGGGCATTGAAGCAAGTGGGCTGATCGATGCCACCTTGATTAACGCTTTGAAGGAGGCGCATCCCGATCCGGTTTTCAAGCGCTATTCATTGACCGACGCCGATCTTGCCGGTCCGTTCGGCGACCTACCTAGTGGGATGGTAGCGATGGCGGAGGTCAAATCCGCGCATTATGAAAGCGCGGTGGAGGGCTTGGCCGAGAAGTTTCACATGTCTCCAGGTGTGTTGCGCGCGCTCAATCCCGAAATCGAAAGTGCGTCTGCAGGGAACGAAATTCTTGTGGCGGCGACGGGTCCTAATCCGATTGAAGGCATAGTGGCTCGGATCGAAGTGGATGGCGCCGCGGCGTCGTTGCGCGCCTACGACAAGGACGGTGGGCTTCTGGCGTCCTTTCCTGCGACCGTGGGAAGCGGTGATTTCCCCTCTCCCAGCGGAGAAATGGAAGTGCGCGCCCTCGCACCGGCTCCCGCTTATTATTTCTCACCCGAAGGTCGCGATTGGGGGCCCGACAAGAAGCTGACCATTGCGCCCGGCCCGAACAATCCCGTCGGCTCGACCTGGATCGACCTGACCAAGGAAGGCTATGGCATCCATGGTACGCCTGACCCCCAGAACATCGGAAAGACGGCCAGCCACGGATGCGTCCGGCTTACGAACTGGGATGCCCGTGAATTGGGCAAGGCGATCGAGGCTGGGACGAAAGTCGACTTTCTTTAGTACCCAAGACTTCATCCAGCTTCCCGCGCTGAGTTGCGGGAATCCAATTTGAAAGGAGAGCAACATGGCGAACGTCAACAGCAACAAGAATCAAGGTCGCACCGGCGGACCCAGCATCGCCACGACGGGGGCCAAATCCCAAACCGACCAGCCGGATAGCCAGAAGGGCTCAGAGGCAAATGCCGTCGGCGCGAAGGATTATGTCGAGAAGAACCAAGCACCGGATGTCGATCAAGACGGCGGGAAGCAGCCAACCGATCCCGTGCAGAACGATTGACCTTTCAATTGTCGGAAAATCGTCGGCGTATTTTTGATGAGGTAGTCACGTCCTACCTTGGCGCGGCAGCCCGATGATCGTGGGCGCGCCATACGGGTTGCTCCGGATTCTGGTTGTCGGGCCACTCGCCTATCTGGCGCTGATCGCCATCTTGCGGATCAGCGGCAAACGCACTCTGGCTAAGATGAGTGCATTCGATTTCGTCGTTACCGTCGCGCTCGGCTCGACGCTTGCGACCGTCCTTTTGACGAGGGACATTCCGCTCGCGGAGGGCATACTTGGCTTCGCCGTTCTCGCGACGCTGCAGTTCGTCATCTCGTGGGCGGCGAAGCGAAGCTACGCCGTCGAAGCGGCCGTAAAAGCAGAGCCATGCATTTTACTTAGTCACGGGATGTTCGACACGAAGGCGATGGAGAAAGAGCGCGTAACCGAGGAGGAGGTTCGGTCCGCAGTGCGCAAGACCGGCCAAGGAGACCTCGCGAACATCGCTGCGGTCTTTCTCGAAACCGACGGAAGTTTCAGCGTAATCGCGCGCGACGCCGCCGGTGATCGATCGGCATTCCCACGTCGAACGTTGGCCGGTGGATGAAACAATCGCAAGGGCATTGTCAGACCAAATGCACCGTCCGTTAAGCAAGGTGAGGGTAGGGGGCTTGGATGCCCCGTCCCCGCGCCCCCAAAGCCCGATCCCTGCCATTCAGATAATTGGGCGGATTGGTCTGACAGCACCTTCGCTCTGGCAACAGCGGTCTTCTATTTGATCTTGGTCAATGCGGTCTAGCGCTACCGGGCTAAGACAGGAAAAATGGCAGCACCGTCCCTATGCTTCGTGGGCACAACGACAGTCGGCCTCGGATTGCCGTGCCCCTTTAGTGCTCGTCACCGATTGGACCTTCTGCTTTGTGAGGAGTTGGAACGCCTAGCCGACGGGCTTCCCCAACTGCCGAACAACCGGACCTTGCGCCGGCTGACCGAGCGGTTGGCGGCAGGGGCGGAGCGATGGGCCGCCGCCAGCTCCAATCCTTATCTGATCGGGTTGGACGGAGTGCGAAGCGCGCTCATCATGGACAGCGTCCACGCAGAAGATGTCAGCGAAGCAGTCTGGAATTACTGGCGCGTTCCAGATCAGGAAAAAGCCTGTTCGTTAGGATATATGCTTCGTGCACTGTTCGATGGTCGCAAACGTTCGATCAAGCTGGAGCGCCACCTGCTCGGCTGCACGTGTTGTCAGTCTTCCGATATCGACTGAAGTGCGCTGCGATTGAGTATCTTCACGTTCCGACTGCCGCGCTGGAAGTCAATGAGCCCGTTCGACTTCAACTCCGTGAACTGACGGCTTACCGTCTCGATGGTGAGGCCGAGAAAATCGGCGATGTCGCCTCGGCTTATCGGTACGATCAAATGGTCAGGACTTTCCGCACGTGACAATTCGAGCAAAAAGCCGGCGATACGTGCCGGCGCGCTCTTGCGCGCCAAGGTCAGTTGTCGATCCCTCGCTTCGTTCAAACTGCACATGGTTCGTTCCAGCAGCGCTCGCTGAAGCTTGGGTTGATCGATCATTGCGCGTTCGAAATCTGCCCGCGAATAGACGCAAAGGTTCGTCTCACAAAGGGCGACTGCGGTGATAACGTTGGAATCGCTGAAGGGCTGACCGACGAAGTCTCCCTGGAACAGCAAGCCCACGGTCTGTTCGCGGCCACCGGGAGTCGATTGCAGCAACTTCAACGCCCCGCTGACGACATTCGCGCAAAGCACATTTTCGTCGCCGGCCCAGCTCACCACGCGTCCTTTCGGAACATGCCTGGCTCGCGCGACTTCGCTCAGTGCTGCCAATTCCGAGCCGCTAAGCGATGCGCAAAGGGACGTGTCGCGAACGACGCAGCGAGCGCAGCGTTGGGCAGGTGTCTGGTCCATTGCCAATGCCCATGCCACATCATGCGCCGCTATGTCAGCCCGCGGGCTGACCTTTCGTACGAGTGTCGCCGAGTAGACAATGCGCTTGGTGGGTCCGCGGTGTCTTCCTAGGCCGGTGGATCCGAATCTTCTTCTTCGATGAGAATGCGCATCGAATCGCCTTCGAGATCGTCGAATTGACCGCTCTTCACCGCCCAGAAGAAGGCGGCCAATCCCAACAGGCCAAGCCCCAGTGCGACAGGCAACAGGAAACCGACGCCGGTCATTTCGCCGCCGATCTCAGGCGCAGCGCATTGGCCACGACGAGAATCGAACTTCCGGACATCGCCAATGCGGCCACCAGGGGCGTGACCTTGCCCATGACCGCGAGTGGAACGGCAAGAACATTATAACCAACCGCCAGCGCAAAGTTTTGCTTCACGATCGTCATTGTCCTGCGCGCAGCCCGGACCGCGCGCGGGATCGCATCCAGACTGTCGCCAAAAAAGACGAGATCGGCCGACATTTGCCCCACGTCGGATGCCGCAGAAGGGGCCATGGCAACATGCGCGGCCTGGAGCGCGGGGCCATCGTTCAATCCGTCACCGACCATCAGGACATGATGACCAAATTCCTGCTCAGACAGGACGCGACTGTTTTTCTCGCCAGGCGTGACCTGCGCTTGCCAGGCGATCCCCATGAGATTGGCGATTTGGGCGACGATGCCTGGCTGGTCACCACTGATAAGTTCAGCCTCCAATCCCAATGTGCGCAATTCATCGATCGCTCGTCGTGCATCCGGGCGCACGGCGTCGGTGAAGTGAATGAGGCGACTTGATCCGCCGCGGGCCCCAAATGCAGAGACAGTCGCCGTGCCCTGGCTTTTCGCACCGACCCAATCGGCCCGGCCGAAGCGCCAGCGCCGATTGTCGAAGCGGCCCTCGACCCCCATTCCGGGGATCTCGGTTATCTCCTTGCCCGCAGCAGCGTCGGCACCCTCGAGTGCACTGGTGACGGCGCGGGCGAGTGGATGGCGACTGGTGCGCGAAAGAGCAGCGAGTATTTCGCGCTCGCTTGGGCTGACCGGCAAATTCGATGGCTCGAGCCTGCCCAGAGTTGCGGTCCCTGTCTTGTCGAGCAGCACCATGTCGGCCATCGCGAGTCGCTCGAGCGCCGAACCGTCCTTGACCAGAACGCCGTGCTTCATGAGCGCACCGGCGGAGACGACCTGTGCGATGGGAACGGCCAGACCCAAGGCACAGGGGCAGGTGATGATCAGGACAGCAACGGCGATCAGCAGGGACTGGTGGACACTCGCCCCGGCCAGCATCCAGCCAAGGAAGGAAAGCGCGGCAAGACTGTGGACGGCCGGTGCGTAAAGACGGGCGGCGCGGTCCGCGATCCTGACGTAGAGCGATTTGGAGCCGCTGGCCTCTTCCATTAGGCGAACGATATCGGCAATCGCGGTGTCACTGCCGACCGCGGTCGCACGGATCGTCAGCGGTCGGGCCAGATTGATCGTACCGGCAATAACTTGCTGTCCAGCGGCGACGGATTCCGGAAGGCTTTCGCCCGTTATCAGGGCGCGGTCGACCTCGCTAGAACCTTCGACGACGACTTCATCGACAGCTATCCGTTCGCCTGCCGCCACCGCCAGCAGATCTCCGGGCATCAGCGTATCGACGCCGCGACGCTCGTGACGTCCCTCTACCAGCACCGTCGCCTCGCTCGGCACCTGCCGCAGCAACGCAGCGACCGAATTTTCGGCCTTGGCCCGCATTAAGCTGTCGAGGACACGACCGGTCAGCAAGAAGAAGAGCAACATGAGCGCGCCGTCGAAATAGGCATGTTCGCCGCCGGTCGCGGTTTCAAAAAGGCTCATCGCGACAGTCAGGATCACGCCGATCGATATCGGCACATCCATGTTGGTGCGCCGTTGTCTTACTGCCGCCCACGCGCTGACGAAAAAAGGTCGGCCGGCATAAGCCACCGCGGGGACAGCGATAAGCGCGCTGATCCAGTGGAACAGTTCGCGTGTCGTCCCGCCCGCGCCCGACCAGACGCTGACCGACAACAGCATGACGTTCATTGCTGCGAAGCCAGCAACGGCCAACGCCAGCATGAGGCGTCGGCTTTCCATCGAGTGCGTTGCGGTATCGCTCTCGGCAGCGAAGGGATGGGCATCGAAGCCAACCGCTTGGAACGCGGCGACGATCCGGTCATCGTCGACGGCCGGTTCATGATTGACGCGCACTCTGCGGGCAGACAGGTTGACCCGTGCATCCGTAACTCCCGGCACCTCGGTCAATCTCCTTTCGATCCGGGCGATGCACGAAGCACAGCGCATGCCTTCGACCGAATAGAGCGAGACGATCGATTGCCCCTTGAAAGGAATGGCGGATGGCGCGTTCATGACCGGATCTCGGCGAGGTAACGGGCGCTCGCGCCGCCTTTCGAGACGATAACGCGCAGCTTCCAACGGCCGCTCGGAAGCTTTGCTTGCGAACGATAACTGGAGGGGTCGGTCGCAATCATGGCGACCTGCCGACTATCCATCCGGCCAAGCGGATGTTCGGCGACGACGTCGATCGCTGCGTCGGAAACGCCTTTCGTTTGGATGAATAATCGGCCGTTTTCGACATGGGTCCGGAGGGTCCAGCCGAGCCTGTCCTGCGCCGCGCTTTGTGCAATCCACTTGTTGTAATCCTGACTTGCGACATAGCCGTTTTCCGCCAACGCGCCGCCAAAAGTCGTGGTCGCCAACCGGGCCATCCAGAAATTCACCGCAATAACGATCGCGAAGAACCCGACCAGTATGACGGTGGCATGATAGCCGGTGAACTTCCCAGGCATGGCAAGCTACTCCTGTGGACGCTCGAAGCGCGCTTGACCCACGGCCTCGCCGCCTTCTGGGTCGAGCGCTCTTACGAGAAACAAGACAGACGTCTGAGCTGGACCATTATCGGAAGCGGCGAGGTAGATGCTCTGCTTCGATACACTGTCGGCCGGAACCGTGAACCGAACAACGTCGGTCGCCGCGTCACGGTCCATCGTCTGGTTCCACATTTTCCCGTCAATACCCCGGACGGAAAGTTCGAATAAGCGGGGATGGTTTTCCATGTTGCGAAGCTTGATCGCATAGCTGTTGCGCACTTGCCCGTCGCTCAGACGAATCCACACTGGATTCCGGCTCTGTGCGACATCCAGCTCGATCCGGTCGCGGGTTCCAAGCGCGAACAGCATGGCAAACCCGATGCTCGCCCAGATCCCGAAATACAGGATCGTGCGTGGTCGCAGCAGGCGTTGCAGTGGAGACCTTGTGGGCTTGCCTTCGCGCGCCAGTTGTTCATCGGCAATGGTCGTGTACCCGATCAATTTCGTCGGCTTGCCGATCTTCTCCATAACATGATCGCACGCATCGATGCACAAGGCGCAGGTGATGCAGCCGATTTGCGCCCCTTCGCGAATATCGATGCCGGTCGGGCACACCGCGACGCAGGCCAGGCAATCGATGCAGTCACCTTGCGGAAGCAGGGACGTTGCATCCTCGTCACGACGTTTGATTCCGCGTCCGCGCGGCTCCCCGCGCCATTCCTTATAGGTAACGACCAGGCTCTGCTCATCGAGCATCGCGCCCTGGATGCGGGGCCACGGGCACATGTAAATGCAAACCTGCTCACGCATGAAGCCGCCGAAGATGAAGGTGGTCATCGTCAGAATGAAGATGGTGGCATAGGCGACGCCGGGGGCGGTCCCGGCGATCAGCCGATGCGCAAGTGTCGGTGCATCGGCGAAATAGAAGATCCACGCGCCCCCGGTCGCCATTCCCACGACAAGCCAGAGAGTCCATTTGGATAATCTTTTGGCTGCTTTGGCCGGTCCCCACGGCGCTTCATCGAGCTTGCGCTGCGCATTGCGATCGCCATCGACGAACCGTTCGATGTGAAGGTATAGGTCGGTCCAAACGGTTTGCGGGCAGGCGTAGCCGCACCAGGCGCGACCGACAGCGCTGGTCACCAGAAACAGGCCGATCGCCGCCATGATCAAAAGGCCGGCTACATAATAGAATTCATGCGGCCAGATCTCGATCGAGAACATGTAGAACCGGCGATTGGCGAGGTCGATCAGCACTGCCTGATCGGGCGTATGCGGGCCGCGATCCCAGCGCAGCCACGGGGTGACATAATAGATCGTCAGGGTGACTGCCATGACGAGCCATTTGAAGCGTCGAAACGTGCCGTCAATCTGGCGCGGGAAGACCTTCGCACGCTTCTCGAAATAGAGATTCCGGGCGCGATTCGTCAGATCGTCAGCGGACTTCATTTTGCTTCACCGGAATCGGCGGCTGGCCGCCGTCCGCTTTCGCCTCCCCCTGGTGACTCGGGACCTGCGGGCCCGGCTACGAATTTCTCCCCGCCGCCCAACGAGTGGACATACGCAGCCAGCATTTTGACCGTCACTGGATCGAGCCGCTGTCCCCAAGCGGGCATGATCCCGTAGCGGGCGTTGGTGATCGTGTCGGTGATCGACGCGCGGTCGCCGCCATAAAGCCAGATCTTGTCGGTCAGGTTCGGTGCCCCAAGGCCGCGGCTGCCCTTGCCGTCGGCACCGTGACATGCCGCACAATTGGTCGTGTAAAGCGCCGAACCGCGCTGGGCTGCCAATGCGGGCTTCTCCGCACCCGACAAGGAGCGAACATAGCTCACCACATATTGGATTTCGTTGGCGGACAGCAGGCCGTCGCGGCCAAACGCCGGCATCTGGCTGGTCCGGGTCAACGCGTCGCCGGGCTGGCGAATGCCATGCTCAAGTGTCTGGTGAATGGCCCTCAGGTCGCCGCCCCAAAGCCAATCGTCATCGTTCAGATTGGGATAACCCTTGCTGCCGGCGGCGCCCGATCCGTGACATTGCACGCAATTGACTTTGAATGCCGCCGCGCCACCCTGGACCGCAGCGTTGAGGAGCTTGCTGTCCTCGGGCAGTCGTTCGATCGGGATTCTGGCAAGGGCCAGTTCCATCGGTCGCTTGCGATCCGATTCCGTCTTCATCTCCGCTTCGAATTGTCCTCGGCTCGACCAGCCCCACAGCCCTTTGGTGGCACGGTCCAACATTGGAATGGCGGGATAAACGATAACGTATCCGATCGCCCAAACGATGGTCGCGTAGAGCGTCCAAAGCCACCAGCGCGGCATTGGCGTATCGAGCTCTTCGATGCCGTCCCACTCGTGACCGACGGTTTGCGTGCCGGTTTCCTTATCGATGCGCTTTGTCTTAGCCATCATGCTCACTCTCGTCGAAGATCATCTTGGCCGCGCGATCATTGGCAGCGCGGCGGGATGGTCGCAGCGCCCAGCCAGTCAGCACGAGATAAAGGACCGCCATGATCGCCAGTGCATAGCTGTCGGCAAAATGGCGCAGCGCTTCGTAGCTCATCGCGCCACCTCCTGTGGCTCGACCTTGCGGAAGTCGACATGCGTGCCAAGCTGCTGGAGGTAGGCGACCAAGGCGTCCATTTCCGTCAGACGCCCCGGATCGCCGTCATAGTCACGGCTTTGCGCGTCAGGGTAGCGCATCGCGAGTTCGGCAACGTCGCCCTCGCCGGAGGCCTGAATTCTCATATCGGCTTCGGCCTTCGCGATATCGACCTTGGTGTAGGGCACGCCAACGCGGCTCAGCGCAGTCAGATTATCGCCATAACCATCGGTCTTGAGGTCGTGATCCGACAGGAAGGCGTAAGGCGGCATGATCAATTCAGGCACCACGCTGCGCGGGTCCTTGAGATGCTGGACATGCCATTCGTCCGAATAGCGACCGCCAACGCGCGCAAGGTCCGGCCCAGTGCGTTTCGAACCCCACTGGAACGGATGATCGTACATGCTCTCGGCTGCCAGGCTGTAATGACCATATCGTTCGACCTCGTCACGGAACGGTCGGATCATCTGGCTGTGGCAGGTGTAGCAACCTTCCCGGACGTAAATGTCGCGGCCAGCCTGTTCGAGGGGTGTCAGTGGACGAACGCCGGCAACCTTCTCGATCGTCTCGTCGATCCAGAACAATGGTGCGATCTCGACAATTCCGCCGATTGCCACTGCAATCAGCGCCCCGACGCCAAGCAACGTGATGTTGCGTTCCATTTTTTTTTGAAGAGCAAGAAAAGCCATCTGATCTTCCTCCTCAGGCGCTTTTGGCCGCGACGACCGGGCGATCGGCTTCGGCATCGTGAACGCAAAAATGGAGCGGCAGTTCGTCGCGGAGCTGGCCCTGAACGGTCTTCCAAACATTCCACGCCATCATGACCGCGCCGATGAAATAGAGGCCGCCGCCGGACAGGCGCATGACATAATAGGGATGCATCGTCTTCACGATGTCGGCGAAGGAGTAGACAAGGTAACCGTCCTCACCATATTCCCGCGCCATCAGGCCTTGCGAGATGCCCGCGACCCACATCGACGCGGCGTAAATGGCGATCCCCAGCACGGCGAGCCAGAAGTGCCAATTGACCATGCGCAGCGAATAGAGGCGCTCGCGGCCCCACAATCGCGGGACGAGATAATAGATTGCGGCGAAAGTAATCATCCCGTTCCAGCCCAGCGCGCCGCTGTGAACGTGGCCGATGGTCCATTCGGTGTAATGCGATAGCGAGTTGACCGATTTGATTGACATCATCGGGCCTTCGAACGTGCTCATGCCGTAGAAGGCGAGCGCGGCTACCATCATCCGGATGATGGGATCGGTCCGAAGCCTGTCCCAAGCGCCATTGAGCGTCATCAGGCCGTTGATCATGCCGCCCCAACTGGGCATCCACAGCATGATCGAAAACACCATTCCCAACGTCTGCGCCCAGTCCGGCAGTGCGGTATAATGGAGATGGTGCGGCCCGGCCCAGATGTAGAGGAAAATCAGCGACCAGAAGTGAACGATCGACAATTTGTAGCTGTAGATCGGACGCTGGGCCTGCTTGGGCACGAAGTAATACATCATCGCCAGGAAGCCGGCAGTCAGGAAGAAACCGACCGCATTGTGGCCGTACCACCATTGCGTCAGCGCATCTTGCACGCCGGAAAACGCACTGTAGCTTTTCGATCCGAACAGGCTGACCGGCATGCTGAGATTGTTCACCAGATGCAGCATGGCGACAGTGATGATGAAGCTGAGATAAAACCAGTTGGCCACGTAGATATGTGGCTCGGTACGCTTCAGGATGGTGCCGACGAAGACCGCGAGATAGGCGACCCAGACGAGGGTAAGCCAAATGTCTACATACCATTCCGGCTCGGCATATTCGCGCGCCTCGGTGACGCCCATGATATAGCCGGTGGCCGCCAGCACGATGAACAATTGATAGCCCCAGAACACGAACCGGGCCAGGTTCGGAAGCGCGAGCCGCGCGCGGCAGGTGCGCTGCACGACATAGAAGCTTGTCGTGATCAGCGCCGTGCCACCGAAAGCGAAGATGACCGCGCTGGTATGAAGCGGTCGAAGCCGTCCGAAGGTCGTATATTCGATGTGCAGGTTGAGCAGCGGGAAGGCGAGCTGCGAGGCAATCACGATTCCGACCAGAAAGCCGACAAGACCCCAGAAGACCGTCAGAATGACCCCGAGCCGAATGAGCTGATCGTCGTATCGACTGGCGAGATCGCGGGCAGTCGGCTGGAGGATGCCGATACCCTTCGCGTTCGCGAAAGCGGCCACGGTACCGGCTGCCGCGAAAATCACCATATGGACCGCATAGGCAGCATCACGTGCCGCCGCAGCCAGCAGCAATGCGAACCCGGCTGCTAGTATCCAGCCGAAGCTGCGGGTAAATGTAGAATCCATCAAACGCCTCCCGCCAATGCGGATAGGCGAGGTCGAGTCAGCGCCAATTGACCGTCGTCAATTCGCCAGACGATAATCTCAACACGTCCCAGACGCTCGACCGCTGGCCCGCAATATCGATAAGCGGCCTTAAGTCAGCCAGAATTGCCCCTTCCGTTGAAAGCTGCGTCGGCCTGACCGGCGTAGCCATTGTCGCATTAATCAAACCATCAATGCGAGAATTTATTGGCCGTCTAGCCGCAATTGGAAGGATCTTCGATCTTGGATCAGGTCGGAGACTGTGAACGCGTCAAGATAGCTCAAGAAGGCTTCAATCGACCCGCGTAATGCATGCCTCAGGCCGCATACCGGGGTAACGACGCATGCATTCGTGGCAGGGTCGAAACATTCGACAAAACTACCAGTTTCTTCAAGTGTCCGGACGATCAATCCAACATTCAGTTCCTTCGCCGGCCGCGCCAGTTTCAAGCCGCCGCTACGGCCGCGAACGCTTTCGATGAAACCTTCCGCTGCCAGGCGCTGCGCCACCTTCATCAAATGATTTTTCGAAATCCCGTAGGTTTCGGCAATCCTAGCGATGGGATGATGGCCATCCTTCGCGGCGAGAAACATCAGAGTGCGGAGGGCATAATCTGTTTGAACGGACAATCTCATAAAAGATGTATCTCATATATTGCATTCCGTCTCTAGTGGGCATAAACAATGCATATGAAATACATCTTAATAGAGTCGCTGCGGTGAATTCGGGGAGCCATGCCGAGCAAGCTCGAGCACAGAAGACTGCGAATGCGCTGGCAATTGGTATCGACGATGCGCTGATCTCCAGGCTCGTCGAGCACTTCTACGGAGTCATTCGCACCGATTTCCTTCTCGGTCCGATTTTCGCAGCTCATGTCGCCGACTGGCCCACGCATTTGACACGCATGAAGGACTTTTGGGCGTCGGTAACGCTGGAATCAGGACGCTTTCGGGGAAGTCCCATGACCAAGCATATTGCGCTTGGAGGACTGGAACGGCCGCATTTTGAGCACTGGCTTCATCTCTGGAAAGAGGCGGTAAAAACAGTCGTACCCGAAGAAGAGGCGGCCGAGGTTTTTCTGAGCGCCGCGGAGCGTATCGCGACAAGTCTCCTCACCGGGATTCAGATCCACTGCGGCGGACCCAATGCCATCCTTGCGATTAGGGAAAAACAGTCATGTTGATGGATTTTCAGATCGAAAGGGGACGAGCAGCGACCACTGAGATCTTCGCAGATGTTCCCAGCTGGGCGCGTGACCAACTCTCCACGGCGCATGAAGCTCGCACCTTTGAAATATCAGCCCCGCTGTGGTGGGCGATGTTCACTTGCTACGCGGTCTTCTTCGGCGCGCTAATTGCAGCAACGGGGAGAGGCACGGCTGCAGTCTTCGCGCTCGTTGTCAGCATCGGCTACACATTCGTGTATTTCGGAACTGCCTCAATACTCAATCGTGTAAGCGCGCCCGAACGCGCTGCGCTACCAAGTATCGCTGCAGATGCCGGGATGCAGACCTATACGGGTTGGATGAGCGGTACTGCCGTCATCGCGCAAATTCTGATTGTTCCGATCTCGCTCGCCCTCTTTGCATGCGCTTTCGCGGTTGTTCGGGCGATGGTGTGATGGTGCAGGGCGAAATGAGCAATGGACCCTATGCCACGTCTCCGATCTTTGACGAGGGAAGCCTGCCTGAGGCTTTGCGAAAGGAGCATCGGACGAAAGCGGGCACTTGGGGTCTTTTGCGGGTCCTCAAAGGCGAAGTTGCGCTGATCTTTCTCGATCCGGCTGAGGAAATACGGGTCACACCCGAAAATCCGACACCTATACCGCCCGAGGCACCGCACTATGTAAGATTGCTGGGTCCGACCATGTTGCAGGTCGAATTCTACCGCGAACGTCCCCAACTCGAAAAACGACCGATCCATGGGTGACTTGGCCTTCGCCCGCGCAGCGCATGTCTTAGCGGTCTTGTTCTGGATCGGCGGGGTCGGTTTTGTAACATGGGTTGTTATGCCGGCGATCAGAGCCACCGAGGCGCCGCATGACCGGCTACGCAGGTTTCAAGAAATTGAGAAGCGTTTTGCTTGGCAGGCACGCCTCTGGGTCCTGCTCGCCGGCGCGAGCGGACTGTGGATGGTGATCCGCGGCGATATGTGGAGCCGCTTCAGCCAGGCGCAGTTCTGGTGGATGCATCTGATGGTGGCGCTTTGGGCGGCGTTTGCCTCGATGCTGTTCGTGATCGAGCCTCTGCACCTGAACCATCGCTTGGGCACCTCGGCCACACCGGAAGCCGATTTCAACCGGATGATGCGCCTGCACCAAACTCTGACCTTTCTGGCAATCGTTGCAATCTTTGGCGCGGTTGGCGGCAGTCACGGACTATTTTGAACAGGGACACGACCATGCAAACTTACGGAACAACCTTCAGCATCAAGCGGCTGTGGACCATCCTTACCGTGGGCATGGTGGTGATGTTCGGGATCATGTTGCTGCTCGGCCAACAGATTTACCAGCAGGCCCCGCCGATGCCGGAGGCTGTGAAATCGGCGAGCGGCGAAATTCTGTTCACACGCGCCGATATCGAGACAGGTCAGAACGTCTGGCAATCGATCGGCGGAATGGAGCAGGGTTCAATCTGGGGCCACGGTAGCTATCTCGCGCCAGATTGGAGCGCCGACTGGTTGCACCGCGAAGCCGAGGCATTGCTTGCCCTGTCCAGTTCACAGACCATTAAAGGAGTAACCGGGCCGCAAGCCGGTGCCATGCGCAAGGCCGCACTGCAGGACGAAATGCGTCGGAACACCTATGATCCGGCGACCGACATGATTACGATAAGCGAGACCAGAGCTAAGGCGGTCAGACAGGTCGAGGCCCATTTTGTAAGTCTGTACCAAGGCAATGACGCCGCCTCCCTGGCCTTGCGCCGCAATTATGCGTTTCCGATACATGGCCGTCTTCAGGCTGAAGAGGCACGGCAAGTCGCCGCATTCTATTTCTGGACTGCCTGGGGTGCGACGACCAATCGTCCAGGAAACACGATAACCTATACCAGCAACTGGCCGCACGAACCTTTGGTCGGAAACGTGCCGACTACCGGCACACTCATGTGGAGCTTGGCATCAGTCATTCTACTGCTGGCCGCAGCTGGTGCGCTCATCGCTTATTACGCAAAGCAGTTCGACGTCTGGCGCAGCGACATTCTACCCGAACAGGGTATCGCAATGGCTGATGCGCTGGCCGAGGCGACAATTACTCCATCAATGCGGGCGACGGCCAAATATTTCTGGGTGGTGTGCGCCCTCTTCGTGACACAAGTTCTGCTCGGGATCGTCACTGCGCACTATGCGGTCGAAGGACAGGGGCTATACGGCCTGCCGTTCGCCGAATATCTGCCTTACACGATCACGCGCACGTGGCATACTCAGCTGGCCGTCCTGTGGATTGCAACAGCTTGGCTCGCCACCGGGCTTTACGTTGCGCCGATGCTTTCAGGACATGATCCGAAATTCCAGCGTGTCGGTGTCAATTTTCTGTTCATCAGCCTGCTGATCATCGTAATCGGATCGTTCGCCGGTCAATGGGCAGCCGTGCACCGCTTTTTCACCAATCTGACCGCCAACTTCTGGTTTGGCCATCAGGGCTACGAATATGTCGATCTTGGCCGCTTCTGGCAGATTTATCTGCTGATCGGCCTGTTGCTTTGGGTGGCACTGGTAGTGCGCGCGCTGTGGCCAGTATTGCTTCAAAAGGGCAGCAAATCACTGATCCTTCTCGTCCTCGTTTCGGCCCTCGCAATCGGACTGCTTTACGGTGCCGGGCTGATGTGGGGTCAGCACACGCAGATCTCGGTGATGGAATATTGGCGCTGGTGGGTGGTGCATCTGTGGGTCGAAGGCATTTTTGAGGTTTTTGCCACCGCGATCATTTCACTTCTGTTCGTTCGGATGGGCATTCTTCGAACGTCGACGGCCACTGTGATGGTGTTGTTTGCCACGATCATATTTCTGTTTGGTGGGGTGCTCGGCACCTTCCACCATCTTTATTTCAGTGGCACTCCGACCTCTGTGATCGCGGTTGGAGCGATGGCTTCGGCATTGGAAGTAGTGCCGCTTCTGGTCGTCGGTTTCGAGGCCTATACTCGCCACAAAGTGGAGCATGAGGCCGAGTGGGAGCGCACTTACCACTGGCCATTCATGTTCTTTTCCGCAGTGTTGTTCTGGAACTTGGTGGGCGCTGGAATCTTCGGCTTCCTGATCAATCCGCCGATTGCACTTTATTATATGCAGGGACTGAACACGACCGCCAACCACGGCCATGCGGCGTTATTCGGCGTGTATGGCATGCTGGGCATCGGTTTGACGCTCTACTGCATGCGCGGACTAACCGATGTGACGCGCTGGAATGTTAAATTGCTCAGGATTGCGTTCTGGTCGTTCAACATTGGGCTCGCAATGATGACCTTCTTATCGCTATTGCCGCAGGGCATCCTGCAGACTTACGCCAGCATCGAGCATGGATATTCGTACGCTCGATCAGCCGAGTTTATTCATAGTCCGATCAATCAGGCGCTGGTTTGGGCCAGGGTTCCGGGCGATGTGGTTTTCAGCGTCGGCGTCTTTTCCTTTGCTTGGTTCATGTTCCGGGCATTCGTGCCGCAGGCATTGTCAGACCGAATGCACCGCTCGTTAGGCAGGTGAGGGTAGGGGGCTGGGATGCCCCGTCCCCGCGTCCGAGCTTCGCCCGTCCGCTCCTTCAACTCCTCGCCCGAGGTGATTCGCTTGGCGGTGATGATGTTCGTGAAATACCCGCTTAGCCTGAGGAATGTCGAAGGCCTGCTTCAACCGACCCAAAGCGGATGCCCGTGTAGCTCTCTTGAAATAAGCCGATTAGGGGTTGGACCGTCTCGCCTTTAGACTGGGGGTCGTACCGATGAAGCAGCTGAAATGGTCTGGATTGCTTGCGATGATTTTCGCGCTGTCCGCTTGCGGTTCATCCAACCACTCGTCGAATTCTTCGACTTCCGCGATCGACAATGGTTCGGACACGGTCGGCGCGGCAAGCCGATCTCCAGAAGTTTTCCCATCGGGGTTCGATATCAATCATTCTGAGAGCGTGGCGGGGCCGACCCTGTTGTCATGCTCTGCCGAAATTGGTGGCTCCGCGGCGACCGAGAAAGTGGCGGTGTGTCGGAATGTCTCGCCCGCAACGCATCCTCCCTGCAATGTCGCGAATAGTTGTGCGATGATCGATGACGAGATCGCCCGCAGTTGCGCCCTGTTCGACGGAAAGGGTTCGCCGATGGCAGGATGTACTCCATCGCCAAAAAGTCCCCAGGCCGCCATCGCGGTCATCGAACGCTATTATTCCGCGATCAACGCTCATGATTACGGCACGGCTTGGGCGCAATGGGGCGAATCTGGGCCGTCCGGTCAGTCCCGAGAGAAGTTCGAAAAGGGATACGCGCTGACGAGGAAAACAAAGGTCACGATCGGTCGACTCGTTGAAGGAGATGCAGGCGCAGGCTCCCTTTTTCAGCCTGTACCAGTGACCGTCGATGCCGCGATGATTGACGGGAGTCGCCAGCGCTATGTAGGGGAATATGTCATTCGACGCGTGAATGACGTTGATGGGGCGAGCGCCGCTCAGCTGCGCTGGCACATTGGATCGGCAAAGCTTCGCCGAATTCCGTAACCTTTGAATGAACCTCGCATCTCACGCGCAGCCTTCAACATAACCCAGCGTGGGCATCGTTCCCACGTGTATCAGGCTGACTTTTCCGTCCGTTCCAATCTCGAAACGTAACGCGGGATCGCCGCTGCGTGCGTTTGGCGCAGTGAGATATTTTGCCGGCGGCGCCTCATATTTGTGCGGCTCCTCGCGGAACCCGGCGAACCATGCGCGCACTTCCCTTTCGCTCGCACCCACGCCAATGCCCTCGGCAAGTTTAACAGTCGATTTCTGACCCGCCGTGACCCTGCGCACCTTGCCATCCTCGACAATCGCATACGTTCCTTGGAACTCAGGGTTGCTCACGATGATGCAGGAGTCTGAGGCCTGAGCGCCCCGAATCTTCCACTTGCTACCAGCTGGAATCGGCTGACCGACGCGAAGATCGCCAAGACCCTCGAGCTTCAATAACTTTGCTTCGGACTTCGGGTGAGGAGGTGTCGTTACCTGAACAGAACCGTCATCTGCGGGGGCCGGGTCCTTTGCGCCAGCTGATTGGGGTTCTCCACCTTGGTGATTGAGAATAGGCTCGGGATCGGCCGAGCACGCAGCGAGAGACAGCGCTAGGATAGACGCGAGAGATAGTTTTTTCATTCTTCAGAAACACCGTCATTTAACCATCGGTTCCAAGGGCTGTCGTCCTATGGAAATCTGAAGCGGATGTGGTCCTGGCTACCGAAGATCGCAGTGAACGAAACCTTCCTTGGCCTTGCGTTTCCGTTAGCAGAGAATCTCCTGCTTCGGCTGTCTTTGCGGTAGGAAGCAGGCGACCCGTATTCGACCGATCTCGGAAGCTTGGGGTACCGTCGTAAAAGGGCCAATCAGGTTTCGTCAGCCGTCTTTTTCGGCGTCGACCCATCCCCAAATCTGGAAATGCGCAGCAACGTAAGGCCTACATAGGCCAACCCCAGGATTGACAGTCTGACAAGGTGATCGGCCATTTCCGGCAGGCTAGCGGCCATTTGGTTGAGCCCGACAAACAAAGGGACGCCGTGGGTGGCTGGAGACAGCATGGCGGTCGCAGCGACCCATTTCGGCATCATTTCTGTCGGCCAGGCTGCTCCGGTCAGGAAGAACAGAACCACGGAAGTGGGCACTAGAATTTCCATCGCACGGTCGCCTGAATCGAGGAAACTTCCGATCAGCAATCCGAGCGCCGCGACCGACATCGCGAAGATGGGCGTGGCTACCAGCAGCCCGCCAATATTTCCGCCGCGCGGAATATCCTCGATCCAAAACACCAGCCCAAAATAGAATGCGCAGGCAAGCACGCCGATCAGGGTCATCGCGGCCAACGTGCCAAAGTAGGCCGATGGACCGGGGATTTGCGCCTGCCTGCCCCGCCGACCACCGGCGAGCATGGCAGCGCCAAAGAGCAGAGTTTGCTGCAGGATCACGACCGAAACGGCAGGGAAGATATAGTCTGCGTACCCGGCGGTCGGATTGAACAACGGACGGGCTTCGAGCCGCAATGGTCGCGCCGCCCCAGTCACGCGAGCGGAGGGCTCGAAGCGATCTTCGGCGAGCGATTGAACCGTCCGTTGAACCGCGAGGCCGATGCCCCGAGCACGAAGCAGGTAGGAACCATTGACAGTGATCGACACGCCGCCCGTTCCGCTGCCAGTCAGAAGGCGCCGGGTAAGACCGTTGCCGAGGCGAACGATCCCTTCAGCCCGCCGTTCGCGTACTTCTCTCTCTGCAGCGTTAGCGTCGGGTGCCAGTGCGACGACAGACACTTCACGAGTGTCATCCAATGCGCGGATAAGTTCTCGAGTGAATGAGCTATCCTCTTCGTCGACGACGACGACTGGCAGATCGACGACGCTTTGGTGCCGGTACGGAGCCGGGTAGTAGAATGCATAAAACAGTACTGCGATCACCAAGGTCGATAGCAAGGCACGGGTCGTGAAAATCTCGCGCAGTGCATCCTCGAAGCCGTTTAGAAAGGACTTCATGCCTGACGCGCCTTTCGCAGCAGCAGAAGCGTCGCCCCTCCCGGTATCACCACGTAGAGCGCGAGGATCGCAAGTTTTCGTCCGGCGACGGACAAGGGCGCGCCGAGCCACTGGTCCATCTGGAGGTCGAGATAGTGAGTGAATGGAAGAAACCCGCTCCAACCGCGAGCAAATAGCGACGCTCCTTCGACTGGCAGGCTGCCCCCTGAATAGGCGAGGGCCGACCCGGCATAAACGGCACTAACCGCCAGCGCGGTACTCGTTTCACGGCTCAGCGCGACCAATAGGGCCGATATCGCCGCCGTGCCGGCAAGAAGAAGAATTTGGCCAAGCAGGATCAGCAACAGGCTGCCTTGCGGTTGCCAGCCCCTGATGCCTGCAATCCACACCAACCAAGCCGCGGCCCACAGGGTGCCGATCGCGCAGGTGGGCGTCAACTTGCCGGCGAGCGCCCCGAACCCGCCGCCGCTTTCCTTTGTCCATATCGAAAGCGAACGGTGTTCAAGTGCACGGCCCATTGCCATTGCCGCAGCGCACGCGACAAGGAGGTGGAGGACGGCCGGATCGACTAGCGCTTGCAGATACCATTCGAAACTGGTTTCGGGGTTGGCGAGCACAGTCACGCTAACCGGAACCGGCGCAACGCTGAGCAACTGCGCACCCCGAAACCCACTGCCTTCTATGGCGCTTTGCATCGACGCGGCAGCCAACGCCTGTGCCATGCTGGCCTCGGCGATCCCGCCAGACGACAGATAGGCTGCGTTATAACTGATACGCAGCGTCGGGCGATCGCGGGCAGCCAGACTTTGCGGAAGCTCGACGAAGGCAATAATCTTGCCCCTTCTGACCAGCGACATCGCTTCGGCTTCGCTCCGCAACCGCGCTTCAACGCGCACCGCGGGCGATGCATCGAGTGTCTGAACGAATCGCCTTGCAACGGAATCTTCGCCGCCGCCGACCACTGCAACTGGCAGATCGCGCGGGACGCCCTGAAGCAGCATTGCAGCCATCAGTCCAAGCAGGATCAATGGAAGCAGGAACAACAGCACCTGGTCCCAGCGGTCGCGGGCAAGATGGTCGAACTCCAGGGCCAGCGCGCGCCGGAAATCGCTCATCGCGGATCGTCGAAAAGCACGCTCATTCCCGGCCTCAGCCCATCGATAGGTTTTTCGGGCGAAAGCTTCAATTCGAACCCGCGCTCGTCGAAACCTGACGATTGCCGAGTTGCCTTTTTGGTGGCGAAATCACCCTGGACGGCAACCGAACGAACAACGAAACGGACAGCCGAGCGCCGAAGCGCCGGTATGTCTCCGACCAGGACCTTGCCTTTCTCAAGTCCGGCCATTTGCGTCTCGCTGACGGCGAGCCGAACCCACGGATGATCGATGTCCACAATCTGGAACAGCGGGATGGCAGGTGCGATGACTTCGCCGGGTTCGACGAGGCGCTTGGCGACTTCGCCGGCGACGGGAGAGCGGATTTCGCGGTCGGCAGACAATGCGGCGGTTGCCTTGTTTCCGCCGCCCGCCAAAGCAACTTGTGCGTCGGCGGCGCGTCGGGTTTCGGCGCGGGTGCCGGACACGGCCTTTTGATATTGCAACCGCGCTGCCCGGGCCTGTGCCGCTGCGCTGGTCGAAAGCGCGCGCGCTTCGTCTCGACGTTGGGCTGCAATCACGCCTTCGGCATAAAGGTTGTCGGCGCGTCGAGCCGAGATGGAAGCCAGACGGGCCTGCGCATCCGCCGAAGTGGCGACCGCCTGAAGCGAGGCGAGGTCTTCGGGTCGAACGCCGGTATTGGCGGCCTGCTGCAAGGCCAATGCGGTTTCCAGTGCGGCGTTGCTCTGCTGGGTCAGCGCGTCAACAGCCGGGACATCGAGGGTCAACAGCAACTGACCGATTGTCACGCGGTCGCCTTCCTCGACGGCAGGCATGCCAGCGCTTCCGGCGATCCGACTGGCGACATTGACTTCGGTTGCTTCCACTTCCCCCTGCAGCGGGGTTCGCGCCGGGCGACTGGACAGCCACAGCCCAATGGCAAGGATCGCCGCAATAATGGCAAAGCCGATCAGGAACCAGCGGCGTCGTTCTGGGGAAACGGCCGTTTCGTCGGTCATCTTGATATTCTCCGGTCGGCGCTAGAAACCGCCGCGTCATAGTCGTTCATTCGCCCGCTGGCGGCCATGAGGGCGGCCAGCCCAACGTCATATTCATACGCCGCAGCCAAACGCTGGGTCTCGGCATCGCTTAACCGTGCGCGGGCATCGATGACCGACGCATCGGTTCCTACACCTTCGCGATAGGCGATCTCGGCAACGCGGAGATTTTCACGTGCTGCCGCGAGCGAGGAATCGAGTGACAGGAAGCTTCGCCGCGCGGTCTCGGTGAGTGCCCAGGCATCGCCGATTTCGGTCGCGATCGCTTTTTGCGTCAAGCGCACGGCGGCAGTGGCCGCCTGTTCGCGCTCCTTAGCCGCCGCGATTGCCTTGGCCCGATCTATCGGGGAAAGCAGGGTCCAGCGCGCTCCGATACCGGCGATCCAGTCGGGCTCCGTCGGTGCGGCCGATTTCCGGTCGAGCGAATATTCGCCGAAGGCATAGGCTTGAGGCTGAACCCGCGACTTCGCCAGTCCAACGCCGGCGCTAGCGACCTGACGAGTTGCCTCTGCCTCCCGAATGCGCGGATTGCCGGCGCCGCTTGCAGCAACATAGTCGCTCACCGGATTGAGCGGTCGGCTATGGACGAACATGCCGGTCGACGGTCGCAGGTCATCCTGGCTTTCCAGCAATTGGCGAAGCACGAAAGTAGCCCTTCCCTGATCGACCTGCGCCCGGTCGAGGTTGCGCCCGGCCGCGTCGCGGACGACCTGGACCTCCAACACCTTCGACCTCGGCAACACGCCGTTGCGGTAGAATGACTCGGTATTGCTCAGGTGGCGATCCATCGCGGCGAGGTTGCCTCGCGCCGCTTCCGCCAAACCATCGGCAAGAATAACCCCGAAATATGCCCGCGCAAGATTTCACGCGGGCCAGATTGATGTCGGCATCGGCCTTGGCCCGCGCCGCTTCGGCGGCCGCACCCGCGCCCTTCTGGATCGCCTGGAGGGCACCTCCGGTGTAGAGAGGCATGAAAACGGTGGCAGTCGGACGGAAAATCGTATCGCGCGCCTGATAATCGATGCTGTTCGGGATGGGCTCAAGCAGTCCTGGTAGCGCCTGATCGATGCGCTGTGTCACCATCTGAATGATTTCCTGCAGATCTGCCGGGAACTGGCCTGGCAGCGAGCCAAGATAGTTTTGGAAGTCCTGCGTCGTCCTCCCTTTGATCCCGCTCAGGTCGACGGACAATGTTTTCTGATAGGCGACCAATTGCGCCGAAAGATTGACCGTCGGCCGGCGCAATGTGCGTAAAGACTGAGACGTCAATTCGGCGGAATTTGCTTGATGCTCCGCCGCGGATACTTCGGCCGACCGCAAAAACTGCTGTTCGGCCGCCGCCCAGGTAATGCCAACAGGCGAATTTTGCGCCTTCGACTGGGTCGCGTGCAGAGTAACTGCAAACAAAAATATAACAGCAACTCGCACGTGAGCCTCGCAAAAAAACGTGTCGCTGGCTGACGCTACAGGCCTTTGTGTTGGCTATTGCCGTCGCGGGATTAAGTCCACTTTTAATCGGCTCGAGAAAACCAGAGGCGATCAAGGCATACCCACCCTGACAATCTTCGGATCCGGCTGTCAGACTTGCGGACGACCCGATATCGGCCACATGATCGAACTCGTCCGTTAAAGCGGACCGAGCCCCGCCAATCAGAGAATTGTGCCCGCTAGTCTGACAGCGCCGCCAAGCATTCCCCGCACAAGTCTCTCTGGCGAGCCACCGACTATAAGGTGCCCGAAACAAGGTGCTTTTGCGGGCACATCTGCACGGCGACATGACAGGGAACTTGCAGCGAATTGCCCGTCATCGGAGTGTGCGAATTCGTCAGACGGAATAGGCATATTGAAGAACAATCTGGCGCCTTTGTCTGCATGCGGGGAACATATCGGCCAAAAATGTCATTTACCGGTTGGAAAGAGTGACGCTTTAAACCTGCTAGCGAACTCACTCGGAGAACTTTGCGACATGCTTGCGCTAGCCGTCCAACATGCCTGCCAGCGAGCCAATGCCCTGCGTGGTGCGATGGAGCAGCATATCCATCGCCTCCTGCTGCTATGGGTATTGGTCGCGGGCGCAGCTTCGGCGTTGCGACTGGCAATCAGTCCAGTGGTCGGTCAATCGTCGAGCCTTGTCATTGTCCTGCCTTACATCCTGTTGGTTGCCGCCCCGGCCATTTCACTCATGCTTGCACTTCGCTGGTTCGCCGATGGTGAAGCGATGCAACAGCCATCAATCCGGCTTGCCCGGGTTGGCCGATGGAAGTCGATCGGTATCGATCAAGCGCGCCGGCATTCGCTGTTCGGCGCAAACGGCCTGATGGTCTCCTTGCTCGTCGGATTGCTGCTCAACATCCCGTTTCGCGCGATGGAATATTTCGCCTCGATGCCCGCTCTTGCCGGTGATGTTCCGGCCTGGCTTGTCGTCCTTCGTGCGATGATGACACTCGACCTCGTCGTCATGACAAGCCTTTACGCGATCACGTTCGCAGCGGCGCTTCGTCACGCATCGATATTCCCGCGGCTCCTGCTATTCGTCTGGCTGCTAGACATGATGATGCAGGTGCTGACGGCCCAGTTGGTCGCCGCCGAGCCGGGCCTTCCGGCGCAGGTCGGTCTCGCTTTGGGTCATCTGCTCGAAACCAACGTCAAGAAATTGGCGATCAGCGTGGCGCTGTGGCTGCCCTACCTGATGCTTTCGAAGCGCGTGAACGTCACCTATCGGCTCCGCGTTCCAGCCTAACGCCGCTTCAGTCGTTCTTTCAGCTCGGACAATTCCCAATAATCGTTTCTGCTGAAAGGAAGCAGTGGGCGTAGTGCCCCCAGCGTGGTCCGGCCCAGTGCGTTTTCCAACTGTGCGAGCTTCTTCAATTCGGCAGCCGCGTCGACTTCGACCTCTGCGGATTGTTCGGCCTGCTGATGGAGCGCAATTTCGGCCGCGAGCACCAATGCGGTCAGGGTCTCGCAATAGGCGCGGATTGTCTTGGCGAGCGCAGGGGTGGAGCGGGCAGCAAGCGCCGCGATCTTCTGACCGCTCACATCGTCGGGAAATCCACCGCTCCGCCAGGCTGCCAGGGCGATGCGATGTTCCGCGCTTTCCTGCGAAAGCCATTGTTGCGCTTCCAGGGCGCCGAATTTGAACAACGCCATGATCAGGAACGGTGCGATCACCAACGTCGCAATCATTGCGATGAGCGGTGTGCTGGGAAACTGGTTGAAGACGAAGTGAAGCAGGCCGGCTGCTACATAGCCGGGAAGAAACCACCACAGGCGAAAATCGAAATCGGCTGCGGCCTCGCGAGTTTCGCGCTCGGCAAATTCGTGTGCGATCGCCGCGAAGATTGCCGTCACCGTGCCGTGCATCACGGCCGTGCCCAGGCCGCGCACCATCCATACTGCCGGCGTCAGGTCGGGGAAACGGGTCAAATAAATGATGTTCTCGACGACGGAAAAGCCTGCGCCGATTGCAAATCCGGAGATCACCGCGTCGAGCTTGAAGCCGATGCGGTTGAAGCGGAACAGGCCGACGATCATCATTCCCTTGATCGCCTCTTCGACCCACGGCGCAGCGAACCGGCTATAATTGGAATAACCGAGCGGAAGCTGGTCGAGGAAGACGCCGCTGACCGGGTAAGCGAACGCAGCTGCAACCATCCCGAGCAGCAGGAGGCCGAGCGTTTCCCAGATCGTCATGAGCTTGAACACGTCGAGCCAGATGAACATCGTCAACATGACAAGCACCGGCAGGAGGGCCAAGGTCCAGTTGAGGGCTTCTAGCGACATCCGGCGACCCTACATGATCTTGAGCGAAGCGAGGAATTCCGTTTTTTGGTAGTCGCCATCCTCGAACCCCGCGGCGGCACCAATCGAAAAGGTCATCGGCAAACGAAGCGCGACGGTGAAGGCCAGGTCGACCTGGCCGCCGACCGTCGCATAATTGTGGTTCTTGCCATCGGGATCGGCGGTCAGCATGCCGCCGACGAAAACGGCCGGCCGGGCATATTTCAGGTAGAAGGCAGGAGTCCCGATTTCGGCGAAACGAACCGGCGGAAGGTTGAGTTCGCCGGTCAATTTAACAAATCGCCGCGCCGCAATCTGGTCGATCTCGAAGCCGGGAAAGCTTTCTTGCTCGCGGTAACGCTTCTCTGGCCGGTTATCGACGTAATTGTTGCGGAACGAACCGAAGTAGAAGCTGCCGAGCGGGCTTTGTGCCTTGCCCCCGGCCCATCCTGCGCTGGCATAGATCCACGCCGAACTATTGTCCCAGGGCAGCGGTACGCCATAATCCACCCCGCCGTAGATTTTGGGGAAAACGTCGCCCTCGGCCAGATCGGCGCTGGTCGCAGCGCGCCACTCCAGCCCCTTTTCATGGTCGACGCTGCCCAGTGACTTGCGCGTGTTCGTGTAGTGGAGGCCCGTTTCCAGTGAGAAGATATTTTTCGGGCTGGAGATATTTTGCGAAGCCGGAAGCTGCTCGAGTCCGAGATATGCCCCGCCATTGATGAAGAAATCGAGCTGTCGTGGTGGGTCGTAAATCTTGGTTTTCTTGTATCCGAACAGGAAGGCGTCACCACTCCGCGATCGTTCGACCGGGCCGAACAGATCGTAAAAGTCGGCACCATTGTGCTTATATTCCAGGGTCCAGTCGAGCGAGCGATATTTGACCCCGATATGGAGCCGGTCGCGATATCGCAAATTGCCCCACGGCGAGACGCTGAGCGACATGTCGAGCTGGTGGAATTGCATGGGGTCTTCGAAATGCAAAGCGTAACCCGGCGAAATCTGTCCCTTGTAGCCTTCGACGATTGGGAAGGCGCCGGCCAGTTTCATCCGCTTGGTCGCATCATATTTCCCGCGCTCGGTAATCAGCTCGTCGAGCGGCACCTTGGCCGGGGAACCGACCCCCCATGTTTTCAATTCGGGATGGGTCTTAACCACCCTGGTGCCAAGGAATTCGACCGTTCCCAGATCGTCACGCTTGAGCGGCTGGATCCGTGACGGGGTCAGGCCATCGCCGGCATATTCGTAGACCAGCAAGCTGCCATCGGGCTGGACCTGTGGCCGGAAGAAACCGGTCGAGGCATTGCTGAGCACATCCCACTTCTGGCTCGCGACGTCGAAGCTGAAAACGTTCGACACGCCGGTGTAATAAGCCGAGCCGATCAGGCTTTTGCCATCGGGCGTGAAGACGAAGCCTTCGGGCGTTGAAGGCGGCAGGTTGAGCCGCGCGACCTCCTCGGGTGCGCCCGCGACCATGCTTTCGACGGTCCAGACACGGATCGACTGATCGCCGTTGATCTCGCCGAAGCTTGCCGAAACCTGCGTTCCGTCGGGGGAAACGTCGAGGTCGAACGGTGTCTGGCCGTAATCGAAGGTGAAGACCTGGTTGAAGCCGGCGTAGGGCGCGGGAATGCGGACGACGGTCGCGTAACCGTTCTGGTGGCGAATGCCCCAAAGTGACCGGTCCACCTTGTTGAGCACGATATCGCCGATCCGCGCGTCGCGCAGCAACATGCGCTTCTTGCCGGTATCGACGTCGATTTCCATAAGATCGCGGAAGGCGTAATTGTCTTCGGTATAATATGCTTTGCGGGCCGTCTCGTCGAAGGCGAGGCTGGTCACCTTGTAGAGCATCATGCCCTTGATTTCCGCGAGCTTGTTGAGCTTGCCGGTCGCCATGTCCATTCGCCCGACGAACCCGATTTCGCCCGGATAACGGAAAGCAGCGATAAGGCTGCCGGTCTTTTGATCGACGAACCCGCGCGAGATCGATCCGAGGCCCCTGGGCGATAGATGTTGCACCTCCGTCAGTGGATAGGCCGACAATTTCGCGAGATTGGCTTTCTGAAAATCCTGCTCGAAGCCGATCCATTCGGACCATGCATCGTCGAGCTTTCGGCCAAAGACATGGTTGAACTGGGAGGCGTAAAACGGCTTGCTGTCTTCGCCGCGCTTCAGCCAGTCGACCACCTTGGTCGGCCCATATTTCAGCGCGAGCCACGAGAAGAAGCGCGTTCCATAGAGGTAGTCGTTGACGCCGACCTGGAAGTCGACCGCCGTTCCTTCCGATTCCAGCCCGAGCGGCGAATAGAATTTGTCGCCGTCGCGGACCTTCGCGCGGAACACCATTTCGTCATAGGCGCCCTGCGCGCGGCCGAGCCCGCCCGCCATCCAGGTTTCGAAGAAGACCGCCGAACCTTCGAGATACCAGCGCGGCACCGCATTGCGCGGCGTGGCAAGATAATTCCACAAGATGGTTTCGGGATGTTCCTGGATCGGCATCGGCTTGCCGGCCAGGAAGCGGCGCCAGAAGGCGTCGCGCTTGTTCCACACATCCATCGTCGCGACATGAGCGAGCTCATGGTTGGTCAGCGTGAAGAAGCGCTCGCCCGGAGTGAACGTCTCGAAGGATTGTGACAGCGGGGCGACGTCGAACAGGACGGCATTATTCGGTGAGGAACGCGCGGCGGCATTGCCGTAATCGCCGAAGTCCTTGAGCAGCACGTTGGTGCGGTCCCACGGCTTCCAGTCGAACATCTTCATATGGAAGGCCAAGGCGTTTTCGATCGCACGGCCGATGTAGGGGGTCAGGTACGTCTGGACCGGGTCGAAGTAGAGCAGCGAGAAATTCTTCGTCTCGAGCGTCGACAGGTCGATTCCTCCGGCGCTGGGCGGAACATGCTCGACCTCGGTCGTTGGCGGGGCGGGCTCGTCCGGTGCCGGCGGCGCGGTGTCCGGTGCGCTGACCGGCTCCTCGACCGTCGTCGGCGGTGGCGGCGGTGCATTGGGATCGGGAGCCTGCTGCGCCAACGCGGTTGTGGCCGCGCTACCAAGCAGCGCGGCCACGTACCCCCTGTTGACGAAGCGGACGAGCCGCTTTGCCTTGGTCATCTGCCCCCTTCCGGCCGCAAGCGGCCGCAATCAAACTAGCGCTGGCTCATCGCCTGCGCGAACCCCGGATTCTGTAGTGCCGCTGCAAAATTGGCGTTCATCGCAAGCGCCTGGAAGTTGGGATTGCGACCCAGTGCGGTGAACGCCTGGGCGTTGCGGGCAAAGGCACCGAGCGCCGCAGGATTGCGGGCGAGTGCCGCAAAAGCCTGCGGATTGGCAGCCATCGCCGCGAACGCCTGCGGGTTGCGGGCCATCGCCGACATTGCCTGCGCGTCCATCCGCCCCTGCGCCGCCATCTGGGCCGCGCCGGCCTGCGAACTGAAGGCCTGAGCCGCCCGCGCCGATGCCGCGAGCGCGTTGGCGTTGCGTCCCATCGCCTGGAAGGCCTGTGCATTCTGCGCCATCGCCGAGAGCGCCTGCGCGCTCATTGCCCGCTGGAAAGCCGAAGCATCCGACGCCAGCGCCTGGAAGGCATTGGCATTGCGCGCCATCGCCTGAAACGCCTGCGCATCACGGGCCAACGCCTGCATCGCGGCCGCATCCTTGGCGAGCGCCTGGAACGCATTGGCATTGCGCGCCATTGCGGCGATCCCGGCTGGGTTTTGGGCCGCAGCCGCAAAAGCGTTGGCGTCACGTGCATATGACGCGAAGGCCTGCGGATTTCGCGCCATTGCCGCGAGTGCCTGCGGATGGCGGGCGAGCGCTGCGAACGCCTGCGGATGCTGGGCCATTGCGGCAAACGCCTGCGGCTGAAGCGCCAGTGCATTGAAGGCGTTGGCATTGCGCGCCATCGCCGATGCGGCTTGCGCGTCGAACGCATTGGCGCCGCGCGCTTGCGATGCGAAGGCTTCGGCCGACCGTGCGGCACTGCTCAGAGCGTCGGCGTTGCGTGCCATCGCCTGGAAGGCGTCGGCATTCTTGGCCATCGCGTCGAACGCTTGGGCGTTGCTAGCCAAGGCCGACATTGCGGCGGCATCGCGGCCCAGCGCCTGGAAGGCCTGCGCATTGCTGGCCATCGCGGCGACCCCGGCGGGGTTCTGGGCGGCGGCAGCGAACGCATTGGCGTCCTTGGCATAAGCGGCAAACGCCTGCGGATTGCTTGCCATTGCGGCGAACGCCTGCGGATGACGAGCAAACGCTGCAAACGCTTCGGCATTACGTCCCATTGCGGCGAACGCTTCGGCACTACGCGCATCGGCGCTGCGTGCGGCGGCGGACACCGCCTGGGCATTCTTGGCCATTGCGGCGAATGCTTGCGGATCCTTGGCGAGCGCGGCGAACGCCTGCGGGTTGGCGGCCATCGCGGCCATTGCCTGCGGGTTGCGGGCAAGCGCGGCGAAATTGGCATCTGCGGCCATGGCGCGGAAATTCGGGTCCTTGGTCATCACCTCGAACGCGTCGGTCTGCATCAGTTGCGCAACCGACGTATCGCCAAGCGTGACATCACCGGCGCCGACCTGGCTTTCAATCTGGCGGTCGGCGGGCGCAATCGTTCCCTCGCTCGGGCCGAGCGGCGGATAGACGCGCCCAACGCCGTAAGCGGCGAGTGCGACTGCAACGACGATTCCGCCGGTGGCCAGAAACTTGCGATTATTTGCAGTGGTAGCGGTCATGAGTTCCCCCTCGTTGGACCGCCGCGGACTGTTTACGAAAAGTTAACCGGAGTCAATAAATCACGTTATTTTCTTGCGCCAATGCGCCTTTCAATCGAGCCGAATGGAAACGGTGCGTTTCGCAACTGAGTCCGCGTGAGGGCAACCGCACGTGTAATGATGCGTTACGGGGGTGGAATGTATCGCCCAACGACCAACAATTGCGACCGTGCTATCACCTTGACCGCCGTGCTCCTCGTCCATGTCGGGCTCGGGCTGGCCTTGCTGAACCTGTCCGGTGCGGTCGACATCGTGAAGCGCGACGATCTGACCCAGCTGATCACGATTGCCAGCGAGCCGCCACCGCCGCCCGAGGTCGACATCCCCGTTCAGGACGATGCCGCGCCGGAAAAGGAAGGCGCGGCATCGGCGAAGAACATCAAGAGCGAGGCGACGCCGGTGGTCGCGCCCAAACCGCGAATCGTGGTTCCGACGCCCAATCCGATCATCGCCTCGCCGACTCCCAAAGAGGGCAGCGACTCGACCCAGGGCGCGTCGGACGTCGTCGGACCCGGAACCGGTGCGGGCGGCGTTGGGAATGGCACCGGCAGCGGCGGATCGGGCAGTGGCAATGGCGGCGGGGGGCGCGGGCAGGGGACCCGCCCCGGCCTCATTTCTTCGGGACTGACCGCCCGCGACTATCCACCGGAGATCGCCAGAAACTGGCCGCGCGGCGGGCGGATTTACGTCGCGGTCAGGGTCCAGCTCGATGGGCGAGCAACCGATTGCCGGGTCGATCGCGGCTTCGGCAATCCCGCGGCGGACCAGTGGACGTGCAGCCTGGTGATGAACAAATTGCGCTTCCGTCCGGCGACCGACGACAACGGCCGACCTTATGTAACGTGGTACGGTTATCTGCAGCAGGATACCGGCCGGATGCGCTAGCCCGCCCTTGTCATCGCGGCTGGCAGCGGGCAGTGCGCCCGCGACACAAAGCAAAGGAATCAATAATGATCGAAGCCGAATGGTGGGACTATGACGACCGCGACGAGATGGCCGATGCGGTTGCTGGCGACATCGGTTTCATCATCGAAAGCGCATTGGACGCGCGCGGCGAGGCTCTGATCGCGCTTCCCGGCGGATCGACCCCGCTGCCAATCTACCAGAAATTGGCGCAGGCCAAGCTGAATTGGAAAAAGGTAACGATCGTCCCGACCGACGACCGTCTGGTGCCGCTGACCGACGAAAAATCGAACATTCGTGCAATTGCGCAGGCGTTCCTGTCGGTCGGCGCGCGGGTGTACCCGATCACCAGCGACATCGACGATTATCACCTCGCCGGAAATTCGGCGAATGCGAAACTGGCCGACCTCAAATTCCCGCTCGACCTCGTCTGGCTGGGGATGGGCGCCGATGGTCATACCGCATCGATTTTCGCCGGGCCGGACCTGGAAGAAGCGTTGAATGCGCCCAATGGACGCCATGCGGTCGGAGTGATGCCCGATCCGCTGCCGCCCGAAGCGCCGGTTGCCCGGGTAACCCTGACCCGATCCGCTATCCTGTCGGCGCGCACCGTGCTGATCACGATTACGGGCGAGGACAAGAAATCATTGCTGGAAGGCGCGATCGCCGACGGCCAATCGTCCAAGTTGCCGATCGGCCGCGTGCTGGCCGAAGCCGAACAACCCATCGACATACACTGGGCCGCCTGACCCAACGCGAAGAGAATGCGGTGACGTCGGCTAGGGTCACCTTTGGGTCGAAAGCTGAGCCTAGCGATTTAGCAGAGGAATGGGCGGAAGGCGGAAATTCGACAAGAAGCGATCCGCACAACAAAGAGATCTAAGCTACCGCGGTGTTGTGTGGCTCTACGCGTGCTTCGGCGCGGGCAACCAGCTCCTCGAATTGCGGATCATCGCGAAGCGGGTCGAGATCGGTATCGAGACGAAGATATCTGACCATGGGTGGCGGCGCGCGGTCGACGAAGGTCCTTAGAAGTTCGATTGCGGCGTCCTTATCGTTCAGGAAACGCGAGAGCGCACAGGTCAGATTCCAGCGCATCGTAAAGTTGTCGGGGTCCATGAGCAGGGCACGCTTGATCCATTCCTTTGCGCGCTCGCCGTCGCCAAGCACTGCCAGCGCGACCGCGCCCAAGCCGATTGCGGAGCCAATCGAAGGATCCTGTGCAAGCGCGCGCTGACACCGGTCCAAGGTCGATTGCGCGGCTTGCTTCAACCCCTGCGCGTCGCCAACGGCGGCATAACAGGTTTGAAGCATGCCGGTGGAATGGTAGTCGCTTTCCATCAGCGCGGCAGCCTTCTCGAAATAAGGTATCGCGTCGCGCATTTTGCCGCTTCGACTAAGCAAGCGAGCCGCCTCCTTGTTCACTTCCCACGATTCTGGATCGAGTCGAAGCGCCGCCTTGATCTGCCGGTCGGCCTCTTCCGGCGTGCCCTCCTCGTCGGCGAGATAACGGGCCTTGACGCACAGGGCCTCTGGAAGTTCGGGATCCAGCTGGAGGGCGCGCTCGGCCGCCGGCAGCGCATCCTCGGGCCTGTCGTGGCGGAAGCGCATTTCTGCCTGCGCAAGCGCGATTAATGCCCAGGCCTTTGCATAATTCGGATCGATCTCGGTCGCCTGCCTTGCGATCCTGACAACGACTTCGTCTCGACGAATGTCACCGTCGTTGCCGCTGATCCAATGCTGTCGTGCCATCAGATACAGGTTGTAGGCTTCGACACTCGACGTGCCGCGATGCTCGATCGCTTTCTTTTCCTTTGGAAGCAGTTTCAGCCGGAGTGCGGATACGATCGCTTTGGAAATTTCGTCCTGAATTGCGAAGATATCGGTGAGGTCGCGGTCGTAGCGGTCCGCCCACACGTGATCGCCGGCCTCTGCATCGATAAGCTGAGCGTTGATTCTGACACGCTCGCCGGACTTTCTTATACTGCCTTCAAGAACGTGCGTGACGTTGAGTTGGCGGCCGATCTGTCCCGCCTCGAGAGTCTGTCCTTTCAAAGTGAAGGCGGTATTTCGGGCAATTACCGAAAGTGCCGAGACCTTGGACAAATCGGTGATGATGTCGTCGGTGATTCCATCGCTGAAATATTCCTGTTCAGCATCTCCGCTCAGGTTAATGAACGGCAGAACGCAGATCGAGACCCGGCGCGCCGGCGCGCCTTTCTTCTCTTGTTCGGTCACCGCCTTCATGGGCGTGCCAACGAGAACTGCGACACTGCTCTCCACCTTGCGCCAGCCCGAATTGCTCGTATCGCCCGACCACCCGCTGAGGTCTGCGCACTGGATCTGGTTGAAAGGTAGAGGCGGCATCGTTCCGTCTGTCGTGATCTGGACGAGCGTTCCTGCCTCGCGCGCTACCTCTGCCTCGGCGCGAACCCACTGCGAACGCGCCGCTTCTGCAGACCAAAGTACGACCACTGCCTTCGCCGAGCGAAGTCGTTCTTCGATGACGTCGGTATAGGAGCGATGCGCGGGCAACTCGTCGTCGCGCCAAACGCTGTGTCCGACGCTTCGCAGGGCGTCGACCACCTGTTCCGCTTGAGCTTCGGTCGACCGGCCGTACGAAACAAAAATATCGGCCATTTCGCCTTTCTCCCCAGAGACAAACTTGACCTAAAGCAATTTCCGACGTCACGATAGCCGAATTGGAGAGATGGCCTGCCATCGCGGTAGAACCTGCGGCTATATCGGGTCGCTTACATCTGCTGGACAAGATGGCTCTGGAGTTAGCAATGGGTCGAAAGCCGAACCTACACCTCCTCCAGCCTCTTCCCCTTCGTTTCCTTCACGAAGAAGATCGTTACCACCGCAGAAATGGCAGTGAACGCGACGGCGTACCAAAGCCCCGCGTAAATATCGCCGGTCGCCGCGACGATGGCGAAGCTGGTGACCGGCAGGAAGCCGCCGACCCAGCCGGTGCCGACATGATACGGCAGGCTCATCGCGGTGTAGCGGATTCGGGTCGGGAACATCTCGACCAGCGCGGCGGCCTGCGGGCCGTAGAGCGCGGTCGCGGCGACGACGAAGCCCAGTAGTACCGAGAGCAGCAGCAACATGTTGACCGCATTGGGGTTGGCGGATGTGGGATAGCCCGCCTCGGCCAGCTCGGCGTTTATGGCGGTCGCGATCCCGGACTTGTGGGCTTTCAAGTCGGCAACGCCTTCACCGCTGGCGACCGGCACCGACTGTGATCCAGCGACGACCTTCGTCTGGCCATCGCCCGATGCGCGGGTCGAATATGCGACGCCGCGTGCGATCAACGTGCTCTTGGCGAGGTCGCAGGCGCTGGTGAACTTGGCGGTCCCGGTGGGGTCGAATTGCGAGGTGCAGGTCGCCGGATCGGTTTCGATCACCACCGGGGTTTGCGTCTGCGCTGCGACCAGCGCCGGGTTGGTCGCCTGCGCGATCAGATGCGATCCGGGGAAATAGAGAGCCAGTGCCAGCAACATGCCGCCGAGCATGACGGGCTTGCGCCCGATGCGATCGCTGAGCCAGCCGAAGAAGACGTAGAGCGGGGCGCTGACCAACGTCATCACGATCAGCAGCATGTCCTTGGTCGCCCCGGGCAGGCCGAGCGATTTTTCGAGGAACACCTGCATGTAGAAGAAGGTGAAATACCAGACCGCGCCTTGCGCGCACATGATTCCGAAGAAGGCGATCAGGACGCGTTTGAGGCTCTCGCGATTGGCGAAGGATTCGCGCGAGCGGCGCCTTGCTGGTTGCGCCTTCCTCCTTGAGCTTGGCGAATTGCGGGCTCTCGCTGAGCTTCAGACGCATCCACACCGAAATGCCGAGCAACAGGATCGAAACGAGGAACGGGATGCGCCAGCCCCAGTTGGCGAACGCCTCCTCGCCAAGCAGCGGTGCGCGTGGCGAAGATGATGAGCAATGCGGCGAGCAGCCCGAACGAGGCCGACGACTGGATCCAGCCGGTCGCCTGACCGCGCTTGTGGTCGGGGGCGTGTTCGGCGACGTAAATCGCCGCGCCGCCATATTCGCCGCCCAGTGCGGTGCCCTGTGCGATCCGCAAGATGACGAGCAGGATCGGGGGCGAGAATACCGACCTGTTCGTAGGTCGGCAGCAGGCCGATCGCGAAGGTGGCGACTGCCCATCAGGCTGACGGTGGCCAGAAAGGTCGCCTTGCGTCCGACGCGGTCGCCCATTGCGCCGAAGATGATCGCGCCCAGCGGTCGAAAGGCGAAACCGACCGCGAACAGCGCCAGCGCCGCGACCAGTGCGCCGGTCGGGTCGAGTCCGGCAAGGAACACCTTGGCGATGACCGGGGTCAGGCTGCCGAAAATGAAGAAGTCATACCATTCGAAGGCAGTACCCGCCGACGATGCGGTAATGACGCGGGCCATCGACCACGACTTGGCCGGTTGCGACATGAGAAATTCCTCCCCTGCCGCCTCTTATGGAAATCGGGCGGCTATTGGCGGACGATAGTTTCGCTTAGTCGCGCGACATTCAACCCCCATTTGATGATGTCCAGGCGATTGTGGATCGTGCCGTCACGCCCGAGCACCAGTGACTGGCGGACGCGATAGTCCTTGGTGCGGTATCGGATGCGTCATGGCGTTGCCCGACAACCGTCGCATCGACCGGGCCGACGGCTTCGGTCAGCGATCCGGTGTAGCGGCCTTGGCCGAGCGGCCGGATGATCCAACTGCGGTCACGCGGCGGCTTCGCCTTGCGTCTCGATATGCTGGACCAGCGTCAGGCTGCCGTCGGGGTTGCGGGTGCCCATGCAGGTGACATGGACGGACTGTCTCTTGCCGGTGACGGTGGCGAGCTGACCGTGTCCTTCACTCGCCCCGGTGAAGAAGGCGATCGGGTCGAAGCGATGCGGCCTGCGACACTGGCGGCAGCGGGCTGGCGGGAAGGCATCCCGCCAGCGCCAACGCTGCCGCAGCGGCGGCCATTCGCCCTCAAAGGCCGCGCGCCATGTCGATCACGAAGCGATAGCGAACGTCGTTCTTGAGCAGGCGTTCGTAGGCCTCGTTGACCTCCGGCATCGCGATGGTCTCGCACTCGGGATAGATGTCATGCTCGGCGCAGAAATCGAGCATCGCCTGCGTTTCCGGCATGCCGCCGATCGCCGATCCGCCGACCGCGCGATTCCAGCAACAGGTTCCAGCGGTGAAACCCGGCATCGGTGTCGATCGCGCCGACGATCACCATGCGGCCCGAGCGACCGAGCAGCTGCAGATAGGGCGTCGATGTCGTGCGCTGACGGGAATGGTGTTGAGGATGAAGTCGAAGCGGGCGGCGGCGGCCTTCATCTGGTCCTCGTCGGTCGAGACGATGACGTCGTGCGCGCCAAGCTCGCGTGCGTCGTCGCCCTTTCGACGGAGTGGTGGTGACCATCGTGACGTGCGCGCCCATCGCGGCGGCCAGCTTGACCCCCATGTGGCCAAGCCCGCCGAGGCCGACGACCGCGACCTTGCTGCCTTCGCCGACGTTATATTGGCGAAGCGGCGAGTAGGTCGTGATCCCGGCGCACAGCAACGGCGCGACGCGGGCTGACGTCCATGCCGTCGGGCACCTTGCAGACGAAGTGATCGCGGACCACGACATGGTCGGAATAGCCGCCCTTGGTCAGCGATCCGTCATGCTTGTCGATCCTGTTATAGGTGCCGACCATGCCCTTTTCGCAGAAGATTTCCCAGCCTTCGCTTGCACTGGTCGCACTCCATGCAGCTGTCGACCATGCAGCCGACCGCGACCGTATCGCCGACCTTGTGCGTGGTGACATCGGCGCCGACGTCGGTGACGGTGCCGACGATTTCGTGGCCCGGAACGACCGGATAGCGGCTGTCCTTCCAGTCGTTGCGGCAGGTGTGGAGATCGCTGTGGCAGATGCCGGCGTGGCTGATCTTGATCGCGACGTCGTTGGCGCGAAGGTCGCGGCGCTCGAACGTCATGGCTTTCAATGGCTGGTCGGCGGCTTCGGTGCCCCAGCCCTTGGCTTGCGTCGGCATATGCGTCTCCTGATCTTAGCGAATTCGGATTGAGTGTGGTCTGCGCCTGCACAAGATGGGGACGATCGACCATTTTTCCATCGACCGACAGCACGCCAGCCGACGGATTTTGTTGCGAACGCGTCGACGATGGCCTGCGCATGCGCGATTTCGTCGGCGGAGGGCGTGAAGGCGGCGTTGATCGGGCCGACCTGCGCCGGGTGGATGGCCAGCTTTCCGGTAAAGCCTTCGCGCGCGGCGGCGCGGGCTTCGTGCGGTCAGACCGGCTTCGTCGCGGAAGTCGGCGAAGACGCCGTCGACCGGCTGGACGCCAGCCGCCACCGCGCCGGCAAGGCAAAGGGATGCGCGCCATTCGGTAGGTGAAGCTGAGCGATCCGTCCGAATCATATTTGCGACGAAGCGCCAAGCGCGGCGGACAGGTCTTCCGCGCCCCAGCACATCGCAGCCAAGCGGCGATTTGACGTCGCGGTAGGACAGCAGGCCGAACAGGCTGGCGGCGGTTTCGGTGACGATGGCGTGGATCGGGATATCGCCGGTGCAGGTGGGCGAGCTGGGTAAGGTCGGCGCCGCTTTCCGCCTTGGGAAGGACGATGCCTTCGAGGTCGGCGAAGCTTGATCACGCCCAGATCATCCTTGTGGTAATCGCTTCCGATCGGGTTGATCCGGACCCACCAGCGCGGGCCGCCATCGCGCGGGCCAAGATTGCCGAGAAGGTCGCGGGCCGCCGCCTTGCGGTCGGGCGCGACGCTGTCTTCGAGGTCGAAGATGATCGCGTCGGCGTCGCTGGCGAGCGCCTTTGCGATCTTCTTTTCGCTGTCGGCGGGGACGAACAGCCAGCTGCGCGGCGGCGCTGCGCTCATGCCGGCTTCTTCAGCAGCAGGGCGGATGCGGGTGAAGGTGCAGACCGTCTCGCCGCGCTGGTTGATGGCGCTGTGCTTCCAGGTGACGATCCCGGCGTTGGGGCGCGATCCGCTTTCGCGCAGCGCGATGACCTCGCTTGCGCAGCGCAGCGTGTCGCCGATGAACACCGGCTTCGGGAAGCGCACTTCGTCGTAGCCGAGATTGGCGACCAGCGTGCCAAGCGTGGTGTCGGCCACCGAAACGCCGACCGTCAGGCTGAACGTGAAGCAGCTGTTGACCAGCGGCTTGCCGAATTCGGTCGCCTTGGCCGCTTCATGGTCGAGGTGCAGCGGCTGCGGATTGTGGGTGAGAGTCGAAATGAGGAGATTGTCGGTCTCGGTCACCGTGCGGGTGATGGCGTGGTCGATGGAATCGCCAATCTGCCACTCGTCGAAATAGCGTCCTGCCATGTGCCTGTCCCTAGGCGGGCAACAGCAACTCGGCAACCGCCTCGGTCATCGCGGCGCCGTCGAGGCGGTAGGCAGCATAAAGATCGGGCAGGCTTCCGGTCTGGCCGAAGCGTTCGACGCCGAGCGGCGCGACGCGCTGGCCAAGCACCCCGCCGAGCCAGCTGAGCGTTGCGGGCGCGGCGTCGCAAATGGTGACGAGGCCGGCGCCGGGCGCCAGCCGCGACAGCAGGTTTTCGACGTGGGCTGGCGAGCGTCCGCCCTTCCAGCGGGCAGCCTGTGCCGCCGTCCACCCGCGATGGAGAAGGTCGGGCGAGGTCACTGCAAGCAACCCAAGACCGGGAATGTCGGCGCTGAGCTCTTCCCACGCGGCGAGCGCTTCGTGCATCAGCGCACCCATCGCGACGATCGCGGCTTCCGCGCCGTCGGCGGGTTCGCGCAGCCAATAGCCGCCATCGATCGCACCTTGTTTCCAATTGTCATTGTCGCGGGCGACCTGCGGGATCGCGCGCGTCGACAGTCGCAGATAGCTGCTTTCGCCCGCCGGATCGTCGATCAGTCGAAAGGCTTCTTGCATCATCACAGCCAGCTCGTCGGCGAAGGCAGGTTCGTAATGGCGCAGGCCGGGCTGGCCGATTGCGATCAGCGGCGGGTTGATCGACTGGTGGGCACCGCCCTCGGGCCCCAACGTCACGCCGGAAGGTGTCGCAACGAGCAGGAAGCGTGCATCCTGGTAGCAAGCGTAGTTCAGGCTATCGAGACCGCGCGCGATGAATGGGTCGTAAAGCGTTCCGATCGGGACAAGACGCTGCCCGAAGAGATCGCCCGACAGGCCGAGTGCTGCAAGCATCAGGAACAGATTGGATTCAGCGATCCCCAACTCGATATGCTGGCCTTGATTGTCACCACTCCACTTTTGCGCGGACGGAATCTTTGCGGCGGCGAAAACGTCTGCCATTGCACGGCGTTTGAATAGTCCGCGCTGATTGACGAACGCGCCGAGGTTGGTCGACACCGTGACATCGGGACTGGTCGTGACGAAGCGATCGGCGATGGGCGCCTTGGCTTTGGCGAGGTCGAGCAGGATTCGCCCGAACGCGGCCTGAGTCGATTGTTCGTCGCCGGACGGCGCGGGAATCGCGGGAATCGCGATCCGGCCGAAATCGCGCGCCGCGCTTCTCGCGCACGATTCGCGATTGCGTCGATCATTGCGTCGACGCCTGGGCGCTCATTGTCGCCGATCCCGGCAAGCGGCTCCCATTCGTCGCCCTCGGCAATGCCCATCGCGTCGCGCATGGCATGGGCCTGGGTCGGGTTCATCAGCCCGGCGTGATTGTCCTTGTGGCCGGCAAACGGCAGGCCGAAGCCCTTGACCGTCCAGGCGACGAACAATGTCGGCACATCGTCCTGCGCGGCGTCGAACGCCTCGGTCAGCGATTCCATGCAATGTCCGCCAAGGTCGCTCATCAAGGCGCCGAGCGCCTCGTCGTCGAGCCCCTTGAGGAAGCCGTCGGCCTTCTTGCCCAAATCGGCATCGATCCGCGCTCGCCAGGCCGCGCCGCCCTGATAGAGCAAGGCGCTGCATGTCGGCGTTGGGCAAAGCGTCGAGCCAGTCTGGCGACGGCCGGGTGCTTGGCCAGCGCTGCCGGTAAGTTTCTTGCCGTAGCGAAGTTCGACGATGCGCCAGCCGCATGCGGCGAAAGATCTCGTCGAACCGCTCGAACATCCGGTCGGCGCTGGTCGCGTCGAGGCTCTGGCGGTTGTAGTCGACGATCCACCAGCAATTGCGGATGTCGTGCTTGTAGCGCCTTCGATCAGGCCTCGTAGATATTGCCCTCGTCGAGCTCGGCATCGCCGATCAGCGCGACGAAGCGGCCGCGATCCTCCTCGGCCATCAGGCCGTGGGCGGTCAGATAATCCTGCACCAGGCTGGCAAAGGCGGTGATCGCGACGCCGAGCCCGACCGATCCGGTCGAGAAGTCGACCGGGATCTGGTCCTTGGTCCGGCTGGGATAGCTTTGCATGCCGCCGAAGCCGCGGAAATTCTGGAGCTGCTCGAGCGACTTTGCGAGCCGAGCAGATAATGGATCGCGTGGAGCACCGGCCCGGCGTGCGGCTTGACCGCGACCCGGTCATTGGGCCCGAGCGCGTGGAAATAGAGCGCGGCCATGATCGCGGTCATCGACGCGCAGCTCGCCTGGTGGCCGCCGACCTTCAGCCCGTCGGCGGATTCGCGGACGTGGTTGGCGTGGTGGATCGTCCACGCCGACAAGAAAGCGCAGCCTGTCGTCGAGCAATTTGAGCGAGGCGATGTCAGTCGGGGTGGTCATGCCTTGGCGACTAGCGCGTCCATTCCGAGACGCCAAGCGCTGCTCAGGCGGACTGGACAATGATATTGGCCTCTTCGTCCTGGCCGGTGCCGTGAAGGACGAGGCAGTTGCGGCCCTGACGCTTGGCGCGATACAGCGCGTTATCCGCCTTTTCGAGGGTCGCCGCCAACGGTTCGCGACCACCGTAGGCAGCAATCCCGAAGCTCGCCGACAGTCGATGCGATTGGTCCAGTGCTGGATGTCGCAGCTCGTGAAAACTGCCGCGCAGTCGTTCGGCAATGGTCTCGGCCTGCGGCAAAGTGGCACCGGGAAGCGCGACGACGAATTCCTCGCCGCCTATCCGGCCGGCGATCGGCCCTGCCTGCACGCACCGCTGCGCAAAAGCGCGCAGGATGTCGTCGCCGACGGCATGGCCATAAGTGTCGTTGACGCGTTTGAAATGGTCGATGTCGCAGGCGATCAGGACACCGAACCGTTCCGGGCGTTCGCCGACCGCGTCCTCGAACGGCTGTCGGGTCAGGAGCCCGGTGAGGCCATCGCGCTCGGACCGTTCGCGATAATTGGCAATGACGCTGCCGATGTCCTTGGCAATGATCAAAAGGACGACGAGGGGAACATAGATGCTCGACGTCGCCAGCAAAAACCAGTTGAGCCACGGGCTGGCCATCGACGGGAACGCGTTGCCGCCATCGAGCAGGCTTGGGAAGAACGGCAGGCGAACGACCTGCGTGATCCCATAAGCGGACGTTCCCAGGATCAGTCCTCGCCCGATCAAATCGGTGCGAACCGAGCGCAGCGCGATCAAAGCGTCGATGATCAAGATGAGACCGGCAGCCTGGAACGGGAGGCAGCGCATCACCGGTTCGACCCCGATCACAATCAGCACCAGCGAGAGCAGGGTCAGCCCTGCCGCAAGGATCGTGAATGTCCGTCCGGTACGCGGCCTGCCCACCGACAGGCGCAAGGACTGGCAAAGGCTGTAGGCGGCGAACGTATCTGCCAGCGCAAGCAGTGCGAAAGCGGAAGGGCCGCTACCGCCCTTGGCGAAGACAATGGTCGAGATTGCACCTGCCAGCAGTGCCGCAGCGAGCCATACCAGCGCGATGTGTCGGCGGACGACCCAATGTGCGGCCAGCGACAGGATTGCGAGCGATGCGATCAGGGAGAGGACGACCCAATAAAAATTGACGCTTACTTCGGCCATTTGCCCCCATCTCGACTGGCTGCAGCAGTTCTAGCCAATCACCATGCGTTCGTCACGCGTACAGATACGCAGGGAGTGGCAATAAGCTTGCCTAATCGAAATCAGCGCTCGACGATCGCCTTGTCGTATCGCGCCTGAGCGGCACGGATGCAGTCGATATGGGCGATCGCCCACTCGCCAAGCGCGTTGACCGGCTCACGAAGGCTGAAATGCCGAGTTCGGTCAGTTCGTAATCGACCCGCGGCGGAATGGTCGGTGTGACGTCGGGTGATCAGGCCGTCGCGCTCAAGCCCGCGGAGGCTGAGCGTCAGCATGCGCTGCGAAACGCCGTCGATCTCGCGCTTCAGTTCGGAAAAGCGACGCGGGCCGTGGCCAGCGTCATGACGATCTGCATGCTCCATTTGTCGCCGACGCGGTTGAGCACGGGCGTAACGTTCCGGCAGACCGACTCGCTGGCATGCGGATCGGCCTGTGCCGCATTGGCCTTGGCCGGATCGATGGTGACGGGGTCAGGTCACATCATTGTGACTGGCGAACAAATTTTTGCGTTCTTGTAGCCTGTTCCATGGATGGTTACCTAACAGCGTCCAGGTAACAAATCAATACCAAGGACCAGATCATGACCATCCTCCAGATCGACAGCAGCATTTCCGGCCCCGACAGCGTCAGTCGCAAGCTAACCGCCGACATCGTCGCGCAGCTCGGGAGCGGAAGGAATGTCATCCACCGCGATCTGGTTGCCCAGCCGCTCGACCACCTCACCGCGCGCGGACAGGATGCCGAGTTGCTCGACGAATTCATCGCCGCCGATACGGTGGTTATCGGAGCGCCGATGTACAATTTCACGATCCCTAGCCAGCTCAAGGCGTGGCTCGATCGGCTCGCGGTGGTCGGAACCAGCTTTCATTATACCGAAAGCGGTCCGCAAGGCCTGCTTGGCGGCAAGCGGGTGATTGTCGCGCTTGCGTCCGGGGGTGCCTATCCCGACGACAGCCCGTTCGAACATTCGAAGAGCTATCTGAGAGCGTTCTTCAACTTCCTCGGCATCGAGCCGGAATTCATCAGCGCCGTCGGCGTCGGCGTCGATCGCGTCTCGGCGCTGGCCGGTGCCGAATGATCAGATCGAGGTGCTTGCCGCCTGAGCGCGCCGGAACGGCGCCGCGAGTCGCGATCTCACCGGAATGGTGAGCAGCGCGAGCGCGGCGCCGTAGCCGACCAGCGGGCTCACCGCGCGACCCGGCCAACGGCATCGGGAAAGCCGCGACCACTGCGGCGAGCGCGAGCAGCGCGAAGAACGTGAAATTTTCGAGGCCGCCATCCTTTCCGTACGATCGCGAAAGGAGCGAGCATCAGCACCATTGTCGCCGCGTGAACCGCGATGGCGACAGGGCCATGTTGAACGGCCAGTTGCGACGGTGCCTTCGACAAAGGCGACCGGATCGGGATTGCGAAGCGTGAGCCACGCTCCGAGCGAAAAGGCGACCGCGATAAGGGCAGTGACCAAGGCAGGCGGTTTGACATTGACGCGAAGCATCACCGTCATCGCAAGCGGCCAAGGCCGTCAGCGTCGCTGCGTCGGGTTGAAAAGCGATCAGGATGACCGCCAGGAGCAGTGCCGCGCGGCGCCACCCTGTGTGGTCCTGCGACAGCGTCGTGAGCAATGTGGGCAGCAGGATGAGACCCGGTTGTAGTGTGAAAAGGCCGAAATCGAGCCAGCGCGATACGCCGCCGATCGTGGTTCCGACGATCAACACAAGTGACAACATCAGGCAGGTCAGCACGAAACGCGGCCAGAAGGCGGTCTCCCGCGGCTGGAGGAACTGTCCCAGGCAGCCCAGCCCGATGCCGGCTGCAAAAGCGATCAGGTTGCGCACGGCCAGGCCGACCGGCGCGCCGACCAGCAACAGAGAGAATCCGCCCGCCACGACCGCAAGCGCTCCGATCCCGAGCGCGGCGACGCGCTCGCGCGGCATCAGGCGCTGAGCAGCCGGAGCGGGTTTTCGATGAATGTCTTCATCGTCTGCAGGAAATTCGCCGCGTCCCAGCCGTCGACGACGCGATGGTCGCAGCGACAGCTGACAGGTTCATCACCTTGCGCGCTTCAAGCTCGCCGTCGACGATAACCGGCATTTCCTGCAGCTTGTTGACCGCGATGGTCGCGACCTGCGGCGGGGCGATCACGGGGTCGATGTGATCCCGCCCATCGGGCCGAGCGACGAGATTGTGAAGGTCGGGCCGGAAAGCTCTTCGCGGCTCGCCTTGCCGCTTCGCGCTGCTTCCGAAAGGCGAGCGATTTCGCGGGCGAGCTGCCACACGCTCATGTCCTGCGCGTCGCGGATCACCGGGACCATCAGGCCGCCGTCGGTCTGGGTCGCCACGCCCATGTGAACCGCGCCGTGACGGGTGACGACATTGGCGTCGTCGTCATAGGTCGCGTTGAGCATCGGCCAGTCGGCCATCGCCTTTGCCATCGCGGTGATCAGGAACGGCAGCAGCGTCAGCTTGGGATTGTCGCCGCGGTCGCGGTTCATCATCGCCCGCGTTTCTTCCAGGTCGGTGACGTCGAATTGTTCGACCAACGCGAAATGCGGGATGCGGCGCTTCGCCTCCTGCATATTCTCGGCGATCTTGCGACGCAGGCCGACGACCTTGATCGTCTCGTCCGCGCGCTTCGCACTGCCGCTTTGGCTGACGGTTCCGCCATTGTAGAGAAGGTAAGCGTCGAGGTCGGCGTGGCGGACGCGATCGCTGGTCGTGCGAACCTGCGACAAAGTCGATACCGAGGTCGCGGGCGCGCTGGCGCACCGCGGGAGAGGCGAGGACCTTGGCTGTGCGACGACGCAGGAGCGGCCGCCGTCTCGGATTTCGGCTCGGACGATTTCGCAGCTGGCGCCGCTGTCGCGGTAACGGGAAGCTCTTCTTCCTGCGCCTCGGTCGGATCGACGATGCCGTCGGCGAGCGGCTGTTCTTCCTCGGTCTTTGTAAGCGCAGCGGGTTCGGCGCTCGCGCTGGCGTCGGTCTCGATCTCGACCAGCACCGATCCGATCGCGATCTGGTCGCCGACTTCGCCGGCCAGTTTGACGACGGTGCCGGCGACCGGGCTTTCCATTTCGACCGTCGCCTTGTCGGTCATCATGTCGGCCAGCTGCTGGTCTTCCTCGACCCTATCGCCGACCTTGATGTGCCAGGCGACGATTTCGGCCTCGGCAATGCCTTCGCCAATGTCGGGGAGCTTGAATTTGTAGATGCTCATGCTGCCATGACTTTCTTGAGGGCGGTCTTCATCCGGATCGGGCCGGGGAAATAGATCCATTCATAGGCGTGCGGATAGGGCGTGTCCCAGCCCGTCACGCGCTCGACCGGCGCTTCGAGGTGGTAGAAGCAGCGCTCCTGCACCAGCGCCGCAAGTTCGGCGCCGAAGCCGCTGGTCTTGGTGGCTTCCTGGACGACGAGGCAGCGGCCGGTCTTCTTGATCGATTCCTCGATCGTCTCGATGTCGAGCGGGACGCAGGGTGCGCAGGTCGATGACCTCGGCGTCGACTGCCATTTTCCTCGACCGCGGCGAGCGAGACATGGACCATCGTGCCGTAGGTCAGGACGGTCAGCGCCTCGCCCGGACGGACGATGGCGGCCTTGCCGAGCGGGACGGTGTAATGGCCGTCGGGGACGGCGGATTTCTCGTGCTTCGCCCACGGCGTGACCGGACGGTCGTGATGACCGTCGAACGGGCCGTTGTAGATTCGCTTGGGCTCGAAGAAGATCACCGGATCGGGATCCTCGATCGCGGCGATCAGCAGGCCCTTGGCGTCATAGGGGTTCGACGGGATGACCGTCTTGAGGCCCGGCGATGTGGGTGAACAGGGACTCGGGCGACTGGCTGTGCGTCTGGCCGCCGAAAATGCCGCCGCCATAAGGCGAGCGGATGACCATCGGCATCGTCCATTCGCCGGCGGTGCGATAGCGCATGCGGGCGACTTCGCTGACGATCTGGTCGTAGCCGGGATAGATGTAGTCGGCGAACTGGATCTCGATCAGCGGCTTGAGGCCATAGGCCGCCATGCCGACCGCCGTGCCGACGATCCCGCCTTCGGAAATCGGTGCGTCGAAGCAGCGGGTCTTGCCGAACTGTTCCTGCAGGCCCGCGGTGGCGCGGAACACGCCGCCGAAATAGCCGACGTCCTCGCCGAACACGACGATGTCGGGATCGCGCTCCATCATGACGCGGTGGGCGTCGTTGATCGCCTCGATCATGTTGCGACTTTTGGTCTTCGCTCGCTCATTTCGCGTCATGCCCCAGAAATTCGCGCGCTTCCTCAAGCGCTTCGTCGCGCTGTTCGGCGATGTGCCACGGGATCGTCGGCGTAAACGTCCTCGAACATCGAGGCGATATTCTCGAAGCCCTGGTCGGGCAGGATGCCGATCTTTTCGGCCTCCTTCTGCGCGGCGCGGACCGTCGTGTTCGATTCCTCGTCGAGCGCGGCGTCGCGTTCGTCGTCCCATTCGCCGAGCGCGACCAGATGCGCCTTCAGTCGCGCGATCGGGTCGCCCAGCGGCCATTCCTCGGCTTCGTCCTTGGGGCGATAGCCGGTGGGATCGTCGGAGGTCGAATGGCCCTCGGCGCGGTAGGTGAAGAACTCGATCAGCGTCGGGCCCTTGTTGATCCGCGCCCGTTCGCTCGCCCATTGGACCGCGGCATAGACGGCGAGCGCATCATTGCCGTCGACGCGAAGGCCGGCGATGCCATAGCCGACCGCGCGGCTGGCGAAGGTCGCCTGCTCGGCGCCGGCGATTCCGCTGAAAGACTGAAATCGCCCACTGGTTGTTGACGACCGCGAGGATCACCGGCGCCTGGTAGACGGCGGCGAAGGTCAGCGCCGAATGGAAGTCGCCTTCGGCCGTCGCGCCGTCGCCGATCCAGCCCATCGCGATCCGGCTGTCGCCCTTGATCGCGCTGGCCATCGCCCAGCCGACCGCCTGCGGATATTGGGTGCCGAGATTGCCCGAGATCGAGAAGAAGCCGTGCTTCTTGTCCGAATACATGATCGGCAGCTGGCGACCCTTCATCGGATCGCCGGCGTTGGAATAGATCTGGCACATCATCGTCGTGCAGCGGATAGCCGCGCGCGACCAGCAGGCCCTGCTGGCGATAGGTCGGGAAGTGCATGTCCTCGCGGGTCCATCGCGGTGGCGGCGGCGACCGCGATCGCCTCCTCGCCGGTGCACTTCATGTAGAAGCTGGTCTTGCCCTGCCGCTGGGCGCGATACATCCGGTCGTCGAAGACGCGGACGGTCTTCATGTCCTTCAGCATCTTGCGCAGCGTGTCGGGGTCGAGCTTGGGATCCCACGGCCCGACCGCCTTGCCGTTCGTCGTCGAGCACGCGGACGAGGTGGGTGGTCAGCGGGAACGTCTCCTCCGCGTCGGCCGCGACATCGGGGCGCGGCGCGCGCCAGCGGCGGGGACGTGGATCGAGGAGAAATCGGGCGTGTCGCCGGGCCGGTACGGCGGCTCGGGCACATGCAGTGCAAGCGCCGGCCGGTTGGGGCGGGGTTGGGGTGATCGCTCATTGCCCGAGGCGCTTAAAGCCCGAAAAGCGCCGGGGCAATGGCGAGATCGATGCTGCATTGCGGCAAACGGGGGCATCCATGCCCCCGCTTGCCGTAGGGTCAAACCGGATCAATCCTCCGCGTGATCGCCGCGCGGGACGCCGATGGTTGCGCCAGCGGTGTAATTGCCGCCTGCCTGGTTCTGGAACCAGAACGGTCGGAACCCCGTCACGCTTCCGGCACTTCGGCCCGCCACCATCTGGAGATTGGAGTCGAGCAGGCGGCCGCCGATCATCGTCATCGCGACATGATCGCTATTGCGGATGTTCTCGAGCGGGTTGTCGTCGAGCACGACGAGGTCGGCGAGCTTGCCGGCCTCCAGGCTGCCCAGATCCTTGTCGAGGCCAAGGGCGCGGGCCGGGCTGATCGTGCCGGTTCTCAGTGCCTCGTAGTTCGACATCCCGCCGAGCTGGAACATCCACATGTCCCAATGCGCACCGAGCCCTTCGCGCTGGCCGTGCGCGCCGATCGAAGTCGGCACGCCCAAATCGGCGATCCGCTTGGCGGTCTTCGCGATCTCGATGACGTTATTTTCCTCGTCAGGGTTCTGGACGACCGGCGGGCCCGGGCGTCGATCAACGGACGCGGAACCCATTTCGCGAGGATCGGCTCCTCCCAGACCTTGGTCTTCTGGTACCAGTAATTCTCCCCGAACGGACCGCCGTAAGCGACGATCAGCGTCGGCGTATAAGCGGTCCCGCTGCCCTTCCAGAATTGCAGCACGTCGTCGTAAACCTGTGCGACCGGCAGCGAATGTTCGATCGTCGTGTGGCCGTCGGCGATCATCGTCATGTTCATCTCGAACAGGGAGCCGCCTTCGGGGACGACCTCCATGCCAAGCTCGCGTGCGGCCTGAATGATCATCTGGCGCTGCTCGCGGCGCGGCTGGTTGTAGCTCTTGACCGACCATGCGCCCGATGCCTTGAGGCGGCGCAGATGCGAGCGCGCATCGTCGATGCTCTTGATCTCGGCGGTGAACGGCGTGGTCGCGCCATACAGGATCGTGCCGGTCGAAAAGATCCGCGGTCCGAGAATCTTGTCCGGCTTTTTGATATTCGCTCGCCGCGAAAATCTCGAACGTGTCGTTGGACGGATCGTGCACCGTGGTGACACCGTAAGCGAGCGCCGCGGCGTGGAACCAGTTCTGCTGCGGAATGATCCGGTCGCGAGCCCATCGACCCGTGCCAATGGGCGTCGATCAGTCCGGGCATGATCGTCTTGCCGCTGGCATCGATGGTCCGCGTGCCCGCCGGGATCGCGACGCCGCGGTCGGCCGATCGCCTCGATGCGGTCGCCGTCGATCAGGATCGTGCCGTTTTCGATAACCTCGTCGCCCGCATGGTGACGATACGGGCATTGGTCAGCGCGATCCGGCCGGATGGGCGAACTTGCGCCGAGCCGAAGCCGAGATGGGCTGCGACGGGGGCGGCGGCCTGCTTGCCGCCGGCAAAGTCGCCGGAACCGGCAAGGGTCTGGACGTAGAGATCGGGCCCCTGGCTCCAGTAAAGCTGGCGGCTGTTCCCAGACCAATGGATCCAGTCGCCGGCATCGACGCTGACTTGAGACTGGGGCAGCGCCTTGCCGTCGGGTCGCGACTTCCATCGAGCGGCCCGAGCGGACAAACGGCATGACATAGGCCTGGTAGCGCTCGGTCCAGGCGACATATTGCTCGTCGGGCGACACCTGCGAAATCGGCGGCATTGTCGCGAGATCAGGTGGGTGACCTCGTCGGTCCCGTTTAGCGACACCGACTTGAGGAGATGCTTGCCCTCCTCTCCGTCGGCGGAGAAGAAGATGCGGTCGTCGGTCCGCGCCGAACATGCGGCTGGCTCGCCATCCTTGGCGACGCGCTTCGGCGTACCGCCGCGCGTGGGCACGACATAGAGGCCCGGATCGCGACCCCACAGCGGTGTGGTGAGATAGCCGTCGCTGGTCTTGCGGTAGGTGATCATGCTGCCGTCAGGCGAGAAGGCCGGTTCGACATAATGGCCGGGCTCCGGCGTCACGATCGCGCCCGTCGCCGCCGGTCGCGCTGGCGACCTTGATCCGTCCGGCCTTGTCGTCGTCCCACGCGACGTAGGCGATGCTTCGCCCGTCGCGTGACCAGGTCGGGTAGCTTTCGAATTCGGCGGCCGTGGTCAGGCGGCGCGGCGCACCGTCCACCATGTCCTTCAGCGACCACAAGATGACCAAGCGCTTCGTAGACGACGCGCCTACCGTCCGGGCTGGCATGGGCGAATCGGATCATCTTCCGTCGAAACTGGCCGGCGCGACGTCCTTCTGCTGGCGCACCGCATCCTCGACGAAACGGGTGCCGGTGACATGGAAAGGGATGTCGCTGACCGCAAGGGTGGCGACATCGACCGTCTTGATCCCGCCCTTGGCCCAGAAGACGATCGACTTGTTGTCGGGCGTCCAGCTCATGCCCGGATAGACGCCCTGCACCGCCCAGGTTTCCTGCATGTCGCGGTCGAGGATGTCGGTAAGCGGGGTGATACGACCTGAGGCGAGGTCCATCAGCATGATCGTCGACTGGTAACGCACACGGCGAATGAAGGCCAAGCTCTTGCCGTCGGGCGAGGGGGTCGGCCGGATCGCGCCGCCGGGACCGGTGACGAAGGATTCAATGTCCCCAGTCTGCCGATCGAGGCGCTGGATGACGTAGATCTGGCCGTTGACGTCCTTGGAATATTCGAAGGTGCCGCCCGGCGTCGCATCGTCGGAGAAATAGAGATAGCGGCCATCGGGGCTGAAGGCGGGTTCGTTGGTATCCTTCTGCTTGGTTCGGGCCTTGGTCATCTGGACGCCGGCACCCTTGTCGCCGCCATTACGATGATAGAGCCACATTTCCCCCGAACCGAGCGATCGCGACGAAGTGAAGTGCTTGCGCGCGACGATGTAATTGCCGTCCGGGCTCCAGTCGGCCTGATTGAGCAGCCGGAAGTCTTCCTTGGTGATCTGGCGGGTGGCGCCGCTGACCCGATCGATCACCCAGATATTGTCGCCGCCGCCGCGGTCGGACGTGAAGGCGATCTCGCGGCCGTTGGGGGAATAGCGCGGCTGCATGTCCCAGGCGTGGCCGTTGGTGAGCGGGCGCGCTTCGCCGCCGGTGATCGGCATTGTGTAAAGGTCGCCGAGCAGGTCGAACGCGACCTCCTTGCCATCGGGCGAGACGTCGAGGCTCAGCCAGGTGCCCTGGGTCACGTCGATGGGGACGTCCCGGCCCGAGCGTGGCGCGCATCGACGTTCCATTTGCCGGGCTTCTTGTCGCTGGTGCCCGGCGCTGCGGCGATGCCGTCGGGTTGCGGCTGCATGATCGGCGACGCTTGACCCGGTTCGGGGGCGGCGGCGCGACCGGCGGGGTCGGCGCCTGCGCGAACGAAGCGGTAGCGACAACAAAAGTACAGCCGAGCAGCAGCGAGAGTTTGCGCATGATGATGTTTTCCCCAAGATGTTGGCGTCAGAGTGCGGCGCGAATGGCGCGGCTGCAACCGCCATTCGTCGAATTGACGGGGCTTTGCCTCAGCGGCTAGGGCGCGACCATGACCGACAGCAAATCCGAAACGCCCGGCGAAATGCCGACCGCCTCAGCCTCGATCCGCGCAGCCCGCACTTCGACCAGGACGTCCTGGAGCAGGGTGTCGGCATCCGCTTCAACGGCAAGGAAAAGACCAATGTCGAGGAATATTCGATTTCCGAAGGCTGGATCAAGGTCGCGGCTGGACGCAGCCTCGACCGCAACGGCCGGCCGATGATGGTGACCCTCAAGGGTAAGGTCGAGCCCTATTTCGAGGGCGAAGAAAAAGGCCCCGGCGAAAACGCCGAGGCCTGATTTCTTTTCCAAGTACGGATTGATCAGGCGGTTGGGGTTCTGCCCTGCGCCTTGTCGTAGGCCTTTTTCGCAAGCCAGCCTGCCCCCAGCACCAGGCCGAGCGGCCCAAGGCCGCGGCGTGCAATGACGGGGATGGCCGCGCCAATCAGCGCGCCGGTCGCCTTATTGTTGCGTGAAGCGAGTTTTTCGCCGGCGATCGCGCCGAGTATCTTGGCAAACATGGTGTTTCCTTCCTGAAAGATTGTTGCCGGTTCAATGAGCGGCGGCCCCGCTGGTTCCGCGCATCGGCAAAGTGGCGCGTTTTGCCAGATCGGGTTGGGAAAATTCGCCATTTCATTCATCCCGGCGACAGCATGCTGACAAAAATTGGCGGAAAACTGCAATTGGCACGTCACTTGTATATTCCTGCATGCACCCGCCGACGGCAGGCGATCAAAAAGGGAGAATGAAAATGTTCGGTTCGAATTTCCATCGCCAGCTGGTTGCCGCCTTTGCGGCGCTGCTCATCAGCACGGTCGCCGTCGGCGCCGCGGTTGGCCCCGGCGACGGTCTCCGAACGCGGAGGTCGTCACCTATGCATGACCTCGAACCGATCGAAGCGAAAGTCCGGTCCGCACGGTGCGGATCGATCGGCACCGACGACGAAGCGAATGGTCCGCTTCGCGCCCCTGGCGGGCATCCTGTCCGGTCCGATCTTCACCCGCGCCCGGGATATCATCGCGGCCAATGTGACCGAGATGCTCGACCGCTCCGAAGATCCCGCACGAATGATCCGCATGATCATCGTCGAGATGGAAGAGACATTGGTCGAAATCCGCGCCACCGCGGCGCGCTCGATCGCCGACATCAAGGAGATGCGGCGCGCGACAAACCGGCTTGATGCAATCCAGTCCAATTGGTCCGAAAAAGCCGCTTTGGCACTGGAAAAGGGCCGCGAAGACCTGGCCCGTGCTGCGCTCGGTGAGAAGCAGAAGGCCACCGACATGGCCGAAAGCCTCGCTGACGAAATCGGCCAGATCGAAACGGTGCTGCGCGGCTATGAGGCGGATATCGCCAAGCTGCAGGGCAAGCTCGCCGAAGCGCGTGCCCGGCAGGCGGCAATCGCCAACCGTCTGGAAAGCGCGATCACCCGCGCCCGCACCAACGAGATGCTGCACGGTAGCCGGACGCAGGATGCATTCTCGCGGTTCGAAACGCTCGAACGGCGCGCCGACCTGGCCGAAGGTTATGCCGACGCGCTGGGGCTGACGGGGCCGAAAAGCCTTGAGGAAGAAATTGCCGAGCTCAAGTCCGCCGACAAGGTCGACGCCGAGCTGGAAGAATTGAAGGCCGCCCTCGCGGCGCGCCAGTGAAGGAAGGAAAAGGGGAAATGTCCAACCGTTATTCGATCGATCGCCACGACAAGAAGATCGCTGGCGTCTGCTCGACCATGGGCGATGTGTTCAACATCGACCCGACCATCCTTCGCATCGGCATGGTTGCCGTCGCGGTGCTGGTCTCGTGGAAGCTGGCGCTGATCACTTATGTCGCGATGGCCATCTATTTCGGTGCTCAGCGCAAGAAAGCGAACGCCCGCGGCGAACGGCCGAGCGAGTTCGAACGCATGGCCGAAAAGGGCAAGGGACGCACCTCGATCCACGATTTGCGCACCACGCTGGATGCGACCGACCGTCGGTTAATGGCGATCGACCATCATCTCGCGTCGCAGCAGGACCATGACCTGGCCCGCGAAATCGAAGCGCTTCGGGAGGACAAATGATGACCGACCCCCTCTCCACCGGCCTGATGGCTGCCTCGATCCTGATCGCCGTCTCGATTGCCGCGATGGTAATGCTCAAGGGCTGGCAGGGCTGGCTCGACCTCAAGCGGATGGAATTGACCGGCCCGCGCGACGACTCTCCGTTCCCCGCGGCCGGCAACAGGATCGAGCTTGCCGATCTTCGTGAACGAGTGCGCAAGCTGGAAGCGATTGCCGCCGGAATCGATATCTAGCGCGCTAGTGAAAAGACCCCGCGCGGTGCTTTCCCCGAGGCACCGCCCCCGCGAAGCGGCCCGGTGCACCACGCCGGGCCGCTTTTTCGTTCGCGGCGATGGGCCGTCAGAATGCGAAACGAGCGCCGACGCGAATGTCGCGGCCGGGCAGCGGAGCATAATCCTTGAGCAGGCTGGTCGAGCGCCGCGCCTCGACATCGAGCAGATTGTTGCCGTTGAGCGAAAGCGTCAGTTCGGGACGCGCGGCGAGCGGCTTCCAGTCGAGCGAGGCATTGAGCAACGTGTAGCCCGGCGTATTCGTCTCGAGGTCCGCAGTCCGGTTGTGCGCAAAGGCACGTTCCAGTTCCACGCGACCACGCAGCGCGCTGTGTTCGCCCTCAAGCGCCGCCTGGATCCGCAGCGGCGGGATCAGCGGGGCGGGACCGACGTTGCGGATCGTCGCGCGAACGCCGTCGGCGATAACCTCGCCCTTCCAGCGAATTCCGGCCACCTCGCCAAACGGCGCCGACACGTCGAATTCGAAACCCGAATAGGTCGCCTGGCCCTGACGGAAGGCATAAACCGGCAGATTGTCGACCGCTGCGCCGGTGTAAGTCTGATAGATGAAATTCGAAAAACGGCTGGTGTAGATCGTCAGCCCCATTTCGACCGGGCCCGAATGCCTCAGGCTGATTTCGCCGCCGATGCTTTTTTCGGCCGACAGATCGGGGTCGCCGACCTCGAAGCTGGCGGTTCCGCCGTGCGGCCCGTTGGAGAATAGTTCATCGATCGAAGGCGCCCGGACCGAGCGCGCGAGATTGGCACCGATTTTCCATTCCGGGGCAATCGCGTAGCTCCCGCCAAGCGAAAGTGAGAGCGTGTTGAAGCGTCGGGTCAGATCGGGATTGCCGAGGTCGCTATCGGCCTCAGCGCTAAGGACATTGCGTTCGAAGCGAGCGCCAGCTTCAATCCGCCATGGGCCGGTTTCGATATGCTGGAGCGTGAACAGGCCGGATTGCCGCCGAGCACTGCGCGGCAGATATTTTTCATCGCCTTCGACGCGTTCCTTCTTGTCGAGATATTGCATCCCCGACTGACCGCCCCAACCATTCGAATTGTACTGGACCAGGTCGACCCGACCTTCGCCGCCCTTGGCGAAGAAGCTGCTCCCGACGCTGCCATCCTCGGCCAGTTCGTCATGGTGGTAATCGGCCAGCGCACCGCGAAGCCTGATTTGCTTGAAGAACCCGACACTCGGGATTTCGGCGCGCGCGTCATAGCGGGTCTGCGCCATGTCGATCCGTACCAACTCCGCCTCGACCGCCGGGTCGAGCGAATAGCGGATAGGGACCCCGTAGAGTGCCGTCTTGCGGCTCACCGAAAAGCCGGCGTTGAGCGGACCATCGACCCAGGCGCCGCCGCCGGCGATCTCGAAATTCCTGCCCGCGCTGTCGGGCAATTTGCCGTTCAGATCGGCCAGGGCGCGGATGTCGGGATCGGCGCTTGCTGCGGCCTGACGCCGCAGCGGCGCCGACAGCATGTAGGTGCCGGTGTCGACATCGTCATTCTTCGACCAGCTGACGTCGCCGTGAAAAACCAATTGTCCCGGCCCGGCCACGTCGATTGCGCCGTCGAGGAGTTTTTCATTGGCCGCCGAGCCGTAGGTCGCATCGGCCTTGATCGCGACGAAATTGGGCTGGCGGCGGGGAATTCGGCTGTCGTTGACGTTCACGACGCCGCCAATGGCCGACGATCCGAAGACCAAGGCGGCGGGGCCGTGGACGATCTCGATGCTGTCGGCGGTCAGCGGGCTGATCGCGACGGGATGATCGGTGCTGGATGTCGAAACATCCAGGCTGCCGATGCCGTCGGCGAGAATGCGAATGCGCTCGCCCGACTGACCACGCAGAATCGGCCGCGATGCGTTGGGGCCGGATCCGCTCGCCGATACGCCGGGCTGCGAGGCAAGGGTCTCACCGATGGTCGGACGCACGTCGTCCGCCAATTGTGCCCCGCTGATGACCGCGACATTGCCAAGGATATCGTCGGTGCGCCGCCGGGTCCCGGTGACGACGATCGCTTCTTCCCTGGCGTCGGCGGGCGCCGCGGCATCGGAATCGGTTGGCGTGGCCGCGGCCTGGTCCACCGATTGCGTCCAAGCCGTGCTCGGAACGATGAATGTCGCAGCGGCAGCCAGCAAGAGGGTCTTTGCGGTCATGGGGTGTCTCAGGCATTAGGGGTAAGAAGCGACGCCTTCCTATCATCAGATGATACAACATCGCCAGCATTGGAAACTTCCATTGGCCGCACTCCATAGGCCGTTGGTCGATGATTGGCGGCGCACGCTGCCTTGACGGCGACTGACTGGCCTCTATCCCTTGGCGCATGGGCGCTGGGCATCAACATCACGGACCGGGCGGTCATCATCATGATGCGCCCACGGATTACAGCCGTGCCTTCATCATCGGGATCGCGCTCAACCTGGGGTTTGTTGTGGTCGAGGGTGGCTATGGCTTTGCCGCCAACTCGATGGCCTTGCTCGCCGATGCCGGTCACAATCTCAGCGATGTGCTGGGGCTGGTCGTCGCGTTTGTCGGCGCGAAAATGGTCAAGCGGCGGCCAAGTCCGCGGTTTACCTATGGCCTCAAGAAAAGCTCGATCCTCGCGGCGCTGGTCAATGCCTTGCTGTTGCTTGTTGCCGTCGGCGGGATCGGGGCGGAAGCCCTCCGGCGGCTGATCGAGCCCGAAGCGTCGAACGGCGGGCTGGTCATGGCGGTCGCCGGTGCGGGGATCGTGGTGAATTTCGTGACCGCAATGCTCTTCTCCAAGGGTCGCAAGGGGGACATCAATATTCGCGGTGCCTATCTTCACATGATGGCAGATGCGGTCGTGTCGGCCGGGGTCGTCGTGGCCGGCTTCCTGATCATGAAGACGGGGGCGCAGTGGATCGATCCGATCACCAGCCTGATCGTCGCCGCGATCATCCTGTGGGGAACGTGGGGGTTGCTGGTCGAATCGACCTCAATGACGCTTGCGGGGACTCCGCGGGGCATTGATCCGATGCTGGTCGGAAACGCGCTCGATCGCTTGCCGGGAGTGAAAAAGACGCACCATCTTCACATCTGGTCCCTGTCCACGACTGAAACTGCCATGACGGTGCACATAAAGGTGGAGGAAGGTGTCGACCGCGATATTATCCTGCGCCAGGCCAATGCCTATGTGCACGAGATGTTCGGGATCGATCATTCGACCATTCAGGTCGAGCATGCCGAACACGACGAGCGCGGCTGCGATCACTGCTGATGGCAAAAAGTAAGCCCCGGTTACCGAAGTAACCGGGGCTCCATGGTTCGCATCCGAAGATTTGAACCACGCCATTACAACGGCCCGATCCCGGATCGGTTCCGTCATCCGCAAAAATATCGAAGATTTTTTTTCGGGAGAGGGCGGCGGCGCAATTTGCGCCGACGTCGCCGGAAATGAGAAAGCCCCGGAAACCGAAGTTCCCGGGGCTCCATGGTTCTTGTCCGAAGACCCGAACCACGTGAAAAGGAATGGGCGCGAATCGTCGGGGTGTCGAGTCCTGAATCGTTGGCTTGATCATAAAGTCGGGGACGATTCGGTGGGCGATGCTGTGGATAAGTTTTGGAGCGTGGCGCATTTCACGCTTCTGGCCTCTCGCTGCACTCGTGAGCCCCTCTCATCGATCGTCCCCCGGACGATCGATGAGAGGGGCTGGTGCCGGATGCAGGAATCGAACCCGCGACCTTCGGTTTACAAAACCGCTGCTCTACCATCTGAGCTAATCCGGCATCCGGGGCCATTCGCCCTGACGCGCGGCGCTATTGGCCCAACCGGCGGCGTTTAGTCCAGCCCCATTGAGGGGGGCGTCGCTTTCTGCTTGTCTGGCGAGGATGGACGGTTGGACCTTTGCGATCGATCGCGGCGGCACGTTCACCGACGTGATCGCGCGCCATCGCGACGGCCGTCAGCGTGTCCTCAAGCTGCTGTCCGAAAATGAAGGGCAATATGACGACGCCGCGCTGGAAGCGATTCGACGCGTGATCGCGGAAGAGGGCTCTGCCGTCGCCACGGTGCGGATGGGCACGACGGTCGCCACCAACGCCTTGCTGGAGCGAAAGGGCGAACGCTGCGCCCTGCTGGTCACGCAGGGATTTGCCGACGTGTTGCGGATCGGCAACCAGGCACGGCCGGATATCTTCGCCCGGCACATCGTCCTGCCCTCGATGCTCTACGACCGCGTGGTGGAAATCGACGAAAGGGTCGCGGTCGACGGGACGGTGCTGAAATCGCTCGATCCGGAAGCAGCGCAGCTTGCCCTTTCCGCTTTGCGCGACGACGGCTTCGACAGTGTTGCGATCCTGCTGATGCACGGCTGGAAGCATCAGGCGCATGAACGGCAACTGGCGCAGATGGCGCGTGCGATCGGCTTTGCGCAAATTTCGGTGAGCCATGAAGTCGCGCCGCTGATCAAGATCGTGCCGCGTGGCGACACAACGGTGGTCGATGCCTATCTCTCGCCGATCCTGGCGCGTTACGTCGACCGAGTTGCGGCGGGGCTTGGCGGCGAAGCCGACCTAGCCTTCATCCAGTCGAATGGTGGACTGACCGATGCACGGGCGTTTCGCGGCAAGGATGCGATCCTGTCCGGGCCCGCCGGGGGAGTCGTGGGCATGGTCGCCGCAGGCAAAGCGCATGGCGAAGAGCGGCTGATCGGCTTCGACATGGGCGGCACATCGACCGACGTGTCGCATTATGCCGGTCAATTTGAATTGGCTGAAGAGAGCGTGGTTGCAGGCGCGAGAATCCGCGCACCGATGATGCAGGTGCACACCGTCGCGGCGGGCGGCGGATCGATCTGTCGGTTCGATGGCCTGCGGTTCCGCGTCGGGCCGGAATCGGCGGGCGCCAATCCGGGCCCGGCTTGTTACCGTGGTGGCGGACCGCTGACGGTGACCGATTGCAACCTGGTGCTCGGACGGATCGATCCAGCGCATTTCCCAGCGGTGTTCGGGCCGGGTGGCGACCAGCCGCTCGACGTGGATGCAGCGCGGGCACGACTGGCTGAAATTGTTGCCGCGCTGCCCGAGGCGATGACGGAAGAGGCCGTCGCCCGCGGATTCCTGGCAATTGCGGTCGACAATATGGCGGCAGCGATCCGCAAGATCAGCATCGCGCGCGGCTATGACGTGACGCGGTACACGCTCGCCTGCTTTGGCGGGGCTGGGGGACAATTGGCCTGCGCGGTGGCCGATGCGCTGGGCATGGAGCGGATACTGATCCATCCGCTCGCTGGCTTGCTCTCGGCCTATGGAATCGCGCTTGCGGATGTGAAGGCGATGCGGGAAATCAGCTGGATCCGGCCCTTGTCGCAGCCGTTCGATGACGGGTTCGCGCCGCTGATCGCCGACACGCGCGCCGAGGTCGAAGCGCAGGGAATCGCCAGTTCGCGGATCATGGTGGCGCGGCGGGCGCGATTGCGGTTGCCCGGCAGCGACAGCGCGATCGAATTGTCGGTCGAGGATGTGGCGGCAATGCGCGGCGCCTTCCACCGTCTCCATCGCCAGCGCTTTGGCTATGCCGAGGATGCCGCCGAGCCGATCGTTGAAGCTTTGGTGGTCGAGGCGATCGGCGAAGCGGGCGGAATCGCGACCGCGATGGTCGATGAGGCGAAGACCGAAAAGACGGTGCATGGGCCGATGCTGGTCCACGAAACCGGCTCGACCACCTTTGTCGATGCCGACTGGCGCGGTGACCGGCAAGCGGACGGAACGATGATCCTGACCCGCACCAGGCCGCTGGTCCGGAAACGTGCTGCAGGCACCGATGTCGATCCGGTGCGGCTGGAAATCTTCAACAACCTGTTCATGGCGATTGCCGAGGAAATGGGCGTCGCGCTGCAAGCGACGGCGACGTCGGTCAACATCAAGGAGCGGCTCGATTTCTCCTGCGCCCTGTTCGACGCGGCAGGCGCGCTGATCGCCAATGCACCGCACATCCCGGTTCATCTAGGGTCGATGGGTGAAAGCATCCGCACGATCATCGATGCACGCGGCGAGGGCAGGGACGGGCGCGGCATCCGACGCGGCGATGCCTATCTGCTTAACGATCCGTATCGCGGCGGCACGCATTTGCCGGACATTACCGTCATCGTCCCAGTGTTCACCGACCAGGCCGAGGCCCCGTTTGCGTTCGTTGCGGCGCGCGGCCACCACGCCGATGTCGGCGGGATCGCGCCCGGGTCGATGCCGCCCGACAGCCGGGCGATCGACGATGAGGGCGTCCTGATCGACAATGAATTGCTGGTCGACGAAGGCCGTTTTCGAGAAGCGGAAACGCGTGCGATTTTCGCTAGCGGCACGCATCCGGCGCGCAACATCGATCGCAATATCGCCGACCTGAAAGCGCAGCTGGCGGCCTGCACCCGCGGCGCGGAGCGGCTGGTCGCCGTCGCGGCGGAGGAAGGCGTGCCGGTGCTCGCGGCCTATATGGACCATTGCCTGGCCAATGCCGAGGAATCGGTGCGGCGGCTGGTCGACCGGCTCGACGACGGCGAATTCGCCTATCCGATGGACAATGGGGCCGTCGTTCGTGTCGCGATCCGCATCGACCGGGCAAAGCGGGCGGCGACCTTCGATTTCACCGGCACCAGCGGGCAGCTTCCCGACAATTTCAACGCTCCATATTCGATCGTTCGGGCGGCATCGCTTTACGTCGTTCGAACGCTGATCGACGATGTGATCCCGATGAACGACGGCTGCCTGCGACCGATCACGCTGATCGTGCCCGACGGATCGATGCTTCGTCCCCATTCGCCCGCCGCGGTCGTCGCTGGCAATGTCGAAACCAGCCAGGTCGTGACCGACGCCTTGTTTGCGGCGACCGGTCGGCTTGCGCCGTCGCAGGGCACGATGAACAATTTCACCTTCGGCAATGCCGATCACCAATATTATGAGACGATCTGCGGCGGATCGGGCGCAGGGCCGGATCATGACGGCACCGACGCGGTGCAGACGCACATGACCAACAGCCGCCTGACCGATCCCGAAATTCTGGAGACTCGCCTGCCGGTCCGCCTGGAAAAGTTTGCCATCCGCCGCGGATCGGGCGGCAAGGGCGCCCATCACGGCGGCAATGGCGTGGTCCGCGAGATCACCTTCCTTGAACCGATGCGCGCCAACATGTTGGCCAATCGCCGCGCGATCCCTCCCAAGGGAATCCACGGCGGCCACGATGCAGTAGGCGGCATCAATCGCGTCATCCGCGTCAACGGCAGCGTCGAAGACTTGCCCGCCTGCGCATCGGCGTCGATGCATGTCGGTGACCGATTTTTGATTGAGACGCCGGGCGGCGGCGGATTTGGGGAGGAAACGCCATGAATTATTGGCCGTTGATCGGCATCCTGCTGGTCGTTGCGGGTTTCGCGCTTCGGCTCAATCCGATGCTGGTCGTCACCGCTTCCGCGCTGGTCACCGGATTGATCGCGGGCATGGGCCCGGTCGAGGTCATCGCGACCTTCGGCAAGGCATTCAACGACAACCGGATCATCGCGATCGTGTGGATCGTCCTGCCGGTCATCGGCAGCCTCGAACGGTTCGGACTGCAGCAGCGCGCGGCTAGCCTGATCCGGTCGCTGAAGGGGGCGACGGTCGGCAAGCTGCTGATCCTCTACCTGCTCTACCGCCAGCTCACCGCCGCAATCGGCCTTCACTCGACCGCCGGTCATCCCCAGACCGTTCGGCCATTGGTCGCGCCGATGGCGCTTGCCGCGGCGGAAAAGCAGCATGGCGACCTGACCGAGGATGAAGCCGAGAAGGTCAAGGCGATGTCGGCGGCGACCGATAATGTCGGCCTGTTCTTCGGTGAGGACATCTTCTTCGCGATCGGGTCGATCGTGCTGATCCAGCAGACGTTGGCGACCTACGGTTACGACCTTGCACCGCTGCAGCTGGCGCTGTGGGCGATCCCCAGCGCGATCGGCGCGTTCGTCATCCATTCGCTTCGGCTTCGGGCATTCAGCGCCACATTGGGGAAGGTGACGAAATGATCACGCTCCCCTGGCTCTACACGCTAGCCGGTGCGATGTTCGCCGCCTTCGCGATCCTCAGCGCCTTCGACCGGTCCAATCCGAAACGCATCGGCAATGCCATCTTCTGGGGACTGATGGCGGCCAGCCTGCTCGCCGGTGACCGGATCGGCGATTTCGGCAACGGCTTGCTGGTGCTTGGGCTGGCCGGGATCGGCGGGTTCAACCTGATCGGCCGAAGCCACCCTTCGACGACGTCGGACACGGAACGCGAGCATTGGTCGGCGAAACTCGGCAATCGCCTGTTCCTGCCCGCGCTGATCATTCCGGTAACCGCGCTGGTCGGGACGCTGGCCTATAATTACACGCCGCTCGGCGGGGCCGGGTGGATCGAGCCGAAGCGCGAAACCTACGTCTTCCTGGCGCTCGGTGTGCTCATTGCGCTGGCGGTCATCCTGACCTGGCTGCGACCGCCGGTCATCGCACCGCTCAACGAAGGACGGCGGCTGATCGATTCGATCGGCTGGGCCGCCGTATTGCCGCAGATGCTTGCGGCGCTGGGCGTCTTGTTCGCGGCAGCGGGCATCGGCGAAATCATCGGCAACCTGACCGGATCGATCATCCCCGAAGGCCATGTTCTTCCCGCGATCCTGGTGTTCGCGATCGGCATGGCTCTGTTCACGATGATCATGGGCAATGCCTTTGCCGCCTTCCCGGTGATGGCGGCGGCGATCGGGGTGCCGGTGCTGATCGAACATTATCACGGCAATCCGGCGGTGGTCGGGGCAGTCGGGATGCTGGCCGGTTTCTGCGGCACGTTGATGACTCCGATGGCCGCCAACTTCAATCTCGTGCCAGCGGCCTTGCTGGAGATGAAGGATCAATATGGCGTCGTCAAAGCGCAGGTGGCGACCGCACTGCCGCTGCTTGCGCTCAATATCCTGATCATCTGGTGGGCGGGATTTCGATGAGACTGGACCAACAGCTTGCCGAGCGATTTGCGGGGATCGCGCTCGGCCACGTCGCAAAGGAATATCCGCACAAGCTCGACCATGTCCTGCTGAACGATGAGGATGCAAAGCCGCCGCGCGTGCTTCACCCGGTCTTCTTCGGGAGCTTCGACTGGCACAGCTGCGTCCATGGCTGGTGGACCTTGCTGACGCTGCGCCGGCTGTTTCCCGACATGGCCGAAGCCGGGACGATTGCGGCGCTGTGCAGACAAAACGTTCACCGAGGAGAAACTGGCGGTCGAACTGGCCTATCTCGACCGGCCGTTGTCGGCGGGGTTCGAGCGACCGTACGGCTGGGCGTGGCTGCTCGCCCTGCATCATGAGGCCGCGCGGCATGAGGATCGCGATTGGGGGGCACGGCTGGAGCCGCTGGCCCGCGCCCTTGCCGGGCGGTTCGTGCCGTATCTCGACAAGCTGACCTATCCGATCACGGTCGGTACGCATTTCAACACCGCCTTCGCACTGACGTTGGCGCACCAATGGGCGATGCACCGCGATCCCGCGCTGTTGCTGGCGATCGAGGAGTGGGCGGAGCAGCGCTTTGCCAACGAGCGCGACTATCGCGGATGGGAACCGGGGGGCGACGAATTTCTGTCCCCCGCGCTCAGCGTCGCGTTGCTGATGGCGCGGGTTCGCGGACGCGATGATTTCACGGGCTGGTTCGATGGGTTCCTGCTCGACGGCGGGGCGCTCGACCGTCGTTTCGATCCGGTGTTCGTGTCCGACCGCAGCGACGGCAAGATTGCCCATCTTGACGGCCTCAACCTCAGCCGGGCCTGGGCACTACGCTCGATCGCCCGGAAGATTGCGCCGCACCCGCGGCTGGAATTGCTCGAAACGCTTGCGGATCGGCACCTCGACGCCGCGCTGCCGCATGTTGCGGGCGATTATATGGGCGAACATTGGCTCGCCAGTTTCGCCTTGCTGGCGCTGCTCGCAGATTAGGCGATTCCGAAGGTCCAGCCTTCGGTACAGGCGATGCGCTGGGTGAGGCCAAGCGGAGAGAATGCGCTCGGGATGCGCCAGATGCGCGCGCATTCCCGCCGCGGTGACGAGCGCGTCGGTCTGGTGGTCGGTGAGCGATCCGCGTCCGCGCCACAATGGCGATCCGAGGGCGGCGAGCGCGATATTGAGTTCGCTCCGGGTGCGGATCTTCGCCCGCTCAATCCGGCATTGCGGATGTAGATGCGGGTGTAGATTTCGGCGACCGCGCTTCCGTTTTCGGGCAGTTCGTCCATCGGCCAGATCGCGACCTTGCCGTCGATCCGGTGAAGCAGGCGCATTCCCGAGAAGCTGGCCTTGGCGACCTGCGCCGCGCCGATCGCGTCATAGGCGCTGGCGGTCTTGCGGCCGCCCGTGCGCATTCAATCGCTGGTCGCATTGGCGGAAGTGGACGAAGTCGGCCTTGATCCCGTCGGCAATCCCGAAATAGAAATGCGGCCGATGCACTTCTTCCAAGAAGCTTGCCGCGCCAAGGTCGGGGTCGGGCGCGTGGCGATCGACATAGTGCCAGAAGTCGCGGGCGGTGTCGGGAACGCCATCCTCGCCCGGCAGATATTCGCCGCGATCGATCAGCGGCGGCGCGAAGCTGAAGTCGAAGCCGAACAAGGTCGGCTCGCTTCGCGGCCTCGCGAACCAGCCAGTCGGCAACCTCGGTTCGCGACCAGATGTGGCGGGGACGGACGAGGCGCGGCGGATCGTCTCCACGCGCCTCGGCGATGGCAATTCCCTTGTGGCGTGTGCCCTTGGCGCCCGACCAGTCGATCGCGACCGTGCGCGCAAAGCGTCGGATCACACCAGCGGCGGCTGGCTGTCGTCTTCCGGCGACGGCGCGTTTGAGCCGCGGCGGGATCCGCGATGCGGGCGGCGGCGGCGTATTGCTGTCATGCCAATCCTCCAGCACCCGCGCCGCATAATCGCGTCCGCCAAGCCCGAAGGCGATGGCGGTGGCGACTGCGGCCGATCCCAGGATCAGCCCGAACGCCATCATCACGATCTGGTCGGCCAGCCCCATGAAGGTCAGCCCGATCGCGGTGAACAACGCGATGATGGCATATTTGACGATGGTCTGGGCGTAGCCGCCTTCGCCGGTCGAACTGCCGACCAGATCGGCCAGGATACGCGCCAAGAACGAGCCCGACGACGATGATCAAAGTGCCGAAGATGACCTTGCCGCCCAAGCTCGGTGACCTGGAACAGCAGCGCCGCCGTGCTGTCGCCGCCGAGGCGGTGGAGCGCCTCGATCGCCGCGGCGAGCAGGAGGAGCGCGGTCATGGCGATCGAGCCGACGACCCGCGACGGCGAGATATTGCGCGGCATCACGCCCAGCGAGTGGATGAAATTGTCGAAGCCGAGGCTCGGCAGGACGGTCTCGATCAGGGTCTTGACCCACTTGGCGATGAGGAAGGCGATGGCCAGCCAGAGCAGGGCCGCAATCACGCTGGGGATGGCCAGCGCGATCATGTTGAGCATGTTCTTGGCCGGTTCGCTGACGGCTTCGACCTGAAGGATGTCGAGCGCGGCGATGGCGGCGAAGATGATGATGACCGCCGAGACCGTCATCCCGACCGCGCTTGGCGATCGTGCTCCGCACCGGCGCGACGCCGTCGGTCGCGGTGCCTTCGCTGTCGACCGCGACGGGCTGTTCGCCAAGGCTGAGCCCGGCGCGTCCGGCAAGCCGTTCGATGTTGATTGCGCCCAGCGCCGCTTCGACGATGTGTCGAACGATGCGGGCCAGGATCAGGCCCGCGAAGAAGAACAGGCCGGCGCCGAGCAGGCGAGGCAGGAAGGCGAAAACTTCATTGGTCAGCGCGGTAACCGGGGTCAGGACCCCCGACAGGCCGAGCGGCTGGAGCGCGGCGATCAGCCCGACCAGCCAAACGATCCAATAGCCGAGCCGACCCAGTTCCTTGCCGACGCTGTCGCCCATCGCGCCGGGATCGCGCTTGAGGATCGGCATCTTGTCGACCAGCCGGCCGATCGCCCACTGCACCGCCTTGGCGACGAAGTGGGTGACGACCAGGATCAGGATCGCGAGCAGGATGCGCGGCCCCCACTGCGTCAATTGCTGCTGCCAATAGGCTGCCGGTCGCGTGTCCTGGTACATGATCAGTCTCCTCCTGTTCGTCTGTTTCACTTGCCGCCGGTGCGGCGCATGTCGTCCCAATAAGCCAGCCGCTCGCGCAGATCGGGCCTCGAAGCCGCGCTCGCTGGGGCGATAATAGGTTTCCGGCGGCAGATCGTCCGGCCAGTAATTGGCGCCGGAAAATGCGTCGTCGGCATCATGGTCGTAGGCATAGCCTTTTCCGTAGCCGATGTCTTTCATCAGCTTGGTCGGGGCGTTGAGATATTCTGCGGCGGCATCAGCGATCCGGTCTCCTTCGCGCTCCTGCATGCCGCTTTCTGCGCGATGTAAGCGGCGTTCGATTTGGGTGCCGTGGCCAGATAGAGGCAGGCCTGGACGATCGCCAGCTCGCCCTCCGGCGAGCCGAGGAAGTCATAGGCGTCCTTGGCGGCGAGGCATTGCACCAGCGCCTGCGGATCGGCGAGCCCGATATCCTCGGACGCGAAGCGGACGAGGCGGCGGAGCACGTAAAGCGGTTCCTCGCCTGCGGTCAGCATCCGCGCCAGATAGTAAAGCGCGGCCTGCGGATCGGACCCGCGCAGCGATTTGTGGAGCGCGGTGATCAGATTGTAATGTCCGTCGCGATCCTTGTCGTAGACCGCGACTCGGCGCTGCAGGAAGGTGGCGAGCCCGGCCGGGTCGAGCGGCTGCGTCGATCGCGACGTCGAACAAGGTCTCGACCTGGTTGAGCAGGAAGCGACCGTCGCCGTCCGAGCTGGCGACCAGCGCAGTCGCGGGCATCGCCAGTCAGCGGCAGGTCGCGACCGATCAGGGCCTGGGCGCGGTCGATCAGCGCGTGAAGCGCGGCTTCGTCGAGGCGGCGCAGGATGAGAACCTGGGCGCGGCTGAGCAAAGCGGCATTGAGCTCGAAGCTGGGGTTTTCGGTGGTCGCACCGACCAGGGTGACGGTGCCATCCTCGACGAACGGCAGGAAGCCATCCTGCTGGGTGCGATTGAAGCGGTGGATCTCGTCGACGAACAGCAAGGTGCGCTGTCCGGCCTTGGCAGCTTGCCTGGCGTCGGCGAAAATCTTCTTGAGGTCGGCAACCCCGGAAAAGACGGCAGAGATGGCGACGTAGCGAAGCCCGACCGCATCGGCGAGCAACCGCGCGATACTGGTCTTGCCGGTACCGGGCGGTCCCCACAGGACCAGCGAAGACAATTTGCCGGCAGCGACCATCCGGCCCAAGCGCGCCGTCGGGGCCGGTCAGATGCTCCTGACCCACCACATCCGCCAACGCTCGCGGGCGCAATTGTTCGGCAAGCGGCGCATCGTCGCCTGCCATTGGGGCGCCGGTCGGCGGGGCGGGGTCATCGAACAACAGGTCAGCCATCGCCCTCTCAATAGGAGCGCAGCAAATAAGTTGCACCTCCTCCTTGAACGAGATGCAACCAAGATATATCTTAATCAATCTTAGGAGGGATTCAGATGCGTTTTCATATGAATTGCGGCCCGGAAGGGCGCCGTTTCGCTGGACCCGGCAGCTTCGGCTTTGGCCCCGGCGGTTTCAATTTCGATTTCGGTGAGGGCTTTGGCGCCAACTTCGGTGGCCGCCATGGCCGCGGCGGTGGCCCAAGGCGCGGCCGTCGACGGATGTTCGAGGGCGGCGAGTTGCGCCTCGTCCTGCTCAAGTTGCTCGCCGATCAGCCGCGCCACGGTTACGAGTTGATCAAGGCCGTCGAAGAGATGACCGGCGGCGATTATGCGCCTTCGCCCGGCATCGTTTACCCGACCCTGACGATGCTCGAAGACATGGGCCAGATCGCCGAGAAAAAGTCGAAGGACAGCAAGAAGGTTTACGAGGCCACCGACGAGGGCCGCGCCCATCTCGACGAGAATGCCGACGAGGTCGAGGCGCTGATGGAACGGCTGGAGGAGGCCGGTGTCGAACGCCGTCGCCATGCGCGTCCGGAAATCGGTCGGGCGATCGGCAACATGATGGCCGCGCTCAAGAACCGCGTCGCTCGCGACGGCTGGAACGACGCGTTGTTGGAGGAGATCACCGACATCCTCGACGAAGCCGCCAAGAAGATCGAGCGGATCGGCGGTTAGGACGGACGCCAGTTTTTGCCGAACCGCGCTTCCAGTCGGCCGCGCCGTTCGATGACCCGTTCGTAGAGGCGCAGGACGGCGCTGTTGATCACGTCCCAGTCGCGCGTGCGGGCGAATTTTTCGCCCGCCGCGCCGTGGCTTGCACGAAGTTCGGGGTCAGCGGCGTAGCATTCGAGTGCGCTGCCATATTGGTCGACATCGAGCGGGTCGACGAGGATCCCGGAAACGCCGTCCTGAACCAGGCTGGTGGCACCCGTCGCGGCAGCGGCGACCACCGGCACGCCGCACGCCATCGCTTCCTGCGTGACGTTGCCGAATGCTTCCGTGATCGACGGGTTGAGGAAGACGTCGCTGCTCGCCAATGCGCGGGCGAGATCGTCGCCGGTCTGGTGGCCGACGAAGATCGCATCGCCGGGCAACTGGTCCTTGAACCATTCGCGCGCCGGGCCGTCGCCAATCACCAGCACGCGTAGCGGCACCTTGCGCCGAGTCGCGGCGGCGATTGCGTCGGCGAACACATCGAGGCCCTTTTCCATGACGATCCGGCCAAGAAAGGCGACTGCCATTTCCTGGTCGCCGATCCCCTGCTGCCGGCGCCACGCCATGTCGCGCCGACCGGGATGGAATTGCGCGCGATCGACGCCGCGGCTCCAGATCGAGATGTCGCGGCTCATGCGCTGGGCGTGAAGGACCGCGGCGGTCGATTCCGCCGGTGCGACGATAGCGTCGCAGCGCCGGTAGAAACGCCGCAGGATCGCGCGGACCGCCGGTTCGGCCCATTGCAGTCCGTAATATTGCAAATAAGTCTCGAAGCGCGTGTGCACCGATGCGACCACGGGAATGTTCCGCTTGCGCGCCCAGGTCACCGCGCGATGCGCGACAATATCGGGGCTTGAAACATGGACGATGTTGGGCGCGAATCTCTCAAGATCGTCCAACGCATCACCCGCCAAGCGGAACGGGATCTTATATTCCGGACGGCGCGGGACGGCGAATGCGGGGGTGTCGACCAGGTCGCCGGTCGCCGGGAACGCCGGTTTTTCAACTACCGGCGAATAGACGCGGACGTTGCACCCCCGGTGGAGCAGATAGCCGACAAGCCGGTTCAGCGCCTGGTTGGCGCCGTCGCGGACATAGTTGTAATTGCCGGAGAAGAGGGCAATGCGAAGGTCGGACGGTTGGAGCACCATGGGGTCTTTAGCCGCGCCGGCGACAAAGGCAAAGGAAGCGAATCCGCGCGTGGACGATCGGCTCAAACGCAGTTTTCCGCCCGCTGGATCGAGTTCGCCCGTCCTGCTCATCCTTGGCAGTCTGCCCGGCGAGCGTTCACTTGCCGAACAACGTTATTATGCCCACCCGGCCAACCAGTTCTGGCGATTGCTCGGCGAGGCAATTGCCGTCGACTTGGCGGCAAGCGATTATGCAAAACGGCTCGCCGTCCTGACAGACCACCGGATCGCGTTGTGGGACGTTGTCTCCCGGGCACGGCGCAGCGGCAGCCTGGATGGAGCGATCCGCGATGCCGCCGCCAATCCGCTGATCGATTTCGTCGAGATTCACCGTGATCTTCGCGGAATCGCCTTTAACGGCAAGACCGCGGCGCGCATCGGTCGAAAGGTGCTCGCGTCGTCCGCGTCGACTGCCGCGTTAATTGACCTTCCCTCGTCGAGTCCGGCCTTTACCGCACCATTCGCCGACAAAGTGGAGCGATGGGCGGTGCTTGACGACTTTGCAGCGCGGCCGTTATCCGTCACAAGAACGATATGAGCGACATCGAAACCGAACCCGATCCCGCCCTGAACATGGTCGATGAAGCGCTGGTCGCGGGCAATATCGCCAACACCAACGGCCTGCTCGTCATCGTCGCCAAGCTGGTCGCCAAGGGTGTCTTCGACCAGGACGACCTCAAGGCCTTTTCGGACAGCTATTCAAAACCGCTCGATCATAAGGGAATGCGCGAGAACGAATTGGTCACCCAGATGCAGGACCAGATGGAATCGACCCTTGCCGAGCTGATGCGTTTCCTCAGTGAAAATCCTTGAGCGATCCCGAACCAGCCATGACCCTGTCCAACCTCGATCGGCTTGAAGCCGAGAGCATCCACATCATCCGCGAGGTTGCTGCCGAGAGTGAGCGGCCGGTGATGCTCTACTCGATCGGCAAGGACAGCGCGGTGATGCTCCACCTCGCCCTCAAGGCCTTCGCGCCCGCACCGCCACCTTTTCCCTTGCTGCACGTCGATACGACCTGGAAATTCCGCGAGATGTACGCGCTACGCGACGAGGTTGCGGCGACCAGCAGGATGGACTTAATCGTCCACAAGAATGCCGAAGCCGAGGCGATGGGAATCAATCCGTTCGACCATGGTGCGCTGCATACCGACATGTGGAAGACGCAGGGGCTTCGTCAAGCACTCGATGCCGGCAGGTTCGATGCGGCGTTCGGTGGTGCCCGCCGCGACGAGGAAAAGAGCCGCGCCAAGGAGCGCATCTTTTCCTTCCGGTCGGCAAGCCATGTCTGGGATCCGAAGAAACAGCGGCCAGAATTGTGGAATTGCTACAATGCTAGGCGCGGACCGGGCGAGAGCATGCGCGTCTTCCCCTTGTCCAACTGGACCGAACTCGATGTCTGGTCCTACGTCGCGCGCGAACAAATCCCCGTCGTTCCGCTCTATTTCGCCGCGCTACGCCCCATCGTCGAGCGCGACGGCCTCCTCCTGATGGTCGACGACGAACGCTTCAAGCTCCGCGACGGTGAACAGCCCGCCCAGCGCATGGTCCGGTTCCGTACGCTTGGCTGCTATCCACTCAGCGGTGCAGTCGAGAGCGAAGCGGCCGACCTCGATTCGATCATCGCCGAAATGCGGGCGAGCCGATCCTCCGAGCGGCAGGGCCGCGCGATCGATCATGATTTCGGCCGGGTCGATGGAACGCAAGAAGCGCGAGGGATATTTCTGATGGCGCGCTCGCTCCTTCGCTTCATCACCTGCGGTAGCGTCGACGACGGCAAATCGACGCTGATCGGACGCCTGCTCCATGATCTGGGCGAAGTGCCCGACGACCAGTTGGCGACGCTCGACGAGGATAGCAGAATCGTCGGGACTCGAGGCGGGGAAACGGATTTCGCCTTGCTTGTCGATGGCCTCAGCGCCGAGCGCGAACAGGGCATCACGATCGATGTCGCCTATCGTTACTTCGCCAGCGCGACCCGCAATTTCATCGTTGCCGATTGCCCGGGCCACGAACAATATACCCGCAACATGGTGACCGGAGCGTCGACGGCCGACCTTGCCGTCATCCTGCTCGATGCGACCCGCGGCGTGCTAACCCAGACGCGCCGCCATGCTTATCTGTGCCACCTGATCGGCATTCGGCACTTCGTGCTCGCGGTGACGAAGATGGACATGGTCGGCGACGAGGAAGCGACGTTTCGGCAGCACGAACGCGACTTTGCCGATCTTGCGGCGGAGATTGGGATCGAGGGCTTTATCGCCATTCCGCTGTCTGGCGTTCGCGGCGACAATGTCGTCGGCCGCTCAGGCGCGATGGGATGGTATGACGGGCCGAGCTCTTGCCGAGGTCTTGGATTCGGTCGACGTGGGAGGGGGCACTTTCTCCAAGGCGCTTCGATTGCCGGTTCAGGGGGCAATTCGCCCCGATTCCTCGTTTCGTGGTTTCACCGGGCTGATTGCGGCAGGAACGATCGCGCCAGGCGAACGCGTTCGCATCCTGCCGTCGGGCAAGATTACCGAGGTCACGCGCATATTGGTCGGCGACGAGGAGCGAGCGCAGGCTGGGGCTGGCGAGTCGGTGACCATCACCTTTGCCGAGGAAGTCGATTGTTCGCGCGGCGACGTCATTGCCGCCGCCGACGATCCCCCTCCGGTCGCCGATCAGTTCGAAGCATCAATCGTATGGATGGACGAAGAAGCCCTGCTGCCCGGTCGCGGATATTGGCTCAAGCTCGCGACGCAGATGGTGTCGGCAACCGTGCAACCGCCGAAATATGCGCTCAACGTCAACACGCTGGAACAACTTGCCGCCAAGACACTGGAACTCAACGATATCGGCGTCGCGGAAGTGTATACCGACCGGCCGCTGACCTTTGACGCCTATGCCGACAATCGAACGCTCGGCGGCTTCATTCTGATCGACAAACTGACCAATGCGACGGCGGCGGCCGGAATGATCAATTTCGCGCTTCGCCGGGCTCAGAACATTCATTGGCAGGCGCTGGATATCGGGCGCCAGGCGCATGCCCGGCTCAAGGGTCAGAAGCCCAAGGTGCTCTGGTTCACCGGGCTTTCGGGGGCGGGCAAGTCGACCATCGCCAACCTCGTCGAAAAGAAACTGCACGCAATGGGCAAGCACACTTTCCTGCTCGATGGCGACAACGTTCGCCACGGCCTCAACAAGGATCTCGGCTTTACCGACGCCGACCGGGTCGAAAACATCCGCCGCGTCGGTGAGGTCATGATTTGACGTTTGCTTTTGACTTCTCTTCGTTCGAAGTCAACCTCGGTTCAATCAATTTCAATCTACCTGAAACAAGACCAGAAAAATACCAGTCCGTTCAACGCAAATTAGCAAGTGAATTGCTCCCTTTTCCCGTGCACTTACGATCTCAAAAGGTGACTACTTATGTTAATAATTTCAGGATCGCTGTGGAAAACATTAATCTCATCGCTTCTTCGATGGGAGAATCAGAGATTAATTTGCTCCACCACGGGCAGCTATCTGGTAGAGTAGAACGAATAAACACTTCCGAATACATCGAAGGAACATTTGGAAATCCCGATTCTCAATTGGATATTTCTTTTGACACCTCATTTGAATTGACTAAACTCAAATGTAAGGACGGTCTGCAAATCGGTTCTCAATCATTTGGAAAAGTTGTTGCCAGTTTTCTATCAGTGCATTTTGATTCTTCTACCCATTCTTTCGTGACTGGCTCTGGAATTACGGCATTACTTGAGTCTGTGGACAGTGCGACTAATTTGTTGGCAGCATTTCAGCCGTTAATGGACTATTTTTCCAATGATATGTCATCAAAAAACGGTTATGGATGTCAACTGGCAGGAGTGGAATGTTTTGTGGAATCCCCCGTACAAGCTCGAATTGCAATGGAAGACGTTTCTTACGACGGTATCAACATTTTTCAAATCGGTAAGATTCAGGTGGCTGAGAAGCAATCTGGAGTACATGCAATTGTTTCAAGTATAAGTGGAATGGTGTCTCCACATATTTCTGTATCCGTGTCATGTGTTGAGTCCCTTTATTACCCGAATAACCTTGCATTGAAGCAACCAATCCATGGAATCCAAATGAAGTACGAATCTGGCACGTCAGTCAAAGAACTCATGGTTGAAATTCCTAGCATGGAGATTGTTCTATTAAGATGCATCTACACCGCCATCAACATCATCTGGAACAGGACCTGATTCTGTCACTCCAATCGAACTGCCTTGTAGCATCAAGTGTTCGTTAGACGAGATGAAACTATGGGATTCTCCAAAACCATCATCTAGGCCAACTATCTTTGTAAAGATGCTTGCGACCATACAGCAACTACCGCCAGACCCGTTCAATCCACAAACATGCAGCAATAAAGCAATGTTGAATGTACAGTTTGAGGCAATGAAGAACGAGATTTTGACATTGAATTCTGGCCGTCTTCAAACAACCATCGCGGACTCAAGCTTCCACGAATTCCAAAATCTATACTTTCAGGCGAAAGACGGAATTGCAAGAGCGGGATTTTCTTCTATTGATTGGGATGGTATGTTGACTGGTGGTGCTGCAACAATACAACAACAGCAACAAACCATGAGGCTTCCAAACGCATGCATTGAACCGTTGGAGTTGGGATTGGACTACAAAGGAATTGTTGTTGCATCTCAAACGCGGTAAGTTAAAAGAATTTATTCCTCTACAGTGTTTTCATCGCCGTCGTCCCAAACAACCAAACATGCAGGCTCACTCCATTGCTTGTTCTTTTCTTACATTCTCCTAGGATTATGCTACCCAAATTTGTCGGTTCGTCATCTACAACTTACGACGAAGTCGTGAATCATGTCAAGGCCTCAATCGTTAGACGCGCTCCCGCCTTTATAGCCAAAGCTAACATCCTTGGTTCAAATACCGGGGACACTGTAGCTTATTCCACTGGGTTGGCTACTTTGGCTGGGTCTGGCGTAGCTTCCAAAGTCCAAGGAGGCGTTGCTGGATTAGTAGTCTATGATAGTGTTGTTGGAAGTATTAAATCAGGAAAGAAGGCACGCGGCGTCTCTGAACACGAAGCATATAGATTTGGTGACATTGTAAGTTCATCTTTTGTTTTTGGATTCTAAATGAGTATGAAGAAACATTGATTTCTCATCTTGTACTAATGCAATTTCTTTTCTCTCTGTGACAGACTTCTGGATCGATCAGAGCTTTGAGTGAAACTACCAAAGCTGGTGCTATGGCTCGTCGTGGTGACAGTAGTGAACACCGTGCTGGTGATTTTATTGTTGGTGCTTCCAAGTCAGTCGGGGATTATACATCTTCAAACAAGTCAAGACTGGGTGGTGCTGCAGGAAGCACGATAGGAATGGTTGCAGGTGCAGCGTTACTCGGTCCTGTCGGATTAGTAGCAGGGTCAATCGCAGGTGGAATGGCACTTTCAAATGCTCTGAAAGATAAGAAAGCGACGCCATCATCTGAAGAAAACACTTCAAAGGAAGATATCGATTTGTTGGATACGTCTACTTTCATTTCCGTTTCTAGTAGCGGTACCATCCAACAGCAGTCGATGATGGCAGAATCGAGAAATGCAACCGTTTCACAACAATATCATCTAAATGCATATGTTTCGAATCAACTTTACGAAATCCCAGCAAGCCACCGCGTCCAAGGACATGTTGAATACCAGCAGCAGCAACAACCACAGCAACAAAGTGGATATTCAGTGCAAGGACAGCAAAGTCAATACCAAGAATCATCAACCATCCACAACTACCCCCGCAACAACAAGTACACATGCATACTCCCCAGCAGCAACAGCAACAGGGATACAAATTCGGTGACTTCGCCAGAAAGATTGTCGCAAAGGGAAAGGAAAAGGATGGTCGACAATCGAATGATGGCTACAAATTTGGTGATTTCACACGTGGTTTGTTCAAAAAATAATACGATGTAACTGAATAATCCTCATAACACTTTTTAGACTAATGTCGAGTCAGTCATCCCTTCCAATATCCTTTTCGTCCACAAACGTAGCATCGACCAACCGACCCTCATCTTCACTATTGTGATCATCTATAATAGTTTACTCTCGAACTTGACATTGAAAGGCAGGAAGGAACGTCTGTCATTCGTCACTTCGTAACCCGAATAAAACCCTGAAATGGTCGTCTTGTCCACAGACTTACACGTGTAACCTCAATGCCGTATCTTTTTCGTCTGTGCAGTTTTATTATTCGCGGTATTGGGCGAGGTGAACTTCACAACATCATCAAAGTAGTCTTGCAATGTCAATGCTACTTTGATGATGAGAAGTATGGAGAAAGAAGATGAAATAATTAGCGTATTGAGTGAAAAGCAATCTTTCAGAAATGGGCATGTCATTTACTTTCCTCATAATATTTCCATAAGCAAACATCATCATACCAACATCATCGACAACCAGTATCATTCCTAATATGACACCTACCAACAACAACAACAACAACAACAACTGTTCCCGAAGAACAATTATATTGTATCAGTAACAGGAGTCCAAAACATCAGCAACAAAAGTTGAATGTCGATTTTCACAAATCAAGACGACGATCGGCTTTACCACTATTCATTGATGTTCCACAACAAGTGCAACCATCATCATCACATCATCGTTAACATCACCACCGACAGTCGACATGACAAGAACACGACGAAGATCTGCGTTACCAGAATTAGTTGTTATCAATATGGCGATGATGAAGGAAGACACGGTCTAAGGAGATGTAAGCAATAATCACAATCATTGATTGACGACAAAGGAAGAAATCCATCAAACAATCATACTCTAGTAACAAATTTACACAATAACGGCTACACAGCATCATATATTCTTCATAAAAATAATAGCAAAAACCACTACATAAAAATAGCAATTATCTATCATTATTTAGCTTAGCTTTTAGAATATAAAAGAGGTACAATAACAGCAATCATCATCTTCCTCGTCGAACTTTTTTTTTAAGGAATAAAACATTGTAACGGATGATCAATGTGCTGGACTGAATACATATTATGTTGCTTTTTGAATTCTCGGGCGGTAGTGGGTTGCAACCCAAATCTAAAGACTAAGGAACACTTCATCCAAAAGCTCTTCTGTGGATTGTGGATTTACGTATTGGAAAAGGTCGATGTTGAAACACACCATCATGGGAGACAAACAAACAAACTCTACCAGGATCCTACCTACCGGATAAATTGATGTTGGATCAAACACCATCTACGACATCTACGATGATGTGGTATGTGTGATGAAGGGAAGAATACATAGCGCTTCTGCTTTCATCCCATTCAAGTTAGAAAAATGAATACTTCCCGGTGCCCCATGCCACAACAAACCGCATTACTAACTATTATTTTGAAATTCCATTTTCTCTATTCTAGCTAGAACTTTGGCATTATTTTGCCACGTATCTTCCGTCCCACGAAAGTTCTTCGTAAAATAAGCGCTTTCAAAAGCCCCTTCAACCTTTTCAAATTATTTAGAGTATCAGCGACCTGTCAAAAATAATTTGAGGGAACCCCCTTCGTGCGCCTTTGGATCTAGTTGATAATTACTGGTCTTCCCAAACTATTTTGGGGGATCCGCGAATGCCGATTTCTTTGCCACGTCTCACGCTCAACACGTGCAACGTTCAACCTAAACATGACCAATAGACCTGCCAGAAGTTTTGACTTTTTTAATCAGAATAATAAAGCAGAACAACCAAACTTGAATCTGACATCCAATACAACATCCAATACAACATAACAAAAAGTTTAAACATTCATCACCTCGCATAACATGGAAACTGAAAACAATGATGAATGACAAACCAACAAGCTCTAACGAGTCTTTGAAAAACGATTCGGAATCAGATCCTACGTCGGCGTTGTGCGAATTTCCTCCTCCTACCATTTCTTTTTTGGATATAGCAGTCGAGAAGACGTTGGGTGAAGGATCATTTTCAACAGTCCATCAGGTCCAAATCCGTGCAGAATACTTTGAACGGAATCCAAGCAAGATCATTAACGACGACATAAACAGGATCAATCGTATGCCCTGAAAGTTCCTAGACGGACACCAAAAGACAACAAAGAAACAATGGACATCAAGAATAGTATCATCCAACAGGAAGCAAAGCTATTATCCAAATTAGAACATCCCAACATTGTGCGAATAAAGTCAATATCAGTAGACGAGTCCCCTCATGGACACTGTTTTCTTATGGAGTGTTTAAGAGATGAAACATTACAAGATAAATTGGATTTGTGGAGAAGAACTAAGAAACCAGAAATGAATACAAGAGAGATCATTAGCAATACATTGCAC
>CAWARI010000005.1:0-32203 GCA_963784395.1 uncultured Alphaproteobacteria bacterium | reverse complement strand
GGCCGATTGGTGGAAGGTCGCCGTCAAGGACGACAAACGCCAAGCGGACGTCGAGGCCCTCAAGGTGCAGTATGACGACGCCATCGGCGTCATCAACCGCCGCTTCGAGGATCGCGTCGGCAAGCTGGAAGCCGGCGACGAGCTGGCCCCGGGCGTGCTCAAGATGGTCAAGGTTTTCGTTGCGGTGAAGCGCAAGCTTCAGCCGGGCGATAAGATGGCCGGCCGTCACGGCAACAAGGGCGTTATCAGCCGCATCCTGCCGATTGAGGACATGCCGTTTCTCGAGGACGGGACGCATGCCGATATCGTTCTCAACCCGCTCGGCGTGCCGTCGCGAATGAACGTCGGACAGATTTTCGAAACCCACCTTGGCTGGGCCGCGCGCGGTCTCGGCAAGCAGGTCCAGGACATGCTGGATTCGATGCACGAGGCGGGCAAGGAAATTACCGGCAAGGACGTCAAGGACGTCCGCGCCAAGCTGAAGGACCTGTACGGCCCGAATTACGACAAGGACATCGATGCCCGTGACGACACGGCAATCATGGACCTGGCACAGAATCTGGTCGGCGGTCTTCCAATGGGCACGCCGGTGTTCGACGGTGCACGCGAAAGCGACGTGACGGATATGCTGGAGAAGGCCGGTCTCGACAAGTCGGGCCAGGTCACGCTCTACGACGGCCGCACCGGCGACGCCTTCGACCGCAAGGTCACCGTTGGCTACATTTACATGCTGAAGCTGCACCACTTGGTCGACGACAAGATCCACGCGCGTTCTATCGGACCGTACAGCCTCGTCACCCAGCAGCCGCTGGGCGGTAAGGCGCAGTTCGGTGGCCAGCGCTTCGGTGAAATGGAGGTCTGGGCGCTCCAGGCCTACGGCGCGGCCTACACGCTGCAGGAAATGCTGACGGTGAAGTCGGATGACGTCATCGGCCGCACCAAGGTCTACGAGGCGATCGTCAAGGGTGACGACACGTTCGAGGCCGGCATTCCCGAGAGCTTCAACGTTCTCGTCAAGGAAATGCGCAGCCTGGGCCTGTCGGTCGATCTGGAGTCCACCGTGGACGCCGACGGAAACGACCGCGACGCCATCGCCGCCGAATAAGCCACTTGGGACATTCCTTCCCTCCCTGCCCCAAATTGACGGGGTTTCGGGAGGGGGTTGGAGATTGAATGATGAACGAACTGACCAACTTCGCGAACCCGGTGGCAAAGCCGGAGACCTTCGACCAGATCAAGATCGGTATCGCGTCACCCGACAAGATCCGCTCGTGGTCGTTCGGCGAGATCAAGAAGCCGGAAACCATCAACTACCGCACGTTCAAGCCCGAACGCGACGGCCTGTTCTGCGCGCGCATTTTCGGTCCGATCAAGGATTACGAATGCCTGTGCGGCAAGTACAAGCGCATGAAGTACAAGGGCATCGTCTGCGAAAAGTGCGGCGTGGAAGTGACCGTTTCGAAGGTCCGCCGCGAACGCATGGGCCACATCGAACTGGCCGCGCCGGTTGCACACATCTGGTTCCTCAAGTCGCTGCCGAGCCGCATCGGCCTGCTGCTCGACATGCAGCTCAAGCAGCTTGAGCGCATCCTCTACTTCGAGAGCTATGTCGTGATCGAGCCGGGCCTGACACCGCTCGAAAAGTTCCAGCTGCTGACCGAGGACGAGCTCCTCGAAGCGCAGGACGAATATGGCGAAGATGCCTTTTCGGCCGGGATCGGCGCGGAAGCCGTCAAGCACATGCTGATGGACCTCGACCTCGAAGGCGAGCGCAAAGACCTGCTCGACGAGCTGGCCGTCACCAAGTCGGAACTCAAGCCGAAGAAGATCATCAAGCGCCTCAAGGTCGTCGAGAGCTTCATCGATTCGGGTAACCGTCCCGAATGGATGATCCTCGACGTCGTTCCGGTCATCCCGCCCGAACTGCGCCCGCTGGTGCCGCTTGACGGCGGTCGCTTCGCGACGTCGGATCTCAACGATCTGTATCGCCGCGTGATCAACCGCAACAACCGCCTAAAGCGCCTGATGGAATTGCGCGCGCCGGACATTATCGTCCGCAACGAAAAGCGCATGCTCCAGGAAGCCGTCGACGCCCTGTTCGACAACGGCCGCCGTGGCCGCACCATCACCGGTGCGAACAAGCGTCCGCTCAAGTCGCTGTCCGACATGCTTAAGGGCAAGCAGGGCCGCTTCCGTCAGAACCTGCTCGGCAAGCGCGTCGATTATTCGGGTCGTTCGGTCATCGTGACCGGTCCGGAATTGAAGCTTCACCAGTGCGGTCTTCCCAAGAAGATGGCGCTCGAGCTGTTCAAGCCGTTCATCTACTCGCGTCTCGACGCCAAGGGTCTCTCGATGACCCTGAAGCAGGCCAAGAAGTGGGTCGAAAAGGAGCGCAAGGAAGTCTGGGACATCCTGGATGAAGTCATCCGCGAGCATCCCGTCCTTCTGAACCGCGCACCGACGCTTCACCGTCTCGGTATCCAGGCGTTCGAGCCGGTCCTGATCGAGGGCAAGGCGATCCAGCTTCACCCGCTGGTCTGCGCCGCGTTCAACGCCGACTTCGACGGCGATCAGATGGCCGTTCACGTCCCGCTGAGCCTCGAGGCCCAGCTGGAAGCGCGCGTCCTGATGATGTCGACCAACAACATCCTGTCGCCCGCCAATGGCAAGCCGATCATCGTCCCGTCGCAGGACATGGTCCTGGGTCTCTATTACCTCTCGATGGAGAAGGAAAACGAGCCGGGCCAAGGCATGCTTCTGGCCGACATGGCCGAAGTCCACCAGGCGATCGCCGCCGGTGCCGTGACTCTTCACACGAAGATCACCAGCCGCATTCCGCAGACGGATGAGGACGGCAAGACCTACATGAAGCGCTTCGAGACGACGCCGGGCCGAATGCTGCTCGCCGAAACGCTCCCGAAGAGCCACAAGGTGCCGTTCGAGACCGTCAACCGCCTTCTCACCAAGAAGGACATCGGCGACGTTATCGACGAGGTCTATCGTCACACGGGTCAGAAAGAGACCGTCCTGTTCGCCGATGCGATCATGGGTCTTGGCTTCCGTCACGCCTTCAAGGCCGGCATTTCGTTCGGCAAGGACGACATGGTCATCCCGCCGTCGAAGGTCGCATTGGTCGACGAGACCCGTGCCCTCGTGAAGGATTACGAACAGCAGTATCAGGACGGCCTGATCACGCAGCAGGAAAAGTACAACAAGGTGATCGACGCCTGGTCGCGTTGCGGTGACCGCGTTGCAAGCGAGATGATGAAGGAAATCTCGTCGGTGAAGATCGGTGAGGACGGACGCGAGGTCCCGACCAACTCGATCTACATGATGGCACATTCGGGTGCTCGTGGCTCGCAGGCGCAGATCAAGCAGCTTGCCGGCATGCGCGGCCTGATGGCCAAGCCGTCAGGCGAGATCATCGAAACGCCGATCATCTCGAACTTCAAGGAAGGCCTGACCGTCCTTGAATACTTCAACTCGACCCACGGCGCCCGTAAGGGCCTTGCGGATACGGCGCTCAAGACCGCAAACTCGGGTTACCTGACCCGCCGTCTCGTTGACGTGTCGCAGGACGCAGTCATCGTCGAGGAAGATTGCGGCACCGAACGCGCGCTGGAAATGCGCGCGATCGTCCAGGGCGGCACCGTGATCGCGTCGCTCGGCGACCGCGTGCTTGGCCGTACCACAGCCGAGGACGTTGTCGACGCCAAGACCGGTGAAACCATCGTCAAGGAAGGCGTCTTGCTCGACGAGCCGATGGTTGCCCGGATCGAGGAAGCCGGATTGCAGGCAATGAAGATCCGCTCGCCGCTGATCTGTGCCAGCAAGCAGGGCGTCTGCGGCAAGTGCTACGGCCGTGATCTAGCCCGCGGTACGCCGGTCAACATTGGTGAAGCGGTCGGCGTCATTGCCGCCCAGTCGATCGGTGAGCCTGGCACCCAGCTGACGATGCGTACCTTCCACATCGGCGGTGCGGCGCAGCTCAACGAGCAGTCGAACCTCGAAGCGCCGGTCGACGGCACCATCGAGTTCCGCGACATGCCGACGATCCTCGACAGCAAGAGCCGGCACCTGTCGCTCTCGCGTTCGGGCGAAATCGCGATCCTCGACATGGACGGTCGCGAACTGTCGACGCATCGCGTGCCTTACGGTGCGCACCTGCTCTGTGAGGACGGTCACATCGTCAGCCGCGGCGATCGCATTGCCGAGTGGGATCCCTCGTTCGCTCCGGTCATCACCGAGCGTGCGGGCATCGTGAACTATCAGGATCTCGTCGAGAACCGCACGATGACCGAACAGACCGACGAGTCGACCGGCATTTCGCAGCGCGTCGTGATCGACGACGTCAACAAGGCGAAGAAAGATGATTTCCGTCCGCGCCTCACCCTGACCGCGAGCGGCAAGGGCGAAGACGCCGTCTATCGTCTGGCGATCGGTGCGATCGTCGCGATCGAAAACGGACAGGAAGTGAAGGCCGGCGACGTGCTTGCCCGACTTCCGCGTGAAGCCGCCAAGACCCGCGACATCACCGGCGGTCTACCGCGCGTTGCCGAGCTGTTCGAAGCGCGCAAGCCGAAAGAAAATGCCATCATCGCCAAGGTGAGCGGCAAGGTTACCTTCATGAAGGACTATAAGGCCAAGCGTAAGATTGCGATCGTCCCCGAGGACGGCAGCGATCCGGTCGAATATCTGGTCCCCAAGTCGAAGGTGATCGACGTCCAGGAAGGCGATTACGTGAAGCGCGGCGACAACCTCGTCGGCGGTTCGCCTGATCCCCACGACATCCTGGAAGTCCTCGGTGTCGAGGCGCTGGCCGAATATCTGGTCGCCGAAATTCAGGAAGTCTATCGACTGCAAGGCGTGAAGATCAACGACAAGCACATCGAGGTGATCGTTCGCCAGATGTTGCAGAAGGTTGAGATCACCGACGGCGGCGATACGGTCCTTCTGGCCGGCGAACAGGTCGACCGCGAGGAAATGGACGAGGTCAACGCCAAGCTGACCAAGAAGCAGAAGCCGGCGGTCGGGAAACCGGTCCTGCTCGGCATCACCAAGGCGTCGCTGCAGACCCGCAGCTTCATCTCTGCCGCTTCGTTCCAGGAAACGACCCGCGTTCTCACCGAGGCCTCGGTGCAGGGCAAGGTCGACATCCTTAACGGCCTGAAGGAAAATGTCATCGTCGGCCGGCTCATCCCGGCAGGTACCGGCGCGGGCATGAACCGGATGCGGGTTGCCGCCTCCAGCCGCGATGCCTCGCTCCGTGCCCAGCAGCGCAAGCTCGCTGAAGCCCTGATCGCGCCGAATTCGGCCGAGGAAGAGCATGAAGCAGAGCTGGCCCGCAGCGCTCGTGACAGCGCTGGAATCGGAGACGATCCGCTCGGCAAGGTCGTGCCTTCGGGCCATGGCACCGACGCCGATGCGGGCGATTACCTGACCGACGATGCGGCCGCGGCAAGCGCCGAGGAAGCGGCTCCGGCCAACACCGAGGAGTAAGTTTGGTCGCCGTCCAAGGACGGCAATGAACAAGGCCGTCGCCCCACCGGGCGGCGGCCTTTTCATTACGCCACATTCGGCCCCTTCCCTTTGACGAGCGATTGCTTAGGGTCCCCGCGGAAAGCAGAGTCGCGGACTTCAATTGGGGGCAAGAATGGCAAATCGGCGGAAATCCTTGATCCTGACTTGCGCGCTTGGCGCGCTGATCGCCGGCGGCGCTCCGGCAGGTGCTTACCAGGTGCCGATCGTACAGCCCGGCGCTCCCGGAACGCCAACCAAAGTGCTGAGCCCGCAGGAGGCTGCACGCGTCGCCGATACCCGCTACATCGCCGCCGATATCGAGTTCATGCAGGGCATGATCCATCATCATAATCAGGCGGTTGAAATGACGGCAATCGCCAAGTCACGAACCGCCAACAAGGATCTGCTTACGATGGCGGAGCGGATTGCAGCGAGCCAGGCCGACGAAATGAAGTTCATGCGCGGATGGCTCGAAGCGCGCGGCTTCGCGCCGGCGATGCCAATGAATCACGTCGACCACATGGCGATGGGTCACGGCGCTGCTCCGACGATGAAGGGCATGGCTACGCCGGCACAAATGGCTGCACTCGCGGCGGCGCGCGGCGGCGATTTCGATCTTTTATTCCTGCAATTGATGACGACCCACCATGCCGGTGCCGTCGCGATGGTGGAAGATCTCTACGATAAGGCAGGCGCGGCCTACGATCCCGTCCTGTACCAATTCACGACCGACGTGACGAATGAGCAGACCGCCGAGATCAAGCGTATGGCCGCGATCAAGGCAGAATTATCGACCGACCCGCGCGAAAAGCTGCGCGCCGGGTTCCGCGATGCTGGCGAAGCGATATCGAACCTCGCTCTGGTCGCCGCACTCCCCAAACCAGCCGGTTTCTTCGATCCCGCAAACCCCGCCGGATACCCGGCGCTCAAGGCCAAGAAGGACGCAAGGCCGGGCGAAAATCCAGTCTATGAACCGGACAAGAAATCGAAGGACGAACCGGACTTCAGCGACCGTGCACCGCTGCTGAGCTTCGCACAGACCGACATGGCATTCAGCGGCGACCGGCTGTTCGTTGGTAATTACCATGGTTTCAACACCTACCGACTGGGTGCCAATGGCGTGCCCACGCAGGTCGGATCAGTTGTGTGCGCCGGGGGTCAGGGCGACGTCTCGGTGGTCGGCAATCTACTGATCATGTCGGTCGAACAATATCGCGGCCGGGTCGATTGCGGCACGCAGGGCAACCAGGGTGACGTCAGCAAGGACAGGTTCCGCGGAATCCGCATCTTCGACATTTCCGACCTCGCGCGCCCGCGTCAGGTCGGGTTGGTCCAGACTTGCCGTGGGTCGCACACGCATTCGGTGGTCAAGGGACCCGAAGGCGACGGCAAGATCCTCGTCTACGTCTCCGGAACGTCTGGCGTCCGCAAGTCGGAAGAACTGGCCCGCTGCAATGCTACGCCATCACCCAACAGCAGCTATTTCCGGATCGATGTCGTTGAAATCCCGGTCGCCAATCCAGCGGCAGCGCGCATCATCGACAGCCCGGCCGTCTTCGCCGATCTGAAAACCGGCGAACTGGCTGGTCTATGGAAGGGCGGCGATCATGGCGACGACACGCAGGACACCGCGACTACCGATCAATGCCATGACATCACAGTATTCCCGTCGCGCAAACTTGCCGCAGGCGCATGCTCGGGCAACGGAATCATTTTCGACATCAGCGATCCGCGCAAGCCCAAGCGCATCGACGCCGTCAACGATCCGGGCTTCGCTTATTGGCATTCTGCAACGTTCAACAATGACGGCACCAAGGTGATCTACACCGACGAATGGGGCGGTGGTGGACGGGCGCGGTGCCGCACCCAGGATCGCAAGGATTGGGGCGCAGATGCAATCTACGACATCGTCAACGGCAAGCTGACCCGTCGCGGCACGTACAAACTGCCCGCAGCCCAGACGGAGCAGGAAAATTGCGTCGCGCATAACGGATCAATCATCCCGGTTCCCGGCCGCGATATCATGGTTCAGGCCTGGTACCAGGGCGGGTTGTCGATCTTCGATTTCACGGACAGCACCAAGCCGACTGAAATCGCCTATTTCGATCGCGGTCCGATCGACGAGAAGCGGGAAGCTCTGGGCGGCTATTGGTCGACCTATTTCTACCGCGGATATATCTACGGTACCGAAATTGCCCGTGGCCTCGACGTCCTGGCACTCAAGCCCAGCGTCCAGCTAAGCGCGAACGAGATCGCAGCGGCCAGTCTCGCGAACTATGGCGCGGCCTTCAATCCGCAGGACCAGCATCCGGTGACGTGGCCGGCCGTTCCGGTCGTGGCGCGCGCTTATGCCGACCAGTTGAGACGTACAGGGTCGCTCGACACCGTGTTCGATCAGCGCTTGGTAGCGGCGCTCGCCGAGGCCGATGGTCGAATTGCGGCGAATTTAAAAGACACCGATCTCGCGGGTCGATTGCGTGCGCTGGCGACGGAAAGCGGGAAGACATCGGGAGATAACCGTCATGCCGCGTTGGCGAAGGTGCTTGGGGAAATTGCTGCCCGCCTCAGCTGAGCATCTCTCCAAGACAAGAAAAAGCCCCGCCCGAGCATTGCTCCGGCGGGGCTTTTCTTTTCGACGTCGTGCCTAAATTAGCACTTGCCGCCATTGATGGCGTTCTCGGTGCAGTTGGCAGCCGACTGAACGTCTTCGCCAGCACCGCGAACGGTGTTGCAAGCCGCGAGCACAAGGCCGCTGGCAATCATCATTGCGGTTACGATTTTACGAGCCATGATCCATTCTCCTTACACAGACGGAACGACAATGGCAGGCTTCCCTGCCATTTGTCCACCGCCGCGCCGATTGGTCGACCAACATTGAACGCCGGAATTCGAATAGGGTTTCCGATACGGATGCGAAATTTCTTCTCAGACCGCGACCGGGGCCGAAATATGCGGATGCGGATCGTACGCTTCAAACGCAAAATCATCCGCTTCGTAGCCAAACAAATTCTGCCCGCGATCCTTCAGAACCAACTGCGGCAAGGAACGCGGTTCGCGCTCTAGCTGCGTCCGCGCCTGATCGAGGTGGTTGGAATAAAGGTGGACGTCGCCCCCGGTCCACACGAACACGCCGGGCTGAAGTCCGCATTCGCGCGCCAGCATGTGCGTGAGCAGGGCATAGCTTGCGATATTGAAAGGGACGCCCAGGAACAGGTCGGCGCTGCGCTGGTAAAGCTGAAGGTTGAGCCGCCCGGCCGCAACCTGCGTCTGGAACAGGCAGTGACAGGGCGCCAGCGCCATCCGATGCAGTTCGCCAGGGTTCCATGCGGTGACGATCTGACGACGGCTGGCGGGGTCCTTGCGGATCAGCGCGACCAGTTCTGCGATCTGGTCAATATGGCGGCCGTCCGCCGTCTCCCAGTCACGCCATTGCTTGCCATAGACCGGGCCAAGGTCGCCATTCTCGTCGGCCCACTCGTCCCAGATGCTGACCTTGCGCTCCTTCAGCCAGCGCGTGTTGGTATCGCCGCGCAGGAACCACAGCAATTCGACGATGATCGATCGCAAATGGAGCTTCTTGGTGGTGAGGAGCGGAAAACCGTCGGCCAGGTCGAAGCGCATCTGTGCCCCGAAATGGCTGAGCGTTCCAGTGCCGGTCCGGTCCATCTGCTCGACACCATGGTCGAGCACAGTCTGCATCAGGTCGAGATATTGCCGCATTACGCGAGCCTAGCTTCGCACGCGCCTTGGTCCAAGCGCGTTTCATCGGTTTCGGACATATTGTACCGCCGATGCAGCCGTCCACGGCAGCGCCGGCCTTATTCTTGCGTACAATCATTCGTCGGACGATCCCAAGCCCAGCCCTGCCGATCATGCACTGACGAAGCGCCTGACGTTGATTGGCGAAGGCATGGGCGTAGAGGTGCTCGACCATCTCGTCAGGGCTGGTGGCCAATGCTCCTCGATGCGGGCGACGGGTCTGATCTAGGAATCCTGACCGGCCACTACCGATTTGCTCAGTTTGCGCGTGTCAGGTGAAGACCGAACCTACGGCGCCTGCCTATCGGCATTAGGCCGATCGAGCTCGTCCGCATCGCGTAGAAGGAGACGCTGCGCTAGGCCCACCATGGTTCCGACCGCGATGGCGACGGTCAAGCTGCTGAAGACGGTCAGGCCGAAGGTCAGAAACAACAAGAACTTGTCGCCGGATCTCGCCCGCAACCGCTCAGGCCAGCGATGCGGTTCGCTCATCACCCATGCTGTCACGATCAACAGGCCAGCGAGCGCGGGCATGGCGAGATAGCCGGCGAGCGGCGCCGCCACCACGAGCACCAGCAAGATTGTACCCGCGTGGACGATGCCCGACACCGGAGTGCGGGCCCCCGCCCTGACATTCGTTGCCGTTCTTGCAATGGCGCCCGTTGCGGGCAGGCCGCCGAACAGCGGCGAGGCAATATTGGCGGCGCCTTGCGCAAGAAGCTCGGCATTGGATCGATGGGTCGCGCCGATCATACGATCCGCGACCAAGGCAGAGAGCAAGGATTCGATTCCAGCGAGGAAGGCGATCAGGAAGGCCGATGGCAGCAGCTGGCTGATTTTCGCGAGGCTGATCGGAGGAAGGGACGGCATCGGAATGCCGCCGGGAAGATCGCCGAACCGTGAGTGCAAGGTTTCGACCGGTAGTGACAAAAGCGTCACCACCGCCGAGGCGATGGCAATTGCAATGATCGACCCCGGAAGCCGCACGGAAAGTCGTCGCAACACGATGATGAGCACGATTGTCATCGCGCCGATGGCGACGGCAGCGCCGCTCACAGTGGCCCGGGCAGCCCACAAGGCAGGCAGGATGTGGACGAGATCAGCGGACGTTTTCGCAAAGCTTTGGCCGAGCAGGTCCTTCAATTGACTGGCCGCTATGATGACGGCGATGCCGACGGTGAAGCCTTCGATCACCGGTTCCGGGATCAGCGCGATGAATCTCCCGGCACGAAGCAGGCCGCCGATCACGAGGAGCACTCCCGCCATCAGCGTGGCAAGAAGCAGACCGTCAAAGCCGAACTGCGCAATCACGCCATAGACGACGACAATAAACGCTCCGGTCGGTCCGCCGATCTGGACGCGACTGCCGCCCAGCGCGGAGACGAAAAAACCGCCGACAACTGCCGTAATCAGACCCGCTGCCGGTTGCGCTCCCGAGGCGACAGCGATGGCGATGCTGAGCGGCAGTGCCACCATTGCGACGGTCATGCCGGCGATGGTGTCGGCAACGAACAACTTCGTCGAATAGCCTCTCAACATCGTGATGAGTTTCGGCTTCATGACAACCGGCTACGCGCGGCGATAGTCCGAAGCAACTTATCCCGACGATGGCTCGCAATGTCGCGAGAATGTTCGAGGGCGACCGGACCGTGAGAAGTGCTGGCGAGGTCGATGGCAACCCAACGCCGAAGGTAAGGCCGGAACCGTCGGCTTGCACGAAATGCTAGTCGGATTGATCGCAGACCCTGATCTTGTCCGGTGCGGGGCGCGGGTCGCTGGCAGCGTATAAGGCGACATAGGCGTCGGTGCCTTCGACCCGTTCCATGCGCTGGCGCGTCAATCCGACGCTCGCGAATTCGCAATCGAGCAGCGCGGGCGGCGTTCCATGGCGCTTGATCGGCCGTTCGGCATCGACGACAGCGACGAGGCCTCCCGGCTTCAGCCCGGAGCGCAGATGCCACAGGAAGGCATAAGGCTCGGTCACCTCATGATACATGTGGACGAGGAAGATGCGGTCGAAGCTGGCCTTCGGCAACTTGGGATCGGCGGGTAGCCCCAGGCGTACAGCGACATTGTCGAGGCCTTCGCGCTGAACGCGCTGCGCCAGCCGGTCACGAACGTCGGGAACGATATCCTGCGCCAACACACGCCCTTTAGGACCAACGACGGGCGACAGGCGGACGGTGTAATATCCCTCGCCCGCGCCAATGTCGGCGACCGACATGCCCGGCTCGACCCCAGCGAACGCGATCACCGCCTCTGCCTCGCCGACACGGTCACGGGCATCCTCGGTCGAGAAACTGTCCGAGACGATCGGCGCGACGTTGCGCTGCGAATGGGGGAACGGCGATTTCTCTTCCGCCTTGCAGGCAGTGACGAGGAATGACGCTATCAGAGGGAGAGTGAACACCGCAAATGCGCGGCTGGACGCGCTGCTCGGGCGGCGCTGCGCGCCGGCCTCACTGCGCATGGCACGCATCAGTCGACATCCTCGACGTCAACTTCTTCGCCAGTGACGCGCTGGGACAGGGCCGAAGCCATGAACCGGTCGAGATCCCCGTCGAGAACATCGCCGGGCGCAGTCGAGGTTGTTCCGGTGCGCAGATCCTTGACCAGCTGATAGGGTTGGAGAACGTAACTGCGGATCTGGTGGCCCCAGCCAATGTCGGTCTTGTTGGCTGCACTGGCGTCGGCCTCGGCCTCGCGGCGTTGCAGTTCGGCCTCGTAAAGCCGGGCTTTCAACTGCTTCATCGCCTCGGCCTTGTTCTTATGCTGCGAACGCTGGTTCTGGCACTGGACGACGATGTTGGTCGGGATATGCGTGATCCGGACCGCGCTGTCGGTGGTATTGATGTGCTGCCCGCCGGCGCCCGAGGCGCGGTAAGTGTCAATCCGAAGGTCGCTTTCGTTGATCTCAATGTCGATGTCGTCGTCGACCTCGGGATAGACCCAAACGCTGGCGAAGCTGGTGTGACGACGTGCCGAGCTGTCGTAGGGCGAAATCCGGACGAGGCGATGTACCCCGCCCTCGACCTTGAGATTGCCATAAGCATTCTCGCCCTTGATCAGGATGGTCGCCGACTTTACGCCGGCCTGGTCGCCGGCATGGTGGTCGATCACTTCCACCTTCATCCCGTGACGCTCGCCCCAGCGGCTGTACATGCGCAGCAGCATGGAGGCCCAGTCGTTGGACTCGGTGCCCCCTGCCCCGGCATTGATTTCGACATAGCTGTTGTTGGCATCGGCCTCGCCCGCCAACAGCGCCGCCACCTTGTCGCGCTCGGCACGTTCGGCAAGCTCGGCAAGGCTGGCAACGCCATCGTCGACCATGCCGACATCGCCTTCCATCTCGGCCATCTCGATCAACTCGAGATTGTCCTTTAGCTCGGTCTCAATGCGGGTCGTTGCGCCGATCGCCTCTTCCAGCCGGCGGCGCTCGCGCATAACTTCCTGCGCACCCTTTGGATTATCCCAGAGCGCCGGGTCTTCGACCTTGGCGTTGAGTTCGCTAAGCCGGTTCTGCGCCGCATCCCAATCGAGGAAGCGGCGGAGCAGCTCGGTAGCGGCCTTGATCTGGTCGACGTAGGCTTGCGCTTCGGCGCGCATGGAAAATTCCTCATCTCGGTCCCGCTCAAGCGGAGTCCGTTGCATTCACTGACGTTGGTCGAAAACCGCCTAGTAAATACCGCCCTGCCTTTGCAAGAAATCCTCTTGCGGCGGCTTGTTGGCGGCCTGCTGTTGCGGGTTGGCTTTTGCCGGCTTGGCGCGGGCAACCTTGGTTTTGCCGTCAGCCTCGACTTCTGCCTCGCGTTCGTCGCGGCGGAAGGACCGGCGCGGTTCCGTTTCCGGTTGGAAGGCTTCCCAGATTACCGACGACTTGGGATCGACCGTAGTCGGGAATGCGCCAAAAACACGCTTGCCGGTCACACGGTCGATGCGCACCATGCGGATGCCTTCAGGTGCCACGAACGGGATTTTCGGCTCGTCCTTCAGGGCGGCCTCCGCCCATTGCTTGAACACCGGCGCCGCGATGCGGCCACCCTGCGCATAGCCGCCCAGCGAGCGCGGCTGATCGTAACCCAGATAGACGCCGGCGACGATGTCGGGTGTTCCGCCGACGAACCAGACGTTGGTCGGGCCGGTCGTCGTCCCGGTCTTACCGAACAGCGGACGGTCGAGACTGCGCAATACGGTCGCCGTTCCGCGCTCGACGACGCCTTCCATGATATGGACCATTTGGTAGGCGGCCTGCGAGTCGAGCAGTTGCTTCTGGCGCAGCGGCGGACGCGGCATCGCTTTTCCGTCCCAGTCGCCAGCATTGCAGCGCTCCATCACCGAACAGCGATTGTCGGTGCGGTAGATCACCGTGCCTTCGCGGTCCTGGACGTAATCGATCAGGGTCGGCTTCACTTCGCGCCCCTGGTTCGCGAGCACGGCGTAAGCGTTGACGAGGCCTTGGACGGTGACGTCGCCCGCACCAAGCGCAATCGACAGGTAATTGGGATAATCGCCCAGGCCCAGCTTCTTTGCGTTGGCGATGACCTTTGGCATTCCGGTCTGGCTTGCAGCGCGAATTGTCATCAGGTTGCGCGACTGTTCGACGCCCCAGCGCATCGTCTTGGGTCCAGCATAGCCGCCGTCAAAGTTGCGGAAGCATTTGTTGCCAAGTCCGGCCCCTTGCCAGACGCAGAATGGCGCGTCGACGATGATCGACGCCGGGGTCATGCCGTTTTCCAGCGCGGTGACGTAGACGATCGGTTTGAACGAGGATCCCGGTTGGCGCTTAGCCTGGGTAGCGCGATTGTAGGACGATCCGATCACATCGAATCCACCTTGCATGGCGAGGACGCGGCCGGTGCGTACTTCCTCGGCAAGGAAGGCACCGCCGATTTCGGGGATCGAGCGAAGGGCATAACTGCCCCCGCCGACCTGCTTGGCGATGACGATCATGCCGGGCTTCAGATTGGAGAACGCACTTCCGCCACCGCCGCGTCTTGGCTGCTGCGCATTGCCCGAGGGCAATGTCCCGCGCGTGCCGTCGGCGAAGCCCAACGTGGCCTTGCCTGACGATTTTTCGAGAACGACCGCTTTCTTCCAGTCCGGGAAACCGGTGCCGAGCGCCGCATTGCGGAGCAGTGCAGCCCAATCGCCATCCACGGGAATGGTCAGTCCCGTATCCTTCCAACCGCGTCCGCCATCAAACTTGGCAAGCCCCTCGCGAAGGGCTTCGGCCGCGGCGTCCTGCATCTTGGGGACCATCGACGTACGCACCCAAATGCCGCCGGCATAAACGCTGTTCGGGCCGTTATCGGCATTCTCGCCAAACCGCTTGATGAGGTCACGGCGGACCTCTTCCATGTAATAGCCGCCCATCTGGCGGAACTTGGCGTTCGATCCGTAAGGGATGGCGGAGAGCGGACTCGACGAGGCCTCATCGCGCTGGGCATCGGTGATGAACCCGTTGTTCGCCATCTCGCGCAGCACATAGTTGCGCCGTGCCATCGCCTTGTCAGTCGCACGGACCGGATCGTAGTTGCTCGGCGCCTTGGGAAGGATCGCCAGATAGGCCGCTTCCGGCAGGGTCAAGTCGGCGACATCCTTGTCGAAATAGGCGCGGCTCGCGGCCTGTATCCCGTACGCATTTCGTCCGAGAAAGATCGAGTTGAGGTACAGCTCAAGGATCTGCTGCTTGGTCAGCGTATCCTCGAGACGGAACGCCAGGATCGCCTCGCGAGCCTTACGGCTGATCGCGTAGGAATCGTCCTGCAGCAGATATTTGGCGACCTGCTGCGTAATCGTGGAGCCGCCGCGAGCGCGGCCGCCGGTCACTGCCTTGGTCGAATAATCGAACACCGCGCCGACCAGGCCCGGATAATCGATCCCGCCATGACTGAAGAAGGTCTTGTCCTCGGCAGAGATGAAGGCGTTGACGACGAGCGGCGGATATTCGTCATAGCTCAGCTCGACGCGGCGTTCGCGCGCGAAAGTCTGCACGGGATTGCCGTCATAGCCTCGAATGTTCGAAGGCAATGCCGACCGATAGGCAAGCAGCGTTTCCGAGCTCGGCACCGACAGCGAAAAATAGACGAACGTCGCTGCGCCGAGGAAAAAGGCCGCGACCCCCACCCAAGTCAAGCGGCGGAACCAGCGCTTTTCCCACCACGGATCGATACGCGCGTAAATGCGCGCGTTGAACGCAACGAGATCTGGCAAGCGGGACATCAGGTCAGGAAGGGTCGGCATGGTCGGCGTCAGCATCTAGCCGCAATGCGCGCCCACGCAAAGCATCTCAACGCGCTCGCAGAATTGAAGCTTGCGCCTCGAGTGCATTGGCGAGCGCGACAACGATCGCCTTGCGGCCCTCGGGACGAAGCAGCATCGCCTCATCGTCGGTGTTGCTGAGATAGCCAGCTTCGAACAGCACACCGGGCACCTGCGAGCGGCGGATGACGTGAAAGGACGCAAATTTGTGCGGCTCGGGACGAAGCAGCACGCCATTCCTTCCCGATTCGACCAGACGCGATGCGAGTGCCGCGGAATTGGTCATCTGCTCGCGAAGAGCGAGGTCGGCGAGCAAGGATCGGACGCTCGCGTCGCGGTCGCTCGACAATTTCCCACTTGCCGAATTTTCGGCGGATGCGAAGCGCGCTGCCTCGGCGTCAGACGCGACATCGGAAAGCGAATAGACGGTGGCGCCGCGCGCCGCTGGATTGGGCGCGCTGTCCATATGGATCGAGACGAACAAGGTCGCGCCGATGCGCCGCGCGATGTCAGCACGCTGTTCCAAGGTCAGCGTATCGTCGCCGTCGCGAGTCATGGCGACGCGGACCCGGCCGCCCTTCGCAAGCCGGTCGCGCAATTCACGGGCAAGCGCGAGGGTCAGGTCTTTCTCCACTGTCGTCGCAGAAACTCCGCTGGCCCCGGGATCGCGGCCACCATGACCCGGATCGATCAGGACGATCGGTCGTCCGGGCGCGGCAGTGCCGGTGATCGCGACGTTCTGCACCGGTTCGGCAAGCGCGACCGTCACCCCGCCTGAGCGCGCCTCGCCAAGCAATGCATCGTCGCTCGACACGACATGTCGTGATCGCGACAATAATAACGCGCTCATTCCGGCAAGCAGGATTGCGCCGACGGAAATTGCGATGATGAACCCGCGCTTCATTGCCTACCCTATCGCCAGCGCAGGGCCGTCAGGCAAGCGTCGTAGTTTCGATTGCGGCAACGTCTGCGCGATGCTACCGCTCGCTTGCTCGCCTGTTTGGCGGCCCGCGCATCCGAAAAGCGCGGTTTCACGAGGTTGACGCTACATGACGCCACTGGACGCCACCCACATGCTCCCTGCCGGGCAGGGTATGGCGTTCGTCCGCAATTCCGGACGCGTTGTTGCAGCAGAGGCAATATCCGCACAGATCGCCGCCGCCATCGAGGCCGCGGCCCAAACCAACATGCGCCCCCGCTCTACAGGGTCTGGGCGCATCCGGAGAATATTCAATGCCAACGCGCATGCTAATCGATGCGCGCCACCCGGAAGAGACCCGGGTAGCGGTCGCAACAGGCAATCGGATCGAAGAATTTGATTTCGAATCTGCCGAACACAAGCAACTCAAAGGGAACATCTATCTCGCCAAGGTAACCAGGGTCGAACCGTCGCTGCAGGCGGCGTTCATCGAATATGGCGGCAATCGCCATGGCTTCCTGGCCTTCAGCGAAATCCATCCCGATTATTACCAGATTCCCAAATCGGATCGCGATGCCTTGCTTCGCGAAGAAGCCGAGCATGCCGCCGAGGAAGAGCGCCTGCGCTCCGAAGCCGAGGACATGGCGCTTGACCCGCATCATGAAGATGATGGCACCGACGACCGCCCGGACGAGCCAATGGAGCTCGACGAAAACGGCAATGAAATGGACGCCGTCGGCACCGAGAGCTCGCGCTCGCCGGTCGACGAAAGCGCCGCCGACGAGCTTCGCAAGAAGCGTCAGGCACTGCGCCGTCGCTACAAGATCCAGGACGTCATCCAGCGCCGTCAGGTGCTACTGGTCCAGGTCGTCAAGGAAGAACGCGGCAACAAGGGTGCCGCGCTGACGACCTATCTGTCGCTTGCCGGCCGCTATTGCGTGCTGATGCCAAACACCAGCCATGGCGGCGGGATTTCGCGCAAGATTTCGAACGGTTCTGATCGCAAGCGCCTCAAGTCGATCATGAGCGACCTGAACCTCCCGTCGACGATGGGTCTAATCGTGCGCACGGCAGGTCTCGAGCGTACAAAGGTCGAGATCAAGCGCGACTTCGACTATCTCGCCCGACTGTGGGACGAGATCCGCGAAAAGACGCTCGGAAGCAGCGCCCCGGCGCTGATCTACCGCGACAGCGACCTCGTCAAACGCGCGATCCGCGATCTCTACAACAAGGAAATCGACGAGGTGATCGTCGAGGGCGAGGACGGCTACAAGGCTGCGCGCGGCTTCATGAAGCTGCTGATGCCTAGCCATGTCAAAAGGGTCACGCACTATGTTGACCCGACGCCGGTGTTCCAGCGCTACGGGATCGAAGACCAGCTCAACGCAATGTATCAGCCGGTCGTCCAGCTAAAGAGCGGCGGCTATCTGGTCATCAACCCGACCGAAGCGCTGGTCTCCATCGATATCAACTCGGGCCGTTCGACGCGCGAGCATAATATCGAGCAGACCGCGTTTGCTACCAACATCGAAGCGGCGCATGAAATTGCCCGTCAGTTGCGTCTTCGCGACATGGCCGGCTTGGTCGTGATCGATTTCATCGACATGGAACAGAACAGCCACAACCGTAAGGTTGAAAAGGCGATGAAGGACGCGCTTCGGAATGATCGCGCCCGGATCCAGGTGGGTCGGATCTCGAGCTTCGGTCTGATGGAAATGAGCCGCCAGCGCCTGCGTACCGGCGTCTTGGAAGCGTCGACCAAGGAATGCCCGCATTGCGAAGGCACCGGGCTTATGCGGACGGCAAGTTCGTCGGGTCTGAGCGCCTTGCGGATCATCGAAGACGAGGCCGCGCGCGGTCGCGGCGAGAAGATCACGCTTCGTGCCGGCCGCGAAGCCGCGGTCTATCTGCTCAACAAGAAGCGCGCCGAACTTGCCGAGATCGAAGAGCGCTACGGCGTGACGGTCGAAGTGGTGATCGACGAAGTTCTTGAAGGCGCCCGGATGGCGGTTGAAAGTTCAGGACCAAAGCCCGTAAGCGCGCCGCGCGCTGCGGCGCCGATCATCGAAGATGACGACGATTTCGACGGCCACATGGACGACGACGTCGACGGCGATGATGAGGAAGAAACTGAAGGACGCGCCGAGCGCGGTGGGCGAGATTCGCGCAGCGATCGGGACGAAGGCGATGGACGCAAGCGTCGCCGCCGTCGTCGCGGTGGCCGCGGTCGCAACCGCCGCCCGCAGGACGAGCAAGCCGAAGGCGCCGATCGTTCGACCGGCGATAGCGACGGCGAAGTCGATGCAGACGGCGCTGGCGAATCCCAGGCCTCGCCGGAACGTCAGCCGGACGCCGATGGCGAAAGCGAGGGTCCGCGCCGTCGGCGTGGACGCCGTGGCGGCCGTGGTCGTCGCGGTCGTGGCGGCGATGCACCGAGCGATATCGCAACCGACGAAGCGCCGATGGTCGAAGCCTTAACCGCCGACGCACAGACTTTGGCCGATGCACCGACGGGCGACGCTGACGAAAAGCCGAAAACCCGTCGTCGTCCGCGCGCTCGCAAGGACACCGCCCTCGCAGCCGAAACGCCGATCGAGAAGACGGTCGACGCCCCGGTCGCCGAAACGGTCGAAGTGCCCGCAGCAAACGAAAAGCCGAAACGGCGGACCCGGGCCAAGAAAGCGGATCCTGCCGTCGAGGCTCATGCCCCGACAACCGGGACGGTGAGTGAAGCGCCCGCCGCGGAAGTCCCGGCGAAGCCGAAGCGCGCCACGCGCGCTAAGGCAAAACCGGCAATGAGCGACGATGCTCCTCCTTCGGCCGAACCGGCATCCGCCGCCAAGCCGAAGTCGTCCACTAAGGCGAAAGCCACTCCGGCGAAAACCGCTCAGGCGGATGCCCAGCCTGCCACACCGGCCAGTGATGAAGGTGCTGTCGACGATGGTACGCCGCCTCGCGGTGGCTGGTGGCAGCGGACGTTTGGCTAATAATAATGAAGATCGATCGAGGGAGGGGCGGCGCCCCTCCCTCTTTCATCGGGCGTTCAGGCCGCACGTGAGACAGCGGGGCATGCGACGCACGACAAACCGCCTGCTCGGCTGGCTTCTGATCGCCCTGACCCTGACGACCGCTGCAGCCCAACCTGCTGCAGCCCAATCCATTCTCCGCGACAGCGAAACCGAATTGCTGTTCCGCGACATGAGCTCACCGCTCATCACGGCGGCGGGCCTCGACCCGAAAAACGTCAAGATCGTCCTGCTCAACAATGACGAGATCAACGCCTTCGTTGCGGGCGGACAGGTCGTTTACATTCACAGCGGACTGCTCACCGCAGCCGACAACGCGAATCAGGTCCAGGGCGTCATTGCGCACGAACTGGGCCATGTCGCGGGCGGACACGTCATCCGCTTCGACGAGGGCGCGCGCGCCGCCACCGGAATCACTATCCTTTCTCTACTGCTCGGCATTGCCGCTGCGGCTGCCGGCGCACCCGATGCAGGAATGGGGATCGTTCTGGCTGGCCAGCGCGCGGCGATGGGCAATTTCATGTCGTTCACACGCGCTCAGGAGAGCTCCGCCGATCTCGCCGGCGCATCCTATCTCCACAAGGCAGGAATTAGCGGCACAGGGAGCCTGGCGTTCTTCGACAAGCTGCGCAAACAGGAATATCGCCTCGCGGTCTACGCGACCGACAGCTACGATCGCACCCACCCGCTCAGCCAGGAACGTATCCAAGCGCTAAAGGAAATCTATGAAAAGGATCCGGCCTGGACGCGCCCGACCGATCCGGCACTGGAAGCCCGTTTCCAGCGAGTGAAGGCGAAGCTTTACGGCTACGTTGATTCCAAGCAGGCCGTCGTTCGCTATCCCGAAAGTGACCAGAGCGTAGCTGCGCATTACGCACGCGCTTATGCCTATCACCTCGGTGCCTATCCCGACAAAGCGCTGTCTGAATCCGATGCCTTGTTGCGCAGTGACCCGAACGATCCGTTCTTTCTGGAACTGAAGGGGCAGATCCTCCTCGAATCCGGCCATCCGAAGGACGCGATCCCGCTGCTTCGCCGGGCCGTTGCCGCTGCGCCCGATCAACCGATGATCGCCGTGACGCTTGGCCATGCGCTGGTTGCGACCGAAGACCGGACCAATCTGGCCGAGGCGAAGCAGGTTCTGAAGAATGCGGTCAATCGGGATAATGATAATCCCTTCGCCTGGCTGCAGCTGGGCATGATCTACGACCAGGAAGGCGACCGGCCCCGCGCTGCCTTGTCGATGGCCGAAAGCCAGAATTTGCAAGGCGAAGCGAAGCTCGCACTCGCCAGTGCCAATACGGCGATGGCGGGCATTCCGAAGGGAACGCCCGATTATCTAAGGGCGCAGGATATCGCTCTTGTCAGCAAGGCCGAACTGGACAAGGACAAGAAGCGCAAGAAAAAGGAAAAGCCCGAAGGTGACGGAAATTAGGAACGGCGCCTGGGGAACGGCAATCATTGGCGGTGTCATCGGATCGGTCCTCACGGCCGGTTTGCTGGCTGTCGTCGCCCCGCAATTGATCGGGCCACGCCTGGTCCGCGAGGCACTGATGCGCGAGCCGCAAATCCTGATCGATGGTCAGAAGGCACTCAACCACCAGCAGGCAGTCAAGTCGCTCGACCCGATCCGCGCGCAAATGGAAACACCGTTCGCATCGGCTTGGGCTGGATCGGCCAAGCCCGATGTCACGCTGACTTATTTCTTCGACTATGCCTGCGGCTATTGCCGCCAGTCCAATCCGGCCATTGATCGGCTGCTGGCCGAGGACAAGGGACTTCGCGTCGTCTATCGGGAATTGCCGATCCTTGGTCCCGACAGCGCAGTTGCGGCACGGGCGTCCTTGGCCGCCGCCAAGTCCGGCAAATTCAAGGCGTTCCATGACGAATTGTTTGCCGCCGGCCGTCCCACAACGGAGAATATCGGCGCGGTCGCACAGCGGATCGGGATTACGCCCGAAATGGCGCGGGACGGCTCGTTCGACGGAGAAATCCGCCACAATCTGGCAATGGCGGAGCAGCTTGGTGCGACCGGCACGCCGTTGTTCGTGATCGGCAACCAGATCATCAATGCCGCCGTCCCCTACGAGGACATGAAGAATGCCATTGCCGAGGCACGCAAAGCCAAAAGCTAGCGTCTGAGACTACTCTCCCAAACGGACATCCGTCGGCGTTGCCCGGCGTGCGAGTGCGCGCTTGATACGATCATGCCAATGCCGCTCATGCGGGTTGACCCGGCCCCATGCATCGGCATCCGCGTGGCGAAGCCAGACTTTACTGGACGGCGCTGTGGAGCTTCAACCGCAGTCCGAGGACGTTTTTATTGGTCGACGTCGCCGACGAGCGCGTTGCCCTTAAAGCCCTGCGCAATCACATACCATTCGGACGAGCCCTTCCGGCTGGCCGGTGGCTTGGCATGTTTAACGGCGGTGAAATGGCGCTTCAACTCGGCGACGAGATGATTGTCGGCACCGCCCGCCAGCACCTTGGCGACGAAGGCTCCTCCGGGACGAAGAACCTCGATCGCGAACTCCAGGCCCGCTTCTACCAGCCCCATCGTCCGCAAGTGATCAGTCTGCGGGTGACCGACCGTGTTTGCGGCCATGTCACTCATTACCAGGTCGGCGTGCGGCGTCCCCAATGCGTCACGCAAACGGTCGGGCGCGCCGTCGTCCATGAAATCCATTTCGAGGATTGCGACCCCGTCGATCGGATCGGTCGGCAGCAGGTCGATCCCGGCGATCGCGGCCTTGGGCGCTTTCTTGCGCACGACCTGGCTCCAGCCGCCGGGCGCAATGCCCAGATCGACGACGGCGGTGACGCCCCTGAGCAGATTGAAGCGCTCGTCGAGTTCGAGCAGCTTATATGCCGCACGACTGCGATAGCCCTCGGCCTTCGCTTTCTTGACGTAAGGATCGTTGAGCTGGCGCTGTAACCAGCGCGTCGAACTGGTCTTGCGGCCTTTCGCGGTCTTGACGCGGGTATGGAGCCCTTCGTTGCCGCGTTTCATACCGGGTGCCCGTCATTCGCCATCAGCGAGCGCAGGATGCCCTCGCGAATGCCGCGGTCGGCGACGCCAAGGCGGTCGGCTGGCCAGATGTCGAGGATCGCCTCCAAGATGGCGCACCCTGCGACGACGAGGTCGGCGCGTTCGCTGCCGATGCACGGAAGACCCGAGCGGCCATCGAAATCCAGTTCGGCAATCATGGTGGAAATACGCCTCATATCGTCGATCGGAACATGCAGCCCATCGACCGCTCGGCGATCGTAGCTGGGAAGTGCGAGATGGACGCTTGCAAGCGTCGTTACCGTCCCTGAGGTGCCCAAAAGGCGGATGCCCGGGACATCGGCAGGAAGAATGGCGGCGAAGCGACTGAAGCTGTCCTTGGCGCGATCACGCATCCGGGCATAAGCTGCAACTCTGTCGTCACCGTCGATTGCCGCGCGGCCTTCACTTTCAGTAAGCGAGACGACGCCCCACGGCGCCGACCACCACGCGCGGATGCGCGGCGGTTCATCGCCTGCGCCGGGTTCGACCAGCACCAGTTCGGTCGATCCGCCACCGATATCGAAGATCAATGCTGGCCCGTCGCCCGGCTCGAGCAATTTGTGGCAGCCAAGGACGGCTAGTCGCGCTTCTTCCTGTGGCGCAATGATTTCCATCGCGATCCCGGTTTCCTCACGCACTCGTTCAATGAAGTCGCGGCCGTTGGCGGCTCGCCGACAAGCTTCGGTCGCGACTGACCGGGCCAGCGTGACATGGCGGCGGCGCAATTTGTCGGCGCACACCGCAAGCGCGCCAACTGCACGGTCCATCGCTTGCTGGGTGAGCCGTCCCGAACTGCTCAGCCCCTCGCCCAACCGGACGATTCGCGAAAACGCATCGATGACAGTGAACCCTTCGTCCGTCGGCCGAGCGATCAGCAGACGGCAATTATTGGTGCCAAGATCGATAGCGCCATAGGAATGACGATGTTGCTGCCGCCACTGGGGCGGTCCTGCGGATGCCGCCGACCCGGCCGAAGTGGCGGGGGGCGGCGTGGTGGCGACGCGCTCCGCCATAAAACCAACGCCTTTTCCTACGCCGTCGTCCAAATTGGCAACGGCTGACTTGGCATCGGTTTACTGCACATGATTGCCATTAAGCAACTGCGCTGGCGGCAAGAGGGCCAACGACGTTGACAGTAGGGCATGCACTTTCTATTTCGCGCCCCGGCAGCAATGCCCGATCGTCTAATGGTAAGACTACGGATTCTGATTCCGTCTATCGAGGTTCGAATCCTCGTCGGGCATCCACTTTCCCATCAGTTCAGCCACCAGCGAATAGCGGTCGCGACGATGCCGAGCGCGGCGACGCTGAGCGCCCAGATCGCGACCAGCCACAGAAGTCGCTTCCACCAAGGCCCTGGCGCGACGTCGCGATCCATCAATGATAGCCGTCCTCGGCGACCTTGCCGCGGAACACCCAATAGGCCCAGGCGGTATAGGCCAGGATGATCGGCATGATGATCGCTACACCGACCAGCATGAAGACTTGGCTGCGCTCGGGCGCGGCAGCATCCCAGATCGTGATGCTGTCAGGAACGACATAGGGCCACATCGAGATGCCAAGACCGGCCATGCCGAGTGCAAATAATCCGAGCGCGAGCAGGAAGGGCCGGTACGTCCGACGCTTCTTCAGCGAACGGAACAGCGCGAAGAAGAGGATCCCGGTGACGAGCGGCACTTGGCTCGCGAACAACAGGTTCGGCATCCTGAACCACCGCTCCCAATATTGGCCGTAGAGGAATGGCGTAGCCAGACTGACCGCCCCCATCAGAGCCAGCGTTCCGAGAGCGGCGGGCCTGGCGAGGCGGAAGGCATGATCCTCGACAGCGCCCCGCCCCTTGATCGCCAGAAACGTCGCGCCGAGCAGCGTGTAGCCGACCACGACGCCAGCTCCGGTGAGGAGTGAATAAGGCGACAGCCACTCGAGCCATCCGCCAGCATAAGCCCGTCCTTCGACGGTGACACCTTGCAGCAGGGCACCCAAGATCATCCCCTGGCTAAGCGCCGCAGCAAACGATCCGGAGAAAAACGCCCAGTCCCAAAAACCTTCATGCCGCGGATCTCGCCAGCGAAATTCGAAGGCCACCCCGCGAAAGACGAGGCCCAGCAGCATGGCGATCACCAACGGATAGGTTGCCGGGAGAATGATCGCGTATGCCAAGGGAAAGGCCGCGAACAGCCCGCCACCACCAAGCACCAGCCAGGTCTCGTTGCCGTCCCAGACGGGCGCAATGGCGTTCATTGCCTGGCTTCGCTCCTCGCCCTTCCCGAAGAACGGAAAAAGGATGCCGATGCCAAGATCGAAGCCGTCCATCACGACGTACATGAAGACCGCGAATGCGATGATGAATGCCCAGATGGTGGTGAGGTCGGTGTTGACGAGCATCACTGATCCTCCGGATCGCGATGTTGGGCACCATCGGGATGTTGCGCGGGCCCCGGCGTGATCCCCGCGCTTCTGATCGGCGCCCGTTCGCTGGTGGCGACACCGGTCTCGCCAGTGTGGGGGGCATGATGCATCAGCTTGAGAATATACCAGGTGCCGATCCCGAAGACGGCAAAATAGACGACGACGAACGCCGCAAGCGATACCGCGAGCGCAGGCGCGGCGATCGGGCTGGCGCTGTCGGCGGTGCGCAGCAAGCCATAAATCGTCCATGGCTGGCGCCCGACTTCGGTCGTGACCCAACCGGCGATGACGGCGACAAAGCCCGATGGCCCTAGCAGAATCGCGGCGCGGTGAAGCAACGGCCAGTCGTAGAGCTTGCCGCGCATTCGGGCGATCAGGCTCCACAGCCCGAGCCCAAGCATGGCAAAGCCGATTCCGACCATAATTCGGAAGGACCAGAAGACGATCCCGACCGGCGGCCGATCTTCCTTCGCGATAGTGTCGAGCCCGGCGAGGGGCGCGTTGGGATCGTGCTTGAGGATCAGCGAGGATGCCTTGGGAATTTCGATCGCGTAACGCACCGTCTGGGCCTTGCTGTCGGGAATTCCGAACAGGATCAGCGGCGCGCCATCAGGGTGACTCTGGAAATGCCCTTCCATCGCCATGATCTTGGCCGGCTGATGCTCCAGCGTGTTGAGACCGTGCAGGTCGCCGGCGAAAATCTGCACCGGCGTGACCAGCGCAGCCATCCACATTGCCATCGAAAACATCTTGCGGGCGTGCACGTTCGTCCGGTCGCGCAGCAGGTGCCAGGCGCCGACCCCGCCGACGACGAAGGCGGTGGTCAGATAGGCCGCGATGACGGTATGAACGAGGCGGTACGGGAAACTGGGATTAAAGATGATCTTCATCCAGTCGGGTCCCGGCAGGAACTGGCCATTGGGTCCGATCAGATAACCTTGCGGCGTCTGCATCCAGCTGTTCACCGAGATGATCCAGAAGGCAGAGATGAAGGTGCCCAGCGCAACCATCAATGTGGCGGTGAAATGTAGTCCCTTGCCAACCTTCTTCATCCCGAACAGCATCACGCCGAGGAATCCGGCTTCGAGGAAGAAAGCGGTCAGCACTTCATAGGCCATCAACGGCCCGATCACGCCGCCCGCCTTATCGGAGAATACCGACCAGTTGGTGCCGAACTGGTAAGACATGACGATTCCGCTCACCACGCCCATGGCGAAGGCGACGGCAAAGATTTTCAGCCAATATTTGAACAGGTCGAGGTAGAGCGGCTTGCCGGTTTTCAACCACAAGCCCTCGAGTACCGCGAGATAGCTTGCCAGCCCGATTGAAAAAGACGGGAAAATGAAATGGAAGCTGACCGTGAAAGCGAATTGCAGTCGCGCCAGGAGAAGCGCGGTCGTGTCGACGTCCATCGGTGCTCCTATCCGAAGGCGGCCATACCGCTTTTGTAGAGCATATAAGCGGCGACCACGAAAATGAGGATAGCGAATACGAATACAAGCTGGCCCGATGACGACAATTTCTTGGCAGCGCGCGTCCCAGCCAGACTGCCAAGCAGTCCACCGCCGATGAAGACGCCCGCCAGCGCCCAGTCGACGAGGCCGGACAAGGCGTAGTTGAACGCCGTCGTCAGACCGAAGCTTGTGACCGCGACCAAGCTGGTCCCGACCGCATTGATCATCGCCATATCGGTCGCGGCGATCAGCCCGGGCACGATCAGGAAGCCGCCGCCGATTCCGAAAAAGCCGCTGAAGACACCAGTGCCCAGACCATAAGCGCCTAGCTTGGCGGCATTTTCCCGACCCAAAAGCACATCCCCGCGTCCTTCGCGATTACGGCGCTTGAGCATAAGGATCCCGACCGCGATCATGACCAAAGCGAACATGAACAGCAGTTTCTGTCCGTCGAACGCCTTGCCGACGGTCGATCCGGCGAAAGCGCCGAGAATCCCGGCCCCAGCAAACAGCAGGCCGCACTTCCATTTCACGTTGCCGGCACGGGCATGGTTGAACAGGCCAAGCGCGGCATTGGCGGCGACGGCAAGCGCGCTGGTACCGATCGCAATATGCGGGCTTTTCACGCCGACCAGGTAAACCATCAACGGAACCGCGAGGATCGAGCCGCCGCCGCCGACAAGGCCAAGCGAAAAGCCGACCAGAGCACCCGAGAAGGCGCCGAGCACGATCTGGAGCAGGTCGAGGGTCATGCACTAGATCTTTCGGCAGGATGCGGTTTGACGAGCCACTCATGACCCTTGAGCATCCCGTTCCAGTAAATCCAGGGCAAGGCTTCCGACTTCAGGAGCCAGGACAGGCGGCGCGGGCGCGTCCCATCGATCAGCCATGTCGGAAAGCTGGGTAGCAATTTGCCGCCATAACCGAATTCGGCGAGAACGATCTTGCCGCGCTCTACCGTCAACGGGCAGGAGCCGTAGCCGTCATAAGCTGCCCACGGCTCCTTGCGGTCGAGCACAGCGAGCGCATTGACCGCGACGATCGGCGCCTGTTTACGCACCGCGGCGGCCGTCTTCGCATTGGGCATCGATCCGCAATCACCGACCGCAAACACATTGCCAAAACGCTTGTGGCGCATCGTGAAGTCGTCGACCTCGACCCATCCGGCTTCTGACGCCAGCGCGCTGTTGCGAACGACGTCGGGCGCAACCTGCGGCGGGACGACATGGATCATGTCGAATTCGCGGGTGACCTCGCCTTTTTCGGTGGCGAAGGTCGCGATCTTCTTCTCGCCGTCGATCGCAATTAGCTTCGATCCGAAGTGCAGGTCGATACCGTAGAGTTCGACATATTCCATCAGTGCCGGGACGTAAGCCGCGACACCGAACAGGCCGGGGCCTGCATTGTGAAATTCCACATCGATATTGGGGAGGACGCCATTATCTCGCCAGACGTCGCACGACAGGTACATCGCCTTTTGCGGGGCGCCGGCACATTTGATCGGCATTGGAGGCTGCGTGAATAGCGCGCGGCCCTTGCCGAGCTTCTGCACCAGTTCCCAGGTGTAGGGCGCCAAGTCGTAACGGTAATTCGAGGTTACGCCATTTTTGCCGAGGGTCTCTTCGAGGCCGGGAATTCCGGCCCAATCGAGCTTGATCCCGACCGCGACCACCAGCAGGTCGTACGTCAATACGCGACCATCGGCGAGCATGACCAGGTTGCTCTTAGGGTCGAAACCGGTCGCCGCTACCTTCAGCCACGTCGCCTCGTTCGGCATGACGCTGGCTTCGCTGCGCTGGGTAACCGGCGCGTCGAAGACCCCTGCCCCGACCATCGTCCAGCCGGGCTGGTAATAATGATTCTCGGCAGGTTCAACGATCGCGATGTCGAGACCCGGACGACGCTGGAGCATCGACGCCGCCGTGGCAATTCCCGCAGAGCCACCGCCCACGACCACGATCCGATGATGAAGATCTCCCATGTTCAACCTTCCTTTTCGAGTCGCTCCCGCATCGCGCCGAGATCGTAACCGGCGGTCGCGGCCATGCGGATCACTTCGTCACTCGACAGTCGATCGCGCGCGGCAATCGCCCAAAGCTGCGCCGAGCGCGTTCCGGTCCGGCAGAATGCCAGCACCGGCTTGTCGAACCCGGTGACCGCTTCGCGAAATTCCAGTGCCTGTTCGTCGCTCATCGTGCCCGGGGTAATCGGGATGAATGCGGTCCCAAGGCCAGCTTTCTCAGCCGCTTTTGCAACGTCGCCCCATGCTGGCTGACCCGCCTCCTCGCCATCCGGACGATTGCCGACGATGGCCTTGAAGCCCATCGCCTTCAATTCGGCGATATCCGACGGCAGGATCTGCCCACTAACCGACAGGTTAGGCGTAATCGTTCGAATATCCATTGGTCAGCTTTCTTTGCGATCGAGGGTGACGCGGTGGAGGGCCATTCCGGCCACCATCGCTACGATGAACGGAAACACCTTTGCCGGAACCAAGGCGAGTGAGGCGATCGCGGGACCGGGGCAAATGCCCGCCAAGCCCCAGCCGATCCCGAACAGGATGGCGCCGCCGATCAGCTTGCCGTCGAGATCTTGCCGTTCGGGAAGACTGAATTTCTCCGCAAACAAAGGGTGCCGCATCCGCGCCTGAAAGCGCCACGCGATCGCCATGACGACGAGTGCGCCGCCCATCACGAAGGCGAGGGTCGGATCCCAATTGCCGAAAAGATCCAGGAATCCGCGAACCCGCGCCGGATCGACCATTCCGCCGACCGTCAGTCCCGCACCGAATAAGGTGCCTGACGCCAGCGGCGGGAGAAGACGACGAAGCGCGCTCACCACGCAATCCCCGCTAGACGAAGCCCGATGATCGTCAAGATTCCGGCGATCATGAAGGCGGCCGTGGCGACCAATGAACGCTGGGAGAGTCGACTGACCCCGCAGACCCCGTGCCCACTTGTGCAGCCGCTGCCGATCCGAGTCCCGAAGCCGACCAGGAGTCCGGCGATAATCACTGCAGGTAACGGAACATAGTCGATCGGGTTGACGCCCCGCACAAGCATGACGACCAGCGCACCGAGCGGCAGGCCGAGAAGGAACATCCACGCCGACGACAAGGACATGTTGCCGCTGCTAAGGCCAAGCCCGCGCGAGGCAATCCCGGAAACACCGGCGATTCTACCAGCACCAAGAAGCATCATCGCACCGGCAAGCCCGATCATCAGGCCGCCGATCGATCCGCCGACAGGATCGGCGCCAGGAAAGCCGGGGATCATAACGCGTTCACCGGAATCTTGATGTAGCTGACCCCGTTATCCTCCGGATCGGGTAGCCGGCCGCCCCGAATGTTCAACTGCACCGACGGCATGATCAGGACAGGCATGGCGAGGGTCTTGTCCCGGCTTGTCCGCATTTCGACGAAAGCATCCTCGGTCACGCCATCCTTCATGTGGACATTGTGATCGCGCTGCAGGCCAACCGTCGTCTCCCAGGCATATTCGTCGCGGCCCGGCGCCTTGTAATCGTGGCACATGAATAGCCGCGTATCGCGCGGCAGATCGAGCAACCGGCGGATCGAGCGGTAGAGATCATGCGCGTCGCCACCCGGAAAGTCGGTCCGTGCGGTGCCGAAATCCGGCATGAACAAAGTGTCCCCGACGAAGGCCGCGTCGCCGATAATGAATGCCATGTCGGCTGGGGTGTGGCCCGGCACGTGGAGAGCGAGCGCCTGGAGCGAGCCGATGCCGAACGTCTCACCGTCCGAGAACAGATGGTCAAACTGCGATCCGTCGCGCTGGAATTCGGTTCCGGCGTTGAATATCTTGCCGAACACTTCCTGAACCCGAACGATATCCTTACCGATCGCCAGCTTGCCGCCGAGTTTCTCCTGCAGGTAAGGTGCTGCAGAGATATGATCGGCATGCGCGTGAGTCTCGATCAGCCAAGTCACTTTCAAGTTTTTGCTAGTGACATATTCAATGATAAGATCGGCTGAGCGAAACGCAGTCCGTCCGGAGGCCTGGTCGTAGTCGAGCACGGAGTCGATGATCGCCGCCTCATTGGTTTCGGCGTCATGGACGACATAGCTTACCGTATAGGTGTTCTCGTCGAAGAATCCGGCAATTGTCGGGCGCTTCGAAGAATCCGCAATCGCCGCCTCTACGATGGACGTTGCCGAAGCAAGGGCAGGATCGGTGTTCATCTCTCTTCTCCTTCAACTGCCAATATAGCTAGTTATTATTCCCCCTTGCGTCAAGGTTTCAATTGCCATATCTTGCAACTATGAGCACGCAAACAGCACATCAATGCCTAAGAATTGGCGATCTCGCGCCTGATTTCGAAGCGCGCAGTACTAATGGCCCCATACGCCTGTCCGACTTCCGCGGCCAGTGGCTCGTCCTCTTCTCGCACCCTGCCGACTTTACGCCCGTTTGCACGACGGAATTCGTTGCCTTGGCGCGGGCGCACGAGCGGTTCGAAGCACTTGGGTGCCGCCTGATGGCCGTCAGTGTCGACAGCCTTTATTCCCATTTTGCCTGGCTGCGCGCCATCCGGGACCGTTTCGACGTCGAAGTCCGATTCCCGATCATCGAGGACCCCACCTTGGTCATCGGCGCTGCTTACGGGATGGTGGGCGCGGAATCGTCGGACAGCAGCGCGGTGCGAACGACATTCTTCATCGATCCGGAAGGGAGGATCCGAGCAACCACCTGCTATCCCTCCTCTGTCGGACGATCGGTCGATGAGATGGTCCGGTTGGTTGCGGCGCTGCAGGCGAGCGATGCGAGAGCGGTGCTAGCGCCCGAAGGCTGGACGCCGGGGTCACCATTGTTGCGGCTTCCCCAGCCAACGCTTGACGATATTTACGCCAGTGAAGATCCGATTGCCTGGTTTTATGCCGAGGAAGACCAGTGAGCGGCGATCTGATCGAATCGCTCAAGGCGCTTTCACACCCTGCACGGTTCGCGATCGTGCGCGCGCTTGCCGAACGTGAGCGCAATGTCGGGGAAATCGAACAGGCGACCGATGTCATCCAGCCAGCGCTTTCGCAGCAACTGGCTATTCTCCGTTCGGCAGGGTTGGTCGATGCGCGGCGCGAAGCGAAACAGGTCTTCTATTCGCTCAACGTGGCGGCGATGCAGTCACTCGAAACCCATCTTTCGCCATTATGGCAGGAAAGCCAGACGGATACGCTCCGGCGACCATTCAGCAACTTGAGCGGCGTTGCGGTGTTCGCGAAAATGACGGGAGCCTAGACCTGGGTTCCCGCGATCCAATGTTCAATTCGGGTCTTGAAACTGCGCTTCGACGGAATGAAGCCGTCGCCAATCTTTTTGTCTGAATCGCCCGCAGTGTGATCGTCCATGCCGTCGTAAATCATCAAGTTCGGCGGCAATTTCGGACGCAAAGTCTCACGTCCACGCATGACATCTTCGGCCATGTTCAGGCTGCGGTGGACGTCTTCGGCGGTGAATGGCTTCAACAGGCAACCCAGCGCCAGGTCGGGCATCGCAAAGCCGGGCGCCTTGCCGGTGACGAACAGGCAGGGAATATCGAAATCGCCGAGTCTGACCGCGACCGAAAATCCGGTCGAGCCGCGCGCCAGTTGCAAATCGACCAGTGCGAGATCGGGATTATATGCCTCGGCGGCAGCGATGGCACTGTCGAGATCGTCGGCCTTCGCAACGACACGATAGCGAGGATTGTCCTCGACAAGGAATTTCAGCGTCGTCGCAAGCTGCGCGTCGTCTTCCACAATCAGGATCTTCAGCACGACTTGCCTCCCAGCTCGTTCGGAAAAAATCCA
>CAWARI010000004.1:0-493030 GCA_963784395.1 uncultured Alphaproteobacteria bacterium | reverse complement strand
AGATTGTCGAACCATTCGATAGCGTCGTGATCGCGTGCGCGCCGGCGCAGCGTCGCCGTTGGGCACAGGCATTTCGTGGCATGGCGGTCGACGTCGAGGTTCTCGCGCCTGAACTTGCGGACCTGGGAGCCGTGTCAATGCGCCAACGGCATGGTCAGCCAACGCTGGTGACCAGCAGTCGGCCGCTCAATGTGTACGACAAGATCTTGAAGAGGATCGTTGATTTGGCGATCGCTGGCTCCGCCATCGTCATTTCCGCTCCTCTGATGCTGATCATTGCGGTCGCGATCAAACTGGAATCGCGCGGCTCCATTCTCTTTCGGCAGCAACGCGTCGGCCAGAACAACCTCATGTTCAATGTGTACAAGTTTCGCAGCATGTACGCGGAGCGCAGCGATTCCAAAGGCGCTTGCTCGACATCGCCCGACGACATCCGCGTAACTCGTGTTGGCCGGTTCCTTCGGCGCACGAGTCTTGATGAACTGCCCCAGCTCTTCAACGTTCTATCAGGCGAGATGAGCCTTGTTGGCCCTCGTCCACACGCGTTGGCATCGACCGCCGATAACGCGCTGTTCTGGAAGATCGACCGCCGCTACTTTGAGCGTCATTCGATCAAGCCGGGGATCACTGGCCTGGCTCAGGTACGCGGCTTTCGCGGAGCAACAGCCTGCCGTGACGATCTGACCAATCGACTTCAGGCAGATCTCGAATATGTCACCGGCTGGACAATCTGGCGCGACCTGAAAATCATTGCAAAGACGTTCTTGGTCCTCGTCCATCCCAAAGCCTACTGATCACTTTCGTCCCATTTTGGGGCAATTCAGCGACAGGTCGAAATCGGCGGTAGATTTTCGGACAATTCGTAGTTAATTGTTGTTAACTAACTAGCGTTACCGGAGTAGCACACGCCATGAAGAAGGCGCTGACATTCATCGTCGCAGTATCGTTGGTCGCCACGCCGACCTTCGCGCAAATTCGACCGCAGGATTGTCGTCCGGTTCTTCCGGTTCTCGACGACGTTGCGCAGGTTGCGCCGCTTCCTGACGTGATCGCCGAGCCGGCAGTGCCGGTTGCGCAGGCAAGGCGCGGCTTTTTCGGGCTGCCCTTCCTTCTTCCATTGCTCGCGGTGGGTGGGCTGATTTTGATCGTGGCCACCGACAAGGATAAGGATCGTCCGGTCAGTCCGGCTTAAGATCCAAGAGACCTCACTTACTTAAAGCTGCTGTTGGGGGCGTCGGTTCGAGGCGCGCGACCCTGTGCATGTTTCCCGCAAAGGACTGTTCCTGATTCCCCGCTGCGGCCGCTGCCAGCGCATTGGCCTTCATCGCTTTTGTGACGACCTTGATGCGGCTGCCAAACCCCGGATGATCAAGCGAAAAACTCCACCACAACCGCTTCTTCGCGTTCTTTAAAAACGAAATTCCGCCGGCAGGCTGATATCCGGCGCCTGCCATCAATTGTACGGCAAACCGGTCGGCATCAATCTCTCCGTTTTTCACACGGCTCGCGCCAAAGAGGAATGCCTGCGCGTTTCGACCGGCGGTGTGACGCAGGATATTGTGGGCCATCTCATGTGCGATGACGAATGCGATTTCATCGTCCGATCGCGCCAAAGCGCTCATTCCCGTTGTTACGATGACATGCTCTCCGTCCGCCCACGCGTTAAGCACCGGAGAGCTCGATAGAACCAATTTTCCTCCGCACCCTGGCTGCGCTGGCAGGTTAACCTGCATCGTTTTCCCCGCACGACGAATGGTGAGGCTCGCCGATCCCAAGAGAAGCTGTGACTGCAATTGCCGTTCAAATTCGGCGATCCTGCCATACGACTTGGGCCTGGCACTGGCATCGGGGATCTCTACACTTCGTCCACCGACCGCGACGATCTCATCATCGATGCTCAAACCTGCCCGAGCTCCCGCGCTTCCCGGCACGACGCCCAGAACACCGATCCCTCCACCCAGCGAAAACGACTGAGACACCGCACCTCGCAAGTCGCGCTCGTAACGAGTGAGATCATGCAGTACCAAACCGGTCACATTCTCGCGTGTCGCGCAGGCCTGGGGATTCACAAGCGAGATCCGGTTTGCGATCGCCGCGAGCCGCACCTCTTCAGCTGCAAGCGCGCGGATTGATATCGGACGGGCACTCGCATTGGCATGGATGCACGTTCCGGCAGTGATGCCGACAATCATCGCAAGTTGTCGATACGAAGGTCGCATTGGGCCGCTCCCGGTTGAAGCGTCCAATTCTCCTGCAAATAGGTTACGAAGCGGTTAGGTGCTGTGGAACCTCTTCCATTGACACGAATTCGCCCAGCCGCTTCCAAGGGGCTGGGGTTGCGAACGGGGAAATGAAGATGGCGCGTGACACAGACACCTGGTTGGTCGGCGCGGTCCTTGCGCTCGCATTGGCAGTCGGTGGCTCCGGCGTGAATTTCCCGCTGCTGCAGATGCTGCTGCAAGTCTGTTCGCTAGCGCTCGTCGCACGGATCTTCATAGTCCGCCGGAACTGGCATCCCTCGCGCAAGGAAAAGTTCGCGATCGGCCTGCTGGGCACCGCGATGCTGCTCCCGTTACTTCAACTCGTGCCTTTGCCTCCTTCGATATGGTCTCACCTGGCCGGTCGTAATGTTGCTCAGGAAGTCGATGCAGCGCTCAATGTCGCGCGCTGGCGTCCTCTCACGCTCGATGTCGAAGGAACTGTTCGGGCCTTGACCAACCTCTTGCCAGCGGCCGCCATCTTTATAGCAACCCTCTCTCTGCCATTGCGCAACCGCGTGCAGCTTCTGGTGATCGTTCTCGCTTTTGCATCTGTATCTGCGTTCCTGGGGGTCATCCAGTTTGCCACGGATGGATGGCTGATGCCTTACCCGTCAGGTCACAGCGGCTCGTCGGTCGGCCTGTTCGTCAACCGCAACCACCACGCAGCATTTCTGCTGGCCTCGATCCCGGTTGTCGCATTTCTGACTGGCCACCAGATCGCTTTGGGTAAAGCGCGCACGCCTTGGGTCGTTGCCTGTCTGTCCGCGATCCTGCTGCTGGGAATATCGGTGTTGGCCACGACCTCGCGAATGGGAATGGCACTCCTGCCAATTGTGGTCGCCGCCTCGCTCATCGTCATCTTCTTTCGTCACGCCGGGTCCAAGCTTGCGATCGGCTCAACGGTCCTCATTGCGACTTTGGCATTCTTTCTTGTCGCAGATGGTTTTCTGGATGCGCAGCTTGCACGTTTCTCAAGTCTCGATGATCCCCGCTTCAGCTACTGGGAAGATATTCGCTGGGCGCTGACGCATTACGGATTTGCGGGGACTGGATTTGGCACCTTTGTCCCAGTCTACCAGTCTGCGGAGAGCCTTGAATCGGTCGTCCCGCAGGTCATCAACCATGCCCACAATGACTATCTCGAGATCCTGCTGGAAGGCGGCGTTTTGGGGGCGACTCTGCTTGTCACCGCGCTCGGCTTCCTTGGATTTCATATGGTCAGGAGTTTTCGGCGTTCACCCCAGGAAGAATATGGTTCGTTGCGCGCCGCCGCTTCGCTGGGGATCGCCATATTGCTGGCAGCTTCGCTGGTTGACTACCCGCTGCGAATGCCGGCGCTCTCCTGCCTCTTCGCACTGTTTGTCGCTCTCCTCCTTGCCCCTCTGGAAACATTACTCGTTGCCGAAAAACCGCGCACGACATCGTGGTCGTTTCTCTCTGCACGATGGGTCAAACTGGTAGCGATCTTCGTGACGCTTTCAGTCTTCGCATATCTATCCATACAAGCCGGTTTCTCGAACCGCCTTCTGTTGAAGGGTGACGATCTGCGCGCAAAGCAATGGGCGTCGTGGTCGACGCTGGCACATGAACGCCTGGCTACTCAAGCCATGCTGGCCAACGATCCGCAACGATCATTGGAACACGCACGAGCCGCCCTCGCCTTGTCGCCAATTTCAGCGCCCGCAGTCCGATCGGCAGGTCTGGCGAAATTGGCCGGAGGTGAGATCGGCAAGGGACAAGCACTCATGCAGATTGCCGTTGTCCTGGGTTGGCGGGACGGACTGACACAGCTTTGGGCCATCGAAGCGGCGAAGCAGTCGCACGAACCCGAAAAGGCCCTCCAGCGCGCAGAAGGTCTGTTCCGACAGGGCAAGCTGGTAGTACCCGCTCTGACCCAGCTTCTGAGCGATCCGACCAACACCCTGCCTGGTCGATTGGCAAAGCTGCTCGCAACTCAACCGGACTGGCGCTCGACGTTATTTAGCGACAGTCAAAAACTGGCCCCCGACGCACAAGACGCGTGGCTGAAGATGATCAAGGATTTGAAGGAAAGTCGCGCCCCCGCCTCACTAGAAGAGGGGCGGCCGCTCCTCGATGCGATGATTTCTGCACGCCAATACACTGCAGCGCAAAGATATTGGGGTCTGCTGCAAAAGAGCGATGAGCTCGTCGCCAATGGCGATTTTCAGGACAATAGTGATAGGCGCGGCCCGTCTTACCCGAAATATTGGTACGTCCCACGTGAGAACCGTGCCGCCGTCAGCGTCGAGAATTCCACGCCAGGATCGCCCAACCGGGTCTTGAGCGTTCACGCAGAGAAACGCGACTTGCTGCTCCGCCAGCAGATCTTGTTGCCTTCTGGCACGTATCGTTTCTCATACCGGGCTCGGACTGAGAGCAAGGAACAGGCACCCTGGCGTTGGAGCCTTCGCTGCGAAGGATCCGAGCATCGCGACTCGGTAATTACGAAGGGATCGGGGTCGGGAAGCTGGCAGTTCCATGCCGGATTCCTCAATGTCCCAAACCAAGACTGTCCGATCCAGCAACTGGCACTCACACATGCCAATGGTACCGTTCCCTTGGATTTTGCGGTGGATGATATTCGGATCACGCGCATGTCGCGTTAATCTTTCGTGTATTTTCACTTGTAGAATCAAATGTTAACGTACTGGCTCGCGGGGTCACCCGCGACTGGGAGGACAAGATGCGTAGAACGTCATTAGCCATCATCGCGATCGCCCTGAGCGCCTGCGCCTCCAATCAACGCCTCGCTCCCAATGTCAGTAGCGGCCAGGCAGCGTATCAAATCATCCCGGCAGCGCAGAACGCGACGAACACCTCGGCTGATTACCGGATCGGCGCGCTCGACACGATCGACATCACGGTGTTCCAGGAACCCGACCTGTCGAAAAAAGCGATCCAGGTTGACGCTTCGGGTCGCCTTGCCCTTCCGCTGGTCGGCACCGTCGCCGCCAAGGGCAAAACGGCATCCGAATTGTCGCGTGAACTCGAATTGTTGTTCGGTGAACGATATCTGCGCGACCCGCAGGTCACCGTCACGGTCGCAGGATCGGTTTCGCAAAAAGTTTCCATCCAGGGAGAGGTTACCGAGCCGGGGGTTTTTCAGCTCAACGGCCCCACCACGCTTCTCGATGTGATGTCGATGGCGAAGGGCGAAACCCAGTTCGCCACGCTCAACCAGGTCGTCGTATTCCGCAATATTGATGGCCAGAGAATGGGCGCCGTCTTCGATGTCGCAAGCATCCGGCGCGGCGAAGCGGCTGATCCGGTCATTCAGGGTAACGACCTGGTGGTAGTCGGCTATTCGTCCGCGAAGCGCTTCTGGCGCAACATCCTTTCCACTGCGCCCCTCTTCAATGTCTTCCGGCCAATCCTGCCGGTACTTTAAAGATAGCTTCGACGGGAACGTCCAATGAACAATTCTTATCTCGAACGCTTTGAGGGTCCTGGCAATCGCCAGCCGGCTTATTCCGACGGAACGACCGCGCACACGCCCGGTTTCCTCTATGGCCCTCCGCCCGGCGACGTCTTTGACCTGAGAGCGGTATGGTCGGCAATTTGGCGCAATCGCTACGTGATCATGGCGATCCTGGCTGCCAGTGTCTTGCTCGGCGTGTTCGCGCTATTTTTGACCAATCCGACCTACCGCGCGACGGCGAGCATCGAAATCAATAACCAGCCGGTCAAAGTCCTGGGGACGGAAGATTATCAACCGCTCAGTCATCCACAGGAAATCGACCGGCTTCTTCAGACGCACGTCGATATCCTTCACAGCAGGGCGCTAGCAGAACTCGTGTCGAACGATCTCGGCCTGGCGAAGAATGACAATTTTCTGAAGTCACAGGACATCACAGCGAGCCCAGATCAGCGGCAGACCAAGGTAATTGAGGCCCTTCGCGACAATCTCGTCGTTTCGCTCCCGCGCAACTCGCGCGTCGTACCGGTCAGCTTCGAGAACGGTGATCCAAGGCTGGCAGCGCAGATTGCCAATCGCTACGTGGAAAACCTGATTTCGGGCAACCTTAAGCGCCATTTCGAGACCTCCGCTTATTCAAAGGAATTCCTCGAAGAACAGCTCGAGCTAACCAAGGGACGGCTAGAAGAATCTGAGCGGGCATTGCTCGATTATGGGCGATCGGTCGGTCTCATTGATCCAAGTGCAGGCGGCGGCGATCCGAACAGCATGTCCAACAATGCTCCCCGCTCGCTGACCAGCGCAAATCTCATCGATATCAACCAGTCCCTATCGACGGTGATGGCTGCGCGGATGCAGGCGGAAGGTCGCTGGCGCGCCGCGCAGGCCACTCCAACGATGAATTTGCCCGAAGTCCTCAGCAATCCTGCTATCCAGGAAATGACGCAGCGTCGCGCCGAGCTTCGTTCCACCTATGAACAAGAGCTCCAGCGCCGCAAGGCTGACCACCCGGCCGTTAAACAGGCGTTCGCCGCAATCACCGAACTCGACCGTCAGATTGGTACTCTCGCTACGGGCATCCGCAACTCGATCCGCAACCAGTACGACATCGCACGGCGACAGGAATCGCAGATTTCCCAGACCGTTGAGCGGTTGAAAGGCGCCAGTCTCGCCGAGCAGCAGCTCGGCATCCGCTACAACATTCTCAAGCGGGAAGTAGAGACCAATCGCGAGCTTTATGACGGTCTCTTGCAACGCTTTAAGGAAGTCAGCGCGCAGGCTGGGATCACGTCCAACAATATTTCGATCATTGACCGTGCCTCGGCTCCTCTTCTGCCTGTATCGCCCAGGCCGTTCCTTTTCCTGACATTATCGTTGCTGCTTGGAATGTTCGTTGCTGCCGGCGTGATCATCGTTCGCGAGTTGTTCCAGGACGGCGTGAGGGCACCTGACGAGGTCGAAGACCGCTTTGGTTTACCTCTGCTCGGTCATGTCCCGCGCATCGCCAATCAGGCAAACACTGGAAGAGAATTGGCGAACCCGGGATCGCAGATCTCCGAAGCCTATCAGTCCGTTCAGGCCTCGGTCGAACTGTCGACAGAAGGGGGAACTCCTAAGACTCTTCTGATCACCAGCAGCCGACCGGGCGAAGGCAAGTCGACCACCGCCGTCTGCATGGCCCGCGATGCCGCACGAGCTGGCCGCACTGTCCTGTTGATCGACGCCGATCTACGCCGCCCGTCGCTACACAAGCATTTCAACCTCGCCAAAACGCCTGGTCTTTGCAACTTCCTGACAAGGCCAATGTCCGTTGAATCAGCTATCCACAAAACCGACATTCCCGGGTTGATGCTGATGCCCGCTGGGCCAAAGCCTCCAAGTCCGGCCGAGCTTCTGTCGGGTCCGGCAATGCGCACGATGCTGGCTTATCTCAGCAAGCAATACGACCAGATCATTATCGATAGTCCGCCGACCCTGGGCCTGGCAGATGCACCCCGACTAGCTTCGATAGTCGATGCTACGCTGCTCGTCATCGAAGCGAACAGATCACAACGCGGGGCGATCGAGGGGGCGATCCGCCGACTTGGGGCTGCGCGTGCAAGACTGATCGGCGCGGTTTTGGTGAAGTTTGACATTACAAAGGCGGATTTCGGATCAAGCTACCTCTTGGACTATTACGGCTACGATCAGTCCACTGACGACGCCGACAATGATGATAATGAAACGCCTGGAGTACTGGTTCCGCAGGGCGCGTGAGTGACGGAATGACAGGTACTTCTCATCGGCAAGCGGATGGCGTTCGAATTCTCCATATTGCCCAATCAACAGCCGGTGGAATCGCGTCTTATTTCGAGGAAATCGCGGACTACCAAACGGCGGCTTATGGGCGCGACAACGTTGCCTGGGTTGTGCCGAAAGGGGCTGCGCATTTACCCCGCGTGGACCCGGGTCAGCTGATCACATTCGATTCGGCGGCGCGCAGCCCGGCGGCACTGCTCGACTTCACCCGCACGGTGATGAACGCAATCGACGAGCGCGATCCTCACCTTGTGCATCTTCATTCAACTTACGCAGGTGCGCTTATTCGTGCTCGCCTGGCGCTAAGAAACAAGCGACCGCGGATAATATACTGTCCGCACGGTTGGTCGTTCGCGATGGAAGTTTCGAAAGCCAAACGGCTGGGCTACGCCGCCGTTGAGCGGGCACTCGCGAGGATGACAGATCTTCTTCATGTAAACAGCCGAACCGAATTCGACCTTGCCGTTGAATACGGGATCTCTGCCGACAGGATGAAGGTGCTCGCCAACGGCATCTCCTGGACGCCGCAGTCTGTCGACGAGGTCAAAGACGGGCCGCTTCGTATTGGTTTTTTCGGTCGACACGACCGTCAAAAAGGGATCGACATTCTACTTGAGGCGATCCAGCGAATTCAACGAGACGACATCATCTTTGAAATAGTTGGGGACGGTATCCTGTCGTCTGGCGCACGGCCCAGAAAGTCCCTTCCCAATGTCAATTTTCATGGTTGGCTCGAGCGCGACGCCACGCTCAATTTGATGGAAAGGATGGATGCGGTAATCATGCCATCCCGCTGGGATGCCGCTCCGATTGTCGCAATTGAGGCTCTTCGCGCTGGCGTGCCCGTGATTGGTAGCAATCGCGGTGCTATTCCCGAGATTGTCGGGGATGGCATCGGTGGGCGGATATTTGACCTCGACAATCCCGGATCTCTGGACGAGATTTTTCGTTCTCTGGATCGCCAAACCCTCGCACCACTGGGAAGGTCTGGTCGCACAAGGTGGGAAGAACGCTATCGTTCCGATAAGATGAATGAATTGACCTGCAGCGCCTACGCGGACGTCCTCAGCAGCGCTCACTACCCTTCCATGACATTGAGCAAGACGAACGGAACATCGCATTTGAAAGCGGGCAACCCCGTCAGTTGCAATGCAAAACCTTAGCCCGACCAACAGCGCGCGCGCGCCTGATATCGGCTTGCCAATAGGCCGAGCGATCGGACATTCGGTGTTCGGTCAAATCTTCTATCTGGGCTCGCAACTTGCGGTTCTCGTTGCGCTAACCCAATTGCGCGGAACAGCAGCGGTCGGCGAATTCGGCCTTGCGCTGGCACTCAGCACCCCATTTTTTATGATCGTGAACATGGGCGGGCGAGCTAGCCAGTCCAGTGATGTTGGTCGGCTCCACGGATTCGATGCCTATGGCGGGATGGTCGGGGTCTTTACGCTTCTAGGAGTGGCGGGTTCGATCGGTGTGGGTTATTTGTTTGCCCACACCACTCACACCATGCTGATCATCGCCGTCGTGGCGCTCATGAAGGCGTTCGAGTCAATCAGCAACCTGTCGTACGGCGCCTTCATGCAGGCCGCCCGACCGGACAAGATTACCTTCTCCCTCATCCTGCGCGGTGCAATCGCCTTACCGCTATTTGTCGCCCTGCTTCTCCTCGGCGCGCCAGTCGCCGTCGCGTTCATGGCACAGCTTGTAACTTGGGCGGCCATTGCACTGCTGATCGACTATCCCGCGGCGAGCAAGATGGCGGAGGGAAAGCTGGTCTTGCCAAGCACCGATGGGCCGCGCGTGTGGAAGCTTGTCCGTGAGGTTGCCCCTCTAGGTGGCAGTTTCGGGCTTGGTGCACTGCTCAACAGCATGCCCCGGCTAGTCGTCGAACACTTTCTCGGCCTTCATTCGGTCGGCATTCTGACGATCATCGCCTATTTCCAGCAGGCTGGCTCAATCATCATTTCAGCTATCTCGCAGCCTCTCATCAATCGCTTTGCTCACCTCAGGCATTCCGACTGCCCGAGCGATCTAAGAAAACTCCAACTTGTACTTTTGGGACTTACCGCGGGAGCGTCGATCGTCGGGATCCTCTTCGTCGCGGTTGCGGGAAAATGGACACTCGGTTTCCTGTTTGGGCCGGACCTTGCTGATGCCAGTTACCTATTGATGCTTATTGCGCTCTCGCTTGCTGCCAAGCTGATCGGAATCGTCCCACAGAGCCTAATGCACGCCGCGAGGCAGTATTGGGCCTTTCTCTATCGCGAGTTCCTGTCGGTCCTGATTTGCTTTGGACTCCTGATTTGGTTGGTACCCACTACGGGACTGATCGGTGCGGGTTACGCCATTCTCGGATCGTCCGTCTTCCGCCTGGCCGTCATCGCGTGGGCAGCGTATCTTTCACCCAAGAACAGGAATTCGCATAGCGTGATTTCTACTACGAAACCGATTGCGCCGTGAACGCGCAGCAGACATTCGGCGCTCCGGGCAATTCAGTACAAAGCGTAATTCTGCTCAACGATTTCGCTTGGGTAAACGGAGGGCAATCGAAGATTGCGATCGAGACCGCGCTTCACCTGAAAGCGCGCGGACTTGATGTCTGTCTGGTTGCCGGACGAGGCCCCGTCGATGATCGACTGACGACAGCAGGGGTGGAGTGTGAGATTGTCGGGGACCACGATATCCTTTCTGACCACAACCGGCTGCGTGCTTCAACAAAAGGGATCTGGAACCGGGACGCGGCCAGAGCACTCACGCGCTGCCTCGACCGCAGGGATCCCGGCTCTACCGTCATCCATGTCCATGGTTGGGCCAAGGCTCTTTCGCCCAGCATCGGGCCCATCGTAACGCGGGCCAAAGCGGCGCACGTTTACACTCTTCACGAATATTTTTTGGCGTGTCCAAATGGCGGATTTTACGATTATCGCGCAGGCGAGATCTGCAAAAGACGGGCCCTTGGAGTATCTTGCGCCACAACGAATTGCGATCCGCGGAGCTACCATCACAAACTGTGGCGCATGGCTCGCCAAGCGGTATTGTGGGGACCTGGCCAGATGCCGCGAGATCTGCGCGAGGTGATCTATCTGGCCGCTGAGCAACGCGAAATTCTCGGTTCGTACGTACCACCGAAGGCGCGCTGGCATTATCTGCCCAATCCTTCACTCCCCGCGCCCGCGCACAGAGTGGCTTCTGAAAAGAATCAGGACTTTCTCTTTGTCGGCCGGCTGTCTCCCGAGAAGGGTGCGCTGATCGCCGCAAGCGCGGCTTTCAAGGCTGGCGTTCCGATAAAGTTCTGCGGCGAAGGCGATCAGCATGACGCGATCCTCCGGGCAAATCCCAACGCAAAGATGCTTGGCTGGCTGACGCAGGATCAACTCAGGGAAGAGATGCAAAAAGCACGCTGTCTCGTTTTCCCTAGTCTTTGGTACGAAACTTACGGCCTGGTCGTCGCAGATGCCTTGCGCGCAGGTCTGCCGGTCCTGGCTTCGCGCAGCAGTGTCGCCGCGTCTTTGGTGGGCGACGGGGTCGGCGGCGAATTGGTCGAAGCCGGAAATGTCGAAGCATGGACGACCGCGATCAACCGGATGAAATCCGACCAGCTCGTAAAAATTTACAGCGAGGAAGCGCAAGCGAGAGGTCGCCGACTTCCGACGCACGAAGATCACATGATCGAATTGCTTAAGGTCTATGATGCCTCGATATCCCGGAAGCACTCAGGGGAGAGGGAAGAGCTAGAGGCTTTTCGGTGACCGCCGCCCTCTTCCATCCGGTCACGATATTACTGGCGACTTTGTGTATTCAATGGGTCGCTCTGGCACGCGTTGGACCGTTCACCGTTCAGGTGCCATACGTGACGCTGCTTCTTGTGACACTCTTCGTGTTCACAGGACCCCGTAAGATTGCTGGTGTGGCTGCTTATCTACGAAGCAATATCAGCTGGCTTGCGCCTTGGGCTGTATATTTGCCAATCCTGCTCGCCGTCTTGTTGAGTTCCGACGGCGCAAATATTGCCCCGAGGCAAATCTTCTATCTTGTTGGCGGTGTAGCTTTGGGCGCCTGCGTAGCGACTGCACGCGACATTAGACAGATTCTAAGGATCGGGGCCGGCCTTGGCATCGCTGTCTTTATCATCGTGATCGAGATGATGGCCCGTGGCATCGGTCTTAGCTGGTACGACGCAATTTATCACTTCGTCAGCGACGGAAATCTCAAGTTCGTCACTTACTCTTTCTTCCGAGACATTTTCAATTCAGTCGATCCCAAAGCCGACCTCGAGATTTCTGCGGCGCGCAAAAACGACATTGCCGCCTGCGTGCTCGTGCTCGGTCTCGTCTTTCGAAGCGCTTCCAAGTCGCCGCAACGTGATTTCTTGGGAACATTTTTTTTGGTAGTGGCCGCGGTGCTACTCATTCTCTTGAATACGCGCTCGGTTTTGATTGTGGCCGCGCTAAGCATGATCGTGGCGACAGTGGTCGGCGCAGTTATGCATCCCGGGAAGAAGGCAGTCTCTATCTCACTTAAAATTCTCGCCGTTGTAGCTTTGGGAATTTTCGCTGCACAACTGTCCCTTGGCGATTCCGCGGCTTCGAATACCCTGGGTGAGAGATTTGCCTTCGATGATTATTCAACCTCCGCTCGAATGGGCCAATATGATTCGGCACTGGCTTCGATCGAGCAGCATCCAATAACCGGCGCCGGTTATTTCCTTGTTGACGGCCGCCCGATCCACAATCTCTTTTTGGGCGCTTGGGTTCACGCAGGCATTTTTGCCTTCCTTCTTGTCGTCGCTTTTTATGTTGCTTTGCTTCTGCGCTGGGCGGCTACCCTACTGTATTACGCGAGAAGCCCCGAGATATGGGTCTTGCCCATCGCGTTCGAGTGGATCGCGCCGCTACCGATCATGCCCTTATTTCGTGTCTGGCTGTCGGGTGATGCTGGGCATCCGTATCTGAGCGAGTGGATCGCAATCGCCATTTTCTTCGGCTGCTGCCTAGCGAACGAACTGGTGAAAAAGCGTGCCGGTTGGGTTCGCGGCACGTTCCGAGCCAAAGCTCTGGGCAAAGCTAGGCAAACGCAAAATTCTTTGGTGAGACGTTGATGCCGAAATCTAATACTTTCATTAGACCTGATTGCAGAATTTCATCATGGCGCTGATCCGCAGCCTGGCCAAACTGGCGATCAATCGCTTAGGATATGAAGTCCGGCGAGCGCCGTCTCGTGGGAAAGTGCACTTTGCAAAAGACGGTTCTGATCCGGTTACGTTCGAATATCACCCTCGAAAGCGGGGCTACACAATCTTCGATGTCTTGATTGAAGATGTGCGCGCGTTTGATCCGATCTGTCTTCCCTTAGCGGGAACGCTCCATCCATTTGTGCCCGCGTCTCTGGCCGCGCTTGAAGCGGCTGACGCAACGAACACCCGGGTCTCGGACATCCTCGACCAATATTATGCGGTCGTGCAGCCAGCCTCGGCGCTCGACGTTCTCGATTTGGAACCCGATGATGCTCCAGGGTTAGTCGGCGCAGCCCCGACCGATTACGTGATGCCTTGGACACACGTTACGCCGGAGGAAATTCGTAGCTCTAGACAGCGGGTCGCCGTTTTCGAAGGTCTTCAAAATGGCTTTTCGGTCGATCCTAGCGACGGAATGACAACATTCGGTCCGGTGAAACCGGCTAAGCTTTCAATGGAGGCCCTTAGAATAAGCCGGCTTGCCCGGTCCGTGAAAGCCAAGGGCTTCTTGGGCCTGGGAGGTCGCGAACCTCTCCAAGTCTGCGCGCTGCGACGTGATCAGGAGTGTCGCTGGCTAATTCAGCACGGCCAACACCGCTTCGCGATGGCAGCTGCCATGGGGATAGAAAAGGTCCCGGCGCAGGTCACACAGGTCATTCGACGCGAAGACGCCGCTTATTGGCCGAATGTCGTCAATGGAAGCTATACCGCGGCGGGCGCTGCAAAGCTATTTGACCGGTTGTTTGCGGGAACTCCTGCGCGGATCGCCGATGCATGGATTTCCTCTCGGATGGATAGCGCGGAGGGCGATCACCTCTGACCTCGCGAAACGGCGCATTTTATCTCAGCGGAGGAAGGTCGCGCTTGTAGATATCTTGAACGAAATTCATTTTGGGTCCCTCGGGGAATACCGTCAGATAGGTAATGAAAACCGGAACGGGGTCTGGCAGCGCCAACTGATGATTGATCTTCTTTCCGACCGGCTTGATCGGCTTTCCAAACAACCATCTGCCTAGTCGCCACGCGTCTTCTAAGCGTACACAACCTGCACTTTCCAGACGCGTACTATTGGCGAAGAGTTCTCGACTGGGCGTATCGTGGAGCCAAATACCCTGCGTGTTTGGAAACATGAACTTCACACTGCCCATTGAGTTCGCGGGCCCGGGATGCTGCCGCATTTGCACCGCCGTGCGACCGGCGGCGACCGAAGGCCAGTCGATGGTCGTGGGATCAATTACTGTTGGTGAATCGCTGAAATCCGAGACGATCTGGTATCCCTTATTCTGGAGATAAGTCTTGCCTTGCGCGACGACATTAGGCGCGAGCCTTACCACCAGGTCCGAAGGAACATCCCAATAGGGGTTCACGATAGCGTAGCGGATGAACGCATTCATCAGCGGCGTCTGCGCATTGGCACGCCCCGCCACGACTTTCATTTCGTCGACAATCTTGCCGTCGTCAAACATGTACAAGCGTTGGCTCGCGGTGTTGACGAGGACATATCGCCCCATTGTGCGCGGCATTGCTCGCGCCCGCTCGAGATTGATGCCGAGAAGTTGGCGCTCTTTTTCTTCTCTCGATCCTTGGCGCTTCGCTTCGCGCAAACTGGCGTAGATCGGATTCATCCAGCCAATCTCGCGAATGAAGCTTGAAAGCGACACAGCATCAGCTGCTGCTTGCAATAATTCAGTGGCGAGTAGCGGACTTGGTCGAAGCTCATCATCGACATAGATTACGCCAACCTTGGGATCGCGCTGGATCGCTTGCGCGTAGCGCACGAAAGCGCGGCTAAGGGCGATCTCCGCTCGTTTCTTCGCGGCCGCTCCGCCGGTCTTAGCCTCGCTTATGAGACCGAGGAGTGAACCGACTTCGAAACCTTGGCTGACTCCATCGACGTCGCTGGTATTCAACAATCGAAGAAGTTGCTGGGGAGCGTCACCGGAAGTCCCGTCCAACCAAAGCGGCTTGTCGGCGCGGCGCTCGTAGAATGCGTCGATTTCCGACCCATTGCGTTCATCCAAGATCACCTTCGGCGCAATTTGGCGATCTGCCGCAAGCGCTGCATCCGGGGCGGCCTTGGCCATGCCGCTGCAAAGAAGAAGCGCAGTCATAGCAGCCGAGACGTACGCACGACGCACGCACGCCCGATCTTTACCTGGCACTTTTAGCGATAGACCCATCATGAGACCTTCCCCGTCACATGTCCCACGTTCTGGTCATTTCGCAAAGCCGGATCCTGGAGCGCAATCACCAGAGGCGATTCTTGCAGCAGCAGTCCCGTTTTGCGTACTTCGCGATGAAATCAGACGACCGAGGCCTCGTAGATTTCGTCGATGGCCTGACCCAATGCAGAGTCAAACTCTTCGTCGCTCATATCATCCTTGATGTCGGCAAGTAGAGCGCGACTGAAACTTGCGATCATGCCGTTATTCTTGGCTAGTTCCTGAACGGCCTCGCCGCGACTGTAACCGCCTGACAACGCGACGACCTTTAGCACCTTGGGATGATTGACCAACGGCGCGAACAGGTTCGGCTCCGAGGGAAGAGTGAGCTTGAGCATGACGCATTGACCGTCAGCCAGGTTCTCGAGCTGAGTAATGATTTCTCGAAGGAGGATCCGGTCGGCCGCCTCACGCTGTGGGCTATTGATCGACACTTCAGGCTCGACAATGGGAACGAGGCCCTTTTCAAGGATCTGGCGCGCGAAAGCAAACTGCTGCTCCACGACGTGAGCGATCCCCTTTTCGTCGGCTAACTTGATGACCGAACGCATTTTTGTGCCGAACATGCCTTTTTCAACGGCCCGGTCGAGAAGGTCGTCGAGACCCGGAATCGGCTTCATTCGCTGGACGCCGTCCCGCTCACTTTCCAGCCCCTTATCGATCTTCAGGAAAGGCACGATGCCGCGTTCCTTGAGCGCTTCAGGAGCGGGATCCCCGCCAATGTCCCCATCCATCGTTTTCTCGAACAGGATCGCGCCAATGATCTTTCCGCCACCAAAACTGGGCGTGCGGATGATACGGCTGCGCATGTCGTGGATTAACGCAAACATTTCATCGTCGCTGTTCCAGCGATCATCGGGAATTCCAAAGGCCTTGAGCGCACCCGGTGTCGAACCGCCGGATTGGTCGAGAGCAGCAATGAACCCGTCCCCCTGCTCGATTTTCGCACGGAGGGCTGGATCACCCGGACAGGTTTTTCCGGTCATTTTTGGGGCATCTCCCGAGCTTCAATTAGAGGAACTTGTAATCCTGATTCTCTAGCCGCTGCACCTGTGACTCGCAACGGGGATGTCACTCGCTGTGGATCAGATCTTCAGACATCGCGACCAACTCTCTTACGCTGCTTGTTGCAGTCTTGGCGGTGATGCTGGCACGGTGGCTCTCGACCGTTCGCGGACTGAGCCCCAGTTCTCGAGCGACCTCCTTTGTCGAGAACCCTTTGACGACTAGCCCGAAAACTTCCCTTTCCCGTTTCGTCAGCAAAGCCAATCGCTTATAATTGTCCCGTTGCCGGCCACTCCACTCAACGCCCTCAACAACTGCTTTCACCAATCGGTCATGTTTAATTGGCTTCTCGAGATAATCGAGACCGCCATAGTCGCGAATTGCGTCGACGGCGTCGGCGATCGTCGGCCAAGCTGTCATGAAGACAAGGGCGACGAACGGATCAAGAGCACGCATCTGCTTGGCAAAGGCAAAGCCGTCCATGTCTTCCATCATCACATCTGTCACTACGCAGGCCGCAGGCGCCTGACGATAGGCAGAGAGCAACTGGCGGGGACAAAGGAACGGCTCGGCGGCGAATCCACTGCGCCGCAGTAACCGCGCAATCGACGCGCCCAAATCGGCGTCGTCGTCCACCACATAGACCAGTGACGTCTCGAGCTCCTCAGACATAAGCCTCCCCCGCCAAAGGTAAAAAAACTGCAAATTCGATAATGCCGTCGGTGGGTTTGTTGATTATGATTCGGCCTCCGTGGGCCTCAATAATCGACCTCGCCACGACAAGACCGATCCCCATCCCTCTCTTGGAATTATCTTCAATGACGGGATTGGTCACCAAGATGCAAACCTCGTGCTCATTCTCGACGCAACGGACCGTGACCCGAGCACCGTCGGGCGCGGCCGCCACAGCGTTATTCACGAGGTTAAGGAGGGCCTGACGCAACTCGATGTCGTGACCCTGCACGATCGTTTCACACAAATAGGGAAACGAAAGTTCGATATTCTCCTTCAGCGCCGTGGGTTCCGCGATCCGGCGGACGTCCCGCAACACTGGGTCCAGCAAAAACTCTTGGCGTTCGTCGGAATCGCGCTCCCCGAACCGGCGAAGCTTTCGAACAAGGTTAGACAGGTCTCGGGCCTTGCGGGCGATTAAGGCTGAGGCCTCGTGCAGTTCAGCAGGATCGGGAGATTGTGATTTCGTCATCTGCGCAAGGTTGGCAGCTTCAATTTCGATGATCGATAACGGCTGGCTGATTTCGTGGATGACGACAACGGACATTCCGCGCAGCGTCTTCAATCGTTCGGCTTGGTAAAGTAACCGGTCGCGGCGACGGATATCAGCTTGTGCCTTGATTTGTGCGTCTGCGAATGCGCCGGCGAGATAGCCCGCCGCCGCAAGGGTTGCCAGTAGCATGTGCGTTCGTACCCTTTCGGGGTCAGTCAGCTGTTGCTCACTCAGCGGCAACAGAATGAGAGCGGAAAGTACAGTTGCCGCCCACCCTCCTACCCTGCCAATACGCATGCCCGTCCAACCGGCGGCAATCATCGCGGGCACGATGATTAGGCCCAGACCAGCGCGTGATATACTCCAGATTAACCACCACGCCGCTGCCTGAACCATCGTCAATTCGAGCGCTATCTTCCGGCTTAAACGTGTCTTGGGAAATCCGCGTCCGCGCAGCATGTCAGCTAGCCACACCAGAGGAGGCGCAAGCATCAAGATACCGAGCGTGTCGCCAAGCGAGAAAACCAGGAGAGCGGTAAATAGCTGCGGCGCGTCAAGGGAACCGTTCGTCATCGCTTGGGGCAGCGCCCAGGGGAGTGCCCCCAGGCAGGCGACGATGGGAGCGGCAACGGCAGCCACAGCAAACTGCAGGGGCGCGCTACCGATGGCCGGGAACGTAACTCTCAACCGACCGCGAATCCATCCGATTGCCAAACCATACATCAAGCAGGGGCCGACAATTCCCAATATGCCCAAGACTGGAAACGGCGCGATCTCGGGCCGGCCGAATGCAAGTTGAAACACCAGCTCCGATAATGCAGCAGCGGGAGCGAACCGCCACCCCAGATACCAAAGAAACGCGAAGCGCAGCCCAGCTGCGGGAAACCACAGACTGAAGAAAAGCCCCGTCTGCCATCCCCCTGATGTCGACCAAAGCAGTGTAAATATTAAGCCGTAGGTGGCGACGAGAATAAATTGAATGAGCCATCGCCGAGGCGCGTCCACAACGCTCCAGTCGACGCCGCCTGTTTCTCTCTGCCCCGCCCTCGCCATTAACGACCCATGGTCGAACTTCCCCGACTTGCCAATGCGGTTAACGTTTCGGATAACAAACCCGAGGTTTCTTGCGCGCGCACTCCGTAGAAACCACGGATTCCCTAACGGCTAAAGCTTGTCCACAAGGCCCCCGTGCGGGACGGCAGGTACGGTCGGATCCATTTGGGCTTTGTTTCGAGTTTCTGCCCTGTCTGAATGACCTCGGTGCTCCGAGCTGGGACTGGCCTATCCCGCACAACCACAACGGAATTTTTGCGGGGGCAAAATGCGATCTTTACCAGTGCCGGAACCGCTATTGAACAAGCGCAGGACGTTCCTGCAACAGGTTTGCCGGCACTTGTCTTCGCACATCCGGTCGAAGAGGAAGGCGAAGCGCGTCAATTACGATTGGATCAGCGAATGCTGCATTTGCGGTCATCCTCTCGTACGCATTGCTCCCAGGAAATGGGAAGAGCCACCTGAAGAAGTCATGGATACTGTCTCTTAGAATTTTCGAGCAGTCCGTCAGCGCTTCATCCTGAGCAATCCTCAGATCGCCATCTCCAATTCATTTTGTCGGAACCATCGGGCCGGCCAAGCATCCCTTCTCATGAAAAGGGAGCCACCAACATGCTCAGCGAACAACAGGAAGCGATCTGCAAGGCCAGCGAATTCGATGCCGCGGGGCTGACGGCCACCCTCGTAAATGCGAGCCTGAAGCCGTCAGCGGAACAATCTCACACTGATACCTTGCTCGATGTGGTCGAAGAGATTTTCCACCGGCATTCCGTCGCGGTCTCCCGCCTGCGCCTTTCACAGTTCAATCTCGCGCCAGGTGTTTACCCCGACATGACGCAGCACGGCTATGATCATGACGATTGGCCGCGCATCTGCGACACCGTCCTGGATGCCGATATCATCATCCTGGGAACCCCGATCTGGCTGGGCGAAAAGAGCTCACTAGCGCAGGCCTTTATTGAGAAGCTTTACGCCCATTCGAGCCAGACCAATGCTGGTGGTCAGTATCGTTTCTACGGCAAGGTGGGAGGCTGCGTCGTCACCGGCAATGAAGATGGCATCAAGCACGTCGCGGCCGGCGTCCTCTACGCGATGAGCCATGTCGGCATGACCATCCCGCCCCAAGCAGATTGCGGCTGGATCGGCGAGGCTGGCCCCGGCCCATCCTACGGCGACAAGCTCGACAATGGCAGCCGGGCTGGCTTCGGCAACGTCTTCACGCAGCGAAACACGACCTTCATGGCTTTCAACTGCATGCTGCTAGCGAAAATGCTGAAAGACGCGGGCGGCATCCCAACCGTCGGCAACGTCCGCGACGATTGGGATGCCGGCTTGAAACCTGGCTGGCCTAACCCCGAATACCGCGGGGATTAAAGACTTTGGTCCAACGCGACCTATCTTTTCGGTGCGGTCAGACCGGGCACCAATGAGGCGCCAGCTTCAACCTTTGCCGAAGAAGCGCTGATCGTCTTGCCAACAGGTTCGGCCCTGCCACCAAGGCAACCTGCGAGAAAGTTCTCGGCCGCCGCATTGAAAGCGATGCTGTTGACCGGACGCGCAAATCCATGACCCTCGTCAGGAAAGACGATGTAAGTCACCGGAATACCTTTTGCCTTCATCGCATTTACGATCTGCTCGCTTTCCGCGACGTTCACACGCGGATCATTGGCCCCCTGCCCGATGAGGAGCGGCTTGGTAATCTTATCTGCACTGTAAAGCGGCGACCGCTCGTCAAGCAGCTTGCGACCTTCTTCCGTCCTGGGATCGCCCATCCGCTTATAGAATTGCACTTTGCCCGCTTCCCAATAAGCCGGGATGGTCTTTAGCAAGGTCTGCAGGTTCGACGGACCGACAATGTCGACGCCGCAAGCGAATTTCTCAGGTGTAAACGCGACACCCGCCAGCGTCGCATATCCGCCATAGCTGCCTCCCATGATCGCCACCTTGTCAGGCATCGTAATGCCATTTTTGACGGCCCAATCGACGGCATCGAGCAGATCGTCATGCATTTTGGCGCCCCACTCGAGGTTTCCAGCGGTGACGAAGTCCTTTCCGAACCCTGTCGAAGCCCGGAAGTTGGTCGACAGTACCGCGTAACCCCGGTTGGCGAGCCACTGATGATAGGAATTGTAGCCATAGGAATCGCGGCCCCACGGACCGCCATGAACCAAGAGGACCATCGGAACGGCCGATGAGGGTTTGCCGTCGCCGTCGGGATCGCTGCCCGGCGGAAGGGTCAGGTAGGACACGAGTGTCTTGTTATCGCGCGACTGGATTTCGACAGGATGCATCTCGGTCAGTGGCATTCCCGCAAGCGCCGGTCGGCTCTTGAATAGCTCGGTCAGTTTCTTCGCTTTGCGATCATAAAGCCAGGTCACCACCGGCTGCGGAGCGCTGGTCGAAACAACGGTCCACTTGTCATCGTCCAGCGTTCGCGACGTCACCGAAATGTCGCCGTCGAGCTTGCTCTCGAGAAACGCGAGGTCGGCTTTCACTGCGTCGCTGACCGGCGTCCAGTTGTTGCGAAGATACTCAACAGCATAAGCTTCCACGCGGCCAGTCCGCGGGTTGGCCAACGCTCCGCCGATATCGGCGCGGGGATCTTCCGCAAGCACGGTCTTTTTCCCCGATACGACATCCTGCGCGATCAGGGCAGCCGTGTTCCGGCCGCGACTGTCGATCCAGTAAAGGGTTTTCCCATCGGTCGTATATCCGGCGGGTTGGGTCGTGAGGCTGTCCTCGAGCGGAATGTTCTCGGTTGGCTTTGCGTCGACCTTGTTGTCAACGACCCGGAAATAATCGCTACTGCCGTCGTCCCGCGACTTTAGCGCGCCGCGCACCACCAGTTTCTGATCGACCAGGAAGCCTGCATAGTCCCCTGTGTTCATCAATACGGGCTGCAATTTTCCTGTGGCGAGATCCAGGCTGTGAACATCATGCCACTTAGCGTCCCGATTATTGAGACCCACCAGGATCCGTCCAGGAACCAGCGGCGAGACGCCAATCACCTGCACACGCGTTTTCTCGAAAGGCGTCAGCTTGCGCTCCGCTCCGCTCTTGACGTCCACCCCAAAGAGCAGGAAATTTTCATCGCCTCCCTTATCGTTGACGTAAAGAATCTGACTGCTGCTGGGCGCCCAAAAATACGAGCGAATGGGCCGAGTTTTCTCATGGGTGATCACACGGCTCTTCGATGGATCCGCCGTGGGAGCAATCCAGATATTGAGTACGCCTTCGCTCGGCGCGATCCAGCTGAGCCACTTACCATCCGGGGACAAACGACCAGAAGCCCGTTCAGGATTACCAAACAGCGCATCACGCGGAATGAGGGGCACATTGCTCGCAAGCTGCGCGCCCGTCGCGGAAGGAATCACCAGTGCGAGAGCTCCGGCAGCCAGAATGAGTTCTTGGTGACGCATAATCCAGTCCCCTGTGTTTGCCTCCCGAAAGGAGGTCGGATGGTCTAATGCGTATTACCCATATACTACACGAGCTTGGATGTCACATGCGCTTCCAGCCCACGCACGGATGCACTCGACGATAGGCCGCAAATGCCAAGTCTGGACCAATGAGAACTGCTCGTTGATCGCTCGAACTCGTCGAGTAGATCAGGCGCTCTCAATCAGGGCCGCAACACCTGGAAGTTCACGACCTTCCATCCATTCCAGGAACGCGCCGCCCGCTACCGAGACAAAAGTGAACTCGTCAGCGACACCCGCATGATTGAGCGCGGCGACGGTATCCCCGCCTCCCGCCACAGAAATTAAGCTGCCATCTTGGGTCAGCGCTGCTGCCGTGCGGGCCAGCGCCACCGTCGCGGTGTCGAACGGCGGTGTTTCAAAGGCCCCGAGAGGACCGTTCCACACCAAGGTGCGACACGTCTTGAGCACGTCTGCCAACGCTTCTGTCGCAGCCGGACCGATGTCGAGGATCATTTCGTCGGCCACTACTTCGTGCACATTGCAAGTCCGCACGCTGACAGGATTGGCAGCGAACTCCTTCGACACCACGACATCGTAAGGAAGGTGGATCGTGCAGCCGGCTTTGTCAGCCCGCTCGAAGATGGTCTCGGCCTCGCCGAGCAAATCCTTTTCACAAAGCGATTTGCCGACATCGACGCCGCGAGCAGCAAGAAAAGTATTGGCCATGCCGCCGCCGATGATGAGGTGGTCGACCTTTGCAACGAGGTGACCGAGGACCGCCAGCTTGGTCGACACCTTCGCTCCGCCGACTACTGCGGCGACGGGTCGCTCAGGATTGCCGAGTGCCTGTTCCAATGCCTTCAATTCGCGCTCCATAGCGCGTCCCGCGAACGATGGCAGAAAGTTGGTGATCCCGACTGTTGAAGAATGAGCACGATGCGCGGCGGAGAAAGCATCGTTGACGAAATAGTCGCCCAGCGTCGCCATGCCCTTGGCAAGATCCGGATCGTTCTTTTCCTCACCCGCGTGAAACCGCGTGTTCTCGAGGACGCCGACGTTACCCGGAAGCATCGTATCAACCCCGCGCTCTGCCTCAGGCCCGGCACAATCTTCGATGAAACGAACCGACCGTCCGGTTAGGCGCGTCAGAGACTGGACCAGCTGCGCGGTCGACATGTCGGGACGCACCTCGCCTTTGGGCCGACCGAAATGCGAAAGGAGCAGGACGATCGCGCCCTTCCCCGCCAATTCCTCGACCGTCGGCAGAATCGCGCGGAGACGCGTGTCGTCAGTGACCCGCGCGCCGTCCATCGGCACGTTGAGGTCGGCACGAACAAGTACGCGCTTGCCGGTCAGGTCGGCGGGCAGATCATCGAGGGTTTTGAACGTCATTCTTCACTCTCCACTGCGTCACCGATCCTGATCGGACCGCCACTAATCACTCGCGTCGTTACTCCGCCGCGCCAATTCGGCGTCAATGCCGCGCGAAGACCAGGCGCGAGGGCTTCCATCCGTTCGCAAGGCTCGGTCTCCCCTGTCACTTCGACCACCGCGTCCTCACCGATACGAATTCGCGCGCCTGGCGTGTGCGGCAATGCGACGCCTTCGGTCAAAAGGTTGGCGCGGCGGTCGAACCAATCGAGCCAGGGCTTGCCGACTTCGAGCGCCGCCTGGCGCCAATCCTCAATGGCCATCAGCGTGACTTCCCGCTTGTTATGGCCGGGCTTCAACGCACCGCGAAAGTCGCCGCGCACACCTTCGCCGGGCACGATCTCGGCGGAATCGCGCACTTCCATCGCGCCTTTCGGGCGATCGTGACGCGCGATCCCGGCGAGCGTGCCCATCCGCTCAGATCAGCTTGGCGATGGCGCCAGCGGTATCGACCATACGGTTCGAGAAGCCCCATTCGTTGTCGTACCAGCTGACGACGCGCACAAGCTTGCCTTCGAGGACCGCGGTTTCGAGGCTATCGACAGTCGAACTTGCCGATGCGCCGTTGAGGTCGATCGAAACGATTGGCTCGTCGGTATAATCAAGTACACCGGCGAGCGGTCCCGACGTCGAGGCGTTCTTGAGGAGCTTATTGACTTCCTCGACGCTGGTGTCGCGCTTCGGCGTAAAGGTCAGATCGACCAGACTGACATTGGGCGTCGGCACACGCACCGCCGAACCATCGAGCTTGCCCTTCAGTTCGGGAAGTACTTCGCCAACCGCACGAGCTGCGCCGGTCGTGGTCGGGATGATCGACATTCCCGCCGCGCGCGCACGGCGCATGTCGGGGTGGATCTGGTCGAGGATCTTCTGGTCGTTGGTGTAAGCATGGATGGTCGTCATCAGGCCGCGCTCGATCCCGATGGCGTCGTTGAGCACCTTAGCGACCGGTGCGAGGCAATTGGTGGTGCAACTGGCGTTCGACACAATCGTATGATCAGCGGTCAGCTTCTCATGATTGACGCCGTAGACGACGGTCAGGTCAGCGCCCTTGGCAGGGGCCGAGATCAGGACACGCTTCGCGCCGGCATCGAGATGCTTTTGACCACCGTCCTTGTCGGCGAAGAAACCCGTGCATTCCAGGGCGATATCGACGCCCATGTCGCCATGCGGCAACTTGGCGGGATCGCGTTCCGCGGTCACTTTGATCCGCTTCCCGTCTACGACCATCACGTCGCCTTCTGCACTGACCGTGCCCGGCCACGTTCCGTGCACGCTGTCGCGCTTGAACAGCAAGGCATTGGCCTTGGCATCGGCAAGATCATTGATGGCGACCAGTTCCAGGTCATGATCATCACGGCTCAGGATCGCGCGAGCGACGAGGCGACCGATACGGCCGAAACCGTTGATTGCGACTTTCGTGGTCATTTTCCGAGTTTCTCCAGGATCTTGGGGGTGATGGCATCGGCGGTCAGGCCGAAATATTCATATAGTTCGGGGGCGGGAGCGGATGCGCCGAAGCGGTCGATCCCGAAACGAAGACCGTGAAGGCCGGTGTAACGTTCCCAGCCGACCGTCGTCCCCGCTTCGATCGATACGCGCAGAACTTCCTTGTTCGACACATCCGGCAAAATGTCCTCGCGGTATTTTGCATCTTGTTGGTCGAACCGGTCGGTCGAAACCATCGAAATGACATCGACACCAAATCCCTGTTCTTCAAGCCGCTCGGCAACGCTCATCGCAATTTCGACTTCGCTTCCCGTAGCAATCAGGATCACCTTGCGGTCGCCGTCTGCCGACTTGAGGCGATAGCCGCCCTTTGCAGACATATTTCCCTTTGCTGCCTTCGTGCGTACCGGCTTCAGATTTTGCCGCGACAATGCCAGCAGGCTTGGTCCGTCGGTCGCCAGCGCAGCAGCCCAACATTCGGCCGTCTCGATCGCGTCGGCCGGACGATAAACGTTCAAACCCGGGATCATTCGGAGCGACTGCAGATGCTCGATCGGCTGATGGGTAGGTCCATCCTCGCCGAGTCCGATTGAGTCATGGGTCATGACATGGATGACCCGAGCCTGCTGTAGTGCACCGAGCCGGATCGCATTGCGGCTATAGTCAGAAAAAACCAGGAAGGTGCCGCCATAAGGCACCACCCCACCATGCTGGGCCATGCCGTTCATTGCGGCGGCCATGCCGAACTCGCGAATTCCGTAATAAACGTAGCGCCCGGCGTAACTGGAGGCGTCGAGCGGCCCCATGCCTGTCGTCTTCGTGTTGTTCGATCCGGTCAAGTCAGCCGAACCGCCAATCGTTGCCGGCAGATGCGCGTTGATCTTCTCAAGCGCCATTTCCGACGATTTGCGCGTCGCGACGGCCGGGGGATTGGCGATCAGCTCATCAATGTAGGGCTTAAGCCAGCCATCGTCGCACTTGCCCTCGATCCGGGCGAGAAATTCGTCCTTCTTGCCACTCGCGTCGAGACGACGCTTCCATTCCATACGGTCCTTGGACCCGCGCCCGCCAAAGTCGCGCCAAGCCTTGGCGACATCGTCAGGGATTTCAAAGGGCGGATAGTCCCAGCCAAGCTCCTTGCGAGCGGCGGCAATTTCATCGGCACCGAGCGGTGAGCCATGGGTTGCCGCCGTGCCCTGCTTGCTGGGTGCACCGTAACCGATGATCGTCCTGCAACGGATCAACGACGGCCGCGAATCGGCCTGCGCTTGTTCGATTGCCTTCGACACCTTCGCCGAATCCATACCGTCGCACTCGACCGTGTGCCAGTTCATCGCTTCATATCGCGCCAGCACATCTTCCTTGCGGCTGAGGTCAGTCGATCCGTCGATGGTGATCCGATTGTCGTCCCAAAGAACAATAAGGCGGCCCAGGTTGAGGTGACCAGCAAGCCCCGCCGCTTCGTGGTTGAGGCCTTCCATCAGGCAACCGTCGCCCGCAATCGAATAGGTGCGGTGATCTACCAGCGCGTCGCCGTAGATAGCGTTGAGGTGGCGTTCGGCCATCGCCATTCCCACCGCGACAGCAAACCCTTGGCCAAGCGGACCGGTCGTCGTTTCCACGCCGGCAAGCTCGAAGCTCTCGGGATGTCCGGCGCACGGGCTGTGCAGCTGGCGGAAGTTCTTGATGTCCTCGATCGTCGGGCGGGCGTAGCCGGTCAGGTGAAGCAGCGAGTAAAGCAGCATCGAGCCATGGCCAGCCGACAGGATAAAGCGATCACGGTCGGGCCAATGCGGATCGGCCGGATCGAACTTCAGGTGTCGGGTGAATAAGGCGGTCGCCGCGTCGGCCATACCCATCGGCATTCCGGGATGGCCACTATTGGCTTGCTGGACGGCATCCATCGACAGCGCACGGATGGCGTTGGCAAGTCGGCGCTGGGTCGGCTGCATGGTCGCTCCTACTGGATCGGCCGTGCCACGGGAGTCGCTGGGCCGTTTGGCTTGGTGCCTATTGTCGTATGGCGGCCCAGCGTCAACCTTCGCGCCGCTTGTGCCTCGCTTCTTCCTGTCCTAGCGACGTAATTCATGAGCAACCCCGCCCTCCTAGCCGCCCTTTCGCGGGCCGAACGCGCAATCGAACGGATCGAGCGCGCGGCGACGGCCAGTAGTGATTCGCGCCAGCGCGAAGAACGCCTTCGCTCGACCGTGCGCGATGTCGTTAGCGAACTCGATTCGATTCTTGGCGGAGGACGCTGATGGCCAGCATACGTCTCGAAATCGCCGGCCGCAGCTACGAAGTGGCCTGCCGTGACGGCGAAGAAGAAAATCTTCGCTCGGCAGCAAAATTGGTCGATGCCAAGAGTCGCGAAGCGCTCGCCGGACTGGGAGCACTGAGCGAATTGCGGCAATTGCTGTTCGCGTCCCTCCTGATCGCCGATCAAATGCTCGAAAAACCCGGTTTCGCGGCGGTTACCGCTGAACCCGACCTGGCACCGCGGGTCGAAGCATTGGCGGACCGACTCGAAAAGCTTGCTGACACCCTTGAGGCAAGTCATCGCGACGCCTAAGTAGGAGCGTGACGGGACTGCCCGGTACGAGCCGCTAATTTCCCTGAGGCGATTACGATCCTATGGGAGTTGTCCCTGCGCGGGTCACGATGGTCTCATCGGGGCACGATGCATATGACCCCCACCTGATGCTTGAGGCGTCAGAGGACTTTAAGGCAAACGACCATGGCGGTTCCGTCACTCTCCCTTTCCGGCGACAAGATCGCATTGCGCCGCCGGGCGCGCGAGGAGCGGCGGCTGTTCGTCTCTTCATTGGCGCCTGAAGCGCGCACCGAACTGGAGCATGCGCTGGCGTCGCATCTTGCGCCCTTGCTCGCGACTGCTCGCCAAATTGGTGCTTACGCTCCGCTCCACGATGAGATCAGTCCGCTGCCAGCGGTCGCGATGGCCCGTGATCAGGGCATCGCAGTCGCCTTTCCGACATTTGCGGATCACCAATCGCCCTTTCGCTTCCTTTCCGGCGAACCTAGCGAGAACGGCCCCTTCGGGATTCTTCAGCCCTCCCCCGACAGCAAGGAAGTTCGGCCCGATCTGATCCTGGTCCCACTCGTGGCGATCGATCGCAAAGGAAACCGACTTGGGCAGGGCAAAGGCCATTATGACCGCGTCCTGCCCGACTTGAAACGTAACGGCAGCCTGATGATTGGCTTGGGCTGGACGGCCCAGCGCTTCGACGACGTCTTCGAGACAGAAAACTGGGACGTCGCGATGGACGGCTTCGCCTCGCCAGATGGCCTGGAGATGTTCCGATGATCGAGCCGAGCGGTCGCAAACTGGTCGGCATCGCCGGACTATTGGCGCTCATCGCATTGTGGGCGCTGCTCATCGCATCGCTTGCCGACACGGTGGGTGACTGGCCGGTCCTCGTGCAGGCGGTCTTTTACCTCGTGACAGGCATCATCTGGATCCTGCCATTGCGCCCGTTGCTGCGCTGGATGGAAACGGGTCGGTTCAGACAAGGCTAAGCCAACTTCTTGTAGCAAGCGTGTTATTCACCTATATCACCAAGATCTCATGAACAGCCTGACTTTCCCTCCTGCCCTTCGGTGGCCAACTATCGAGCGCGAGGCGATCGCGCACGCGATGGCGACTGTTGCGCTCGTCGCGGCGCTCGGCGCCGGGACCGCGGCGATTGTCGGCGGCGCGAATCGCGCGACCGCTGCCGAGGCTCCGCCGCCACCACCACCGATGGCTTATCGTCCGCTGGCTCCCGAAGAGGCGATCCGCTTGAATGCCGCGCTTCCGCTCAACGCGCCCGTCGAAGGCGTTGCCAAGCCGTTTGCGCTACCCGGCGGCAATGTGGTCACACGGGCCAATGCGCTCGAATGCCTGACCAGTGCGATCTATTACGAGGCCGGACAAGAAAGCACCGATGGACAACGCGCGGTGGCGCAAGTCGTCCTCAACCGCGTCCGCCACCCGGCCTTTCCGGCCAGCGTGTGCGGAGTGGTCTATGAAGGATCGACGCGTCAGACCGGCTGCCAGTTCACCTTCACATGCGACGGCTCTTTGCTACGTGCGCCCTCGCCCGGTGTCTTGGACCGTGCCCGCAAGGTCGCTCAGGAGGCATTGAACGGCGCGGTTTTTGCCGGCGTCGGCAATGCCACGCATTACCACGCCAATTACGTCATGCCTTATTGGGCACCCACGCTCGCCAAGACGGCGGTAATCGGTGCGCACATTTTTTATCGCTGGGGCGGCAATTGGGGCCAGCCCGGCGCCTTCAACCAGGCTTATGCGGGTCGCGAAGCCAATCCCGCACTTCTTCGCTCGGCGACGCTAGCAATCAACCGCACTGTGATCGCACCTACGATCGTTGCCGCAATGCCGATCGCAAAGGTCGAGGGCGTGACGGTGCGCGAGGCCAGCGATGGCAAGCGCGTCCGTGTCCTGTTCACCCAGCAGGCACGGGCCGAGGTCGAGAAAGTCGTCGAAAAGCGCATGCCTTACGTCGAGAAGGTCTCGGCGTCGGACAATCTACGCTACGCGCTTGGCGACGATGCCGAACCTTCAGGCGAACAATTGGGCCGCCCGAAGGCCTCCGACGGCTTGGTCAAAGCCAACTGATACGAAAAAGGCCGCCCCAAGGGCGGCCTTTTTTTGCGCACATCCATTTATCCACAAGGAAAGAATGGCGCGAGTGACGGGGCTCGAACCCGCGACCTCCGGCGTGACAGGCCGGCGCTCTAACCAACTGAGCTACACCCGCTTGGCGGTGGCGGCCAACTAGGGCGCGCCCCCTTCCCTGTCAACGCCCTCACTCGTCTTTTTCGTCCTCATCGCCGATGTGGGTCAAACTTCCTTCCTCGAACAAGAACCCAGCGATGTCCGGGGTTCCGGCCGCCGCGAAGATTGTCTTTACGATAATCAGCAGCGGAACCGCGAGCAGCGCCCCCGTCGTACCCCAAACCCACGCCCAGAAACTCAACGAAATCAGGATTAAGAGCGGATTCACCTCAATCCTTTGTCCTACGATCATCGGCGTGATCGCATTGGCCTCAATTGTGTGCAGGCCAAGGAAGATCAATGGGGGCAGCATAGCCGCCCAGATGTCAGGAAACGTCATCAGCGCACCGATGAACAGCATTCCGGCGGTGATAATCGGTCCGATGTATGGCACGTAATTGAACACCGCGACGATGCCGCCCCACATCACCGGTGAATCCATGCCCAACAACCAAAGGATAAAGGCGGTGACGACTCCCAACGTGACGTTGATGACGGTGATCGTCCCGATGTAGGTCGATGTCGCGTCGACCACGTCCTGGATGACTCGAGCGGTGGTCATCGCACCTTCGAAGCTGCCGCGGCTGCGGATCGTACGGCGGCGCATCCCGGTCCATCCTGCCAGAAAGAAAAATATAACAAGCAAGGCGAAGAAGAGCTGGATCAAAGCGTGTGGCGCTGACGCCGTAATGATACCAAGCATCGAATTTGGTGTTTCAATCCGAACCTCGCGACCCGAAGCGCCGGAACTGGCTATTCGGGATGCAATATTGTCGACGAACCGTTCGAGATTTGCATACAGGTCGAGAACCGGCTGGAGCGTCATGGTGACATTGTCGATCCGTTCGGGAACCAATGAGACCCAATCGATCGCGGGAATGACGATAGCGGCGACGGCGAAAATAGCCGTCGCAAGGAAGATCAAGACACATAAGGCTGCCGCCAGTTTAGCCGGCATGCCTCGCCGCTCGAACCACTCCAACAGCGGCACCAGTGCAATCGCGATGACGAGCGCGGCGGTAACCGGAAGGAAGAATTCTGCGCCTGCCCGCAAAGCGAACGGCAAGCCAAGCAAAGTCCCAAAGCCGGCAATCAGCGTTAGTGACGCTATCAGCCGGACCCGCTTGGTCTCCTGCAATTCTTCTAAATGCTCAAGTTCGATCGACGACTTGGCTGACGCCCTGCCGGCTGTTTTGACCGTCCTGCCCGTTTTGGCGGTTTTGCGATTGGTGCCCATGTCCAATGCTTATCCAAGCATTGTGCTGCTCGCCAGTGACATATTGCTCCCGGTCGATCATCCGAACTGGCGGTTAGCGCCCCTGGATGCGTAAGTAGGCTCATCGCCAGTGCTGTCAGACTATTCTCCCAAATCTCAAATCGACGCCTGTGTGCCCAAGACGGTCCGCAGAAATTGGATATTGATCAAGCTACTGGACTTGGCAGGTTAGTTTCGCCCAGCTACCTCCGAGACAAGTACTTTTGAGGTCCGGTGCTGTGCCGGGCAGATCGCGAGAGAGTGCGATGGATCTGAAATTGGCCGGGAAAGTCGCACTGGTCGCGGGCGCCAGCCGCGGGATCGGTTTAGCCATTGCCGAGGGACTCGCAGTTGAAGGGGTGCGAGTGGCAATTGCTGCGCGCAGTAGCGACACTCTGAACTCTGTCGCGGGTGCACTCACAAAAGCAGGTCACGAGGTCATGGCACACCGCTGCGACGTCAATGACGACATGGCGGTCAGGACACTCGTCGACGCAGTGCTGGCGCGGTTCGGGCGGATCGACATTCTCGTAAGCAATGCATCCGCATTGGCGACTGGGCCTGATCGGTCGAGCTGGGAAGCCAGTCTAGAGGTCGATTTGATGGGGGCGGTGAGGTTAGTCGAAGCTGTGCTGCCCGGTATGCACAAGCAAGGTAGTGGCTCCATCCTGTTTACGTCTTCTGTATCTGCGATCGAAGCATCTCCGATGCCCGACTTTGGCTATACGGCGGCCAAGGCAGCCCTCAACGCCTATGCTAAAAAATTAGCAGGCACAGAGGCGCCAAATGGAATCCGGGTAAACGCGTTAATGCCAGGCTCAATCGAGTTTCCTGGTGGTTCCTGGGAGAAGGTCCGTCAGCACCAGCCCGACTTATACGCCATGGTGCAAAACAGCATCCCGTTTGGACGGCTAGGGACCCCGGCGGAGGTAGCGGACGCGGCCGTCTGGCTAGTGTCGCCGAGGGCGAATTGGATCACCGGTGTAGCGCTTGCAGTGGATGGGGGCCAAGCCAAAGGAATTCGCTAAGTGGAAACGCTAGCGACTGTGCGGCCGAGTGCTAAAGTCCGAGTTGCAGGTTAAACTCTACAAAGCCGACCATCCGCTCCCGGCCAATTTCCGACGGGGGTCAGCGCCTCACCGATCGGACATTCGTGTCGACTATCATCGAAAACAGATTGTGTGACCACGCGTTCATGTTGATCGTCATGGCAGGGTTCGGATGGACGCTCGTTCAGAACGAGACTAGCCATGTTATCGATTAAACATTTCCCGGAGATGTCGACCGATGAAGTTTGTCCTGGCTGCCACCGCATTCTTGCTCTCAACCACAGCGTGCACAACGCTGCCGTCCCAGACAGCTCCCGTCCCGCCACCAATTGTTCAACCCGCGGCCCCTTCGCAGCCCATTACCGACCCGGCGGCAGAAGACCGACGGTTGCTGACTTTTCTTGACGCCGCATTCGAAGAGCAGTTGGCTCGCTCTCCGCAGGGGCTGACCGGTCTGGGCCGCAAGGAGCAGTACGATCGGCTCAACACCTACACCGACACCTACCGTCAGCAAGGCCTTGCCCTTTCCCAACGACAGCTCGCCACGTTGCGGGCACAGTTTAACCCGGCGAACCTAACTTCCGCAGGCCGGCTCAGCTACCGGATGTTCGAGGAAGAGATCGAACAGGATATCGCTTCGTTCCAGTGGCGTTGGCATCGTTTTCCAGCGAGTACCAACGGCAGTCCCGCTGGCTCCATTCCCGTCTTTTTGATCAACCAGCATCGGGTTAGCAGCGTAGCCGATGCCCAAGCCTATGTGGCGCGGTTGCGCGACGTCGAGCGCGTGATGAATGAAATCACCGCGGACATGCGGTACCAGGCAAGCATCGGTATCGTTCCTTCTCATTTCAATTTCGCCCCAGTCCGCGCTGACGCCGGGCGAGTGCTTGCCGGTGCGCCGTTTGCGGCGGGTGGCGACACTCCCGTCTTTGCCGATTTCAAAAGCAAAGTGGCAAAGCTCGACATCGCACAGGCAGAAAAAGATCGGCTTATCGCCCAGGCTCGCGAAGCACTTACCGGTCCAGTCCAGCGGGGATATCGGACCTTCTTGTCGACGTGGGACGGTCTCGAAGCGCAAAGCCAAGGGGATCGGGGCGCATGGAGCCTTCCGCAGGGCGGGGCCTTTTACGCCAACCGGCTGCGGGCCTCGACCACTACCGACCTCAGCGCGGATCAGATCCATCAGATCGGCCTCGAGCAGGTGGCGCGGATCCATGGTGAGATGGAGCGGATCAAGACGCAGGTTGGCTTCCGCGGATCGTTGCAGGAGTTCTTCAAGCACATCACCGAGGGGCAGCAATATAAATATGCCAACACGGACCAAGGCCGACAGCAGTATCTAACGGACGCCAAGCGCTACATTGCCCAGGTCATGGCCAAGGCACCGCAATATTTCCGGCGGCTTCCCAAGGCACCGCTCGAAGTCCGCGCGGTCGAAACTTGGCGCCAGGAAACCGCACCTGTTGCCTTCTACAACAGCCCGTCCGAGGACGGCTCTCGCCCCGGCATCTATTATGTGAATCTGGCCGACATGAACCAGGTGCTGAAGCCGCAGACCGAGGCGATTAGCTACCATGAAGGTGCGCCGGGCCATCATTTCCAGATTGCCCTCGCCCAGGAACTTCCCAACATTCCAAAGTTTCGCCGGTTCGGCGGATATGGCGCTTACGCCGAGGGATGGGGACTGTACGCCGAAGGTGTGGGCAAGGAGATGGGATTCTATCAGGATCCGTATTCCGAGTTTGGGATGCTATCAACGCAGCTGTGGCGGGCCGTTCGACTGGTGACGGACACCGGCATCCACTCGAAGCAGTGGACCCGCGAACAGGCGATCCAATATTTTCTGAGCAACGCTCTGCTGTCCAAACGCGATGCGACCAAGGAGGTCGAGCGCTATTTCAACTGGCCTGGCCAAGCGACAAGCTACATGATCGGTCAACTCAAAATTCTTGAGCTGCGCGATCGAGCTCGCAATCAGCTTGGGCCGCGCTTCGACATCCGCGATTTTCATGGCGCCGTGCTGGAGAACGGCTCCGTGCCGCTCGACATCCTCGAAGAACTGGTAAGCGCCTATATTGCCTCAGCCCGCGCGCAGTCTGCGCCTCGAGCTGAATGAGATCACGACATGGGCGCCGATATCACGCGAAACTCACGAACTGCATTCAGAATTCGAAGGGAGACCGTCCGCTTTCGCTCGGATCCCGTAATCCGACCGTGCGCCCACCTCAGTCGTGCTACTCGATAGCCCCCTCAGCCCGAAATGGACGTTTGGCCTCAGTTTGAGCAACAGACGGATACGGTGAGCAAAACCGTGGGGTGCCAGAAGAGCACCCGATGAGTAATAAAGAAGGGTCGTCGCAAGAATCTTCGCCTGGAGGGCGGGACAAGCCTTGGCGAAAGTCCATATTGAAGCTGAAAGAAACAATGAATCCGAGCCTCTCCGAACTAGGATGGAAACCATCCTTCAGCGAGCAAGTAACCAGCGAGAAGGCTCTCGAGTGCCAGCCCGTTCGCGTGATGTCCGTTCATCGCGGAATGGTGACGGTCCTGGGAGAGGGCATCGAGGAGTCTATCTCGTCCAGTCTCCCCGAACCGGACGGGCCGGAGGACCGACCTACCGTCGGTGACTGGTTGCTGATCTCCCGGAAAAACCGGAGCATTGTGCGCATTCTCGATCGGACAAGCTTGTTCAAGCGGCCATCCCCCAGCGACGACCGCCGCATTCAGCTTATCGCCGCAAATGTCGATACCCTGTTCATCGTCACATCCTGCAACCAGGATTTTAACGTTGCGCGCCTCGAACGCTATCTCGTCCTCGCACGCGAAACAGGCGTGCGTGCTGTCATCGTGCTCACCAAGGCCGACCTATCGCCTGAACCCGGAGAATATTTCGAAGCGGCATGCGCGCTTGAGGCGGGTCTGCAGGTCGCGATGGTCAACGGGCGCGATCCTGAGAGTGTCGCCGAGCTCATTGCCTATTGCGGAGGTGGAGAAACAGTTGCGCTGGTCGGATCATCGGGCGTCGGCAAGTCAACGCTGGTCAACACGTTGACGGGTTCGGATCGCATCGCGACGCAGCCTGTCCGTGAGAGTGACGGCAAAGGCCTCCACACCACGACTGTCCGCGAGATGCATCGCGTTGGCTGCGGTCCGGCGGGAGGCGGCTGGATCGTCGACACGCCGGGCATGCGAGAGCTGCAGATGTCCGAAGTGAGTTCGGGTGTGGCCGAGGTGTTCGACGACATCGTCGAGATAACGCTCCACTGCCGGTTCACCAACTGCACACATGTGGCGGAGCCCGGATGCGCCATCCAATCTGCATTTGCGCAAGGCACGCTGGCACCCGAGCGTTTTGCGCGGTGGCGCAAGCTGTTGGACGAAGATGTGGTAAACAGCGGCACCGCAGCGCTGCGGCGTGCGCGTCGAGAAAAATCGAGCAAACGGAAATGAAGAGTGGCTGATCTGTATTTAAAGGAACTGGAATCGGAGCGCAGGCGGCTGTGGGCCGAGTGCCGCTTGAAAGGCCTCGCCAAGGGCACGCCGCAGCGGCTTCGTATAGAAGATCTCGACCGGCTGCTGGCCGAGCACCGGACGAAGTCAGCGGGCTAAATAGCCCGACGTCTGCTCGTTAGATCCGCTGGCCGTTACGAAGAGCGGCACGACCATTCGCCCGGGACCAGGCCGTCGACCGACCAGTCCCCGATACTCCAGCGGACTAGCCGTAGCGTCGGGTGACCGACGGCTGCGGTCATGCGGCGCACCTGGCGATTTCGTCCTTCGCGGATCGTCAGCCTGACCCAGCAATCAGGGATGCTCCTGCGGACCCGGATGGGCGGATCACGCGGCCACAACTGCGGGTCGAGAATTCGTTCGGCTTCGGCGGGGCGCGTGGGTCCGTCCTTCAATTCCACGCCCCGTCGAAGTGCCTCAAGGGCACTGTCAGCAGCGTCGCCTTCGACCTGGACCAGATACGTCTTGGGCATTTTGTACTTGGGATCGGCGATCCGCGCCTGCAGTCGTCCGTCGTCGGTGAGCAACATCAGACCCTCGCTGTCGAGATCTAGGCGCCCCGCAGGATAAACGCCCGGCAAATCGATGAAATCCGACAGCGTGCGGCGCGCCGGTGCCGCGGAGGCACGATCGGTGAACTGGCTCATCACATTGTACGGCTTGTTAAACAGGACCAGCGTCACGGTGAAGTGCGCCCGATAACATCTTGCGCCAGGGCCTCGGCGACCTTGATGCCGTCGACCGCCGCCGACAGGATGCCGCCGGCATATCCCGCTCCCTCACCGGCCGGGAACAGGCCGGCGGTATTCAGGCTCTGGAAATCGTCGCCCCGCGTGAAACGCACAGGGGACGAAGTACGCGTCTCGACCCCGGTCATGACGACGTCGGGGTGGTCGTAACCGGAGATCTGGCGCCCGAAGACCGGAAGCGCCTCGCGCATCGCCTCGACGACGAAACCGGGCAGGCATTGTGAAAGATCAGTCGGAGTTACGCCCGGGCGATAGGACGGGATCACGCTGCCGAGAGTCTCGGACGGGCGTCCCTTGAGGAAGTCGCCAACGCGCTGGGCCGGCGCCTTGTAGTTCGAACCGCCAGCGACAAAGGCAAGCGATTCCCAGTGTCGCTGAAATCTGATCCCCGCGAGCGGGTCGCCGGGATAGTCTCGCGCGGGATCGATACCGACAACGAAGCCCGAATTGGCGTTGCGCTCATTACGCGAATATTGGCTCATCCCGTTGGTCGCGACGCGTCCTTCCTCGGACGTGGCGGCGACCACCGTTCCACCCGGACACATGCAGAAACTGTAGACTGTGCGTCCGTTCCGGCAATGGTGCGAAATGTGATATTCGGCCGCCCCCAGGATCGAATTGCCGGCGTCGACGCCGAACCGGGACTGGTCGATCCAGGATTGCGGATGTTCGATGCGGACGCCGATCGAGAACGGCTTTGCCTCGACATACACTCCCGCCCTGTGGAGCATTTCAAACGTGTCGCGCGCGCTGTGCCCGATTGCCAGCACGACCCGATCAGTCTCAAGAAAAGAGCCGTCGTGGAGGTGCAGGCCACGGACATGTCGTTCGCCGTCAGCGTCGGTTGAGAAATCGAAGCCGTCGACGCGAGTACCGAAGCGATACTCGCCGCCGAGACCCTCGATGGTCTTGCGCAGGCTTTCTACCATAGTCACCAGCCGGAATGTGCCGATATGCGGGTGCGCCTCGGTCAGGATTTCGGGTGGGGCGCCGGCGCGCACAAACTCGGTCAGGACCTTGCGATCGAGATGGCGGTTGTCCTTGATCCGGCTGTAGAGCTTGCCGTCGGAAAAGGTGCCGGCGCCGCCCTCGCCGAACTGGACATTGGATTCGGGGTTTAGCACGCCGCGACGCCACAGACCCCACGTATCCTTGGTCCGCTCGCGGACTACCTTGCCGCGGTCGAGAATGATCGGTCGAAAGCCCATCTGCGCCAGGATCAAGCCGGCAAACAGGCCGCACGGCCCCGCCCCGATCACGACTGGCCGTTTGATTCCCTCCGGTGCCTGCGCGACGAACTTGTAGCTGGTGTTCGGTGTCGGCTTTACGTTGCGGTCCTTGCGAAATCGCGCGAGCACCGCGCTTTCGTCCTTCACATTCACATCCACCGAATAGATCAACTGGATGTTGCCATTGTCGCGCGCATCGTGCCCGCGGCGCGCAACGACGTGGCGCACCAGCTCGCGCGGGCCGATGCGCAAACGCTTGCAAATGGCGGCAGGCAGCGCCTCGGGCGGATGATGCAGTGGCAGGCTAAGATCGGTCAATCGGAGCATCTGCGCCCTGTAGCCTGCAGGCGTGGGTTCGCCAAAGGATCGATGAGGAAGGGTGTGCTCATAGGGCACTGATGGCTAAGCTGAATCGAGATTGTTTCAGACGGCACTATCTGAAAGCAGACGTTCCGCTATCGGCCAGAAGCGTCCGGTCAGATCAGGCTGCTCATTCCAGATAAAACTGAGGTGGAAAGCATGCGCAATGGGAATCCCGTCGCGCAAGAGGTCAAACGAACGGGCCGAGTTTGTCGGGCTAATTGCGTCTGGCGACAGAGTGATTACCATAATGCGATGGGGTCTCGTGGACGCGCCAAGTTAGCGATTTCTCAAGGTTTGAGCGTGTGGTTGCTTGAAGCCCTTGAGGGGTTTGGCGATCAGGACTTTCATTCGCACCACGCACTTCAGTTGACCATCTGTTTCGATGGAAGCCTCGCTCTGGCCACCGATAGGCTAACGCTTTCCGGAGATGTTATCGCCGTTGCGCCCGACGTTAGACACCAGATTACCGCGGACGGACTGATAGGTATTGTCTTTGTCGAGCCCGAAAGCCGGAGGGGAGAAATACTTTCCCGACGCCTTTTCCAAGGGCAAGACATAGTGAAGCTGGGTGATGGCGATTTCATTCGCCTGATCAATCCCTTGCGCCGGGCTTTAGACGAACCGCTCGCGCGTGAGCAGATGCTTGAGATCGGAGCTGCGGCGATCGAAGCGCTAGCTCCGATCGAATCCTCGGAAACGACCGACAGCCGCATTCTATCGATCATAGACTATGTCGCGGTTCACCTCGATCAAACGGTCGAGCTGCGGGGGGCGGCTGAATCAGCAGGTGTATTTCTCTCCGAAGGTCGACTGCGGCATCTGTTCGTTGAGCAGACAGGCCTCGCGTTCAAAACATACTTGTTATGGTTACGCCTGGTGCGGGCCGTGCAATTCTATTCCGAAGGCCAAACGCTGACCGAAGCCGCCCATTCGGCTGGATTCGCCGATTCGGCGCATTTCAGCCGGGTGTTCAAACGGACCTTTGGTGCGCCGGCGACCACGCTGACTCGACTTTAGCCGATACGTTCAATCTCGCGTCCTGCAAGCTGCGCTAATTGGAGCGTGTGTCGCAACCAGGAGAATGAAGATGACCAATCAGAACGAACAGAATGACCGTTGCAAAGCCATGTGCACCTGCACTGATTGCAAGTGCGGTAGCAACTGCCGCTGCGGCAAACAGAGCCCGTCGTCGGGGCGCTGTTAAACCAAATTGACGGGACAGCGCCTCGCCACCTCCAATGTTCAAGCGCACATTGTTGAACGCCATCGAAGCGAAGGACAGCAAGCAATGACCAGCGATGACAATCCTCGGGTATTTGTTCCTCCGCCCCTGATATTTGCGGGGCTGGTCGCGTTCGGACTGGCAGTGGACAAAACAGCGATTTCATTCGGTCCGCTGCAGGTCATTGGCGCAATATTGGGCGTTACAGGCGTGGGATTGATCGCATCAGCGCTGGGTTTGTTTCGAAACCACAACACGCGCCCGGAACCGTGGCAACCGTCAAGCGCACTCGTTAGTCACGGGATCTATCGAATGACGCGCAACCCCATGTATCTTGGCATGGCAATGCTGTCGCTCGGTGTGGCCCTGTTATTATCGAGTCTTGCGGGCAGCTTTCTGGCAGTGATCGCGGCCGTGATAATCAATCGCACCGTCATTCCGCGGGAGGAGGCCTATCTGGTCCGTCGTTTTGCACAGGACTATATAAGCTACGCTGGCCGAGTCCGCCGATGGTTGTGACGCAGCAAGTGCAGTCAGATATGACAGCAGTTATCGGCTTGGGCGTGGCGCTGGCGGTGGTGGCATTCGCCCGCATTGTCGGCTTTGATCGCGAGCGCGCATTCTATCCAACCGTATTGATCGTGGTCGCGCATTATTACCTGCTGTTTGCAGCAGTAGGCGGGAAAACCGGCGAACTCTGGTTTCAATTCCTGGTGTTCGGATTGTTTTCGGCCATGGCGGTGATCGGCTTTCGGAAAAGCCGTTGGTTCGTGGTCGCCGGTCTCGCGCTTCATGGACTCTTTGACTTCACTTATCAGTTTACGGGGGCCGATGGCGGTGTCCCGGAATCCTGGCCGCTATTCTGTCTTACCTTCGATTTGGCGGCGGCAGCGGCACTAGCCGTCTTGCTGATCAATGAGCGGGGTCAAGCGACAGGTCGGCAATTGTGAACCGGCACCCTTCCGAACCTCCCCCGCTGAGTGTCGCCTTCCTGCTTTTTCCACAGGTGACGCAGCTTGATCTCACTGGGCCGGCGCAAGTCCTTTCGAGAATGGGAAACACGACGATCCACCTCGTGGCCAAGACGCGCGATCCGGTGCAAACGGACAGTGGCTTTGCGATTCTCCCGACGGACACGTTCGATGACGTGCCGGCAGCCAATATCCTGTGCGTGCCCGGCGGGTTTGGGGACCAAGATGCAATGGAGGATGATGCCACGCTGGAGTGGCTGCGAAGCGTTGGTGAGCATGCCGACTGGGTCACGAGCGTGTGCACTGGTGCGCTGGTCCTGGGATCGGCAGGCCTACTTCGCGGGTACCGTGCGACCACGCATTGGGCTTCCCACTCCTACCTCGCCAGCTTCGGGGCAATACCGGTCAAAGATCGTGTTGTGATTGATCGAAACCGGGTCACCGGTGGCGGCGTTACGGCTGGCATCGACTTCGCCTTAGCACTGACCGCGGCTATTCGCGGCGTCGAGCATGCCAAGTTTGTCCAACTGAGCCTGGAATATGATCCCACGCCGCCGTTTGATTGCGGATCGCCGGAAACGGCAGACGCCGAATTACTCCACCGCTACGACGCTTTGGTTGCAAAGATGGCATCTGATCGCGCCACCCGGCGCGAAGCGTCGGCAGAACTCTTTCGACGGCGATTTACATAGCGGGTTCAATCGATCTCCTTTTGGGAGGAGCAACTGTTGGCGTCATTGTTGGTCTATTTAACCGCCCGTGGAGGCCGTAGCCGATGCACAATTTGACATACCTCAGACCGATTGACTTGGGCCAAGGAGGTGTCCTTAAACCCGGACGTTTGCGTTGGTTGAGAGCCATCGCTTGGTTGGCGTTTTCTATATTCGCGATTGCCTTTCTGTTCGGTGTGACGAGCGACTTGATTATTGAGGCAGTGCCGCAGAATAGCGCTCTACTGGCGTTCGTCGCTCGTTGCTCGGGACCGCTCGTCGCCCTTTTGGCGTACACCCTACTGGTACGCTTCGGAGAGGCGCGGCGCCCGGTGGAACTCGGTTTGAAACCCGCGGCTCCTCAGTTACTGGCCGGCCTCTCCTTGGGCACGGCAATGTTTGCAACCGTCATGCTGATCCTGGCAGGCAGCGGTCTCTACGAGCTTAGCTATGTCGGCTGGGCCCCTGCCTGGCAGTCGGCTGGAGCCGCTATCGAGGCCGGGATTGTCGAGGAGCTGATGATCCGCGGACTTATGCTGCGGCTCATCTGGCGTGCGTTCGGACCGGTCGCAGCGTTTTTGGTTTCGGCGGCAGCTTTCGGGATCGGGCATCTCGGGAATGAAAATGTTACCGCCTTCGCGGTCATCTCCATCGCACTCGAAGCTGGAGTGATGCTAGGAGCCTTCTATGCCCTGACCGGCCGCCTGTGGGTGTCAATTGGGGTGCACATCGGCTGGAATTTCTCGCAGGGATACTTGTTCGGTGCGGTTGTATCCGGTGAATCATTGGGGCCTTCACTTGCGGTCAGCCAGGCGAGAGGCGGCTTCGCGGAATGGCTGACAGGTGGGCCCTTCGGACCAGAGGCTTCTTTGCCTGCCCTATTGGTGTGTTCCGGGGTGGGCGCAATCACTCTTCTGTGGGCCTGGAGGGCTGACCACTTCACGAACTCCGCCAAGTCGGCGTCTGCTGCTCAATCATAAGCGTACTCAGCGACCCGCGCCTGGTTTCCTCCCATCAAGAGCGCCTTCGAAGTGTCCACCTTCGCGACCATCTGAGCGAACAACTCTAATCTGGCGATGTCCGCCCCACGCAGACTGCCTGCTAACGGCCAATTGATCCGCTTTCATTCGTTCTCCTGCTGGCCAATCACGGCCACGGAGTATGGTCATGGGACACTCGCCTCTCTGTATGCAAAATCACACGATCGCCGACCATCGTCCTTATTTTGCCCGCAGCTTGGCGTGGAAGAACTCGACGATGCTGCGGTTGAAGTTCTCATGAAACGCTGTTCGGTCAAAGCCCGGATTGTCCTTGCATATGATCTGCGGGCTCTCCGGACTACAGGGCGCCAAGAACGACAGATGGACAGCATTTTCGACGGAATGAAACTCGATATTCTTGCCAAGCAGATCGCGGACAACCCCCGCGTTGGTAGCATAAGGCACCGTTTGGTCGGCGGCTCCGGCCCATAACTGTGTCGGCGTTCGAATATTTTTGAGACTTTCGGGGGTGAAGGCGAACCCGAGGCCTGGCGCCGCGAGTACCTGTGCTTTGATGCGTTCATCTCGAGTGAATTCCGCTGCTGACTGCGAGGATCCAGTTGGCGCCATAATTTGGCAAACGAATTCGGGCTGCTTTTGACAGTGTTCGCCGACCTTCGAGAGTTCCAGCTCGCCGTCTGCCAAAATCAGGGCCGTGGTGGCGCCAGCCGAAAAACCAAAGATGCCGATGCGCACCGGATCGAGGCGCGAACGCCCGTCCCAATGACGAAGCATGTGATCGAGAACCCTTGAGACATGGCGCGATCTGTCGGGGAACCATTGCCGCTTACCGACAGAAGACTCATCCTGAAAGTTGTCGCCAGGGTGCATCGGTACCACGACGACGAAGCCTGCATTCGACAACGCCTGCGCGGTATCGACATGGGCGGTGGGGCCGGCACCAGTGCCATGCGAGAAAACGATCAAGCCCAAGCTGTTGCCACTTCGCGGCGTCCAGATGACCATAGGAATGCGGGGATGACCTGGGTCATCGGCTGCGGCTTGTGAGATGGCTACTGCGGATGCCGGCGTAGCAGCAGTCTGCGCGAGGACTCGCCCGCTTACACAGGTTCCGAGCGCGAGGCCCGCGAGAAGAAACATCGTCTTCATGGTCAGCTCCTTTTCTTTAGAATGACGCTTACGCATGACGACGCTCAACACGGCGCGGAGAATTCAGGAGGCTGACAAACGATGCGCCTGCTGCGCAAAATCCGCCCAAGCCCATCGCGAGTTTCGCCGCATCAGCCGCGTGAAAGCGACTCAGGAAAATACCGACAATAAGTGCCCCTATTGTCTGACCTAGCAGGCGGGCACTTCCCTGCATGCCCCCAGCAGCAGCACCGCGAGCGACCGGGGCTGAGAAAAACAGCGACCGGTTGTTCGGGACTTGGAAAAGACCAAACCCCAAGCCACCTAGCGCGGCGGCTCCGGCGTACATGGGTAGACTGCTCAATTGCCCGAGCCAGAGAACGAACAGGCTGACGCTGAGTGAAGCGCCGCCTAACGCGCATGGGACCGAAGCACCGAACCGGTCGGCCAAGCGACCGGCGACGGGCGCAGTAAGGCCAACGGATATAGGCCATACCGTCATGACTATGGCCGTCTTGGTAAGTGTCATTCCAGCGCCCGTCTGAAGCAAGATCGGTAAACCAACGAGGCCTGTTGTTTGGGCGGCAAAACAAGCAATAGATGCAATTACTGATCTACGAAATTTATGGTCACCGATGAGATCCAAGGGCCACAAGGGGGCCTGATCGCTCCCAATTCTTGCGACAATCCGACGGGTCGACACCGCTGCCAGCGCGAGTAGACCAGCGGCCAGCACCGGATTTTCCAAGAGATTCGTAATAGCAAGCATGACGATTCCCGCGATTGCGCCATGCATTGCGATCGCGATCAGGTCGATTTTCGGCCTTGTAGGTTGATCCTTGGGAAAGTCTTTGGCCGTGATCAGCACGATAAACCCCAACGGAATTTTCACTAGGAAGAGCCAGGGCCAAGGCGCAATTGCAAGGACGGCCGCGGCGACCGAGGGAGCGGCCGCCGAGCTGAAGGCAACGACCAAGGCATTCCAACTTATCGCTGACCCCAGCCTTTCTTCGCCGAGCGCTATCCGAAGAATTGAAATGCCCAAGGCCAAGATAACGGCACCGCCCAGTCCTTGGACCGCTCGAGCGATTATAAGCACGGCCAGGTCTTGCGAGGCGGCGCATACAAGGGAGCCGGCAAGGTATACCACTACGCCAACAATAAAGGTCCTTCGTTGACCGAAGCGTTCTGCCAGCTGGGCAGCCGGCAATAGGCCAACTAGCAGGGCCATCTGATAGGCGCTGACGACCCAGATGCTACGAGCAAGATCTACGCCAAGTGCCTTGGAAAGTGGCGGCAAGGCGACATTGAGCATTCCTGCGTCGAGGACTACCATCGCCATCGCAGTAAGCACTGCAACCAAGCTGAGACTGCCGCGACGACTGCTCATGCAGAATGTTCCGGAGCAACCCACTCGCTGCCGTGCGCAACGTAGCGGATCAGTTTGTGTTCGACTTGGTCCTCAAGGCGCAAGTCGCGTTCCGTGAAGCGGAAGACTAGCGCCTTGTCCGTAAGACAGCGCGTGTCGTGTATATCACCAGGGAGATAGAGGCGGGCCTGACCCGGACGCAAAATATGCTGTTCGCGTCGGACGAGGCGGGAACCGTTACATTCCTGGATGGGAACGTAGGCGCCGATCTCGAGTTGGCCGGACTGCACGGCGTAACAGACCCATGCCCTGCCGTGATCATGCGGCGAGCGATAAAGGCCCTCCTGCTCGCTATGCGCCAACAGCATGAATCCATGGGCGGCATCGCGATACAGCTCGCGCGTGGCTGGCCTTTGTGCCAGTAAAGAAGCAAGCCAAGGCTCCTCCTCGTTTGCCCCAGAGAGCCGGTCCATCGCAGCACGAACATTCTCGACTAGGCCGGTGCTGATCGGGCCCCAGCCACCGCGCACTTTTTCGATGAAATCTTGCAATGCAGTTTTGGCCATTTCGAGCCTCCCGTTGATCTGCATGGCTAAATATGGCGCGGACAGAATGTGCAGAAGGCGCAACATTTGCATTTCATTGTTGCGTACGGCGCAATACAAGGATGCCGTGTTTAGACCCGACTTGAACCTGCTCGAGACCCTCTATGTGCTCTTGGAAGAGCAGAATGTTACACGTGCGGCGAAACGCCTCAGCTTAAGTCCCTCAGCGATGAGTTGAGCGCTGGCCAGACTTCGAGACGTCACCGGGGACCAGATACTTGTGCGCGCGGGGCGTGCATTAGTGCCGACCCCCCGCGCGGAGGAAATGCGAGCGAAAGTCCGCGAGGTCGTTGAAGAGGCTCAGGCGCTTCTGCGACCTTCTGATGGTCTCGAGCTAGCCACTTTGCATCGAACATTCACAATCAGAGCAAGCGACGGCTTTGCGGATACATTCGGGCCGAGTCTTGTAATGCGCGTTCGGCAAGAGGCACCATCAGTTCAACTCCGCTTCGTGCGAAAATTGGACAAGGACAGCCAAGGGCTCCGCGACGGCACTATCGATTTCGAAACAGGCGTTGTAGCGAAGTCGATTGGTCCAGAGGTTCGAACTCAAGCACTTTTTCGGGACCGCTACGTGGTCGCCATGCGTGCCGACCATCCCCTCGCCCGAAAGAGGCTCACCGTGGAAAGCTATGCTGACGCCGACCACGTAGTGACTTGGCGGCAAGGCATCGACCTCGGCGGCGTCGATGATCGCCTCGCCGAAGTCGGGAAGACGCGGGACATAGCGGTTACGGTCGATGGGTTCTCCGCAGCGCTGTCACTCGCGCAGGGCTCTGACTTAGTAGCTACCGTGCCAGAGCGACACACTGGGAGCATGCGATCAGGGATGCGGACTGCCGAACTTCCGATGGAGGTGACGCAGTTCACGATCTCATTGCTTTGGCATCCACGTCTCGACGGCGATCCCGGTCATCGTTGGCTCAGACAGTGCATACGGGACGTCTGCCGTTTCGAATGACCGTCTCCGGTTTTTCCGAATGTGTCTGAGGCGACACTCAACTTGCAGCGAGCTGCGGCGGCAAGCTAGCTCGACCAACTACATCTAATGATCTTTGAATCAGCTTAGTCCGGTCAGGCCATAGGGCGGAACGCAACCAAAATACGCCAAATGACATAGCGTCAAACGCAACTCTTGTTTGCTTTCCGTGCGTCTTCCGCAATGCTCTCTGCAAAGGTATCGGCTCCGCTAGAGGATGCCGGTAGCCATCGGTGCATTGTAGAGTTTCAACGTTAGCCGTCAGCGCCGCCTCCCCTGATGTCTTCGAATGGAGGAACTCGTGACTACACGAACCACTGCCCTGAGGTACGGCGTTCGACAGCTGGGGTGGTCAGCCCTTTTCCTGGGGATACTCGCCGCGCTAGTTTTCCCCGCCGTTCTGCTTTCAGCGGCCAACGATCACGAAATCACGTTGTTCGAACAGGCGGGGCTGATCTTGGCAGCTACAGTGGCCGTCCAGTTGCTGCGACGGGAATCCCTTGCGGCAGTGACCGGGACCTTTGAACCGCGCCGGCTCGTCGAGTTCGCGTACGGCGGACTGGCGGGTACTGCGCTGATGATCGTTCCAGCCTTCCTTCTTTGGTGTGCAGGGTGGGTTCGCTTCGAAGTCGCGGGAACTCAAACCGGCCTGCTGCTTAACGCGACCGTGCTGATGTTAGGCGTCGCACTGGCAGAAGAGTTGTTGTTCCGGGGTGTTCTATTCCAGCGGTTAGTCGACGGCTTGGGAGTATGGCCGACGCAACTAATCATTGCGGCGCTGTTCGCGCTCACTCATCTCGGCAACCCAGGCATGTCGGGTCTGACGAAGATATTAGCGACTGCGAACATTTTCCTCGCCTCAGTCATGTTTGGAATGACGTATCTGCGCACACTGAGCTTGGCGATGCCGATAGGGTTGCATTTTATGGCCAATGTAACACAGGGCATTGTGCTCGGATTCGGCGTGAGCGGGACAAATTCCTCGCGCTTGCTTGTGCCAATATTCGATAACTCCCTACCATGGTTGACTGGCGGAGAGTTTGGACTGGAGGCGAGCCTTTTTGGCCTTGTAGCGGTGATCGCCACAATAGTTCTAATTGGTCGCAGGTGGACCCAATAGTGTGAGAGTTGCGTGCCAGAAGAGTGCGGTCGGACGATGACCGATTCCGAAAATCGAACTCCTCGAAGGAGACGGTCCGCTTCCGGCCAAAAAGTGGACCCCTCATCACCGGCTTTTCTCCCCTTCGACTACCATCATTTCTCGGCTGGAGTCACCGTGAGCTAGCGAGTCTTGCGTCACTACGACGGTCGTTCCGGGACTCAGGATCGACTGAACCTTCTCTCGGAAATCGTCGGATACATGAATCCGATCCTTCAGGTCCGATCCTGCATCCGCGGACTGACCGGGAAGTCCGATCCGCAGCCAGGTTTGCGCAGCCCCCGAAGTCGAGCGAAGCACATAAGCCGTGGTGCGCTGGATCGATCCGTCAATCGTGAGCGGCGCTCCTCCAATGACCATGCCGTTCCTCAGCACGACGAGCCGCCGGTCAGATGCACTGATGATAATCGAGACGGGTCCGGAAGGCGATTTGTCGGGGGTCCACGTCGTGGCCGACGGCGATGATGTAGTAACCTCTGAACCGCGCAACAGGGTTTCTAGCGGTGCCACATGCGGGACGACCGATTTATCAGTGATGATTACCGTCATTCCGAGGCGGGTAACGCCGTAAAGCAGGCGTGCAAACTGATGAGGTAGGCGGATGCAGCCGTGTGAAGCCGGGTAGCCTGGAAGATTGCCGCCATGGAGCGCGATCCCCTTCCAAGTGAGGCGCTGCATGTACGGCATGGGGGCGTTGTCGTAGGTACTGGAATAATGCTCGATGTGCCGTTGAAGCACGGTAAAGGTACCCGTTGGCGTTCGATATCCGGGACGGCCAGTAGAAACAGTGGAAATGCCGATTGGCACGCCGTTCCGGTAGATGACGGCACGCTGGGTCGCCAAACTGACCACCAGCAGTACGGGACCCTCAGGCGCCACTTCAGGCGCCCACAGATATTGGCCCGCCTTCAATTGCTCGGCTGCTGAAATGACAGACCCCGACTCCAGCGACGGCGGCGTTGACGGCGGTGCCAGTGCCAATAAGGTCGCAAGAAGGATCAGTACCTTCATGTGGTGGGGCCTTCTATCTTGCGATCAGTTCGGCTCGCAGCGAAGCTGTCGAGGATCGTTCGCATCTGAGCGAGAGCCTCAGTTCGTCTCGCGTTTGTTTCGATCCGCTGGAGATCCCGTCTGAGGTTGGCGGCGAGGTCCGCATAGGCGTTTTGCCAGTCACCGTTCAGAGTGTCGCTGAGATCGACGCGGCCGGTAGTCAGGCGACGTGGCCCTGCCCCAGCCGGCAATTTGTAGCGTTCTCCGATTTCAGGCGCGATCACCGAATTGGTGCGATCTTCAAGCCCAGTTCGCAATGCCTCGATTGCACCGGCTTCGCCGTGATTAAGGTGGCGAACGCGTCCCCCATCACACATACCGGAAGCGACCACTATGATCGAGATGGGCATGCGTCTGTAAGACTGCATCAACCTCGGCTGCAACGAACGTAAAAGGGGCCCGATTGAGATCTTCAAGCGTCCGCAAACTTTGCAACAATCCGCAATCAATCAGGATGCGTTGGTGTCCGCTGACAAATTCAGAAAGAGAACCGGTAACGGCTCTCGCGGCCCGGTGAATTGCCAAGGTTGGCGCTGTCATTGTGACCAACTCGCTAGCTCCTCGATTGCTTCTTCTGGTATAGTGTTCCTAATATCGGCGTCAGTTTGACGGCCTATAATTGGGATCCTTCAGCGTGAGCATATAGGTCACCAGGTCCTCTACCTTGCCGGGCTCTAGCTCGAACTGCATTTCGTTCGGGTAGTTATGGGCATCTCGCAACCACACCGAGAGCGTCTCGGTCGTGAGGCCTTCCTTGTTGACGATTGCCGGGAAGGAAGGAGCGTCTGGGTTAGGTGATTGAGACAAATTCGGGTCCACGGCATGGCACGCCCCGCACGATGCTACCGCTAAAGTGTGGCCGCGAGAGCTTAGCGCGGGTTTCGGCGCCGCGATTGGCGACTGGACCTGACAAGCGCCAAAAAGCAAAGTGGCAAATATCAGGGGCAGCCGCTTCAAGCAGATTGTCTGGGTCATGTCGTACGCTAGGCTTGTATGAGCTAACGGATCAACTCCGTTGTTCAACTGTTTACGCGCTTAGCGCTCGCAGACTGTCAGGGTTCTGCGCTGGGGGGCGAAAATCCGAATTCAGACCACACGCGCATATCAGTCTGACGGGTCGTCGCGCCGGGACGACTCGCGGCGGCGGGCGAGTGCGATACCAGCGTGATTTTGCTGGCGGGAGATCCAGAGTATGCGCCGAGGTGCCAAAATGGCGGCAGCGTCTCGATAGCGGGCGCGGTGATCGCGGGCCGATGCGCTGCGGCACGGTGCGGATCCGCTTGCTTGGTCGATGACGCCGCGACTGTCCCCGACCAGATCGAAGACCCGTTCATCGAGCGAATGGGCGACTTCGAGCGCAAGGCATAGGGCGAGCCATTCGGCGTCGCTGCTGCTGCCTAAGCCTACCTTGTCGAAAAATCGCGTTTGACCCTTGGCTACGACGGCGACCTCAATCGGCCCCGGGTTGGGTCGACAACCACCATCAAAGTAAATCTTGAGCGGTCGAATCATACGAGACGCTCTTTTGCTGAATTCATGTTGCTCCATAAGCTGAGCGGAGGCCCATTGTCAGGGCTTCCGGCACCAGCCGATCCTCAGACAACGCGTTCGGGCCGTGCGACATAAAAGCCCCGGCGCGCGAGCGCGCCAGGACTCATTCCAGAGTTATGCCTCGGTATTCTCGATCGCCCTGGCTTCGACAGAATCATGCGAGGGACCTTCGCCGCCAATCTCAATCCGGCGTGGCTTCATTGCCTCGGGAATTTCGCGGACCAGTTCGATCGACAGCATCCCGTCCTTCATATCGGCTCCGTGCACCTGAATATGATCGGCGAGCGCAAAGCGACGCTCGAACGAGCGATTGGCGATCCCGCGATGGACGTAATCGGGACCTTTTTCGTCGGGCCGGTTTCCGCGAATGATCAACACGTTCTGCTGAGCAGTTATGTCGATGTTGTCGCGAGTAAAGCCGGCTACCGCAAGTTCGATACGGTAACTATTATCGTCGATCCGAATGAGATCGAAGGGTGGATAATTCTCCCCATTTTGCGCGACGGCACTGTTTTCAAGCATGTCGAACAAGCGATCGAACCCGACGCTCGAGCGACGATACGGAGAAAAGTCAAAAGCACTACGCATTTCAGATGTCCTCCTTTGAGCAACATGGCTGGTTGAAAGAGGCCACTTCGGCCTCGAACCCGTCACCGAGCCCAAGCGGCGCCCGGCACGAAAAATCTGGTAGCCACTTTCGGCTTTTCAAGACTTTCGCTTCAAATTTTCAACCACATCGAACGACGCCGATTCTGCGTTCAGCCACTATAAAGCCGACCGACCGCTTGCGGTCAGGCTCAGACGTGGACGCCGTACTCGAGTTGGGAGAGATAGGTGTTGATGGCATCGAAGCCCTCGACGGTTTCCAACAGCGATACCGGGCTACCCCCTATCCAGACATTTGATTGCCGCATCCAAGACCTGACGAAATCCTTCTCGCCAAGTATGCGAAGGGCGCGTCGCATCACAATCCGGCGCCGTTTCTGTATCAGTAGGGGATCGTCCACCATCTTCTGAAAATACAAATCCGTGCAAATCTAGCCAAGGCGAAAATGGTCATGGCATCCGATCGACGGACGAAAATCCGATGATCACGCCCATCGCCGCGAAACCGACAGGCAGCTATTGGCCAATCCCCCCCTCATCAATGCTGGACAACGAGAGAGTGGGGTCGCCAGGGTGCCATAGCGGTTTCCGCAACATGATTGATTGGAATAGTGGAGACTTGAGAACTCCCTCCAGCCAACGCCGTAGTTGCGGCAGCCGTTGGGCAGCAAACCAGTCTGGGTCGACAGCGGCGAATTGACGGACAAATGGAACGATAGCAGCGTCAGTCAGGCCCCGGACAGGGCCGCCAAGAAAGTTGCTAATTGACAGCCGTGCATCGAGATCTTTCAGGAAAGCCAATCCACGGTCGCGGTGCGTAAGCGCCTCGGCTTCATATCGGTCCGGGTATTTGTACCGATCAAGATCATGTTTGAACGTTCCGTCATTTGCGGAAATCAGTGAGGGATCGTCGCGTTTCAGCCAACTTTCGGGATCGAAGTTTCCCAGCGCCCAGCGCATGATATCGAGGCTCTGGTCGATTACGTCGCCCTCGGCCAGGACCAGCACGGGTACTGTTCCTTTCGGCGAGGCATTCAGCATCGCCTCGGGTTTTGCCCGCAGGCTTATTTCGCGCACCTCACATCGCGTGCCGCTGATCATCAGCGCCAACCTCGCCCGGATGGCATAAGGGCAACGGCGAAAGCTGTAGAGAATGGGATCAGCTGATTTTGTCATTCAAATGCTCTGCGCCGATCGCCCCGACATGGAGGCGACCTTCTTTCACGGCTAGCGTCTGCTGACGGTGGCGTTCCCGGTAAGAGGCACGCTGCTCTTCGGTACGCAGAGAATGACATGCGGCACAGCTCACCCCCGCCTCATAATACTGCGACGCGAGGTCTTGCCTGCTCAACGGCCGGCGACAAGCACGGCATAATTCGTGTGTGCCGCCCTTCAGGCCATGTTTTATCGAGACCCGTTCATCGAAAACAAAACACTCGCCGCGCCACAGGCTCGCTTCCTCGGGCACCTTTTCCAGATATTTCAGAATGCCACCCTTTAGATGGAAGACCTCTTCCACTCCCTCCTGCTTCAAAAAGGCCGTCGATTTCTCACACCGGATACCCCCAGTGCAGAACATGGCTACGCGAGGCTGTTTTCCGTTTCCGAGCAGTTCATCGCGTGCGCCGCGAAACCAGGCTGGAAAATCGCGAAAGCTGTGGGTCTTTGGATTGATCGCGCCGGCAAAGGATCCGACCGTAACTTCGTACTCGTTTCGTGTGTCGATGACGATCGTATCCTGATCCAAAATCAGGGCGTTCCAGTCCTCGGGCTCGACGTAGGTTCCAGCATTCGCCGAAGGATCCAAGTCCGACTCACCCATAGTAACGATTTCGCGTTTGATACGGATTTTCATGCGATGAAATGGCATAGCATCCGCACTGGAAAACTTCACCTCAAGGTCAGAGCATCCGGGCAGTTCTCGTATGAGCTGCAGTACGATGGCGACCCGTTCGAAAGGTCCGGCAATGGTGCCGTTGATTTCCTCAGGTGCCAACAGCAGGGTACCGCGAATACCTTGCTCGCGGCAGACGCCCGCAAGCGACGTGCGAATTGCTGCGCAATTCCCGAAAGGTGCGAAGCAATATAGTGCGGCGACTGTCGGAGGCTGAGAATGGTCGGTGAGGCAATTATCCATCTCAACACTATAGCCTCGTGGGATAACTGCGTCAGCCTATGAGCAGCAGAGCGGGCATCTCACGCGCTCTGTCCGCCTTCCGGACCGCGGACCGGTAATCTGAAGGGCAGCTAACAGCTAGTCCCCGTCATTCGCTTGCGTCAGGTTTCGATGCTCCGAAGGAGTGATCCGCCACCCGTCTTCGTGATTCCCTCATCGATAACGTCCGCAGCGATCTCTGGTCGGGTATGCCTAAAGCGACCCTCACTTTTGAACTACGCGCGCATTGCGTACGCATGAGGCTTGGAACGAGCGTTTTTTCTAACCTTACGAGACCAAAGCATCTTCACGCTTCCGTAAGCCCGGCAATCTAGAAGACCATAAAGGACACGAGACGAGAGTGGCTCACGAATGGCGCGAATGAACCTGTGGCAAACAGGACGACAATCTTCCAACCCTCCGATTGAACGGGAGGATGAAACCCGTGCGAGCACTGCTGCATCACACTTGGGTGGTCAGGGTGCTTCTCGTCATGCCATCAGTCCAGACGAGGCGTCCTTGATCTTGAGGGCATATGAGGAGTCCTGCCACGGATGGTTTTGGGCCACCGATGCAAAGGGGTGCCTAACATATCTCACTGGAAGCGTCGTACCTCTAGTTACCGATCAGCCAGACGCTGTCCTCGGTCTTCCGATAGTCGATCTGTTCACCAATGGAGAGGACGGCCTCGTCACGGGTAAAAACCTGCCGTTCATGCTGGCTAAGCAAAGCAGGTTCGATGGTGTCATTCTTCGTGCCTCAGTCACCAATGCCTCACATCTGTGGTCGCTCTCGGGAACTCCCATTTTTGATGACCGCGGAAACTTCCATGGCTTCCGGGGCAGCGGGCTGGACATAACCGAGCAACGAAAGTCATCGGAAGATGCGTCAAGGTTGGCGCTATACGACTCCTTAACCGGCTTACCGAACCGCTTGCGGATGGCGGAAGTATTGAAAGGCGAGCTCAACGGCCATGGCGTCCATGAGCGTCCTTGCGCAGTCCTAATGTTAGATCTCGACCGCTTCAAACAGGTCAATGATACTCTAGGTCATCCGGCCGGCGATGCGCTCCTTAAACAGGTAGCCGACAGACTATTCGGAATAGTGGGTGACAAGGAGAGAATCTTTCGTCTCGGCGGTGATGAATTCCAAGTAGTGATGCCCGGGTGCGATGATCGGGGCGATCTTCGTGCACTCGGCGAGAAAATCATTGCGAGCCTGTCGCAGCCATATTCAATCGGGGGAAGTCGGTGCATCATCGGAGCGTCAATTGGCATCGCGGTTAGTCCAAGCGACGGGCAGCAGACTGACGATCTAATCCGCAACGCAGATCTGGCCCTTTACGCAGCGAAAGGTAGCGGACGCGGTTGCGTCAGTTTTTTCTCAAGCGAATTGCTCCGCGACGCTGAGGACAAACGCGTCCTAGAGGAAGAACTTCGCGACGCCTTATCGAGAGGCGAGATTCACGTTTTCTACCAACCCATTGTTAACGCGAAGAATAATCTTACGACAGGCGTCGAAGCACTAGTGCGATGGCATCACCCGCATCGCGGGACAATTCCGCCGAGTCTCTTTATTCCCATCGCCGAGGAAGCGAATTTAATTGGGCCGCTGGGCGAGTGGATCTTGCGTAAGGCCTGCGAGGACGCAGCAAGGTGGCCTGGTCACTTAAGGGTCGCGGTCAATGTTTCGCCGATCCAATTCACGAGCGGCTCTCTACCAGCGATTGTTACATCAGCACTCGCCTCTTCCGGACTTTCTCCGGACCGCCTCGAGCTCGAAATTACGGAAGGCGTATTTCTCAGTGATTCAGCTGCAGCGGACACGGTGTTTGCTTCTCTCAAGCAGATAGGCGTGCGGCTTGCGCTCGACGACTTCGGAACCGGATATTCCTCGCTCGGCTATCTTCGCACGGCGCCTTTCGATAAAATCAAAATCGATCAGAGTTTCGTTCAGGCGGCCACACTTCCGGGCTCGCGAAACGGGGCGATTATCGCTGCGATTGTGGCTTTGGCTGAAGCCCTGGGTATGGAGACAACAGCCGAAGGCATTGAGTCGCATGATCAGCTGGAATTAATCCAGCGACTTCGCGTCAGTCACGCCCAAGGCTTCATTTACAGCCAAGCAGTTACGTCGGGCGAGCTAACGGAGCACCTTGAAACCGGCGCTTGGGTCATTCCCCCTTCTGGTCCCAGCAAGCAACGAAGCGACCGGACCTCAATGTATCGCAAGGTAAGGGCGATTTTTGGAAATCACTGTCGTTCTGTTCTTATTCGGAACCTCTCAGAGACAGGGGCACTGGTCGAAGGCCTTGATGACGTCCCCTTTGGAAGTCAGTTGATCGTCGATTTTGGAGAAGGCCACCTCGTTTTCGCCAAGATGAATCGTTCTATCAATCGACAGCAAGGTCTCGAATTCGAAGACCCGATGGTGCGTGACCGTAATGGCGAATTACGGACAGCACGACCGATCTCGCCTTATTCACTTCAAACTGCCGGCATCCCTCCGTCTGGCGCAGCGATGGACCGCCCATTTCCGGCATCCGACAATGAGCAAATTCTAGACGAAATTCGAAAAAAGCTTGGCTTGACCGCCCCTGTCGTATCGATGTTGCCAAACGGAAATAACGCTTCATTGAAAGCGGGAGGCCTGACGGTTCCGACGATCACATCGCTCGCGGAAAAATATCTCGAAAAAATTCGCAGCGACGAAGATAGATATGTGATTGATTCGCGGCTCATGCAGGAGCAAATCCTTCCGAAATTTGGACATATGCGCCCTGATGAGCTCGCGCCGTCGACGGTCACTCACTGGCTCGCAAACACGTTGCAAGAAGCCGATTTATCGTCTTCGATGGTGACCCGTCTGCAGCTGATCATCGGGCAACTATTTGTTCAGGCTATACAGTCGGATGACAATTGCGGCCTCGTAGACATTGCCGCGAGCGGTTCGAGTCTTCCTCGGCGCAACCTCCACGAACGCCCCTTATCTGCCGAGGAAATTGCTCGTCTCGAAGAGTCTGCTGAAACGAGTGCGAACCCTCAGTTGAAGTACATCATCGCACTCCTGATGCTCACCCACGTGCGTCAACGCGATTTGCTTGAGGCACGTTGGGAGCAGTTCGACATGGAATCAGGAATTTGGAACATTCCCTCGGCGAGCACCGGCAAAGACCGGAGTGTCGAGCTGTCAGAAGAGGCTATTCGCGTGATCCAAGAATTGCCTCGATGGGAAGAATGCCCGTACCTGATCGCCAATCCTGTCACCAAAAAACCGTATCGTTCGTTTTTCCATAGCTGGGACACTGCGAGAATACGCGCAAACTTGTCCGATGTAGAAATCGATGATTTGCGCTTCTGCAAGATTGAGAGCCCGAGGACATTTTCTCAAGCCTCGAGCGGGATGAAAAACACGATTGCGCGGCTTACTTCGACTTCGAATGTTCGCGGCAGCACTGCGGGTTAAAGACAAGTAGTTGGCCGTTTGCGCGTGGCGACGCACACAATCGTCAGCGAAGCGTCATGTCGTTTTCGTCGATTGGCTCTAGAAATACACCCCCGCCCTCGTTTCCCAAAATCCACCGAACCGTTGCAGGCACTACGACCCCGCGGTCGTCAGAGATTTTGACAAGCTCTCCGACTAACAAGCCACCAGAATTTTCAAATCTGAAGCCCCCGCTCGATAAATCAAGAATGACAATTTCACGCTCATTTCCCGAGGAGTCCACAAGGGATGAGGTACGTCTCAAATCGACCCTCGGCGATCGCTCTTCCCGATTCTTGTTGCTTGCCAATTTCTTTCTCCAGACCGGGGTATTAATAACATAAAGGCAAGACGAATTTAATATCCTTTTGTCTTCTCGGATGAACCCCGCGAATGCCTATTGGAGTAAATGGAGCCGGGCTCTCTAGAGATTGAAATCAAATCTCTGGAATGACTTTGGCCGGGCAATGCCGAAGCCTTGCGCATAATCGCAATTCAGACGCCGGAGTTCTTCCAGGGTGTCGCGGTCCTCAACGCCTTCTGCGACAACTTCGAGACCAAGTTGATGAGCGAGGTCAATCGTTGAGCGAACCATGATCGCATCTGCTGCATTTTGGCAGATGTTGGTGACGAAAGAGCGATCAATTTTCAGCTCGTGAATAGGAAGCTGCTTCAGATACGACAGACTGGATTGCCCGGTTCCATAATCATCTATCGAAAGGCGAATACCCTGCGAACGTAGATCGCTCAGTACCGAGATGGCTGTCGTCGGGGACCGTATGATTGCGCTTTCTGTGACCTCGAGAGTTAGACAATCCGGAGCGACCCCCAACTCGCGGAGCATTCCTTCTACCAGTGCAGCGAAATCGGGTGCAGCAATGTCATTGGCCGAAACATTGACTGCAATGCGAATTGTCTTTCCTTCTGCGCGCCAGCAGACACAATCTCTCATGGCTCTACGCAGAGCGAAATTGGTCAGCTCGCGAATGACACCTGTTTCCTCTGCGAGCGGTATAAAGTCGTCTGGCGAGATCTGGCCATCGCGTGGGTGGTTCCACCGAACTAAGGCTTCAGCGTCTGAAATGCGATTGTCATGAAGCGATAGCTTGGGCTGATAGAACAGTTCGACCTGACCGTCTTCCATTCCCTGACGCAGATCGCTCATCATCGAGAGCCGCCGCCGCAGGTCTAGGTCCGCGCCTTTAAACGATTCGAACAGCGCCCCGCTTGCTCGTGCCTCGCCTATAGCTACGAGCGCGTTGTCAATTCGAGCCTTAGGGTCTTTTCCGGTCTGCTCTGCATCGATCCCCATCCGCAACGACACGTCGATGGCACCCTGCGTCGAAGCAACTGGCTGGCGCAGTAATGCCGAAAATTCTTTAGCTCTTGCCGTAAAGACGTCCTGATCGAACTCGGGTTCTAGCCAAGCGATCGTATCAGGGGCGACACGGAAAATTTCTCCATTAATCATCGGCCGAATCCGCTCTGCCGTTCCCAAGATCATCTCGCCCGCAGCGCTGACTCCAATTGTGTCACGAATGATCTCAAAGCGGTCCACTGACGCCGCGATGATAACGGCTGATCCCTGCTCATCCTCCAGTAAAGCTTTCTCGAGCATAAGCCTGTTGGGCAGACCGCTTTCCACATCAAACAATGCGCGCAAGCGGCTTCTGCGACGCAACTCAAGACCACTCCGAACCGCGATACATGCACATGCAGTGGCGAGAGCTGCGGCAGAGTCGATCGAAATAGGCCAAAGCCATTGCGCTACCAGCGGCCCTGCGGCGAGCACCGTGACGACCGGCGCGGCAACAGAGAAATAGGAAAACACTGTGCGATAGCGCGCGGCACCCAGGAGGAAAGCGACGAGGACAATGGCGGCGATGGTTGGCGCAGGACCCGAACGCTGGATCGCGCGGTCTTGAAGCAGCGATTCGGTTGCAATCGCCTGGATCACTACCCCCGGCGTCAGCCCATAGCGCGGGGTAGCATAGCGATCGCCAAGTTCGATCGCAGTCGCACCGACTAATATTCGCTTACCGGCAACCGCCGATGCGGGGACACGATTGCGCAAGACGTCGATATAAGAGAGTCTAGGTATGCGATAGGCGTCGATGCTCCAGTCCGGCTGGAAACTTTGATCGCCGTACGAATCATTCTCCGCGAGCAGAGTTGCGATTGACGGCTGAATTTTCCCGGCGATGTAAGTTGCCGCAGGATAATCTCGGACAAGCCCGTCATGGCCGGGGAAGATATTCACCCCGCCAATCCAGGCGCTCGAAAAGATTGGAGCAGGACGGCTGACCAAATTAGCGGCGTCCTTAGCCTGATACGACTGCTGCTGTTGGAATATCGGGAGGATCACCGGGGCCGCATCGGTCAGCGCCTTGGCAAGGGCGCGATCAGCGGCTGGTTCCGAATACGCACTGAAATCGATATCAAATGCAATGATTTCTGCCCCCCCGCGATGAAGGGCTTGGATAAGCTCAGCATGGTTCAACCGGGACCATGGCCAGGTCTGCATTTCAGCGATGCTCTTGGCATCGATCTCAACAATCACAGTTTGCCCGCTGGGCGGACGATCTAGTAATCGAGCACGAATGTTAGTGAACGCGCCCTCAGCGGGCTCAAAGACGCCAGCATACCAAAATCCCAGTGCGGCAATTGCAATGGTCCATCCGAGGCCAAAGCGAAAAGGTTCGCGCTTCTTAGTTGAGGCGTAAGACACGTCCGAGGCATATCTGAAGCTGCCGAGAAAACTAGATGCCCGGATCCGGGATGGTGATGGCCGGGGTCGTGATGACCGGGGTCGTAACCACGGGGGTCGTGATGACCGGGGTCGTCATCACCGGGGTCGTGATCACCGGGGTCGTAACCACGGGGGTCGTGATGACCGGGGTCGTGATCACCGGGGTCGTGATGGCCGGGGTCGTGATCACCGGGGTCGTGATGGCCGGGATCGTAATCACCGGGGTATTGGTCGGCACTGCCACCACAGGAACGACCGTGGCGACCCCCGTGACTGTCTCCGTAGCTAGTGGAACGGCGCCAAGTCCCACATTCACAGTTGCCGAAACCAGTTGACCAGCCGTCGTATCGACCAAGCCAGTGACGGCTGTCGTGGTCGCACTGCCGATGGACCCCGTAGTGACGGCACTTGTCTGCACGAGGGCGTTAGTGGTTGTCAGGTTCCCCAGCAAACCAGTCGAAGCGGGTATTTCCGAGACGGCGGTGATGAGGCCACCGGTCAAATCGGCGATCGTCGCCAAAGACACTTGCTGAGTCCCGGAAACCCTGATGGAATCTGATCCCTGCGACCCGTTGGTCTCGATGGTCTCCTCAGTCGCTTCGATAATAGCTTGCGGATTATCGCGGCCGACAAATACGGTGGCGCCTTTCTCTACCAAGGTGCTCATTCCGCCGGCAGCGGCCGTCACTTCCACGACGCCTTCGGTGACCTGCACGGCAGTGCGATTTTGATCGACGATGACCGTGAAGCTTGTTCCCTTGACCACCGCTGCCAGCATTGGCGCGTCGACCGAGAAATGCGGAACCCCAGTGTGGCGCACCTTGTAAAGCATAGTGCCCATTTGCTGGATCAGGCGCGTAAATCCGGTTGCCTGCTGTTCTTTCGGCAACATTAATCGGCTGTTAGGCGCGACAACGACATAGTCGCCGCCACGCGTAAGCATGAGCCGACCATTTGCACCCGTGACAACGATATCACCGGCTGAAAGTTTGCTTTGGACCTTCACCGATGCTGGCTGCAATCCAGATCGGAATACCTGTGTGACGCCTACCTGCTGGCTGACGATCCAGGGGCCGGCAATTGGCTCCTTGGCGATCGCGGGCGCCGCAATGAGAAGAAACAGTGTTCCAATGAGTGCATAAAGTCGTTGCATCGCTCGATCCAATTCTGAAATCTTCTGGTACCTATGGCTAGTAAGAAACTCCCTCCGACCGACCAAGATTAATTGAACGCGATTTTAACGACGGAAAGTTAATGACTTCCTGCGTTCTTTGGTTAACGTAATGACCGCTCAAACAGTCATTCGCTGATCTTTAACGATTCCAGTTTATCTCTGTCCAAGGTGGCGTTCGGTCCACTGTGAAGACAGGTGACTTATTTCTCTCTGCAATCGATTAGTTAAGGCTCTCGGACTGGCATCGGTCGTCGTTTTTGCGACACCGGCGCTTGCGCAACCGGGAGGCGATCCGGCGTCGATCGAGCGAACTGTCCCTGACATCAATACCAAAATCGAGCAGCGCGAGCCGGCCACTTTTTCGGTTGAATCTCACAGTGCCGAGGGCGTCAGCTTTGACGGCACGTTTGTCCTCGGTGCAGTTTTGATAAACGGCTCGACTGTCTTCACGTCAGAAACACTCGCTCAGGACTTCGAGCCATTGCTCGCAAGCGCAATCGGCGAAAAGCAGTTGAACGAAATTGTCGGTCGGATCACGCGACGCTATCGGGATGCCGGCTATCTCCTCTCCTATGCGATGCTTCCGCCTCAGGACATCAGGTCTGGAATCGTCCGAATTGAAGTCATCGAGGGTTTCGTAGCCGATGTGCAGTTTGACGGCGCCGGTCGGGAAAAAGAGGCGCTACAGGCGATCACGTCCCGCCTGTTAGCTGATCGTCCTCTTCGGAGCGGCACACTAGAGCGAGTCATCGGCCTTCTTCGCGACTTTCCCGGTGACTCGGTAACCGACGTCCGCATCAGTCGTTCGCAGCGCGATGCGGGGAGCCATGCGCTAACCATTGTTGTCGCCCGGGACGCGCAGCGAGCCTTAGTCTACGCGGACAATCGCGGGTCGATCGAAGGCGCACGTGCCAGGCTCTATTCCACAGCGAGCGTTGCCTCGGCGCTGCTGCCGGGCGATGAGCTTCAGATCAACCTATTCGCGATTCCCGGCGACCAATTCCATTTCCTCTATGGCCAGGGTCTTTTTTCAGCCCCTGTCGGCAATGACGGGCTGCGAATCGGCGCCGCGATTTCGTTGGGAGATCAAAGGCTGGGTTCCGGCGGCGATCGACGCGACGGCCTCTCTCGTAATCTGGTAGCCCAGTTGTCGTACCCGCTGCTCAAGAGCCGATCCCTTTCCATAACCGGAAAATTCGCGCTCAACGACTGGCGCAGTATCGACCGTAATGGTGGAACGATTGTCCAGCGTGACCGGTTACGGGCCGCACGACTGTACCTCGACGTGAAGAGCATTGGCACTTCGGTATTCGATTTGCAGTTATCAATATCGCAGGGTTTGGGTTTCGACGGAGCCACCCGTCGCGGGGATCCGTTGTCATCGCGCAGCGATGCCAGTGGTCATTTCACCAAAATCAATCTTGAAGCTCATGGAGCCCGAGCTCTTTCAGAAAAACTGCGCGTTCGCGGGAACATCGTAGCTCAGTATTCTACAAAGCCGCTGCTTTCGATCGAGGAATTCGCACTGGGCGGCAATCGAGTCGGAAGAGCCTATGATTTTAATGCGATTACTAGTGATCATGGGTTCGCCGGGGGAATCGAACTGATTTATCTTGCGGGCGACCTTCCCTTTGGCGTCAAGCGGCTCGAGCCATTTGCTTATGTGGACGGAGGAGTGGGTATCCAAAATGGTCGGCCCGTTGATGTAGACCGTCGCCAGTGGTTAGCGAGCATCGGCGCTGGGACAAGATTCGTTCTGTGCGGCCTGTCTATCTCGGCCGAAGTGGGAATTCCCGTCGCGAGGCTGGGACGCTCCGGTAGCGCGCGCGGGTTTGTTTCTATTGCCAAGTCTTTTTAGACGAAATGCTTCTTAACGCCGACGCGACAGCTTTTCCGTCACAAACACCGTGGATCTCCGGAGACTTAATGACTAGTCGGCTCGGCGCCCCACCCTGCCAAGACTGATCTCGGCAAAACCTGTCGATAGAATCAACGACGTGAACCTGGAAACCAGGTGAATTAGCTTCTTGGAGATATGAAGTCTCCCAAAAGACAACAATGGGCACTTAGCTCGTTGGAGAATTTCTGTATTGCGACGCTAGTCGGATTGAGCCAGCTTTCAGCCCATTACGGACATCGACTGGCGGGTTCCCTTTGCACGGTTCAGGTTCTGAGGCGCTGGACCATCATTTCAAAAACAGCCGGGTGAATGGGTTTGGCAAATTCTAAGCCGACTTCGAAGCCCCGCACCCAACACACCATTGCTTCCAGCGCTTGCAAATTGTCGAATTTGATCCAAACCAAGTCGTCAAGATTCGGACGCTCAACAAACTCCACCTTGCAGCCATCCGGAGAAACGTCAAAAACGTTGACGCGATAGGTGCCGTGGCCCGCGCGCCGGAGCGTAACCTCAGCTAACAGCGCCACTCTTGGACTCTTTCGAGGGCGTGGTCCGTCGCTAGGCATTTGCGTCTATGTCGAAAGGCTTTCTCATGTCTAAGTTCTAACATACTCTGAACAAGAACGATCTCTTTCTTCAGCTTTCCTCCCGTCCCGGCGGAAGTCGGCAACCGACCCACAGAGGACATTGATCTCGTCAACGATGCTGATCGATGTTAAGCATCCCCTTTCTCGGGAGGGGGCTTCCAACATGCCATATCCGCGGGCGCACTGGTGGATTTTGTTCGTGATCGCTGTGATCCTGATGGGATTCTGGCCGAGTTATTTTTCGGTGGTCGGTGAAGTGCCTTGGCAGTTTCATGCCCACGGATTCGCCGCGAGTGCGTGGGTGATCCTTGTCTTCACACAGAGCTGGAGTGTGCATCACAAGATGTTACCGCTTCACCGTGCTTGCGGGAAAGCCAGCCTATTCCTGTTCCCCTTCCTGATTATGGGACTAGCGGCAATTATCGACATCACTGGAAAGGGGTACGTCGCAGGCGATGGTCCCTTGCGGGCACTGTTTGGAGCGAGCTTCCTGATCGGATTGCTTGTCGCAATGGCGGCTTACGTCACGCTATATTATCGCGCACTCAAGTTTCGACGAAAGGTCTGGACCCATGCTGCCTATCTACTTGGCACACCAATAATCCTATTCGAATCTCCATTTAGTCGGATCATGACAGCGTTCGTGCCGGGCTTCACCATTCGTGGCCCGGAAAACTTCGATCGGCTCCTCCCCGCAATCATTTGGGCAGACGCACTGGCGTTGGCATTTTGCCTGTTGGTTTGGTGGCGGGTGGGCGAGCGCGCCAAACCGTTTCTTGTTACGGCCGGGTTCGTCGCATTCCAGATGGTCGCGATGGGACTACTCGGCGAACAGGCAATACTTTGGAATGGACTGCGAGGGGTAGGAAACGCCCCGACATCGATTGTCTTGGCGACCGGCTTTGCGATTGGAGCAGCCACCAGCTGGCTCGGCTGGCAGGCGGGAAAGCGGTCCGGACTTACGGTGCAAGCTTCAGGAGCTGTTCCGGCGTAGGTTTGGTGACGATCCGTATTCAACCGCTCGAACGACTTCAGTGGGTTATGCCACCTCCCCGCCCTTGACCCGAACGCTGGAACCAACTTTCCTCCCGCTTCGACTGGGGTCAGCAAAAGGTCCTTTGTGCATTTGCGTTTCAAGTTTGGGAATTGATCCAGAACGAGAAGCAGCAAGCCGCCGGAACTCAATGGCGCCTCGCTTTGTTTCCACCGCATGTCAAAATTTCTTCTGTCGTGCGCCATGGCTTTGGCCGTCACAGCATGCTCTGCCGAGCAACCAGAGGAGACGCGAGCCGAGAGCCGCGATCTCACTCAAAGTCCGCCCCCTCAAGACATGGTCCGCGCTGACAAGCCGATCGGGGAGAACGGTTCGTCGTCCCAGTCGTCAACGACAAACCTACTGACTTTAGAAGGGCTGGGCGAACTTCGTATTGGCAAACCAATCCCGGTGGGCAGCAAATGGGCCGAACTGGACACCCAGATATCTGACACTTGCCGCACAGTCAGTAATCCGGATTATCCTGCCACCTATGCCATCGTTGAAGACAACATCGTTCGCCGGATAACCGTAAGCCAAGGTTCGAACGTAAGACTGGTTGAGAACATTGGCGTCGGGTCGTCGGAGAAGGAAGTAGGCGACTCGTTTGGAGGCTTCCGCAAAGAACCACACAAATATCAGGCCGCTCCTGCGAAATACCTTACCGCGCCTAATGCATCGAGCGGCGAACCTGCATTACGTTTCGAAATTGGCGGCGACGGGAAAGTCGACCTCATGCATGTCGGCACTATGCCAGTGCTGATCTATGTCGAGGGCTGCGCCTGACACGTCTAACCTATCAGACTAACCGCCAAGACTAGACAGATAATCAATCAGCGCACGCCGTTCGCTGTGATCATTCATGCCGTGAAAGTCCATGCTAGTTCCCGGCACCAAACTGCCGGGATCGGTCGCGTAGCGTTCGATGAGATCGCTCGTCCAGCGCGGATTTTTGGCGGCGAACCGAAGCATGGCGGGCGAATAACTGAATCCTTGCACAGAGGCGACCCGACGGCCGAGAATGCCATTCAAGCTCGGCCCGGTCAGATCGTTCCTGCCTGCCTCAATTGCGTGGCAGGAATAACATTTTTGATATGCTCGTTCGCCTGCGGTTGGCGTCATCGACGCGCCGAGCCTCAGATCGCCTATGAGAGCGCCCGTCACAAGCCACGTGAGAAGCAGGTTCACTGCTCTTTCGTGCTCACGACCATGATCCGGTTAGTGCCAGATTCCGGAAGGTAGACTTCACCGGCACGGCCGAGAATCTGGCGGACATTGGCGCCTTCCCCGCTACCTTTGTAGCTAGTCCATTTCTCGGTTGCCGGATCGAAAGTCAGGGTCGCGTTGGCAGCGAAATCGGTCACCCAGACTATGTCGCGCTCGTCGACATAAACGGCGTAAGCCTTGGGCTTCTCACCCGGTAGCTTCCACATTTTCCATTCGCCAGATTTCGGCGTAAAGCGGCTCAAATTACCGCTGTTCCATTCCGATACCCACAAATTGCCTTTACTGTCGGACCACACTCGGCGGGCGCCCTGCCCCGGCGTGGGCGGCTCAATAATGGTAGCTGCGCCGCTCTTGGGGTCGATCCGCGCCAAATGGCTGCCGGCGAGCGAGACATAATAGATGTCGCCTGTCGGTGTCGCCGCAATACCATAAGGTCCGCGCCCCTCTGGGTCCTTGAACACATCGAGCTTGCCGGTTTTCGGATCGAGTCGGCCGTAAATTCCGTTCTGGCCGGTGAACCAGTGAATTCCGTTGCCGTCGAAGGCGCCGGTGTTGAGGTTGGCGTAACCCACCTCGTCTGGGAGTTTCCAAACGTCGATCTTCTCGGATGCGGGATCGAACCTTACAATCGCGTTCTGGCCGCTGTCGGTGATCCACGCCGCACCGTCCGGACCTTGGATGACCCCATGGGGCGCCGAGTCTGCCCCGAGCGGGATTTGCCTGATCTTACCAGTGCGAGGATCAAGAATCCCGAGCGCTCCCTGGCGCTGGGCCGTGTACCAGATGGTTCCGTCGGGCGCAGGCGCAACATCATGCACACGAGCACCCTCAGGAAGCTGGAATATCTTGGTATCGGCGGCTCGCAACGGGGTGGAGGATACTCCAGCAAGTATGACGAGAGCTGTGGCGACTATCATCGAAACGCGCATGGTGACTCCTTTTTCAGTCTACGCACCATGACGGAGCGCGACAGGAGGGGCAAGATCAGGCCGAGCGCATGCCTCATCACGCTGACTATTCAACTTATACCGTGTGACAAATCCTTGCTGGTAGCTGACTGAAACAGCATCTGACCTACGTCCGCCCATTCAGCATAACGTGTTTCGTCGATCAGCTGAGACCACCGTGGAAACCTCACATTAGACGGAGCGGGGAAATCTTACGCTGAAGCATGCTTCGGATCCGTTCTCACGCGGAATTGCGTCCGATGAACTCAGGAGTTGCTTGAACGTAGCCGTGATCGCTCGCTTTCCGAGCCCTGCGGTAAGGTGATGAGGGCAACATCGTCAGGCCGGTACGCTTGGCGCCTCTTCAACTGTCTTCCCGTCACGAATGTTGTATAGTCGTTTAAAGGTCGGGATGATCTTCTCGTCATGAGTTACGATAATAATCGCGGTATTAAACTGTCGCGCCATGTCGTTGAGCAACTCTACCACGGCAAGGGCACGCGGGCCATCCAAAGGCGCTGTGGGCTCGTCGGCGAGGATGACCGACGGTCGGTTGATCAAGGCGCGGGCAATGGCCACGCGCTGTTGCTCCCCGCCCGAAAGCTGGGACGGCATGGCGGCTGCGCGGTGGCCGACATCGAGAGTATCGAGCAGATCCCGCGCTTGTTTGCGGGCGACGGCGTTCGGCTTGCCCGCCAGCATTGGCAGCAACGCAATATTGTCTGTCGCATCAAGAAAAGGGATCAAATAGGGGGCCTGAAAGATGAATCCGATCAGATCGCGGCGCAGCGCCCGCAGATCGTGCACTTTCCAGCCGTTGTCATAAATACACTGATCGCCAATGGTCATACGCCCTGATGTCGGCTCGATTACCGCGCCCAGGCATTTTAGCAGGGTGCTCTTGCCCGAACCCGATGGCCCGATCAGCCCCACGACCTCACCTTTCGCCACGGCCATATTGACGCCGCGCAGCGCATGAACAGCGGTGTCGCCACTGCCATAGGTCTTGAAGACATTCTCGATCAGGATGCCCTCAGCCACCGATCGCCTCTGCCGGATCGACCTTCAGTGCGGCCTTAATGGCGAGCACACTGGCGAAAGTGCAGATCGCCATCACAGCGAAGAAGCCGCGAATCGAATCTGCAGACAGCAGCAGGACATATTTCGGGAAAAAAGGCGCCCACAGACTCGCCGCTATTTTGCCAACTATGAAACCGATCAGCCCCAACCCCAACGCCTGTTCCAGGATCATCCACGAAATCGTGGAATTGCGAGTGCCGATCAGCTTGAGCACGGCGATTTCGCGGATCTTGCCCAGCGTCATGGTGTAGATGATGAAGGCGACAATTGCCGCGCTGACGATCGCCAGGATCACCAGAAACATACCGATCTGCCTTGCCGAAGTGGAGATTAGCTTCTCGACGAGAATTTCTTCCATCTGTGCGCGGGTATAAACAGTCAGTCGTTGCCAGCGGCGGATGGATTCTGCCACCTCGTCCGGTGACGCGCCGGGGGTGATCGTCACCAAGACGGCATTGACGTTATTGTTGCCTGATTGAACGGCATTCACGGCATCGGCCACTGCCGGATTGCCCGGCGGGTTCAGCGCGGGGCTGGCGGCAGTCCTCGCGCGCTGGCGGACAATGGCGTCGCTGTCTTTCTGAAACTGGGCCTGCTGCGCATCCTTGAGCGAAAGAAACAGCATCGGGTCGCCGCCCGATGAAACCATCCGGCTGGTCAGACCTACAATGGTGTAGGAATTACGACGCACCTTCACCCGATCGCCAATCGCAAAGCCGGTCTTCACATCGGCCACCGCTTCATAATGGCCGCGGACCATCTGGCGTCCGGCAATCAAATGGGTCGGCTGCCCCGGCAAACCGGGCTCTGCCATTTCGGCGCCGACCACCATCACCCGCACATCCTTCTCACCATAAGCGATCTGCATGGTCAGGTAAGTGACTCCAGCCGCCTGCGCGACGCCACGCATCGCCCGGATCGGCCGCTCGCTTTCCTCGGTGAGGCTGGAGGGTTCGGCATAGGGGCCGAGCGTGTCCTTCTGCACCACCCACAAATCGGCGCGGCTGTTTTCGAGCAGGGCCTGCGCATCGTCGACCATGCCACGATAGACGCCGGCCATCGACAGGGTCACGCCGATCAGAAGGCCAAGCCCCACGCCGGTAAGCACGAACTTGCCCCAACTGTGCAGGATGTCGCGGCCCGCAAGGCTGATCATGGCAGAGCATCGACGATGCTGAAGCGGCTGCGGGCGGTCAGTGACTGCGCGCTGTGGACGACGATCCGCTCACCCTTGGCGAGGCCCTCAAGAACCTGCACCCAGCCATCGAGATCCTGTGCGCCCAGTTTGACCGGCACGAACGCCAGGTCGCCATCACGGATCACCCAGACGCCCGTCTGACCATCCACTCGGTGAACCGCCGCGTTCGGGATAGCGCGGGTTTTCGCTCGTGCGGGCAAAGCCACTGTCACCTCTGCCAGTTCGCCTATCGAAGGCAATGCGCCCGAAGAGGTGAACCGCGCCTTGGCGAGCACTTCCTCCGTCTGGGCATCGGCCATGGGTTCTACCCGCTCGATCGTTCCGGAAAGCGCCGCATCGGGCCGAGAACGCAAGACAATCCGCACGGGCAATCCTGCCGCAAGTCCCGCTGATTGCGTCTGGTCAAAACGGACGTTGATCCACAATTGCGCAGGATCGATGATCTCGACCACCGCTTGGCCTGCCACCACCGTTGTTCCCGGTTCTACTGCTCGCCGTACAACGAGCCCAGCACGCGGCGCGACGAGACGAAGGTTGGTCCGCTGTTCTACCAGCGCCGCCCGCTCTGAGCCGAGGCGCCCGCGATCCTGAGCGGCCGCATTACGATTAGCTTTCGCCGCGACGAGGTTTGCTCGGGCTGCCGCCAATTCCTGCCGCCGTTGATCAATAAGTACGTCAGTGACCCAGCCACCTGCCTTCAACTTCTCGGTTCGATCTGCCTGAGATTGAGCAAGGGCGACGCGCGCGGTTGCGTCGGCAATCTGCGCCGCCGCGGCCTGTTCCAGCGCGACCGACCGCGCCGCACCCTCAGCGGCGGCATTGATGCGCTGATCCAGGTCGATCGGATCGATTTGCGCCAGCAACTGCCCGGCCCGCACCTCGTCGCCTACATCGACCGCCAGCATGGTCACCCGGCCGGCCGCTGTCGGTCCGACTTTTTGGGTATAGCGGGCTTCCACCGTTCCAATGCCAAACAACGCGGGCGCTACATTGCGCTCCTCAACTGTGGTTACCGTAACATTGACGGAGGCAAGCGGTCCGGAGCGGAACGCCACCCAGGCGAAAAGCAGCAGCATTGGAACAAGCACCGCCAGAATGGCCCAGCCCCGGCGGCTCATCGTCAATGGAAAGGTCATCTGGCCACTCCCAACCCATCGAGGTAGAGTTCGAATAAGCCCTTGGAAATGCTGGGCATCGTGGCGAAATCGTCAGATGCCATCGCTTGCATCACCAGCCCTTGTATCATGCCCAGAAACATGGTGGCGGCGGCGGCGCAATCGATTTGCGCATTGATCTGTCCCTGCAGCTTGGCCTGTTCGAGTTCGTTCAATACTCGTCTGCGGTATCCGCTCATCAGGGCTCGCACTTTCGCTTTGCCGGGGGCCTCGCTGTCGCGCTGCAATTCGCCAAACAGAATGCGCGGTATACCGATGTGCCGGACAATAAAATCGATATGGGCGCCGAAGATTGCCTGGAGCCTGTCGATCGGCGTGCCCCCTGCAACCGCGTCAATCCGGGCCAACAGTGTATCCGCCGTCCATTCCAGCACGGCCTTCCAGACGGCCTGCTTATCGGAAAAATGACGAAAGAGTGCCCCTTGAGTTACTCCCATCTGCGCTGCAATCTGTGCAGTGGTAACTTCAGCGGGATTAATCGTTGCCGCCAGCTCGATCACCGCCTCGACAGTCTTGGCGCGGCGTAAATCGGCAGCAAGTTTGATGCGGGTCATTGGTTTGCCTTACCACCAAGATAGTAATTGGTCACTACCTTGAGGAAAAGCATTTCCTGACTGTGTGGTCACGGCTGTCGCTCGGCTAATGTGGCCTCGGTGCTTGAGATGGTCCACCAGCGACAGAGTTTCGGCATCGATTTTAGACAACAGCCCGTTGGTCTGTTGCTGTGCCGATCGTTCCAAGCCCCAGTTGCTGCGAGATTCCCTTGGCAAACGCCAACCACGACGAGGAGGCGGTCAACTAGGGTGGCAATCCAGTTCTAGGCGCATAAATTTGCGCAAAGTCGGCGCAGGCAGATCGCTAAGCCTTGCGGGACAATTTTCATATGCTCAGCCAACCAGTGAAGCCAATCGAAGTGGTGTGGCCGCCCTCTCTCTCCAGTGCTTAGCGATGCTGCGGATGCTCGCAATGCATCGGTCGCTGAGATTGACAAATGACCTCGCCCGTTGCTGACCCTCCGCTCTGGATAGCGCTAAGGCGACCTTAAGTTCCACTCACTGCGGCTCGCCCGCCAAGGCCCCAAAGTGGACGATAGAAGCGAATGTCTGTTACGGTTCAGTGGGAAAGACGCTCCCAGCGACTACTTTCCAATCGCGTGGGAAAGTTGGATTGAGACCTAACGTGAGCTTCTAGGCTGTTCGCACTCTTTGCATTGGGCCGGCCTGCGCAAGAAGGGATAAGAATTGATGCTCGACAAAGTAATTGAGATCCTACGCGATAACCGGTTGGCGACATTGGCAACCGTTGATCCCGATGGCTGGCCTCACTGCACAATGATCGGAATTGCTCACGAGGAAATCTCCCTATTTTTTGTCATTGCCCGAAACAGCCAGAAGTTCATCGATATTGGCCGTGATGACCGCGTATCGCTAGCGATCGGTCGCGATGTCATCGACCCGTCTAGCATCCGCGCTCTGACGATTAAGGCAAGGGCAAAAATCATTCAGGACCCTCTGAAACGAAATAAAGCAATCGAACTGCTTCATGACAAACGTCCTGCTCTGAAACGCCTTCAGGAGCCGAACGACCTAGAGTCAGCTGTGATGGTTGCAATGCCCGAGGAAATCCGGCTCCTCGACTATTCGACGGGCTACGGACACTCTGTACTCATCAAGCTCGACACCCAAGGGCGCATTCTCGATACAGAAGAGCAAGTGCATAATTGGGGATACGGACGTAGCTTGAAAGGTGTCAAATAGTGGATGTGCGCCCCCGTCACCGCCGTTTGCCATATTAATCATTCGAAAGGCGTTTGATTCGTTTGGACAGTCCTCACCGCTCCCTCTTCCGAGCAGCGTGGCTAGTGGCAACAATGGGTCGACTGCTCACGCCGGCAGTTTTGTCTGGAAGGCCGTCATAAGCGGACCATACTCAACGCGCCGCGGCATTTGACGGGCTAGCGCCTACGGTCGCGGTCAGTGCCCGTTCGGCGTCCTCAACCGTAGGCCCAGAGATAAACGGCGATGCCAAGCAGCGGTTGAGCGATGAGGACCCATTTGAACCACCACCATTCCGACTGGGGACAACAGCCAGGGCACGCCATCATTCGCTCTCGACCATAGCCCCGAGGTTTTCGATAGCTCGGCCAAGTCTTATGCGCACCTCCCGTGCCGCAGTGGAGAGGTTGTCGTTTTCAATGGCCTGCATCGACGCCACCGGGTCAATAGCCGCAACCTCGGTTTGTCGCGGTCCAAGTTCCTGCACAACTACGTTGCAGGGTAGCATCGTGCCCACCTTGTCCTCGATTTGCAAAGCCTCGTAAGCGAGCTTTGGGTTACAGGCGCCCAGGATCGTATAAGGTCGAAAATCAACGTCGATTTTGGTCTTCAACGCTTCCTGGATGTCGATCCGGCTGATGATGCCGAAGCCCTCCTGCTTTAGTGCTTCCTCCGTGCGTTCAAGCGCCTCGCTAAATGAGATCGGAAGTTTCGCTGCCATGTAGTAATCCATCATGCTCTCCCTTCTTATCCGAACAGCGTCGCAGTGACGCTCAGGTTCCATATAGGGTGGCAATGACCGTGATGGGTGGATTGCTGGCTCTTTATGAAGGTGTGTGGCGATAGTTACCTGTGCGCATGGCAAGATGGACCGAGCCCTTCCCGATCGAGCACTTATCATCGAGCTAGGCGCTGCAATGACATTTGACGCACCGGTGGCCGGTACGAAGCCACTTGTTTGTTCTAGATCGGCCCCGCTCTTCGTTAATGCGTCTTTTGCATTCGTGCTGGTGCATGGCTCTCATCAAGAGCTTTCGGCGAGGTCGTGGGAGCAACACTTCGCATCGGCTCTTTCCATGAGATTTTCAACGCGGCGATTTTTTTGAAATAGAAAGTCGCATCGCGCATTTTGCCACTGCGACTAAGTAGGTGAGCCCCTTTGTTGACCCCATGATTCCGGATCAAGTCGAAGCGCAGCCTTGATCTGCCGGGGTACGAGAGACCCGAGTAGAGCCAGTCCGTCTGACAGAAGGCAGGTCCGCCATCGGCAATGTCCCCGCCTTTGGGCGCCTAAATTAGATCGCTATCGGAGTATCCGCAATCGCATAACGGTAGATTTTGCGATGGTGCCCCCGGTCGGACTCGAACCGACACTTCTTGCGAAACTCGATTTTGAGTCGAGCGCGTCTACCAATTCCGCCACAGGGGCCCTGGGCGCGGCGAGCGTTAGTAGATCACCCCCGCTCCCGCAAGCGTCAGCTTAACTGAATACGATGCCGTAATCTTGCACGAAGCGCCCGGCCGTATTTGTTCGGTCATTTTGTACCCGGCTGGATGAAGAAAATCAGCAACACGATTCCCCGGGCCACGAAACCAAAGATCATGAGACCAACTAACCGCGCCGGCACTTGCGTCGGTGAGCGTTGTTTTCGCTGCGCACTGCATGCCGGTGGTCAGCACGAGTATGAATCACCAGAATTCGGCCCGCGGAGTCCGACCTGAAAAGCCCTGTCCGCTCAGGCAGGATGCCATCTTCGTCCAACGCACGCGCAAGCACTTGCCGATTGGCGCAACGTCGCCCACATTTCTAAGATGGACGAACGCAGTTTTTGGCGAAGGTTTCTGGACCACCCGGTAACGGCGTGGGCGAACTTTTTCGTTGGCGTGCTGCTGATTATCCTCTCGCCGGTCGTCGGCGCACTTCCGGGACCGGGCGGAATTTTCGTTTTCGCGCTCGGATTGGCGATGGTTTTAAAGACCAGTCGTTGGGCACGGCGGCACTATGTCCGTTTCAAACGGTGGCAACCCAAAGCGGGACGCTGGGCCGATTGGGGACTGCGCAGGAAAAGCGCGGCGCGGCGTGAGGCGATGCGCAAGCACCGAAAGCAACTAGAAAAGCAGGTCCGCATGGAAATTTCCGGAACTCCGGCAAAGGCTCAAGACCGCCCGGTACCCGCTGATTTTCCCTCCGTACGTAGCGACCTGGGCGATTGACTTTGCCTCAACGTCCCTCTATCGGCCCCGGCAACAGCAGCCGCCATTGGCGGCTCTTTTTTCTTATTTTCGAGGCATGAGCGATGAAGCGCACTTTTCAACCGAGCAACCTGGTCCGCAAGCGGCGCCACGGGTTCCGCAGCCGCATGGCGACGGTCGGTGGGCGCAAGATCCTCAACTCGCGCCGCGCCCGCGGTCGCAAGAAGCTGAGCGCCTAGTCACCATTCGCAAACGGGCGGATTTCCTCGCGGCCAATCGCGGCCGACGAATCGCCATGCCCGGTTTCGTCCTGCAGGTTCGCCCACGCTGCGACGGCGCGGCGACCAAGCGATTCGGGGTGACCGTCACCAAGAAGATCGGCAATGCGGTAGTTCGTAATCGCATGAAGCGTCGGTTTCGTTCGCTTGCGAGAGATCTTTTGCCGACTGGCGGCCTTCCCGGCGCCGATCATGTCTTAATTGGTCGCGCAGGCGGTGTTGAGCGAGATTTTTCCAAGCTTCGTGAAGAACTTGTCGCCGCTCTTGCGAAGGCAACTACATGATCGCGAAAGCGCTTATCCTGGTCGCCAGGGGATGGCAGAAGGGACCGAGCAAGGTCCTTCCGCCATCTTGTCGTTTTCAACCGAGTTGTTCGGCCTATGCCATTACTGCCTGGACGCGCTATGGCGCGCTCAAAGGCAGCTGGCTGGCCGCCAAGCGCATAGCGCGCTGTCACCCGTGGGGCGGTCTGGGTCACGACCCGGTACCGTAATTACCGAAGGATTGGGGTTACCTTGAACGAGAATCGCAACATGCTCCTGGCGCTGATGTTGAGCGCCCTGGTATTGATCGGCTGGAGCTTCCTGTCGGACCGCTTCCTGCCGACCGCCGGTCCACAGACCCAGCAGGTCGATCGCGGCAAGGTAACGGCCGCGCCCGTCGCGGCCCGCCCGACGCCGCAGGTTTTGCGTGACGTCGGTTCGGTCCTCGCCGAAGGACAGAGGGTAAAGATCGAAACCCCCAGCCTGATCGGGTCGATCAACCTTCAGGGTGCTCGATTCGACGATCTACTGTTGGCGAAGGAACGCACAACGATTGCTAAGAATTCGCCGGCAGTGCGCTTGTTCTCGCCGGCAGGAGCGAAGGACAGCTATTTCGCGCAATATGGGTGGACAGGCGAAGGCGTGGAAGTGCCCGGCCCCGACAGCCTTTGGACCGCGAGCTCGCCGGTCCTGAAACCAGGACAACCTGTCGCGCTGACCTGGCGCAACGACACCGGCCAGACGTTCGAACAAGTCGTTTCGGTCGATGAGAATTATCTGTTTACCGTGTCGCAGCGCGTCATCAACGGCGGCGCAAACCCTGTCGCCCTGCGCACGTATGGCCTGGTTAGTCGCTCAACTAAAAGCAGTGATCCGTCGGCGTGGACGAACCATGTCGGCCCGGTAGCCAATCTTGCAGGAAAGACCGACTATGAGGTCGATTGGGAGACTCTCGACGAGGACAAGAGCGGCGTCACCCGCGACAGCCGCGGCGGCTGGCTGGGCTTCACTGACAAATATTGGCTGACCGCGCTCGCACCTGCGAAGGGAGCGACCATTGAAGCCAGCCTGCGCAAGAGCGCTACGGGTGCCTATCAAGCCGATTACGCCTCGCCGGGCTTCATTGTCGCACCTGGCACCGCAGTGTCGGGTGACACACGACTGTTTGCCGGTGCGAAATCAAAGTCGTTGCTCGATCGTTACGAAAAAGACGGCATCACCGCTTTTTCTAGCGCCATCGACTGGGGATGGTTCGGCATCATCATGCGCCCAATCGCCGACCTGCTGGCGTGGCTGTTCCACATAACCGGCAATTTCGGGGTCGCGATCATCTGTCTGACATTGATTGTCCGCACGTTGATGTACCCGATCGCCGACAAGCAGTTCCGTAGCTTTGCCGGGATGCGCAAGATCCAGCCCAAGATGAAAGAGGTGCAGGAACGCTTCAAGGACGACAAGCAGCGCCAACAGCAGGAAATCCTGAAGCTCTACCAGAGCGAGAAGGTCAATCCGGCCGCGGGCTGTCTACCGATCCTGCTCCAGATCCCGATCTTCTATGCGCTCTACAAGGTTCTGATGGTCAGCGTCGAAATGCGACACCAGCCATTCGTGCTGTGGATCAAGGATTTGTCGGCGCCCGATCCTATGACCCCGGTCAACCTGTTCGGCTTCCTTGACTTCACACCTCCGAGCTTCCTAGCCATTGGCATCCTGCCTATCCTGCTGGGCATCACGATGTGGTTGCAGTTCAAGCTTAATCCGTCGCCGCCGGACCCGATCCAGCAGCAGGTCTTCTCGATCATGCCGTGGATCCTAATGTTCATCATGGCGCCGTTCGCCGCCGGTCTGCAGCTTTACTGGGTGGTTTCGAACATCCTGTCGATCGGGCAGCAGAAATATCTCTACTACCGCTACGATCACGAGCGCGATCCACCCACGACCATCGAGGTTAAGGCCAAGTGAGCGAAGACCTCGACCTGACCGAACGCGCCCGCAAATTGTTTGCGGGACCGATCGAATTCCTCAAATCAGCGCCTAAGCTCGAGCATCTGCCCGAGCCGAGCGCGCCCGAAGTCGCATTCGCCGGCCGGTCAAATGTCGGGAAATCGTCGTTGATCAACGCGGTGACCAACCGCAGCAAATTGGCCCGCGCTTCGAATACGCCGGGCCGGACGCAGGAGCTGAACTATTTTGATGTCGGCGAACCGCTCATGCTGCGCCTCGTGGACATGCCGGGCTATGGCTACGCCGAGGCACCGCGCGACATGGTCAAGCGCTGGCGCTTCCTGATCAACGATTTCCTGCGCGGTCGGCAGGTTCTCAAACGCGCGCTTGTCCTCGTCGATAGCCGCCACGGCCTCAAAGATGTCGACCGTGACGTCATGAAGATGCTCGACGACGCGGCGGTCAGCTACCATGTCGTTCTGACCAAGGCCGACAAGATCAAGCCGAGCGCGCTTGCCGCCACGTTGGAGTTGATCCGCGAGGAAGCGATGAAGCATCCCGCCGCCCATCCACTAATTATCCCGACATCGAGCGAGACCGGCGACGGCATCGCCGAATTGCGCACGGCGATCCTCGAAGCGGCGCTGATATGAAATTGATTATCGGCAATAGGGCGTACTCTTCCTGGTCGATGCGCGGCTGGCTTGCTGTCAAGGCCACCGGAGTAGAGTTCGAGGAACTGGTTGTCCCGTTGTTCGATCAGGATTGGGAGCAGAAGCGCGGGGGCAACGAGTTTGCGCCGGGCGGTGGCAAGGTCCCCTTGCTGTGGGACGGCGAAACCGTCGTCTGGGACAGCTTGGCGATCATCGAACATTGTGCCGACAAATTCGGGCGCGACGCTTTTTGGCCTGAAGATGAGGCAGCACGCGGCATGGCTCGATCAATGGCTGCAGAGATGCACTCAAGCTTCATCAGTCTTCGCCGCGAAATGCCAATGAACGTCCGCGCGAAAGTGGAAGGACATGCGGTCTCGGCCGAGGTCGCCGCCGAAATCAATCGCGTCCTCCAGCTGTGGGCGCAGGCCCGCGCCCGGTTCGGCAGTGGCGGCCCTTATCTGTTCGGAACGTGGAGCGCTGCAGACATGATGTTTGCGCCCGTGGTGACCAGGTTGGTCACCTACAATGTTCCGTTGCCGCCATTCGCCCTCGCCTACGTCGATTCGGTTCTCCATCACGCACACGTCGTTGAATGGATCGAACTGGCACAGGACGAGCCTTGGGTCATCGAACAGTACGAACCGACAAAAGACTAAGTTCGCGGCGGATATTCGCTCCCGTCGCGGTGGCGGAAGCGACCATGCTTGGTCCACTCCATGTCGATGTCACTATAATGGCCGCCGACATCCTTCCCGGCGCTAATCGCAATGAATTGGCACGGCGCATCCGATCGATTGATCAGGCAGTGGCCGTTGGCCACACCCTTTGCCCACGCCAGCACATCGCCGGCCCGGACCTCGGTTTCACCGCCATCTTCTACCAGAACCGCAGTCCCGCTCAGCATGATGACGATTTCATCCTCGCCCTCGTGCCAGTGACGTTGACTCGACCAAGCACCGGGATCGAGCGTAACATGGCTTGCACCCATTTCGGTCAAACCCGCGAGCGGCGCGATGCGTTTCCACCAGCGTCCCTCGACCTGCCGGTGAAACGGATCGGGATAGCCGGTCGCATTTGAAGGCTCGACCGAATCAAGTTCAACTTTCGGCATCGCTCGCTCCTTGCTACGCCCGCGTTGATGAACCAGCCCATTGATCCTGTCGAGCTTGCCCGCGCGCTCGTCGCCTGCCCCAGCGTGACGCCCGCGAGCGGACGCGTATTCGACATTCTCGAAGAAGTGCTGTTGCCGCTCGGCTTCGATGTCCATCGCTTCACGATGGGCGCGGCGCCCGACGGACCGACCGAGAACATGGTCGCGATCCGCGGCAACGGTGGTCGTCACTTTGGATTTGCCGGGCATCTTGATGTCGTTCCGCCCGGCGACGGTTGGGACGTCGATCCTTTTGCGGCGCAGATCGCAGATGGTGTCCTGACTGGACGAGGTGCGACCGACATGAAAAGCGCGATTGCGGCATTTGTCGCTGCGCTCGACGGGTTCGTACAGTCGGATGGCACAATTTCCCTGCTCATCACGGGCGATGAGGAGGGCTATGCTACCTACGGCACCCCGCGCATTATCGACTGGCTGAACGAGCATGACATCCGCCCGGACATGATCCTGATCGGCGAACCGACCAGCGTCGAACGTCTCGGCGATACGGTGAAGATCGGGCGGCGCGGGTCGGTCAATATGTGGATAGACGTGCCAGGCACGCAAGGTCATGTCGCCTACCCGCATCTCGCCGACAATCCGATAGCCAAGCTGGGTCGGATCATCGCTGCTTTGGACGCCATTCACCTAGACGAGGGGACCGACGCCTTCCCGCCTTCGAACCTGGAATTCACTGGGATCGAAACGCCAACGCACGCCAGCAATGTCATCCCGGCCAGCGCTACGGCGCAGCTCAACATCCGGTTCAATAATCTTCACACAGGCGACGAATTGGTGCGCATGGTGGAGACGGCGGCTCAGAAAGTGGAAGCCAAGGCGACGGTCCGCTCACGCATTTCGGGCGAAGCCTTTCTCACCCCTGCCGGTGAATTGTACGATGTCGTCACCGCCGCCATTGTCGAGGAGACGGGGATCCAACCCGATTTGTCGACATCGGGTGGAACGTCGGACGGACGATTCCTCATCGCTGTCTGTCCCGTCGTTGATTTCGGACTGCCCAATGCCTCGATGCACAAAGTCGGAGAGCATGCGCGGACGAGCGATATCGTCGCGCTCAGCAAAATTTATCGGCGAGTGATCGAGAAGGTCTTCGCTTAGGCGACCGAGCGACACTCGCCTTCGCTGCGCATGATCCAAGATTGATAATCGTCTTCGCTCATCGGCGGCGCGTAAACATATCCTTGGACGCAGTCGCAGCCCATCGCACGAAGGAGATCCGCCTGCGCCGCATTTTCCACAAATTCGGCAACGATGGTGCATCCCACGGCCTTAATCATCTGCACGACGGCCTGAACCATCACCCGTGCTTCCTCACTGGTTTCGATGTCCGCGATCAGCGTCTGGTCGAGCTTGACGCGGTCGACCGGCAATGAGCGCAATCGGACGATATTCGAATAACCGGTGCCGAAATCATCGAGCGCGATCGACGCACCCGATGCGCGCAAAGCGCTGATTTCGGCAAGATCAGCGGCCGAGCACGCCATCAGCGCACCTTCGCTCAGCTCGATCTCGACCATTGATAAGGGCACATCCTGCACTGCAAAAGCGTGACGCAGACGCGAGAAGAAATCGATTCGGTCGAGCTGCCGTACACTTACGTTGAATGACAGGCGGCGGTCGATCCCCTGTCGCCGCCAATTGGCGAGGATCGTTGCGCAATGGTGGATAACCCAGTCGCCGATTATTCCGATCAAGCCGGTCTGCTCAGCGACGGATATGAAAGTATTCGGAAGACGTTCCCCGAGTGTCGGGTGATGCCAGCGGACCAATGCCTCAACGCCCGCCGCCTCGCCCGTGACGAGGCTCATCTGCGGCTGAAGAACGACGCTGAGCTGACCGCGTTCGACGACATCGCCAAGCGCCATCTCGGTTTCGATGCGGAGGCGATGTTCTTCGGCCAGATCGTCAGAGAACAGATAATGCTGCCCACCACCGCGCGACTTTGCGCGGTACATGGCAAGATCAGCCGCGCGCATGAGCCGCTCGATCGAGTCGCCGTGGTCAGGGGAGACCGCGACGCCAATCGATGCGCCGATGTCGATGTTGTTCCCGTTGAGCTCGAACGGTTCGGAGATTGCCAGCGCAATTCGACGCGCCACCATCTCAACTGCGGCAACGCTTTCGATGTCTGGGAAAAACAAGGTGAACTCGTCGCCTGCAAGGCGCGCCAGCAATGGGCGCGGCCGATCATTTTCCCCCAATTCGGCAGTAACGGTTACCCTCAACCTATTGGCAACCATGACGAGCAACTGGTCGCCGCGCGCATGCCCAAGGCAATCGTTGACCGACTTGAACCGATCCAGATCGACAAACATCATCGCGCACTGACTACCGTCGGCAGCGTTCAACATCTTGTCTGCCTCAGACCGGAAATGCAGTCGATTGGGCAAAGAGGTGACCGGATCGTACATGCCCAGCGCATGGGCATTTTCAATCGATGCGCGAACCTCTTCGAACAGGCTGTCAACAGAAGCTGCAAGCTTGGGATGATGGTCGCGAAGCAATTGCGGAGCGGGTGAGATGAGATCACCGTCTTCAACTGCGAGCAGACGATCCTTCAGTGCCGTCATCGCCCTTGCACTGGCGCTGTTGGGCCGTTCCGACGCGACATAGCAAATCAGCAGGCAAAAGGCGCCCGCGGTGATCGATGCAAGGAATTGAGTGTCCAGAGTCGTGAGCGTCAGAAACGCCCAGAGCGAGAAGACGAACGAGGCGACTCCCGCAAGTCCCGATAGGATTGCGTTGCTGATTTTCTGTGCTCGGCCGTCTCTCATGATGTTTGACAAGCTTCCATCCATGGGCGGTCGAAACCGCGCGCCTCGGCAATCGGATTAAACGGCTTGGGTTAAAATTGGATGGGTCGAGAAGGTTAACGGCGCAGTATCAGGTAGAGACTTCCGCCCCCGCCATGACGCCGATGGGCACCGCGAACCGAGGCAATTTGGCCGGCATGGCGGGAATGGGCGAGCCAGTCGTGGACTGCGGCGCGAATCTTGCCCCGCTCGATTGGGGGCGCGCCCGGACGCGCGTGGCCGGTAATCAGCAGTACTACACGATCGCCGGCCGCAATCGCCGCCTCGATCCCGTGATCTATCGCACCCCAGGCCCCGTCGAGATTATGACCGTGCAGGTCGAGCGTGCGGTCTGGGATAACCGAGCCACTCTTCAGGCGGCGGTCCCACGACCCGTCGAGCCCACCCGGACCGACAATTTTGCGCGGCACGACTGCAGCGGCCGGTGGACGGATAGACGGTACCCTTCCCTTAACTTTTACTATTTCCGACGGCCGGGAGGGAGATTGCGGGACTGACTCTTCAGTGGCCGCACTTGCCCTAACGCGCGACAACGGACGTATTGTCGCAGTGACTTTCGCCCACAATTCCGCTTCGTCAGGGCTGAGTTTGCGCACGCGATGGCATCAGGCGATTGCCCGCCCTCTTCGGGACCAGAACCAGTGCATTGCCGCTCGCCGAAAGCGGTCCGGCATACGCCTTTGCCTGCTCACCGGCGCCCCAGAATGTGTCAAAACGATTGGCGCCCTTGATAGCGCCCCCGGTGTCCTGCGCGACCCACAGGAAATGGCCGACTGGAGCCGGGTCGAGTGCAAGGAAAATCGGGGCGCCGAGCGGCGTGAATTTCGGATCGGCGGCGACAGTCACTTGCGGGGTTACGGGCACGTTCATTGCGCCCAGCGGCCCGGCGCCCGTGAGTTCACGGAAAAAGATATAGCTCGGGTTTTCCCGCATCAGGCTCTTGCCGCCGTCGTTCTGGCTTCGCATCCAGTTGACGATGCCGTCCATCGTCGCTTTGCCGCTTTCGAACACACCGCGGTCTCGAAGCACGCGCCCGATCGCGACATAGGCTTGCCCGTTCTGTTCGGCGTAACCGATTCGCATAACCCCACCGTCCGGGAGATCAAGTCGGCCGCTGCCCTGGATCTGCAGGAAAAAAAGGTCGATCGGATCGGCAGCCCATGCAATCGGCGTCTCGTTCGCCAGTGCCCCGTCTTCAATCTCGGCGCGAGTGAAGAACGCGACGCACTGGCCTTGCTCATCGATACGACCGCGGCCTTTCGTGCCGTCGGCGCGCGCGCAGCGCGTCAGGCTTTGTGGAACCGCGTAAATCGGCACCTCAAAGCCCGGCATGCGAACCCGTGATCCGCGGATCTCCGGCTCATAATAACCAGTCGCAAACGCCTTGCCGTCGCCTATTTTCAGCCAGTCGAAACGATCACGAAAAAAGGCGCTGGCTGCTGACCCGTCTGCGATGGATTGGGCTTCCGCACACACTTCAGTCCAGTCGCCAGCCTGGGTCAGTCCCGACAAATCATTGCGCTTTATCAGCGCTGGGCACGAACGCTGGAAAGCGTTGAGCGCTTTCCACGACTCTAACGCGGGCTGAGTTCGCGGCGCAACGACCACTATACCGGCGGCCACTGCGTTAGCCGGCGGCAGGACTACGGTTGCAGGGGCCGGCGGCGGAGTCGGTACTTGTGTTTGACCGCCTGTGGGAGGAGCGCCGCGCTGAGTGGCGCATGCCGACAATAAGGTCGCTACCGCTACCGCGGCGAGCCGGGCCCTCACTCTTCCTCGTCAGTTTCGATCAGGAGCCAATTCGGGTCGCTGGAACGCACATCGCGGCGGAACGTCCATCGATCACGCGTCTGGACTGCGTCGCTCATCGATCCAGCAACGACTTCGCCCTCAGCATTGCGGGTGACGGCTGCGATATCGGCTTCGAAACGAACGGTGAGTTCGGCAACACCCTTATCGACCTCCGCCTCGACGATCACCGGCGGCTCGATCGCCACGAGGCGATTTTCAATTGTCAGGCCGGCATCGCTGCGCTGGATGACGGCTGAGGAAAAGGCGTCGAATACGTTCGTATCGACATAAGGACGGACGGTTTCCATGTCGCCGCGCCAGAATGATTCCAGAATCTGCCGGTAAGCTGCGCTTGCGCCCCCAAGAAAGCGCGCGACGTCAAAGGAGGGATCGGCCGAAAGCAGCGCCCGGACACCCGGCCCAGCTAATGGGACATACGCAAGATCACCCTGATCGGGGATCGACGACGGTTCGCGAGTCGAACCTTGCACAGGCGAATCAACCCGGGCCTCCGGCTCGGCTGGACGAGGGATTGGCTGTTGCTCATGGCCGGTGCGCTCCCCGAGGACGGAGTAGAGACGCATGCCGACAAATGCGGCGATCAGGGCAAGGATGACAATGGCGGTCAATGTTCGATTCCGGTTGTTTCAGCGTGTAACATAAGCGTCGTAACGCTTGGATTCAAAGGGCGCTCCATCATCATATGCGCCATTGCGCCCGAAATGCACGGCTGCTAGTCGCGCCGACGACCCTTTCAGGCTTGTCCGTAGCAGCAATTCGGACCGCCACAACTTCTTGCAAGGACAGTATTTCTCATGGCCGACGAAACCCCCATCGCTCCGAACGGCAACGGCGAAGACAACCAGCCCAGCGCGCAGGCGCTCGCCCAATATGTGAAGGACCTGTCGGCCGAGAGCCCGAACAGCCCGAATTGCTTCCAGTGGCAGGTCCAGCCGCAGGTCGATGTGCAATTCAACATCAACGTCGACAAGATCGCCGACGAAGTCCACGAAGTCGTTCTTCGTATCAACGTATCGGCCAAGTCGGACGAAGGAGTGCACTTCCTCGTCGACCTCAGCTACGCTGGCCTGTTCGGCATCCGCAATGTTCCCGACGAGGCAATGGCCCCGTTCCTGCTCGTTGAGGCGCCGCGCCTGCTGTTCCCGTTCGCGCGTCAGATCGTCGCTGATGCAGTCCAGAACACCGGCTTCCCGCCGCTGCTGCTGGAGCCAATCAACTTCGAAGCCGCCTTCGTCCAGCAGATGGAAGCCGCTCAGGCCCAAGGTGAAGGCCAGACCCCGGCTGCCGAGCCGACGCTGGGTGAAAATGGCGAGCCATCGCCCGACAACGCCTGACCGGCGGGCGCGGTCGGAATGAATCTCTACAAGGCGATCGGCTCGATCGGCGGACTGACCATGGTCAGCCGCGTGCTGGGCTTCGCCCGCGATATGATTGGATCGCGGGTACTGGGCGCAAGCCACGCTAACGACGCGTTCAACCTGGCCTTCCTGCTGCCCAACATCTTTCGCCGACTGTTCGCGGAAGGAGCCTTCTCCAGTGGCTTTGTGCCGCTGTTCTCGCGCCGCCTGCAATCAGGCGGACATGAGGATGCCGAGGCTTTCTCGAACGAAATCCTGTCGGTGTTCATGCCGGTCCTGCTGTTGGTTACAATCGTGTTCGTCATCTTCATGCCCGGCGTGATGCTGCTCGTTGCGCCCGGTTATCAGGATGTGCCAGGCAAGCTCGAGCTGGCGACAGAGCTGACCCGCTGGACCTTCCCTTACCTTCTCTTCATCAGCCTCGTCGCGCTTCTTTCGGGTGTGCTCAATTCGCTGACCCGCTTCGCCGTCGCGGCGTTCGCGCCCGCGCTACTCAACGTCGCGCTGATCGCCGCCCTGTTGCTTGCACCACCCGACAAGGTCGAAACGGTACGCTATATGGCGATTGCGGTGCTGGCGGGGGGAATCTTCCAATTCCTGCTTTGCTGGGTCGCGGTACGTCGCGCCGGGGTCCACCTTCGTTTCGGTCGGGCGCGCATGACTCCAGCGGTGCGCGAGCTGGTTGTGCTGATCCTCCCTGCCACTGTCGCGGCGGGCGTTTATCAGATTAGTCAGCTTTTCTATGCGTATTTCTCGACTCGACTGGGCGAAGGCGCGCTGACCAACCTCTCTTATGCCGACCGACTAAACCAGCTACCCTTGTCGATCATCGGCACTGCGCTTGGAGTTGCCATTCTCCCGTCGATCAGTCAGGCGATCGCCCGCGACGACGATGTCGAAGCCGCCGACGTCCAAGCCCGCGCCTTCGATCTCTCGATGCTGCTTACCCTTCCCGCCACGCTCGCCCTCGCGGTTGCGGCAGGGCCGATCATCGGCGCGCTGTACCAGGGCGGCGAATATAGCGTCGAAAGTGCACGCATCACCGGCAACATCCTCGCCATTCTGGTTACAGGCCTGCCTGCATACGTGCTGGTAAAAGTGCTGACCCCGGCGTTTTACGCACGCAAGGACGTAAAAACGCCGGTGCGGATCGCGATGGCTGTGCTGGCGTGCGGGGTAATCGCGAATTTCGCCCTGATCCCGGTGATGGGTATTTACGCGCTCGCCACCGTCACTTCCGCCAGCGCGTGGATCAATTTCGGTTTGCTGTTCGGCATCCTTTACGCGCGCGGGCATTTTCGCATGCCATCCTGGCTGATCGGCCGGGTTGCTAAGCAGCTGATCGCCGCGGTTGCGATGGGCGCAGCACTTTACGGCGTGAAGATTGCCATTGGTGACATGTATTTTGGCAGCACCATCGAAAAGATCATCAGCCTCGGCGCTCTGGTCGGGACTGGTGCGGTCGTCTACTTTGCCGTCGCGTGGCTCATCGGTGGGATCGACCGCGAGGCAGTCCTTATTCTTTTACGCAAAAAGAAAGTCAGCGAATGACCGCCATGCGCGTCGTCTCGGGGATACAGCCCACTGGCGGTCTTCATCTTGGCAATCTGCTTGGCGCGATCCTGCGCTGGGTGCGGATGCAGGATGAAGCGGAATGCCTGTTCTTCCTGGCCGACCTTCACGCGCTGACGGTCGAGGTTGATCCTGCGGCCCTGCGATCGAATGTGCGCGAGATGGCAGCGGCGTTGATCGCCAGCGGAATCGATCCGGACAAATCGACCTTGTTTGCACAAAGCGCCGTCCCGCAGCATGCCGAGCTGGCCTGGGTTCTCCAGTGCACCGCACGAATGGGCTGGCTCAACCGTATGACCCAATTCAAGGACAAGAGCGGCAAGAACAAGGAAGGTGCGAGCGTCGGGCTGTTCACCTATCCCGTCCTGCAAGCCGCCGACGTCCTTGCTTACCGGGCGACTCATGTTCCGGTTGGCGAAGATCAAAAGCAGCATATCGAACTGGCCCGCGACATCGCGATCAAGTTCAACACCGATTTCGAGACCGAGTTGTTCGTTGCCCCTGAACCCTTCATCGGCGGCGGCACCGCAGCACGAGTCATGAGCCTTCGCGACGGCGGATCGAAGATGAGCAAGTCGGATCCATCCGACATGAGCCGAATCAACCTGACCGATAGCAACGACGACATCGCTCAGAAAATTCGTAAGGCGAAAACCGATCCCGAGCCTCTCCCGCTTGATCCTGCCGAACTGGCCAGCCGTGCCGAGGCGAAGAACTTGGTCGGGATCATGGCCGCGATCCAGGACCAAAGCGTCGAGGCGGTCCTTGCCGATTACGCCGGACAGGGTTTCGGTGCGTTCAAGCCGGCGCTGGCGGATGCGCTCATCGGCCTGATCTCGCCGCTGAGAGATCGACTCGAGGAGTTGAGCGCGGACCCCGCTGCAATCGATGCCATTCTGGCCCGCGGCGCTGAAAAAGCGCGATCGCTTGCGGCGCCGACGATCGCCGAGACGTACCGGGTCGTTGGCCTAAATCATTGATATAATTCTTCATCGCACGTTCAGCGCGATCAATGGTATAAGCGTTCCTACTGAAGGTTTTTTTCAAACCAGGGTGGGTAATATGCGTATCAACAAAATTGCTGCGGCAGCGATGCTCGGCATCGGCACTCTCGGCCTCTCGGCTTGTGCAACGGGATTTCCTGCCCAGGTTTCCCGTTACCAGGCCATGCCAGCGCCGCAGGGTCAGACATTCTTCGTGTTGCCGGCCCGCGCCGACGACCAGGGCACGCTGGAATTCCAGCGTTATGGTGGGCTCGTCGCGCAGGCGCTGCAGGCGCAAGGTTACCAACCCGCGAATTCGGTCCAGGGTGCATCGATGGTCGTCAAAGTCGACTATGGCGTCGATGAGGGAACGCGGGAGGTATCGCGCGATCCGTTTGGCCGCTCGATGTATGCCGACCCCTTCTATCGCGGCTATTACGATCCGTTCTACCGCGGCTATTACGGCCGTCCCTATTATTCGCGCTACGGCTATTACGGCAGCCGCTCGCCATTCTATTATGGTTGGCAGGATCCGTTCTGGTACTCGCCCTTCGGTGATCGTCTCGACGATTATACTGTCTACCAGAGCTTCCTCGCCCTCGATATCCGCCGCGCGGCGGACAATGCTCAATTGTTCGATGGCAAGGCGCAGGCTCGCTCCACAAACGGCAATCTGGGCGTGCTCGTCCCGAACCTCGTCGAAGCGTTGTTCACCGGCTTTCCGGGTCGTTCGGGAGAGGTCGTGAAGATCACGGTGCCGCCGCCCGCCAAGCGTTAATTCGATCGGTACCCGAAAGGGATTAGGCAACGAAATGCCCGCCCGGACCGAAGTCCTGGCGGGCTTTTCTTTGGTCCTCCCCTGCCGCCGTAAGGAAGACAGGGGAGGTCGGCGCACGAGGCGCCAATCGGGTCTAGCCTTCGAGCTGCCGGGTCAGCAGGCGGATATCGGCATCGAGCTCGGCATCGGCGGCACGCAACTTTTCGATCTGGCGGACGGCGTGAATGACGGTCGTATGATCGCGGCCACCGAAACGACGACCGATGTCGGGCAGAGACTTGGGCGTCAGTTGCTTCGACAAATACATCGCAACTTGGCGGGGACGTGCAACTTCGCGAGCACGCCGCGCCGACGTCATCTCGGCCTTGCGAATGCGATAATGCTCGGCGACCTGGGTCTGGATCTCGTCGATCGAGATCCGACGCTGGTTGGCGCGAAGGACGTTGGCCAATACCTCCTCGACAAACGGAAGGTCGATCGGTCGTCCGGTCATCATGGCATAAGCCGCGATGCGGTTCAGCGCGCCTTCCAGTTCGCGGATCGAATTGGTCAGGCGACGCGCAAGGAATTCCACCACCTGCTGCGACATCTCGACGCCGGGCAGCGCAGCCAGTTTCGATTCGAGGATGTTGAGACGAAGCTCGTAATCGGCCGGATTGATATCGGCTACCAGGCCCCACGACAGGCGCGAGAGAATTCGCGGCGCAATGCCGTCGAGGTCCTGCGGCGCACGATCCGAGGTGATCACCAGCCGCTTACCGGCGGTGATGATCTCGTTCATCGTATGAAAGAATTCTTCCTGCGTCGAATCCTTGCCCGCGATGAACTGGACGTCGTCAATCAACAGAAGGTCGGCGCTGCGGAGCCGGCTCTTGAAGCCGATCGTGTCATTCTCGCGGAGCGCACGGACGAACTCGACCATGAACTTCTCGGCCGACATCGACACGACCCGCGCATCGGGATGCCGCGCTAGGAAATCGTGACCCATCGCGTGCAGAAGGTGAGTCTTACCCCGTCCCGTGCCGCCGTGAATAAAGAGCGGGTTGAAACTGACCTTCTCGGCATTGGCGAGGGTCTTAGCAGCGGTTGCCGCGACCTCGTTGGCCTTGCCGACAACAAACGTCTCGAAACGGTAGCGGGCATCGAAATTGGGCGCATCGGGATTACGCTGTGCAGCCGTCGCCGGCGCGGCAGGAATATCCTCGAGAATGAGCAATGGCGACGGGCGCGGCGCATCGGCGGCGGCGACAATCTTGACGTCGCGAACGATCGGCAATGCGTTACGCCATGCCAGCGCAAGTCGTTCACCGAAATGATTACGGACCCAGTCCGCCATGAATTGGCTGGGCAGCGCGATATCGAGTTCGCCGGTTTCGGGGTTGAACGCACCGAGCTCGGCTGGTTTCAACCAGCCATCGAATGTGCGCGCGCCGCAATCGCGGCGAAGGCCGGCACGGATCGACTCCCAGGCAGCACCGAGCGGGGTCTCGCTGACCCCCGCAGAACCGGGTTCGATAACCGAAACGGGCACTTCATCACTCACTGCTCGCCTCTCCCCTGTTATCGTCTCGCGTGCCCACGGAACTATAGTGCGCCGAACTCCCCCGAGTCGCGGCGCTCAAGCGTCTTTTGGCGCGGTGTTCCCCCAGCAGAATCACTGCGGAGCCGTTGGTTTTGGGTAAGCGCGAGCGTTCGTTCAAGCGCAATTTTTGCAATTTTGTGAAATAAATTGGGTTGACAGCCAAAAGCCGCAGAAAACCGTTAATTCGGCAATAATCCGCCAAAAACTGAATTTGACGGTTCGCGCCCCATCCGCGAATCGCGGAAAATACACGCTTTTTAATTTGGCCAGAATCGAATGGGCCCCGGATTTACTCCGAGGCCCGTTTCAAGTTGGGACGGACTGGCGGTCGCCAGCCTGGCCGATCGCTTAGCCGAGCGACGAAACGCGCTTGGTGAGTCGCGAAAACTTGCGCGACGCAGTGTTCTTGTGGACGACGCCGCGTGCAACGCCGCGCGCCAGTTCCGGCTGGGCAGCCTTCAGAGCGTCGGCAGCAGCACCCTTGTCGCCCGCATCGAGCGCCGATTCGACGGCCTTGATGAACGTGCGAATACGGCTGACGCGGTTGCCGTTGATCTCGGCGCGCTTGGTGTTGCGACGGATGCGCTTCTTGGCTTGCGGCGTGTTCGCCATGGTTCGTTCTATCCCAAATCTGTCAGTCAATATGAAAGCGGCGCGAAGCCACAAGGGCCGCGCCAGCGTGCCGCTCCCCTAGCGGGCAAGGTGATTCGCGTCAATGCTTGGCCCTCAGCGTTGGCACTTGGGGCAGAAGAAGGTCGAGCGCCCCTGCTGCACGATCCGTTTGACCTTGCCCCCGCACCCGTTGCTGCAGGGCTTCCCCTCCCGGTCGTAAACGTCGAACGTCTTGCTGAAATAGCCGAGTTCACCGTCGGGAGCAGCAAAATCGCGAAGCGTCGATCCGCCAGCGATGATGGCCTCCTTCAGGACGGCAGGAATGGCAATCGCCAGTGCCTCGAGCTTGGGTCGGCCGATCCTGCCGGCGGCCTTGCGCGGATCGATCCGCGACCGGAACAGCGCCTCGCAGACGTAGATGTTGCCGAGGCCCGCAATCAGTCGCTGATCAAGCAGCATCGCCTTGATTGACGAGACACGGCCATCGAGCGCCTTTCGTAGCCAGAGGCCGTCAATCTCGCCGCCCAGCGGCTCAGGTCCCAGAGCTGCGAAGGCCGGCCACGCGGCGACGTCCCGTGTCTCGACCAAGTCCAGCGAGCCGAACCGCCGCGGATCGTTGAGGCTGAGCACCCGCCCCTCCCCCGTTTCGATTATTAGATGGTCGTGTTTCCCGATATCGACGGGGTCGATTCGCCAGCGTCCCGACATACCGAGGTGGAAAATCATCGTATCGCCGCGATCGGTGTCGATGAGGCCGTATTTCGCGCGGCGCGACAGGCCGGTTACCGTCGCGCCCGTCAGGCGCTGGCCAAGATCGTGCGGCATCGCGCGACGAAGGTCGGCGCGGCGCGGCTCGACACGCATTAGACGTTGCCCCTTGAGGACTTTTTCCAGTCCGCGGACGGTTGTTTCGACTTCAGGAAGTTCGGGCATTGTTCGGACCATATGGCGCGTGCCGCATTGTCCCGCTAGAGGCTGCGCCATGGACGACAAGGTCAATTTCGGCGACGAGCTGGTCAGCCCCGAAGAAAAGACGCGCAAGGTCGGCGAGGTCTTCACCTCCGTTGCGCGACGCTACGACATCATGAACGACCTGATGAGCGGTGGGATGCACCGCCTGTGGAAGGATCGCTTCGTCAATCGCGTGAAGCCAAGAGCCGGCGAACATATCCTCGATATGGCTGGCGGCACCGGGGACATCGCCTTCCGCATGGCCAGGCGCGGAGCCGAAGTCACTGTCGCCGATATCAACCCCGACATGCTCGGCGTCGGTCGGCAGCGCGCTGAGCAGCGCAGGATCGAAGGACTCAGCTGGAGCGAGCAGAATGCCGAGGTACTAAGCTTTGGCACGTCGGCATTCGACGCTTACACGATCGCGTTCGGTATCCGGAACGTCACCGACATTCCAAAGGCGTTGAGCGAGGCGCACCGGGTGCTGAAGCGCGGTGGGCGCCTGTTCGTGCTCGAATTCTCGACCAGCGACTGGCCCGGCTTCGGACTGGCTTACGAACAATATTCCGCGCGGGTCATACCTCGCGTCGGCAAGGCGGTTACCGGCGATGAAGCTAGCTACCGCTATCTCGTCGAATCGATCCGCCGCTTTCCGAAACCCGAGCAGTTCCGCGACATGATCGCCGATGCCGGCTTCGCCCAGGCCAAGGTCGAACCGATGCTTGGCGGACTGGTTTGCATCTGGAGTGGGTGGAAGATTTGACGGCAAGCACCACCCATCTTTTCCGACTCCTGAAATGGGGCCGGACGTTGGCGCGCCACGGCGCCCTGCGCGGGATCGAAGCCGATCCGCTGACCCCGGCCAACGTGCGCCGTCTTTGTCGCATCGCTCGGCTGGGCACCCGAACGCCCGACACCGCCAATTACGCGACGGCGATGCAGGAAATCGGCCCAGCCGCAATCAAACTTGGGCAGGCGCTTGCGACCCGGCCCGACCTCGTCGGAATCGAAGCTGCGGAAAACCTGCTTCAGCTGCAAGACGACCTTCCACCCGAGCCGTTCGAGAAACTGAAACCGGTTATCGAATCGGCGCTCGGCGGTCCGGTCGAGCAATTCTACTCTTCGATCGATCCGGTTCCGGTGGGCGCAGCGTCGATCGCGCAAGTCCACCGCGCCGTCACGATCGAAGGCCGCGATGTTGCGATCAAGGTGCTTCGGCCCGGCATCGAGGACGAGTTTGCGCGCGCCATCGAAACGTATGAATGGGCGGCAGCACACGTCGAATTGCTCGGCGGCGAAGCTGGACGCCTCCGTCCGCGCCTCGTGGTTGCTTATTTCAAGCAGTGGGTGCGCCGCGAACTCGACCTGACCCGCGAGGCAGCATCGGCATCGGAGCTCAGGCAGAACATGGTCGCCGAACCCGGCTTCTATGTTCCGGAGATCGACTGGAGCCGAACCGCGCGCCGCGTACTGACACTGGAATGGCTCGACGGGATCAAACTGAACCGCCGCGACGAGTTGATCGCCTTTGGTCATGATCCCAAGGCGCTGGCGTCGATCCTGGTTCGGGCCTTTCTTCGCCAGGCGGTCGTCGACGGGTATTTTCATGCCGACCTTCACCAGGGCAATCTTTTTGCGATGCCCGACGGCAGACTTGCGGTCATCGATTTCGGGATCATGGGCCGGATCAATCGCAAGGCGCGGATGTGGCTTGCCGAGATTCTCTACGGTTTGATCACCGGCAATTATCGCCGCGTCGCGGAAATCCATTTCGAAGCGCAATATGTTCCCGGCCATCACGATGTCGCCGAGTTCGCAACCGCCCTGCGCGCCGTAGGCGAGCCGATCCGCGGCCTTCCGGTCAAGCAGATCAGCGTCGGTCGTATGCTGGAGAGCCTGTTCGCGATCACGCGCGACTTCGACATGCAGACGCAGCCGCACCTGTTGCTACTGCAGAAGACGATGGTGATGGAGGAAGGGGTCGCAACATATCTCGATCCCGATATCAACATGTGGGAAGCTGCGGAGCCTTTCCTGAAGGAATGGCTGCGAAGCGAATTGGGACCGGAAGCATATTATGCCGACCGGATTGTCGACGTCGTCAGGGCACTAAAGAAATTGCCGCACCTGATCGACAAGATCGATGCGCAATATCCCGAGCCGGGGGCGGCGCCGCCGCCCCCGCCTCTCGCGGACATCGACGTTCTTCGGCCCAAACGCGGGCTTGGACTGTTCGTGACGGCTTTGCTGTCTGGAGCACTCGGTATCGCCGCGACACTCGCGGCGATCCGGTTCTTCTAGGTTTCGATCAACCGAGCATCGCGATGACGGCACGGCGCGCGACATTTCGCGCACGGCGAGCATCGTCGCGTGTCATGAGTTGAGAAAGGTTCGGAAATTCGCCGGTCACGATGCCACTAATAGTGGGGGTGAAGGCGGGTTGGTACTTTATCATATTCACTTCAAATCTATTCACTGAAAATCGGGATATTACGGGGCTCCCTCGACGGCAGACGCTGCGATGCGCTGCTTCTCTTCTACTTGCCGGGCACGCATGACTTCAAGGCGCTGAAGGCGCTCCGCCATTTGCATCCAAGCCGTTTCTGCCCTCAGGCAACGGTCGCGAACATTCGCAAGCGTGGCTTCGGAGGCGGCAGACCGCGCTTCGGCAGCGCGGGATAGATAGGTTTCGAGATCGGTCATCAACCCCTGCGGGTTCGAGGATGAAAGGGCGCCGTTCCTGCGAAGGACCAGCGCCCTGACGTATTTATGCGGACTGCAGGTTCACCGCCGACATCTTGCCGGTGCGGTCAGGCTGGAGCTCGTACTGGACCTTCTGGTCCTTTTCGAGCGTGCGCATGCCCGAACGTTCCACGGCCGAGATGTGAACGAACGCATCCTGGCTGCCGTCTTCCGGCTGGATGAAGCCGTAGCCCTTGGAATCATTGAAGAACTTTACGGTTCCGGTGATCATTACTTTATTCCTTCTATGGAGGCGCGACCAACGATCGGACGCACCGAGCTAAGGGAAGCTAAGAGAAGGAATTAGGAGCCGCAAAGCGCCAAGAGACCGTCAATTTGCGACTGATAGCCTGCTCTATATAGGCGCTTTGGTCCGCAATTGATAGGGCGGCAGAAAGAGGCGGAAAACTGCCGGAAAGCTCGATCCCGATAAAGATTAGCCGCTCTGTCCCTTCAGCGTGGCTCAACTCCTGACACCTCTTTGGGCAGGAGGAAACCGATGGCCCGTATTCTCCTCATCATCGGCGGCGGTATAGCCGCCTACAAGGCCGCCGAATTGATCCGCACGGCACGCAAAGCCGGACACACGGTCACGCCGGTGCTGACCAATGGCGGATCGCACTTCGTGACGCCCATGAGCCTTGCAGCGCTTGCCGAAAGCCCGGTCTACACCTCGCTGTGGGATCTCAAGGACGAGACCGAGATGGGCCATATCCAGCTCAGCCGCGCCGCCGATCTCGTATTGGTCTGTCCGGCGACGGCCGACCTGCTTGCCAAGATGACGGCCGGGATCGCCGACGATCTTGCAACTACCCTCCTCCTTGCAACCGACAAACCCGTCGTCGCCGCGCCCGCGATGAACGTTCGAATGTGGCAGCATGCGGCGACGCAGGCCAGTGTCGCGACGTTGCGCAGTCGCGGCGTCACCGTCCTGGATCCCGACGAGGGCGACATGGCGTGCGGGGAATATGGTCCGGGTCGTTTGCCGGAACCGGCCGATATCATGGCGCGCATTGCGCCTTTGCTGGCCGATCGCGAAGCGTTTGATCTGCCGGAAGGGCGGCCCCTTGAAGGTCGGCACATCCTGATCACCGCTGGACCGACGCACGAACCGATCGATCCGGTCCGTGTCATCGCGAACCGGTCATCGGGCAAACAGGGATTTGCGATTGCCGCAGCTGCTGCACGGGCCGGTGCGCGGGTAACCTTGGTTGCAGGGCCGGTGTCGCTTCCGACGCCTGGTGGGGTCGTACGGATCGACGTCGAAACGGCTCAGCAAATGGCCGATGCGGTGTCCGAAGCACTTCCTGCCGATGCCGCGATCATGGTCGCTGCCGTTGCCGACTGGCGGGTCGCCAACCCTGCTACGACCAAGCTTAAGAAGGGAAGCGGCGCGCCGGTACTGGAATTCGCGCCTAACCCGGACATCCTCAAGATGCTCAGCGAAAATCCCAGCCGACCGCAATTGCTGATCGGCTTTGCCGCCGAGACGAATGATGTCGTCGCGAACGCACAGGCAAAGCTCTCCTCAAAGAAGGCTGACTGGATTATTGCCAACGACGTTAGCGGGGACGTGATGGGCGGCGCCCGCAATCGCGTTCACCTCGTCACTGCCGACCGGACCGAAGACTGGCCGGAAGCAAGCAAGGACGAAGTCGCGCGCCATCTCATCGACCGCATCGCCAAGGAGTTTTCGTGACAATTTCGATCCGCATTTCCCGCTTGTCGCACGGCAACGGTCTTCCCCTGCCAAGCTACGCCACGCCCGGTGCGGCCGGCATGGACGTGGTGGCGGCAGAGGATCTCGACCTTGCGCCCGGTCAGCGCCACGCGGTTGCCACGGGTTTCCGCGTCGCCATTCCGGAAGGTTACGAAATTCAGGTTCGCCCGCGCTCTGGCTTAGCGTTCAAGCACGGCATCACCGTGCCGAACACGCCCGGGACGATCGACAGCGACTATCGCGGCGAGTTGAAAGTGCTTCTGATCAACCACGGCGATACTTCGTTCCCGATCCGGCGCGGCGAACGGATCGCCCAGATCGTGCCGGCGGCGGTGACGCTCGCGACCTTCGAAGAGGTCGACGAACTTTGCGAGACCCAGCGCGGCGCCGGAGGTTTCGGGTCGACCGGCCAGTGACCTTTTCCGACGATGAGATCGACCGCTACGCACGGCAGCTCGTCCTTCCGCAATTCGGCGGACTCGGCCAGCAGCGCCTGAAATCGGCCAAAGTCGCGATGGTTGGCGCAGGCGGTATCGGCGCTGCAGTCATCCCGGCACTGACGGGTGCCGGCATTGGCGCGATGACGATCATCGATGGAGACCGCCTGGAGCTGTCAAACCTCCACCGCCAGCCGATCTTTACTTCATCACAGGTCGGCATGGGCAAGGCCCAGCTCGCAAGCCATTGGGTGATGTCGCGAAACCCGCATGTGGCGGTTTCGTCGATCGCCGAACGCATCGACGCCGCCAATGCGGCGGAGATGCTGGCTGGGCATGATCTCGTAATTGACGGCACCGACAATTTCGCGACTAGGCTTGCGGTCAGCGATGCCTGCGTTGGGCTTGGCCTGCCGCTGCTCAGCGCCGCCGCCCAGCAATTCCAAGGGCAAGTCGCGATCTTTACTGCACGGCCCTGCTATCGTTGCTTCGTCGGCGATGCTTTCGACGCCGATGATTGCGATACCTGCGCCGAACTTGGCGTGCTTGGCGCATTGACCGGGACGGTCGGCAATTTCGCCGCGCTGATGGCGATTCGCTTCCTTGCCGGAATGGCCGACGATCGCGGCGCGCTGCACCTTTTCGATGCAACCGCGCTCGCGTGGCGGAAGATCAGGCTTTCTTTGGAGCCTTCTTGCCGGGCTTGCGGGCAGTCGTCTTCGCTCGGCCTTTCTTCTTCGTAGTCGGCCCCTTCGCCGCCTTTGCGTCGATCAGCGCAATCCCCTCGTCTAGGGTGACCGCCGCCGGATCAGCGCTTTTCGGCAGCGTCGCATGGATCTCCCCGTCGCTGACGTAGGGACCGTAGCGGCCCTCCATCACCTTGAGATCCTTACCGCTGACCGGGTGCGGGCCGAGCACAGCGATCGGTTCGCGCGCGCCCCCGCCACGTTGGCCCTTTGCAGCAGCAGCCTCGGCCAGTTTGACCACTGCCGCATTCATTCCTGTCTCGAACACCTCGGCGGTCGACTTCAGGCGTGCATATTTACCGTCATGGGTGAGGTAGGGACCATATTTGCCGATCGACGCAGTAATGACGTTCCCGGTTTCCGGGTGCATTCCGATTTCGCGGGGGAGTGAGAGCAGGCTTTCCGCCATCTCCGACGTGAGTTCGCTTTGCGGAACGTCCTTGGGGATCGATGCGCGCTTGCCGTCTCGTTCCAAGTAGGGGCCGAACCGGCCAGTCTTCATTTCGATCCCATTGCCAAGGTCTGCGGGGCCTTCGCTTGCTGCTTCCTCGCCCTGACCGAATCGGCGGGTGTATTTGCATTCGGGATAGTTCGAGCAGGCCACGAACGCGCCGTAGCGTCCCCCGCGAAGCCCTAGGCGCCCGTCACCGCACAGCGGGCAAATTCGCGGGTCGGTGCCGTCTTCCTTCTCGGGAAACAGGAATGGCGAAAGGAATTCGTCGAGCGCAGCTGTCACTTCGGACGGCTTTTGCTCCATGACTTCACCCGCCTTTGGTTTGAAGTCCTTCCAGAATTCCTCGAGCATCGCCTGCCAACCGAGCCGGCCGCCCGACACGTCGTCAAGTTCCTCTTCGAGCGAGGCGGTGTAATCATAATTCACATAGCGTTCGAAGAATCGCTCCAAAAACGCAATGACGAGACGACCGCTTTCCTCAGGGATGAAGCGGTTCTTGTCGACCTGGACGTAGTCGCGATCCTTCAATGTCTGCAGGGTTGCGGCATAGGTCGACGGACGACCGATGCCCAGTTCCTCCATCCGCTTGACCAACGACGCTTCCGAGTAGCGCGGTGGCGGCTGGGTGAAATGCTGGAGGGCCTCGACCCCGATTTTGGCGGGGGAATCGCCGTTGCGAAGCGCGGGCATGCGGCCCGATTCCTCGTCGGCGACGTCGTCGCGGCCCTCGTCGTAAAGCGTCATGAAGCCCGGGAACAGTACGACCTGGCCAGTTGCGCGAAGTGTCGCACGGCCAGCGCCATCGATCAGTTCGACCGTCGTGCGTTCAAGACGTGCCGATGCCATCTGACTGGCAAGTGCGCGGTTAAAGATCAGCGAATAAAGCTTGGCGTGATCGCCCGACCCAGCATGATCCTTATAGAAATCGGTCGGCCGAATCGCCTCATGCGCTTCCTGCGCATTTTTCGCTTTCGTGCTGTAATGCCTGGGTTTATCCGGCAGATATCCCGCGTCATAGCGATCCGCGACGGCCTTTCGTGCGGCGCTGATCGCCTCGCCCGCCATCTGGACGCCATCAGTTCGCATGTAGGTGATCAGACCGTCCTCGTAGAGCGACTGCGCGAGCCGCATCGTGTGGCTCGCCGAGAAGCCGAGCTTGCGCGCCGCTTCCTGCTGCAAGGTCGAAGTGGTGAACGGCGGCGGCGGGTTTTTCGAGAGGGGCTTGGTCTCGACCGACGCGACTGAGAAACGCCCGTCCTCGACGACCTTTTTTGCAGCGTCGGCGCTTCCCGACTCGCCAATTGTCAGGCGTTCGATCTTGTTGCCATCCAGCGTCACGAGACGCGCGGTGAACGGCGTTCCGTCGGCCTCGAACGTGGCTGCGACCGACCAATATTCCTGCGCCTTGAACAACTCGATCTCGCGTTCGCGGTCAACGATCAGACGAAGCGCGACTGACTGGACACGGCCTGCCGACTTGGCCCCCGGAAGCTTCCGCCAGAGGATCGGCGACAGCGTGAAACCGACCAGATAATCGAGCGCGCGGCGCGCCCGATAGGCGTCGATCAGATCTTCATCGAGCCCGCGCGGCTTGCTCATCGCCTCGAGAACGGCCGTTTTGGTGATCGCGTTGAAGGTGACCCGCTCGACGTGCGCCGGAAGGAGCTTCTTTTTTCGCAGCACTTCCTGGACGTGCCAGCTGATCGCCTCCCCTTCCCGATCAGGATCGGTTGCGAGGATGAGCGTGTCGGATTTCTTCGCCTCGTCGGCGATTGCCTTCAATTGCTTGGCCTTGTCGGGATAGGTCTCCCAATCCATCGCAAAGCCGTCATCCGGGTTCACTGATCCGTCCTTGGGCGGCAGATCGCGGACGTGGCCATAGCTTGCCAGGACGCGATGTCCCGGGCCGAGATATTTTTCGATGGTCTTCGCTTTGGCGGGCAATTCGACGACGACGAGTTTCACAGTTCGGGCGTTCCTTTACGTACGTACGCGCGATTGTCGGGTCGCCGCGAGAGCCGTCAAGCGTGCGATATGCCGACTTTTCCGCCCGCCTGGCGATCCAGTCGAGTACCGCTGTTCAGCTCAGAAAGGACGAGTGCTCTCCGCCAGCGGTTGAATCTGACGACCTTTCGACGTCGTCTACCGGTGCCGGGCCCGGGCTGAGTAGCTAGAAATTCCGGTTACCAATGCCGGTATCGGTCTCGATCGGTTCGACGCGCCGGGGCAAGCGAGACATCGGTGCCGCCGAAGCGCCTCGGGAGCCGGACCAGATAACTGGGCCGATGCCTTCGAAGACGAGGCAGGCGCAACCCAGCCTACAGGCCCGGAGATCAAGCTTTCACGCCGCCAACACGCGGTTCATTCCCCTTGGCCAGCCGCGCGATATTCTCGCGGTGGCGCCAGATGACGAGCAGTGAAAAGCCCAGCAACATGGGAAACAGATATTGGTCGCGAAGGACGAACGCGGTCAGCGGCGCGCTGGCCGCCGCCGCCATCCCCGAGACCGAAGAAATCCTCAGGATCAGCAGCAAACCGATCCAGACGAGCGCATAAACCAGCCCAGCGAGGGGTAGCAGCGGAATCAAGATGCCGAGCAGGGTCGCAACCCCCTTGCCTCCCTTGAATTTCAGCCAGACTGGAAACAGGTGGCCGACCAGCGCGCCGGCAGCTGCAAACCGGACCGCCTCAGGCCAGAAATGCTGTGCGATCATCACCGCCGCCGCGCCCTTCGCCGCGTCAAGCGCAAGGGTCAGCGCCGCGATGCCCTTCGACCCGGTACGAAGAACATTGGTCGCGCCGATATTGCCCGACCCAATCGAACGAATGTCGCCCTTTCCCGAGATTCGCGTGAGGATCAGCCCGAATGGTATCGAGCCGAGCAGATATCCGATAATCAAGGCGAGGGCAGCGGTCGTGGTCATATGCGCTTGCTAGCACAGCCGCAGCGGTGGGCAATGTTGCCCTTTCGCGAATGCCGCTCTAGCCCAGCCGCGATGCACCGCGACGCCCCCATCCTGTTCTTCGATTCCGGTGTCGGCGGGCTGTCGGTGCTAGCCCCGACGCGCGATCTCCTTCCCAACGCGCCGATCGTCTACGCCGCCGACAGCGCCGGCTATCCTTACGGTACCAAGAGCGAAGACGAACTGGCGGCGCGAATCCCGGCATTGCTAGGTCGCTTGGTCGAGCGTTTCCGTCCGCGCCTTGCCGTCATTGCCTGCAACACCGCATCGACCATCGCACTCGACGCGGTCCGCGCCGCGCTCGATATTCCGGTTGTCGGCACCGTCCCGGCGATCAAACCGGCCGCGGAGATTTCGAAAACCCGGGTGATCGGCATTTTGGGGACCGATGCGACGGTTCGCCAGCCCTATGTCGACGACCTTGCCGCGCGCTTCGCTGCTGACTGCACCGTCGTCCGCCACGGAAGCGCCGCGCTGGTTGATCTCGCCGAAGCGAAGTTGCGCGGCGAGCCGATCGATCCCGCCGCCATCCGCAGCGCCATCGCCCCTCTACTGGCGGTGGAGGACATGGATGTGATGGTACTCGCCTGCACCCATTTCCCGCTGCTTGCCGAGGAACTGGCGGTCGCCGCACCAGGTATCGCACAGGTCGATGGCGGCCCCGGCATTGCGCGCCGCATTGTCCATCTAACGCAGGGTCAGGATTGGCCGGATCAGCGCACCGAAAGTATCGGCGTTTTCACCGGCGCCGTGCCCGCGGCATTGCTTCCCGCACTTGCGCTACGCGGCTTGACCATGGTCAAATCGCTCTGAGTGATTGACAGTTTAGGTTGGAAATTGCCGCGCATCGCGGCTAAGGGCCGCCGCGAGCGAGGGATCTTTGGATTACGACAGCATCTTCAAGGCAGCGATCGATCGACTGCATGACGAGGGGCGTTACCGCGTCTTCATCGATATTTTGCGCACCAAGGGCAATTACCCCAGCGCGCAATGCTTCCATGGCCATAATGGACCTAAGCCGATCACCGTCTGGTGTTCAAACGACTACCTTTGCATGGGCCAGCATCCTGTCGTCATCGAAGCGATGGAACAGGCGTTGCATGACGTCGGTGCCGGATCCGGCGGAACGCGCAACATCGGCGGCAACACCCATCTTCACGTTAAGCTGGAAGACGAGCTTGCCGGGCTTCATTCCAAGGAAGCCGCCTTGCTGTTCACGTCCGGCTATGTCTCGAACGAGGCCGCGCTGTCGACACTCGGCAAGCTGCTGCCCGGCTGCATCATCTTCTCCGATGAATTGAACCACGCGTCGATGATCGCGGGGATCAAGAATTCGGGCTGCGCCAAGCGCGTCTTTAGCCACAACGATCTCGAGCACCTCGAGCAATTGCTGATGGAGGTGCCCGAAGACGCGCCCAAGCTGATCGCGTTCGAGAGCGTCTATTCGATGGACGGCGATATCGCGCCGATCGCTGCCATTTGCGACCTTGCCGACAAATATGGCGCGCTGACCTACCTCGACGAAGTACATGCTGTCGGCATGTACGGCGAGAATGGCGGCGGTATTTCCCAGCGTGACGATGTCGCAGACCGGCTGACGATCATCGAGGGAACGCTGGGCAAGGCGTTCGGCGTCATGGGGGGCTATATCGCTGCCGATCGCGCGATCATCGATTGCATTCGCAGCTATGCACCCGGTTTCATCTTCACGACCTCGCTATCGCCGGTGCTGGTTGCTGGTGCGCTTGCCAGCGTTCGGCACCTGAAGGGGTCGAGCGAGGAGCGCGATGCCCAGCAGGCTGCCGCCGCCATGCTGAAGCGCAAATTCGCTGGCGCAGGCCTTCCGGTCATGGAAAGCGTGACACACATCGTGCCGCTCCACGTCGGATGCCCGATCAAGGCTAAGACGATCAGCGATATCCTGCTCGCCGAATATGGCCTGTACGTGCAGCCAATCAATTTCCCGACGGTGCCTCGCGGCACCGAACGTCTCCGCTTTACCCCTGGCCCCAATCACAGCGAACCGATGATGGACGAGCTGACCGGCGCGCTGACCGAAATCTGGGACCGGCTTGCACTGCAAGCGGTCCGGGCCGCCTAAAGGATCGCCGGGTAGATCGACAGCGCTGTCAGTGCGGCCAAGCCCATCGAAAGCCGGAATCGAAAGCGAAGCCACCAAGGCGGAACCAGTCCGCGCACGCCGATGAGCGCGTCTGCCAAAGGGGAGACAGCAATCAATCCGGCCAGCGCCACGGTTGCCACCACGGTCCCCGAAGCGACGGAAACCCAGATCAATCCGAACGACGCAAGCGCTGGGGCGACCCCAAGTACGAGCAGGCTGATGCTGGGCCGATGTTCCTTCAACGCGAACGCCCACCAGCATCCGCCTAAAAACGAAAAAATCAGCCCTGCGTAAAAAGGGACTAGCGCCGATCCCGCCCCTGCTTCGTGCGGGCTAGCCCAAAGGCGATCGGCCACCAACAATAACGCGGGCGGCAGCAGGCCAGCGTAACCGAGTACCGCAACACCGTTGGGAATCGATCCTTCATTATCCATTCCGGCCGATGTAAGCGACGTAAGCGTCATCCGATAGAGCTTGGCTGATCTTCTCCGACGGGGTAGCGAATCTCCCCCTGTTGGCTTAGAGCCGGGCCATGAAGATAGCGCTTTCCTCCGATCATGCCGGCGTGGACCTAAAGGACGCGCTGGTTGCGTGGCTGAAAGAGGATGGCCACGAGGTCGCCGACCTCGGCACGAACGGTCATGAAAGCGTCGATTACCCCGATTTCGGTGCGCGGCTGGCGCGCGTCATCGAGGCTGGGGATGCCGAGCGCGGTATTGCGGTTTGCGGGTCAGGGATCGGCATCTCAATCGCGGTCAACCGCTATTCCGGGTGCCGATGTGCGCTAGTCAACGAGCCATTGTCGGCCGAGCTGGCCCGCCGTCATAATGACGCCAACGTCCTTGCGCTGGGCGGCAGGCTGACCGGGGTCGATCTGGCCAAGGCTTGTGTAACCGCGTTCCTTTCGACCGAATTCGAAGGCGGCCGCCACCAGCGCCGCGTCGACCAACTGACAACCGCCAATGAGGTGAATTGCTGATGGCCACGATCGCCGAACGACCAACGACCGCAAATCTCGCCGACGTCCAGCCGCTCGGTTTCTTCACCCAGACCCTGGGCGATGCAGATCCCAAGGTTGCAGCAGCAATCGCAGCGGAACTTGATCGCGAGCAGACCCAGATCGAACTGATCGCGTCGGAAAACATCGTCTCCAAGGCGGTGCTAGAGGCGCAGGGATCGGTCTTCACCAATAAATATGCCGAAGGCTATCCGGGCCGCCGTTACTATCAGGGCTGCCATCCGTCCGATTCGGTCGAGCAACTCGCGATCGATCGCGCCAAGCAATTGTTCGGTTGCGGCTTCGCCAACGTCCAGCCGCACAGCGGCGCACAGGCCAATGGAGCAGTTTTCCTTGCGCTTCTCCAGCCCGGCGACACGATCTTGGGCATGAGCCTGGATGCCGGTGGGCATTTAACTCATGGCGCGCCGCCAGCCCAGTCGGGCAAGTGGTTCAATGCTATCCAGTATGGAGTCCGCGCCGACGATCATCTCGTCGATTTCGACGAGGTCGAGCGGCTAGCCAAGGAACATAAGCCCAAGCTCATCATCGCCGGTGGATCGGCCTATCCTCGCCATCTGGATTTTGCCAAATTCCGTGCAATTGCCGACATGGTTGGCGCTTACCTGATGGTCGACATGGCGCATTTCGCCGGGCTGGTTGCGGCGGGCGAACATCCCACACCGTTCGGCCATGCCCATGTCGTGACGACCACGACGCACAAGACGTTGCGCGGCCCGCGCGGCGGCATGGTGCTGACCGATGACGAGGCGATCGCAAAGAAGATCAACTCGGCGGTCTTCCCCGGCCTTCAGGGCGGCCCGCTTATGCATGTCATCGCCGCCAAGGCGGTTGCGTTCGGCGAAGCGCTGGAACCCGGCTTCAAGAGCTATGCCAAGGCGGTCATCCGCAATGCGCAGGTCATGGCGACCCGCCTCAAGGAACGCGGCGCGGACCTTGTCGCTGGTGGCACCGACACGCATCTCGCGCTGGTCGACCTTCGTCCTCTGGGGATCACCGGCAAGGACGCCGACGAGGCACTCGAGCGTGCCGGGATTACCTGCAACAAGAACGGCGTCCCGTTCGACCCGCTGCCCCCGATGAAGACCAGCGGGATTCGTGTCGGCAGCCCGGCGGGAACGACGCGCGGCTTCGGCGAAGCGGAGTTTGCCGAGATCGCAGATATGGTCGCGGACGTACTTCACGGCGTGGCCCAGACCGATGGCGCTGGCGATCCCGTGGTCGAGAAAGCGGTTAACGAACGCGTCCGTGCGCTATGCGCGCGTTTCCCAATCTACCAAGGCTAAGGCACCGCCTTGCGCTGTCCCTTTTGTGCCCATGAAACCAGCCAGGTAAAGGATTCGCGGCCGAGCGAGGATTCCACTTCTATCCGTCGTCGCCGGCAGTGCGAAGGCTGCGGCGGGCGCTTCACGACGTTCGAGCGGGTCCAACTGCGCGACCTCGTCGTCGTCAAGAAAGATGGCAAGCGCCAGCCGTTCGACCGCGCCAAGCTGGAACGCGCTATCGGTCATGCGGCACGCAAGCGCGACATTAGGGCTGAGAAGATCGAGCGCTTGGTCACCGGCATTCAGCGGCAACTGGAAACGCGCGGCGATGACGTCTCATCGACCGAAATCGGCGAGGCGGTCATGACCGGTCTCAAAACACTGGACCATGTCGCATACATCCGCTTCGCGAGCATTTACCGCGACTTCAGCGACCCGGCCGATTTTGCCGAATTCGCCGAGCGCGTCGAGCGCGAGGCAGTCCCTCCGGGCCAGGATAAATTGCTGTGACATCGATCGATGGTGGAGCCACGGCGCCGCCACCAGTCATCGTTCTAGTCCGACCCCAGCTTGGCCAGAATATCGGCAAGGCCGCACGGGCGATGCTCAATTTCGGGCTGACCGAGATGCGGCTGGTGTCGCCGCGCGACGGCTGGCCCAATCCTGATGCCGGCCCGGCGGCAAGCGGCGCCGATCAGGTGCTGGAAGCGGCGGCGGTGTTCGAAACGGTCGCCGATGCGATTGGCGACTGCAATCATGTGTTCGCTTCCACGGTCAGGCGCCGCGACCTCATCATGCCGGTGGTCGGGCCGCAGGACATGGCTGAGACGATCCATCGATCATCGGGACGGACCGCAATCCTGTTCGGCCCCGAACGTTCGGGTCTGGAGAGCGAGGATGTCGCCCTTGCCAATGCGATCGTCACCGTTCCGATCAACCCCGAATTCGGCAGTTTAAACCTGGCCCAGGCGGTCATCCTGCTTGCTTATGAATGGTCGCGCCATGGGGAGCTTGCCCAGCCAACGCTGAAGGAGCTGGAGCCTCCTGCTCCGATGGCGGAGCTCGAAAGCCTGTTCGGCCACATCGACACGGCGCTGGATGGTGCCGGCTATTATTTCCCGCCGGAACGCACCGCAGCGACCCAAGCCACGATCCGCACGATCGTCAACAAGACCGGCTGGTCCAGCCGCGAGGTCAAGGCGATGCACGGAATTGTCCGGGCGCTGGTCAATCCGCGTCCGCCACGTCGCTAGGCGCGGGTTTCGTCGAAGCGCTCGAATTCGTGGGCGATCGATTGCTCCATCAATTCTTCCCACACCTTTTCCAACCGGTCGACGGGCAGTCCCAATCGGATCGCTTCGGCGCGCACCTTCGCGTGGACATCGGCTTTTCGCCATTCATCGCGAACCGCGCCGCGATCGGGCTTGATCCGGGCGGCGGCGTCCATGTAGCCGAACCGGCGCTGGAGCAGCCCAACGATGGCGCGGTCGACTGCGTCCACGCCGCTGCGGACATCGGCCATGGTCTGGCATTCTTCGGGGTCGATCGTTTCGTGCATGATCGTCGCTATGCCAAGGCGAGCGCAGGCATGCAAAGCCGATTCAAGCGCCGCCACTTCGGCAGGGCAAGAGCGCTACGGTCGCGCTTGATAAATTAGTTGCCCTAAGTTAAGTTTTCGTCGCGGCGAGGCTGTCGCGCATGGCGTGTCCGATGCCTGCCCACTAGCCGACCAAATGCGTTTCGTAGCGGCGTCACCTCAAAAGGAAGGGAACTCGAACGATGCTTGCAACAGTCATTGCGATGGCAGTTGCGGCCCAGAATCCTGCGGCCGCCAGTCTCCAGACACCAACGCGGGAGAAGATTCCTTTCAGGGTGTGTCGATTCCTCGTCCAGGGGCCGTCAGCCCGCGGCGACATCAAGGTTTGCCGGACAAAAGCTGAATGGCGGCAATGGGAGCTTTGCAACAGCCCGACCTCTTATTGCTCAGCCGAGCAGAAAGCAGCCCGCTACGGAAGGCGCACCGCCTTCGCCCTGAGCGAAGACAGTCGCGTGGTCTGCCGGATCGTTAAAATGACCGGATCGCGTCTCGCAAACGTACAGGTATGCCTTCCCCAGCGAGAATGGCTGAGACAATGGGAAGAATCGAGCGCCACTGTTCTGAAAATTCAGGACTATTCAAAGGTCCGCACGGGTGGCGGACAGTAAGCGCAGCGCTTGACTAAGCTTTCGACCCCGCGTAGGCGCGCGCCACGCAATTGATCCCGCATATCCGGTGAAGCGGCGATCGCGCATGGGCTCCAAAGGCCTTGTGGTGCGGTCCGGATGAACCGTCGGCCCCGGCCGACATGCAAGTTGGAGAAGAACATGTCGAAGCGCACAAGCGCCAAGTATAAGCTCGACCGTCGTATGGGCGAAAACGTCTTCGGACGTCCCAAGAGCCCGGTCAACAAGCGCGAATATGGTCCCGGCCAGCACGGCCAGCGCCGCAAAGGCAAGATGTCAGACTTCGGCATCCAGCTGCGCGCCAAGCAGAAGCTCAAGGGCTATTACGGCGACGTTACCGAAAAGCAGTTTAAGCAGACCTTCCAGGCGGCAAGCCGCATGAAGGGCGACGCCAGCCAGAACCTGATCGGCCTCCTTGAGCGCCGCCTCGACATGATCGTCTATCGCGCCAAGTTCGCGCCGACGATCTGGTCGGCCCGCCAGATGGTCAGCCACGGTCACATCCGCGTCAACGGCGTGAAGTGCAATATCGCCTCGCGCCGCTGCGACGTGAACGACGTCATCGAACTCGGCCCGAAGGCCAAGGAAATGGCGCTGGTCATGGAAGCGCAGGCCCTGGCCGAGCGCGACGTGCCGGAATATGTCGTCCAGGACGGAACCGACAAGGTCACCTTCTCGCGCGTTCCGACGCTCGACGAAGTGCCCTATCCGGTCCGCATGGAACCGAATTTGGTCGTCGAATTCTACTCGCGCTGATCATTCGATCATCCGAGTAAGCAAGAGGGCGGCCCGCAAGGGTCGCCCTTTTCTTTTTCCGTCGTTAGAGAACTCGCAATGAACCAGCCTCCCTTGCCCGAATGGGCTCCCCACGACGCCGTCTGGATCGGTTTTCCAAGCCACGCCGACCTTTGGGAGGCTGACCTAGCCGACGCCCAACGCGAAGTCGCCGCATTCGCATCCGCAATCCATGCGGATGGCGCGGGCGAAGAAGTCCGGCTGGTCGCCGCCGACGAGGTCGCCGCCTCGGTCGCGCGCAACCTTGCTCCCTTTGCGACAGTCATCGTCGAACCGTTCGGCGACATCTGGTTACGCGACACCGGCGCGATCGTGCTTGGCAGCGGTGAGGATCGGCGCGCCCAGGGATTCCGCTTCAATGGCTGGGGCGAGAAATACAGCCTTGAGGGCGACGACAGCATCGGCGAACGTCTCGCAGGGGCCGCGGCGATACCCTTCGCAAAGGCCGACTGGATTCTCGAGGGCGGCGCGATCGACGGCGATGGCAGCGGCACGTTTCTTACGACCGAACAATGCCTGCTCAATCCCAATCGCAACCCCGGCTTCGACAAGGACGAGGTCGAGGCCCGCTTGAAGCGCGACCTGGGTGCGCAGCGGATCGTATGGCTCGGCGACGGGCTGGAGAATGACCATACCGACGGCCACGTCGACAATGTCGCGCGCTTTGTCTCACCGGGTCGTGTTGCAATCCCCGAAGCCGAGCCGGGCGATCCGAACGCCGAAATCTACGCGGATGCTGCCGAAGCCCTGCTCGATGCCGACCTCGACGTTGTCGTTATCCCCTCGCCGGGCCTTCTCGAAGATGAAGAGGGCGAGATCATCCCGGCAAGCTACATGAACTTCTACATCGGCAATGCCGTTGTGGTCGTCCCGCAATATGGCGCGCCCAACGATGCCGCTGCGGTCACTGCCTTGCAGGACATTTTCCCCGACCGGCACGTTGTCGGTTTGCGCGCCGACCACGTGTTGACCGGCGGCGGCAGTTTTCATTGCATCAGCCAACAGGTGCCTCGATGAGCCAGAATATAACCGTCGCCGCTCTTCAGCTGGCCTTTGGCGAAGATATCGACGCCAACATCAAGAATGTCAGCGATCTGGTTCGTGAAGCCAAGGGCAAGGGCGCACAGGTCGTGCTTCCCCCGGAATTGTTCGAGGGCCCTTATTTTTGTCGCGTCGAGGACGAAGGCTTGTTCGCAACGGCCAAGCCGGTGGGCGAGCATCCAGCAGTACTCGCGATGCAGAAGCTCGCAGACGAACTCGACATCTGGATCCCGACCAGCTTCTTCGAAGCGGAAGGCCAGCACCATTACAATTCACTCGCCATGATCGGACCCGACGGCAAGGTCGCGGGTGTCTATCGCAAGAGCCACATTCCCGATGGGCCTGGTTACGAGGAGAAATTCTACTTTCGTCCGGGAAATACCGGATTCAAGGTTTGGCCGGGCGCCGAAACCACTCTCGGCGTCGGCATCTGCTGGGATCAATGGTATCCCGAAACCGCACGCGCGATGATGCTAATGGGGGCGCAGATCCTGTTCTATCCGACGGCGATCGGCACCGAACCGCACGATCCCGACCTCGATACGTCGCGGCTGTGGCGCCGCGCGATGATCGGTCATGCGGTCAGCAACGTCGTTCCCGTCGTAGCCGCCAACCGGATCGGCAACGAACACGGCCAGATCTTCTACGGTCACAGCTTCATCTGCGACGAACGCGGCGACGTGGTTGCGGAATTCGGCAAGGACGAGACTGGCGTCTTGGTGGCGACGCTCGACCTCGATCAAGCCAAACGGCATCGCGCCGCTTTCGGCTTTTTCCGTGACCGGCGACCCGAGCTTTACGGGCGGCTGGTGCAGGACATCTAGTCTATTCGCCGACCCAGTCCGGAAGCGGCATTGCGGCTGCCTCGGCGATATTGATCCGGCGGCGGACCAGCGCCCAGCGATCACCACTGACGAGCACTTCCGGCGTGAGTTCCCTGCTATTGTAGCCATTCGACATCGCCGCGCCGTAAGCGCCGGCCGTTCTGAATATAAGCAGGTCGTTCGCGCGCAACCGATCCATCTCGCGCGCCATCGCGAACGTGTCTCCGCTCTCGCAGACCGGCCCGACGACATTGGCGACTTCGCGTTCTGCGCTGGGCTTCACCGCCTCGATATGGTGATAGGCGTCATACAGTGCCGGGCGCATCAAATCGTTCATCGCCGCATCGACAATTACCCAGGGATGCTGCGCTCCTGGTTTCACCCGAACGACTTTCGAGAGAAGAACACCGGCATTCCCGCTGATCAGCCGACCCGGCTCGAATGCCAGCCGAAGCCCCCATCCCTTCGTGACGTTGGCGACCATGGCGCCATATGCCTCGGGACTTGGCGGTTCCGGCTGACCGGGACCATAAGGAACACCCAGACCGCCGCCCAAATCTGCAATCTGAAGATTGCAGCCATCGTCGCGGAGCGTCTGGATCAGTTCCCCTAGCCGGACGAACGCTGTTTCCAGCGGCGCCAGTTTGGTCAACTGACTGCCGATGTGAACTGTCACGCCCGTCACCTCCAAGCCGGGCAATTGGTTAGCCGACCGGAACGCCTCGATGGCTTGCGCAGCAGGAATGCCGAACTTGTTGTCGGCGTTTCCAGTAGTAATCTTTGCGTGGGTACCGGCATCGACATCTGGATTGATGCGGAATGCGATCCGGGCCGTCGTTCCGGCAGCCACCGCGACCGACGATAGCATTTTCGCTTCCTCGACCGATTCCAGGTTGAACTGCAGGACATCGCCGCAAAGCGCTTCGGCCATTTCATCCGCCTGCTTGCCCACGCCAGAAAACAGCATTTTGGAGGGCGGGATACCGGCTTGGCGTGCGCATCGAAATTCACCGATTGATACGATGTCTGCGCCCAATCCTTCGCTTGCCAGGGTCGCGAGAACGGCGGGATTGGGATTCGCCTTGACGGCGAAGGCGATCAACGGGTTATCGAGGCCCGATAGCGCCCTCTTCATCGTGCGCGCATGCCGAACCAAGGTCGCCGTCGAGTAAACGTAGACCGGCGTCCCGACTTCCGCGGCAATCGTTTCCAGCGCGACTTCCTCGCAAAAGATCTGGCCGTCACGCGATGTGAAGTGGTCCATGTCTGCCTCAAAGTTCGGAATTCAGGTCGATCGCCAGATAGACGCTGTCACAAAGCTCGTTGCCGACCTGCCACGTCCCGCTTGCCCGGCCCGTCTCCACGAAACCGTGACGCGTCAATAGCATCAGCGAAGCGCGATTACGCGGGTCGACGTCAGCGATCAGCGTCGCTGGCTCGCCCATCGACCTGCGTCGATCAAGATAGGCCGCCAGCGCCTCGCTCGCATAACCCTGCCCCCAATGATCGCTCGCAAGGTGGAAACCGATTTCGGGTAATTGCCAACAGCCCAGCTTGCCGATCACCCGCCGATCTTGCTCGATCACGAAATCGTCGCTCGTCGAAAGGTCGGCGTCGATCATCGAGCGAAGCCATTTTTCGGTTTGCGCGATGTCCGCATGGGGTAGACTCGACCAGTAGCGCATCACCGTCGGATCGCTCATGATGGCATGAACGTCAGACAGATCGTCTTCCCGCGCACGACGAAGCAGCAGGCGATCGGTCCGGATCTCGTCAGTGGCTGTCATTGATGGCTGCCTCGAACACTGCCTCAAACATCGCTGCGTCGAGCCGCTTGGTGTTCTGGTTGTAGCGACTGCAATGATAACTATCGATCAGACGTCTTCCACCGGGCAGGACATGTTTCGCGCTGTGCGCGAATTTAGCCCGCGACAGCGGAATTTCGAACGTCCGGCAAAGGCTATCGTGCGCAACTTTCCCGAGCGCGATGAAAGTCGTCAGCTTGGGCAATTGTGCGATCCCGCTAATAAGGTAGGGTCGGCAATTCGCTTCTTCCACCGGCATCGTCTTGTTTTGCGGCGGCAGACATTTGACAGCATTGAGGATCACCGCGCCTCTCAGCTCCAGGCCATCTTCCGCGCGGCTGTCATAGTCTCCATGAGAAAGCCCGAACTTTGCGAGCGTCGCGTAAAGCAGGTCACCGGCATAATCGCCGGTGAACGGTCGTCCGGTCCGGTTTGCGCCATGTTTTCCCGGGGCCAGTCCAATAATCGCCAGCCACGCGTCGGGATCGCCGAACGCGGGTACCGGTGCATTCCACCAACCGGGATGCTCGACGCGGCATGCACTACGCAGCGCGACCAGCCGCGGGCAGAGCGGGCAATCACGCGGCGCTTCGGCACCGGGAACAGGCGATCGATTCAAGGGGCTGGCGCTACTCATCGCGCTGACCTAGGCGAGCGGCGATGGAAGACGCAACCGGCCTTTATGCGATCGGGATCGGATCGAACCGCTGCGATGGTGGACACGGTCGTCCCGCTGATGTCGTTACAGCGGCCATAGCGCGGCTCGATCAGGATTTCGGCCTGTTCGATTCCTCGCCGATCGTGATCAACCCGGCGACCGGCGGCGCGGGGCGCGATTTCGCCAATGCTGTCGCCATCGTAGAGAGCTTGCTCCCACCATTGGCAATGCTGGCGTCGCTGAAAGCCACCGAACGCGATTTCGGACGCCGGAACGGGAAGCGTTGGGGCGCGCGGGTGCTCGACCTCGACATTCTTGCTTGGAGTGGTGGTAATTTTCGTGCGCGTGGACTGGTCATTCCCCATCCTCGCTTGTCACAGCGGACGTTTGCGGTCGGGCTTTTAGCCTCAATTGCGCCATCATGGCGCATCGCAGGCGCAACAAATGCACAACATTTCGCAACGCGCCTTGCCCGAAGGCATCCAGTTCGCTAGGCGCACCCGCGGTGGAACGGGCCGTTAGCTCAGTCGGTAGAGCAACTGACTTTTAATCAGTAGGTCGCTGGTTCGAACCCAGCACGGCTCACCACCATCCCGGCGCAATCGGAAACCAAGTGGTAATCCTTTTCGCGTTACCTCGCTGCCGAACCAGAATTTTGCCGGTTGGAGTGAGACATTTTGCAGGAACAGCCGCTCGAAACGACCAGCTATTCGCTTGGAGGGCCACCGCCCGCCAAAGGCGATCGCCGCGACGACACACGCCACCTGACACTGTTCCGGGTTGGCGCAATGGACGTGTCGGGTCGGCGCGAACTTTGCCTCATCAAGAATATCTCTGCCGGAGGAATGAAGATCCGGCCCTATTGCGATCTCGCGGTGGACGACGATCTGACAATCGAATTGAAAACCGGGATGTCAGTTCCCGGACGCGTCGCATGGTTGGAGAATCAGGATGCCGGCGTTGAATTCAAAGAGCCTGTCGACGTCATCGACATCCTATCCTCGGCTCAGGACGGCCCCCGCCCGCGGATGCCGCGGATCGAAATCGACTGCTTCGCGACCGTTCGAAACGGCGCGAATGTCCACCGGATGCGGGTTGTCGATATTTCGCAAGGCGGGATCAAACTCGAAAGCCCGGTAATCCTCCCCAAGTATTGTGATGTGACGGTCACGCTTCCCGGGCTAGAGCCGCAGTCCTCGGCAACTCGCTGGTGCGAGGACGGTTTCGTCGGTGTGACGTTCAACCGCCTTTTGTCGCTGGCAGAATTGGTCGACTGGCTGAAGGCAATGCGCGATCAACGCCGAGCGGCGTGACCGGAAATCCGAAAACTTTGAATTCTTAATCGGCGATACCAGGTGAAGGCGTCCCGAAAATCCAGTCTTCTGCAATTTTCCGCTCCCCTGGGCTGAGCTGTTGCGACTTGATGGGCGGCCGACGAAAGTCGAGCTTGCGCGGCGCTTGCGGGACCGGGATGTGCCGCATGACTGATTCGGTATCGAGCACAGAATCGAATGCCACTCCAGCGCGGCCATCCTCAATCCATGCAACGCGGGCTGCTAGATTAAGCTCGCCCTTCCGGAACCGTACGGCCGAACCGACCACCGGCAGCGTTTCCGCCTCGACCAGAGCGCCATTCTCGGACAGGTTGCGCAGCCTGACTGGATGGTCGCCATCGTCCGTTCGGAGGATTGCAGCCATCAAGACACGAGACCGGCGTGACCGGCGATTCTGCGATTGGATAGTCTTGTCCATCTAGTTGCTCTTAAAGCGAAGCGGTAAACGCTTCGTTGAGGAGAAGGCATGAGCCGCAAAAATGTTTTGATCGCGATCTTGCTGTCCGCGGTAATCGTCATTGGCGTCGCGGGCGTGATCGGCGGCCCCCAATTCGAGCCCGATGAAATGCTGGTCCATTGCCTGATGGCATTCAGCGACAATGTCCCTTGGGTGAAGCCGTTCGCAATCGCGCTTGCTTATCTGGGCGGCGCATTGCTCCTCATCCCGATCGCGATTGCCTGCGTTGCTTTCCTTGCGTGGAAAAAGCGTTGGCAGGACATAGTGATGTTCCTGACCATCACCATGGGCGGACGCATCCTAATCGAGCTGGTCAAGCTGGCGGTCGGGCGGCAGCGGCCGCATTTCGAACCTTATGCAGTGCAAGTTAGTTCGCTCAGCTTTCCAAGCGGTCATGCCGGCAACACGATGCTGACGTTTCTTGCCGTGGCGACCATCATCGTTGCCCGGAGGTGGCGACGTCCAGCCATTGCCGTCGCTGTGGCGGCAAGCCTCATCGTTGGCCTCAGTCGCCCGATCCTGGGCGTTCACTGGCCAAGCGACGTCCTGGCCGGGTGGGCGCTGGGAATTGGGCTAACGATCGCCTGCCTGACCCTTTTTCAAGCGCGAACGTAAAGCAGCATAAGGTTGTTGGCGGGCATCAAAACCTGATCGACGAGGTCGAAGCCGCGCTTTTGCGCTTCGCTTGAGAAATCGGCGACCTTTCGTAGCCCCCAGCGGGGATCGCGCGCCTTTAGGCTGTCATCGAAAGCGAGGTTCGATGGCGCGGTCGGTTCACCGTCGACGATCCACGGACCGTAAAGGATCAGCGGCGCTCCTGCCGTCAGGATTGCCGCCGCTCCATCGAGCAGCCCGAGCGACGATTCCCATGGGCTGATGTGCACCATGTTGATGCACACGACCGCACGCGCTTCCTCGATCGGCCACGGCCAATTGCAGACGTCGAGTGCCAGAGGGGCAAGCAAATTCGGCGGCCCCTCCCCACGCCATGCCGAAATCGAGGCCAGAGCGTCGGGATCGGTATCGCTGGGTTGCCACCGGACATCAGGGAACAGTCGGGCGAAGGAGAGCGCATGTTCCCCCGTCCCGCTCGCGATCTCCAGCACCGTTCCTTCGTTCGGGAGCCAGCGTTCGAGCATTTCGGCGATGGCATCGCGATTGCGCGCTGCGGCGGGAGCTTCGCGTTTCACGCCTGGCGCGAGATCGCCGACATTGTAAGGCGGGATAGTGGGTTCAGCCACGCGCTGCCCTGCGCGCCCGTCGATCGCGAAGTGCGAGCCAAACCAGCAATCCGACCGGGCCGACGAGCAACGTCAGCAAAAGGATCGGCGCCTGCACCAAACGGTGGAACCCCTTGTTGTCGGCGTCCTTGGCAATCCATTGGCCGACGAACAGGTCGAAGGCGAGATAGTGGGTCCAGCCCAGAACAACGCCGCCATCGCTCATGAACAGGTTGCGCAGACCCGCGACATTATAGTCGAGGAAGTTAGGCGGCGGCGCACCGGGCAAGCGGTTCGCGTCGATCATCCCGGCATGCATCCCGACGATCATCGCGGCATAAGCGAAGCAGAGCAGGCCGACGCCGAGGTAGAGAACGAGCGCAAGCGTCTTCTGGCCGCGCGGCCCCACAATCACCAACAGCCAACCGAGCATCGCAATCGCATTGGTCAGACCGAAAATGCCGTCCCAACTCATTAGCCGCCTCCGAAATGCGCAGCCAACCCGGTTCCCGAACCGTCTGGCACCGGATTGTTGTAGGTCAGGATCGGCTTGCGCGCAGCAAGCGTCTCGTCAAGGCGACGACGCGGCGCGAAAACCGGCGCAGCCTTCAGTGCGGGATCGCCCGCCTTTGCCCTCTCCGCAATGCTGCGCAGTGCAGCTATAAACTGGTCGAGGTTGGCCTTGGACTCGGTTTCGGTCGGCTCCACCAGCATCGCACCATGGACGACCAGAGGAAAATACATTGTCATCGGGTGGAAGCCCTCGTCGATCAGCGCCTTGGCCACATCGATCGTCGAAAAGCCCTCGGCGAAGCCCTTATCGCTGAAGATCGCTTCGTGCATGCAAGGGCCGCTGAATCCGAATGGCGCGTCGAGCACATCGTCGAGGCTGCGGAGCAGGTAATTGGCATTGAGCACCGAATCCTCGGCGACCTGCATCAGGCCGTCGGCGCCGTGGCTGAGAATATAACTGAGCGCGCGGCTGAACATTCCCATCTGGCCATGAAATGCGACCATTCTGCCGAAGGCCTCGGGATGCTCGGTCGCGGCATCTTCTTCCTCGACCATCTTGTACGTCCCGTCGGCATAGCGAGCCGCGTAGGGCAGCGGCCCGAACGGGGATAAAGCTTCGGAAAGTACAACCGGACCGGAGCCTGGTCCGCCGCCGCCATGCGGGGTGGAAAAAGTCTTGTGCAAATTGATGTGCATCGCGTCGACGCCAAGGTCGCCGGGACGAACCTTGCCGACAATGGCGTTGAAATTGGCTCCGTCGCAATAAACGAACCCGCCAGCGGCATGAACCGCGTCGCTGATCTCCTTCATCTGCGGTTCGAAAAGCCCGCAGGTGTTGGGGTTGGTGATCATCACCGCCGCCACGTCCGGACCAAGACGGGCCTTCAATGACGCCAGGTCGACCCGGCCTTCCTTGGTCGCGGGAATATTCTCGACCTTGTAGCCGGCAAAGGCTGCGGTTGCCGGGTTGGTTCCGTGTGCGCTTTCGGGAACCAGCACGACCGACCGCGCATCACCGCGCGCTTCAAGCGCAGCGCGGATCGCGAGGATCCCGCACAATTCGCCATGCGCGCCGGCCTTCGGGCTCATCGCAACACTGTGCATACCGGTCAGCTTGATCAACCATATGGCGAGTTCGTTGATCATTTCGAGCGCACCCTGCACCGTCTCCTGCGGCTGCAACGGATGGATGTCGGCGAAGCCGGGAAGCCGCGCCATCTTCTCGTTGAGGCGCGGATTATGCTTCATCGTGCAGCTGCCTAGCGGAAACAGGCCCAGATCGATCGCGTAATTCTGGCGCGAGAGGCGCGTGTAATGCCGCACCGTTTCCGGCTCGCTGAGCCCCGGCAGGTCGACCCCGCCGCGTTCCAGCCCGCCAAGCCGCGATGAAACACCATCGACCGGCTCAATGTCGACGCCAGTCTGGTCACGCTTGCCGATCTCGAACAGCAACAGCTCTTCCAGCATCAATGCGCGGTTGCCGGTAACGGTCGCCGAAACTCCCTCACCCGCCTTCGGCGCTTCCGGGCGCCAGCCTGAAGGATTGACCGAGCTCACTTCACTGCCTCCTTCAGCGCGCCTTCCAGCGCATCAATGTCCGTATTGCTGACCACTTCGGTGACCGCGACGACCAATCCGTTCTGCAGCGCCTGCGAATCGGGATAGAGCCGACCGAGCGAAACCCCGCCGAGAACGCCCGCTTCGACCATGGCATGGACCGCCGGCCGCGCCTCGACCGGCAATTCCAGCGTGAACTCGTTGAAGAAGCTGTCGTTGACCAGCCGGACGCCTCGAATGGCCGACAATCGCTCAGCGACCTTCACCGCATTGGCGTGGTTGACCTTGGCAAGGTCGGTCAGCCCCTTTTCACCGAGCAACGTCATGTGCACGCTGAATGCCAGTGCGCACAGGCCACTGTTGGTACAGATGTTCGACGTCGCTTTCTCGCGGCGGATATGCTGCTCGCGCGTCGATAGGGTGAGCACGAACCCGCGCTTGCCTTCCGCATCGACGGTCTCGCCCGCCAGGCGTCCGGGCATCTGCCGCACATATTTCTCGCGCGTTGCGAACAGACCGACGTACGGTCCGCCGAACTGCAGTCCGACACCGATCGACTGGCCTTCGCCGACGACGATGTCGGCCCCCATCTCGCCCGGCGCCTTGATCAGGCCGAGCGCGACCGGTTCCGTCACCACCGCGACCAGCAACGCTCCCTTTGCCTGCGCGGCCTCGGCGAGCGGGGTCAGGTCGGCGATCCGTCCGAGGATATCGGGATATTGCACGACGACGCAGCTGGTCTGGTCGTCGATGGCGGCGATCATCGCATTGAGGTCGGTCTTCGCGTCGAGTGTCGGGAGGCTGGTTTCCAGCGTATCGCCGGTGAACTTCGCCATCGTCTTGCAGACCGCGACATAATGCGGATGCAGCCCCGACGAGAGGATCGCCTTCTTGCGGCGCGTGACGCGACCCGCCATGCCGATCGCTTCCCAGCATGCCGTCGATCCGTCGTACATCGACGCATTGGCAACTTCGCAGCCAAGCAGTCGTGCAACCTGAGTCTGGAATTCGAATAGAACCTGCAGCGTGCCCTGCGCGATTTCTGGTTGATAAGGCGTATATGCGGTCAGGAATTCGCCGCGCTGAATGATATGATCAACGCTGGCCGGAACGTGATGCTTGTATGCGCCGCAGCCCAGGAAAAACGGCACGTCCCCCGCCACCATGTTCTTTCGCGCCATTGCGGAAAGCTGGCGTTCGACCGCCATCTCGGGGGCGTGCATCGGCAAATCGTGGATCGGGCCCTTGAGCCGCGCCTCCTCAGGCACATCGCAGAACAGCTCGTCGACCGACGAAGCTCCGATCTTGTGGAGCATCGCGCTTCGGTCGGCATCGCTAAGCGGCAAATAACGCATTATTTCGGCTTTCTCATGATGAAGCGGAGGCGGACATAATCGGCGGTTGCCGTTCCAACGCGGTCGGCAACGGCATCGGCAATGGACTGCCGGTCTTCAAAGGGAACACCGGCGCGGTCGAGCCAGCCGGAACGAAAAGTCAGGACCCAGGCGGCAGCGCCCTGGTCGATCGGTGTCGGGCGATCGATCAATTGCGCGGCGATATCGACGAACCCGGCGGCTTCGTAGACCGCGACGAATTCTTCGACGGTCGGATACCAGTTGGAGGCGAAGGTCGGCGGGCCGAAACCCCGTTCGACCAACACATCGTCGAGTGCCTCGCGGAGATGGGCAAGATTTCCCGCGCCTCCCATTTCACCCGCAAATCTGCCGCCGAACTTCAGAGCAAACCAGATCGCTCGAGCAGCGCGTTCTTTATCGAGCACCCAGTGCAGTGTGGCATTGGAAAAAGCGGCATCGAAGGCCTCAGCAAATTTCAGATCGGCCGCGTCCATAAATCGCGCATCGAGTCCCTTGGCCCGGGCCGCGCCGACCATGGACAGGCTGTTATCGATGCCGACCACGTCGGCGCCGCGCTCCTTAATCTTGAGCGTCAGGGTGCCGTCGCCGCAGCCGATATCAAGGATATGTTCGCCCGCCTGTGGATCGAGCAGATCAAGCGCCGCCTGCCCGAGCGCGGGCACAAAGCCGCCGACGCGGGCGTAATCGTCCGCGTCCCACAGCGACGTCGAGGCGGGCGCATCGGTCAAAGAGTGTCGCAATATGCCTTGTAGGCTGCCTCATCCATCAGGCTTTCGAGCTGAGAAGTATCTGACAACTTCATCGTGAAGAACCAGCCGTTGCCCTCCGGGTCCGAATTGATCAGCGAAGGATCGTCGGCAATCGCGCCATTCCCCTGAATAACTTCGCCCGAAACCGGCGCATACACGTCACTTGCCGCCTTGACCGATTCAACGACGGCCGCATCGTCGCCCTTGCTGAGCTGCTTGCCGCTGTCCGGAACCTCAGCAAAAACGATATCGCCAAGCGCTTCCTGCGCATGGTTTGAAATGCCGACGGTCGCGACATCGCCGTCCAGGCGAACCCACTCATGATCCTTGGTGTAATAGATGGTCATCGCTCAGGCTCCTGCTGGCTTGCGGTGATATTTGTGGGGAACGAACGGCATATCGACGACGGTTGCCTGAAACAGCTTTCCGCGCTGCGACAGTTTTACCGTCGTGCCAACTCCGGCCATCGCAAGGGGCACGTAGGCCATCGCGATGCAGCGTTCGAGAGTCGGTGAGAACGTGCCGCTGGTGACTTTGCCCACTTCATTGGCCTCCCGGTCGAGCACCATCGCACCCTCGCGGACCGGCTGGCGACCGTCGACGGACAGCCCGACACGCTTGCTGATCGGACCATTGTCGATCTCTCCGACGATCCTGGCGGCGCCAGCGAACCCACCTTCGGAACGGCGACGCTTTCCGATCGCGAAGCCGAGGTCGGCCATAACCGGCGTAGTCTCGCGGTCGAGATCGTGTCCGTAGAGCGGCAAGCCAGCTTCAAGGCGAAGCGAATCTCGCGCGCCAAGGCCAATCGGCTTGACCCGCTCATCAGCGATCAGCGCATCTGCAACTTTTTCGACCGCGTTCGACGGGACTGAGATTTCCACGCCGTCCTCACCGGTATAACCTGATCGACTGATCCAGGCAGGAATGCCGGCGATTTCGAACAGCGCCGCCTGCATAAATGACAGTTCGGCCACGCCGGGCGCCAGCGCGTCGACGACCGCGACCGCTTCGGGACCCTGCAAGGCGAGCAGCGACTGCTCCTTGAGGTGGTCGAGAATGATCCCGCGAGGCAGGCGTTTTTCGAAATCCTCGATGTCGCCCTGCTTGGTTGCGCCGTTGACCACCACGTAGAAATGGTCGCCGCGGCGGGTCGCCATCAAGTCATCGACGATGCCGCCATTTTCATCGAGCAGCATGGAATAGCGCAGGCGGCCGTCCTTCAAGATCTGCAAGTCGCCGGGCATCAGCGTCTCGAGCGCCAAGTCGACACCCGCGCCATGGAAGGTGAGCTGCCCCATGTGACTGACATCGAACAGACCGGCATGCTCGCGCGTCCACAGATGTTCGGCAATTACGCCCTCATATTGAACCGGCATGTCGTAACCGGCGAACGGGACCATGCGCGCGCCCTTTGCACGGTGCCATGCGTCCAGCGCCAGAGTCTTGGTATATTCGGTATCGCCTAAGGCCATGCAACGCGCTCCAATGGGTCAGTCCGATACGTCGCAGAGCCCCGAATCATGGAGCGTTCCAACGTTCGAACCCCCGTCTGTCGCTTGCGGCCTGAGAGCTTTGCCCCTTCGGCGGCTCCTTCCGACGAGCGGACGGAGCACTTTCCAGACTGTCCAAGGGCCCGCGCGGTCCTTTTGCCTGAGAGATTCCGGGGGCGGTTGCTCCTTCGGCGCCCAGGCTTTTGGCCTAGGTCTCTCCCGCGCGTGCCTCAGGCGCCGAAGCACCTGGGACGCGTCGAGCCTTGGCGGTCGCTTAGAGCCGAGTCAAACGATTCGCGCTCGGCGGGTGGCGAATCAGCGAGTCGCGTTGTACCGGAGCTGTTCGGTGGTGAGTTGAAACCCGACGAGATGTTCGAACGTGGCACGCGCTACCGCATCGCGAACTTCCGGCTTTGAGAGCGGGTCGACGGCGGCATCGGTGTCACCCGACTTGCGCTTGCGGGTCAGTTCCTCGCGGATGTTTTCCGGTAGGCTGGTCGCCGCGCGATCGACGTTCACGGCAACACGCGTCGATGTCTGGGCGCGAACCGCGCCGGCAGGGAAGTTCAGTTGGATCGCACCAATCTTCTTGGCGACGACTGCGGTCCCGCCGCGCATCACGACATTATAGAACGGCACTATGACCGACCGGGCCGCTCCGGCGTCGCGGCGCGTTGCGACGACATCGAACGTCGCGGTCGAGACGATCTGGGCGCTGTTTTCATCGCAGGTGCCGCGCAAATTGGTCATCGCCGCTTCGACGTCGATCGCGCGCGCATCGGTGCTTCCGATCGGATCAAACAACGTGATGTCGCCGGTGCCAGCGGGAATGCCGAGTTGGGGGCAGGTCGAACGCACGACATAGATGCCGCCATCCTCAATGGTTCCCTTCCTCCCGCAGGCGGTTGCAAGGAGGGCAAGGGCGGCTAGCGACAGATAGCGGGCTTTCACGGCGACGCGGATCCTCATTAAAATGGGCCGGCAAATGCCGCCCGTTCGCCGGCAGTCATAGGAAGCGCCTAGAAAGGGTGCAAGCAATCGCTTACATCGCGCCAATCATGAATGCTTCCCTTGCCCCCCTCAATGTCCTCATCGCCAGCCCGCGCGGCTTCTGCGCCGGGGTCGATCGCGCCATCAAGATCGTCGAACTGGCGATCGAACGTTACGGTCCGCCAGTCTACGTGCGTCACGAAATCGTCCACAATCGTTATGTCGTCGACCAACTGCGCGGCTTGGGCGCGGTATTCGTCGACGAGCTGGATGAAGTTCCTGATGGACGTCCCGTCGTGTTCAGCGCGCACGGGGTTCCCAAGGTCGTTCCACAAGCCGCCCAAGCACGCGGGCTCGATTATCTCGATGCCACCTGCCCACTCGTCAGCAAAGTGCATCGCCAGGCGCAGCGCCTGATCGAGGATCATCGCCACATCCTGTTCGTCGGGCATGAAGGCCATCCCGAAGTCATCGGGACGATGGGACAGGTGGAAGACGGTTCGATAAGCCTGATCGAAACGGTAGAGGACGTCGCGGCTTTCGACCCGACCGGACGCGAACGTCTGGCTTTCCTTACCCAGACGACCTTGTCGGTCGACGATACTGCCGACATCATCGATGCGCTGAGACTTCGTTTCCCCGATATTCGTGGACCCAAAGCAGAGGATATTTGCTACGCCACGTCGAATCGCCAAGCAGCGGTTAAGCTAATCGCCCCGAATTGTGACAAGATGCTGGTCATCGGCGCGCCGAACAGTTCAAATAGCCTTCGCCTTGTCGAGGTTGCCGAGCGACTCAATGTTCCAGCCCGACTGATTCAGCGCGCGACCGAAATCGACTGGGATTGGATCGGTCATCCCTCGACGCTGGGAATCACCGCCGGCGCATCGGCACCCGAATTGCTGGTCCGCGAAGTCGTCGAGGCACTGTGCGAGCGATTCGTCGTGACTGAGGCCGAAGCTGCCCATGTCGACGAAGACATGGTGTTCAAACTTCCTCGTGAGCTCGTCGACTGACGATATGGATCTCCCGAAGGTTGAAATTTTCACCGATGGTGCCTGCAAGGGCAATCCCGGGCCCGGCGGCTGGGGCGCGATCCTGCGCTCCGCCAATGGACAGGAGCGCGAATTGTCGGGCGGCGAATCGCCCTCAACCAATAATCGGATGGAATTGATGGCGGCGATCGAATCGCTCAACGCCCTCAAGTGTCCGTGCTGGGTAAGCCTGACCACCGACAGTGTCTATGTGCGTGACGGGATCACCAAGTGGATCCATGGCTGGCTGCGCAATGGCTGGCGGACGTCGGACCGCAAGCCGGTGAAGAATGCCGAGCTTTGGCAGGCACTGCTCGACGCGACCAAGCCGCACGTCGTGGAATGGCATTGGGTAAAGGGCCACGCCGGTCATCCCGAAAACGAGCGCGCCGACGTTCTGGCCTGCGCCGAGGCTGACCTTCGCCGCTAATCACGCAAGGAACGCGGCGCGAAATCGGCTTCGTGCACACCGCGCAAGTCGGCACCCAGCGCCTCGCTCCGAATCAAGCGCGCGCAGAGCAGGGAAGCGGCCGGCGCGGTCTGGATGCCCATTCCGCCCTGCCCGACACACCAGAAGAAACCCGAATGGTCGGGATCGAAGCCAAATTTCATCGAATTGTCGGGTGCAAATGTCCTGAGACCCGCCCACTTGCGATCCACGGCCTCGACCGGCCAGTCGATCGCGCGTTCGAATCGGTCGATCGCAGTCGCAACATCGATTTCTTCGGGCGCGGTATCGCATGGATCGGACGGCGTTTCGTCGAGCGGGCAAACCCAGACAAGATTATCGGCTTCACCCTTGAAATAGAAACTGGCGTGAAGATCCGTCACGAAAGGCAGATCCTTGAGCCCACGCCGCCCAATTCTCAGTTGGACGACGGTTCTGCGCTTGGGAATCAGTCCAAGTGGCGTCACTCCACACCGTTGGGCGACATCGTCTCCCCATGCCCCGGCAGCATCCACCAGAACCCCCGCACGCAACACGCCGGACGCCGTTTCAACTTGCCAGAGCTCACCATCGAAGGATGCCGATATAAGGGCCCGGTCGGTCGAAACGATAGCCCCTGCCCTTTTAGCTGCCGCGAGACAGGCGGCATGGAAAGCGGCAACGTCGATGTCTGCACAGCTCGCTTCGTAGAAGGCCCCTGTCCACTGGTCGCGAAGTCCGGGGATCATGGCATCGAGCGCTGGTCGATCGAGATGGATCGGCAGATGCTCGCCCTCCAGATCGCCTTGCTCATCGAAGATTTCGCCCGACGGACCGGTCAAATGGACTGCGCCGCGCGCGTGCAGCAACGGAACTTGGCTGCCCGGCCAATTCGAATCGAACATCGGTTTTGCAAGCAGGCTGAGCTTCCGTTCCGGCGAATCGCCCCCCAGACTCGCCTGCCAGAACGCAGCTGAACGCCCGGTCGCGTGCATTCCGCACAGCGTCTCCGCTTCGATAATCATAACCCTCGCGTCCGCTGCTAAGCGTGCCGCGAGGCTGGCACCAGCGATCCCGCCGCCAACAATAAGGACGTCCACCTGATCCATCGCTGCGCTGGTTACGGTTTTGAAAGCTGTGCCGTCTAGGTGCTGCAGTCATGATAAGTTTTGGATTTACCGAATTCCTGCTGATCGGCCTCGCGGTCGCCCTTGTATGGGCGGCAATCGTCGATGTGCGCACATTCACCATTTCGAACCGCCTAAACGCGGCCATTGCGTTGCTCGCGCCGCTTTACTGGTGGTCGATCGGCCTCCCGCTATGGCCCGACGCCGCGATCCAAATGGGTGTTGCCGCGGCGGTGTTCGCAGTGTTGGCGCTTACGTTCGCGATCGGGATGATGGGCGGCGGTGACGTCAAATTGGCAGCCGCATTGGCATTGTGGTTCTCGCCGACTTCGACCGTGAAATTTCTAGTCATCATGTCGATCGCGGGGGGTTTGCTCACAGTCATCGTATTGCTCGTGCATCGATTGAAGCCCGATTGGCAGGTCGATGAGAACAGCGAGACGAAGAAAAAACCACAGGTTCCGTACGGCGTTGCCATCGCAATCGGTGGACTTTGGATTCTCGCCCAACGGTTTCTTAACCATTTTGCCTGATTGATCAGGATCATTGAGGGGCATCCTCTAGGGGAGGCGGTATCGCCATGGACGTCAAGAAGATCGCATTGCTCGTAGGAGCGCTCGTCATCGCGGTGGTTACCGCTGTGATGGCAAAGAACATGTTTGCTGGTGGCGGGGCCAACTCGGCCCAGGCTGCTCCGGCCGTTCCGGTCGGCCCGAAAATCCTGGTCGCCCGCAAGGCGCTTCCGGTGGGCACGATCATCGACCTGGAAAGCCTGACGTTCCAGCCTTGGCCTCAGGAACTGATGCAGGACGCTTATTACAGCGAAGGCGGGCCTGACGCGGATTTGTCGAAGATGGTCGGGACGGTTGTCCGTAACCCGATCACTGCCGGCCAGCCGGTCACGCGTGGTTCGCTTGTCGGACCGAAGGATCGCGGCTTCCTTGCTGCGGCGCTCGGCCCGGGCATGCGTGCCGTCACGGTTCCGGTTTCGGTCACCAGCGGCGTTGCCGGCTTTGTCTTCCCGGGTGATCGCGTCGACATGGTCCTCACGCAGGAAGTTCGAGGCGGCGGCGATGGTCCTCCGCTCAAGGTGTCGGAAACGATCATCCGCAACATCCGTATCCTGGCTACCGATCAGCGGATCGACCAGAAAGACGCCGAGGGTAATCCCGCGCCAGCCGTCTCATCGACGGTAACGCTGGAAACCACTCCTCGCCTTGCGGAAAAGATTGCGGTTGCCCAGTCGCTCGGTCAGCTGTCGCTGTCGCTGCGCTCACTCGCCGACAATACGGCGGAGCTCGAGCGTGCAGTTGCAAGTGGCGAAGTGAAGCTGCCCGCCGGTGCTGACCCGAAGCAGGAAAAGGAAATGCTGCTCGCGATCGCCAATCGTCCGCTCGACAGCGGTACGACCTTCTCGACCGGTGGTGATGTCTCGCGCTTTCAGCGTCGCAGCGTCCCGGCTCGTGTCGCTCCGGCACCAAGCTCGGCTCCGGTCGCTGTCGCGGCTGCTGGCCCTGGCACCGGCGGTGCCCAGGTCGTCACCGGTCCAATCGTTCGCGTTTCGCGCGGCAACACTGTCACCGTCGTTCCCGTGGGAGGTCGTTAAGATGACCAGCATCAAGAACCGTAACCGCGCCCGTCTGGGGTCTGCGTTGACCGCTCTGGCCCTTGGCCTCGGCAGTGTCACTGTCGCCGCCAGCCCGGCCGTCGCCCAGCCCAGCTCGGCCCGGCCATCGGAAACGCTCAATCTGAGCCAGGGCACCGGAACGCTCGTCCGCCTGTCGGCGCCGATGAGTGACGTGTTCGTCGCCAACGAAGCCGTTGCCGATGTCCAGGTCCGCTCGTCGACCCAGCTGTACATCTTCGGCAAGGGCAGCGGCGAGACGACGATTTATGCGACCTCGAAGAGTGGCCGGGTCGTTTATGCCGCCAATGTTCGCGTCGGATCGAACACCGGCTCGCTCAACGAGATGCTCAATCTGGCAATGCCGGAAGCGAGCATCCAAGCGACCCCGATGAACAACCTGGTCCTGCTGACCGGTACCGTTGCCAATCCCAACGACGTCGAAGAAGCCCAGCGCTTGGTTCAGGCCTATGTCGGCACGGGCACGCAGGTCGTCAGCCGTCTTCGCTCGGCAACGCCGCTGCAGGTCGCGCTGAAGGTCAAGATCGCCGAAGTGAACCGCAGCCTGATCAAGTCGGTTGGCTTCAACATCCTCTCGCGCGACGGCACGAGCGGAACCCAGTTCGGTATCGGACAAGGCGTTCCCGGAACATTCGGCTCGCCCGCTGCTGGCACGACGCCGGCCGTACCCAAGGCGTTCAATGTCATCGGAAGTGGCACGACGCTCGGCATCGCCGGCAAATTGCTCGGCCTCGATATCCTCAGCACGCTCGATCTGGCTGAGACTGATGGCTTGGTGACGACGCTCGCCGAACCGACGCTGACTGCGCTTTCGGGTGAAACCGCAAGCTTCCTGGCCGGCGGCGAATTCCCGGTTCCGATCTCGCAGAGCCTTGGTTCGATCACCATCGAATACAAGCAATATGGCGTCGGCCTGGCTTTCACGCCCTATGTGCTTGCCGACGGCCGCATCTCGATGCGCGTTCGTCCCGAAGTCAGCGAATTGTCGAACGAAGGCACCATCCGCCTCAACGGCTTTAACGTTCCCGCGCTCACGACGCGCCGGGCCGAGACGACCGTCGAGCTGGGTTCGGGCCAGTCGTTCATGATCGCAGGCCTGCTTCGCAACGCCAACACGAACGACGTCACCAAGGCACCGTTTCTTGGCGACCTGCCGATCATCGGCGCGCTGTTCCGCTCGACCAAATATCGTCGCTCGGAAACGGAACTGGTGATCATCGTGACGCCGTATCTGGTGCGTCCGGTTTCCGGTCAGCTGGCAACCCCGGTCGACGGCTATCGGGCCCCGACCGACGCCCAGCGGGTCTTCGGTGGGCAAACGTTCAAGGGTGTCTCGGCTCCGGCCGCGTCGCCGGTCGCGGTGGCACCCACCGCATCGGCCGCCCCTGGCTTCAAGATGTAATGGCTGCGAGAAAGGAATTTATCATGCGCAACAGTTTGATGATCGCGCTGATGGCCTCGGCCCTCGCGGCCCCGGCAATCGGAAAACCACAAAATGAAGCGGCAAAAGGGCTGAACCCGGTCAACGTGCCAGTCGTCACCCGCTCTGACTACGCCTTCGATGCGGCTGCGCCGGACGGATCGCTTTCATCCAGCGAGATGGCCCGCCTCAACGCTTGGCTGGCAGGGCTTGGCCTCGGCTACGGTGATCACGTCTATGTGGACGGTGCTTATGGTGGCGGCGCCCGCAACGACGTTGCCCGTGTGGTCGGCCAATATGGCCTTCTGCTGTCGCAGGGCGCCCCGGTCAGCCAAGGCGCCGTTGCTCCCGGCAATGTCCGTGTCATCGTCAGCCGCACCCGCGCAAGCGTTCCAGGCTGCCCGAACTGGACGGAAAAAGCCCAACCGAATTTCAGCAATAACACGATGTCTAACTTCGGCTGCGCGGTTGGTGGCAACATGGCTGCCATGATCGCCGATCCGCAGGATCTGGTCTGGGGACGGGAAGCAGGTTCGGTCGGCGATGCAGCCACCGCATCGCGCGCCATCCGCTCCTACCGCAACGCCACGCCGACTGGCGAAGGCGGTCTCAAAGACATCAGCACGAAGGGAAAGGAATAACATGAACGCCCCCTTCCAGGCACGCGCGGGTCTCCGCGATCCGTTCACGGCTTTCGTCTGCGATGACGCAACGGCGGACATGCTCCGTCCCGTCGCGGTCGAGCATGGCTGGTCTCCGGAGAAAGTGAATAAGGGCGGACTGCGCAACGCCGTCCAGTCCCTGTCGGTCTCCGCCAGCCCGAACATCCTGTTCGTTGATCTCAGCGAATCCGCCGATCCGCTCAACGATATCAACGCGCTCGCCGAAGTCTGCGAGCCGGGGACGATCGTCATCGCGGCCGGCCAGGTCAACGATGTCCGCCTTTATCGCGACCTCGTCGCAAGCGGCATCCACGACTATCTGCTTAAGCCGTTCACGGTCGACCAATTGCGCGATACCTTCGCTCACGCCCAGTCGATCTTGTCGGGTCCGCGCGGTGAGACTCAGGTGGAAAAGCCACATGTCATGAGCGCCGTGATCGGCGTTCGCGGCGGCGTCGGTGCTTCGACCCTCGCAACCAGTCTTGCATGGCTGCTCGGCGAGAAAGCGCTTCGCTCGACCGCCCTCCTCGATCTCGACGTCCATTTCGGGACTGGCGCACTCGCGCTCGATCTCGAACCGGGCCGCGGTTTGACCGACGCAATCGAGAACCCGAGCCGCATCGATGGACTGTTCATCGAACGCGCCATGGTTCGTGCCAACGAACGTCTCAGTGTGCTGTCGGCGGAAGCGCCGATCAACCAGCCGCTGCTTACTGACGGCAGCGCATTCTTCCAGCTTCAGGAAGAAATGCGCAACGCGTTCGAATCGACCGTGATGGACCTGCCGCGCCACATGCTGATCCAGCATCCGCACTTGGTGCACGACGCCCATGTTGCCGTGGTGGTCAGCGAGCTGACCCTTGCAGCTACGCGTGACACGATCCGTATCCTGGCGTGGCTGAAGTCCAATGCGCCGCAGACCAAGGTCGTTGTCGTCGCAAACCGGATGCCGTCCGGCGGCGCGCTTGAAATCAGCAAGAAAGATTTCGAGCAGTCTATCGAACGGAGCATCGACATCGTCTTCCACGAAGACGGCAAGGTCGCTGCACAGTCCGCGAAACTCGGCAAGCCGATGGCAGAAGTCGCCAGCGGCAAGATGGCCGCGCCGTTCTCAACCCTCGTCAACATGGTTCTCAGCCATGCCAGCGAAGAAGGTGCAGCCGACGGTAAGGTTGCCTCGACCAAGAGCTTTGTGAGCAACCTCAAGGGCATGCTGTCAAAGCCCAAGGCGCAGGCTGCCTAATTCAGGAAATTGGTAGGTCGGCCTCGGTGAGGTTCAACCAACCATGAAGGGAATGGACGAGCAATGATTCTGACGGTCATCATCGCAATCGGAATACTGGCAGTCCTGGCGCTCGGCTATTCGGCGTTTAGCGGGCCGTCGGTCGGCAAGGCGTACAAGCGTCGTCTCGAACTTCTCAAGGAACGCCACGGCGACGCGATTGCGGCCTCGGCCCAGGCGCAGATCCGCAAGCTTCTTTCCAAGCGTCAGAACAAGGTCGATGATGCGCTGGCGTCGTTCATTCCGCGTCCGGCGCTACTACGTCGTCGCCTGGAGCAAACCGGCAAGAACATCAGCCTGCAGAAATTCGCAGCGATCAGTGGCGGCATGATTGCCGCCGTGATGGTCGCCTTGATGGCTCAAGGTGCCCCGTTCCTGCTGGCGCTAATGCTTGCCCTGTTCGTTGGCTTTGGCCTGCCGCACTTCATCATCGGATATTTAATCAAAAAGCGCGTCGCCAAATTCACATCCAACTTCCCTGACGCAATCGAATTGATGGTCCGCGGTCTTCGTTCCGGCCTGCCGATCACGGAAACGCTGGGCATCGTTGCGACGGAAATTCCCGACCCGGTGGGCCTCGAGTTTCGCTCGGTCGCGGACAAGATGAAAATCGGCCGGACGATGGAGGCTGCCCTTCAGGAGTCCGCCGATCGCCTCGGCACCGCAGAATTCCAGTTCTTCGTCATTACGCTGGCCATCCAGCGCGAGACCGGCGGCAACCTGGCTGAAACGCTGTCGAACCTTGCCGACGTGCTGCGCAAACGCGCCCAGATGAAGCTCAAAATCCGCGCGATGAGCTCGGAATCGAAGGCTTCGGCAATGATCGTCGGATCACTTCCCTTCGTCGTCTTCACCATGGTCTACATGATCAACCCTTCTTACATGGCCGGCTTTTTCTCAGACGATCGTCTGATGATCGCAGGTCTTGGCGGCCTGGTTTGGATGAGCATTGGCGTGTTCATCATGGCCAAGATGGTCAACTTCGAGATCTAGGAAACCAGCATGTTGCAGTCCGGTCCAACCCTCCTCGGAATCGATGTCATCTGGGTCGCCACCCTGCTTAGTGCGGTGGCTACGTTGGCGGTGCTGACGGCGATCTACGCCGCCACCACGGTCAAGGATCCGATGGCGCGCCGCGTCAAGGCGCTCAACGAGCGTCGCGAGCAGCTCAAGGCGGGCATCGTCGCCTCGACCAACAAGCGCAAGAGCCTGACCAATAAGAACCAAGCAGCCGACAGGGTTCGCGGCATCCTCAGCAACTTCAAGATGCTGCAGGACGACCAGATCCAAAAGGCGCAGGTCAAATTGCTCCAGGCCGGCATCCGCGCCAAGGATCTTGCCTATTTTGTCATCGCGGCACGTTTCCTGATGCCATTGGTGCTGGGTACGACGGCGGTCATGGCGATTTATTTCTTCGACATGTTCCCCGAATGGGGCGCGATGAAACGCTACATGGTCACCACCGGCACCTTCGTGCTCAGCTACAAGGCGCCGGACATCTGGTTGAAGAACAAGGTGACCAAGCGCAGCCACGCGATCCGCAAGGGTCTGCCCGACGCGCTCGATCTTCTGGTTATCTGCGCCGAGGCCGGTTTGACCGTCGATGCCGCGTTTGGCCGCGTTGCCCGCGAGTTGGGCAAGGCCTATCCGGAACTGGGCGATGAATTCGGCCTCACGGCGATCGAACTTGGCTTCCTCAACGAACGCCGCAATGCGTTCGAGAATTTCGCCATGCGCGTCGATCTGGAAGCCGTCCGCGGCGTCGTCACGACCATGATCCAGACCGAAAAATACGGTACGCCGCTCGCTTCGGCATTGCGCGTGCTTTCAGCGGAATTCCGCAACGATCGCATGATGCGCGCCGAAGAAAAGGCCGCGCGCCTTCCGGCGATCATGACCGTGCCGCTGATCCTGTTCATTCTGCCTACCTTGTTCGTCGTCATTCTTGGACCTGCGGCCTGTTCGATCACCGACAGCTTCATCAACGGCTAACGACACTGCGTACCTTCCGGGGGCAGAGAGAGAGTCGCCGTCCGGGAGACCGGGCGGCGGCTTTTTCGTTGACGCGGCGGAACGGTTTCATATCCCAAGGGATTGATACGGCAACAAACAGGGGATCGAACCATGATAAACTTCACTTCTGACCAATGGGTCATTGTCGCACTTGTCTTCGTTCTGGGTCTTTTGGTCGGGGGCTTTCTGTTTTCCGGCGGTGGCCGCAAGTGGAAGCAGCGCTACAACGCTGAAGTCGCCGCGCGCAAAGATCTGACGGAGACCCATGCGTTGCGTGAGAAGGAATGGCGAGAGCAGGATTCGCTACGTGCAGCGGCGCTGAAAGATGCCGAGCGCAATCGACCGGTTGCCGCGACAGCGGCCACGACCGATACGCGCGACCTCAACAACGATGGCATCGTGACCGAGGCGGAGCGCAAGCCGGGCCTGATGGATCGTGTTCTGGGACGCGACCGCGATGGCGACGGCGTCACCGACAGCAATGACCACGTTGTCGATGGCGATCGCGACGGCATTGACGACCGACGCGAGGTCTGATCAGCCCTCGATTTTCGAGAAATCCGCGACGGCGTGAACGGCGTCGCGGAACCTCGCGAGGAGATTGAGACGCCGCGCGCGGACGCCGACATCGTCGGCGTTTACGATGACCTTTTCAAAGAATGAGTCGATCGGCGCACGAAGCGACGCGAGCGCGGTCATCGCCGCTGTGAAGTCCTCCGCCCCGATAGCATGGCATGCAGTCGGTTCGGCGACGTCGATCGCTTCCTTGAGCGCCGCCTCTTCGGGCGCGATGTCAGTATCGGTTGCAGACTCAGCGTCCCAATTTTCCTTTTTGAGGATATTGGCGGCGCGCTTGGCGCCGGCGAGAAGATTGGTCCCCTCCCCGGTTTCCACGAAAGCCTGGAGCGCGTTCACCCGGGCGAGCAAGCGGACAAGATCGTCCTCGCCGCCGAGAGCAAATACCGCGTCGATGAGGTCATGGCGAACCCCTGCTTCGCGCTGTTGAACCTTGAGACGATCGGCGAAGAACTCCAGCAGCTCGCCCGTGTCGAGGTTTTTACCTTCCGCTCCCAGGCCCGCCTTGGCGAGTTCAAGCGCGTCGCCCAAGCCAAGACGCGTTCCATTTGCGAGGATGATCTGGATCGACTGGAGCGCGGCGCGGCGCAGCGCGAACGGATCTTTCGATCCGGTGGGGCGGATACCGCGCGCGAAAAACGCACTAAGCGTATCCAGCCGATCGGCAAGCGCGACCGCTGCCGGAATGCACCCGTCGACGGTGGCGGCATATTGCTGCCTGAGCGCTGAAACGACGCCCGGCTTTTCGCCGCCGCGCTCGGCATAATAGCTGCCCATCACGCCCTGCAGCTCGGGAAACTCACCGACCATCGCGGAGGCGAGGTCGGCCTTTGCGAGCAGGCCAGCGCGGCGTGCGGTTTCAGGGTCGCGTTCCGGAAAATAGCGCTCAGTGAAAATCCGGGACAGTTCGGCGATGCGGTCTACCTTGGCTCGGAGCGATCCCATCCCCTCATAGAACAGCATGCCTTCGAGTTTCGGTAGATAATCCTCTAACTGCACCTTCAGATCCTGCTCCCAGAAGAAGCGGGCGTCGCTGAGGCGCGCGGCGAGCACTCTTTCGTTGCCCGCGACGATGGCGATGCCTCCGTCATTGGCGTCGATATTGGCGGTGCAGATGAAGTGCGGGGCCAGTTTCTCGTCGCCGCCGCGCATCACGAAATATTTCTGGTTGAGGCGCGCGGTCAGCTGGATGACCTCTTCGGGCACATCGAGAAAATCGGGATCAAACGATCCACGCAACGGCACCGGCCATTCGGTAAGGCCGGCATTTTCGATCACCAGACCCTCGTCCTGGACGAGGTAGTAACCGGCGTCTTCGGCCAGGTCGTTTGCGCGCGTGCGGATGATCGTTTCGCGCTCTTCCTGATCGACGATGACGTGGCAGGCGCGCAGCTTTTCAACATAATCGTTCACGCCGCCGATGGTGATTGCGCCTGGATGATGGAAACGGTGTCCCATCGTGGTCGCACCGCAGCTCACGCCATCGATCGCGACCGGGACAATGTCTTCGCCCAGCAAGGCGACGATCGAATGCAACGGCCGCACCCAGCGCATCGACGCGGACGATGCCGACGCTGCCCCCCAGCGCATCGATTTCGGCCACGGAAAATCGTGAACGATCTGCGCGACCAGGTCAGCCAAAACCTCCGCGGTAGCGCGTCCCGGCTTGTCGATCACTGCGAACCAGATGCCGTCGCGATCGATAAGCTGATCCTGGTTGAGCCCGGTCTTACGGAGGAAACCCTCCAATGCTTGCGGCGGCGCCGAGGTGCGCGGGCCCTTCAGTTCTTCGCTGACCGCCCTGGTTGATGCGGGCAGCCCCTTGGCGATCAACGCCAACCGCCGCGGTGTCGAATAGGTCGTGATGCCATCATTTGAGAGACCGGCCGCGGTCAGGCCTTCGGCGAACATGCGCGCGAAATCGTTGCGGGCCTTCGCCTGCATCCGCGCCGGGATTTCCTCGCTGAGGAGTTCGAGCAGGAAGTCGCTCATGCTTCGTACCCCATGTGCGTCATCCATGCGGCGCAGGCGCCTTTCGCCAGATCGCGGACTCGGCCGATATAGGCCTGCCGCTCGGCTACCGAGATGACGCCGCGGGCCTGCAGCGTATTGAACACGTGGCTCGCCTTGATCGCCTGCTCGTAGGCGGCAATCGGCACCCCGGCCTTCAAGCTGTTTTCGCTCTCGGCGGCGGCCTTCTTGAACTGGTCGAACAAGGTGTCGGTATCGGCGACCTCGAAATTCCATTTCGACATCTGCTTTTCGTTCTCCAGGAAGACGTCACCGTAGGTCACGCCCTCATTGTTGAACTTGAGGTCGAACACATTGTCGACGCCCTGAATATACATGGCGAGGCGTTCGAGGCCGTAGGTGAGTTCGCCCGACACCGGCTTGCAGTCGAAACCGCCGACCTGCTGGAAATAAGTGAACTGGGTCACTTCCATGCCGTCGCACCAGACTTCCCAGCCCAGGCCCCACGCGCCCAGCGTCGGACTTTCCCAATCGTCCTCGACGAAGCGGATGTCATGCTTGAGCGGATCGATCCCGATCGCGTCGAGCGAACCGAGATAGAGGTCCTGCAGATCGGGCGGACTTGGCTTCAGGATGACCTGGTATTGATAGTAATGGCCGAGCCGGTTGGGGTTCTCACCGTAACGGCCATCGGTCGGACGGCGGCACGGCTGGACGAAGGCCGCTTTCCACGGGTCGGGCCCAAGCGCGCGAAGTACGGTGGCCGGGTGAAACGTCCCAGCCCCCATCTCCATGTCATACGGCTGCAGTATGACGCAGCCACGGTCGCCCCAATAGCGGTGCAACGTCAGGATCAGGTCTTGAAAGCTAAGCATGTTGCGCGGGCTTTGGCCCATCGCGGCGCGAGGGGCAAGGAGCCATTATCGCGTCACGAAGCGCTCCTATGGATGAAGTAATAAGCGGAAAGACTGGCCAAACCAGCCCCTAGATAGAGGGTCATGCCGAAGCGGGCAGCCTCGATGAGCGCGGCAGCATAGCCGACTATGAAGTTGATGTGGATCATCCAATCCTTGTACGGGATCGCTAGCAACTCCGGGAGGAGAGAGCATTGAGAATCAGATTTTATGGCAAGCTTGGAGAAAGACTGGGCGCCGAAGTGGACTTTATCCCGCCCCCAGGAACCGACACGGTGGAAGAGTTGCGCAGGGTCCTTGCCGAAACCTATCCGGAACTCGCCATAGACCTGCGGGCTCGAACCTTCGTTTGCGTTGCTGACAGTCTTGTTGCCAACGACCGCAAGATCACCGACGGCGAGACCGTTGAGTTCTTGCCTCCGCTGTCAGGTGGTTGAAATGATTTGTGACGTTCGTCTTGCGGATGACAGGTTTGATCCAAACTCCGAGTTCGCCGCTTTCAGCTCCAAGCTCACAAAAGAAGGAGCCGCCGTTACCTTCGTCGGCCTTGCCCGACCAAAGTCGGCGACCGGCGACGGAATAAACTCTCTCGTTCTTGAGCTCCATCCCCGCCTCACGGAGGCTTCGCTGCACAAAATCGCCGCCGATGCCCAGTCACGGTTTGGCGTGACGGCCATTTGTGTTGTTCATCGCCACGGGGAAATATCGCCCGGCGAAGCGATCGTATTCGTAGCTGCTGCCCATCTTCATCGACGTTCGGCTTTCGAAGCGGCAGAATATGCGATGGACCGTCTCAAGACGGACGCAGTGTTCTGGAAGAAAGAGGAAACTGCCGACGGGTCAAAATGGATCGAACCAACCCGGGTCGATCACGCCGACCGCGCACGGTGGAGTTGAGAATGCCCGGAATTAATGAATCGCTCCCTTTCCACCCCCTTCGAATAGCCGTTCTGACTGTCTCTGACACCCGAACCGAAGAAACCGATACTTCGGGCGGACTGCTGTCCGAACGTTTAAGGGCTGCCGGCCACATATTGGCGGGGAAGACAATTGTCCCGGACGACGTGGGAGCCATCCGGCGGCAGGTCCGCCTTTGGGTCGATGACGAACACGTAGACGTCATCATCTCGACTGGCGGAACCGGCTTTACGCCGCGCGATGTCACCCCGGAAGCAATCCGGACGTTGTTTCGACGGGAAATGGACGGCTTTGCCGTTGTCTTTCACCAGGCCAGCCTCAACACCGTCGGGGTATCGACCCTTCAATCCCGGGCCCTGGCTGGCCAAATCGACGATACCTTCATCTTCTCCCTTCCCGGCTCCACCGGTGCGTGCAGGGATGGCTGGGACCTCGTACTTTCGCTTGAACTCGACAGCCGTTACCGCCCCTGCTCACTCGCAGGTCAAATTCCCCGATTAAGGGATCTTTGCGCATGAGCAGTCTTACCCATATGGACGAGAGTGGCCGGGCGCGAATGGTCGACGTCAGCGGCAAGCCGGTGACGCTAAGGGTCGCAAAGGCCGCCGGGCAGTTGCGCTGCAAACAGGAGACGTTGCAGCTGGTGCGCGCGGGAAGAGCTCCCAAGGGCACCGTAATTCAGACCGCCGAATTGGCCGGACTGATGGGAGCAAAGTGCACAGCGAATCTGATTCCCCTCTGCCACCCACTTGCGCTCACCAAGATCGGCGTCCGGATCAGCCTCGACGATCGATCGCAAGCCTTTCTCATTGAAGCAGTGGTAAGCACTGAGGGGCAAACGGGCGTCGAGATGGAAGCACTGACGGCTGTGTCTGTCGCGGGCCTGACCTTGTTCGACATGCTAAAGGCAGTTGATCGGACGATGGTAATTGGCGCGATACGCGTTACCAAAAAGTCTGGGGGACGGTCGGGAAGCTGGGAAGCATCGTGATCACTTTCGATGACGCCTTCTCTGCCGTCTGCTTGATGGCAGGCGGCCTTTCACAAGAGACCGTCTCCCTCGAAGATGCTCATGGGCGCGTACTTGCCGAGCCCATCGTTGCCAAGGTCGACTCCCCTCCCGCGGATGTCTCGGCAATGGATGGTTATGCGCTGCGCGACGCAGATCTATCCGCACTTCCTGCGCGCTTACCCGTGAGAGGAAAAGTGTTCGCCGGCGCAGGACTTGTCGGGCATCTTGACCCTGGATCCGCGGTTCGGATCTTTACCGGAGCCCGGATTCCCCCCGGCGCCGACCGGGTGATTATGCAGGAAAACGTTCGTACCGACGGTGACTGCGTGGTGATTGAAGGGGAGCCCGGCGCCGCCCGGCATATCCGGACAAGGGCCTCGGATTTTGTCGCTGGAACCGTTCTCCTCGAATCCGGCACACGCCTCGGATATCGGCAGATGGTGGCGGCAGCCGGTGCGGACCTCGCCAAGCTGACTGTCTGGCGGCAACCTCGCGTAATCATTCTCGGGACAGGCGACGAGCTCGCGCGGCCGGGCACGGCGTCGCACTCTCCCGGTTCCATTCCCGAGAGCGTGTCGTACGGCATTGCCGCCCTCGTCGCGGACTGGGGGGGCAATGTCCTGGAGAAAAGACGCCTACCCGACGATCTTCGGGCGATGAAGAAAGCCGCAGCAGAGGTACTGGCACACGCGGATCTCATCGTGGTGACAGGCGGGGCGTCCGTCGGCGAAAAGGATTTCGCGAAGACCATGTTCGAGGACGAGAACCTTGAAATCGTCTTTGCCAAGGTAGCCATCAAACCCGGCAAGCCGGTATGGCTCGGCCGGGCGAAGAATAGACTAGTAATGGGTTTGCCCGGCAATCCGACTTCCGCTCTCGTCACGGGTCGCTTATTACTCGCGCCGCTCGTTTCCGGATTGTCGGGGATGGATCCGCGATCCGCGTTGCAGTGGCGTAAGGAGCGTCTTGCAACACCTATACCGGGTTGCGGAAACCGGGAGACCTTCGTGCGCGCTCGAAATGCCAGTGGCTTCGTCGATCCAGCTTTGCACCAGGATTCCAGCTCTCAACGAACACTCGCGGATTCTGACTTGCTGATACGCCAGCCAGTGGGAGCGCCCGCGAGAAACGCCGGCGAGGAAGTTTGCGTTCTTAATTTCTAGTCTCAAGATACTCGGCGATCTCGGCGAGATCCGTGGACCGATTGATGTTGAAAAACGGGTCCATCGGGCCGATTGGCCATTTTACCTCCGCAAAGCCTACCGCTCGTGCAAATCCCCAGAGGGACTGTCCGCCAGTTGCGTGATACGGCGCGATTTCCTCGCTGGCGTGCACCTTCCACAGCCCACACACTGGATGGATCTGTCCTCCACTCGATGCGATAGCGGCTGCGGCCCCGCCAATCTCGTTTCTCAGCCGTAGCACAAGGTCTGACGGCAGCAGCGGCATGTCGCAGGGGATGGTGAGAAGAGCGGCCTTCCCAACTCTCCTTGCCCAATCGAAACCGGCAGCCAGCCCGGCCAATGGCCCCTCAATGCCCGGACGATCGGTGGTGAACGAGTGGCCGAACGAACCATCCGGATCAGGCTTCCGAAGCACAAGCGTCACCGTGTCTGACGAGGATCTTGCAAAATCCCATGCGCGCTCGAGCAGGCTGGCACCGCAAAGCTCGATGAACGGTTTGTTGCCTCCAATCCTGCTGCCTTCGCCTCCGGCAAGTACTGCAACAGCGATGTCGTTGCGCTCATCCATAAAAATATCAGTTTACCTCCGGCGATGACCAGCACCAAGCCCAAGGTCTGCAACGACCGACGATTGGCCAAGTGAGCCGAGCCCAGCTAGGTAATGCCCGCTCCGATGGCATCGTTTCCGGTGCGACATCGAACCGCGCCATGATGGCGAGGTGAGCGGACGCCTCGCCATACGAGACCGACGAGTACAGAACAGCAGCCAATAACATAAGCGTTGCGATCAAAGCGATTGTGGCAGCGTCCATTTTCTCGCCTTTTCCGCACTTGTGTCCCACCCAAGCATGTCATGATTGAGATACATCAATTCCGCTGCGCCTCATCGGTCTTAAGAGATGCAAGCGCCAAGCAGCAAATTCGAAACAGCGAAAGGCAGAACATTGGCACTCGTCTCGAGCAACGCTGTAGTTGGCGCAACCCTACTCGTCTTTGCAACTGGCAGCGCGAGCGCGGCTGATAGCCCGACCGGCAAGATCAGTCTGCAGCCGATCCTCGACGCCCGAGTGCGTTACGAAAACGTCGACGAAATGCACCGTGATGCTGAGGGCTTTACATTCAGGCTCCGGGGTGGAGCGGTAGCCAAAATTGGCAAGATATCGATACTCGTTGAAGGTGAAGGCACCGCGGCTCTCATCAACAATTACAACGCCTTTCCTTTCGCTCTGCCCGGCGAGGACCAGTGGCGACCCACCCGATCAGTAATCGTCGATCCGTCCAACCTCGAATTGAATCGGCTGCAGGTGGAATACAAATCCGCCAAGCACAGTCTTACCTTGGGACGGCAACGTATCGATCTCGACGATCAGCGCTGGGTCGGTTCTGTCGGGTGGCGTCAGAACGAGCAGACGTTCGACGCCATTCGCGGTCAAGCAACGGTCGGCCCGGTCGCATTCGACATTGCTTATGCAATTTCGCAGCGGACCATCTTTGGAAACGATGCCGGTCCTAGGACCAGCTATAAGGGAAACTTCGTCCTTGCGAGTGCGGGGACGAGAGTTGGCCGGTTGGAAGGAAAGGTTTTTGCTTACCTCCTCGACTGCAACGAGGCGTTTTTCTTTTCGAACAGCACCCAGACCTACGGCTTTATCATGTCATCGGCGATCCCAATCAACGACCGCGTCAGCCTGTCGCTGAAAGGCAGCTACGCCCGTCAATCCGACTACGCGTCCAACCAATTCGATTATTCGGCAGATTATTGGTCGACCGATCTGGGAGCTAGATATTCCGGGCTCTCGATCTCTGCAGGCATTGAGAGTTCTGGGCAGCGACAATGGGCGCGCTGTCCAAACACCAATGGCCACGCTTCACAAATTCAACGGATGGGCCGACAAGTTTCTGAGCACGCCCGCCAATGGACTGCGCGACCGTTATCTCTCGGTATCTCAAAAGTTTCCCAGACTACGAGGTATCCGCGACCTCAGTGCAACAGTTACGCATCACCGGTTCGACAGCAATCGGGGCGACATGCACTACGGAAACGAGTGGGACGCCTCCTTGGGCTTCAAAATCGGCAAACTCGGGTTTCTAGCGAAAGTTGCCGACTACGACTCGAAGGACTTAGGGAACGATATTCGTAAGTTCTGGATACAGGCCGAATGGGCGCTTAAATAGATAATATCACTCGCCGAAACCGTCAGCGATTTCTTTGAGACCGCTCAGGTCCAGAATTTCTATCCGGTCTTGTTTCACCAGCCGAATTAACCGGCGGTCGCGCAGGAGTGAGAGCATCCGGCTCACCGTTTCCTTGGTAAGACCAAGATAATCCGCGATATCAATCCTACTCATCGGCAGGTCGAATTCGCTCGACATATCGTGCTCACCCAGTTCGCGGCGATCAAGGAGCGCGAGGAAAAAGCTCGCCACCCGTTCGGCAGCGGTCTTTCGCCCCAGGAGAACCATCTGTTCTTGGGCGGCCGCAAGTTCGTGCGCTGCGAGCCTGTAGAGTTCGCGTTCCATGCTGGGATTCTTCTCGACGAAACGGTCAAAGGCTTCGCGCGTGAACCACCACATCTCGCTATTGGCCAGAGCTTCGACCGTGAACGCATATTCATCGTCGAGCGAAATCCCTAGAAAGTCGCCCGGAAACATGAAGCCGGTTATCTGCCGCCGGCCATCGGCGAGAAGCGTATAGATCTTGAGCGATCCCTGGGCGAGCATGAACACACGTTTCGCAGGGTCGCCTTCGTGAAAAACCGGTTGGCCGACTCCAAGGCGCTGCATCGTGCCAAGTGCCCTAAGCTGAGCGAGTATTGCCCCGTCCAGCCTCCGACAAATCGTGACCGGGCGTATCGCGCAATGTTCGCATGGATGACCCGGCGGAAGCTCTAGCAACGGGCCTTTGGAACGGTAGGACAACAGAATTCCTTGGATACCCGAATCCGCGGGAGATTGATCTAGCTCAACGTCTCATAGCTTTTCGCGGCTACCCTTCAAACTCCCGAATCTCGATCGGCAGTACATTGGCACAATTAAGCGTCAGCCCGTTGGAGTTGGACAATGCCTCGGAGGCCTTCCCATTGGTACGCCACAGGGCGGGAGTTGTCGCCGAGCAATGGACCGATTTTACACAACACATTGCCTTGTGCGGTGGAGGGGTCTTGGCCGTCCGGGCGGAAACCGGCCACATTCACGGGATAGCCGCTTATTTGCCTGTAAAAAGCCTCAGGCTCGGCCCGGCGTTGCACGTTGAGGTGTTCGTCGCCTTCGAACTGGGGCCGTCATCCGCGGTCCGCAGCAAACTTCTTTCCGCACTTGAGGAAGTTGCAAAAAATATGAATTGCCCGACCGTCACGCTGAACTTCGATGTGCGCGGGCTGGTCAACAAGACGAAGGCCAAGCTGCAGGACTGGCAAAACTCCGGGCTGGTGCCCGATTCCGTCGAATTCGTGTTACTTAAAGGTGCGGCGGGCCCAGGTTCGTCCTCAGACCAGGAGCCAGATCGCGAGGACCACGCCGAGAATGGTGACGACCAACCAGACGATCGGCCAGCCGTTGCCCTCTCCTTCGTTCGCGGAAGTCGTGTTGATAGGCGCGTCCGAGGATGACGTGTCATACTCGGTTTCCGTGCTCTTTTTGAGCGCCGGGTTCAACGGCGCTTCTATTGGCTTATCCCTATCCGGATTTGTCATTGAGATCTCCTCCATGGGATCGATGAGAATGACGCTGACATGTCTCGACCTTCAGTCGCCAGTCCACCATCGCTAGCAGACACGCCATACCAGGATCATCTGTACTCTTTAGGCTGGAAGACAATGTCGCCCAGTCCTCCTCGCTTGCGAATCGTGAAAAGTCGGCAACAGCACCTCTGACATACGTCGTGGATGTTAACCCCTCGATTGCCGCCGCTGTATCAACCGAGCGCGCCAAGTCAGCATCAGCGCTTGTCAGCCATGCATGAAAATTCCCGGCGTCCCTTCGAGCATTGGCTAGGATGTCTCCAAGCAATGCCATTAGTTGGTGATCCCGGCAATCTGGACGCCGTCCACACAGGCGACAGATGCCAAACTGGAAATGTAGCGTGCTGATTCCACCGTCCAGCTGCGGGCTTCGAGAGTATCCGAAATCTTGTCGCGAACGACATCGAATGGAAGCACACGACCCGGGATCCGTCGATGCAGTCGAAGCACATGCCAACCGAAGCGGGATTTAACCGGCGTGGACCCGGTTTCCCCGTCTTCCAATGATTCCAGACCTGCCTGGATCGTTTCAACCAATTCGCCGCGTCGGATTTGACCGAGCGCTCCGTCCTGCTGCGCTGAATTGCATTTCGAAAGGCTGCGAGCAGCTGATGAAAAAGCATCCTGATCGTTGCCGATCTGCTTAATAATCCGTTCAACGTTCGCCCTTGCTCTCGCCCACCCCTGTTCATCGTTACTTTCGGGCTCAATCAGGATGTGAGCGGCCTCAAAGAGGTCCGGGGTTCGAAACCGCTGCTTGTTCGATTCATAAAATCGCAGGCACTCACTCTCATCCGGACTGGATGGAGTGACCTCGCGCTCAAGCAGTGCGCGAACAACTGCGTCTTCTTCGGCTTCGTCTCTCCCGCCCTCGTCTTGTTCGGGCTCATGCTCAATTTGCAGGCGCCGGGCTTCCTGCAGCAGTAATTCGCGCACTGCGAGCGCTCGTGCGGCTTCCGTCCACGCTGTCTCCGCATCCGGAGCGGGATGGTATTGAATCTCTTGCGCAATCGCCTCTGGAGTTATTTCCACGCCGTTGACCCGTACCTCACCAAATGTTGGCGGAGGCGGAAGCATCGGCTCGGGTCCGCCACAGCCACCGGTCGCACACGAATCCATCATGGCCGGCGCCGGGCGTTGCGCAGGGTCAGCCAGATTGAGAACGTCAAGACGCCGGGTCATGTGGACCGTCCTTCGTCAAGCGCAGCCCGCATGACCGCATCTCCGCCATAACTTGGAGCGCCGCCTGCTGGACCTTTCGTGGGTGACGTTGGCCGGCCCAGTCGCCGAGAACGGACAATCTGATAGCCGGGTCGTAGCAGGAACCAGATCGGGGCGCTCCAGATGTGGACCAGACGGGTAAACGGCGTAATCAGGAACAACGTCAGGCCCAGAATGATGTGAAGCTTGTAGACCAAGGCCACGTCCGCCAGCTGCTGCGGCGCAGCTGGATCGAGGCGTAAAATACCGTTGGCCCATCCCATAAATTTGACCATCTCGCTCCCGTCGAGATGTTCGAGGGTCCACCACGTCGTCAGCAAGCCAAGCGTCAACTGCACCCAAAGGAGAACCAGAACGAGGATATCGCCCCACGAAGAACTCTTGCGGATGCGCTCGTCAAATAGTCGCCGATGCAGGAGCAAGGTGCAGCCCACATAGGCGGCGAGACCGGCAATCCCGCCCACAACCAGAGCTGTCGTCTGCTTGAACGAATGACTTACGCCCATCGCGTCAAAAACATTTATCGGCGTAAGGAGACCGATGAAGTGTCCCATCAGAAGGACCAGAATACCCATGTGAAACAAATTAGAACCCAGGACCATCTGGCGTTTGCGGAGAAACTGGCTCGATTGCGAACGCCATCCGAACTGGTGAGCATCGAACCGGAAAATACTGCCGACAACCAAGACCGTTACCGCCAGGTACGGGTACCAACCGAAGGCAAGCTGATTGATGAATTCGTTCACGGCCGCTCTCCCTGGTTCACGTTACGATTTGACGCCCTGATCTTGGCAACCACCCCAGTTGGCCCGCCCATTTCGTGAGCGCCGGCGCTCGTGAACGACACGGGCGCCTCCTCCCATTCGGCATCGATATTTACGGAATCCACGGGCGGAGTATTCTGATCGATCGAGGCTTTTGCCTCAGCGTCGGGGTGAATGCCGGCGAGTGACACGAGGCATTCGAAGACTGCCCAATAATCTGTGCCTCTCTTGCCCAGCCTCTCGGCGAGAGCGGCAAATACGTGCGCGGGTTGCGCCAGCGTTTGGCGTGCCTCTTTAGAGGGTAGGCAGGACGCGTACTCAAGGAAAACGGGCACGAAGTCCGGCAATTCATTTGCCTCGAGAAAGAAGCCGTTCTTGAGGTATTGCTGGCCCAAGTCGATCATCGCTTGCCCCCGTTCCCGGTTGTCACCGTGAACATGCTCGAACAGGTGCAGCGAAAGGGAACGCGATCGATCAAAGAGTTCGCTGTATCCCGCTTGCAATTCCAGCAAGTCGTCGGACGCAAGATTCTCGAGCAACTTTTCGAGGTGCCCTAAGTCTCTCGTGCCAAGTGCCCCTTCGTCCACGAGCGCCTGCCGGATTTCGCAGATATTCTCCTGGATCTCCCGCGATGGATAGCCCAGCAATATTGCTAGTGCTCTCAGGGTCATCCTCATGCCTTTGCCCTCCTGCCAGGAGCACTTGGTGACCTCTTAGTACCTCCAAAGAGGTTCACCTTGTTCCCCCCCTGGGTCGGCTCTCCGAATCCAAATCCCGACGAACCACGCAAGACATATGCGTCTTCGTCGAATTCGCGGCGCGCCGTTGGGATGACGTAGCGATCCTCGTAAGCCGCCAATGCCATGACCCGGTACATTTCCTCGATGACATTTCGGGTGAGCCCAACGCGCTCGGGAATACTCTCGTCGATACGTCCTTCCACGCTCTTGGCGCGCATGTACGAACGCATAGCCAGCATTCGTTCGAGTGCAGACGCAATGGGCCCTTCGTCGCCAGCCGTCAGCAAGTTGGCGAGGTATTTGAGGGGGATCCTGAGGCTACGCACATCGGGCATTCCATCCTTGGCGGAGATCTTTCCAGCTTCGGCGGCGGACTGGATCGGCGACAAGGGCGGCACATACCAGACCATCGGAAGCGTGCGGTATTCGGGATGCAACGGGAAGGCGATCTTCCACTCCATCGCCATCTTATAGACCGGCGAACGGATAGCTGCCTCGAGCCATTGATCCGTAATGCCTTGGGCCCGCGCGGCCTCCTGAACGGCAACGTCATTGGGATCGAGGAACACGCCAAGCTGCGCGGGATAGAGGTCCTTTGGATCCTCTACGGATGCCGCTGCTTCGATCTTGTCCGCATCGTAGAGCACCACGCCAAGATAGCGGATGCGGCCAACGCAGGTTTCCGAACAGACGGTTGGTTGGCCCGTTTCAATCCGCGGATAGCAGAAAATACATTTTTCGGATTTTCCGGTCGACCAGTTGTAATAAATCTTCTTGTACGGACAGCCTGATACGCACATCCGCCAACCGCGACATTTCTCCTGGTCGATCAGGACAATGCCATCCTCATCACGCTTGTAAATTGCGCCTGAAGGACAGGAAGCGAGGCACGTGGGATTGAGGCAATGTTCGCAAAGCCTTGGCAGGTACATCATGAAAGTCTCTTCGAACTGGCCGTAGATCTCCTTTTCCACGCCGTCGAAATTGCTATCATGGCTGCGCTTTTCGAATTCGCCGCCAAGCATGTCTTCCCAGTTTCCGCTCCATTCGATTTTATTCATCGTCTCGCCAGTGACTAGCGAGCGAGGTCTGGCGGTCGGCTGAGCCTGAAGTTCAGGCGCGCCCTGCAACCATTCGTAGTCGAAAGTATAAGGTTCGTAGAAGTCGTCGATCTCCGGCAGGTGCGGGTTTGCGAAAATCTTGGAGAGAATTCGCCACTTGGCACCTTGCCGGGGCTGGATCTTACCGTTTTTCTTGCGGACCCAGCCGCCCTGCCAGCGGTCCTGGTTCTCCCAGTCCTTGGGATATCCGATGCCGGGCTTCGTCTCGACGTTATTGAACCACGCGTATTCCACGCCTTCCCGGTTGGTCCAGACGTTCTTGCAGGTAATCGAGCAAGTGTGACACCCAATGCACTTGTCGAGGTTCAGCACCATCGCAATTTGCGCGCGAACTTTCATCGAACCACCTCCTTCCTGGTGGCTCGTGCCTCTGGCACGCCGGTTCCCCAGTCTGCGGTCCCGCCTTCCACATTCGCAGAATTGTCGGCAGCCTTGTCGAACCAGTTCACTTCGCTCATCTTTCTCAGGATGACGAACTCGTCACGGTTCGCTCCGACCGTTCCGTAATAATTGAAGCCATAAGCCAACTGGACATATCCGCCGATCATGTGTGTTGGCTTCATGTTGATACGGGTGACGCTGTTATGGATACCGCCGCGCTGGCCGGTAATTTCCGATCCCACCGTGTTCACGAGCTTTTCCTGCGCGTGATACATGAGGGCTGACCCCGGCATGATCCTCTGTGACACGATGGCGCGCGCGGTAAGCGCGCCATTGATGTTGAAGACCTCAATCCAATCGTTGTCGACGATACCTGCTGCCTTTGCATCGTCCTCACTGATCCACACCGTCGGCCCGCCGCGGTTGAGGCTGAGCATGATTAGGTTTTCGGTATAGGTCGAATGGATCCCCCATTTCTGATGCGGGGTCAGGATATTGAGCAGGATCTCCTTGTTGCCGTTTGGAAGTTTGCCCAAGACCTGCCGAACCGTCTTCGTGTCGATTGGAGGCCGCCACGTAACGAAGCCTTCCCCAAAGGCACGCATCCACTGGTGATCCTGATAAAGCTGCTGGCGTCCTGTCAGGGTTCGCCACGGGATCAACTCATGAACGTTGGTGTAGCCTGCATTGTAACAGACATGTTCGCTCTCAAGGCCTGACCAGGTCGGAGAGGAAATGATCTTACGCGGCTGGGCGACCACGTCGCGGAACCTGATCTTCTCTTCTTCCTTGCCGTGCGCGAGGTGGCCATGTTCCCGACCTGTCAATTTCCCCAAAGCATCCCACGCCTTGACGGCAACTTCGCCGTTGGTTTCCGGCGCGAGCATGAGGATAGTCTCGCAAGCGTCGATGTCGCTGTCGACCTTAGGACGGCCCTGTGTTGGGCCATCAAGCACGCGCCCGTTCAGATCGCCGAGGAGCTGCACTTCCTTTTGCGTATCCCAGCCGATCCCCTTGCCACCGTTGCCGAGCTTTTCAAGGAGCGGTCCAAGCGAGGTAAAACGTGCATAGGTCTCGGGGTAATTTCGCTCGACAAGGGCAATCGACGACATGGTCTTGCCCGGAACCGGTTCACACTCGCCTTTTAGCCAATCCTGCGGCTCGTAGGCCTGCGCGAGTTCCCCTGGCGTATCGTGCTGGATGGGCGTCATCACCACATCATGTTCAACGCCAAGCACTTCAGGCGCCACATCGGAGAATTTCTTCGCGATCGCCCGGAAGATATTCCAGTCGCTTTTCGATTCCCATGCCGGGTCTACGGCCGCCGAGAGCGGATGAATGAATGGATGCATGTCCGACGTGTTGAGGTCGTGTTTCTCGTACCAAGTGGCTGTGGGAAGCACGACGTCCGAGTAGATGCTAGTCGTCGACATACGAAAGTCGATATTGACCATGAGGTCCAGCTTTCCGACCGGTGCCTCGTCATGCCACACGACTTCCTTGGGTCGGTCGTGGCCCGCGGCCTCCTCGTCCGTGCCAATCACGCCGTGCAGCGAACCCACGAGGTGCTTGAGAAAATATTCGTGCCCCTTGCCGCTCGCGCCCAGCACGTTCGAGCGCCAGAAGAACATGTTACGCGGCCAGTTGATGGGGTTGTCAGGATCGATACTGGCGGGCTTGATCTCGCCGGATTTCAGTCCTTCCACCACGGTCTGTGCCACATCGCCGCCCGACTCCTTGATCTGTCGTCCAAGGTCGAGGGGATTGCACTGCAGCTGCGGCGCGGAAGGCAGCCATCCCATCCGTTCAGCCTTCACGTTGTAATCGATCATGCTGCCCGACCAGTCGCCCTCAGGGGCCAATGGCGAGAGGATTTCCGACATCCGGAGGGACTCGTAGCGCCACTGATCTGTGTGCGCGTAGAAGAAGCTTGTCCCGTTCATCTGCCTCGGGGGACGACTCCAGTCGAGACCGAATGCAAGGGGAAGCCAGCCAGTCTGAGGCCGTAGCTTCTCCTGACCCACATAGTGCGACCATCCCCCGCCAGACTTCCCCACACAGCCGCACATCACGAGCAAGGCGATGATCCCGCGATAGCTCATGTCCATGTGATACCAGTGGTTCAATCCTGCCCCGAGAATGACCATCGAGCGACCTTTCGTCACCTCGGCATTGGCGGCGAACTCACGGGCGACCTGGATTATCGACTGCCTCGGAACACCGGTGACCTTCTCGGCCCACGCCGGCGTAAACGGTGTATCGTCATCGTAGTTTGCCGTTACGTTGCTGCCGCCAAACCCGCGGTCGACACCGTAGTTAGCGCAGAACAAATCAAAGACCGTCGCGACGGCGCATTCGCTCCCGTCCGCAAGTTTTATCTTCTTCACCGGAATATGCCGAAACAAGATGTCGTCGTGATCCGTGGCGACAAAGTCATGCGGAGCATCGGCACCGAAATAGGGAAACGCCACCGGCTCAATAGAGTCGTGATCGCTGGCTAGCGTGGTCTGTAGCCGTACGTCCTTGCCCCTTTCGTCTTTTTCCTCAAGATTCCATTTCCCTTGGCCATCCCAGCGAAAGCCCGCCGACCCAACAGGAACAACGAGCTTGCCGCTGTTCTCGTCAAGAGCGATGACTTTCCAGTCAGCCTTCTCTTTTTCACCGAGGCCTTTCTTGAGATCTGCCGCGCGCAACATGCGGTCTGGAACCAGACCTCCCTCTCGTTCAACGAGCTTCACTAGCAACGGAAAATCGGAATATTTGCGCGTATAATCCGTAAAATACTCGACCTGCCGTTCGACGTAGAATTCTTTCAGAACGACGTGACCGAATGCCATCGCAAGCGCGGCGTCCGTCCCCTGCTTTGGGTGAAGCCACATGTCCGAAAACTTCGCGGCCTCATTGAAATCCGGCGCAATCACGACGCTCTTGGCGCCGCGGTAGCGTACCTCGGAATAGAAATGCGCGTCGGGCGCTCTCGTCATTGGGATATTGGAACCCCAGACGAGGAGGAATCCAGAATTGTACCAGTCGGCGCTTTCGGGAACATCGGTTTGCTCACCCCACGTCTGCGGCGACGATGGCGGAAGATCGCAATACCAATCGTAGAAACTTAGCAGATTTCCGCCAATTAGGGAGAGATATCGGCTGCCAGCAGCATAGGAAATCATCGACATCGCGGGGATGGGGGAAAAGCCTGCGATCCTGTCTGGTCCATATTCCTTGATCGTGTAGGCGTTTGCGGCCGCAATAATTTCGGTAACCTCGTCCCAGCCAACCCGTACGAAGCCGCCGCGCCCGCGCCTGGAAACCCAGTCCCGCCTCTTTTCCGTATCCTGCACGATCGCCCGCCAGGCAGCGACCGGAGCCATCGACTTGCGGGCTTCACGCCAGTGGCGGATCAGTCTCGCGCGAACGAGGGGATACTTGATGCGCGTCCCGGAATATAAGTACCAGCTATAGCTCGCACCGCGCGGGCAGCCCCGCGGCTCATGATTTGGAAGATCCGGCCGGGTCCGCGGATAGTCGGTTTGCTGGGTCTCCCAAGTAACGATGCCACCCTTGACGTATATCTTCCACGAGCAGGAACCCGTGCAGTTCACGCCGTGCGTGGAGCGAACTATCTTATCAGCCGCCCACCGTTTGCGGTACGCATCTTCCCATTCGCGCGCTTCGTCCGTGGTGATTCCATGGCCTTCGGAAAACTTCTCGGTGGTCCTGCGGAAATACGTCAGGCGATCAAGAAAATGGCTCATCCGCTCGGTCCTTTTAGGCTGTCATTGGAACTGGGCCAGGCGCCGGACGACGCTCGACATAGTGGAGGATGCCTCGCGGCCCGCTGTAAAACAGCCAGGTGAGGACCACACAGGAGACATAGAAAGTGAGGAAGCCCCAGAGCGCGGCATTCGCAGTCCCAGTCACTTCGATCGAGGTGCCGTAGGCTTTGGGAATATAAAATGCGCCGTAGGCGGCGATGGCAGAAGTGAAACCGATGACGGCCGCCGATTCCCGCTCGGCCTGCTTACGCCGGGCTTCCTCGGTAAGGTTGGAGCAAGCACGATCGATCTCGTGCTTCATGATCCCTGGCACCATTTGGAAAGTCGACGCATTTCCCACTCCGCTTGCCAGGAACAGGAGCAACACCATGGAGAAGAAGCCCCAGAAACTTCTCGCGTCGAGAAAATAGATCATGCCGAGGATGGCCGCGATCTGGACGACAAATACCCACAAACTGACGCGCGCACCGCCAAATCGATCAGCGATCCATCCCGTTGCCGCGCGCGAAACGGCACCTAGAAACGGACCGATAAAAGCGTATTTCAAGGCGTTGATTTCCGGGAAGACAAGCTTAGCCAGCAACGGGAAACCGGCCGACATACCGATGAACGTCCCAAAGGTCCCGGTATAAAGCCAGCACATGATCCAAGTGTGCATGCGGCCAAAAATGGTTGCCTGCTCGGCGAAGGACGACTTGGCTGACACGATGTCGTTCATGGCGAACCAGGCGGCAATGCTTCCAATTATAATAAGCGGAACCCACACAAAGCCGGCATTTTGCATCCAGAGCTGGGTGCCATCCGAGGCCGTCTGTCCCTGCCCACCAAGAAAACCGAAAACACTCATCGTTACGACGAGCGGAACAAGGAACTGCATGACGCTCACGCCCAGGTTCCCAAGGCCAGCATTGATTGCCAGCGCATTGCCCTTCTCGGCCCTTGGGAAAAAATAGCTGATGTTCGCCATCGACGAGGCGAAGTTCCCGCCGCCAAGCCCACAAAGTAGCGCCAGAACGAGGAAGATCAGATACGGCGTCTGCGGATCTTGGACCGCATATCCAATCCCGAATGCCGGGATCAGCAGCGACGCGGTAGACATCGTGGTCCACAGTCGCCCACCGAAAATGGGAACGAGAAACGCGTAGAAGATACGGAGCGTCGCGCCAGACAGGCCGGGCAGCGCCGCGAGCCAAAACAGCTGGCCGGTCGTGAAATTAAAACCGATCGCCGGGAGTCTGGCTACGACTACGGACCACACCATCCAGACCGCGAACGACAACAGGAGGCAGTAGGTCGAAACCCAAAGGTTGCGTCTGGCAATCGCACGCCCGCCGCTTTGCCAGAAAACTGCGTCCTCAGGGCGCCAGTCCTCGATCGGACCGGCAAGACGAGGCGGAGCAGATACTCCCGGTTCGCCGAAGCCCTCCATCTCGGGTAACTCGGGCGCACGCTTTGCCGGTTCCGCACTTCCGGCGGCAACTTCCATCCGACGGACCGCGAAGTGCATCCAGGCGAGTGCAATGGCGACGAGTACAAACAAAAGCACGAAACAACTTGTCCAGACGCCTGTGAGATCGTTCAGCGCACCAAATGCAAGCGGGAGAATAAAGCCGCCAAGACCCCCGACCATGCCGACGAGGCCTCCGACAGCCCCAACGTGGTTAGGGTAGTAAACCGGTATGTGCTTGAAGACTGCCGCCTTGCCGAGGCTCATGAAGAAACCCAGCAGGAAGATCGTGATCAGGAAAGGGATGAGACCCATTTCCGTCTTGAAAGTGATTGGACCCCGGACGCCATCGATGATGTAGGTCGTTGGTGGATAGGACAGCATGAAGGTGCACAGCACCGACACGGCAAAAGTTGCGTACATGACCGAACGAGCGCCATAGCGGTCTGACAGTTTGCCACCGTAAATTCGGAACACGCTGGCGGGCACCGAGTAGAAAGCCGCGAGCATACCGGCCGACTTGATGTCGAGCCCGTAAACACCGATTAGATAGCGAGGAAGCCAAAGCGCAAGAGCGACAAAGGCACCGAAAAAGAAGAAATAATAGAGCGCAAAACGCCACACTTGGATGTTTTTCAGGACCGCCATCTGGCTGCGCATGCTCGCAGCCGGGCGCCCTTCCCTAGCTCTTGCCTGCTGGTCTGGATCCTCCTTTGTCATGGCGAGGAAAATCACCGCGATGATCAACAATGCTGCGGCCCAGACCTGCGCCACCGCCTGCCAGCCCGCGGCCACCATTACGAACGGCGCGACGAATTTGGTCACCGCGGCACCCACATTGCCGGCACCGAAGATACCAAGAGCCGTCCCTTGGCGTGAGGGCGGGAAGAACTTCGATACGTATGTGACGCCTACCGAAAAGGACCCGCCCGCGATGCCGACGCCAAGCGCGGCAACCAAGAGTTCAACGTAGGTGTCCGCGAACGAAGTAAGGAAAGTCGCTATGGCGGCGAGCACCATCACCATGGCAAAGACTCGCCGCCCGCCGATCTGGTCCGCCCAAATCCCGAGCATGACCCGTGAAAGTGAGCCCGTCAGGATCGGAGTTCCTATGAGAAGACCAAATTGCGTCTCGGAGAGACCAAGTTCGTCTTTTACGCCGAGTCCGATGATCGAGAATATCGTCCATACCGCGAAGCAAGCCGTGAAGGCCGCCGTGCTTGTCCACAATACGCGATTGGCGCCTTCAGCGGCTCGCTCGGACACGGTTTCGGTCATGGGCGTAATTCCTGACAGACTGAAGTTCGATCCTTCTCATGGCGGAAAGTTCGCGCGCCGGTTTTGATCAAGATCATTTCTCCGGCCACCTATCCTCCTGTCACACTCATGTGCCGGGCTACCGCGGGCATGGCGGCAGCAATCTGGAAATCATGACTTTTCGGTTTTCCCGCGATCAGCTGGTCAAGCAGCTCATTGACCGCTGCTGCGCCACCGGAACGAAGCCCCTCACGAAGGTCGACTTTCTGGTTGCGGCCCAGACATCCGTAGACTGTTCCGGTCGCGGAGACGCGAATACGGTTGCAGCCAGAGCAAAAGTTATTCGTCAGCGGGGTTATAAGGCCAAGGCGAACATGCTTCAGGTCTTCGATTTCGAAGTAACGCGCGGGTCCGCCCGTTCGGCCTAACGATGGTATCAGAGTAAACCGATCGTCCAATTGCCGTCGTACCGCGTCGAGCGGCAGATAATGGTCTGTTCGATCCTCTTCGATTTCCCCCAACGGCATAGTCTCGATAAGCGTCAGATCGATCTCGCGCTCATTGCACCAAAGCAGCATGTCTTCGAATTCGTCATCATTGAGACCCGCAAGTGCCACCATGTTGATCTTGACCTTGAGCCCGGCCACCTTCGCGGCCTCAATGCCCCGAAACACCTGACCGATGTCGCCGCCGCGGGTAATATGCGCAAAGCGCTGGGCTCGCAGGCTGTCCATGCTGACGTTGACCCGTCGTACGCCACTTTGCGCAAGCTGCCGCGCAAACGAATTGAGCAAAAGGCCATTCGTCGTGAGCGTGACCTCTTCAAGCCCCTGCCCAATTCGCTTGCCGAGGGCTTCGACCAGGTTCCCAATTCCCCGACGAACTAGAGGCTCACCGCCGGTCAGTCGCAGACGGCGGACCCCGCGGACAATCAAGATATCGGCGAGGTCTGCAATTTCCTCGAGTGTCAGTATCTCGACCTTGGGGAGGAACTGCATGCGTTCGGACATGCAGTAACGGCAGCGCAAGTTACATCGATCTGTGACAGAGATCCGGACATAGTCGATCGTTCGGCCGAAACCGTCGACCATCGTCCGATGGGCCACCCCTTTATCCATCCCGTTTCGACTCCGACATAACATTCGGCTTCGATTAATGGTAGTTTGAGCCCTGCATCGTGACATGAATTAAGTTATCCGCATTTCGAATGACCACAATTCAGGCACTTGTCGCAGCCTTCAACCCTGATCATTGCCATTGCGCCGCAGCGCGGGCAGCCATTGCGCGCGCCCTCGAGTGAGGATGCGAGGCTCTTAATGCTGGTTTCGGTTTTTCCGGGATTCTCTGCTTAGATGCCGCTCGATGATCTCCCCGATCGCCGCAAGCAGAGAAGGCACATATCGGCCCTTCATCCAGGCTCCGCCACGCGGATCGAAAACGGCTTTGAGTTCCTCAGATACGAAGGAGACATCGCCTCCCCTGCGGAATACGGCCGAAATCATCCGGGTGAGCCCCACAGTCCAAGCGTAATGCTCCATGTTCTTGGAATTGATGAAGATCTCGAAGGGTCGCCGCTCGAGGTCGGTGCCTACGTCGTTGATTGTGACATAGACCGCGTGCGCACTTTCCGGCCACTGGAGCTTGTAAGTGGTGCCATGAAGGGCCTCTTCACGCGGTGCCAGGGTGGATTGATCGTCCGACAACAGGGATGTGTTGTCTTCACTCTCTGACAACTTCAGTACGGATCCCGTGATCGCGTTGGGCCGATACGTCGTGAGTCCTTTGCAGCCGAGATGGTAACCCTCAATGTAGATGTCCGCGAACTCGTCAAAAGAAATGTCTTCCGGGCAGTTCACCGTCTTCGAAATCGAAGAATCGACAAGGGTCTGTGCCGCGGCCTGCATTGCAAGATGGTCGGCGGGCTTCAAAGTCTGGGCGCTTACGAAAAGATCTTTGGGGGGCATTTCGTCGCCCCTGACTTTGCGCCAGACCCCAAGAGCATAGTCGTCGACTGGTTCGAAGCGAGCTGATCCGTCCGTCTGAAGGATACGGCGCTCGTATGAGTAGGCAAACACCGGTTCAATCCCCGACGACACGTTGCCGGCAAGAAGCGAAGTTGTGCCTGTGGGTGCAATTGACGTTAGACACCCGTTTCGGAGCCCATGATTTGCGATGAGTTGGCGTGTTTCATCATCCAGCGATCGAAGATTGGGCGTCTCGAGCATCACCGGATCATACAGGGGAAATGAGCCCTTCTGTTTTGCGAGCAGGGCCGAGGCGCGATACGCTTCTCGCTTGATGATCGAAAGCCAGACCTTGCTCTGTTCGACCGCCTCGCTTTCGCCGTAGATCTTGCCGCAGAAAAGCAGGGCATCGGCAAGTCCAGTGACGCCAAGCCCAATCCTTCTCTTGGCCTTGGCCTCCGCTTCCTGCTTTTCCAGCGGGTACCGAGAAACGTCGATGACATTATCGAGCATCCGAACAGCGGTCGCGGTGAGCTCGGCCAACTCGGCTTCATCGATCCCAGCACCCTCTTCGAAGGGGAGCCTGACTAGACGGGCAAGATTGATCGAACCGAGCAGACAGGCACCGTAGGGCGGCAACATCTGCTCGCCGCAGGGATTGCTAGCGCTGATTGTCTCGCAATGCTGCAGATTGTTGGCCGTGTTGACCCTATCAATGAAAATAACACCGGGTTCCGCGCTATCGTAGGTAGCCCGCATGAGGCGCTCCCACAGATCGCGGGCTCGTACCGTCCTAGAAGTCTTTCCTTCGAATTGCAGGGGCCAATCGCTATCGGCACCAAGCGCTGACATGAAATCGTCGCTGACCAGGACGGAGAGATTGAAATTGCGGAAGCGTTGCGGGTCCCGCTTGGCATCGATGAAAGCTTCGATGTCTGGGTGATCGATCGACAGGCAGCCCATCATTGCGCCGCGTCGTTGTCCTGCGGAATGTACCGTCCGGCACATGGAATCCCAGCAATCCATGAAAGACAACGGACCAGACGCATCGGCGCCTACGCCTTCGACCGAAGCGCCGTTGGGTCTAATGGTTGAGAAATCCATTCCCACGCCGCCGCCCTGCTGCATGGTCAAGGCGGCCTCGCGTAGATGGTCAAAGATTCCCCCGAGACTATCGGGGATAGTTCCCATGACGAAGCAATTGAATAGCGTAACCGATCGGCCCGTTCCTGACCCTGCAATGACGCGTCCAGCTGGAAGAAAGCGAAATTCCAGCATGACTTCCCGAAACCGCTCCAACCAGAAATCCTGTTCCGGCGGCTGTTCTGCCAGTGCAAGTGCATGAGCCACGCGGGTTACGGTGGCGGCAAAATCCTTGTCTTTCTGACCTCTCTTTGGCTCGTACCTGTATTTCGAAGCCCAGATTTCTTCCGCAATCACGGCGTCAAAACTCATCGTGTTCTCCCCTGTTGGAAGGACGCTATCTCCGCTTGGTCGCGGCAGAATTGATCTATCGCATCGCGCCGTTTGTCAGCTCTTCTCGCCTAGTCGCGGCGCGAAAAGGATTGGTCCGTAAACCGCGCAGAAAAGGAGGAAAGCCCCGAGCCAGAAGCCCCCCGCCACCTCGATTCCGAGATGGAAATTTAGCAGGCCAAGAGGCGTGAGGACGCGCAGGACGGCACCCACCGTCACTAAAAGATAGATGATCACTGTTCCTGGGCCGGCGTGCAGTTTTCTTCCCGTATGCCCGAGAGTCGCCCTAGTCATTACCGCTAGGATCATCGTCGCCATAGCTCCGGCCGTGAAAGCGTGAACCGCGATCGACTGAACGATCATTCCAATTTGGGAGAAGGCTAGCAGCGCGAGACCAACTGGTATCCAACTGAACCCGACGTGGAGAATGAAGACGAGCGGATCGGACAGCGTCAGCCAGCCTTTCCAGCGCAACAACCGGACGAACTGTGTCAGCGCCGCAAGAAAGAGCAGCGATGCGGGAAGCCAACCTTGCGGCCCCGTCAACCAAGAGAAAAACGCAAAAGCCGTCAACGCTATGGCAGCAAGATCGAACCTGTTGGCTTGCGTGGGCAAGCCACGATCAACCCCTTGCTTGACCAGCCAATTTCGCGTGAACGATGGGATTATACGACCGCCGATCAAGCTTATCAGGATCACAACGAGACTTAGACCAAGTTGCCATCCGAGCGAACCTGCAGCGCCCGGGATTAGTGCGAGGTGATCGATCCCATTGGCAATGCCGAATGCAAAAACGATGCCCACAATCGGAAGGTTCTTCTTGTTATTGGCCTCAAGGACCTCGCGCGTCGCCAACGCGGACAACACGACGTAGAATCCGACATCGACGAGGGCTGCGATAACTGGTCCGATATCCGCAGAAAAAAGATTGGCCCCTCGTCCCAAGACCCAGACTAAGAACAGCCCCGCCAGGGGCCAGCCAGCGATCGGCAGCCGCCCCGTCCAGTTCGGTATCGCCGTGAGAAGAAAACCGGCAATCACAGCACCGACAAACCCGTAAAGCATTTCATGGCGATGCCAGGCGATCGGATCGAAGGCGGACTGGAGCTCGTAAACGCCAGCAAGTGAGAGAAGCCATAACAAAACCGCGCATGCCGCCCAGACGGCCCCGCCCATGAAAAAGGGCCGAAAGCCGCCTCGCATGAACGGGATCGCGGACGCCATCCGCTGTCGTCGCAGCGCAAGCATCATCTGCCCGCGGGTAGGATTGTTGGAAATGGACATGCGAGAAGATTGTCACGGCGGTGTCGGATAAGTTTTGATCTAGATCACCCTGTCCAAAAATTCCGAACCTAGCGTCTGCCTCATGTTCCCCGCCCTACGTGGCAGAAAATAAGGTAATTGGGATGAAACACGCTCCCCAAAGCTTCCAACTTACTCACAACTCAGCCGTGAACAATTCGGCGACAATCCTTCCGTTCGAAGTTGGGATCGACCAAAGCCAATTGCGTCCCGTATTTGGTGCGCCCTCAACCCCGGACGTCCCCGTTGTTGTCGGAGGACTCGTCGCCGCTTCTTACTTTGCCCTCATCGGGGCGCTTTTCCTGGCGACGGCTGATTCGGGCCACTCGATATTCATGGTTACGATCGCGTTACTCTTTGTTTTGGTCTTTTTCTCGGTCCCAAGAATTTTCCTTGGCGTTGAACCAAAAACCAGCCGCCCCAGCCTCAAGCGTTTCATGGACGAAGGTCTGCGTACGTATACCGGCCACTGCAGCGGCTCGGACGCGCTGGTGCAAATGTTGGTCGTTCCTGTGTCCCTGACGGTTGGAGTGCTGGCAATGGGGATAGTGTCGGCTATCACCCTGTAACCTGCCCTCACCTTGACCATAGGCCATGCAAGGCGCTCCAGATTCTTCTGCGCCGTCGACGGCGATACCGCCGAGTTGGGTTAATTCAAAATGGCGGTCCCGCTTGTCTCAACGGCGCCTTACTTGATTCTTGCTACCGATTGCTTCGGCATGAGCAGAGGCGATTTGAGCCTCCGTTGCTCGTTCACCCTGCAATTTTTCACCTGACACTCTTGTGCAATGAAAAGAAGCAAATCGGCTGCCCAGCCGAATTGGGTGCCTGATGGCGAGCCTTCGTTTTGGGACTGCCATCTGCTTCTTTCGCAAATCGCGCCCCGGTAAGGTGGCAACCATCCTGTCTATGGTTATGTGATCACCATCATCCAACGGAGAATCACCAATGTTGATCAAGCGTATCCTTGCCGGACTATTCTCGTCGGCACTCGCCGTTTCGCCCGCCGTCGGCCAGGAGAAGCGCCCCGATCTCGATCCCGCGGTGTGGGTGGTCAAGGACACCGATACGACCATCTATCTGTTCGGAACCGTCCACGTCCTTGATGGCAAGGGAGACTGGATGAATGACGAAGTGAAGACGTCCTTCGATTCCGCGAACGAGCTGGTCCTCGAGATCATCGCGCCGGAAGATCCGGCCGCAATGGCTCCCTTGCTTCAGAAATATGCGCTCGACATCGGCGGAAAGCCGCTGACACAGAAGCTGTCGGCCAAGCACCAGAAGCTGTTTGCCGAACGGCTGACCAAGCTGGGCATGCCAGCAAATGCGCTCGACATGTTCCGTCCCTTCTTCGCCGCAATGACGCTGAGCGTGGTCGAAATGCAGACGCTCGGGTTCAACCCGGAAAACGGCGCGGAGAAAATCCTGACCAAAGCGGCCAAGGACAAGGGAATGAAGATCGGCGAGGTCGAGAACATGGATCTGCAGATGCAGATGCTCAACGCGTTGCCGGAAGCTGAACAGATCCGGATGCTGGAAAAGGCATTGGAAGATGACGGCAAGGCGATGGAAACCATCAAGAAGCTGATTGCCGCATGGGGCAAGGGCGACCCGGACACGGTCGCTGCCGTGATGAACGAGGACGAAGCCGACAGTAAGGCGCTTTACGAACTGCTGCTCGTCAATCGTAACAAGAATTGGGCCGAATGGATCGACAATCGGCTCGATCAGCCTGGTACGATTTTCATGGCGGTCGGTGCCGGCCACCTTGCCGGGCCGGATAGCGTCCAGCGCTTCCTGAAGGATCGCGGTATTGCGAGCGCGCGGGTGCCGCAGCCGCACCACGCCCACTAAACCTGCGCGAACAATCCAAAACGTGCGCCCTTCCAGGTGGGGGGGCGCACGTTTTCGTTCGCGACGACGATGTCCGACGACTTGCACCACGCGCCGTCTCTTACTATAGGCGCGCGCTTGCTCACCCATGGTCATCCCTGGAGGCGTGGCGGAGCAGATATCAAAAGGATTACATTATGAGCGATCAGCTGACGCTGCCCGCCGAAGCGCGCGAACGGGCTGGCAAGGGAGCCTCCCGTGAACTTCGCCGCGATGGCCGGGTGCCTTGCGTGATTTACGGCGACAAGAAAGAACCTCTCTCGGTCCATGTCGAAGAGAAGGTGCTGGCGAAAATGCTCAGCACTGGTCACTTCATGAACACGGTCGTGATGGTCGAAGTGAAAGGCAAGGCCAACCGCACGCTTCCCAAGGACGTGCAGTTCCACCCCGTTTCGAGCCGCCCGATCCACGTCGACTTCCTGCGCATTGGCGAACACAGCCAAGTGAACGTGAACGTTCCAGTTCGTTTCGAGAACGAAGAAGCGTCGCCGGGCCTGAAGCGCGGAGGCGTGCTCAACGTTGTCCGTCACGAACTCGAACTTGTCTGCGATGCAGCCTCGATCCCGGACGAGATTCACATCGATCTCGCCGGTCTCGATATCGGCGATTCGATCCACATCAGCAACGTCGACCTGCCGAAGGGTTCGAAGTCGGCGATCGACGATCGCGATTTCACTATCGCGACGGTGGTTGCTCCGTCGGCCATGAAGTCCGAAGAATCCGAAGCTGGCGAAACCGAAGCGGGCGACGTCCCGACGGTTGGTGAAACCGACAGCGACAGCGATACTGGCGAGAACGAAGGCGGCGAGGAGGCGTAAGCTCCCACCCCTTTCAGACGGAACAGGAACGCCCGTCCCGGTTGCGGGGCGGGCGTTTTTGTTTGAAGGAACCACCAGCAATGCAAATCTGGGCAGGCCTCGGCAATCCGGGCGCGCAATATGCGCTCCACCGACACAACGTCGGCTTCATGGCCGTCGACGTGATTGCTGACGCCTGGGAATTCGGCCCGTGGACGAAGAAATTCCGAAGCCTCGTGTCCGAGGGCCGAATCGGTCGTAACCGGGTGCTTCTCATGAAACCGCAAACCTTCATGAACGACAGCGGCGATGCGGTTCAGCAGGCGCTTCATTTCTACAAGCTGGAGCCCGAGGCTCTGACCGCCTTTCATGACGAACTCGATCTTGCGCCGATGAAGGTCAAGGTGCGCACCGGCGGCGGCCTAGCTGGACACAATGGCCTGCGCTCAATCAACGCCAGCCTTGGCCCCGACTTCCGCCGTGTGCGGATTGGCATCGGCCATCCGGGCGACAAATCCCGGGTCACGGGCTATGTGCTGGGCAATTACGCAAAGAGCGAGATGGACGACTTGTCAGACCTTCTCGGCGCCATTGCCGCTGAGGCCGAATGGCTCGCCGACGGCGAGGACGTCCGCTTCATGAGTGACGTGGCGATGCGCCTGCACCAGGACTGATGACGTTGGAGCGGGTCATGGTGATCGGTCCGTGCGGCGCAGGCAAATCGACACTCGGATTCAAGCTTGTTGAGCGCCTGGGTCTGCCGCTTTTTCATATGGATAAACTCAACTGGTTGCCCGGCTGGGTCGATCGCGGCAACGAGCGGGCGCGCGCGAAACTGCGGGAATTTATCACCACCGATCGATGGATCATCAAAGGCAAATATGGGGCGACCCTCCCCGTTGCGCCTGGAGCGCGCCGAAACGGTAATCTATCTTGATTTCCCGATTCGTCTTTGCCTGTGGCGCCTCATGAGGCGGATCGCTCTTGGCTATGGTCGCACCCGCTCCGACATGACGGAGGAATGCCCCGAACGCTTCGATGCCAAATTCATACTCTACGTGATAGACTGGAACTACGGCCCGGGTCCGCGAACAGAGGCGGCGCTAGGCGACTTTTCAGGAAATCTCGTCCGGCTGCGCAGTCCGAAAGTACTTGCGCACTGGCTGTTCAGCATCAAGGCATAATCCATGCGCACTCTTTTCGTTACGCCACTTTACGACGCCCGTCTCGAAGAAGCCGATTTTCTCGACGAGCTAGCGCATTCGATTCGCACGCTGGCTGAGGATGATGGAGCGGGGATTCGCTGGAGCCGCGACCATGGCTACAAGGGTTACACCAGCTACGCCTCGCTCGACGATCTGCCGCGTCGCGACCCGGCGTTCGACGATCTCAAACGCCTACTGACCAAGCATGCCGCGACATTTGCCAAATCGCTGGCCTGGAACGTCAAACCGAAGCTCGACAGCCTCTGGGTGAATCTGCTCAAGGGCGGCGGACATCACTCCGGCCATATCCACCCACATTCTATCCTGTCCGGCACGCTTTACGTCGAGGTGCCCAAAGGGAGCGGTGCAATCCGCTTCGAGGACCCGCGCCTGCCTATGATGATGGCCGCCCCGGTGCGCCGCGACAATGCGCCGGAGGAATATCGCTCCTTCGTCGACATCACACCAGAGCCGGGTCTTCTCCTACTGTGGGAAAGCTGGCTTCGTCACGAGGTGCGCCCGGGCACCGGCAAGGGCGAACGGCTCAGCATCAGCTTCAATTTCGCGTGAAGCCCCGCTAAGGGCTTCGACGACTTCCTTATTCAGAGAGCATCATGGGCTTTAAATGCGGCATTGTCGGCCTGCCGAACGTCGGCAAGTCGACCCTCTTCAATGCGTTGACCGAAACGCAGGCGGCGCAAGCGGCCAACTATCCCTTCTGCACAATCGAACCCAATGTCGGACAGGTCTCGGTCCCCGACGCTCGGCTCGACACGCTGGCGAAGATTGCAGGTTCGCAGAAGATCATTCCAACGCAACTGGCGTTTGTTGACATCGCGGGCCTCGTGAAGGGCGCGTCGCAGGGTGAAGGGCTGGGCAACCAGTTTCTCGGCAACATCCGCGAGGTGGACGCCATCATCCACGTCCTGCGCTGTTTCGAGAATGACGACATCCAGCATGTCGACAATCATGTGAACCCGATTGCTGATGCCGAGGTGGTCGAGACCGAGCTTTTGCTCAGTGACCTGGAAAGCCTCGAAAAGCGCGTGCCCAACCTGATTAAGCGCGGGCAGCAAGGTGACAAGGAATCGAAGATCGCCGCGAGCGTTCTGGGCCAGGCACTCGAGCTACTGCGCGAAGGCAAGCCGGCACGCCTGACCGAACCGAAAGACGACGAAGAAGCACGCGTCTTTTCGCAAGCGCAGCTGATCACCGCCAAGCCCGTCCTTTACGTTTGTAACGTCAACGAGGACGAGGCCGCCAAAGGAAATGCCTACAGCGCCGCGGTGTTCGAAAAGGCCAAAGCGGATGGGGCCAATGCGGTCATCGTCTCGGCGGCGATCGAGAGCGACATGATCGGTATGGAAATGGACGAACGCATCGCTTTTCTCGAGGAAATGGGCCTCCACGAGACAGGCCTCGCGCGCGTCATCCGTGCCGGCTACGATCTGTTGCACCTGATCACTTTCTTCACCGTCGGACCGAAAGAAGCTCGCGCGTGGACGGTCGAGAAAGGCTCGAAGGCGCCGCAGGCAGCCGGCGAAATCCATACCGACTTCGAGCGTGGCTTCATCCGCGCTGAGACCATCGCCTATGACGATTATATCGCCCTGAACGGAGAGGCCGGTGCGCGCGATGCCGGCAAGCTGCGTCAGGAAGGCAAGGAGTATGTCGTCAAGGACGGTGACGTCCTCCACTTCAAGTTCAACGTCTGATCGAATGACCAAAGCCGTCTCCTTCGACGATGCCAGGGAGCTGCTCGACAGCGATCCAGCCGCGGCGGAAAAGGCGGCGCGCGCCATTGTCGTCAATCGACCTAATAACTGGCAGGCTATCCTACTGCTTGCCCGCTCGCTGCGCGCGCAGGGCAAGATCGACGAGGCGGTGAAGACGGAGCGGCGCGTGGTGGCGATCGCAACCACCGATCCGCGCCATCGCTCGGCGGCGCGCGAGATGCAGCAGGGTCGCGCGTTCGAAGCCAACACGATCCTGAAGAATCTGCTCGACGCCGATCCCGACGACATCCTCGCCGCAGTCATGCTTGGGCTGCAGGCCAGCAAGGCGAATGAATTCGAACTGGCCGACCAATTGCTGCGCCACGCAGCGACGCTGGCGCCGGGTGATCCGGGCACGCGGCTGGCGTTGGCCGACCATTATTTCCGATCGAAGCGGTTTGCTGCGGCCCTCGATGAACTTCGGTCGCTTGACGAGGCCGATCAGCAGACCGAAGCCGCACAGAATCTGATCGCCAGTTGCCTTGGTGAAGTCGGCCAGGTGGAAGAACAGCTGGCGATCTACGAAGCGCTGTCGGCGAAAGCGGCAGACCCCCTAGCGTTTAACCTGAAAATCGGCCTCGCGCTTAGGACACTCGGTCGCTTCGACGAGGCTGCGAAGGCGTTTCGAGCCGTGGTTGCACGCGTCCCCGCGGAGGGGACATCATGGCATAATCTGTCCAACCTCAAAGTCGAAAAGTTCAGCGACAAAGACATTGCGCAGATGGAAGCGGGCCTGAAACTTACCAATGCGCCGATCGAAAATCACATCCGGCTCAACTTTGCACTTGGCAAGGCGTTCGAAGATCGTGGCAACGCCGAAAAGGCATTTCTCCATTACAACAATGGAAATAGGCTTCGCGAGTTGATCGCTCCCTACAAGCCAGAGATGATTACGCAGTGGGTGGAGAGGAGCGAAGCGGCCTTTACGGCGGAATTTTTCGACAAGCGTGGGGATTGGGGCAATCCGGCGCCAGATCCGATCTTCGTCATCGGAATGCAGCGATCGGGATCGACCCTCGTCGAGCAGATTCTTGCCAGCCACCCAAGCGTCGAGGGAACCGCCGAGCTTACCGAGTTGCCAAATATCGTGCGAACACTCGGCGAAGCGGCAAGCAAGAAGGGCGTGGTCTACGAGGCCGATGTCGCGAAATTCGATGCTGAGCAAGTTCGCGCGCTCGGCACGAGCTACCTTGACGAAACGCGCACCCATCGGCGCTCGGACGCGCCGCTGTTCACTGACAAGATGCCGAACAATTGGATGCACGTCTCGCTGATCAGGCTCATCCTTCCGAATGCGAAGATTGTCGACGTGCGCCGCGATCCGATGGATTGCTGTTTCTCGAACTGGAAGCAATTGTATGCGCGCGGTCTGGATCATTCGAACGCGTTGGAGACGATGGGTCGTTATTACGCCGACTACGTTCGGCTGATGAGCCATTTCGATCAGGTGCAGCCTGGCAAGATTCACCGGGTGATCTACGAAGACCTCGTCAACGACGTCGAAGGCGAAGCGCGCCGACTGCTGGACTATCTCGAGATCGAGTTCGACCCGGCCGTCCTCTCTTTTCACACGACTGATCGAGCCGTCCGGACGATCAGTGCCGGCCAAGTTCGCCAGCCAATCAATCGCAAGGGCATCGGACAGTGGAAACAATTCGAACCCTGGTTGCAACCGCTCGAAGACAGCCTCGGCGACACCCGCGAACACTGGCGTAATTGAGCGATCCTGCCACCCTGCTCGCGCAATTCCAGCGCGCATCGGCGGGCAACCGTGCTCCTGAAGCGCTGGCAATTTTCGACGACTTTCCGAGTGAATTGAAAAGAATTCCAGCGATCCAGGCACGGGCTGCGGCACTGGCCGGTGCGACGGGCGACCGGCACCGTGAAATCGCGATGACCGAAGCATTGCTTGCTGAGTACCCAGATGCACCGGAACTGCATGTTGCGCTCGCTTATGCCTTTCGGACCGTCGGTCGGCGCGACGATGCCATTGCGCACCTTCGCAAGGCCATCACGCTTCGCCCAGGTTTCGGCGCACCATGGCGGATACTGGCCGAGATCCGACCAAGCGACATCACCGACAGCGATTTTGCCGAGATCAAGGATTGGATGGCAAGATCGCCAAGCGATGAGGACGCCGTCGCAATGCATTTTGCACTGTCATGGATTCTGGAAGAACGAGCCGATTTCGCGGGCGCCGCCAAGCAAGTCATCGCGGGCAATGCGCTTGAGGCTCTCTACCGTCACGAGCCGCCACGACCATCGATGAGCTTTGCCCAACGCTCAGCGTCGGTCATCGATGCGGAAGTTATGGACGCCCGAAAGAACGACGGACATCAAAGTGTAGCGCCGATCTTCATCCTTGGCCTGCCACGTTCCGGATCGACGCTGATCGAACAAATTCTCGCGACCCACGATGACGTCGAAGGAACGATCGAATTGCCGGTCATGCCGCAAGTGCTCGCCGATCTCGCGATGCACGACGGCATCCGGGGGGCCGACATTATCGACCATGTCGCGGTGCTTCCGGCTGAAGGCCTGCGGAAACTCGGCGACGATTATCTCTCGCGCACTGCCGCATATCGGCGGACCGACCGACCCCGATTTACCGACAAGCTTCCGGGCAACTGGAATCAGGTTGCACTGATCCGGTTGATCTTTCCTAATGCCGCTATCATCGACACGCGCCGCCACCCGATGGCGACAGGATGGTCGATCTTCCGTCACCATTTTCCTGGTGGGCCGGCATTCGCAACGCGTCAGGAAAGCATTGGCGAACGCTACCGCTCCTACCTCGCGATGATGGAAAATTTCGAACTCATCGCGCCTGGCGCCGCCCATCGGATCGTCCACGAACGGCTGGTCGACGATTTAGAGGGTCATGTCCGCGCATTACTCGCTTACTGCGGACTGGAATATGAGCCGGCCTGCCTGGACTTCCATCGTAGCGAACGAACCGTCAGCACGGCGTCGAGTGATCAGGTAAGACGTCCCGTCAGCAAGGATGGCATTGACCGTTGGAAAATCTATCGTCCTTGGCTCGGTGCGCTTGAGGCGGCGCTTGGCGACGCGATGGATCGCTGGGATCGATGACGATCTTGCGGCTGGTGGAACCCTCCCCTAGCGTCAACTGGTGAATAGCGGCGCGGACGAAGCAAAATTGCAGCGACATTTGGCCGCGGCGACCCGCGACCCCGACTTGTTGCGTGCCGGCCAGGCACTCGCCTCCAATGATTTGCCGACCGCGGAAAGTATCCTTCGTCCCCGTCTGAAAGCGCGTCCGACGGACGTCGCGGCGATCCGCATGATGGCTGAACTTGCGGCACGCATTGGTCGGCTCGTCGACAGCGAAAACCTGCTTCGTCGCGCGCTGGAACTGGCGCCGACCTTTACTGCTGCGCGGGCCAATCTGGCGACGGTTCTCTACAAACAGAACAAGCCGAGCGAGGCGATTGCCGAATTGGAGAAGATTGAAGAGGCAGGTCGGTCGAACGACGGCCACGCCAGCCTGAAGGCCGCTGCCCTTGGCCGGATCGGCGGTCACGAAGAAGCGCTCGCGCTTTATCGCGAGATTCTCGACAAGCGTCCCGACGAACCCAAATTGTGGATGAGTTTCGGCCACATTCTCAAGACGGTTGGCTATACTGAAGAAGCCATTGTCGCTTACCGTCGGGCGATCGTCGAAAAGCCGACGCTGGGCGAGGCCTATTGGAGCCTGGCAAACCTCAAGACGTATCGCTTCTCGACCAACGAAATCGCTCAGATGCGCAATGCTCTGACGACGGACAGTCTTGATCACGACGATCGCTTCCATCTCCACTTCGCTCTGGGCAAGGCGCTGGAGGATGAAAAGGAGGCCGATGCGAGCTTTGCCGATTATACGGCGGCAAACCGGCTCAGGCGCGAGGTTTTGGATTATGATGCAACGACAATTGGCACATTGGTCGACCGTTCGATTGCGACATTCACGCCCGAATATTTCGCAACGCGGACCGACGTCGGATGTCCGTCCGATGCACCGATCTTCATCGTTGGACTGCCCCGGGCCGGCTCCACCCTGGTCGAGCAGATTCTGGCAAGTCATCCGATGGTCGAAGGAACGACCGAACTTGCCGACATTCCCGTCATGGCCCGGCGCTTGGGCGGCCGTAAATCGCTTTCCGAGGAAAGCGCTTATCCGGAATGCATCTCCGACCTGAACAGCGAAGAATGCCTGGCTCTTGGCGAAGAATATCTCGAGCGGGCAAGCGTTCAGCGGCTGACCGACAAGCCGCATTTCATCGACAAATTGCCTAACAATTGGGCGCATGTCGGTTTCATCAAGACGATCCTGCCAAACGCCAGGATCGTCGATGCGCGCCGCCATCCACTGGCCTGCGGATTTTCGAACTTCAAACAGCATTTTGCACGTGGGCAGGCGTTCTCTTACGATCTGTCGGACATCGGCTTTTACTATTCGGATTACGTCCGCCTCATGCGTCATTTCCAAGCGGTCCTGCCCGGGTCAGTATATCGGATCGTGAACGAGAGCCTGATCGACGATCCGGAAAAAGAGATTCGTGCGTTGCTCGATGGCATCGGCATCCCGTTCGACCCCGCCTGCCTGTCATTCCACGAGAATAAACGCGCCGTGAGGACACCTAGTGCTGAACAGGTTCGCCAGCCGGTCAATGCTTCAGGCGTCGACCAATGGCGTGCCTTCGAGCGCTGGCTTGCACCCTTGAAAGACGCACTCGGCCCGACACTCAAAAACTGGCGCAATTGAGCAACAGCGTAGCAAGATTGCGCGCGGGTCAATTGACCGCCCCAATCTTTCTGCCAGTCTTGCAGCAGAATTGACCAACTAAGGGGGCTTAGATGCGAATTCGTGCTTCTCGTGCATATGGAGGGGTGAGCGCGATCGCCCTGTTGGCGTCTTCTGCGATTTGCGCTTCCGCCGCATCGGCCCAAGCAGCAGCACCGGCAGCCCAGCCGACCGATCCCGCCAACGCGGCATCGTCCTCTTCGGACGACGAAGACGCGATCATCATCACTGCGACCAAGCGTGCCGAAAATCTCCAGGATGTGCCGCTAGCGATTACGGCCATCGGCACGAAGCAGCTTGACGACCTGCAGGTCAACGACTTCGACGACTATGCGAAGCTCGTTCCCTCGCTGAGCTATAAGAGTTCGGGGCCGGGCACGAGCAACGTCTATTTCCGTGGTGTGGCGTCAGGCGAAAATGGCAACCATTCTTCGTCGCTGCCAAGCGTCGGCACCTATCTCGACGAGCAGCCGATCACGACCATCCAGGGTGCGCTCGACGTCCATATCTTCGATATCGCACGGGTCGAGGCGCTCGCCGGACCGCAAGGCACGCTCTATGGCGCGTCAAGCCAAGCCGGCACCATCCGGATCATCACGAACAAGCCGGAACTGGGACAGACATCCGGCGCGATCAATCTGGAGCTCAACAAGGTCGCGCACGGCGATTGGGGATACACCGGCGAAGGTTTCATCAACCTGCCGATCTCGACGAATGTCGCGACCCGCATCGTCGGTTGGTATCGCAAGGACGCCGGCTACATCGATAACGTGCCCGGCACGCTCTATTTTCCGACGGCCGACATCACCTTCGACAACAACCGCTATGCGGAAGACGATTATAACGACATCACCACTTATGGTGCCCGCGCGGCGCTGAAGATCGACCTCGACGACAATTGGACGGTGACTCCGCAGTTCATGGCCCAGCGCCAAATCGCGAACGGCTCGTTTGCCGAAGAATCTGGTCTCGGTCCGCTCGAAACGATGCAGTTCAACAAGGAAAAGAGCGACGACAGATGGTGGCAGGCCTCGCTGACCATCGAGGGCAAGATCGCGAATTTCGATGTCACTTATGCCGGCGCCTATATGAAGCGCCAGGTCGACGGTGCATTTGACTATGTCGACTACAGCTACTTCTATGACGCGCTCTATGGCTACGGGGCGTATTGGTATGACAATGGCGACAACCCCATCAATCCTAACCAATATGTCCGGTCCACCGACAAATTCACCAAGCAGAGTCACGAGCTTCGTTTCACGTCGCCTGCAGATCAGCCCCTACGTCTGGTCGCCGGCCTATTCTATCAACGGCAGTCGCACGATATCGAACAGAATTACATCATCGACGGCTTGGCCGACGATCTGGTCGTTCCGGGCACCGTCAGCAATATCTGGCTGACGCAGCAAATTCGGGTCGATCGCGATTATGCTGTCTTCGGTGAACTTTCGTATGACATTACGCCGAAACTGACCGCGACGGTTGGCGGGCGCTATTACAAGTTTGACAACTCGCTTGTCGGCTTCTTCGGATTCAGCGATGGATACAGCAGCGGCACCGGGGTCGCAGCGTGCTTCGATGGGCCCAAGGTCAGCGGCTCGCCCTGTACCAATCTCGACAAGAGGACGAAGGACACTGGCTTCGTCCACCGCCTCAACCTGACCTACAAGCCCAACGCCGATCTGTTGCTATATGCGACTTGGTCAAAGGGCTTCCGTCCAGGCGGGATCAACCGGCGCGGCACCCTGCCCCCTTACAAGCCTGACTTTCTCACCAATTACGAGGCGGGGGCGAAATGGAGTTTCGCCCGCGGATCACACCTCAACGTTGCGGTATATCGTGAAGATTGGAACGACATCCAACTTAGTTTCCTCGGACAGAACGGTCTCACCGAAATCCGCAACGCTGGTAATGCGCGCATCTGGGGTTTCGAGGCCGACCTGTTGCTTCGTCCAATGGACGGCCTGACCTGGAGCACCGGCGTCAGCTACAACAATGCAAAGTTGAAGAATGATTTCTGCAAGATCGCAGTCTCGAACTTCGACTGCACCGTCGACGTCGATCTCGATGACAGCGGGTCGATCGACGACTCCAGCGAAATCAACGAACGCCTGTCGCCGTCCGGTGCAAGGCTACCCCTGACGGCCTTGTGGAAGGGCAACAGCCGCATTCGTTACGAATGGGACTGGTCGGACATGAAGGCGCACGTCCAAGGTTCGTTGACCTACGAAGGGTCGCGACGCCGCGACCTGCGTCAGATCGAAAACAGCATCTACGGCAACATGAAGGCCTACGTGCTGTTCGACACCGCAGCCGGAGTCGACAAAGGACCGTGGAGTCTGGAATTGTACGTCAAGAACCTCTTCGACGCCCGCGGACAACTGTCGAAGGGCATCCAGTGTGTCGAGACTGTCTGCGGCGACCCCAGCGGGGGCACGGCGATCGGTGGCAAGGTCTACACCAACGTGACTAAGCCGCGGACGGTCGGCCTTCGCGTCGGCTACAAGTTCTAGGGAACACGAATATACCAACCCATTGCGCCCAAGGGCGCGATGGGTTGCGTATCGCAACTTGTCCAAATATGCTCTGCCAATGAAATATCTCGAAGATATGGTCGTCGGCGCCGAGGTTCATTTCGGCAGCTACGACGTCACCCGTGAAGAAGTCCTCGAGTTCGCCCGTAAGTACGACCCCCAGCCCTTTCATCTCAGCGACGAGGCGGCGGCCAAGACACACTTCGGGCGCCTGGCCGCCTCGGGCTGGCACACCTGCGCGATGACGATGTCGGTGCTGGTCGATCATCTACAGCGCGAGCCGCAGGCGGGCCTGGGATCGCCGGGTGTCGACGAGTTGCGCTGGTTGATCCCGGTTTTTCCGGGCGACACGCTGCAAGTTTACGGAAAGATCGTCGCCGTCACGCCGTCGCGATCCAAGCCAGAGCTTGGCAGTATTCGAACCGAAATGACCGTCAACAACCAGAAAGGAGCGACGGTCATGCGGTTTACGTCGATCGTATTGATGCAGCGCCGACCGGATTAAGCCAGACTGCGCTGCAATGAACATTAGCGGTTACGACGCCGCTGATTCTTTCGGTCACGTTTGAAATCGCGCCAATTCTCGTTGACCTCGACACGCTGGCCGCTGGCCGTCGCGCGCGAACGATAGGTCTGCTGACGGTTCATCCAGTAGTTCTGCTCGGCATTCGTCCACTGACGGGGACGACGATAGCTGTCGTACACATAGTAACCGGTGCCCGGGTAATAATAGTCGCCGTACCAGCCCCAATAAGGGTCACCATAGTTGGAATAGCCCGAGTCGTATGAAGCGGTGCCGTAGCTGACGCCGCCCCCGTAGGAGCCGTAGCCGCCGGGGCCATAAGCACAGCCGCCCAATGTTGCAGCGGTGCCAATTGTCGCGAATACCAGGAAGGTACGCATTGGAAATTCCTTTGGAACGAGAGCAGCATCAACGAACCGCTTCCTAGGCAAGTTCCTCGGATCCTTTTCTTTCAATAACTTATGTGGGCTCGCTGAGTTGCAGGGACAGCCTCAGCCGATCTTCAGTCACCTGAAAATTGCATCAGCGCTTCCGTCGCTATTCCGGCGGATTCAAGAACTCGCGAACCGCCCAGATCCGGCAGGTCAATGATGAAGCGCGCACCGATGATGTCCGCCTTCGCGCGGGAGATAAGTCGCACCGCCGCCATCGCCGTCCCGCCGGTTGCAATCAGATCATCGACGATCAGGATGCGGGTGCCCGGCGGGCAGGCATCGACATGGATCTCCAGTCGGTCCGTGCCATATTCCAGCGCATAATCCTCGCTGATCGTCGCGCCTGGCAGTTTCCCGGCCTTGCGAACCAGCAGCAGGCCCGCTCCCAGCCTGCAGGCCAACGCACCCCCGATCGCAAAACCGCGTGCCTCGATCGCTGCAATCATATCGACCGGACCATCTACCGACTCACAAAGCGCATCGACTGCAGCGGCAAGGCCGACGCGGTCGAGGAGCAATGTCGTGATGTCGCGGAAGTCGATTCCCGGCTTTGGAAAATCTGGGATCGTGCGGACCAGCGCCTTCAAATCGTCGGCGCCGGTCCTCACTTTGTCATTCAGCCTTCGATGCCGGCCTTGTTCTTGGCGCGGTTGCGCTTGGCCTTGTTGTCCGGCTCCAGCGGACCCTTCGGCGCAACCTTGCGCTTCGCTTCGGCCCAGACGTTCTGATACGCCATGTAACCGAGGACGGTCGCGATCAGCAGGAAGATCAGCACCGTGACACCGGCGCGCTTACGATCGCCAAGCTTGGGCTCCGCCGTCCACAGCAGGAACGCCGAGACATCCTTTGCCATCTGGTCGACGGTCGGCTTCGGGGACCCTTCCGCGTCATAGCTGACCTGACCTTCTGATGTCAGCGGCGCTGGCATCGCCAGGTTCAGGTTCGCAAAATACGGGTTGTAGTGAAGTCCCTGCGGGGTCTTGGCTGCCGGGAACTTTGCGAGCAATTCGGCCGGCTGGTTACGATAACCGGTCAACAGCGAATAGATGTAGTTGGCACCGTCGTGACGCGCCTTTGCCATCAGCGAAAGGTCGGGCGGAAGCGCATTGTTGTTCGCAGCGCGTGCCGCAACTTCGTTCGCATAAGACGACGGGAAGAAATCCGCCGAGGTTGCCTTGCGGGTGGCCGCTTCGCCGGTGTCCGGATTGATCGAGGGAACCTCGATCTTCCATTCGTTCGCGGCAAACGACTTAACCTGGCCTTCGTTATAACCGAGCTTCTGAAGATCGTAGAAATGCACCAGGCCGATCGCGTGGCAGCCCGCGCAAACCTCGGTATAGACTTTCAGACCACGTTGCAGCTGTGCCTTGTCGAACGTGCCCAGCAAGCCGTCAGTCGGAAGCCCCGCATCGCGCGGTTTTAGATGATATTCATGCTCGGCGGTCGCCTCGTGAGACGAGGTGAAATATGTCGTCAGGTCGGTCGCCATCGAGATCATGAGGATCCCGGCGAAGCCCAGGCCGACGAGAAAGCCGATAATGCGGACCATGGTCTTCTATTCCCCTTAAGCGGCCGTAGAGGGCGAACCAGCGCCCTGGCCCAGCGGTGCACTCTCTTCGGCTTCGCCATGCGTCACCGATGCCGAGATCGACGAGGGCAGCGGAAGCGTGCGCTCGAATTTGCTGATCAGCGGCAAAATGATGAGGAAATGCGCGAAATAATATGCCGAAGCGAATTGGCCGAGAGCGATGTTGAACGCGTTGATCTCCGCGCCGCCGACATAGCCCAGCAGGGCGACGTCGATCAGCAAAAGGATGAAGAAGCGCTTGAAGAGCGGCCGGTAATTGCCCGAACGAACGGGCGATTTGTCCAGCCACGGCAGGAAGAAGAGCAGCAGGATCGATGCGAACATCGCGAGCACGCCCCAGAGCTTTGCCGGCAGGAGGAAGTCGACCGTGAAGCTGCGCAGGATCGCGTAGAACGGCCAGAAATACCATTCGGGAACGATGTGCGCAGGTGTCGCCATCGGGTTGGCCGGAATGTAGTTGTCCGGGTGTCCCAGATAGTTCGGTGCGAAGAAGATTACGAAGGCAAAAGCCGTAAGCACCGCACCGGCGAACCAGCCGTCCTTGGCGGTGTAGAACGGATGGAAGGGCAGCGTGTCCTTTTCCGTCTTCACATCGACGCCAGTCGGATTGTTCGACCCGGGAATGTGCAGCGCCCAGATGTGCAGGATGGTGACCCCCGCAATCACGAATGGCATCAGATAATGGAGTGAGAAGAAGCGCGTCAGCGCCGCCTGGTCCGGTGCGAAACCGCCCAGCAGCCAGACCCGCAGCGGCTCGCCGACGATCGGGAAGGCCGAGAAGAAGCCGGTGATGACCTGCGCACCCCAATAGCTCATCTGGCCCCACGGCAGGACGTAACCCATGAACGCGGTCGCCATCATCAGCAGATAGATGACCAAACCGAGCATCCAGATCAGTTCGCGCGGCGCCTTGTAGGAGCCGAAGAACAGTCCGCGAAAGATGTGGATGTACACCACAATGAAGAAGAAGCTCGCGCCATTGGCGTGCGCGTACCGCAGGAACCATCCTGCATTGACGTCGCGCATAATGTGCTCGACCGAGTTGAACGCGCCATCGGCCGAGGCATAATAATGCATCGCGAGCACGATCCCAGTGATGATCTGGATCATCAGGAACAGGCCGGCAAGGACGCCGAAGTTCCAGAAATAGTTCAGGTTGCGAGGGACCGGGTATCCGCCGCCGATTGCCCCGTAGACGAGGCGCGGGACTGGCAGGCGGTTGTCGAACCACTTGCCCAGTTCTGTTTTCGGTTCGTAGGGCTTGGCCCAGGAAAAGCTCATCTTCTGCCCCTTAGCCGATCGTCACGACAGTGTCGGACGTGAATGCATATTCCGGAACGACCAGATTGGTCGGCGCCGGACCTTTACGAATGCGGGCGGCGGTATCGTAGTGCGAGCCGTGGCACGGACAGAAATAGCCGCCGTAATCACCGCGATTCTCGCCCTCGCCAACGCCCAGCGGAACGCAACCAAGGTGGGTGCAGACGCCCAGCGTAATCAGCCAGTTTTCCTTGCCCGGCTTGGTGCGCTCGGCAAGTGATTGCGGATCGCGCAGTTCGGCCAGCTTGACCGCATTGGCCTCCTGGATTTCCTTGGGCATCAGGTTGCGGACGAAAATCGGCTGCTTGCGCCACATCGTCTTGATGCCCTGACCTGGCGCGATCTTTGAAATATCGACCTCGGTCGAGGCCAGCGCGAGCACGTCGGCGGACGGACTCATCTGCGTCAGCAGTGGCGCAAGGACGGCGGCACCGCCGACGCCCGCGAAGCTAACCGCAGCGATATTGATGAAGTCCCGGCGGCGAACTCCGTCGCCTCCATCGGGAACGCCAACCATGTTTTCCGGCGTGGCCATGCTCACCCTTTTTTGCACGTCTGATTTCAACAGCCCCGAAAGGGACGGATACGACACCACCACCGGCAACGCCGGAGAAGGTTGGCGCGCTGATAGCGGGGACACGCGCGGGTGCCAAGGGGCCAGTTCACCTGCTCTTGAACATCCTTGCCTTTGCCGCCATCCGGCATGTCATGCGGATCGCTCTTTTCGAACCTGAAATTGCCCAGAATGTCGGTGCAGTCCTTCGCCTGGGCGCCTGCCTTGGCTGTCCGGTCGATCTGATCGAGCCCATGGGATTCGAATGGGATGATCGCCGAGTCCGCCGAACGGCGATGGATTATATCGACCATGTCGACATCAGCAGACACGAGAGCTTTGCTGCATTTCGTGATGCTCGGCCCGGTCGTCTGGTGCTGATGACCACCAAGGCGCAGACCAGCACGCACGATTTTTCCTTCGCGACCGAAGACATTTTGATCTTCGGCAAAGAAAGTGGCGGCGTTCCGGTCGAAGTGGCGACATCATGCGACGTTCGTCTGCGCTTGCCAATCCGCTCTGGCGTGCGATCGTTCAACCTTGCAACTTCGGCAGCGCTCGCGCTGGGCGAGGCCATGCGACAGACAGGATTATTGCCCGAATGAAACCGCTCGACGACCAGCAACAAGCGGCACGCGACTGGTTCGAGTCGCTGCGCGACCGAATCTGCGCAACCTTTGAGGCCATCGAGCGTGAAGCGGATAGCGACGCATCCTTTGAATTCATTCCATGGGACCGCGTCGAGGAAGACGGTTCACCTGGCGGCGGCGGCGTTCGCGGGGTTATGAAGGGTAAGGTTTTCGAGAAGGTCGGCGTCAACGTTTCGAGTGTCGGTGGCCGCTTCAGTCCCGAATTCGCAGCTCAGATCCCCGGCACGGAGGACGATCCGAGCTTTTTCGCGACCGGAATCAGCCTGGTTGCCCACATGGCCAACCCGCATGTCCCGGCGGTCCACATGAATACCCGCTTCCTGACAACGACTCGGCGCTGGTTCGGCGGCGGAGCCGATCTCAATCCGGCGATTCCTTATGAAGACGATACCGACGCCTTTCACGCCCGCCTGCGCGCTGCTTGTGCAGCCCACGACGCGACCTTCTATGACCGCTTTGCGAAATGGGCCGAGGAATATTTCTGGATTCCGCACCGTAATCGGGCGCGCGGCGTTGGCGGCATCTTCTACGACCGGCTCGAGGATCATTTCGACGAACATTTCGCCTTCACTCGCGACGTCGGCGAGGCATTCCTGGAAATCTTCCCGCAAATCGTCCGCAAGCGCATGGACATGCCGTTCACCGATGATGACATGGAGTCGCTGCTCGACTTTCGCGGTCGTTACGTGGAATTCAACCTGCTCTACGACCGCGGCACACTGTTCGGTCTCAAGACCGGCGGCAACATCGATGCGATCCTGATGAGCCTGCCGCCGCTGGCGCGCTGGAACTAGGTGAAAATATCGTCGACCTTCGGCACCGAACCCGTGCTGACCAACTGGGCATAGGTTCGCGCCAGCATCAGGACAAACAGGGTGATCAGCACAGCGTTCGCGATGCCGTTGATCAAGCCGAAGACCAGCGCACCGATCGTCATTGGCTCCATCGGCCCGAACAAGAGCGTCACCAGCAATCCGCCGACCATTCCTGCTACGCTGCCCAGCACAAGGCCGACGATCCCGATCAGGACGAGCAGCGCAAAAAGGCGAAGTGCGTGGCCACGCGTCAACACCCAGCTTCTTTTAAGGATCGAGACCGGATTGGTGCTTTCGGCCACCGCGACCGCATTGGCGAGGCAGAAGCGAAGAGCGAAATACAAAAAAACGATCAACACGGCCATGATCGACATGAGCTGGCCACCGCTCAGGTTCTTCAGCCGAGCAAGCATTTCTTCGGGCGTACCCGCGCTGATAAAGGTCGACAGCATGATCGCAACGACGACCAGCATTGGGAGGATGTAGAGCAAGGATGCACCGATCGCCGGAAATAACCGGCGGAGCCCGGTCGACAGCGCTTCGCCGATCGAAAGGCCCGGCCTTAGGGCAATAGCCGTCAACGCCAGTGCGCCGACCTGGCTGATCAGGGTCATGATGATCTGGACAATCCCGCCGACGCCGGAAGCATTCGCACTTTCCTGTGTGATGCTGGCGCTTTGAGGGGCGATCAGCGTGCTCAATGCGCTTGGCAGGACGAACAGCGCCGCTGCTACAATTGCGATCAAAGCTCCATCGCGTGCCACAATCCCCCGCGTCTGGTCCCAAGCCGTTCCGATCGACAGTCGCATCATGAATCTCCCCGCATTTGCCTGCCTTATGCGAAGCGGACGGCCGCGTTGCAATCGGTTGCACTGCAATCACACTCGAGGCATTGCCGAGAAATGACGGCAATCGGCGACATCGAATGGCGGGTGAGCGACGGCCTGACCCCCTACGAACACGCGCTTGCGGCGATGGAGCATAGGGCGGCCGACGTTCGCGCGGGCACTGCGACGGAACTGGTGTGGCTGCTGCAGCACCCACCCTTGTTTACCGCGGGGACGAGCGCCGATCCGGCAGAACTGTTCAACCCGAGGAATTTCCCGGTCTACGAAGCCGGTCGCGGCGGCCGTTATACCTACCACGGGCCGGGCCAGCGGGTCGGCTATCTCGTCCTCGACCTCGACAGGCGCGGCCGCGACATTCGCAATTTCGTCCATTCCCTCGAAGGTTGGATGATCGATTCGCTCGACAATCTGGGCGTATCGGCACGGCGAGAACCTGGTCGCATTGGCATCTGGACCGGGCAAGGACCTGCAGCAGCAAAAATCGGTGCGATCGGCGTCAGGGTGAAACGCTGGGTGACGATGCATGGCTTTTCGATCAACGTCACACCGGATCTGAGCGACTTCGGCGGAATTGTGCCCTGTGGCATCGCTGATTTCGGAGTTACCAGTCTGGAAAAGCTCGGCAGACCTGCTCAAATGGGCGATCTGGACGCCGCTTTGCGGTCCACTTTTCCCGCTTTTCTGGCAAATCTGTCGGCTTTGCACAATTTGCCTTGAGCGCGCGGACCTGAAACACTATTGTCCGCCTCGATTTGGGAGCGGGGATGGCCCCGCTACAAGTCCAAAAAAAAATCAAGGGAGTTTTGAATGCGTGCTCTTATCCTGGTCGCGGCTGCGGCCCTGGCGGTTTCGGCTTGCAGCAACAACGAGGCCGCTGAAAACACTGTCAATGTCGATGAAACCATGACCACTGAAAACGTCATGAACGACACGATGAACGTCGATGCGAATGCGATGGACGCCAACATGACCATGGACGCGAATGCCGTCGATGCGAATGCTGTCGATGCCAATGCGGTCGATGCGAACACGACCAACGCGATGTAATCGCGACAACACTTCCGGTAACGGGAGTGTTGGATTATCGAGAGGCTGTCGGTTCATTCCGGCAGCCTCTTTTTTTTCGAATGCGGAGTTGCTCGATGCGCCTGATGATCCCGGTGACGGCCCTTTCCTTCCTGCTCGCTGCGTGTGGGGGCGACAAAGCGGCGAAGGATCCCCGTCAGGTCGACCAGGCGCTTGCGGCCGACGACCTACAGGTCAACGACCTGACCGCGATCGACGCGATCAGCGGTGCCGACGCCAACATGGCGGCGGACGTCGATCGTTCGAAATGGAATGAAAGCGGAGAGGACGGAAATCTGACCGGAGATTCGACCTCGACCAAGAGCAATGCGGTAGCCAAGAAGGCGACGTCACCCGAAGCCAAGAGCGACGAGGCGAAACCCGCCGAGTCCACGCCGGCACCGGCCGATGGCGCCAATCAGAGCGACTAGGCCAGTCCGATGATCTTGTGCGCCTGCAAGGTAAGGCGCCATTTCGGTCGCGCCATCACCAGACCAATCGACGCTTCGAGGTTGGCATCGCGATCGACGCCGTCCATCGGCTGAATGAGGTGGTTGGGGAAATCCCAACGTTCCAGCGCGTCGAGATCGAGATCCTGCTGCGGCCAGACGAGCTTCAGCTCGTCGCCACTGCGCTGGACGACATCGGTACCAGACTTCGGACTGATGCAGAGCCAATCGATCCCCGGCACGGCCGGAAGCGTGCCATTGCTCTCGACGGCGACCCGGAAAGAATGACGGTGAAGCGCATCGATCAGGTCGGTGTCGAGCTGGAGCATTGGCTCACCGCCGGTTACGACCACCAGCCGATTTCCTAGTTCCTCGCCCCATATGGAAACGACGCGCTCGGCAAGCTGGTCGGAGTCGCCGAACTTTCCGCCGCCGACGCCATCAGTGCCCACGAAATCGGTGTCGCAGAAGCGGCATTGCGCTGCGGCACGATCACGTTCGAGACCGCTCCACAAATTGCATCCGGTGAAACGCAGGAACACCGCGCGCGATCCGGCCTGCATGCCCTCCCCCTGCAAGGTGAGGAAGCATTCCTTGACGGCATAAGTCATCGCGCCCCCGGGTCGGTCAGTCCGGCCTCGGCGAAGCCCTTCTCGCGAAGGCGGCAGCTATCGCACAGGCCGCACGGGCGTTCCTGCGGCGTCGGATCGTAACAGGACCAACTCATGCCCGGATCCAGGTCGAGCCGCGCCGCCTCGCGGGCAATGTCGGCCTTGCTCATGTGCAGCAACGGGGTGTGAATGGTGAAGCCATCGCCCTCGACCCCTGACTTGGTGGCAATATTGGCAAGATTTTCGAAGGCCGCGATAAAATCCGGTCGGCAATCGGGGTAACCCGAATAATCGAGCGCGTTGACCCCAATGTAGAGATCGTGGGCGCCCACCGCCTCGGCCCAGCCAAGGCAAATCGACAGGAAAATGGTGTTGCGCGCGGGAACGTAGGTAACCGGAATATCATCGCCGACGCCGGTCTTGGGAACGTCGCCATCGCCAGTCAGCGCTGATCCGCCAAATTTGGAAAGGTCGAGAGGCAGGATGATGTGCCGCTCCGCACCTAGCGATTGAGCGATCCGCGTCGCGGCCTTTAGTTCGACACGGTGGCGCTGGTTGTAATCGATCGTCAGCGCCAGCAGGCGATAGCCGGCCTCGCGGGCAAGCCCTGCACAGACCATCGAGTTGAGCCCTCCCGAAAGAAGGACGACGGCGGCTTTGTTTCCAGTCGAAATCATGGCCCGCGCCTCTAGGCGCTCATCGGAAAAAAAAGAAGGGGCCGCGCGCGGCGGCCCCAGTTGTAGCGCTCGAATGCGCTCATTGGGAGAATGCGTGCGCCCGATCCGGAAGCACGGCAACTTGATAATCGAACATGGTTAAACGTTTGCTTAACGGGCCGGACAATTCCCAATGCGCCGTGCGTGAAGGGTGTATCCGAAGGGATAGCCCTTCGCGATGCCCTGAGTTTCGATTCGCACACTGCGGGGCGTGAGAAGACGGATGTGCGAAGTTCCAAAGCCCCCGTTGGCGCAGGTGTAATGAACCTCCGAACTGCTCGTCCCTGTCGAGATGATCACGCGCGTGCACTGGTCGGCCAGATGTTCCCACTGGGCCAGGATGGCGGGATCGGGCAAACAACGGCGTTGTCTGCCCGCGCCGTTGGCCGACTTGCCGACCTCCCAAAGCCCCGACCCATGCAGGGCCGACGGCAGCGACGCACCGGCCAACGCACCCGCGGCAACCGGAAAGGCGAGTATGATCAAGGCAAATCGAGCGAATTGCATGCCCCGAACTTAACCCAGATTAGTGAACAAATTCTAGAAGCGTTTAGTCGAGTACCGCAGGGTCGATCGGAAAGTCGGTCGCGCAAAAGGCGCAATCGACCCGAATGAATCCGTCATCACCGACCATGGCCGCCCGCTCTTCGACCGGAAAACGCGCAATGACCGAGCGGACATAGTCGGGATCGCAGCGACATCCTCGCTTGAGCGCGACCGGATCGAACGCCCGCACTTCTTTTTCCTCGTGGAACAGCCGCCAGACAAGTTGGTCGAGGGGAAGGTCTCGATCAGTCAGCTCGTCATTCTTGACGGTTTCGGAAAGCAACGCGACGTGCGGCCATTCCGGATGGTCGAGCCGGGTGTGGAGCCGTTCGCGACCGTCCTCGCCCTCAGGCAAGTGCTGGACCATCATGCCGCCCGCAACCCATCCTTTTTCGTCGTGCCTTGCGGCGAGCCGGACCAACGACGGGATCTGCTCCGACTGCGAGAAATAGCTTTGCGCCGCGTCAGCCAGCCCCTCTCCTTCGAGCGGGACGATCCCTTGGTATCGCTCGTCGGTCGCCGCCTGGTCGAACGTAATCGCCAGATAACCCTTGCCGAACAGCGAAAATAGCGTCGGATTGGGGCCAGCCTCGGCAAGTCGATCATCGTCATGGCGAACGTAACCGCGCAATTCGCCATTGTGATAATCGCAGACTAGGAGGTCGACGATGCCATTTTCGGTCTGCGCCTGAAGCGTCAATTGGCCGCTCGGATCCTTGAGCAAATTGCCGAGCAGTCCGGTCAGCGCAAGCGCCTCGGCCAGCAGATGCTCGATCGCCGGCGGGTAATTGTGCTTGTCGAGGATCTCATCGAGCGTCGCGCCGATCCGCACCATGCGCCCGCGGGCATGATGATCGGGCAAGGTGAAGCCCAGCGCCGTATCGACTTCTATTCCTTTCACTTCCTTCTCGTTCACGCCGCCTCGGGCGCCTCGTATTTCGCGGCTGCCGACGACAATCCGTCGACGAATTCCCGAATATCGCTTTCGTCGATGATCAGTGGCGGAAGCACGCGGACGACGTTGTCGCCTGCCGCAACCAGCAGGATGCCCTGGCTGCGCAGCCAGTTGACGAACGAGCGGCTGTCGCTCTTCATTTTGATGCCTAGCATCAGGCCGACGCCGCGCACGCTTTCGAACAGGTGATCGTGGTTCGGAATCATCTGCTCCAGAGCGGTGCGAAGGCGCTCACCCCTCGCCCGCACATTGCCAAGAAATTCTTCATTCGCGACGACATCGAAAACTGCTTCGCCCGCCGCCATCGCGAACGGGTTGCCGCCGTAGGTCGACCCGTGTGTGCCGATGACCATGCCGGCCGCCGCTTTTTCGGTCGCAAGGCAAGCACCCATCGGGAAGCCGCCTCCAATACCCTTGGCACTGGCGACGATGTCCGGAGTGATGCCGTAATATTCGTGTGCGTAGAGGTAACCGGTGCGCCCCACGCCGCACTGCACTTCGTCGAGCACCAGCATCAGGTCGTGTTCGTCGCAAGCCTTGCGAAGCCCAGTCATAAATTCCTTCGATGCGGGGCGAATGCCGCCCTCGCCCTGGATCGGTTCGACCAGGAAACCCGCCGTGTTGGGCGTGATCGCCGCAAGCGCCGCTTCAAGATTGTCGAACTCGACGTAGGTGAAGCCCGGCAACAGGGGTTCGAACCCGTCATGCATCTTTTCGGAATTGGCGGCGCTAATCGTGGCCATCGTCCGGCCGTGAAAGGCGTTGGAAAAGGTGATCAGATCCTTCTTGTGCGGATGGCCTTTGGCATGATGGTAGCGGCGCGCCGTCTTGATCGCACATTCGACCGCCTCTGCGCCCGAATTGGTGAAGAACACCGTGTCGGCAAATGTCAGATCGACCAGACGCTGTGCGAACTTCTCGCCCTGCGGCGAGCCGTAGAGGTTGGAGACATGGATCAGCGTTTCCGCCTGCTTCTGCAGCGCCTTGGTCAGATGGGGATGGCTATGGCCAAGCAGATTGACGGCGATGCCGCTGGCGAAATCCATATATTTCTCGCCATTCTCGCCGAACAGATAAACCCCTTCCCCGCGCACCGGCCGCACTTCGCAACGCGGATAGACGGGCATGAGCGGCGTGATGGCCATGAAATAGTCTCCTGGATCGATGGGGATGTGCGTTCGCCGGCAGCCTATATCGCCCCGACTGCACAAAAGAAAAGGGCGACACCGGATGGTGCCGCCCTTCCTTTACGCAACAGGCGCTTGGTAAACCTTAGCGGCGATCGTAGCGCGTCCCGCGATCGTCTTCATAACGGTCGTTGCGGCCGTCATGATCTCGATCGGGATAGCGATAGTTGCCGTAACCGGCGCGGCGATTGCCGTCGGTCGCCTGGCGATAGATATTGCGTTCGAGGCGAACGATCCGGTTATTGATATTGCGCGATTCGTTCCAGTTCAGGCCATTGCGGGCCAGCATGCGGAGACGGTATTCGATCGATCTCGCTTCGCGATTGAGCGATCGCGCTTCGCGGTTAGACAGGATGTTGCGGCGATCAAGGTTGCGAATTTCGCGCTGGGCGCGATCGACGCGAGCCTGAAGAACGCGAACCTGACCATAATGATTGTTGTAGCCGGGCGCTGGCCGGACCGGGGCATATTGCGCCGCGACCGGTGCAGCCATTGACATCGCGCTAATCGCAACTGCAGCTGAAATCATGAACTTACGCATATTAGCTCTCCTTGTGAGCAATTGATGTTCCCGTTTTAGGAGGGCATCAATGATAGGGTGCTGAATGACATCGTTATCAGCCGTTCACTCAAAGAAACGAGGAGCGCGTCGGTTTAGTCCATAGGTTGTGCGAGGTTCATCCTGATCACCACGAAATGACTCCACGTGCCGATAAGTCGAGTGGCTGGCACCCGGACATGGAGGCAGCGGCTAATTCTTGATTTTCCAACCGCTGCGCAGCAACGCATAGCAGACGGCGGCAAGGACCACGTTGATACCGATCAGCACGAACGCGCCCAGCATGATCGGCGAGTCGGCCTCGCCGAGAAATCCGTGGCGAAAGCCGGAGATCACGTAGAAAAACGGATTGGCGTGGCTCAGTCGCTGAAAGAAAGGCGAAAGCGAATCGACCGAATAGAAGGTGCCGCTCAACAGCGAGAGCGGGGCGACAACGAAGTTGGTCACCATCGCGGCCTGGTCGAACTTGTCGGCCCAAAGCGATGTCAGCAGGCCGAGTAAGGCCAGCATAGTCGATCCCGCAAGGCCGAAGAACAGCACGCTTAGCGGTGACGCGACGCCGACGTGGACACCCGGATAAAGCCACATCACGAACCACACTGCCATTCCGACTAGGATAGCCCGTGTAACGGCGGCGCCCGCGAGTGCGGCCATCAATTCGCCGACCGACAGCGGCGGCATCAAATAATCGACGATGGTGCCCTGCATCTTGCCGACCATCAAAGAGAAGCTTCCGTTGGCGAAACTGTTCTGCAGCATCGCCATGATGATAAGGCCGGGGGCGATGAAATCGGCGAACGGGACGCCCATCACAGTGCGGCCGCTGCGGCCCAATGCGACAGTAAAAATGATGAGATAAAGCATGGTCGTGATGGCCGGCGCCCACACGGTTTGCATCTGCACCTTGAAGAAACGCCTGACCTCCTTGATATAGAGGGTCTTCAGCCCACCCCAATTTACTCCGCTGAGTGTCGGCTCGCCCGGCTGGCTGCGGAGGCGCGCTGCGCCGTTGTTGGTGGGGGGCTGGCTCATCATCGGGCAATCGCCTATCGGCACTGGCGGCGCCCCGCAAGCAAGCTTGGAGTTTTCATGTCCTGGACCGAAGAACGCATCGATCGCCTGAAGGCGATGTGGGCCAAGGGATCGACCGCGAGTCAGATCGCGGAAGATCTTGGCGGCGTCAGTCGCAACGCCGTGATCGGCAAGGCTCATCGCCTGGGCCTCGAGTTCGCGCCCTTCGCCAGTAAAGGCGGGCGAAGAGAAGTCGAAAGCCGGGAAGAAGCCTGCCGCACCCAAGAAGGTCGCCGCGCCCAAGCCGGCAGCGGCAAAGCCGCCCGTCACCGAAGCACCGCCTGCTGCGGCCCATGCCGCCGATGTTGCGCCGGGCGATGCGCCGCCGGGTGACGGCCCCAAATTTGGCCATTCGCGCCATCCGCAGCAACCCGTGATGCCGCATCGTGCCAATCAGCCGCAGCAACAGCTGGATCCTAACATGCAATATCGTTCGGTCGGTCCGGGCGGATTTATTCGCCAAGGCCCTGGCGACACGCAGGCGCCGATACCCCCCGCCCCGCCGCGCCGTCTGGTTCCTGCCAAGCCGAGCGACGAAGTGTCCGACAAGACTGGCCTGTTGGAATTGAATGATCGCGTCTGCCGTTGGCCAATGGGCCATCCCGGCGAGCCCGATTTCCACTTCTGCGGCATTCCGTCGAACCCGGGCTACCCATATTGCGTCGATCATTGCGGTGTCGCTTATCAGGCGCAATTACCGCGCCGCGACCGTCGCCCGCCGCCGCCGCTTCCCTTTGGTGGGCCACGCGTTCGCTAGGCTTCGTCGTGTTGAGGCCAAGAGAGAACGCGCAATTCTTCCCTACAGGCGAGTGACGGAAACGAATCCCGTCACGCCAGCATGGTGGTTAAACCGTTCGATCGATGACTGCGATTCGAGTACATCGAACGCTACAATTGCGTAAAGCAGCGCCAGCTCATCGAACGAGGCGGTGGGTTGCCTTGGCGATCGATGAGCTTCATCAGAAAAGAGACATCGGCCCCGCCATGCTGGGAGAAGCCATGCAGCGGACGCTGGAATCTCGCGGTCCGCCGAGGTTCGCACGCTTATGGCGCATGTGATCGTCGACGCAGCCGTGACTTCCTACTTCCAGTACGGATTAGCACTGTTCCCGGCCAACAGTCGGACGACGTTCCTTTCCCAAAAAGACTCTTTCCACCGCACTTTAGAGGTCGGTCAGCACGAAATGTCAGCAATCAACCCATTGCCGACCCAAGAAATGCAAACTTGACGGCGGACCAAACAATTGATGTCATCCTCTGCCACTGTAGTTGGTAGCATCGCATGCGCGAGGGAGGCCGATATGGAACCTGAGATTGAAACTCGGCGGTTTGACGAACCTGACGAAAAGCTCGACATGAAAGAGGCCGGGGGCATTTCTATCCTTAAGATGAAGGACGGGACCACGGGAATGCGGGCGGTTTTTGAACCGGGGTGGACCTGGGAAAAAGATGAGAAGCCACTCTTGGGTTCTCCGGAGTCCTGCCCGATGCGACACACTGGCTATTGCATGTCAGGTGAGCTTGTCGTTCGCATGCTTGAGACAAATACCGAGACGCGCATCACGTCCGGGGATTTCTTTGAGATTCCCCCTGGCCATGACGCCTACGTAGCTGGCTCTGAGCGAGTGGAACTGGTCTTGTTCGCAGCACCGGAACACACCCACTAAACAGCAAGAGTTTCGCTGTCGTTCTATTTGCATCCGCATCGTGGGCATTCACTGATAATGCGAACGCCTAGGCTGGGGAAAGCGTCACGAGTGCGTTCGAGTTACATTCGGCTTGGTATAGTTGTTGCTCGGGTTGGGTTTCGCACACATCGCGGACTCCTTTGCAAAACTGGTCTTGGCCGCATGGCAGGTATGATGGGACTGGCTATCGCCGCCTGCCGCCGTGACTACCTTTCAATCCGGACTGATATACTGATGGTATCAGTGGTTTTTGCGCGATCAGGAGATTTCCGGCTGAGGAAATCGAAAAAAGAGACGGTTCTTTCTCGTGGAGCAACCGATCGCCCATTTCGGCGAACAAAATTAGAATGTCCCATTCCCACCGTTCCAGCCGGGGTCATCTCTCGACCCATTGCAGACATGAGTACATCTGCTAGCCTACATTTCGGTCGGGGGCCCTCACGCATGATCAGCCCGGTAAATATCGACGACTTTTGGCGCGCGGGCTCAGCGCATGTTTAGATCCATCCGTCACTGGTGGCAGGAGGGAAAAGGCAAGATCACAGCCCGTCTATTCGTTTTCGAACTGATCGTTGTGGTTGTCGGCGTGTTGATCGCACTTGGCGCCGAGCAACTCGTTTCGAATTGGCAGTGGCAGGGCGAGGTCCGCGACAGCGACCGACGGATCAGCGCCGAGGTGAGCCACAACCTCGCCAATGCTTCCGAGCGCTTGGCAATCAACGATTGCCTTGAACCACGTTTGGCTGAACTGCGCGACGAATTGCTCAAAAGCGATCCGATGTGGGCCGGAAACCCGGCGCTCTTCGCGAATGACATCTACCACCCGGCATTCCCGCCCGTTTACCGGACTCCCAACCGGCCTTGGCCCAACGACGCTTGGGAGACGGTACTCAATGGCGAGACCCTGCTCCACTTCCGCCCGGACCGCGTGGCGACATTCGCGGCTTTGTTCGACGAGATCGCCGGGCTTCGGCGAAGCCAGTCCGAGGAACTAGACCAAGCCGCGTTGCTCGGTGACCTCGCGTTCAGCGGTCCAATCAGCACCGCTGAACGCCGCGCCAATCTCAAATTGGTAGCAGATTTAGCGGCGCTGAATGCCAGGATCGTATTCCAAAGCAGAGTGCTGTTGGAGATAGCCGCCGACTCCGGGCTTTCAGCCGACCCAGAGGTATTGAAGGAGAATCTCGACCAACAGCGACGTTATCGCGGGAATTGCGTTCGCTCGCGAGCCACTGCCCCCATACAGGCTTCGTAGCGCCGAAGACGCGAAGGCCAAGTGTTTCAGGAAACTCGTGCAATGTCAGGTTTCCGCCGGTTCCGGACGGACGTGGAGATAACCCTCGACGCGTAGGATCAGTACGATAAGCTTACGGCTTTCGCGGAGACGAGATGCGATGAACGCAAAATCGAAGACCTCTCGAGGGATATTCAGACCTGGCATTAACTGCAAAAGCGTCGACAGGGCTGACCGGGCGTCAGTGATCATCGACGGCGAGCAGTACTTCGCGGACTTAAAGCTAGCTCTTGAGAGCGCCAAGAAACAGATTGTGTTCGTGGGTTGGGACTTCGACACGCGAGTTAACATGCAAGGTGGCGCGGGTGGGCAGACCCTCCGAGCATTTATCGTCAGCCTCCTACGCCGCAATAAAGCTTTGAAGATTTACATATTGAAATGGAACTTCGGCGCACTGAAAATCCTTTTCCGCGGCCGCATGATATTTACAATTGCTCGTTGGATGATCAGCAATCGCTTGCGGATCAAATTCGATGGCGTGCATCCTGTTGGCGCAAGTCATCATCAGAAACTGGTTGTGATTGACGGGAGCTTGGCTTTTTGTGGCGGGATCGACGCCACGAGCGGGCGGTGGGACACGCGCGAGCACAAAGATAACGACCCGCGCCGAGTAACACCCGATGGCGACAACTCTGAACCTTGGCACGATCTATCGATGGTCTTTGACGGTCCTGCCGCACAGCAAGCGCATAAAATTGCATCCGATCGTTGGCTACGCGCAACAGGTAAAGCTCTGCCCCAAGTCGCTAAACCGGCGGATTGGCCCTTCGCGGCTCCACCTAGTTTTGAAAATGTCGACATTGCATTCGCGTTGACCAGGGGCGAGCACAAGGACGCTCAGGCGATCAGAGAAAACGAAGCGTTGTTTCTCGACATGATCGCAACAGCGAAACGGTACTTGTACGCCGAAAATCAGTATTTTGCTTCACGAGTAATCGCCGCCGCGATCGCTCGCCGACTGCAGGAGGATGATCCGCCGGAGTTCGTCATTATTATGCCCAAGTCCGCTGATGGATGGCTGGAACAGGTCGCCATGGATACGGCGCGGAGCCAGCTCTTCGCGATGATCAAAAAATTCGATCGCAAGGGTCGATTCAAAATCTACCATCCGTTTACCAGTGGCGGGACTGCCATATACGTTCATGCCAAACTGACAATCGTTGATGACAGGATCCTACGCATAGGATCCTCTAACATGAACAATCGCTCGCTTGGCTTCGACAGTGAATGTGATGTCGCCATTGATGCAGACCAAAGTGGCAGTGATCGCGTCGGTGCCAGGATAGCGGAGATCCGGAATAGTTTAATCGCGGAACATCTGGGCTGCGACATGAACGACGTGGCACAGCGATGCGCCAAGGGCCCCATCATTGAAGCTATCGAGATCCTCCGCCGTCAAGGGCACTCGCTGAGGCCATATGTACAGGAGGATACCGCCGAACTTGCAGAGTTTGTCGCATCCCAGAATTTGCTTGATCCTATCGGCGAAGACGACGCCCCGTGCGAGGCGTCAACAAGTCGGCCAAGGCTCCGCGATCGTATCAAGCAGTTCTCGAAAGCTCGCTAATGGAGCGAGGAAAGGCGACATCATGGTGATGAGTAAAGCGGGGTGGTTGTGGAACCGCATCCGCGAAAAAATATGGTTTCGGGCAGCTCTGTTCAGCCTCGCCGCTATTGTGGTGGCTGCTCTTTCGGGGACGATTGGACACTTAATACCTTTCGATCCCAATCTTTCACTCGCTTCAGGATCGGTGGACAGCATCCTAAACGTCATTGCGACCAGCATGCTCGCAGTCACGACCTTCTCGCTGTCGATTATGGTCACAGCCTACGGATCGGCAACATCCAACGTGACGCCGCGATCGACAAAGGTGTTATTGGCTGATCCCACCGCGCAAAACACGCTGTCGACTTTCCTAGGAAGCTTTCTCTTCGCGATCGTCGGCATCATCGGACTTTCGGCTGGCTTCTACGACGAGCGTGGAAAGGTACTGTTGTTTTTCGCAACGCTTGGGGTGCTGCTAATAATTACCGTCACCTTGCTACGGTGGATCTCTCAATTGGGTCACTTTGGAAGGGTCGGAGATACTATCCGCCGCTTGGAACGTGCAGCAAGTCCGGCAATGGAATTAGCGGGTCACTCGCCTGGATTGGGCGCATTGCAGCAAGCCACGGTCCCCAAAGCGTTTGTGCCTATTTATTCTGACTGCATCGGGGCTGTCACTCACGTCGATGTCGAGTCCCTCCAAGCGTTCGCGGAAGAACACGAAATTACAGTTCATCTTCGTGTCCTCCCTGGGTCGGTCGTCCACCAAGCGCGGCCAGTGTTGATGGTCCCGTCCACTCTTGCTGACCCCCTCGCTAAAAGGCTTAGGACATTTGTAAAAGTCAGCGGTGCGCGAGAGTTCGATCAGGACGCACGCTTCGGTCTAATCGTCTTGGCCGAAATCGCATCGAGAGCCATGTCACCTGCGGTCAACGATCCTGGAACTGCAATCGACGCAATCGGTGCATTGCTTCGTATCTTTTCGAGCTTTGCTGATTCTCGGAGCAAAGACCAAGCGAAACGGACTTTTAACCGGGTTTATGGCCCCTCCCTCACGGTGGAGGATCTCTTCTCGACGGCGTTCGACCCGATCGCCCGCGATTCCAGCGGCACGCTCGAGGTCATAGGTAGGTTATTATTCGTTCTTTCTGCGCTTTCCCAATCGAACCCAATAATATTTCAGAACGCTGCAACTCGGACAGCACGGCACACTTTGGAAGTTTCGTGGGCGGATCAGGATAAGGCGTGGTTCCGCCGCGAGCTCTCAGCGTTGGCTGAACGTCATGGGTTTCAAGATTTGATCCCAAATGATGCATTCCTGAACGGATAAAACCGTTCTTTAGTTGCGGTCAGGTTCCCACCTTTCTTGGCCGCTAAATCGCATGAGACAGCATTCGACCCATAGCTGACGTTCGGCTTGCCTATGTCTTATCAGGCGTCAGTAGTTCATTAAGCCCCTTTGTGGCAAAGTCGATCGGCCCGCGCTTCGAAACGCAGGATGTGTCTGGTCGTAACGCGGGATTAGCTAGAAAAGCTGCGGCAATACCGCGGGTGCACTCGTCGACTGACATTGGACCGTGCGCGGTGCCTTGAACCTCGACGAGCGTCGCACGGGTCAGAAAACGCATTGCCTGGTAAGCGTCGACGACCGGTGTGGCCGGGTCCAGTGAGCCTGCGTAAATAAGAGTGGGAATGTCGCTGGCTACCGGAGCGAAAAAGGACGGGTCCGCGAAGCCTGGACGGTAGGTTGCGCACATGCGATCCCAAGCATCGTCGGAAGCGGGGTTTACCAAGGCAGGGTAGAGCGCACGGGCGCGCCTAAACCAGGCCGCCGTAAAGCCTGATTCATAGCAGCTAATCGCATAGGCCTGGGCAGGAGAGAAGTCGCCGAAGCTGTCCCCGCCCGCAAACTTTGCAACCAGCTTCTTGATTACTGCAGTGTCGCCAGAGTGCGCACGGTCTATGGCAAGAGGAATGAAGCGGACGGAGCTTGATCGAACTGCCATCGGCCAAAGTGCGGAGGCAAATCGACGCCCCGTTATTAACTTGCCGTCGTCTTTCAGCGGGGACTTCTCGAGCCGCGCGAGCGTCGCCTCGAGTTTCGGTATAAGTGCGCCAAAGCGCTTGTAACACGCCGGCTGGGACGTACATTCGCGGTCGATCGCGATATAGGCTGCCGCAGCACTCGAAGCTTGCTCCGCCCAAGTAACACTGTTGGGAGGATATGGGGAATTGAGGATCACGGACCGAATCGAACTGGGAGTTGTTCGCATCGCGTGGAGCGCCACGAGACTACCGTAAGAGATCGAGGCAAGGTTCCACCGCGAGACGCCAAATGTACGACGAAGAACCTCCATATCCGCGACTGTGGCACCGGTCGTGTATGCACTATGTTCTAAACCCGTCTTCTCTTGCTCCCGTCTGCAGCTAGCGAATTCAGCACGACTACGTGCCTCTTCTTCGTCGACGTTGAGACCGGCAGCTTCGATAGCGTTTAGGTTCCTTGCGAGCGAAGGACACAGCAGCTCTTCTGATCGGCCGGAACCTCGCTGGTCAAACAGGATAACGTCTCTGCCCTGACGAAGGAGCTCCAAGGTTTTGCTCTCGGTCAGGTAAGGCAAGAACGCATCCACGGTTGCGATGCCTGGCCCACCATTGATGTAAAGCACCGGGTCTTCAGATTTTACGCCCACAGCGGAGATACGCGCAGTCCACAGCCGAATTGATTTACCCTCTGGGGCGGCGGCACGGAGCGGCACCGACACCCAACCACATTGCACACCATGTTCCTGTTCGAAGTTGGCGGGAACGCCCTCAATTGCGCAAGGCGCCAGTTGAAAGGTCGCGGCGCTTGCGAAAATGGCTGCAAACATGGGTCTCTCCCTTGCTAGGAAGATGGAGGAGAAACGTCTCGGCCGCAACGCGACTTTGCCGATGACCTGAGTTCAGCACGAGCCAAATGATCCTGAACGAGTTGTTGTTTTGGGTTCACGCAACACCGCCCCGACGCAGTCGTTTAATCCTTCGAGCCCAACACTTTTTGGGTGATTTCGAAGGAAGTGAACATGAACCGCATGATCCTTGCCGCCACCGCCTTTGCCGTGGCTTCGCCGATCGCGCTGGCCGCCCCAGCCGACGCGCAGAACCGCAATTACAGTCGCGAACTGCGCGAATGTAACCGGGAGCTTCGCCGAGCTGATAGCCGTGCCGAATATCGCAAAGAAATGCGCGAGTGCCGCCGCGAACTCCGTCGTGCCCAGCGTCAGGACTGGCGTCAGTACAGCCGTTATGACTGGAACCGCTACCAGCCTGGTTATAACGCTTACTATGCTGACCGTTATTATCGCGACGGGCGATATTACGCCGACCGCCGCCTTACCCGGAATGACCGCATCTATCGCGGCCAGAACGGTAAATACTATTGCCGCCGCAGCGATGGCACGACCGGGTTGATCATCGGTGGTGGGCTTGGCGCAATAGCCGGTAACCAGATCAATCTTGGCGGTTCGCGAACGGTCCGCACGATCATTGGTGGCGCAGCTGGGGCGATTATCGGGCGCGAGATCGATCGCGGCAATATGCGCTGCAATTAATCGCGCGAGCAGAGCAAATGGAGGGCCGGCGGCGACGCCGGCCCTCAACTTTGACTTATACGGACAAGACCCAAGACTTGCATCGCTAGGTTTCAAACCTGCAAACGCAGACCGCAACCGTCAGATGACGCTCCGATGTCCGCTTTCGACCCGCTTCAGCGGTGTCCGCAATGGGTCGAAAGCTGTCTCTAGCGCCGACAGGTGGAAACTTGAGTTCCGCATGTCGTGTTATTATTCGGCTATTCGCACAGCCCGGCACGTAGGCAGCAGTACTTAGCGATAAAGTTATGTGTGAAAGGGGCGGCTCACTGCAAGCCACCCCTCCTTTTCGTAAGCCTTAGAACGCAATCTGGAAACCGGCGCGATAGCCGATCTCCCCGCTGTTAATGCCGTATCCGACACCAGCAGAAATGGTAGCTTTTTCGCCCATAGCTGCTGAGATTGCAGTCGCAAGCGAATGCTTCCCTTGATAGCCACCGATGCCGCCGGACAATGCAAAGGTCGATCCGGCCGGGACGTTGGGACTCTCCATTGCCAACGCCATCGCTACGCCTTCATTGGCCTTGCCAATATTTTTGTCTTGCCGACGATTTTGGTCGTAAAGAACACCAATATCGCCTTGCATCGACGCGATCGAATTGTTGATCGAGGCGATACTTGCGCTGAGACCTGTCGTCGCTGCATTTAGCTGACCGACAGTTGCAACGTCATTGGCTGCGGTGCCATTAGCCACGCCGCCAATGGTCCGGTTGCCAACGTGCACCTGGTTGGCGGCGGTATTTGCGCTCCCGCTGCCAAGCGCGACAGAGTTGTTGTACGCTTGGTTGTGAGCACCGTTTCCGATCGCGACACCGTTCGTATTAGCTACCGCAACGTCGCCGATGGCGACAGCGCCCTCGCCGGTTGCTAAGCTATTGTTGCCAAGCGCGACTGTACCGAGCCCAACGGCATTGTTATTATCGCCGATAGCGACAGCGCCTTCGCCCGTTGCCGTATTGTCATTACCAAGTGCAACCGCCCCTTGGCCAGCGGCAGTGTTGGGATCGCCGATCGCCACCGCACCCGTGCCCGAGGCGACGTTGCCCTTGCCGATAGACACTGCGGCGCCGTTTTGTGCCACCGCGCCATGACCGATGGCAACGCTGTCGACTCCCGAGGCATTCGCGCCATTACCGATCGCGATCGCGTCGGTGCCGGTAGCCGAGGCCAGGGTTCCGCCGGTCGAATTAATCGTCACATACTGGCTTTCCGACTCTAGGGCAGCGATCTGCGCGTCCTGGGCCGTGTTGACAGCGTGGATCGCTGTAATTGCCGTGGTGTTTGATGAGACATTGCTATTAGTGGCGAACAATTGCTGGCCGGTTACGGCATCAGTGGAAGAGATGCTGATGTCGCCGTTCGCAACCTGGCCAATGGTACGATTGCCGACCGCGATTTGGTTAGTTGCTGATGTCACCGTGTTGTAGCCAATGGCCACCGAATTGACGTCATCTGCCACTGCCCCTGAGCCGAGCGCGGTGGCAAAATTCACTGGCGCCAAGGTTCCGCCTAAGAAGATACCCGCGGTAGCGTGATCACCAATTGCGAGCGTTCCTCGCCCGGATGCACCTGCATCGACGCCCACTGCCGTCGCCCCGATGTTATTGGCAACACCATTTAAGTACTGCCACCCGATGGTGGAACCGTTGGAAATAGCGCCGACCCCGGTGCCGATCGCCGTTGTACCGGTCCCCAGAGCAAAAGCGTTGTTTCCGTAAGCCGTACTGTAGCTGCCATTTGCACTAGCCGAGGCGCCACAGGCTAATGAACGTGTCCCCGATACACTACCCGCAGTCGTACTAGTTCCATTAACCTCACAAACTTGCTGCGCTGCGGCAGGCGAAGCCACAAAAAGACCTAAGGCCAGAGCATTGGCGGAGAGTAGAATGCGTTTACTCATAATGAACCTCTCGCCGCACGCGCGAAGGGGCGGCGCCGTACGTGATACAAGGGGTTTTCCCCCGGAACCCCTAACCTAAGCAGAGGTTGCCCCTAGCTTCCGTTTATCGGCGATCATTAAAGGTCAAACAAACAGACGTGGCTAACGGTCAATTAGCAATGCCACTTTCGGCTAATGACAAGTTTAGGTCGATTGCTGGCTCCCGCCCAAGGAGGAAAGCTGACATTAGCGAAGGATTGGGAATGGCCGCGGACTGTCTGCCTTCGAGGCTGCAAAGTTGACATCGGGAAGAGCCGACAATCAATGTCACTTTCCGAGGATTGCGTCTCAACTCAGTTTGATGGCCTCCGCCACCTAACTCGAGTCAGGACACCGCGTTAGCTCGGGGCGTACGACTATTGCGGCTTCGAATCCGCCTTGCGTTAAATTACTAAGTTCGAGTTTGCCGCCGACGTGCGAAAGGACCAGCTCGACAATCGATAAGCCGAGGCCGCTTCCCGGGCCACGCGCACGGGCGCCGCGAACGAAACGGCCGCGAATATTATCTAATTCTCCATCGGGGATACCCGACCCTTGATCACGAACGCACGCCGCGACGCGATCCCCGCGTTGCTCGGCACTGATTTCGATCGTCCCGGCCGGTGGTGAATGATCGATGGCATTCTTTATCAGGTTGCGAAGTGCAAGGAGCAGCGATGCCGGGGAGATATGCATATCTAAGCCCTTGACTGAATTGGTGGCGATCAACTTGACGTTCGTCCTGCCAAGCTCAATTGAAAACTCCTCGCGCAGGCTCTCGACTGTCGCCGACACGCTGACCCATTGCGGCGGGAGCGGTTCACCGTTCTCCTCGCGTGACAAGTCGAGCAACTGACCGACCAGCCGCGCGGTGCGGTCGACCGACTTGCGGATGCTTTCGAGCGACTTCTCGCGCAGCGCGGTATCGTTGGTCTTCGACGCGATGTCAGCATGGGCCCGGAGTCCGGCCAACGGGGTCTGAAGTTCGTGCGCCGCGCTGGCGATGAAATGGCGTTCGTCCGCGCGCGCCTGCTCGAGCTGCGCAAACTGGCTGTCGATAGCGGCAATCAACGGGGTCAATTCGCGTGTCGGACGCTCGATCCCAAGCGCGCTGAAATCCGAAGGATCGCGGCGCGCAAGCAGCCGCGTGACCTCGCGAAGCGGCGCAAGCCCGGCTCCGACCGCAGCCCAGATCAGCACAGCGAGCGCAACCAGTCCGGCGATGGCCGGCGCGAGCAAACCAAGCATGAGGTCGCCGATTAATCGTTGGCGAACGCGCAGATTGTCACCCACAGACACAAGGATCTGACGGGCAGGATCAGCAATGGTGTAGACGCGCCACATCTCGCCCGAGATGACGCGTTCGGAAAAACCCGAGCCGCCGTCGGCAAGCGGCTGCGATGGCGCGCCGCTCGATCGCCCGACCAGCCGCCCATCGAGTGTCCAGATCTGGCAAGACAATTGGCGGCTGTAATGTGGCAGAGGCACGAGACGCGACTGGCTGGACCTACGCACCAGTAAGTCCTCGGCATCGGTAGCGAGCGACGCCACCATTCCCGCTGCTTCGACCAGACGGCGGTCCAGCACGCGCCGCACCTCGGCGCGGGTGCTGAAATAGATCCACACCGCAGCCGACGACCAAACCAGGACCGTCATCGCCGCGAGCAGGACGAACAATCGGACTCTCAGCGACCTCATCGCCGCGCGACCTTGTAGCCGTGCCCGCGCACGGTCTGGATGACCTCCCGGCCGAGCTTGGCCCTGAGTTTGTGGACATGGACTTCCACCGTGTTGCTTCCGATCTCGTCCTGCCAGCCATAAAGGCGTTCCTCGAGCTGAGCGCGCGAGAAGATGCGGCCGGGTTGCTCGAACAAGGCTTCGAGCAACCCGAACTCGCGCCGGGACAAGTCGATCACCTGACCATTTCTGGTCAATTCGCGCGATGCACTGTCCAGCGTGTAGTCGCCCCACCGAACCGCCGGCGAGGCATTACCCTTGGCGCGCCGGGCAATCGCGCGGATCCGAGCGGCGAGTTCATCCAGGTCGAACGGCTTGCCGAGATAATCGTCGGCGCCGCTATTGAGCCCGTCGATCCGGTCTCGCGTGCTGTTGCGCGCGGTGAGCAGAAGCACCGGCACCGACTGGCCAGCCTTGCGCCATTCGCCAAGCAGGTCCAGCCCGGTGCCGTCGGGCAGGCCGATATCGAGCACGACAGCATCATAGTCTACGGTCGCGGTGGCTTCTCGCGCGTCGGCGAGGGTCTCGACCGCATCCACCGCAAAACCTTCGAGCACCAGCCCAGTGCGGAGCGCGTCGAATAAAATCTCGTCGTCCTCGATGACCAGGATGCGCATATTTCTCCCTCGCGGGCGCCCTGAGCGGCGCAGCTTAAGGCTGGCTTACGGATTTTACCGCCGGACCGTAAGCGCGACTTAAGCTGGCACCGCCAATTGGTACTCATGATCCAAGATCTCCATTCTGTCGCGAGCCGTCCGAGCGCATGAGCCCGATTCTCCAGCTCGGCCCGCTCGCGTTGTCCGCCGACCGCCTCGCCGCGGTCGCAGCGCTTTGGCTATTCGTGGCAATCGGATCGAATCGCCGGTTCGCGAGGACGACCACTAGCGTCGTTCCGATCGCGGCGGCGGTAGGATTCGTCGTTGCGCGGCTCGCTTATGTTGCCGCCCACCTCACCGATTTCAGCGACGAGCCGCTGGCCGTGTTCAAGGTTTGGCAGGGTGGCTTCGTCCCCCTTGCCGGGATGGTGGCCGCGGCAATCTTCCTGGCGTGGAAAGCACCAGTTGATCGCCGCTTCCGCCTGGTCGCCTTGCTGATCGCGATGAGCGGAAGCTGGTATGGCGTCGACCGGCTGCTGAGGACGAGTGTCGAATCTCCGTTCGTCACCTCGCCAGAGGGGATCAAGAACTTGTCGGGGGCACAGTTCGATCCGGCCATGCTCGAAGGCCGCCCCTATGTCCTCAACCTGTGGGCCGATTGGTGCCCGCCGTGCCGCCGCGAAATGCCGCTGCTCGCCGAAGCCGCGCGCAAGCATCCGGAGGTCGCTTTCCTGTTCGTCAATCAGGGCGACCTGGCGAAGGTCGCATCCGAATTGCCCGCCCAGCACGGCATCGATCTCGCGACCGTCTTGCTCGACGACGGTGCCCGATTGTCGGCAGCCTATGGCGGGGCGCTGCCCTCAACCATTTTCGTTGGCGCGGCGGGCAAGGTCCGCTCGGTCCACACCGGGGAAATCTCACGCGCCGCACTGAGCGACAAGATCAACCTCATCAAGGAGACCCGCTTATGACCAAGAGCCTGATTGCCCTGCTGTTCCTGTCGACTGCCTCGATCGCCACCGTGCTCACCACCGGCGGGCCCGGCGACAGCAGCGCCCCCGCAACTCCTGCCACCGCTCCCGTCCCAGCAGCTGATTTGAGCCGCGAGGCGTTCACCGAGGACAAGGTCGCGCCAATGGTCAAACCGGACAAATACGACCTTACGATCGTCGAATACACCGACTATCAATGTCCATTCTGCAAGAAGGTCCATCCCGAGCTGCAGAAGCTCGCCGCGAGCGACAAGAAGATCCGCATTATCTATCGTGACTGGCCAGTCTTCGGCGAACAGTCGGTGGCTGCTGCCCGCGTCGCCATTGCCAGCAATTACCAGGGCAAGCATGCCCAGGTGCATGACGCACTGATGAAGACCCCGCGACCACTGAGCGAGCATTCGATCCGGGCGGCGGTGACCAAGGCCGGCGCCGACTGGACCCGGCTCCAGGCGGACTTGAAGAAGAATGCCGCCGAGATCGACGCGCTACTGGAACGCAACAACCAGCAGGCCGAAGCCTTGGGGCTCCAGGGCACGCCGGCTTTCATCATCGGCCATTACCTTAGTGAGGGCGCACTCGATTATGCGGGCCTCAAAGCGGCAGTCAATGAGGCGCGCACCAAGCCCAATCCGCCGCTCAAGCCGGCGGCGCGGGTCGAAGGCATTTGATGGTGTCGCTATTGGCAAGATTCCTCGTTGCCATGCTGTTCGTCCTCGGCGCTTGGCTTTCGCCAATCGCCGCGGCAAGCGCCCAGCCGGCAAGCCGGGTGGCGGTGACGCTGCACGCCGGCTCGGCCGACCCCGCGCCGGGGAAGACGACGATGCTCGCGATCCGCTTCGCGCCCGATCCGGGCTGGCACGGATATTGGTCGAACCCAGGCGACAGCGGTTTGCCGCCCTCGGTAAAATGGGAAGTTCCGACCGGGGTGCGCATTGGCGCGCTCCAGCATCCTGCTCCTGAAGTGCTGCGCGTGGCCGGGATGACCAGCTTCGTTCACGGCGGCCAGCATGTGTTGCTCGCGCCGATGCAGGTCCCGGCAAGTTTCAGGGCGGGTGACCCGCTGCCAGTAAAGGGCAAATTCGCCTTCCTGATCTGCTCGGATTCGCTATGCGTTCCGCAAACGGCATCGGTACAGCTGAACCTGACAGTCGGGAAGGGAGCGACCGACCCCGCGTCGCGAGGGCTGATTGCATCGGCCCGGCGGGCGCAACCGCAGCCGCTTCCGACAGTCGGTGAATTCACCGCTGTCGGACGCGTTGTGCAATTACTGGTTCCGGCGACGGCCAGGCTCGATCCCGCGCGCGCAACATTCTTTCCCAACGGCGAGGGCGTGTTCGAGCGCTCAGACGCCGAGCGCCTGCCTGATGGAGCAATCCGGATCAGCGGATCGATGGCAAATGCTCCGGCCAGCCTGTCGGGGATCGTCTCTGACGGGCGCCGCGCGGTGCAGCTTCGGTTTCGGCCAGGATCGGCAGGGTCGGGAGTGGCGCCACTCGGCGACCTTCCGGCTGCGACGGCCTACTTGGAAGCGCCGGCCGTCCCGTCATCTACTGCGCAAACGTTCCCCTCCACCAGTCTTGCGCCAACGCTATCCGCCGAAGGGACGGTCGTCGCCACCGGTCTTGGCTGGGCGCTGTTTGGCGCGCTGATCGGCGGCCTGCTGCTTAACTTGATGCCCTGTGTTTTTCCGATCCTGAGCCTCAAGGCCATCCACCTCTTGCGCTCTGGATCGTCGAGCGATGCCGCGCGGCGCGACTCGCTGGCTTACGCCGCCGGAACGCTAGCGACCTGTGTCGCGCTGGGGCTCGTTCTACTCGGGCTGCGCCAGGCAGGGATGACGGCAGGCTGGTCGTTCCAGCTTCAAAACCCGTATGTGATCCTCGCCTTGCTCGCACTGGTGATGGGGATCGCGCTGAACCTTGCCGGCCTATTCCATGTCCGCGGGCCGTCGTTCGAACAACGTGGCAACCAAACCGGCCTTACCGGGTCGTTCGGCACCGGCGCGCTCGCGGCGTTCATCGCCACCCCGTGCAGTGCGCCGTTCATGGCATCGGCACTCGGTGCCGCACTGCTGCTGCCGCCGACCCAAGGCCTGCTCGTATTCGCCGCGCTCGGTCTCGGTCTAGCGCTGCCGTTCCTTGCGATCGGCTGGTTCCCAGCACTCCGATCGCGGTTGCCTCGGCCCGGCGCGTGGATGGCGAGCCTGCAGCGCATCCTTTCGGTGCCAATGTTCCTGACCGCGCTTGGGCTGACCTGGGTGCTCGGCCGACAGGTCGGGATCGACGGCATGGCGCTGGGTTTGGCAGCCGTCCTGCTGCTTGCGATGGGTTTGTGGTGGGTCGGACGACGGCAGCACAGCGGCAAGTCACCCAGCTGGTTGCCCTTGCTTCCCGCCGCTTTTTTGTCGATCACGACCGCAGCCCTCGTGCCGGCGGTCGCCAGCGCGCCGGACGTGGCGGCTCGCAGCCAATTGGTCGAACCTTTTTCTGAAAAGCGGCTGGCTAAGCTTCGCGCAGCCGGCACGCCGGTGTTCGTCGATTTCACCGCCGACTGGTGCCTGACCTGCAAGGTCAACGAAAAAGCGGCGATCGAGCGCGATGCGACCCAACAGGCTTTCGCGAGACATGGGGTTGTCACCTTGGTCGGCGACTGGACTCGTGGTGATCCGGCGATCACCAGCTTTCTCGCCAAACACGGCCGTAACAGCATCCCATTCTATCTGTTTTACGCCCCCGGCAAGGAGGCGCAGGTCCTTCCCCAGATCCTCACCACGGGCAATCTGGTCGCACTGGCGTCAGGGACCGCTAGTCGGCCATAAGCGCCCAGCCGCGCGACTGCAGCTCGGCAAGGCTTACCATTGCAGACAGATCAACCCGAATGCCGGGAGCCAAGTCCTTGGGCGCGAGTCGGTTGGCGTGGAGTGCTTGTGAGCACACCGCGACAGTCACTTCGGCGGCGCGCAGTTTCGCGATCAGCTCGCGATTGGGATTGAGCTTAGCCTTGGTCTTGACGGCATAAACTGCTGAGTTGCCGACATTGGGGGTGGCGGCCCCCTAAATCATGACAACGATGTCGCCAGCCGCCGGCCGGACATTGTCCCGGGCTAGCAGGTTGAGCAGCGCGCAACCTTGCCGAAGGAGGGATTGACCGCATCGAGCGTGGCGGCGGTCTTCGTTACGTTGAACAGCATCCGATAGCGAATGCCGGGCTCGGCACGGGCTTCGGCTCCGGTCAACGGGGCAATAGTGTCATATTCCACGATTGCCGGGGTACTGGGTTGGGCGGCGGCGGCGGTCGGGATGGTGCTGAGGCCGATCGTAACGGCGAAAAGGGTGTTCAGTCGCATAACATCTCCATTGGAAAACCAGTGTCGATCAGGAAGTGACTGTCGGCTTGGTTGCGCCATCCTTGGCATCGCGCTTGTAGATATCTTTCCGCTCGACGATCCTGCCGCCCTCAGGAAAGGCAGTGAAATAGGCCAGAAAGACTGGGACCGGACGCGACAACGGGACATATTGCTCGGGCTTGGTCGAGGCAGCCAGCGGAGTGTCGCCAAGGATCAATTTCTTGAGACCCGCGGCATCCTCCAGTCTGACGCAGCCAGCGCTGAAAGCCCGCTCGCTTTTCTGAAATAATGCCTTGCCCGGCGTATCGTGAAGATAAATGCCTAGATCGTTGGGAAACATGAACTTCACTTCCCCCATCCCATTGAGCGGCCCCGGGCGCTGCCGCACCTTCACTTTCATCTTGCCGGCGGAGACCGCTTTCCAATCGACTGATTCGATCGGGATAATCTTTGCCTCTCTCGACCAGTCGGACACAACCTCATAGCCCTTCTTGCGCAGGTAGATCAGCCCCTCGCTCAGCACGCGCGGGGCGAGCCGTGATTGCGCGAGGTCGGTCGGCACATGCCAGTAGGGATTGAGGATCGCATAGCGCACCATCCCTGCCATCATCGGTGTCTGCTGCGCCGCTTCCCCGACCACTACCCGCATCGTGTCCTTGACCTTCCCATTGGAATAGAAATCGAGCCGAGCGGCCGCCGAATTGACCAGGATATAGTCGCCGCCTCCCCGCGGCAGGACCCGGGCGCGATCGCGGTTGAGCGCGAGGAGGCGAATCCGCCGCGGCTGGTTGGCGCCCTTCATTTCGTCGCCTAGCGCGCGGCGGAGCGCGGGGTAATATGGATGCATCCACCCCATAGTTGCGACATATTCGGCCAACGACGGCGCGCCGGCGGCTACCCGCAGCAGTCGCCAAGCCGACACCGGGCGAGGACGCGCTCCTGGATCGACGTAGAGTGTCCCGACGTTGCGTTCGCGCGCGACATCCTCGGCATAGCGGACGAAGACCGCGGAGAAAGCTTGTTCCGCCTGACGGCGATCGGCCTGCGATCCGGATCGCGCACCGGCTGCCAGGCGACGGAGCGTGGCGATGGGATAGCGCGACGCATCGAGGTCATCGAGTTCAACCTGCTCGATCAGGCCAAGCAGCGCTTCAGCCGCATTGTCCGAGCCAAACCAGAAAGCGCGGCCCTGCCGTTCGCCGTGAAATCGCCTGATTTCGTGATCCTCGGCCGCTTGCGCGAGTGGGAGCAGCGGCTGGGCGGCAACCGATTGCCACGCGGGGACGGCGAGCGCGGCCAGTAGCGCAATCGTGATTCTCGATTTCATTTTCACGTTCCTCGGCATGTTTGGCAAATCGTAGTTGTCGATTGCTCATGAACCCTTCCCCTCTATCTCGTGCCTTACGCCACGCTTATGCGCTAAGCTCGACACTACGTTAGTAATGTCTAATTTAGAGATTGCCGCTGGCGAACGAGGCCGGCCTGACGGTCGACGAACGGATCGCAGTGGCAGCGAAGGCACGCATTTCAATCGCCAGAACGAACCCAAGGTTCTCGGCTATGGCCTCGGCACCGGCGCTTTTTCGGGCTTCTTCGGTATTGGCGGCGGCTTCCTGATCGTCCCCGGGCTGATCGCCTCGACCAGCATGCTGATGATCAACGCGGTCGGCACCAGCCTCGTCGCGGTGGCCGCCTTCGGGCTGACCACTGCCGTCAATTTCGCCTTCTCGGGGCTCGTCGACTGGCTGCTCGTGGGCTTGTTCATCGCAGGCGGCCTGATCGGCAGCCTTGCCGGAACCAGAGCCGCGAAACATCTGTCCGCCAGCGGGCAATTGACCAAGGTGTTCGTCGGGCTGATCTTCGTCGTCGCCGCTTACATGCTGTGGAAAAGTGGGGCCGAGGCTTTCTGATGGCTGCGCTGACTTTGGCGTCGGACATACTTGTCGCGCTTCGCGTGGAGAAAAACTTACCCGTTGAGACCTCGCACAGGTAGTGATTGAACTTCCTGCTTTGCATACGATTTAGGGCGGCGGCGGCGGAGCAGGGCGGCGCCGACGATTGCCAGACCCGCCCCTCCCAAAGCTGGCCAATGCTCCCAACGTGAAAACAGGGTTGGAAGGCCAGGTGGCGGCAGGTCTGCATCGATGTAGCCGGCAGTGCCGAGCGGGAGGCTCGATTCCACCGAACCGTCGCTGCGGATGATCGCCGAGATGCCGGTCGATGTCGAGCGTATAACCGGCAGCCCTTCCTCGATGGCCCGCAGCCGAGCCTGCGCGAGATGCTGCGGTGGGCCCCAACGCCCGAACCAGGCATCGTTCGACGGATTGAAGATGAAATGGGGACGGTCGCGCGGATCGACGACCTTTCCCGGAAAAGTCATCTCGTAACAGATATTGACGGCAACTTTGGGCAGGCCGGGGAGCGTGAGGGAACGCGGGCCAGACCCCTCGCGAAACTCTACGGCTCCTGCGGCAAGACGATCAAGCCCGGTCCACTTGACGATCGAGGGGACATACTCCCCAAAGGGCACCAGATGGGCCTTGTCATATCTGGCGACGATTTCAGCATTCGAACCAATAACAAACATGCTGTTGGTGGCAGTGGACGCTCCACCGCCGGCAATCTGCTCGATCGCAATCCCGCCCGTCAGCAGTAAATCCCGCGGACCGAGCATAACGGCCAACTCCTTTCGGACGTGCGGCGTTCGCTCAATTTCTTCGGCGATTGCCGCTTCCGGCCAGAAAACCAACCGAGCGCGCCCGTCCCCTTCCGGCCGGCCGGACAAGGTCAACAATATCCGCCGATGCCGCCACGAACGGTCGTCCTGCCATTTTTCGTCCTGGCCGATGTTCGGCTGCACGACCCTGACCCGAGTCTGGCCTGTCTCGATGCCCGCAGGTGTCCGGTCATGCGGGGCGATCTGGGCTAAGGCCAAGGCCGCGATTTGTAGCATGAAGAGCAAGCGGTGGGTTTGGAGGGATTGGAGGAGCAGGCCCGCTAGCGCGACCGAAAGCCCGCTCAATCCTATCGCTCCAACCCATCGGCCAAGCTGTGCGATGACCGGCACGTCGATCCAGATGACGCCGAGAGGATTCCAGGCGAAGCCGGTCAGAAGCCAGCCCCTCGACCATTCGAGCATAATCCATACGGCGGGGACGGCGAGGATCCGAAAAATGGTTCTGTCCGGCGCCAACCATTTGCCGAAGGCCAAGGCAAACGCCGGAAATACTCCGAGATAGGCGGCAAGAAGCGGCAAAGCCAACCACCCGGCCCACTCGGGCAGGTCAGCCTGATAATGGAAGGCCTGTGCCAGCCAATGAAGGCCCAGCACGGATTGACCCAAGCCAAAGACCCACCCCAGAACAAACAATTGGCGTCTGCCTTGAATGCTATCCGCCGCAGCCATCAACGCCATGATGCTGACGATTGTGATCGGCCAGAATGAGACCGGGGCGAAGCCGAACGCCGAGAGCAAACCCGCCGAAAAGCTGATCAGAAACCGTGGTTGAAATCCGCGCGTGGACATGCATCGGCGATGCAGTGACCAGCTTATCGCCGCCTTAAGTCGCGTAGGCGCTAGACTTGCATCACCGTCATCTTAGACGACGGTTGCACCACGCCCCGGCGCTTGAAGAGATCGGACATCGCCTCAATTGCCGTAACCTTCATTTCCCGGCGGTTACTGCCAAACTTCTTCGGCACCCCTTGCTCGGTTACGAAGGCGACCGTGTAGGTCCGTTCCCGCTCAACCGGCTCGCCTTCGACGAACAGGCGATCGATCCGGTGGCCAGCCGGATTCTCGGCTTTGAAATACATCAACAGCCCTCGCATCCGTTTCACGAAGCCCCCCATTTGTTCGTAGGCATTGGCGGCGAAAGTGGATTCCAGATTGTCCTCGAGCATCTGCCTGATTTCATCACCAGTGAGGTCGACGACCGAAATCGGCGGGTTGGTCGGAATGATGTTCCACAAATCGTTCAGGGTCACAGGCCCGGCAGGGATCGGCGCTCCGTAGCGCCAGCCGTTTGAGAAACCGATATTCGTGCCCGCAGCTTCGGTGATCGCCTCAAGCAGCAGATCGTCCATCGGCGCACTAATCATTGCATAGCGGTGGAGTGGCTCGGTGACGGTTCCAACGACCAAGCGCATCACGTCGACCTCGCCGGCCAGCGCCTCGTCGACCATCGATCGAACGGCCCTGTTCTCGGGGACGTGCTCGTCGATCGGCACCAGCCGATGGCGATGGTCGCTGATCCTGCCGTCCTCCACCGTCACGTCGAGGCGCCCAATGAATGATCCGTGGCACCCCGACTGGAAGACGATCGCGCCGTTGACGACGATCGTCTCCTTCATCCGGTTATGCGTGTGACCGCTGACCAAAATGTCGATTCCGCCAACCTCGCGGGCGAGCTTGACGTCTTGGGGGAAGCCGAGGTGCGACAGCACGACGACCAGATCGGCCCTTTCCTTATAGCGCGCATGATCGATCCACGCCGACAGATCCTCGTTGCCGACGGTGAAATAGACGCCGGTGCTAAACGAGGTGGGCATCGTTTTGTCGACGATCGGACATGCCAGCCCGATGATGGCAATCCTGACGCCGGATCGTTCGATCATCGTGATCGGTTTGAGGAACAAGCTGTCGTCGGCCTTGCGGAACACATTGGTGCCAAGGATCGGATAGTCGAGCTCGCGTCCGATTTCGTGCACTCCCTCGGGTCCATAGGCGAACTCCCAATGGACCGTCATCGCATCGAGCTTTAGCGCGTTCATCATCGGAATGAGCGCCTTGCCCTTGCTCTTGACGGCGACGTGGGTGCCATGGAATGTGTCGCCATTATCTAGCGCGATCACGCCATCGGGCTGCTCGGCGCGCACCGCGTCGAACAGACCGGCGATGCGCGCCAGCCCGCCAAGCTCAGTGAATTGCCATTGACCATCGTTGTCGCGAACCATCTCTGGGTGCGGCGCGACATAGCCATGCAGGTCGTTGATCTGAAGGAAGGTCAACTCAGTCATCAGCGCCTCGGTGTGCGCCCAAGGTTGACTTGCGGCGCGAAAGAATCACACATTTGGAAGAGCATCATCGTGAAGGCCCATGCACAACCGGTCGAAAAAGCTCAACAGTTTCAACCGAGGAGACGACTTATGGAACAATCCATCGAACGAGAAAAAACGCGAGAGGCAGTCGCGCTTTTTAAGGACGAGAAGGCGCTTCAGGGTGCGATTGATGAGTTGCTTTTATCGGGATTTGACCGGGCGGAGCTTTCACTTCTTGCGACCGAAGACATCCTGAGGTCGACATTTGGTGATCGATTTAAAAGCTCGGATGAACTGGAGGATGTCGCTGAGGTTCCGCGATCGAGCTATGTCTCGCCGGAGTTGATTGGTGACGCAAAGGGCGGGATTATCGGTGGTCTCGTATACATCGGGGCGGTTGCCGCCACTGGGCTCATCGTCCTGAGCGGTGGCACTTTGGCCGTAACGATTGCAGCCGCAGTGATCGCGGGCGGGGCAAGTGGATTGGTCGGCACTTTTTTCGCAAAGGTCTTTGAGGAAGTCCACTCGACACATATTGCGCAGCATTTGGAACATGGCGGACTGCTGCTCTGGGTTCGCACTTGGAAGCCAGATTATGAGCAGCGTGCCATCGCCATCCTTAGAAGGCATTCAGGTGAGGACGTGCATGTTCACGGCGAACGAGAGGCCTAGCCCCGTCGGATATCGTGCGACTGATGTCAGCAATGGGTCGTTTGCTGGCCCCGGCCGAAACGGGTGGAAAGCACACATTTAGATCCGCCGCTCCCGACCTCCGCTTAGCGCTCGTTCCGGTCATTCCAGTGCATCTGACTGACTCCCGTCAGTGGACGTCCGGTTTCCGCCACAACGGGACTTAGTTAGGAACTTGCGCAGTTAAGAGCAGTCAGTGGTTCACCCTAGATAGGATGCCAACAGCGCGAAAAACCCAAAACCAAGAACAAGTGACGCTGTAGAAATTGAGCGAGGAGCCCCCGGCTTATCAGCCTCAGGGACCAAATCCTCTATCGTCGTGACCAGCAGAACACCCACGATCACGGCAAGCGCAGCGTTTTGCACCCCAGCACCAGTGCCTCGCAGCAGATAGAAACCTACGGCCGCTCCTATGATGACCGGCAGGATGAGTGAGCCTGCCGCAATGAAGCGCACACTCCGTCTTACTCCTTGCTGGCGAAAATTGGCGATTGTAGCGAATCCACCGGGAAAGTTCGCTACGACTTGGCTAAGCGCAAGCAGCAATCCCAGTTCCGCGGATACTGCGGAACTTGCCCCCGTCATTAAACCATCGCTCAAAAGATCTACGGCCGTAGCCATGTAAACCATCCACGAACCCGCGCTGCCGCCAGATACAAGTCGGCGAAGAAACTTCACCGCTCTCGCCATTAAAACAGAGAAGGCAGCACCGGCTGCGAATAATAGAACTAGCAGCCAAGCGGGTGTCGTCTCCAGTACGCGAGGCATGAGATCGATACTTACTAAGGCGACGGCCACCCCTGCGGCAGCGTGAAGTGCTGCACCAATAACCCAGCGGGGAGCCCTCGCGAGTTCGGCGACTGCCGTTCCCGCGATATTTCCGGCAACCGGCAACAGCGCTATCGCCAGAACGGAGAAAAAGTCGGGCAATATAAGCTCCGTCTATGAGCAATGTTGGATCCCAGACCCCATGCAGTCTCATAAACCAACATCTTGCGGCTGAGATGGTTGCTCCTGCACAGTCACACGTTTCCGGTCCCGTTTGCCTTATTTGGGTGGCCGAAGGAGACCTAGCGGCGGTGGCGAGAAGAGGTCGCATCCGCCAGACGTGCCTTACTTCGCTGCGATTCCATTTCCCTGCACCGTCGGAGGGCAAGGAACTTTCGTAGCCGCGCGAGTTTAGGCAGAAGGTCTTGCACGATCACGGATGATTGCAGGCAAAGTGGACGACAACAGGATGACGACGCGGGCGATTACGCCATTAACCGCCCTGATCGGCACGGACGATGATCGTTGTCCGGCATGGCGACTGGACACGCGCGACCTTGCTCGCGGATTTGCCGGAGCCTTGTTCGTATCGCTGCCACTTCTGTTCACGATGGAGATGTGGCTGATCGCACGGACGATGGCGACCGGCGTCCTCATCTCGCTTTTGCTCCTGTCTCTTTTCATCAACCGATTGTTCCTGCTCTTTGCGGGTTATCGGCATGATAATTGGGTCGTCGGCACCGATTGGTGGGATGTCTTAGTCGCGCTGGGCATTGGCGCGTTCGCTAGTGCGATTACCCTCTTCGTGACGGGCGTGGTCGATTTCGCCGCAAACCCCTCCTTGGCGGTCCGTACGATCGCCCTTGAGACCGTGGCGACCAGCATGGGCGCCGTGGTGGCGATCAATCAACTCGGGTCGGGCGACAGCGGCAAGCAGAGCGACGTGTTAAAGCGTTCGACCGATTTGACCGTGATCCTAGGATCGATACTGGGCGGGTTTCTGTTCGCCCTTAACATAGCGCCGACGCAAGAGACCAAGTTCATGGCCACCGGATTGGCCTGGTGGAAAGTATGCGCCACCAGCCTCCTGTCGTTGGCGATCAGCTACGTCGTTGTCCAGGTCGCCCAGTTCGAAGATCGCGACATGAGCGAGCGGAGGATCATCGATTCGCCGTGGCTGGAGGCTGCGACAGCCTATTGCATCGCTTTGATAATGAGCGCGCTTATGACTTGGCTGTTCGGTTACGGCAACCCGACAGATGCGATCAGCGTGTGGCTGCCGCAGGTCGTCGTGCTGGCCTACGCCACGTCGTTGGGCGGCGCCGCAGGGAGATTAGTATTGTGAGCGAGACGTCCAAAAAAGTTTCAGTTAAGAAGATGAAGGACAAGAAAAAGCATCCGCCGACCATGATCGGTTGGGTTGCCCGCGCTATCAGCGGTGTGATTCTTTTGGCACTGGCGGTGACCTTGGGCGTCGAAATGCTTCGCCCATATCGACAGACAGAAATCATTGTGACGCCGCATTGGGATGCCGTTCGTGCCGAAGCGACAGGTGTGCTTGTTCCCGCGACCATCGTCAATCGAGGAACTGACCCTGTCCGCAACCTGACTATCTATTTCCCTGGCGCTACTGATGACGGCGCTGACTTTGTCATCCCGCTTCTTGGCCCAGATGAGGAGCTTGATGTCGCCATTGGATTCGATGGAAAACCGGATCGACTGGAATATACGGTGAAATCTTACGAGACGCCCTGAGCCGAGGGTCTCACGACAGGGCTCAACGAGTGGATTCTTTTTCAGTCAGAATTGATGCAGCCGGATGGGCCACATGCGTTGCCATGCCCGTAATCTTGAATATCCCGCAAGTCCGGGAACATCGTTCTGTCCTTTGGCTCTGGCACGCAAATAGCTAACTGGATTGAAAGGCTCTCTGAGGGTCGCGCTTTGTTGGCGGTCGGAGCTTCCAAAACAATCTGAATACGTTCAATCGCAAAGTCAGCTTTGGGTCGACTGCTGGCTCTAGCGGTTTAGCGGCAGTTTCGGGTGGGAAACGGACATTGCTTTGCCGCTCTCGCGGTCCCAACATGCCGCCGAGGAGGGCCACTCGTGACCATACAATTCCAGCTACTGGCTTCGATTGCGCTTGTGGCCGCGGCAGGTGGCGCGGCGTCGGCGACAAGTCTCAAGTCAAAGCTAGATGCCCAAGTCCCTCTCCTGATGCAGAAGACGGGGGCGAAGGGTTTAGCCGTTGCAGTAATCGAGGACGGCCGTGTGCGGCATGTGAAAGCGTGGGGTTTTCGCAACTTGAAGGGGGATGCGCTGTCGACCGACACCGTGATGTACGGCGCATCGCTGACGAAGGTGGTGTTCGCCTACACAGTTATGCAGTTGGCCGAAGAAGGTAGGATCGACTTGGACAGATCGATCGCTGAGTATCTCCCCAAACCCCTGCCCAAGTATGCTGAAGAAGATAAATATTCCAGTTGGCCGGACCTTGTCGGGGATGAAAGGTGGCGAAAGCTGACCCCGCGCATCCTATTGAACCACGGCTCAGGCTTCGCAAACTTCGGGTTCCTGGAGCCTGACAAAAAGCTCCGATTTCACTTCGAACCAGGCGCGCGTTACGCTTATTCCGGTGATGGTTTTATTCTCCTCCAGTTCGTTCTGGAGCGAGGGCTTGGGCTGGATGTCGGTATTGAGATGCAGCGCCGCGTCTTCGATCGCTTTGGTATGCTCAACACGAGCATGATCTGGAGGTCAGATTTTGCCCGGAACTTGGCTGACGGCTGGCAGGCGAATGGCAAGACTGAGCCCCACGATGAGCGGAGCACCGTCCGCGCAGCCGGTTCGATGGACACAACAATCGCCGACTTCGCTAAATTTGCCGCTGCCTTCATGAGAGGTGAAGGGCTGAAAAAAAACGGCCGAGCAGAAATAGTCCGACCTCAACTTCACATTGCCACTGCTTCCCAGTTTCCGAGTTTGCAGCCTGTTGTGCCGGCGGAGAGGCAGTTCAAAACATTGGCGGCCGGATTGGGCGTCATTACCTTTAGTGGCCCCCAGGGCCCTGGCTTCTTCAAGGGGGGGCACAATGACTCGACCGGGAACATGTGGGTCTGTCTTGAGCAAGGTCGAAGATGCGTAGTGCTTTTAGCAAACGACGTGAGAGCCGAAGCTGCATTTCCAACCATTGTGAAACTTGTGCTTGGAGAAACAGGCATCCCCTGGGTTTGGGAGTATGGACCTGAGCCGTGGACGCTTGCAGCCTCGCCGGCGCGATGATGCTAAGTGTCAGCAAGAAAGCCTAATGAGCAAATGTCAGCAATGGATCGTTTACTGACTCCGGCAGTTTCGGGTGGACAGCGGACACTCGGGGCGGTCTGATTATCGCGGTCCAAAGGCCGAGCGGTCAAGGTCGCAGAGCTGATGCGCTGAATCTTCCGGGAATGGCCACGGCTCTCCCAAGGCGTGAAGTCGATCCAGATAGCATTTGACCAGCTGAAGCCGCCTCTCACGAGCGGCACCTGTTACAGCTCGTGACGCCGCGAGAACCTCTTCGCACGCCCTCCTACGGTAGTACCATGAGTTAGGTTCCACGCTTCACCCCCAGCGCTCCACAGCATTTACGATTCGTTGCGAAAGAACATATTAACACAAGTTATCCACAGGGCAATGGCTTGCGAAATCGTGGTCATTGCTGGCTTGCTGCGATGGGGAAAACAGGCCTTAGCGTTTGCTACCGCCCGTTGTGCGCCGGTGGATACCATACTCGTTCACTAGCCTTTGGACGGCGGGAGAGTTCGACCCAAATCGCAATGCAATCTGCAGGGTCGGTAATCCGTGTTCGGTGTAGAGCTTTTCTAGCGTGGCCATGTCGAGCCGCTCCCTCAACGATGGGCTGCGGGACATCGGGCTTGTCTATCCGGCGACCTCTAACGTCCGCAATGGGTCGAATCGCGACTCTAGCGGTTTAGCGACCGGTCGCAGAAGCGGTTTCATTTAGAGAGCTTGATCTACGTGCTCGTAATTACGCCAACCGTTCCACGACATGAGCAACCTGTACCTCAACCTTGTTAGTCATTCGTGATTGGAACGCTGGCGAGGCGCCGCGAGCTTGGGCATGAATGCTTTCATCAGACCACGCTGCGCGGAGAAAAGCCGTGAAATCGGGGGTCCTCAAACCACCGAAGTCTGCTCGAACGCAGCCCGCACTCCCCGCGAGTGAATCGGCGATTAAAAGTTTCTCGCCGTCGAATGGAATTATGATCTGAGGGATGCCAGCAAGAAGTCCTGAGGAAACGAAACCAAGACCGCCATGCGAAATTAGGAGCCGGGACCGCGCAGCAATAGTGTCAAAGGCGACTGGCGCGGTAGCTACGCGAATGCCTGCGCTTTCGAGGTTAGCTTTGTCGTTGGCGTTGAGAATGGTGTCATAAACGCGGATGGGCAAACGCGAATCTACGAGACTTTGCCAGAAGGCGTTGGGTCGATCGAGCTTTCCGTTGAAGTAAACGAAAACCTCTTCGCCTCGTCCCTCCGACCGTGAGACATGGCCGTTAATTGCTGGCGGAGCTACCGGACTACACCGCCATTGCTGATAAGGATCTAGCTCTTTGAACGTAGCCACGACGTTCTCATCGGCCGCAAACATTTCCGGTAAAGCCTCAAGCGACGCGCGGTTTGTTTTGCGAAGACTCTTGTTGAGCGTGGAGGTAAGGGCCGCCTCGCAGAACATGGCAGATTCGCCGAACAAGACCGGGAAATTGGCCATTTGGGCGGGCGGCAAGGAAAACCCCGTGCCGAAGGCAATCGTTGGAATCCGACCCCTTGAAGCGATTTGAAGGATTGGCGCATATTCCGCGACGACCACATCGGGTTCCAACGCGATGAACATGCGATCCCAAGCCCAGATCATTGCTGTTATTGCTGCTTCATCGTCCAGACCGAGATAGGCGAGAATGTCACCCATAGTTTGGGGCGGATTCGGGTACCTTTGAGCAAGGGGTTGGAGGAGGCGCGGCCACACCGGCGCCTGCCAAGTCGGCCACATTGCGGCGAATGGACCAATCTGTTGAGCTGCAAAGAGCGGCTCGTGCCCTCTCGCTGCGAGCACATCCGCCAATTCAAGTAAGCGCGAGATGTGGCCGTTGCCTGCGCCTAACTCCCAGCCAAGTAAAACTCGCGCCATCGCCTACCAGGCCCCGCTTAATTTCAGTGTATCACTCGAATAATCCTGAGTTGGGACTGCTCATCACTACATCTTTTTATAAAAAACTAACATCACATCCTATGCCGTAATTAGGGCGTGAAGTCTCTCAACGCTGGTCGACAAAGCTTTTGCGCTTAGAGAAGCAAGACAATGCCAACGAGCGTTCTACCCTGCGCCAACGTTCGCAGTGGGTCTAAAGCGTACTTTAGAGCCGAATGTTATTGCCGCGATGATCCGGTTCGAGAAGTGTTCCACGACCAACCCTGCACGATGCACCAGCGTGGCATGCCCGATAGATCCTGTGTAACCTCATTGAAGTGCGTGCCCTTGCTCGTACCCGAGCCAAGAACTGCGCTCCGTCGTGCAAATTCACACGTTGGCCCGCCAAACCCCCGGTAAATGGCGTTGACGCCCGCAGGCTTGGCAGCGAGCTTACGATGCTCAAGCAAAGCAGCCTGATGAGATGCTATCTGAGCCGCATTGGCAGCTAGGCGTTGTTCGTGAGCGCGTTTTTCGGCGGCAGCCTGAGAAATACTTTGCTGGTGTTGAGCCAGCTTGCGGTTGTGCTCCGCCATCTCTCGCGCATGCTCGTCCGACTTGCGTCGAAACTCTTCTTCGGCGGCCCGATTGCGGGCAATCACCTCTGGCGAAAGCCGCATCTTGCCTTTCGCACCATCAACTTCAACGTAGCGGGATTGATTGCCCGAATTAATCGCTGCCCTGGCACTATCGCTGAACGTGATCGAAACTTCGTTAGGCGATGCCACTGGAACATTCGATGCAACCGGCGGATTTGGCCAGTCGACCTTGGTCCCGCTTCCAGCACCATCCTTGAGCATGGCCTCATAATACCGCGTGATAACATCCAGTCGCGACGAGGAGGAGCAACCTGTATCAATTGAACCGTTTGAACGAGCGGCCGATTTGGCAAACTCTGAAAAGGCGAAGCCGGTTTTACGGTCATCGATCCGACCGACCTCAGAAGCCATTATCGGCGAATAATGGATCAACGTGTCCTTGTTGTAGGCCTTGGTGTAACAGTAGTAATATTGTTTCGCGGAGGCCGGCGAAGCAAGCGTCACAGCACCAAAACCGAACGCAACTAGCAACATGATTCTCATTGTCGGATCCCTTGGAAGGTGATGCCCAACTTACATCGACCATAATCGTTGTCGAGCGCCTTTGGGGCTTTTGACAAAGCGAACGGCCGCCTCACGATTTACTGTCATCAGATGTCGGTTTTGGGGTCGGAAGCGGAATGTACGCGACGCGGCCAAGCACGGGTCTGAGCATACCAAAAATTATTGGAACATTGGCGCATTCTGATAATTTATGGGTCGTGTTACGACACTGAACCTTCAGCTAGGGAGACCCAGTTGGACGACTCTCAGAAGTATTATGCTGGCCGCTGCGAGAAAGCGCGGGAGATGGCGTCTGCAGCCGAGAATCAGTCGATAGCAAAGATCCACCAAGAAATGGCAGAGCACTATGAAAGGCTCGCAAATGGCAGTCTTTCGCCCAGACCAACCTCTATCGATGACTAGCGGCACGGCCCCACTGATCATCTGATTTACGAGTGCCCCAGAACGGACGCGCTCATCTGCGCGTGGCTCATTGAAGAACGTGGGGCGAACCGACGTGAAAGGCGGCCTCCCCCGTGCGTAACGTTTGATGGGCTGGCGAACTCGGGCTGAGCCTAATGTCCGCAATGGGTCGTAAGCAGACATTGGCGGTAATGTTCGGATGGGTTGAAAGCGGACAACCATTCCGCAACTTTCAACCTACTTCGGAGTTTCGGTTGGACTCAGCCCCAAATAGGGAACTCCAATGGAAAGCCTACTTGCTTTGTTCACTGACCCAGCTGCGTGGGCCGCACTACTCGCCCTGGTAGTCATGGAAGTCGTGCTCGGGATTGATAACCTGATCTTCATATCGATCCTTTCGAACAAGCTACCTGAGGAACAACGCAAGCGCGCCAGACGGTTGGGCATTGGCTTAGCTCTTGCAATGCGCCTCGTCCTTTTGTCGATGATTGCATGGCTGGTTGGGCTAACCGCTACGGTTTTGGACTTGGGGCTTACCGGATCGCCGACTGAATATGGAGAACCGTCGTTCGAGACAGCATTCTCATGGCGCGACCTGATCCTAATAATAGGCGGTCTCTTTCTGATCTGGAAAGCGACGAAGGAGATCCACCACAACGTCGACTCCACGCCGTCAGATGATCTTCTGGACAAGAAGCAGGTTGCTGCGGTCACCTTCGGGGCCGCTATCGTTCAGATCATCCTGCTTGATATGGTATTTTCGATCGATTCAATACTCACCGCTGTCGGAATGACTGACAATCTTGCGGTGATGGTCGTCGCAGTCCTTGTCGCGGTTGCCGCTATGGTACTTGCCGCCGAGCCACTTGCGAACTTTATCGATCGCAATCCGACAATCGTCATGTTAGCGCTTGGCTTTCTTTTGATGATCGGAGCAGTGCTGATTGCAGATGGCTTCGGTGTCCATGTGCCTAAGGGCTACATCTATGCCGCGATGGCCTTCTCCGTGTTAGTAGAGGCGCTTAACATGCTCTCGCGAAGGGCGCAGCAACAAAAGAACAGGGGGTGATTAGCTGCGCAAATATCTGCGATGCATCCGCTCATGTCTGCAATGCGTCCGAATGCGGACATTGAAACGCGATTGGGGTATCAAGACTTGCTACCGGTCGCAAACAGACGGGCAATGGCGCCTTGCGGCTCCTTTTTCCATCTGTGTCGCTGCTCTTAGCTCTATAGTCCGGCATTTAGGTCGGATGAATGAAGGAATGACAGAATGCCCACAGGAACAGTCAAGTTTTTCAACGAATTTAAAGGTTTCGGTTTCATCCAGCCAGAGGGCGGTGGAGCGGATGCTTTCGTCCACATCTCCGATGTCGAACGCTCTGGAATGAACACGCTGCGCGAGAACGATCGCGTTTCCTACGATGTCGAGGAAGACCAGCGCGGCAAGATGAAGGCAACTAACTTGAAGTCCGCTGACGGCCAGTAATTAAGTAAAGGGGAGGCGCCTGGCAGTGAGCGTCTCCCCTATCTTCCTATCTCGCGACGCTGATGTCGCCTTTGGGTCGATTGCTGAGCCGAACCGGGTGGAAAGCGGACATGAGCGGAACATCGGATGAGTCTGTCGCGTTGATTCTTGCGGAATTTCCGGCCCAAAGGAAAGCGTGATGAACAAGGTATTTTTGGCAGCGTTGACGGGTTTATCTATCAGCGGATGTACTACCTACGGTGGTGGTTATGGCAGCGGCGTGTCCGTGGGTGTCAGTTCGGGTTATGGCAGCAGCAACTATGGCAATCATGGCTACGGTTACGGCCAATACGGCTACGACAATAATTGCATTCGCTACGACCGTTACCACCGTCCCTATTACACGTGCGACAGCTACTACGGCGGCAGCGGCTATAACCAATCTCGGGTCGTCTATTATTATCCTGGCTACACCTACCGGCAGGGCTATTATTATGACCAGTCAAACCGCCGCTACGAGGGCCGGCGGCTCTATCGCCAACATTATCTGAATAACAAGCATCGACGCCCTGCTCGGCGCTAGTTTGGTAAGGGTTGGAATGCCTCCTTGCTGTTTTCGGCATATGAGGAAACGATGGGAGCCTACACGCAAAATTACGCCAAACATCCTGCTAAACTTGCAGTGACTTATGGCGGCACACCAATTAGAAAATCGGGAGAAGATTGTGCAGATTCAGGTCAACACCGACGAAAATATAGAAGGCGGACAACAGCTATCGTCGCAAATCTCTGATCAGGTTCGCACCCATCTTGACCGCTTCAGTAAACACATAACGCGGATCGAATTGCACATTAGCGATCAAGACGGCGGAAAGTCGGGAGGGTCTGACAAGCGATGTCTCATTGAAGCCCGCTTGGAAGGTCGACAGCCGCAAGTTGTAAGCGCGGATGCTCCGACAGTAGAACTCGCATATTCGCGGGCCACCAAAAAATTGCAGCGCGCCCTCGATTCAACGTTAGGCAAAGCTCATCAGTCAAAAGGTGCCAACTCCATGCGCTTTGGCGACGAGTAGATTTTCGAGATGTAAGCTAGAAGCTTAATGTCATTAATCGGTCGATCGCTGCCGTCGGTCGAAACGAGTGGAAAGTTGCCAGACAACTGGGGTTAGGCGAACCGAATACCTGCAAATTTTTCAAGCAGTAGCACCGTCGATGCGTAGCCAATCGTTAGTGGCGGCATGAAGACAAAAGCGAGCACTCCATTTAACGGACTAGTATCGAAAAAGAGAACGGCGCCGACCGAGCAAATAGGCAGTGCCAATGCCGCCCAACCTCGGTGGGTGAGGGAGCAACCCAAATTCGCGAGCGTCGTCAAGCAGCAGCCAAGATGCTGAATGTCTCGCTCATCCACTGACTAGGTTCTCAATCTTGAATGGCCGCAATGGGTCGATTGCAGACCCATGGGACTTGGCAACTAGAGTATCTATTGAGCGATCAGCGCATTGCTGCCAGATAAGCCCTCGTCACAAAGCCACGAAACGGCAAATTACCTGCCGCGACCCTGTTCCGCTCTATTCCGGTCATTTGTTGCGTCCGTGCCGCTTGGCATTCGGCCCGCGCTGACCCTATAGCGTTCCCCTAATGTCCGATCTTTTTGAATCCGGCTTTACGCCGACGCCCTCCGATTATGATGCTTCCGCGATCGAAGTCCTCGAAGGGCTCGAGCCGGTACGTCGTCGGCCGGGCATGTATATTGGCGGTACCGATGCGCGCGCGCTTCACCATCTCGCTGCCGAAGTCATCGATAACAGCATGGACGAAGCGGTAGCGGGACATGCCAGCCGGATCGAGATCACGTTGGAGCCGGGCAACCGCCTGACGGTTACCGATAACGGCCGCGGCATCCCGGTCGACGCCCATCCGAAATATCCGGGCAAGAGCGCGCTGGAAGTCATCATGACAACGCTGCATTCGGGCGGCAAGTTCGAGGGCAAGGCTTACGCCACGAGTGGCGGTCTTCACGGCGTCGGCGTCTCGGTCGTCAATGCGTTGTCGACCGAGACAATCGTCGAAGTGGCGCGCGACAAGAAATTGTATCGGCAGTCCTTCGCCAAGGGCATTGCGACATCAAAGTTGGGAGAAGCCGGTGCGGCGCCCAATCGGCGTGGCACCACGATCATCTTCACTCCCGATCCCGAAATTTTCGGCGGCGACGCAGCCTTCATTCCCGAGCGGCTCTACAAATTGGCGCGGTCAAAGGCCTATCTGTTCGCCGGGGTCGAGATCCGCTGGAAATGCGATCCCTCGCTGGCGACGGAGGCGGTGCCCGAACAAGCCGTGTTTCAGTTCGCCAATGGCCTGGCGGATCACCTGGCCGAACAACTGGCCGACCGCGAATGCGTGACCACCCCCGCCTTCGCCGGCAAGCAGGACTTTCCGGACGCGCAGGGCTCCGCAGAATGGGCGGTGGCCTGGCCGGTGTGGAGCGAAGGATCGAACGAAAGCTATTATTGCAATACCATCCCGACCCCCGACGGCGGAACTCACGAAGCCGGAATTCGCGCGGCACTTACCAAGGGTATCCGCGCGTTCGGTGACCTGGTCGGCCAGAAGAAGGCCAAGGACATCACCGCTGACGACGTCTTCAATGGTGTCGAGTTGATGCTCAGCGTGTTCATTCGCAATCCGCATTTCCAGAGCCAGACCAAGGATCGCCTGACCAGCCTGGAGGCCGCGCGTTTCGTCGAGGCCGCCGTGCGCGATCATTTCGACCATTACCTGGCCGACAACATGGATCGCGGGCGGGCGTTGCTGGGCGCGATCCTGGAACGGATGGACGAACGCCTGAAGCGCCGCGCCGAACGAGAAGTGAAGCGCAAGACCGCAACCAGCGCGCGCAAATTGCGTCTGCCTGGCAAGCTGACCGATTGCGCCAATGACGACGCCGCAGGGAGCGAACTGTTCATTGTCGAAGGCGACAGCGCCGGGGGCAGCGCGAAACAGGCGCGCAATCGCAAGACGCAGGCCATCCTGCCGATCCGTGGCAAGATCCTCAATGTCGCAAGCGCGACCGCCGACAAGATCCGCGCCAACCAGGAGATCGCCGACCTTCAGCTCGCGCTGGGCTGCGGCCTGCGCGACAAGTTCGATGAGGATTCGCTGCGTTACGAGCGGATCATCATTATGACCGACGCCGACGTCGACGGGGCACATATCGCGACCCTGCTGATGACTTTTTTCTTTCAGGAAATGCCCGAGCTGGTGCGGCGCGGACATCTGTTCCTCGCGCAGCCTCCGCTCTATCGCCTGACCAGCGGATCGAAGTCGCTCTATGCGCGCGACGATGCCCACCGCGCTGAGCTGGAAGCCAGCGAGTTCAAGGGCAAGAAGGTCGATGTCGGCCGGTTCAAGGGGCTCGGCGAGATGAACCCCAACCAGCTCAAGGAAACGACGATGGATCCGGCAAGCCGGTCGCTGATCCGGATCACTTTGCCGCAGGAATATCAGGACCGGCAGCCGGTCAAGGATTTGGTCGATCGGCTGATGGGCAAGAACCCCGAGCACCGCTTCAACTTCATCCAGGAACGTGCAGCCAGCGTCGATGAGGACGTCATCGACGCCTAAAAATCACCAATCCGGGTCAGGCGGGCGGTGAGATTGGCGAGCGACGGAATGATGTTGACGGCGCTGATCGCGAGCCGTGCACTCGCGGGGCGTTCGAGAATATACCAAATCGCGCGGGCCAGATTTACTGGACGGGCAGCGGCCGCAGCGAAGGAGCGCTGGTAGGATATTGCGCCGTCAGCACCGTCGGCAAGCAGAAAGTCGGCGGCCATCATCCCGCTGGCGATCGCTAAACCGATTCCTTCCCCTGCGAGGGAGGGAATGCACGCCGCCTGATCGCCGAGTAGAAAACGTCCGCGCGATGTTTCGCGAGCGCGCCAACCGTAGGGAACGGCGCCGATCGTATCGATCGTCGCGGAGCGATCCCAGTGCGAAAGACGCTTGGCCAACGGATCGGCTTTGGACGCAAGATGTTCGAGGAATGCGCCCGGCTGCCCGCCGAACCGGGCCAATGCCGATTTGCGCACGGCTATGCACAGATTGGCGGTGCTGTCTTCTTGAAGGATGAGGCCGCCATAGCCGCGGTCGAACAGGTGAAGCTCGATCGTATCGGCGATCATTCCGCCAAGCGCGGGATGCGGACCAAGGCGGACACGGATGCCGATGGACAGATCGCCGATGCTTCGTGCTTCGCGGCGCGGCAAGCCCCGCACGTCGTGTTTGCCGTTCGCGAGGAATAGACTTTCGGGATTTCGTGATCCACCGTCATCGAAGTGGGCGGTACCATCCTTATCGACCGAGAGCAGGCGGACGCCGCGCTCGATCCGCGCCCCTTCCTCGATGGCGCGGTCTAGCATGACGGTATCGAGACGGTGTCGCGACAAGCCAATTCCCGGCGCCGGAAGCGATGCCGACGCGCGCTGCCTACCTGAATAAAGACTGACCCGATTGACCCGATGCCCGCCCAGCAAGGTCGCGTCGATTCCCAACGTTTCGAGCGAGCGAAGGGTGCGCCAGCTGAGGAAACCGCCGCACAAGGCATCGCCAGTTTGTGTCGTTTGCTCCCGGATCAATGGCGATGACCCGCCGCGGGCAAGTGTGATGGCGGCGGCGCAGCCAGCCGGGCCGGCGCCAACGATCAGCGCAGCCATGACACCGAGAGACGAAACGGAAAATAGCGCTCGATCCGGGCCCTCTCAACACCCGCAGCTTCAAGGACGGCACCCCATTCGGCGGGGCGGTAAGAGCGCGCAATCGACAATCGGCCATCGTGGCGGACGATCTCATGCCAGCCCATGATCCGCGCGAGCAACGGATAGCCCAGATAGGAAAAACCGTGGCGATGGAGATCGTTCACCAGCCAGCCGATCCGCGCGCGATCCGTCATGAACCGGAGGAATTCGCACAGCTGATCGTCACTCATATGATGCGCGACCAGGCTCGAAACGACGAAGTCGAACGGCTCATCCTGATCGCGATAGTCGCCGGTAACATAGCGGATCGGGAGATCGGACGGGGTGGCAGCGCACGCAATCGGCTCACTGCGCGGGTTCAGATCCACCCCGACGAGATCGCAGGCGATGCCACGCTGCGCCGCCCAGCGCGCGATCCGCCGAAGCATGTCACCATGTCCGAAGCCAACGTCGAGCAAACGAAAGGATTGGCGGCGACCGATCGCATGATCGAGGAAAGCTAGCGTTGGGCGCTGGGCCAGCGTCCAGCCGTTTACCTTCGAAAGATCGTCGAGCACCCGGGCATAGACATCCGCGGGCAAATCCTCCGCATCCATCCTCTCCTCGGCGATGACGCGGCGGGGCAACATCAGTCGGCCCATCCGTAGTGGAAGCCTTCCGCAGCCAGACCTGGCCCGAAAGCGAGCGCGACGCCGCTTGCGGGACGCGTTGGCAACTCGCGGGCGAGAACAAACATAAGGGTCGCCGACGACATGTTTCCGCTGTCGCGGAGCACCGCTCGCGACGATTCAAGCGCTGCCGGCTTCAGCTCCAGCCCATGTTCGACTGCATCGAGGATAGACCGTCCGCCGGCATGAACCGCCCAGCTATCAATGGTCGCGACATCGGCGCCGCCAACGACCGCCAATCGACCATCGTTGGTCGTCAGCGCCTCGGAAATCCGTCCGGGCACTTCACCCGACAGCCGCATTACGAAGCCCCGGTCGCCGATGTCCCAGCGAATCAATGCGTCGGAATGGTCTAGCGTCATCGAGAAGCCACGCTCGATTTGCAGACCCGGTCCTATCGCCGTCACCAACGCGGCGGCGGCACCGTCGGCGAACTGCAGCATCGCGAGCAAAGGCTCGATCTCCTGCGTCTCCTCAAGGTGCAGCGTCGACAATTCGACCGTCACCACGAGCACGCGCGCAGCGGGATCGGAGCGGACGATGTGGCGTGCCGAGCGAAGCGCGGTGACCGCCGCATAACAGCCCATAAAACCTATCAGCAGGCGCTCGACACTGCCCGACAGGTTGAGTTCTCGCGCGATGATCTGGTCGATCCCCGGCGCAACGAACCCTGTGCAGCTGGCAACGACGAGGTGCGTAATCCCTCCAATGTCACGCTGCTGCGCAAGATCTTCGATCGCGCGTAATGCCAGCTTGGGCGCTTCAACCGCATATGTGCGCATCCGCTCACCCGTCGAAGGAAGAGGGTCACACGAATAAAAACCACCGGGACCAACCGGGCTTCCACCACCCTGATTCTCAGGCAAAATAGAATAGCGGTGTTCGATCCCCGAGCGTTCGACCATTCGCTGGAACAACCTGCGACGACGCGGGTCGACAACCTGCGCGCTCGCCCAGTCGATGAAAGCGCAATGGATGTCGTGGTCCGGCGTCGCCGTTCCGATTGCATTGATGACCGCCAAGAAGAATCCTTATTTCCCGGCGCATCCGCCCATTAGCGCGACCCAAACCCTGTCAGCATGACCTTCAACGTCCGGAAGATGATGAGCAGGTCCAGCCACGGCGAAAAATATTTGATATAGAAAAAGTCATACTGCAATTTTTCGTTGATCTCTTCGACCGTCACCACGTGTCCTTGATTGACCTGTGCCCAACCAGTGATGCCCGGCTTCACGACATGGCGATAGCGATAGAAGGGAATGTCGCCAGTATACCAGAACGATAGCACTTCTGCTTCGGGTCGCGGACCGATAAAGCTCATTTCTCCGCGCAGGATGTTGAAAAGCTGGGGGAGCTCGTCGAGACGGCTCTGGCGGAGAAACTTTCCGACGCGCGTGATCCGGATATCGTCAGCGTGCGTCATCGCATCTTCGCGCGAACCATCGCTCTCGCGCACCTTCATCGTGCGAAATTTGAATACTGAGAACTGCTTGCCCGCAAGACCCGTACGTTGTTGGCGAAACAGCACGGGACCGCCATCACAAATGCGGATAGCAATTGCGCAGGCCGCCAGGATCGGGAGCACCAATGGCAAGATCAGCAAAGCCGCAGCAAAATCTCCGGTATGTTTTACTGCCGAATAGGCACGCGCCGGCACCAGGCTACCAAAACTATTTTCCGACAAATGCCGGACTTGGACTCGACCAGTCAGCGATTCCTTGAGCTGTTCGACCTGATACACAATCCTGCCGGCGAGCGCCGCGTCAGCGAGGAATGCTTCCCATTCCGCCGGCAGATCTTGAGTGAAATCGGCGACGATCGCGTGGCAGCCGTCGGTGCGTTTGAGGTCCGGGGCCTCGAGCGTCCACCATTCGACATTGTCGATCGATCGAAGATTCTCGATTTCACCGAACGGCACGATCGCAATGCGCGATTTCTGGCGGCGGACGACGAAGAGATAGAGACCATATGACCAAATGGTGTGGAATAGGACGCCTTCAATGAGCGAAGGCCGATGGTAAGGCAGTCGGAACATAAGCAGCATACCGATTGCGACCGCATGACCTGCCAAGATCGCCGGGCCAATCGTTTGCCCAGACCGGATGCCTGGAAAGGTGCCTACCGACATCCGGATCCACAAGGCGACGATAACCGCCATAATGTTCGCGAACAGGCTGTTATCGAAGGCGCGCAGCGTGTTCGGCGTGCTGAAAAGATGCGGCGCGATGATCCATGGCAAGAACGCGACAACCACGAGCGCCCCCGTCAGCTCGAAGCGGCGGCGCAAGACAAAATGTTGCTTTGACGACGGTTGAAGAGGCACGGAATGCAACATGGTCACAGCGTCCAATAGTCCAGTTTCGACGCAAAACCGCGATCCCGCCAAATACCTTTGATGTCGGCCAATGTTCCCCCCGGCGCTAAGAGGCTGGTGATCAACACATCGTTGAGCGCAACATATTCGGCATGCCGAACGGCAACGACGACCAGATCGAATTGCTCGCCATTCGCGACAAGCGGCACGCGCCCGTAGAGCCGTTGGACATCGGCGGCGTCCGCAACAGAATCCGCAATTTCGACGACATAGCCGTGCGCTTCCAGTGCATCGACCAAGTCGATCGAACGGCTGTTGCGTAGATCGGGAACATCTTCCTTGAAGGTCAGGCCCATGACCAGCGCCCTGCCCGTTTTCTTGTCGCGTCGATCATGCAGCCGATCGATGATCCAGCGGCCCATCGAGTCATTAGTCTTACGCCCGGCGAGGATAACCTGCGGATGGTGTCCAAGTTTTTCGGCAAGATGCGAGAGATAATAAGGATCGACGCCGATGCAGTGGCCACCGACGAGGCCCGGTTCAAACGGCAGGAAGTTCCATTTGGTTCGCGCTGCGTCGATTACGTCCCAGGCGCTGACGCCAGCGTCGCCCATAATCCGGGCGACTTCGTTCATGAAGGCGACGTTTATATCGCGCTGCGCATTCTCGATGACCTTTGCGCCTTCGGCGGTGCGGATCGATGCTGCGCGGAATGTTCCGGCCTCGGTAACCGCGCCATAGACCGATGCAAGCTGCTCTAGCACTTCCTCGTCTTCACCGGCGATCACCTTGACGATCTTGTCGACCGTATGGACCACGTCGCCCGGGTTGATCCGCTCTGGGCTGTAGGCAAGGCGAAAGTCGTTGCCGCGGACGAAACCGGCCGCCTCGATCATCGCTCCGCAATGATCTTCAGTGACGCCGGGATAGACAGTGCTCTCATAGACGATCGTCGGACATTTTGCCGGATCGATCAGGTCGATGACCTGACGCGTTGCTGCTTCCAACGGACCAAGGTCGGGCTGGTTGTCGGCATCCACCGGCGTGGGTACGGTAACGATGAACATATCGCGCGCCCACGCAGACGCTGGATCGCATGAAAGGATTAGTGTCGACTCGACCAGTCGATCACCAGCGACCTCGCCAGTCCGGTCGTAACCGCTCTGCAATTCAGCGACGCGCCCGGCATCGATGTCGAACCCCACAGTATCAAATTGCTTCGCCAATGCGACCGCGAGGGGCAGTCCGACGTAGCCAAGGCCGATGACGGCAACGGTGGGTTGGAGGGTGGCTTGCGACATTTTAGAAATCCTTACGCAACAGTCCCGTGGCAACATAGCCGCGGTGATTATTTCTGGGGTTTATATCTGCCTTGTCCGATCCCGCGATAGGTCAGGCCGGCGCGCTCGACTTGCTCAGGCTCGTAAATGTTGCGCAGGTCGAGCAAGGAATTGCCGCGCATCGTGCGTGCGATCTTCTTGAGATCGAGCGCGCGGAATTCGTCCCACTCGGTCACGATGACCAAAGCATCGGCCCCATCCGCCGCAGCATAAGCATTCGCCGCAAATTCGATGTCGGGAAGCAATCGTTCGGCATTCTGTCGTCCGACCGGATCGAAGGCCGAAACAATCGCTCCGCCTTCCAGCAAGCGCTGGATAAGCGGGATCGAAGGCGCATCACGCATGTCGTCGGTGTTCGGCTTGAACGTCAGCCCGAGCACTGCCACCTTCTTGCCCGAAAGCTCGCCGCCCAGAGCATCGGCAACTCGGTCGGCCATCGCTAACTTGCGGTCATCGTTAACGCTGACCACGGTCGAGATGATCCGCTGCTTCACCCCCGCCTCTTCTGCAGTCCGAAGCAAGGCTAGCGTGTCTTTCGGAAAGCAGCTTCCACCATAACCCGGGCCGGCGTGGAGAAACTTTGCGCCAATCCGATTGTCGAGACCGATGCCGCGCGCCACTTCCTGGACGTTCGCGCCGACGGCTTCACATAGGTCCGCCATTTCATTGATGAAGCTGATCTTCATCGCCAGGAAAGCGTTTGCTGCATATTTGGTCAATTCCGCCGTCCGCCGACTGGTCATCAATATCGGCGCCTGATTGAGGAACAAGGGCCGGTAGATTTCCTTCATCGCGTCGCGCGCGGAATCATCCTCGGCTCCGACCACGATGCGGTCGGGAATCTTGAAATCGCGGATCGCAGCGCCTTCGCGAAGGAATTCGGGGTTCGATGCAACCGTACATCCCTCGGGTGCGCCCTCTTCAGCGAGGATGCGAGCAATCTCGTCGCCGGTACCGACAGGCACCGTCGACTTGGTGACGATGACCACCGGCTGCTCCAGCGCCTTCGCCAGTTCGCGGACCGCCTCGTAGACGAACGTCAGGTCGGCGTGACCGTCACCGCGCCTGCTCGGCGTCCCAACCGCGATGAAGATCGCCTCGGCACCCTTTATTCCCCCGGCAAGGTCAGTCGTGAACGACAGGCGGCCGCGCTCGACGTTTGCCGCGACCAGCGCATCCAGTCCGGGTTCCCAGATCGGCATGACGCCGTCGCCGATCTTTGCAATCTTCGCGGCATCCTTATCGATGCATGTTACGTCGTGGCCGAAATCCGCGAAGCACGCGCCCGACACCAGGCCGACATAGCCGGTTCCGATCATCGCCAGACGCATAACCAACTTCTCCTCAGGACCCCTCTGTCGGGGCGAGCGGCGGTTTAGCTGCCACCTCCCGCAATGGCCAGCCCGATTGCGGCACGGCCCCGGGGCGACTAGGGTCGCAGTAATGCGTCGCCGTCTCCGTGTGCGTTCATCGCCCCCAGGCCTGCTGAGACGCGGAAGTTCGCTGAGCATATGGGCGCAGCTTGGAATCAGGTTAGCGCTACTGCTCGGTCTGCTTGCCTTCATCCTGACCGTTCACTGGTTTGAACGGGCCGCTTTTCGCGACAATCTCGACGGCAAGATGAGCTTTGCAGACGTCATCTACTTCACGATGATCAGCGCAACCACAACCGGCTACGGCGACATTGTGCCCGTGACCGAGCGTGCGCGACTCTTCGACGCTCTGGTCGTCACGCCGGTGCGTATCTTCTTCATCCTCATTCTGGCCGGAACGGCCTATACGTTCGTGATTAAGCGGACCTGGAACAGGTGGCTCATGCAGCGACTTCAAAACTCTCTCAAAAATCACGTCGTCGTGGCGGGCTTCGGCACCAGCGGCGCGGAGGCGGTTGGCGAATTGATCGAACGCGGTGTCGACCCCGGACGAATCGTCGTGATCGAAAAGCGCCAGGAAGGGATCAATGAAGCCGAGGCACTGGGCTGTATTGTCATGCTTGCCGACGCGACGCGCGACGCAACACTAGAAGCAGTAAGGATCAAGACGGCCAAACAGATCGTTGTTTCGGCCGGCCGGGACGACACGTCCATCCTCATCACGCTCACCGCCCGACATCTTGCGCCCAAGGTTCCGATCAGCGTCGTTGTGCGTGCCTGCGATAATGAATTCCCCGCTCGCGCTGCCGGTGCAACCACGGTGATCAATCCAGTCAGCTTTGCCGGATTGTTGCTGGCAGGGTCGTCAGAGGGTGCCGGAATTGCAGATTATCTGACCGATCTGGCCTCCGCCGGTGGGCGCGTCCGCCTACACGAGCGGACAATCGAGCCGTTCGAGGTCGGGAAGCCGCTGAAGGATGCCGCCGTCGGCGTCGGACTTCGAATTCTGCGCGGTGAGGAGTCGATCGGCTTCTGGGAAAAGGGCGCAGAGAAGCTGATATCGGGCGACCGGATCATCGAGGTCATACCGGCCCACGCCTTCCCGGCCACGCCTTCCGTCTGAATCAACTCGATTTTGCCGCAACTTGTCGTTATGGGGCGCGACTTCCCATGGCTACAAAACTTCCCTCCCCGCCGAAGGTCGGCATGGTTTCGCTCGGCTGCCCGAAGGCGCTGGTCGATTCCGAACGCATCCTGACGAAGCTTCGCGCCGACGGGTACCAGATGTCTGCCGACTATGCCGGTGCCGACGTCGTGCTGGTCAACACCTGCGGATTTCTCGACAGCGCCAAGGAAGAAAGCCTGGAAGCAATTGGCGAGGCCATCGCTGAAAACGGACGTGTGGTCGTCACCGGCTGTATGGGTAACGAGGCCGAGGTCATTCGCGCCCGCTTCCCGCAAGTGCTCGCGATTACCGGGCCGCAGCAATATGAGGCCGTCGTCAGCGCAGTCCATGAAGCTGCGCCCCCAGTCCCCAACGCGTTCGTCGACCTCGTCCCCGAAGCGGGACTGAAACTTACCCCGCGTCATTACAGCTATCTGAAGATTTCGGAGGGCTGCAATCACCGCTGCGCCTTCTGCATCATCCCGTCGATCCGCGGCGACCTGGTCAGCCGTCGTCCCGACGCAATCCTTCGCGAAGCCGAGAAACTGATCGCGGCGGGCACCAAGGAACTGCTGGTCATCAGCCAGGATACTTCGGCTTATGGTGTCGATATTCGCCACCAGCCGCGCGAATGGAAAGGCGGCGAAGTCCGCGCCCACATGACCGACCTGGCCCGCGAACTTGGCAAGCTCGGTGCCTGGGTTCGATTGCACTACGTCTATCCGTACCCGCATGTCGACCAGGTCATTCCGTTGATGGCCGAGGGTCTGGTCCTGCCCTACCTCGACATCCCCTTTCAGCACGCCAGCCCGAAGGTTCTCAAAGCAATGAAGCGCCCGGCCAACGAGGCCAAGGTGCTCGAACGCCTGCGCAACTGGCGCAGCATCGTTCCGGACATTGCCGTCCGGTCAAGCTTCGTCGTCGGCTTTCCCGGCGAGACCGAAGAAGATTTCCAGTATCTCCTCGACTGGCTTGGCGAAGCGCAACTCGACCGTGTGGGCGCGTTCCGGTTCGAACCGGTAGAAGGCGCGGCGGCCAACGACTTGCCGGGTGCCGTGCCTGAAGAGGTCAAGGAAGAACGCTACGCCCGCATCATGGAACTGACCGCGCGGATCAGCGCCGACAAGCTTGCGGCCAAGGTCGGCCAGACGCTGGATGTACTGATTGACGCCGTCGACGACGAGACCGGCGGTGCTACCGGACGAAGCAAGGCCGATGCGCCTGAGATCGATGGCGAGGTCCATTTGCGCGACGCGGGCCATCTTACGATGGGCGACATCGTGCGCGCGACGATCGAAGAGAGCGACGAGCACGACCTGTTCGGGGTACCCGCGTAAACACTGGACAGGCTGACGCTCGGTGGTCAATCTCCGCCGCCATGCACCGTATCCCCTTTGCGCTCGTCGCCTTCGCCCTCGCCCTCGCTTCGCCAGTCGCAGCCCAGCCGCTCACCCCGGCTGAACAAACCGCCATCGATAAGCTCGTTGCCAAGACACTGGAGAAAACGAGCGTTCCCGCCGCCTCGATCGCCGTCGTCCGCGACGGCAAGATCGTTCTTGCCAAGGCCTATGGCAAAGCCTCCGACCGGCTTGGCCCGGCGACATCGACAATGCCGTTCCAGATCGCGTCGAACAGCAAGCAATTCATCGCGAGCGCTCTCCAGCTGCTTGAGGATGACGGCAAACTCGACCTCAATGACAGAGTGTCGAAATTCGCCCCTGAGGTCACCCGTGCTGGCGACATGACGATCCGCCAGTTGCTCAATCACACTTCCGGATTGCAGGATTATTGGCCGCAGGACTTCGATTTTGCGGCTATGGCGACACCGACTGACCCCAAGGGAATCATTGCTCGCTGGGGCAAGAAGCCGCTCGACTACGAACCTGGGACGCGCTGGCAATATTCTAATACCGGCTATGTTGTTGCCGGCCAGATTATCGAGAAGGCGTCCGGAATGCCGTTAATGGCATTCCTGGCGAAACGGATCTTCAAACCGCTCGGCATGGCTCCGCTCAATATCGATGACAGCAATACGCCGGCCTTCCCCGCCGGCCACCATCGCTTCGTGACCGGCCCCGTTCGCGCGGCCAAGGCACCGGCGCGCGGCTGGCTCTACTCGGCGGGTGAATTGTCGATGACCGCCGCCGATCTCGCCCGATGGGACATTGCCCGCCTCAATCGGACGCTGCTGTCGCGGGACGATTGGGAAGATCAGGAAGCTCCCACGATTCTCAAGGACGGCACCACGACCGGTTATGGTCTCGGGGTGTCGGGCGGGATCGCATCCGGCCGCCGGTTCATCAATCACGGCGGGGAATCAACTGGCTTCCTGTCGCAAAACACTGTCTATCCGGACAGTCGGGCGGCGATCGTCGTGCTGACCAACGCAGATTTCGGGAACGTTACTGATCCGCTGACGGCTGGCATTGCCGACATCGTCATCCCCAAGGCCGCCGCCACAACTAGTGGCGAAGGCGATCGGGTCGCCGATGCCACTGCGCTGTTCGCGATGCTTCGCGGCGGAATCGTGGATCGGTCAAAGTTGACGGAGAACGGCAACTTCTATTTCAACGACACTGCACTTGGCGATTACGGGTCGAGCCTGTCCCACCTCGGGGACCCCACCGCAGTCGAATTGTTACGGCCGCCGCGGCTACGAGGTGGCTTCGTGAACCGAGCCTTTCGTGTCCGATTTGAAGGGGACAAGAGCGTCGTGATCAGTACGTACGCCGAGCTGGGCGCCAACGGCCGCTGGGAACAATTCATCGTGCAACCGGACTGAGCCAAGCCATGAGTGACATGATCAATTTGCTGAAGCCCGACCGCGGCGAACCTGCGCGCACGATTCACGTGATCGACGCCAATACGTATGACGATTGGGCTAAGGGACAGCCCCAGGCACGCCGTGACATGCTGGGCGCATTGAAATTCGACGGGAAGACAGTTTTCCAGTTCGCGATCCTGCAAGGCAAAGCCGGCGAGGACTTCGAAGTGGTGACCTGCGTGGGCGATGCTGGAACTCTTGGTCCCTGGTGCCTTGCCAAATTGGGCGCCGCGCTTCCGGCCGGGAATTATCGACTTTCGGGCGCCGGGTCCGGCCTTTCTCCACTAGGCTGGATGCTCGCCCAACATCACTTCGGGCGATACAAAACCACCCCGCCGGAAAACGGGGCGCCGCGCGTCCTGCTGACTTCGAACGCGGCCGAGGTCGCCCGCCTCACCCGGCTTGCCGAAGCGACCGCATGGGTTCGCGATCTGGTCGACACGCCCGCTGCCGATCTTGGCCCACACGAGATCGAGGATCTAGTCCAGGCTCTCGGTAGGAAGCATCACGCGAGCGTCGACGTCACCAGCGGAAGCAAGCTTGACTCGAGTTACCCGATGATCGCCGCAGTCGGCGCTGGTGCGGCGCGCGGCCGTGAACCACGATTGATCGAACTGACTTGGGGCAAGGAAAGCGATCCGCGCATCGCGATCGTCGGCAAGGGTGTCTGTTTTGACAGCGGCGGACTGAACATCAAGCCGGGCAGCGGCATGCGACTGATGAAAAAGGACATGGGCGGCGCGGCACATGCGTTGGCGTTGGCGCGGTTGATCATGGAAACGCGGTTGCCCGTCCGACTGCACCTGCTGATCCCCGCAGTCGAGAACAGCATTTCAGGCACCGCTTTTCGTCCGGGCGACGTGTTGAAGAGCCGCAAAGGGATTACCGTCGAGGTCGACAATACCGACGCCGAAGGGCGACTGGTACTTGGCGATGCGCTGGACAAGGCGATCAACGACGATCCGCAATTGGTGATCGACTTCGCCACCTTGACTGGCGCGGCGCGAGTCGCACTGGGACCCGATCTTCCGGCGCTGTTTTCGAACGACGACGAACTGGCCGACGCCATCTTGTCTTCGGGGCGCGCCGTTAGCGATCCAGTTTGGCGGATGCCGCTTTGGGACGGGTATGACGAAATGCTCAAAAGCGACCTTGCCGACATGGCGAATAGCGCCGATTCGCCGATGGCGGGCGCGGTGACCGCAGCGCTTTTTCTTCGACGTTTCGTACCTGCCTCTACGTCGTGGGCCCATCTCGATACGTTCGCGTGGCACCCAAGCCCCAAACCTGGCAGACCCAAGGGCGGCGAGGCTCTTGGCCTTCGAGCGATTTTCGACCTGCTGGAGACGCGCTACCCTACGAAGTAGGCCGTTCGTCGAAATATCCGCCGCTATCTTTCTGGAGGCGCAACAAAAACCGCACTTTTCCGTTATTGATGCAAACGCGACGTTGAGGAGTGATGGAATGACCGACCGGTCTCTCACCGGCTGGATGCGCACATTGATCGATTACGTTCGCTCGGGCGAACCCGATCTTACCAATCGCCAAATGGCGTTGTTGATGCTCGTCTACCTGACCCCTGGCCCGCATACGGTGCGAGGCCTCGCTGGGTCGCTAGGTGTATCGAAACCGGTTGTCACTCGTGCCTTGAATACGCTCGGTTCCCTCGGCTATCTGCGTCGCGAACGCGATCAGGACGACCGACGGAACATCTTCGTCGTCCGAACGAAGGATGGGACCGACTTTCTTGACGGATTTAAGCGCACGCTCCGGCGATCCGAAGAGGGTGCCCGGCCTGCAAACATCAACGGACCATCGATCGGAAGTCGACGCCCAGCGCTTGCCGGAAGCTGAGGGCGGCTATCCGCTCGTCGGGCCGTCCAATCTTCCTGACCCGGCTACCCATGCATATCGCCAGGATCTGGCCGATATCGCGCTTGCGGGACGGGTAATCGCTTCCCATTACGCCGAACCGCTGGCGCGCCAAATCAAGCATGATGGTGCCTTTCGCCTAGCAGACTCGGAAGAATCGGAAGCGATCGACCTGTTGAAGGTCGGAAATGTCGTCCGAATTCTTGACAATAGCCGCGGCTGGGCCTGGGGCTACGGGCCCGACGGGCGCGTCGGCTACCTGCGATCGGCGCTCATCGAAGCCTAGATGCCCTTCGCCTTTCGGAATGCCCGCCATTTGGCGACATTCGTATTGTGTTCGGACAGGGTCGACGCAAAAACATGGCCGCCGCTGCCGTCAGCAACGAAATAGACAGCGTCGGTTTTTTCCGGATTGAGGACAGCGGCGATACTCGCCCGTCCAGGGTTCGCGATGGGACCTGCAGGAAGTCCCGCCATCCGATAAGTGTTGTATCCGTTCCGCGCATCGAGCTCCGACCGCAAGATTCTGCGACCCAGCGGCTTGCCCTTCGTGATGGGATAAATGACGGTCGGGTCGGCATCCAACTTCATGCCCAGCTTAAGGCGATTACAATAGACGCCGGCAACCATGCGCCGTTCGGATGGCTTGCCGGTTTCCTTTTCCACGATTGACGCAAGGATGACGGCTTCGCTCGGCGTCGAGACCGGGCAATCGCCCTTCTTCTTAGCCCATTCTTCCTTCAGCGCCTTGTCCATCGCTGCCGTCATACGTCCGATGATCGCCGCACGTGTTTCGCCGCGCGCATAGGTATAGCTATCCGGCAATACCGCGCCTTCGGCAGGAAGCGGAGCATCGCCGTCGGCTTCCTTAAGGCCCGCGACCCGTTCCATCACCATGACCGATGGCCAACCCTCGGGGATCGTGACGAGGCGTTGGATCGGCTGACCTTTCTGAAGGATTGTCAGAATATCAGCGTAGCTTGACCGAGCCGGAATTTCGAATTCCCCGGCCTGGATCCCAGGCCCGCCACCGAGAAGGCGGGCAAGATAATAGAATTTCCAGCGCGGGGCGCCGATGGCGCCCGCATAAAACAGGTGATCCGTCGCGGTCTGCAGCGCTGCGCCTCGCGGAACGGTGACGACGACTTCCTTTTTCGCCGTGCCGGGCCCGTACCAAGTCCAGCCTACCACGACCGCCGCGATCAGGACGAGCAGCAACCCGAGCCGCCGCGCCCATCCTTTCGTGAAGTTCTTCACACTGCCTTCATGACGAGCGAAGCGTTGGTGCCCCCGAACCCGAAACTGTTGTTCAAGACTGCAACGACCTTGCGCTTCTTGGCATGCAGCGGGACTAGGTCGACGCCCTCCGTCCCCTCGTCGGGATTATCGAGATTCAGCGTCGGGGGGACGATCTGATCGCGGATTGCCAGGATGCAGAAAATCGCTTCGACCGCACCAGCGCCGCCAAGGAGATGGCCGATCGCTGACTTCGTCGAACTCATCGAAACCGTCGAGATCGCGTCTCCGAACAGCCGCTTGACTGCGCCTAGTTCGATCGTGTCCGCCATGGTCGAGGTGCCGTGTGCGTTGATATAGTCGATGTCGCCAGGCTCCATCCCCGCCTTCGCCAGCGCCATTTCCATCGCCCGGAACGCGCCGAAGCCTTCGGGATGTGGTGCCGTAACGTGATAGGCATCGCCGGAAAGGCCATAACCGACCACCTCGGCATAGATTTTGGCGCCACGTGCCTTGGCATGTTCATATTCTTCCAAAACCACGACGCCAGCGCCCTCGCCCATGACGAAACCATCGCGGTCGCGATCGTAGGGTCGGCTGGCCTGTTCGGGCCGGTCGTTATAGCCCATGTTGAGCGCCCGGGCCTGCGCGAAACCGGCAACGCCGATGGGACAAATCGTTGCCTCCGCGCCGCCAGCCAACATGATATCGGCGTCATCGTCGCGGATCATCCGCGCGGCATCGCCGATCGAATGCGCCCCGGTAGAGCAAGCCGTGACGACCGCATGATTCGGACCCATCAAACCGTACTTGATGCTAACCTGCCCCGAGATCAGGTTGATCAGGCGGCCGTGGACAAAATGCGGGCTGACCCGGCTCGGGCCTTTTTCGGCAAGTAGTAGGCTTTCGCTCTCGATCCCCGGCAATCCCCCGATTCCCGATCCGATCGAGCAACCCGCGCGGAGTTTCATCGCGTCGGGCATGTCGATCAGGCCGGCATCTTCGATCGCTTGTCCGGCGGCATCGATCCCGTAGATTATAAACGGGTCGACCTGGCGCTGCACCTTGTGGTCAACGCGCTTGTTCGGGTCGAAGCCATATTCATGGTCCGCCGGCTTCACTTCGCAGGCGATGCGACATTTCTGGTCGCTGGCGTCGAACTTCGTGATGGGCCCTGCTCCCGACTTGCCAGCCAGGATATTTGCCCAAGTCGTCTCAACGTCCGCGCCCAGCGGTGTCACCAATCCCAGTCCCGTCACCACGACACGACGCATGCCCGTCCCCTTTTCAAACTCTCTCAAACGCACATCCTTCAAATGCAAACGGCCTCCCGATTCTCACGGGAAGCCGTTCGTGCCGCCTCAGAAGGCGGGCGGCAACCGATCGGTCCCGATCAGCCCTTGTTGCTGTCGATGAAGGTGATCGCGTCCTTGACGGTCGTGATTTTCTCGGCAGCATCGTCGGGAATCTCGACGCCGAATTCTTCTTCGAACGCCATGACCAACTCGACGATGTCGAGGCTGTCTGCGCCCAGATCGTCGATGAAACTGGCTTCTTCGGTGACCTTCTCGGCATCAACGCCGAGATGCTCGACGACGATCTTCTTAACGCGATCTGCGGTCTCGCTCATGTGGATTTTCCTTCCTGTCTTACTGAATTTGGCTTTGCCCTAGCGGCGTGGCGGGCGGGCTGCAAGGGGCCGCTCGACGGCACGAGCGACCCGCATTATGGCCGCAACCCATGTCCGCATCCCGTCCCCTGACATCCGGCGAGGTCGAAATGGCCCATTCGCTCTTCGGGGCGGCGGTCGATTACGACCGCGTTCGGCTTGTCCGGCGCAAGTGGTGGCCCTTCCAGCCGAAGGGGATCGTGATGGCGCCAACTGGCAATATTCACTTCCATCCGGACAGCCCCAATTGGTCCGACGATTTCGCGCGCGAAGATTTCGGGTCGCAGGGCCTCTTCATCCATGAAATGACCCATGTTTGGCAGGCCCAGACGCGCGGGCGCTTCTATTTGCCGCTGATGCGTCACCCCTTCTGCCGTTACAGTTACGATCTTCGCGATGATTGGCCGTTCGATCGCTATGGGCTCGAACAGCAAGCCGAGATCGTCCGCCATGCCTTTTTGGCGCGCAACGGTATGCGTTTGGCCCAGACCCCCCCAGAGGATATCCTTCCCTTCGGCTGATGCCCGAAGGCAACACAAATGTAACAAATGGCAGATTAATCCCAATTTTGCTGGTGTATTGGATGAGTCGGAGTCAGGCTCGACACTTCGGCGCGCGGGGGCGCGCGCTCGGAGACAACAGGGAAGGTCGTCTGATGAAATTTTCCGCTCGCTTTGCCAGCCATCTGTTGCTGGGCGCCGCATTCGCCGCCATTGCTTCGCCATCTCTTGCCCAGACGGCCGCAGAGGAAGCGGCGCAAACAAATGCAACCCCGAACTCCGATGTCGCAACGCCCGAAGACGACGACGCGATCATCGTGACAGCGACCAAAAGGTCAACCCGCGTTCAGGACGTCCCTTTCTCGATTAACGCACAGACGCAGGAGGACATTCAGCGCGCCAACGCCAGCACGGTCGAAGACCTTGCCCGCAACGTCGCCGGCCTTACCGTTCAGAACCTCGGCCCGGGACAGAGCCAAGTTTCGATCCGCGGGGTTTCGGCCGGCCAGATCGTTCGCGACCAGCCTGGTGTGAAGGAACAGGTCGGTGTTTATCTCGACGAATCGGTGATCTCGCTTTCACTTTTCACCCCCGACTTCGATTTCTATGACCTCAACCGCGTTGAAACGCTTCGCGGACCCCAGGGCACATTGTTCGGTTCGGGTAGCGTCGGCGGCACCATTCGCTACATCACCAATCAACCGCGCCTCGGGGAGACCGAGGGCAGCGCCGAAGCCGGCCTGACGCTGGTCAAGGGCGGCACCATCGGCGGCTCGCTTAAGGGCATGGTCAACGTGCCGCTTGGCGATCGCGCAGCGCTTCGCGTAGTCGGCTATTACACCAAGTTCGGCGGCTTCATCGATGCTGATGGCCCGGGCGGTGGCGATAATGTCAACGACGGCCGACGTATCGGCGTCCGGGCATCGCTGCTGTGGGAGCCGATTGACGGCCTGAAACTGACCCCGCGCGTCATCTGGCAGCGTGTGACCGCCGGCGGCTTCAACCGTGAGGAAATCTTCAACCTTGCCGCGAACGAGGATACCGGGACGGCAGTCCAGTTCGGCGGGCGCGAGCAGTACCTTCGTCTTTCTGAGCAGTTCCGCGACAATACCTTCCTCGCGGACATGACGGCCTCCTATGATTTCGGCTCGGTCGAGCTCACCAGCGTCACCAGCTACATTAACCGCGACATTCTGGTCAGCCGCGATGCCAGTGCGCTGACGTCTTCGGTTTCGATCGCGCCATTCATCACAGGCCTCGGCGCCGATCCGGACCTGATCTTCCTCAATTCCAACCTGCGCGATACGACCGACCTCAAGACCTGGACGCAGGAATTACGGCTCGGCTCAAGTGGGCCGGGGCCCTTCCAGTGGGTCGCAGGCGGTTTCTACTCGAAGGTGGATCGTGCGTACGCCCAGCGCCTGCCGACACCAGGCTACGATGGATTTGTCGATGCCATCCCAGCCTTCGCGGCATTTTTGCCCGGTGGAATCTCGGCGGCAGTTGCCAATGGCTTCCCTGCCGATTCGCCCTACAATGCGGATATTCCCTATGATATTCGCCAATTCGCACTGTTCGGCGAAGGAAGCTATGATTTCGGTCAGTTTAAGCTGACCGCCGGCGGTCGCTATTATTGGTTCAAGGAAACTCGCGACTTCGTTTCAGGCGGTATTTTTTCTAACAGCGATACGCGGCTTGACGACAAGACGAAGTCCAACGGCTTCAGCCCGCGCGCCATCGTCACTTGGGAGCCAAACCGGAATCTCAGCGTCAATCTGCAAGCGGCCAAGGGCTTCCGCCTCGGCGGCGTCAACGATCCGCTCAACTTGCCGCTTTGCGACAATGGAGTTCCGGGGGGACCCGACGCTGCCACGTTCGGCGGATTCCCGGGCTACGACGATGAAACGCTTTGGAACTACGAAGCCGGTGTTAAATATTCGGCTGGCGGGTTCACCTTCAACGCTGCAGCTTTCTACAACGATATCAGCAATCTGCAGGTGACTGCCGATGCCGGCTCCTGCTCTTCGCGTGTCGTGTTCAACGTTCCGAAGGCCCATTCGATGGGCGTCGAAGCGGAAATCAGCGTTCGTCCGCTCGAAGGCCTCCAGCTTTCGGTCGCTGGCTCGCTGATCGAAGCCGAGTTCGACAGCACCCTACGCAGCGCCGACGATCCGTTGATCATCGGGGACCAGAGCTTCGTGATCGCCGGCATCCGCAAGGGCAACCGCCTGCCGACCGTTCCCAAGTTCCAGATTGCTGCAACCGCCACGTATGGCGCGCGGCTCAGCGACAATGCCGAATGGTATGTGTCCGGCAGCTTCCAGCATGTCGGGAGCCGCTACACGCAGCCTTCGGATCAGGAACCGGGTGCCGGGAATTTTACCGCGATCAATTTCTTCGGTCCGCCGCAGAATTTTGCGCTCGACCTGAAATTGCCGTCTTATAATCTCGTCAACCTGTCGGCCGGATTGGAGTTCGATAACGGCTGGGACGTCGTCGTTTATGCCAATAACATCTTTGACGAATCGCCTAAGCTGTCATTCGACCGTGAGCGTGGTGGGCGGGCCCGCCTTGCCTATAATATCGGTAGCCCCCGCGTACTCGGACTGACGCTTCGCAAAGCCTTCCGCGCTGCGCCGCCGCCGCCGCCTCCCGCTCCCCCGGCTCCGCCGCCGCCTGCGCCGCCGCCCGCTTCGCAGACCTGCAGCGACGGTTCGGTAATCCTGGCTACCGAAGCTTGTCCGTTGCCGCCTCCCCCGCCGCCGCCGGCACCGGAACCGGAACGCGGATAAGGCTGTGACTTTGACGGAGGACGGCAACCGCGAGGATCGCCCTTCCCCGTCCATTACGCGCCGCTCGCTCCTTGCCGGAGCGGGCGGCGCGATCGTCTCAGCTCCTGCTCTCGTGCGTGCCGCCTCAGTCGGCTCAACCGGGCGGATCGCAGTGATCGGCGCGGGCGTGTTTGGCAGCTGGACTGCGGAGCATCTCCGCCGCGCCGGTCACACGGTGACCTTGATCGATATGGCGGGCCCGGCGAACGATCGCGCGAGTAGCGGCGGTGAGAGCCGGATGACGCGCGCAGGCTATGGCAAGGACGCCATTTATAGCAGAATGGCCCGCGACAGCCTCATCGAATGGAAGGCGCTGAGCGGCGTGTCGGGCCTGCCAATTTTCGTCGCTCACGGTGTTTTGTTCTTCAGCGCCAGTCCGGAGGATTATTTCAGCGATTCACTGCATGTGAACCGGGCGCTGGGCTTGCCGATCGAAGAGCTAGATCGCAGCACGCTAGACCGTCGATTTCCTATGATCGATTTTACTGGCGTTCGCGCTGCCATGTTTGAGCCGGGCTTCGGCGCACTGATGGCGCGGCGCGCGGTACAGACCCTTGTCTACCGGATGCAGACGGCGGGTGTTGAGATTCAAATGGGCGTCGCGTCGCTTCCGAACAAAGGCGGCGTAACGCTGTCATCCGGTGTCAGAATCGAGGCGGACCGGTTTGTGTTTGCACTGGGCCCTTGGCTGCCCAAAATTTTTCCTGGCCTACTCGGTCGGCGTATCGTCGCGACGCGGCAGGAAGTTTTTTTCTTCGCACCGCCTACCGGGGACCGCCAGTTCCATCCGAACGCAATGCCGGGCTGGGCCGATTTTAACGGCGGCGATATTTATTATGGCTTTCCCGACCTGGAAGGGCGCGGCGTCAAGTTTGCCCATGATGCACACGGGGTGGTGGTCGACCCCGATCGCCAGAGCCGCGTGCCGACGCGTGAAGCCCTCGCGGAAATCATTGCCTTTCGCGACCGCCGTTTTCCCTTGCTGCGCGGGGCGCCGCTGACTGAAGCTCGGGTCTGCCAATATGAGAATAGTTCGAATGGAGATTTCCTGATCGATCGCCACCCCGACCGCGCGGATATCGTCTTGGTCGGCGGCGGTTCTGGGCATGGCTTCAAGCATGGTCCGGAAGTCGGACGACTGGCCGCCAAACTTGCCCTGTCAGGCGGTAGTCAGTCCGAACCGCGCTTCGCGTTGGCCAGCAAGAGCGAAACGCAGAAACGCGAAGTCCATTAGCGCGAGAGCGCAGCTTTCAACGCAGGCTCGACCGTATCCCAGGTTCCGCCGGCCAATTTCGTGCCGTTGAGGAAGAATGTAGGCGTTCCAGTTACGCCTTTCGCCCGTCCCGCTTTGGCAAAAGCGATTAGGCGTTCGGCAGCGGCGCGATCGGCGAGGCATTGGTTGGCGCGTTTCAGCGAAAGCCCGCGGGTCGCCGCGATCTTCTGCAATCCGGTCATCGTCGCCAAGGTCGTAACGAGATGCTCGACCGGTGCGCCCTCGAGTGCGACCAGCTTGTCCTTGGGAATATTTGCTGCGGCGCCCAGCCATTGCTCTTGGGTGGCAAACATCGCGTCAGCCATCGGAAAGAATCCGCTCGCCCCATTGCAACGGGCCAGCAGGGTCGCCGCAACGTCATAACCATTGAGCAAATAACTTCTGAATTCGTACCTGACCTTGCCGCTCTTCACATAATTGCCGACCAGCGGCTTGATCCCTGTTTCGGCGAAATGCTTGCAATGGGAGCATGTTAGCGACCCATATTCGACTAATGTGAGCTTCGCTTTCGGGTTGCCCATGACAATCCCGCCCTCGGGAGTCGTGGCGACGATCTTCGACCAGTCTGTCGCAACCCTGCCCTTCGCCGGAGCAGCTATCGCGGACCCGCCGGCAGAAGCCGCCAATGCGCCCGTCAGGGCCAACGCAAACATCTTCATGATCGAAATCCTCGAAAATTCGTATTGCTGGTTAGTGCGCGCAGAATGAACGGCTGATTGCCCTAGTCAGGCCGCCTGGCGACGCCGACGAGTGCTGGTCGAAGCAGTCGGTCCTTCATCTGGTAACCCGCCTGCATTTCCTCGACGACCGTGCCCGGCTCCTCTTCGCTCGGGATTTCGATCATCGCCTGGTGCTTGTGCGGATCGAGCGGTAGGCCCTTGGCCGCGACACGCTCGACTCCATTGCGCGCGAACACCTGGTCCAGCTCTCGCGACGTCGCCTCGATGCCGGCTAGGAAATTTGCGGCGGTCTGATCCGCGCGCAGTTCCTCGCTCACCGCGGCCAGTGCCCGGTCGAGATGATCCTTGATCGCAAGCATGTCGCGCGCGAATCCGGCGGCGGCATAGGCCCGTGCATCGGCGGATTCCTTGTCCATCCGGCGCCGCGCATTCTGCAACTCGGCCGCTGCATAAAGTGCCTTTTTGTTGGCTTCCTCCAGCAACGTCTCAAGCTCGGCCACGCGGTCGTGCTCGGCTAGTTCGGGCGAGTCGGCAGCGGTTTCGCTGCGGATCTCTTCGGCATCGTCGTGATAGTTTTCGTTTTCTTCGGTCATGGCATCCATCGTGATAGAGCCTGCGCGGTGAAATCCACCATGGGAACCACGCGGGCATAGTTTAACCGGGTCGGGCCGATCACACCGACCACCCCGACAACCTTGTCATCGCCGTCGCGATATGGGGCGGCAATGACGCTTGATCCAGACAAAGCGAACATTCTGTTTTCGCTGCCGATGAAAATACGACATCCGTCCGCCTCGCGCGCGCTTTCCAGCAGCCGGGCGATTTCCTGCCGATCTTCAAGCTCGTCGAGCAATTGGCGTACCCGATCGAGGTCGGCGGCGGCATGTTCGTCGAGCAAGTTGGCCTGACCCCGAACGAGAAGCACCGGGCGCTGTGCTGCATCCCTGCTCCACTGCGCCATGCCCGATGCGACCAGTTCGGCGGCAACCCTGTCGACGGTCTCGCGTCGGTCGCCGATTTCCCTGCGCAGTCGGGCCTCCGCTTCGCCCAGGGTCATGCCCGACAGGCGCGCACTCACATAATTGCCAACCTCGGCAAGCGCGAGCGCACTGGTCCCGGGCGCCAGGTCGATGACGCGATTCTCCACATTGCCATCCATTCCGACCAAGACGGCAAGCGCGCGGTTGGCGTCGAGCGGGACGAAGGAAAGTTGTTTGAGCCGCAATTCCTGCTTCGGCGTCAGGATGACCCCTGCACAGGCCGACAAACCGCTAAGCGCAGCTGTAGCGCCCGCGAGCGCGTCTTCAACCGTGCCCGTGCCCTGCATCGGATGTTCGATCGCCGCTCGCTCGGCCGCGCCCGGCAGGCTGGCCTGCATCATGCCGTCGACAAACAGGCGAAGCCCACTTTCGGTCGGCATACGGCCCGCCGACGTATGCGGATGGGTGAGCAAACCCCTCTCCTCGAGCTCCTGCATGACGCCGCGGATCGATGCTGGCGACAGACTGATGCTTGGAGCCAGCATTTTCGATCCGACCGGAATCCCGCGCTCCAGATACGCTTCAACCACCAGGCCAAAGACCTGACGCATGCGGTCGGTTAGCTCAGGGATCGGTGTACTCATCGCGTCCCATCTAGGATTGCGGAGGCTCAGGGTCTAGGGAGCGGCCAAATCAGACACTTGAGGAGAGTTTCATGCGCCCTTCCGGCCGCGCCCCCGACCAGATGCGCGAACTGACATTTGAACCTGCTTTCACCAAGCATGCCGAAGGAAGCTGTCTTGTCAGTTTCGGCGAGACCCGCGTGCTGGTCACCGCCTCTGTCGAAGAACGGCTTCCACCGTGGCTTCGCGGCAAGGGCAGCGGCTGGGTGACGGCGGAATATGGCATGCTTCCCCGCGCCACTCACACCCGCGGCAATCGCGAGGCGGCCAAGGGCAAGCAATCGGGCCGGACGCAGGAAATCCAGCGGCTGATCGGTCGTTCGATGCGCGCGGTGGTCGACCTGAACGCACTCGGCGAACGCCAGATCACGCTGGATTGCGACGTCATCCAGGCCGACGGCGGCACCCGCACCGCCTCGATCAGCGGCGCGTGGGTCGCGCTTCGGATCGCGATCGACACATTGCTTGCCGAAAAGAAGATCGAAAAAGACCCGATCCTCACGCAGGTCGCCGCGGTATCGTGCGGCATCTATCAAGGTACGCCTGTGCTCGACCTCGACTACGACGAGGATTCCAACGCCCATTCCGACGGTAATTTCGTGATGACCGGCGATGGAAATATCGTCGAGGCGCAGCTGACAGCCGAAGGCGCGACCTTTGACGAGGAAGGCTTGCTTCGATTGCTCCGCCTTGCGCGTATCGGCTGCACGGAAATCTTCAAGGGCCAGCTGAAAGCGACCGGCCGGTGAAGCCGATCGGCCCGAAGATCGTCGTTGCGAGCCATAATGCAGGCAAGGTGCGCGAAATTCGGGCCTTGCTTGCGCAGTTTGCCATCGAGACGTTTTCGGCAGGCGAGCTTGGTCTCGACGAACCCGAAGAAACCGGCACGACCTTTCGCGAAAATGCGCTGATCAAGGCGCATGCCAGCGCGGCAGCATCGCGCCTCCCCGCATTGGCCGACGACAGCGGCCTGGAAGTTACGGCGCTTGGCGGAAGGCCCGGCGTCTATACTGCCGACTGGGCCGAGCGGCAGAAGTTCGAAGGGGCGCCCGGTCGCGACTGGTATCTGGCAATGGGCAAGGTCGAAGGACTGCTCGCCGCGCAGGGAGAAGGCGTCGATCGCGGCGCGCGCTTCATCTGCACGCTGGCACTGGCCTGGCCCGATGGCGGCGAAGAAGTCTTCGAGGGGCGCGTCGCGGGCACGCTCACGTGGCCGCCGCGCGGCGAAAAGGGCTTCGGATACGACCCAGTGTTCGTCGCCAACGGCATGGAGCAGACCTTTGCCGAGATCGATCCTGCGCAGAAGCACGCAATCAGCCACCGCGCCGACGCGTTCAAGAAGCTGGTCGCCGCGCTGAAGTGACCGAAAGAGAGCCGCTCGCGCTGTATGTTCACTGGCCGTTTTGCGTCAGCAAATGCCCTTACTGCGACTTCAACAGCCATGTTCGCGACAGCGTGGATCACGGCGCATGGCGCGACGCCTTGCTTCGCGACCTGGCGCATGAGACGACCCTGCTTGCGGATCGCAAGCTGACCAGCATCTTCTTCGGTGGCGGCACGCCGTCGCTGATGGAACCGGCTATAGCGGAAGCCGTCATTCGCGCCGCAACCGACGCATGGGTGCCTGCCGACGACATCGAAATCACGTTGGAGGCCAATCCGAATAGTGCCGAGGCGGCGCGCTTTGCCGATCTCGCCGCAGCAGGCGTCAACCGCATCAGCCTTGGCCTGCAAAGCTTCGACGATGCCAAGCTCGCGTTTCTGGGTCGTGCTCACAGCGCCGATGAAGGCCAGCGCGCGCTAAGCGCCGCACAGTCCGCTGTGTCGCGGGTAAGTTTCGACCTGATCTACGCACTGCCTGGCGACGACGAGGCAGGGTGGAGCGCTGACCTCGACCGCGCCATCGCGTTGGGCACCGAGCATCTGTCGCTCTACCAATTGACCATCGAGCCCGGCACCCGTTTCGCGACTGACGTTGCCAAGCACGCATTCGAGCCGCTGAACACGGATCGTTCGGCCGCCCTGTTTGAATTGACCCAGGTGCGAACTGCCGAAGCCGGCATCCCGGCCTATGAGATTTCGAACCATGCCCGGACAGGTGCCCAGAGCAGGCACAACCTGACGTACTGGCGCTATGGAGATTATGCCGGGATCGGACCGGGTGCACATGGTCGTCGGCTGGGGATGCGGACGGTCCGCCACCGAAAGCCGGAAAACTTCCTAGGTGCCGTCGCACGCAACGCACACGGGTTGGTCGAAGAAGAGGCGCTCAGCGCCGAAGAGGGCGCGCATGAAGCGTTGGTGATGGGCCTTCGACTCGCCGATGGCATCGATGTCGCTGCGCTGAGCCGCAGGTTCGACCGCGCCATCGTCGACGATCCTGCAATCGCCAGGCTCATCGGACATGGATTGCTCTGGCGCAACGGCGACCGCGTCGGGACTAGCGAGGCAGGCCGCTTGCTGCTCGACTCGATTCTCAGCGAAATCGCCGCTTAGGTTTGGGGCTTGGCCCCGCCCGTCTTGCGCTCATATTTCTCTTTCGACATCGCGTAATAATCGTCGAGCTGTGCCTGCGCATCGCTTTCCGCCGCGGGGCGCTTGATGCCATTTTTCACATCGAAGGCGACCAACGCCGACTTGAGCGACGCGGCCTGCGCCGAGCAGGCTGAACTGGTGAACTCCTGATAGGTGTCGGCCGCAACCTTCTGACTTTCCGCCCTTGCACTGGCGTCTTTGAGGCAAGCGACAAAGGCTGCGCGCGGCGCATCAATGCCGGCCTGAAGCCCGGCGATCGCGATGACTGACGACAGAAACAGTGAGATCATCCCCCGACTCCCTCTCCCCTGGGCGCAGAGGATGACTCTTTTCGACTATCGGTTCAATATTTTCAGTTGCCGAAGCTGGTCGCCGCTGGCGAAACCGTCACCGACCCGCCGGTAGTGACCTGGCGAACTTCCAGCGCACGTTCGACCACGCCGTCGCGACTGAAACGGAAGATGCCGTCGACACCGGCAAAGCCATCGCGATCGGCAAGCACTTTAGCTGGGAAATTGCGCCCCATCGGCCACTGCTTGGCAGCACGGACAGTCAGCAAAGCCGCATCGTAGCCAAGGCTGCCGATCCGGTAGGGCGTCTTGCCGTAGCGTGCGCGATACCGGGTCACGAGTTGCTGAAAGCGCGCGTCCGGCGCCGCGGCATACAGCGACCCGCGAAGCCGCGGCACTTTGCCCAGCGTCCGGTCATTGGCCCATAATTCGGTACCGAGGAGGGTCGGCCCCGTCTCTACGGCAGGCGCAATCGCGGTGACCATTCCGCCGCTGTCGGCAATTAGGACCGCATCATATTCGCCGCGTGCGTTGAGCGAATTCGCGGCAGCGCGGCCCGCACTGGCTGAGCGATTGAAATTTTCGATCCCGACCATCCGGCCGCCAGAGGCGCGGACCGAGCCGAGCATCGCCTGCGCTGCGCGTTGACCGTAAAGCCCGGTGGGGACGAGCGCACCGAACCGCGCCGCGCCTTTACCGCGAACATGGCGAACGACCCGATCGATTGCTGCACCGGGCGTCACCCCCATGATGTAAACGCCATTGCCGGCGACGCTGGTGTCATTCGAAAAGGCGACCAACGGCACCTTCGCGCGGCGCGCGATCGGCGCAAGCGCACGCACGTCTTCGGCCAGCAACGGCCCCAGGATCAGCTTAGCGCCCGAAGCGATGGCGCGTTCGCCCGCTGCCGCCGCACCGATCGTGCTGCTGTCGTAGGTTGTCAGGCGGATGTCCTTTGCCCCGCTGTCGAGCAAGGCAAGCATCGCAGCATTGGCGATCGAAGTGCCGACCGCGCCATCTTCACCGGTCAAGGGAATGACGAGGGCAACCTGATGCCGCGCACTCTCGGGAATCTCGACGGGTTCGATCGGCTGGGGCGGCCCGACCGGACGGATCGGTGCTCGGGTCTGACAGGCGCTCAGGGTCAGCGCCGACGCGCCAATTGCAAGAAGGAATGCGCGGCGTGCTTGCCGGTTGTCGAAGGAAAATGCCATGAACTCGTCCTGTGTCCTCTCCCCTGCCCCCAGGCCTCTATATCGTCGCCACGCCGATCGGCAATCTTTCGGACCTGTCGCCGCGCGCCGCCGCAACCTTGCGCGACGCCGACCTGGTCCTCGCCGAAGACAAGAGAGTGAGCGCCAAATTGCTCGCCCATACCGGGTCGAAGGCACGGATGCAGGCGTATCACGACCATAGCGACGCCGCGATTCGCGATTCGATCCTCGCCCGACTTGGAAGCGAAGCAATTGCGCTGGTCAGCGATGCGGGAACGCCGCTGATATCCGACCCCGGATACAAATTGGTTCGTGCCGCCCGCGAAGCCGGATTGGCAATCCATACCGTCCCGGGGCCCTGCGCCGCGATTGCCGCCTTGACGCTTGCAGGACTGCCGACCGACCGATTCCTGTTCGCTGGATTCTTGCCCGCGAAAGCCAAGGGTCGCGCCGACGCGATTGCCGAGCTCGCCGCGCTAAAGGCGAGCCTGGTTTTTTATGAAAGTGGACCTCGGCTTGCCGATTGTCTCGCTGCGCTTTGCGCCGGACTCGGCAACCGCGATGCCGCCGTCGCGCGGGAAATCAGCAAGCTGCACGAAGAATGTGTGACCGGCACGCTCGACGAACTTGCTGCGCGCTATGCCGAAAAAGCTCCGAAAGGGGAGATCGTGATCGTCGTCGGTCCGCCAGCAGAAGCTGCCGAGGCGAGCGACGACGACCTCGACGCCGCGCTTGTCGCCGCAATGGCCAATCAGAGCATATCGCGCGCCGCTGCGGAAGTTGCCACCGCGCTCGGCATCCCTCGCAAGCGCGCCTACGCCCGCGCACTCGAACTCGGCAGCAACAACTGAGCCGCGCCGATGCCGAGCGCCGGGGTCGGCAGGCCGAGTCGATCGCGGCGTGGTGGATGCGTCTGCACGGTCAGCGATCCTTGCGCGCCGGACGCAAGTGCGCGGCGGAGAAATCGACCTGATCGCGAAGCACGGTCGCTAGGTCGCATTCATCGAGGCGAAACAGCATGCAACCGAAGAGGCCGCCGGACAGTCGCTCGGCGATAATCGCCTTCGCTGGGTGATTGCTGCGGCGCCCAGCCTGGCACCGCGTTACGCCGCGAACGGAGAAGATGTGCGGATCCGCCGCCATCTTCACTGTGGCCGGGCGCCCGCCCCGTCAACGCGCCAACATCTGGCATGGGTGACAAAGCCCCTTCCCTCGCCTAGGCGATCATCCCATGAGCCTCACCGTCGCCGTCCAGATGGATCCGTTGGAATCGATCGCCATTGCCGGCGATTCGACCTTTGCACTGATGCTCGGCGCGCAAGCCCGCGGGCATCGCCTGTTCCACTATCTGGCGACCGACCTGACCTATGAAGATGGCCGCGTTCGCGCTAACGCTCGCCCGGTTACGGTGCGTACCGAACAAGGCAATCATTTCACTGCTGGTGATGCCGTACCGCTCGACCTAGGCAGCGAAGTCGATGTCGTGCTGATGCGGCAGGATCCACCATTCGACATCGGCTACATCACCGCGACCTACCTGCTCGAGCGTGTTGCCCGCGAAACGTTGGTGGTCAACGATCCTCGAAGCGTCCGCGATGCGCCCGAAAAGCTTTTCGTTCTCGACTTCGCGCGATTCATGCCGCCGACGATGATCAGCCGGAATCTGGATGAAATTCGCGATTTCCATGCCAAACATGGCGAAGTCGTCGTCAAGCCGCTGCACGGCAAGGCGGGCGAAGGCGTCTTCCGGATCGGGAAGGACGGCACCAACCTGACCGCACTGGCCGAATTGTTCAGTGCGATCGCGCGCGAACCCTTCATCGTTCAGGCCTTTCTTCCGGCGGTGAGCGAAGGTGACAAACGCATCATCCTGATCGACGGCGAGGCGGTCGGCGCCATCAACCGCCGTCCCGGCAAAGGCGAATTCCGTTCAAATCTGGCGGCGGGCGGCACCGCCGAGGCGACCGGCCTGTCGGAACGCGAGCAGGAAATCTGCGCCGCTCTCGGCCCTGAATTGAAGGCTCGCGGTCTTGTATTCGTCGGCATCGACGTGATCGGCGGCCTTCTTACCGAGATCAACGTAACCTCACCGACCGGGATTGTCGCGCTCGACCGTTTCAACGGCACAGACACTTCGGCCGTGTTCTGGGACGCAATCGGCGCGCGTCTTGCCGCGAAAGATTGAGCTATGGGTGAGTGGGTTGTCCGCCTCATCGAGCAATCAGGCTATCTCGGCATCGGGTTCCTGATGTTCTTGGAAACGATCTTTCCACCGATCCCGTCCGAAGTGATCATGCCGGTCGCGGGCCTTGCGGCGGCGCATGGCAAGCTGAACTTTTGGGGGGTCGTTGCCAGTGGTACGGCGGGCGCGATGCTCGGTAATATCGTATGGTATCTCGCGGCACGCGCTCTGGGAATCGAGCGTTTGCAGCCATTGATCGAACGTTGGGGGCGCTGGCTTGGAATGAACTGGGCCGAAGTCCAGCGGGCCGAAATCTGGTTCCGCAATAACGGTACTTTCTTCGTCTTCCTCGGCCGGATGCTACCGACCGTCCGATCTTTGGTCTCGGTTCCCGCCGGACTTCTCCGGATGCGCTTCAAGACGTTCGTCATCGCCTCGAGCTTCGGAACCGCAGGGTGGACGGCGTTGCTCGCGCTGGCCGGATTGAAGCTGGGCGAAAATTACAAGGATATCGACAAGGTGATCGGTCCGGCATCGAACGCGATTCTGGCCGTGCTTGCAATCGGATATGTTTGGCGCCTGTGGACTCACCGCACGCGCGAAAGCTGATCCGTTACGGCTGGAGATGTCCGGCTTATCGAATGGCGCCAACCGTTTCGTGAACCGCAAATTCGACGGTTTAAGGCCGCATTTACCGAGCAGGCTTCATGCGGCTCGGGCCATCGCCGGACGTCTGATCATTCCCACACTCCGGTCCCGCACTGGCGCCTTCAAATTCAAGCACGTGGATGGGCGTGCCGATAGATATCGAGCAACTTGGCAGCGTCGACCTCGGTGTAAATCTGCGTCGACGACAGACTGGCATGACCCAGCAATTCCTGGAGTGATCGCAGGTCGGCACCGCCGGCCAGCAAATGGGTTGCGAAGCTGTGGCGCAGGGCGTGTGGCGTCACACTGTCGGGGAGGCCGAGCCGCTGCCGCGCGGCGCGAACAGCGCGCCGAACCAGGTCCGGATTGAGCGGACCACCGCGCGCGCCAACGAACAGTGGTAACTGGCCTGACAGCGGATAAGGACACGCCTCGACATAGGCTGAAATCGCTTCGCGCACCGCCTCTACAACCGGGACGACGCGGGTCTTGCCGCGCTTGCCGGTGACACGCAGGGCTTTTCCGATCGGCAGGATATTGCCCGTCAACGACAGCGCCTCGGCGACCCGCAAGCCCGAGCCGTAGAGCAGGAGCAGGATCGCCATGTCGCGCGCTCCGACCCATCCTTCCGTCGCATCGCCCGCTTCCTTTGCGAGCGCCCGGACGTCTTCAGGGCTGGCCGGCCGGGGCAAGGTTCGTGGTCGTTTGGGCGCCCGCGTTCGCGGGAGCTGCGGCAGCGTACCATTGTCCTCCGCAACGAACGTCAGGAAGGCGCGCACCGCCGACATTTCTCGCGCTGCGGACGAGGCACCAAGATCCTCCCCCCGTCGCTGGGCCAGAAACGCGCGAAGATCCTGCGCGCTGATGTTGAGAAGGCCGTATCGCCCAATTTCCTCCCCTCGATAGTCGCCGAGGAAATCGAGGAACCGGTGGGCGGTCGCGACATATGCCCGCACCGTGTGCGGTGAGCGGCGACGGTCATGGGCGAGATGATCGGACCAGCGCACGACGGTCGCCCGCGCCGGATGGCCCGTCAGGCCCTCGTCGTTCCCTCCATCACGCACCGGCGCATCATAGACGCGAGAGTCGCTGCGAGGAACAGGAGAAGGTCGCTTGACTGCCCGTGCTCGATTTGCGGCGCTTCATGCTGTCCGATTGCAAGCAAGCCATAAGGCATCGGCGCCGCTGTCTCGAACAGGATCAGCGATTCCGCCCGTATCGCCGCAGCAGCGTCGCCGAACAACGGATGGCCACGATCAGTCGTTCGAAGGGTGATATCACCGAGATTCGCGATCGTGCGATCGATCACTGCGCGCGAAAATTCGCCGACACCGGCGGCATCGGCGCGAAACGCGCGGCCACCGACGACGAAGGCGAGCGCCACCGAATCGACACCGAGGATTGCGGGCCAGTCGCGGGTGACGACGGCAATCAATTCCTCGAGATCATGCGCGTCCATCGCGGCAAGCGTGGCCTCGTGGATGGTGGCGACGGCAACAGAATGATCGCGTGCAAAAGCGGCCAGATCGGCGCGCGCGCTTTCGACCGCGCCCAGTCGGTCGCGCAACCGGGCGACGGCCCGTTCCTCGAAGCTGATCACACGCCCCATCGCGCCATGAATAACGCGACAGGGTTAAAATTTAGGGTTGGTCAGCGATCGATCAGATCGACTGGCCGGTTGCTTCCCAATCCTTCAGGAAGGACGCAATTCCGGAATCGGTCAGCGGATGCTTGAACAATTGCCAGATGACCGACGGCGGTGCAGTCATGACGTCGGCGCCGATCTTCGCGCTTTCCAAAATGTGCGCCGGGCTGCGCACGCTTGCGACCAGGATCTGGGTCGCGAAATCGTAATTGTCGTAGATCATCCGGATGTCGCCGATCAGGTCGATTCCCAAATGGCCGATGTCATCGAGTTGCCCAACGAACGGCGAGATGAAGGTTGCCCCGGCCTTTGCCGCGAGCAACGCCTGGTTGGCCGAAAAACAAAGCGTGACATTGACCATCGTGCCGTCGCTCGACAATTTCTTGCAGGTCCGCAAACCATCGGGCGTAAGCGGTACCTTGATCGCGATATTATCGGCGATTTTCCGAAGCTTTTCCGCTTCCCGCATCATCGCGTCATGGTCGAGGCTGACAACTTCGGCGGACACCGGACCGTCAACGACACCAACGATTTCCTTGACGACTTCGATAAAATCGCGCCCCGATTTCTTGATCAACGACGGATTGGTCGTCACCCCGTCAAGCAGGCCGGTTTCGGCAAGCTTCTTGATGTCGTCGATCTCGGCGGTGTCGGCGAAAAATTTCATGGGCGGAGCCTGTCCTTACGGTTCGAGGGAAATTTGCCTCTTGATAGCCGCTAGGGCCAAGAAGGTCACTCGCTTTGCGGCAGGAGACAGTTGAAATGAGCGAACATGTACTGGTCAGCAAGGATGAATCGGGATGCTTGTCGATCACGCTTGCCCGGCCCGAACGGCGCAATGCGATCACTGTTTCGATGTATGCCTCGATGGCCGATGCGATCGAACGCGCTGGGCAGGATGACGAAATCCGGCTGGTGACGATCGAAGGCGCGGGTGACGATTTCACCGCCGGCAACGACCTGTTCGATTTCCTTCAGGCGATGCCAGAGCCGGGCTCCGAGACCGACATTCCAGTATGGCGGTTCCTACGAGCGATGGCGCGGAACACTGTTCCAATCGTGGCTGCCGTCCACGGCAATGCGGTCGGGATCGGCACGACTATGCTGCTTCATTGCGACCTGGTGCTGGTCGAGAAGGGTGCACGTCTCGTGATGCCATTTGTCGATCTGGGTCTTGTTCCAGAGGCTGCGAGCAGCCTGATCCTGCCAAGACTTGCGGGCCGCCGCGCTGCCGCGCGCTACCTGTTGCTTGGCGAACCAATGGGCGCTGAAGAGGCGTTGGCGGCTGGGATCGCAAGTCACGTCGTTGAGCGCGGCAAATTAGACGAATCGCTCGAGCAAGTTGTTGCCGCATTGCTAGCCAAGCCAAAGGAAGCGCTACGTCGGACGCAGAACTTGTTGCGCCGCGAATCCGACGACGAAATTCTCGATCGGATGAACATAGAGAACGGTCATTTCTCGGAACGACTGGCGTCCGACGAGGTCAAGCAGGCAATCTCGACCTTTTTTGCGGCGCGCAGCACAAAGAGCTGACTAGGTCGCGATCCAGACCCGTTTGGAGCGGGTCACGCTGACCAGTGGACCGGGCAGCAGCAACAGGTTGGTCTGCTGCTGATAAGTAACCTTGAGGTCGATGTAGCTTGCCCCGTCAGCAGTTCCCTGGACAGGGGTCGGGATCGTGAACGTCCCAGGCCCGATACCGTAGACAGCGTCATCGATTCGCGCCCTGATCACGGTGTTCGACGGTTTGGGAAACAAGGTTGCGGTACGCGCCCCTTCGCCTAGTCCATGTTGAATCCCCGACATTGCCCTGAACACGAGGCCCAGTTGGACGATCATCCACATCATCATGATGAGCACCGGCAGCGCGAAGGCCATTTCGATAACGGCGGCGCCCTGGTCGTCGCGGCGAAGCTTTTGAAGAATGCGCATGATCAGTGAGTCCTCATCCCGGCCTTGGCCTGAATCCGATATTTGCCGCCCGTATCGACTCCCGAAAAGTGCATCGGGAAGACGGGATTGTAATCGCTCCACACCACGACCTGGATCCAGCGGCTTTCCTTTTGACCGCTTGCGCAGTCGAGTTCGCCGTCGCCGTCGAGGTCAGTTGTCGTCACTACGCCATCGCATTCGAGGCGATGATTGACCGTGACATTGGCCGCCGTGAGCGGCGCGGACTTGCACGAGCCATCCTGGTTCGTTCCGTTGACCTGGCACAACACCTCGTTGATCACGGTGTTCTCGACATTCAGCACGCCGGTCGTCTGCATGACCTTTTCGACCGCGCGTTGAGCACCCTGCTCGAGAAGAAGCTTGCGACCGAACCCGTTCGAAAGATCGACGACACCAACGGTCAACAAAGCGAGAACCGGCGCCACCATGGCAAGCTCGATCAACGCAGCGCCATCAGTGTCTGCGATTATGGTGCGAAGACGGCGGATCATGCGACCAACCTGACTTTCAGCGGCGTCTGGATCGGACGGATGCCATACATGTCGCAATTCTTGGTGAAATTGTTCGAGCCAGTGTTGCCCGACCAATAGATCCGCTTTGCAACGAACTGCGTGCACGTCGCCGAACCGGTACCATCGCCATTGTACGTGACCTGCTGGTTCGGAAAGTAGACGATTCCGCGAATTTTGTTGGTCGAATTGCCATTGATCGTGTTCGGGCTGCTGGCGTTAATGTTGCCGGTCGGTGCCGAATCGATTGCACGTCGATCTTGGTAAAGCCCCATGCCGACCCACTTGCCCGAGGTCGGAGCAGTAACATTGAGCTGGCCGGACGCGTTCATACCGAAACTACCGATAGAGGCCGAGCTCGAGGGATCTTTGTTCGTCAGCAAAATGGTAGCATTGTCCACATTAAGCGTACCTTGCACATTTACGCTGCCGCCGCTGATGACGTAGGTTCCGTTTCTGAGCGTCAATGTGCGATTGCTACCAACGCTGAGCGAACTGTAACAGGCACCTCCCGTCACCACCAATCCGGTGTTGCTGTTGTTGATGCTCAAGCTGGGAGGATTCGCAGCGCAGCTGCTGAAATCCGAAGAGTCCGGCGAAAGATCCTTGTACGGATCTTCCAGCGTCGGCGAATAAGGTTGATAAGACGCCACGTTCCAGTTTGCGGATTGCTGGATGCCGCCCGCAGCGGCCAGCGTGGTCGCGGTAACACTGGAACTACCCTGTCCGGCCGCAGCGTTGGTCGACGTGCTATTTGTCATCATGCCGCAATCCATCACGATGCCCGCGTTGCCGGTCGCCTGGATGCCCGTCTTGCTGTTGTTCTGCAGGCTCAGGACGCAGAATTCGGCGCCCGTCGTTGCCGCTGCGGCGCGCGCCGCAACACGGATCAATGGTGGGTTCTGCATGAACATCGAACTGAAAGAGAGTTGTCGGCGCACGGCCAGTACTACATTTACCTGGTAGGACTTGCCGGTTTCGTTCGCAGGGAAGGTCACCGTCTTGACCTCCAGCGGATATTTCACCGGATCGAGCGAATTATTCAGGGTCAGATCGTGATCGACCGCATTCGCGGTCGTCGTGGTCGCCCCTTCGGCGTCGACGCGATTGTAGACACCCGCGATCGCTGCGGAATCGGCAGCGCGCTGCAACTGACGCTTCCACAGCGCCCACTGGATGGTGTCGGTGGCAAGGCCGGCAGAACCGAGCAGCAAGGGGATTCCCGCTGCGGCAATGACCAGCGCATTGCCGCGCTTGTCGTTCCAGATTTCCCGCATGAATTTGCGCATTCCCATCCCTCGCCTTTTCAAGACCAAGGCATCAACTAGGCAAACAAGGTATGCGAACCGTTCAGGAAAATGGTTCACGACATCCTAACCACGCTGCGGGCTTTCCCTTGTCGCGGTTCCGTCTTATCCCTATAATACAGCGATAGACCTTGCGCGGCTGGGCCGCCGCGTTCAGGCTGGTACGTCATTGGCCCACAGAGAGACGGATAATATGGCGAGCGAAACCGCAACCGAGACGCAGACCGCGACCAAGATAAAGCTGGAGCCGCCCGAGGCTCTCCAGGCTATTCCGATCGCCGAAGCGTCAGGCCTCGTCCCACTCAAGAACGAGGAGACCAGCGAGCTCGACAGCAAGGTCGCCAAGTTCGTCGAGGAACTCGCCGCCCTGGACAGCAACAGCCCCGACTTCGGCAAGAAGGTCGATCAGCTGACTGCAATGGGTCGCAAGGAAATCGCCGAGGCGGCAGGCGCCTCCAACCGTTTTCTCGACCGCCCGGTCAAGGCGATCGACAGCGATACCGGGATCGGTGCGGACCTGACCGAACTGCGTCGCACCGTCGAAAAGCTCGACCCCAAGGAAGCCGGTCGCGGGATGACCACGCGCAAGTTCCTGGGCATCATTCCGTTCGGCAACAAAGTGAACAATTATTTCGACAAATACCGGTCGAGTCAGACCCACATCAGCGCGATCCTGAACCGTTTGGGCAACGGCAAGGACGAACTGCTGATGGACAATGCCGCGATCGATACCGAACGGTCGCAATTGTGGAAGACGATGCACAAGCTCGAGCAGATGATTCACATCTCCAAGAGCCTCGATCGTCAACTCGAAGACAAGGCCAATGAGCTCGACGCGGCCGAACCGGCGAAGGCAAAAGCAATCCGCGAGAGCGCGTTATTCTACACGCGCCAGCGCACGACCGACCTGCTGACCCAGATGGCCGTGACCGTGCAAGGCTATCTCGCGCTCGACCTGGTCAAGAAGAACAATGTCGAGCTGGTAAAGGGCGTCGACCGTGCGTCGACGACGACTGTCGCGGCGCTTCGTACCGCAGTGACGGTCGCGCAGGCGCTGTCGAACCAGAAACTCGTCCTCGAACAGATTGGCGCGCTCAATACGACGACGGCAGGCATGATCGACACCACCGGCGAAATGCTCAAGAGCCAGACCGGCGCAATCCACGAGCAAGCGGCATCGTCGACCATTCCGCTCGAAACGCTGCAGCGTGCCTTCCAGAACATCTACGACACGATGGACCAGATCGACGCGTTCAAGCTGGCGGCGCTCAGCAACATGAAGCAGACCGTCGAGACGCTGGGCAGCGAAGTCGAGAAGTCGAAGGGTTATATTGCGCGCGCCGAGGGCGTCTCGCAGGGTCGCCTCGAAGGCAATGTCTCCCCCTTCACGCCGATCGAGAAAAAATGAGCTTCAGCGATCTGACCAAGGCGATCGACCGTGCGCGTGACGGGATGGACAATGCCGTCCCCATCGCACGCAAGACCGACCTCGTCACGCGCCGCGCCGACGATGTCATGCGACGTCAGGACGAACGGTCGGGAGACGTCCGTGCCGCGCAGCGCCGCGAACGCCAGCGACTCAATGCGGGCGTTGCCACGACGGCCAAGCGAATCGCGATCGCGGTCGGTGTCATCAGCCTGCTGACGGTGGTTATCGGCATCATTGTCCCGATTGGCATGTTCGGCTTCCTCGCGGCCGTCGGGATCGCGCTTGCCGCTGCCGGGCTGCTGGCGTTTGGAGGGGCTAAGGACGTCGTTGCACCAACGGTGTCGCCCGACCTTCCCAATGGGCAGATGGTCCAGCAGTTCGACAGTTACATCTACCGCACGCGTCGTTTGCTGACCTCGCCCGCGCAGGCAGAGGTCGATGCCATGTCCGCAATGCTCCCATCACTCCGCCAGACGCTGGAGCGGGTACCAGACAACGATCCCAATGCGCAGGATGCACGCCGGTTGATGTCAAAGCACCTTCCCGGGTTGATCGACAGCTATCTTCACGTGCCAAGCAATTATCGCGCCCAGTCCGACGCCGACGGAAACAGCGCCGACCAACGCTTGGTCGAAGCGTTGGCCGCCGGGCGTGAGGCGTTGAAGGATATCGGCGACACGCTGGCCCGTAACGACCTCAACAAGTTCGAGACGCAGGGTCGCTTTATCGAGACTCGCTACAAGGAAGCAAAGCTCGACTAGCCGACGATGCCCTTGGCACGGAGCACCGCCAGCGCGTCATCACCGATCCACTCGCCGAGAATGTCGCCATGCTGGCCGAGTGCTGGTGGTGGCAGCGAGGCATCTTGGCGCTCACCGTCGATCCGCATTGGCGACCCGACCATCGGGGTTCCCTCGACATCCAGCCGCATGCCGCGATGCACCGCCTGCGGATCGCAGAGTGCCTGTGTCACGCCATTGATCGGCCCGGCGGGAATTCCCGCTTGCTCGAGTGCAGGAAGCCATGTTGCGGCTGGGCGGGTGGCGATGATCGCCTCGATCATTGGAACCAATGATTCGCGGTTGGCAACGCGCTGCGCGTTGCTGGCAAAGTCCGGATCGTCTGACCATTCGGGATGGTCGAGGATCGCCGCCAATTTGCGGAACTGGCCGTCATTGCCGACAGCGATGATGATGGGGTGATCGGCTGCGTTGAACGGCTGGTAGGGCACGATATTGGGGTGCCCGACGCCCTGACGACCGGGATCGCGCCCACTGATCATCGCATTCGACGCTTGGTTGGCGAGCATCGCCAGCTGGGTATCGAATAACGCCATGTCGATGGTTGCGCCCTCCCCGGTCTGACCCCTGCGATGGAGCGCCGCGAGGATGGCGTTGGCCGTGTACATGCCGGTGAACAGATCAGCGACCGCTACTCCGACGCGCATTGGACCGCCGCCCGGGACGCCATCGGGAAGACCCGTCAGGCTCATCAACCCGCCCATGCCTTGAATGATATAATCGTAACCGGCGCGCTTGGCATAAGGTCCGTCCTGACCGAATCCGGTGATCGAAGCGTAGATCAGGCGCGGATGCGCGGCGCGAAGGCTCTGCGCATCAAGGCCAAACTTGGTCAGCCCGCCGACCCGGAAATTCTCGACGACAACATCGGCGTCAGCGGCCATCCGGCGCACCAGAGAGGCGCCCTCCTCCGTCCCGAAATCGATCGCGACGGAGTTCTTCCCGCGGTTGGCAGCCAGGAAATAGGCCGCGACATTCTGACCATCCAGTTCGTGCCATGGCGGACCCCAATGTCGCGTGTCGTCGCCAGTGCCGGGCTTTTCGACTTTAATGACGTCTGCGCCGAGATCGGCGAGCATCTGGGTCGCCCACGGCCCGGCAAGCACCCGACTGAGATCAAGCACGCGGATCCCGGCGAGCGGCTTGTTCACGAAGCGCGCCGCCATGGCTTGCGATCGGCAAGGATGGCCGCGGCGGCGTTATGTCCCGGTGCGCCGGTCACGCCGCCGCCCGGATGTGCGCCCGATCCGCAAAGATAGAGGCCGGCCAGCGGCATCCGGTAATCCGCCGCGCCTAGCATCGGTCGTGCGCTGAACAACTGGTCGATGCCCATCTTGCCGTGGAAAATATCGCCGCCGATCAGGCCGAAGCGCCGTTCGAGATCGAGGGGGGAATGGATCTGCCGGGCGATCACCGACTTGGCAAAGCCCGGCGCGACGGCATCAACCGTCGCGATGACGGCATCGGCGGCTTGCTCGCGTTCATCGTCCCAGCTGCGCCCGTCGGGAAGCTTGTAACGGAAATGCTGGCAGAACAGGCTTGCGACATGTTTTCCGCGCGGCGCCAGGCTCGGGTCGAGGGTCGAGGGGATCAGCATCTCGACCACCGGCTCGCGCGCCCAGCCATGAAGACCAGCGTCGTGAAATGCCCGGTCCATATAGGCCATCGACGGAGCGATGATGATGCCCGCCGTCAAATGGTCGCCACGCCCCGGCAGCGACGGGAAATTCGGCAATTTGTCGAGGGCGACGTTCATCCGGAAGGTCGCGCTTTCGCACTGCCAATGATGAAAATGGTCAGCGACGCGCGGCTCCACCGCACCTTCGGGGACCAATCGGTCGAACAGCAGTTTCGGATTGACCCCGCCAACCACGACAGGGGCGCGCCACGTTTTTCCGCCCGCGACAACGCCAGCTGCGCGGCCGCGTTCGACCAGGATTTCCTCGACCGAGGTGTTCAGGACGATATCGACCCCGGCTTCGCGGCACGCCGCCGCCATCGCCTGCGTGATTGCGCCCATGCCGCCGATTGCATGGCCCCAGGCACCCGGGACACCCGCTGCCTCGCCGAACAAATGATGCAGCAGGACGTAGGCGGTGCCGGGCGAATAAGGCGATGCAAAATTGCCGACGATGCCGTCGAAGGCGAACAACGCCTTGGCCATGTCGCCTTCGAAAAAGCGGTCAAGGATGTCGGCGGCGCTTCGCGTGGCGAAGTCGTGAACCGTCTGGACTTCGCGGCTCTTGAGCCCGACCAAGTCCCTGCCGAGGCTGAGCATCGCCGGAAGCGCACGAAGCCCGCCGCCCGCCTCGACCGGCGATTTCAGCAGCCACTTCTTAACGAGGCCGACGACTACCTCGAGCTCCTCATTATAGCGGTCATAGGCCGGACCGTCGGCGGCCTGATGCCGGACCAGTTCGGACCGGGTCAGTCCGCCACGACCGGACAGCAGATAGCTATTCTTGGGACCGGGCAGAAAATTGTCGGTCTTGCGCAGCACAACCTTCAGGCCATGCCGTTCCAGGCCCATGTCACGGATGACCTTGGGTTGCAGCAGGCTGACCGTGTAGCTGGCCGCGCTGTTGCGGAAACCCTTGTGGAATTCATCGGTTACCGCCGCACCGCCGACCTTGTCGGCAGCCTCGATCACGGTGATCTTCAATCCCTTTCGGGCGAGATAATAAGCGCAGGTCAGGCCGTTGTGGCCCGCGCCGATAATGACTGCATCGCTCATCAACGCATCAACACCAATTCTTCGGACATGGTCGGGTGGAGGGCGACCGTTCGATCGAAGTCGGTCTTCTTCAGCCTGGCTTTGACCGCAATCGCCGCCGCCTGCAGAATCTCCGGCGCATCAGGGCCGATCATGTGAATACCGACGACCTCGTCGGTTCCGGCGTCAACCACCAACTTGTAAAGCGACCGCTCGTTTCGGCCGGCCAGCACGTTCTTCATCGGGCGAAAATCGCTGGTGTAGGTCTTAACCTGGCCCAGCTTGTTCTTGGCCTCGCTCTCGGTCATCCCGACGCCAGCGATCGGCGGATGCGAAAAGACCGCGTTCGGGATCGAATCATATTCGACCGTCCACGGATTGTCGCCGAACTGGCTGTCGGCGAAGGCATGGCCTTCACGGATCGCCACTGGGGTCAATTGGACGCGGTCGGTTACGTCGCCGACCGCGAAGATCGACTGGACGTTGGTACGGCTATTTTCGTCGACCTTGATTTCACCATTCGCGCCAAGCTCGACCCCGATGTCCGTCAGTCCAAGGCCGGCGCTGTTCGGAACCCGGCCAGTCGCAAACATCACCTCGTCGGCTTCGATCGGGTCGCAACCGATCATGTGGAGCAACAGCGATCCGTCGTCGCGTTTTTCGATTTTTTCGAAGGTGGAATGAAACCGGAATTGAATACCCTTGGTCATCGATATTTGCAGAAGGCGATCGCGCATCTGCTCGTCATACCCGCGAAGGATGGTGTCGCTGCGGTTGACGATGGTGACCTGCGCCCCGAACGAATGGAAGATCCCGGCGAATTCGTTGGCGATATATCCGCCACCCGCGATCACCACGCGCTTCGGCATCTTGGCTAGATGGAAGACTTCGTTCGAGGTGATGGCATGTTCGATTCCGTCGATCGGGGGCAGGAAAGGATGCGCGCCCGTCGCGATCAGGATCTTGCCGGCAGTAATCTTCCTGCCGCTGGCCAGCGTGACTTCGTTCGGACCGCTGACGACCGCACGTTCATGATGAATCTCGACATGGTGGTTGCCCAGCGTCTGGCCATAAAGACCCTCCAAGCGGTCGACCTCGGCAAGCACATTGTCGCGTAGCACCGGCCAGTCGAAGCGCGGTGCCGGAACGTCCCAGCCGAACATAGCGGCGTCGTTCAGGTCTTCGGCAAAGTGCGCACCATAGACGAGCAGCTTCTTGGGAACGCAGCCGCGAATTACGCAAGTACCACCGACACGGAACTCCTCCGCTACGGCGACCTTTGCGCCGTGGCTTGCTGCTATCCGCGAAGCGCGAACGCCGCCGGAACCGGCACCGATTACGAACAGGTCCAGATCGGCCATCAGTTTTGTCCTCCGATCGGCTCGAAATAGGCGACGTGGCCCGGAAAATCGGTGGTCACCACGAAATGCTTCAGGATTGACGTGCCGATGTTCATCATCCGCCCCGTATCCTTATCGTCAACGGTCGCGGTGACGTCACGGAAGGTAACGCCAGCAATGGTCAGCTCTGGCAGGATAACGAGATGCCGCTCCCCCGCTCCGCCGATGCCGCCGGCGCTGGTCGTGCCGACGGGCTTGAGGCCGAGCTCATCGGCTAAGCCGCGCGAGACAATCGGCGGGCTGCCGTTGCCGAAATCGAGGTCAGCTCGCACCGACGTTGACCCTGCCAAGACCGGCACGGTTTCGATGCCCTTATGGGCGGTCAGGCGGAGCGGAATGCCCTTTGGCTCCTCGTCCGTGCCGACAAGACGGACGTCCTTCTTTTCAAGATCGAGTCGTAGGCGGCCAGCGTCGAACATGTCGCGGCCGAGGATGACGACTGTCGGGCGCCGGATCAGGCGCGACGAAACCTCGCTGAGATCGAGCAGGACGACATCCCGCTTGCCGAGTTCGACGCCGAGCGACGCGACGGAAACATCGTGGGCGAAATTGGCCGCTGCAGATTTCTCGCCAGTGCCTTTGACCGCGACCGCCGCGCCAATCGTAATACCGGCTTTCGCCGCCAATGTCGGATCGATGATCGTCATTTCGGCGCCACTGTCGAGCAGAGCCTCCGTGGGCACCCCATTGATCGTCACGGGCACGAACAGCCGACCGTGATCGACGATCAGCGGGTCAGCCAGCGCCGAGGATGCAAAAAAGACGGCGGCGACCGCGATGAAGGCGCGCATCACAGACCGGCCTTTTCGATGAGGTTGCGTGTCGACGCATCGAAACCATCGACCTTTTCCGGTTCGGCTAGGTCGCGCGCCAGCCGTTTGCCGAGCTCGACCCCGAACTGATCGAACGGGTTGATATCGAGCAGGACGGCTTGGACGAAGATGCGATGCTCGTAAAAGGCGATCAATGCACCAAGCGTGCGCGAATCGAGCTTCGCAAGCAGCAGCGTGGTGCTTGGCCGGTTGCCCGGGAAGGAGTGAAAACCGTCCTCTGCGAGGTCGCCTTCCATCAGCGCGGCGCCCTGCGCGAAGGCGTTGAGAAGCAAGGCACGGTGATGAGCCGGGTCTTGCATGTCCTCGGCTTCAACCACCGCGACGAATTCGACCGGCACCAGGTGGGTGCCCTGGTGAAGAAGCTGGAAGACCGCATGCTGGGCGTCGGTACCGACGCCGCCCCAAGTGATTGCAGCGCTTGGCCGACCGAGCGGCTTGCCTTCGACCGTCACTGACTTGCCGTTGGACTCCATTTCGAGTTGCTGGAGATAGGACGGGAGCAAGCGCAGGCGCTCGTCATAGGCGAATACCGCACGAGTCTCGGCCTTGAAGCGCTGGGTGTAGGTCAAATCGGCAAAGGCCGCGAGAACGGGAGCGTTCTGGTCCAGCGGCGTCAGGCGGAAGTGCCGATCCATCGCCGCCGCGCCCTCGAGCAGTTCCTCGAACGCCTCCCAACCCAGCGACAGTGCCGCCGAAAAGCCGACCGACGACCATAGCGAATAGCGTCCGCCGACACCTTCGTCGAAGGGCAGGATCCGCGTCTCGTCGATTCCGAAGCGTAATGCTTCTTCCGGGTTGGCGGTGATCGCGATGACCCGGCCGAATGGATCGTCGACCCCGGCATCCTCCATCCATTTCATCGCCGACTGCAGGTTGAGCAGGGTTTCAGATGTCGTGAAGGTTTTCGATACCGCACAGATCAGGGTTTCATGCGGATCGAGCGGATCGGTGGCATCGTCAAGCGCCTGTCCGTCGATGTTCGACAGGACGGCAACACCGACATTACCGAGTTCACGGCCGAGAGCGTCAAGCAGCAATTCCGGTCCGAGCGCCGAGCCGCCAATCCCGATGTGCAGGATGCCACTGATCTCGCCAAACGCGCCGCCCTCGATGGCATCCACCAGCGACCGCATGCGCTGATGACGCGCAGCGGCAAGCGCAACGTGATCGGGATCTCCCTGCCCGCGCTCGGCCACATGGGTTGCGGGCCGGTCTTCGGTCGGATTGACGATCCCGCCGGAAAACAGCGCCTCCCGCTTGCCCGCCAGATCCCGCGCTTTGCAAAGCGCATCGAACGCGCCGAGCAGGCCATCATCGAGGTGAGTCTTGGTCCAGTCGAAATGAATACCGGCGACGTCGAGGGTGAGTTTCGAAAGCCTCTCCCTGTCGTCGAACAGCGACTTGAGCGACCGTGTCTTGTACGACTCGATGGCGGCGAAGGCCTTGCTGGCATCTTGATTAGGCATTGCTCGCTCTCTTACGCGCGGCGACGAAGATTGCCACCCCGCCAGGCCCGGGAAGCCCCCATTTCGCCTTGACCTTCGCGTTTTGCCCTCCAAGAAGCGCCAGCAATGGCGTCCGCTCCCGATCCGAAATTGAGAAATTCCCTGCTCGGCAGGCTGGGCGGCTCCCTGCGCTTCCTTGTGATCCTCGTGGTTTTAGCGTGGGCGCTGCGAAGCTTCGTCGTCGCGCCGTTCAGCATCCCGACCGGATCGATGGTCCCGACGATGCTGCCCGGCGATTATCTGTTCGTGACCAAATGGAATTACGGCTATTCGCGCTTCAGTTTTCCGGGACGGATCCCGTCTTTCGATGGGCGGATCTTCAAGCGGCTGCCCGAGCGCGGCGACATCGTCATCTTCAAGCATCCCGATGCCATTGGCGCCGACTGGGTTAAACGGGTGATCGGCCTGCCCGGAGACTCGATCGAGGTTCAAGGCGGCATCCTTATTCTCAACGGCAAGCCCGTGCTCCGCCAGGCGCGGGAGGCGGTGACAATACCGGTTAGTCCGAACGTGCCGTGCCGCGCAGCGCCCGGCGGCACCCGCGACGTGATCGAGGTGGCGGGCAAGCCCGTCTGTCGCTACCGCGCATTCGATGAAACGCTTCCCAACGGCCGCCGCTATGCTGTGCTCGACCAGATTGATTCCGGCCCCGGTGACACGTTCGGCCCGCGGGTCGTTCCTGCAGGCCATGTTTTCCTGATGGGAGACAATCGCGATGACAGTGCCGACAGTCGGTTTTCCCTCGCCGCGGGTGGCATTGGAGTCGTCCCGGTGGACCGACTGGTCGGCCGTGCTGCCTTCGCATTCTGGTCGACAGACGGGACGGCCAATCTCGTCAGGCCATGGACTTGGTTGACCGCCCTTCGCGCCGATCGCCTGGGCCAGGGGTATGAACGATGAGTGATGTTGCGACTTACGTGACCAAGGCGCTGGGCGTCGCCCCGCGCGACCTCAAACTCTACGAGCGCGCGCTGACCCACGGCAGCCATGGCCGCGAAAGTTACGAACGTCTGGAATTCCTTGGCGACCGCGTTCTTGGTCTGGTCATGGCAAGTTGGCTCTACGAGCGCTTCCCCGAAGAACCCGAGGGCAAGATGAGCCGCCGCTACAACGCGCTGGTGGCACGCGAGACCTGCGCCGAAGTGGGGCGTTCGATCGCCGTCCCATCGGAAATACGCCTTGGTCGCCAGGCCCGCGAGGATCGTGCCACAGGAAGCGACAATGTCGTCGGAGATGTCGTCGAATCACTGATCGGCGCGCTTTACCTGGATCACGGCATCGACGCCGCCGAGCGTTTCATCCGCACCGAGTGGGCACCGTATCTCGACAGCCAGCGCCAGGCGCCGGTTCATCCCAAATCGGCGCTTCAAGAACTGGCTGCGGCGCGCAACTGGGGAACGCCCGTCTATGAAATCATTGGCCGGAGCGGCGCACATCATGCCCCGACCTTCAAAATTCGTGTAAGCGTTCGCGGTGGCGGCGATGCCGAAGCCGAGGGCGCGTCGAAGCAAGATGCCGAGACCGCCGCGGCCACGACCTTACTGGAGCAACTGAAATGACCCAACGTTGCGGATTCGTCGCCGTTCTCGGCGCGCCGAATGCAGGCAAGTCGACCCTCGTCAACGCGCTTGTCGGCCAGAAGGTCGCGATCGTCAGTCCCAAGGCACAAACGACGCGCGCTCGACTGATGGGGATCGCGCTCGAAGGCGAATCGCAGATGCTGCTGGTCGACACGCCGGGCATCTTCTCGCCCAATCGTCGCCTCGACCGGGCGATGGTCAAGGCCGCCTGGGAAGGCGCCGAAGATGCTGACCGGCTGCTTCTGGTAATCGATGCAGCGGCAAAGGTAGGGCAGCGCGTCGAAGAGGTCATCGCCGGGGTTGAATCGCGCCCGGAACCCAAGATCCTGGTGCTCAACAAGGTCGACATCGCGAAGAAGGACGACCTCCTCGTCTTCGCCTCCCGGCTTGCGGCACGGTTGAAGCCGGACGAGATTTTCATGGTCTCCGCCTCGACCGGTGACGGGGTCGACGATCTCAAGAAATATCTCGCCGCGGCGATGCCCGAAGCCGCCTGGCACTTCCCCGAAGACCAGCTGACCGATGCCACCGACCGCATGGTCGCAACCGAACTGACCCGCGAGCAGCTTTACCTGCAGCTTCATGCCGAAGTGCCTTATTCGGCGGCGGTCGAAACCGAGAAGTGGGAAGACCGCCGCGACGGGTCGACCGCCATTCACCAGCAGATCCTGATTGAGCGCGACAGCCAGAAGGCCATTATCGTCGGCAAGGGCGGATCGCGCCTGAAATCGATCGGCCAAGCCGCGCGCGAAGCAATCTCCGAGCATCTCGGGCGCAAGGTCCACCTCTTCCTGCACGTAAAAGTGGCCCCGCGCTGGGACGAGGATAAGGCACTCTACGAGGATATTGGGCTGGACTGGACGGAGTGATGTCACACGCAGCGACGTCGGTGCCTCGCGCCGCCTGAGTAACGCGTTGAGCCACAAGACGTGGACGGCCTGCCCCTCCAGCGTTGGGAACCGACGGCGCGGCCTTACTCCGCGTCAGCGTTAGCCAGAATTGCATCCACCCAGTTCGGCACCTCGACGCCCGCCAACCCATAACGCCGCTCGTCAAAGAAGATGCTGCCCTGACTCGGCTCGAGGTTGATTTCCAGCGTAAGTGCGCCGCGATATTTTGCGGTCTGGACGAAGCCTGCCGCCGGGTAGACCGCGCCCGACGTGCCGATCGACACGAACAGATCTGCCCGCATCAGCGCGGCATCGATGCGATCCATTTCGTACGGGATCTCGCCGAACCAGACGATGTCGGGACGGACACTGCCGACCGACGCGCACAAAGGGCAGTGCGCGTCCACGCCCATCGACCCGTCCCATGCGGAGCGACGATCGCAGGCAAGGCACCAACCGCTGGCGAGCGCGCCGTGCATGTGGAGCAGGCGCTTGGCCCCTGCCCGTTCGTGCAGGTCATCAACATTCTGGGTGACGATCAGCAATTCTCCCGGCCATTCCGAATCAAGCCGGGCCAGCGCCTCATGCGCGGGATTGGGCTGGGCCGTCGCCGCCTGCGCCCGCCGGGCATCGTAGAAGCGGTGAACCAGCTTTGGGTCGCGGACGAAAGCTTCTGGCGTCGCAACGTCTTCCACCCGGTGATCTTCCCAAAGACCATCTGCGGCGCGGAAGGTGCGAATACCGCTTTCGGCGCTGATCCCGGCGCCCGTCAGGATGACGAGATTGCGGATGTCGTTCATGCTACCTCATTGACATTAGTGTTAATTATGCCATCTTGTAGGCATGCCCAGTCAAGCGTTCCATTACCCGATCGGCATACGCGCCGCCGACATCGACCATATGGGTCATGTCAATAACAGCGTGTATCTCAATTGGGTTCAGGACGCCGTGGTCAAATTCTGGGAAACAGTTGCCCCGCCCGAAGCGGTGACACGCCATCTTTGGATCGCGCTGAGTCACGAAATTCAATATCGCCGCCCGACCTTCCTTGACGATGTCGTGATCGCAGATGTGATCGCGGAACAAGTCGCCGGCGCGAAGGCAAGATTCACTACCGTCATCAAGCGCGGCGAGACGGTGCTTGCCGAAGTGAAGTCGACTTGGTGCTGTCTCGATGCCGTAACCAAACGCCCGGCGCGCCTTGCCCGCGATGTTGCGAAGAGGTTCCTTCCCGACCTGTAAGTTGCGAAGCGCGCGCTGGTGCGTCATGACACCGCCATGCGCGACCACACCCAACCAATCCGCCTTTCCCTGTTCGCTCCAAAGGGACGCATGGGCCTTGCCATCGCCGCAGCCGCCCAAGGCGACCCCGGCTTTGTGATCGATCAGGACAATGGCGACGTCCTAGTCGACTTTTCATCCCCCGACGGTCTGCGCACCAGCCTGGATCGCGCCATTACCGGTGGGATCCCGATCCTTGTCGGGACGACCGGCTTGCGTGAAGGCCATGACGATCTTATCGCCGACGCGGCGGCAATCGTTCCTGTGCTTAAGGCCGCCAACACCTCGCTTGGCGTCGCCCTGCTGAGCGATCTCGTCGAGCGGGCTGCGCGGGCGCTGGGACCCGACGATTGGGATGTCGAAATCGTCGAAGCCCACCACCGAAAGAAAGCCGACGCGCCGTCAGGCACGGCACTCCACCTCGGCAGCGCCATCGAACGCGGGCGTGACATGGACGCAAAGGACGAACTTGGTCGCTGCGGCACCGGCCTCGTCCGTGAAATTGGCAGCATCGGCTATTCCGCTGTGCGCGGCGGCACCGTTGCCGGCGATCATGACGTGTTGTTTCTTGGTCCTGAGGAACGCCTGATCCTGTCGCATCGCGCCGAAAATCGAAGCATCTTTGCCCGCGGGGCACTGATCGGGGCACGCTTTCTGGTCGGGAAACCGGCGGGGCTCTACACGATGCGGGACGTCATCGGCACGTGAAGAAAGAAGATGTGTTCGAATTCTTTCGGCGCCTAGCCGAAGCTAATCCCGCGCCCGAGACCGAGCTGAAATTTGGCAATCCCTACCAGATGGTCGTCGCTGTCGCGCTCAGCGCACAGTCGACCGATGTCGGGGTAAACAAGGCGACACACTCGCTCTTCAGGCAAGTCAAAACCCCGCAACAGATGGTCGACCTCGGCGAAGACGGGCTCAGGGAACAGATCAAATCGATCGGCCTGTTCAACACCAAGGCGAAGAATGTCATCGCCGCGGCGCACATCCTAGTCGACGAATTTGGGGGCGAAGTACCCGATGATCGCGGATCACTCGAAAAACTGCCCGGCGTTGGCCGCAAGACCGCCAATGTCGTCCTGAACTGCGCCTTCGGACAGGAAACGTTCGCGGTCGATACTCACATTTTTCGCGTCGGCAACCGGACGGGTCTCGCCAAGGGAAAGACGCCGCTCACGGTCGAACTAAAACTAGAGAAAATCGTGCCGCAGCCTTTTCGCGTTGGCGCGCACCACTGGTTGATCCTTCATGGTCGCTACATCTGCAAAGCTCGGACCCCGGAATGCTGGCGCTGTCCCGTCAGCGACCTGTGTGCCTTCAAGCTGAAAACGCCGAAACCTAAATCCAGACCCGCTCGAACCGCGGACTGAGTCCGGTCAGCAATTCATATTGCGACAGGCCACTGGCGTCGGCCGCCGTCGGAAGATCGTAATTAACGGTAACCCAGTCACCTTCGGAAAGGTCGGGCGCCCCAGTGCAATCGAAAGCGATCAAGTCCATCGATACCCGGCCGACCAGCGGGAGCAAATCTTCGCCGACCTGCACCACGCCCTCTCCCGCAAACGAGCGCAGAAAGCCGTCGGCATAGCCAATATTCGCGATCGCAATCTGCGTATCGCGGGATGCAATCCATGTCGCGCCATAACCGACGCTCTCGCCAGTCTTGACTGTACGTCGCTGCAGAACTTCGGCTTGCGGATAGACCACCTGCGACAAATGCCCTTCAGCTTCGGCGCGCGGCAGTCCGCCGTAGAGCGCAAGACCCGGCCGCGTCAAATCGAAGCCATAATCGGACCCAAGACAGATGCCGGCGCTGTTGGCGAGCGAATAGGTCCTCGCGGGCACAGCGCCCCTCAAGGCCCGAAATCGTTCGAGCTGCGCACGATTGAAGCCGCTTTCCTCATCGGCCGAGGCCAAATGGCTCATCAGCGTCGCGATCGTCAGACCGTCCAGCACATCGATCTCGTCGGTGCGGATGCCGAGCCGGTTCATGCCGGTGTCGACCATGACATCGCAGGGCGTGTCTGGCGCAATTTCCTTCCAGCGCACCACCTGCTGCGATGTATTGAGAACGGGACGCGCAATCCTGGACAATGCCGTCGTCACGTCGGCAGCACTTACGCCGTGCAGCACGCTGAGCCGCGTTCCGTCGGGCATCTTTCCCAGCGACTCGGCCTCTGCCCAGGTCGAAACGAAAAAGTCGCGGCAACCGGCGGCGGCAAGATGCTTCGTGACCTCAACCGCACCTAGGCCATAGCCGTTCGCCTTGACCGCTGCGCCCGCTGGCGCGCCACCGGTGCGCTGCAGCCAGCGCCAGTTCGCCTGGAGGGCATCGGTATCAAGGCGGAGGCGAAGCGCGTGGTGGGTCACGCCACCAGCCCTAGTCGGAGCCGGTTTCCCCGTCGAGTGCCGCAAAGCCCAATTGCGCGGCTGGGCGGTTACCGACGCCCAAGGCCGCTACCGCTTCCGCACGATCCAGCCCGCGCCCTACCCCGACCTCACCATGCCCGCGCACATCCACCTGATGATCGGCGAGCCAGGACGACGACCCTATTACATCGACGACATCGTGTTCGGCGGCGAATTCAAGGTCGATGACGCCTATCGCCGGCGACAGGAGTTTCGCGGCGGGAGCGGGACCGTCAAACTGGCAAAGGACGCGCGGGGGCGATGGCTTGCCAAGCGCGGGATCGTGCTGGAACACCTTCCCTAGTCGAGCGCGTCCTTGGCACGTTCCCAGTTTCGCCCGTCGAATTGCGCGATTGCGAGGGCAACGGCCTCATCGAGGCAATGTGCATTGATGCTCCATGCATCGGGGTGGCTGCGCGGCTGGTAGAAGCTTTTCACCCCGCACACCGAGCAGAACAGATGTTCCGCCGCGCCCGTGCCAAAACGGTAGCTCGTCAGATCATTCGCGCCGCTCTCGAGTTCGAAGTCCGCATGTGAAACGATAATGTGGAGGAAACCGGTCGCCGAGCAGATTGAGCAATTGCACGCAAGGGCGGAGACCGGCGCATCGGGGAGCAAACAACGAAAGCGTACTGCCTTGCAGTGGCAACCTCCGGCGCCAATCATCGCACTTCGCTCGAATGGATATGTAGTTCACCCTCGAGCGTGCGATGTACCGGACATTTGTCGGCAATGGCCATCAGCTTGGCGCGGTCATCGGCGCTTAGGTCGCCAATCAATTGGATTGCTCGGTCGATCGCCTCGATCCTGCGATCGCCACCTTGAACGTCCGATTGGCTATCGCTGGCATGATCGCGACTATGTTCCAGCTCGATCCGTACTCGTTCGAGGGGAATGCCCTTGCGATCGGCATACATTTTGATCGTCATCGACGTGCAGGCGCCTAGCGCTGAGAGAAGCAGGTCGTAGGGGGTCGGTCCTTCCCCATTGCCGCCATAGCTCTTGGGTTCGTCAGCAATCATGTCATGGCCGACCGTGGAGATTTGCTGGGCAAATTTGCCGTGGGCGGTCTCGACCCACACTAGCCCGTCGAGCGGACGCTCGTCATCCTCCTCCACGGGAGTCAGATAAGCGCTGGCCCAGGCAGCAATCACGTCTGCCGCATATCGGCCATCCCTATCCTTCAGCAAAAGGTGGTCCGCCCCGTCCAGCGCGACGAAGCTCTTCGGGTGTTTGGCCGCCTCGAAGATCGCGCGGGCATGATCGATTGAAACCAGCGCATCAGTCGGCGAATGGAGCACCAGCAAGGCCTTGCGCAGATTTGCGAGCCGTTCGGCTTGCGGTTGGCCGCGGGTGTTTTCCACGAACTCGCGTTTCACGCAAAAGTCGCGACCGCCGATCTTGATCACTGCCTCACCAGCCAGCTCGACATCCTCAAGTTTGTCGCCGAGGTGATGGAGGACATGGTCAGTGTCGAACGGCGCGCCGATGGTCGCGACCGCCTTGACGCTATCGAGACGACCTGCCGCAGCAATCACCGCTGCGCCGCCCAGACTGTGTCCGATCAATATGGTTGGCTGATGGCCCCTTTGGGAGAGCGCGGCCGCGGCGGCCATGAGATCATCAACCTGTGTTGCAAAGCTGGAAAAATCACCTTCGCTGCCGCCAAGGCCCGCGAAGTCGAAGCGCAAGACCATGACTCCGCGCGCGGCGAGCGACCGAGTAATGAAGGTGGCAGCGCGGCTGTCCTTGCCACACGCGAAACAGTGGGCAAAGATCGCCACCGCATGCGGTGTGCCACGACGCGGCGTTTCCAGCCTGCCATCGAGTTTGTGCCCGCCCTTGCCCTCGAACGAAATTCGCTCTGTCCTGATCATGGGTGGCCTCCGGTTGTTACGCAAGTGGACCCTATTCGACTGTTACCGACTTTGCGAGATTGCGGGGTTGGTCCACGTCGGTGCCCTTGAGCACCGCAACGTGATACGCCAGCAATTGGACCGGCACCGCATAGACCAAGGGCGCGATCAGCGGGTGGACGCTTGGCATCTCGATCGTCGCGACGCAGCCCTCTCCCGCCGAGGCGATCCCTACAGCATCGCTGATCAGGATGATCTTGCCGCCGCGCGCGCGAACCTCCTGCATATTGCTGACGGTTTTTTCGAACAGCGGGCCGGAAGGCGCGAGAACGATCACGGGAACGAGGTCGTCGATCAAAGCGATGGGGCCATGCTTCATCTCGCCCGCAGCGTAACCTTCGGCGTGAATGTAGCTGATTTCCTTTAGTTTCAGCGCGCCTTCCAGCGCCATCGGATAATCGGGGCCACGACCGAGATAGAGCACGTCGCGCGCCGGCGCGACGAGATGGGCCATCCCCTTGATTTCGTCGTCGTGCGCAAGCGCCGCCGACATGGCCTCCGGCGCTTCCTGCAAATGGCCGACGATGTCGGCCTCAGCCTGCCGGTCGAGCTTGCCCTTGGCACGGGCAAGGTTCGCGGCGAGTGCGGCAAGAACCGCGAGCTGGCAGGTGAACGCCTTGGTCGAGGCGACACCGATTTCCGGCCCGGCGTGGGTCGGAAGAAGCAGATCCGCTTCGCGCGCCATCGAACTGGTCGGAACGTTGCAAACGACAGCGATGATTTGCCCATGCGAACGTGCGTGTCGGAGCGCCGCGAGTGTATCGGCGGTCTCTCCACTTTGCGAAATGAACAATGCCAGTCCGCCGGCTTCGAGTACGGGGTCTCGGTAGCGAAATTCGCTCGCGACATCGATGTCGACGGGCACTCGGGCGAATTGCTCGAACCAATATTTGGCGACAAGTCCGGCGTAAAAAGACGTTCCGCAAGCAACGATGGTGACGCGCTTGACGCTCGAAAGATCGAACGAGAAATCGGGCAGCGCGACCTCACCCTCGAACGGGCGCAAATACGAATGGAGCGTGTCACCGACGACGACCGGCTGCTCAAAGATCTCCTTCAGCATGAAATGCGGATGATTGCCCTTGTCGATACGGTCCGCCACCGCACCACTCTGTACGATCGGTCGCTCAACCGGATTGTTAGCGCGGTCGAAAATCGCGATTGAATCGCGGCGAACCACCGCCCAGTCGCCTTCGTCGAGATACGCGATTTGCTGCGTCAGCGGAGCCAGCGCCAACGCGTCGGAGCCAAGATAATTCTCGCCCGAACCGAACCCTACTGTCAGCGGAGCACCCATGCGCGCGCCGATCACCATGTCGGGATGATCCTTGAACAGGAAGGCCATCGCGAACGCGCCGTGCAATCGCGGCAACACTGTTGCAACGGCGTCTTGCGGCGCCGCACCGCCCTCGATCTCGCGCGCAACCAGATGCGCGACGACTTCGCTGTCGGTTTCGCTCAGGAAGGTGCGCCCTTCCGCGATCAGTTCGTCGCGCAGGGGCTTGAAGTTCTCGATGATGCCATTGTGAACCAACGCGACCGGACCCACGATGTGCGGGTGCGCATTATCGACCGTCGGCGCGCCGTGTGTAGCCCAGCGGGTATGCGCAATCCCCACGTCGCCATGCAGGGGGCGCGCATCAAGCTCGACGCGCAGATTCTCTAGTTTACCCTCGGCCCGTCGGCGCGCGAACTCGCCGTCCTCGACCGTGCAGATGCCGGCGCTGTCGTAACCGCGATATTCCAGCCGCTTCAGTCCATGAAACAAATCCCGCGCCGCACCGCTACGCCCGACAATCCCGACAATTCCGCACATCTACTTAGAGTCCTTCTTGACCTTCTGGCGTTCACGGAAGCGGTGGGCCCAGCCCTTCATGCCGCGTTGTTCCCCCCTTGCAACGGCAAGCTCGTCGGCGGCGATGTCCTTCGTGATGACTGATCCGGCGCCGACGATCGCGCCCTCGCCGATTGTCACTGGCGCGACCAGCGCGCTGTTCGAACCGATGAAAGCACCGGCGCCTATCACCGTCGGATATTTGAAGAAGCCGTCGTAATTGCAGGTGATCGTCCCCGCCCCGATATTGGCCTTTGCCCCGATGTCGGCATCGCCCAGGTAAGAAAGATGGTTCGCCTTGGCACCGGCGCCGAGCCTCGCCTTCTTTATCTCTACGAAGTTGCCGACCTTCGACCCCGTCTCCATGACCGCGCCAGGACGCAGTCGAGCAAACGGACCGACTTCGCAGCCGGTGGCGATGGTGGCCCCTTCGATATGGCTGAACGCGCGAATGACCGCACCGTCGGCGATTCGGACACCCGGCCCGAACACGACGTGCGGCTCGATTGTGCAATCGCGTCCCAATTCAGTGTCCGCCGAGAACCAAACGCTTTCCGGGTCGATCAGGGTCGCACCCTGCTCGAGTGCTGCCCAGCGGCGGCGGCTCTGCCAGTCGAGTTCCAGCGCGGCGAGTTCCGCGCGACTGTTGACGCCCGCCGTCTCGAACGGCTCACCTTCGATCGCGACAGGATGTCGGCCCTCGTCATGCGCGACGTTGACGACGTCGGGTAGATAATATTCGCCAGCAGCGTTGGCATTGCCGATCGCACCGAGCCAGCGAAACAAGTCTGCGCGGCTGGCTGCGAGCATCCCGCTGTTGCACAATCTTACTGCGCGTTCGTCGGGCGTCGCATCCTTATATTCGACCATCTTGGCAATCCGGTCGCCGCCGTCTTCCAGGATCACGCGGCCATAGGATTTGCCGTCGTTGGGCGAGCTCGCGAGGACGACCACGCCTGGGTTGTCGGGCGCGGCAAGGCGCCTCAACATCGCCTTCAATGTCTCTGCCGTAACGAACGGCGTATCGCCGAAGGTAACGATTACCGGCTCATCGACAGCGCCAAGCGCGTCGGAGGCCACGAGAACCGCGTGACCGGTGCCTTTCTGCTCGGATTGGACAGCAGTAGTGACGCCGTCTCGCCCCGAAACTACATCCTCGACCTGCTCGCGGCCCTTGCCCACGACAACGACGACGCGGCTCGCGCCCATGTCCTGCAGGGTGTCGAGCAGGTGGAGCAGCATCGGCTTGCCAGCGATGGGGTGGAGTACCTTGTGCGTATCGGAACGCATACGTGTGCCCTGCCCGGCGGCAAGCACGACCACGGAAAATGGGGACGGCGAATTCATCGTCGTCCCCATGGCATGAGCAATCATCTTATTCCATAGCCCCGAGAGGCCTCAGAGCGGCGAAATCAGCTTTTCGACGCAGCGGACTTGCGGGCCGTCGTTTTACGCGCGGCAGGCTTGCGGGTCGCAGTCTTCGTCGATGCGGCAGTCTTCTTCGGGGCAGCCTTGCGGGCGGCGGGCTTTTTTGCGGCCGTCTTGCGCGCCGTCGTTTTGCTCGCCGTCGTTCCCGATGATTTGGTAGCGGCCGGTTTAGCGGCAGGCGTATCCTCCATCGTCCACTTGCCGGACAGGACGCGCTGTGCGGCGTCAGCAACGGCTTCGGCGATCAACGTACCAAGTTTGCCCGCATTGTTCATCATCTGCGTTGCGGCATTGCTTGCGCTGTCTGCGGCATCGAGGCCGGCATCGCGGATCGCTTTACGCGCCTTCGGGCTCGCGGCGATCGCGGCGGCCGCGGCGGTCAGTCCGGCGGCCAACATTTCGCGGCTCATCGCGGCCTTGGCCACCTTGTCCATGGTCGTCGATTTCTTGCCGGTCGTGCGGCTCGATTTGGTTGTCGTTTTCGCCATTAGATCTAAACTCCCTTTGTCCTGTTCATCGGAAAGACGGTTCAAAGACGGGACGGTTCCGGAATAACCCAGGTTATCGACAAAAGTAAGGGGAGCCCCGGCACCACACCGTGACTCCCCTCAACATGGTCAGCGATCGGACGTTCAAGCCCGCGAAGGACCGGGATGGCTGGTCAGGCCATCGCCCTCCAAGCGAACGGGGCCGATCTCCAAGCTGAACCATGAGACATCGGATCACCTCCTTTCGCTGCGTTAAAGCCAACCACAAGATGTTGTGCAAAAGGACGAATGACAAGACTTGTAATGGTATAAAATCGGAGTAATCTCTTGCGCTTCGCGTCCGGTGTACGAGCGCTTATTTCCCCAGCTTTTCGACCTTTGCCTGAAGCGCCGCCAATTGCGCCTTCAACTCGGCGACCTCGTCGACCGCCGCGTCCGGTTCGTCTTTCGCAGGAGCGACGCCCGGCACGACATTGAAAGCCCGGCCCGCTTTTTCAAACATTTCCATGTTGCGCTTGGCAAGATCGGCAAACATGTTCGGACCGAATGCGCCGGTCATCGCCTCGCGATTTTTCTTGAAGGCATCCATCGCGGCATCGAGATATTGGGGAACTGCGGATTGCATGTTGCCACCGTAAAGGCCGATCAGGTCGCGCAGGAAGTTGACCGGAAGCATCGTGGTGCCGCGCGCTTCTTCCTCGACGATGATCTGGGTCAGGACCTGATGGGTGATGTCCTCGCCACTCTTGGCGTCGACGACTTCGAAGTCGCGGCCGTCCCGAATCATTTGGCCCAATTTGTCGAGGGTGATGTACGATGAACTTTCCGTGTCATACAGCCGCCGGTTCGCGTACTTCTTGATCGTGACCTTACCTGATGACGACTTGCCCATGAACCAACCTCCCGATGAAGCGGACAACGTAGCACCCGCTCATGCCGCATCGCAACAAATGGTTGGCGATCATGCGGCGCCGCGTCCGCTGCCCCTGTTTTTGGCGTTGGTCCGCAACGTCGCCGAGCGCGATCCCGAACTGGCGCGCGCAGCGCTAGACGGATTGCATGCTTATATGGACGCACCGCGCCCCAACCCACGGATTTCGCGACCGAAACTGGCCGAAGTGCACGGCGCAGCATTACGTGATCATGGCGGCGTTGGACGGCCGCTCATCCTGATTCCATCACTGATCAATCCGCCCAACATTCTCGATCTCGACGATGCCACTTCACTTGCCCAATCCTTGGCGGAAACGCGTCACGTGCTACTCGTCGATTGGGGCAAAGCCGCGGATCGTGCTGCGTTGAATGTTGCGCAACATGTCGAACAAATTCTGCTGCCGATGATTACCGGCCTAGATACGCCGCCGCTGCTTGTCGGTTACTGCCTTGGCGGGACGATGGCGATGGCCGCCGCGCAATTGGTGCCCGTGGCCGGCGTCGCAACTCTCGCAGCGCCATGGCACTTCTCGGCTTACGACCGAAAGGCCCGCGACGCCCTTGCCGCGATCTGGCGGGACTCGCGCGGCGCCGCAGGGCAGCTCGGTGCGATGCCGATGGAGGTGCTGCAGGCGGCCTTCTGGGCGCTCGATCCCGAACGGACAGTGGGGAAGTTCGCCGCGTTCGGCAGGCTTGATCCTAACAGCGATGAAGCCTGCCGCTTCGTGGCGATGGAGGATTGGGCGAACCAGGGAGAGCCGCTGCCTTTGCCGGCGGCCGAGGAACTGCTCGACCATATGTTCGGCGCCGACGCGCCTGGCAACGGGAAATGGAAGGTCGGCGGCAAAATCATGTCAGACAGTTTACCTTGCCCTGCGCTACACTGCCTTGCGCGCGGCGACCACATCGTTCCGGCCGCAACCGCACCTCGGGGGCGAAAGGCGCAGATCGGTTCGGGCCATGTCGGGATGATCGTCGGTCGCGCGCGACAGGACCTACATCGCGACTTGCATGCGTTTTTCGCCGAGCTGACGTGACCGGCCCGCAGTCACTATCGAAAGACACCGCAGGTTTCGCGGAGTTCCGACCTTTCACGATCGATGAAGGCCCAGGCGACAGGCCATACCATCCACACCATTTGAACTGGTAATTCAAGCCGCTTGCGGGCGGCGGGCCACCAAGCTAAGCGAGCGCCCAGGCACCCGTAGCTCAGCTGGATAGAGCGCTGCCCTCCGAAGGCAGAGGCCACAGGTTCGAATCCTGTCGGGTGCACCATTGCTCGATGTAAGGGGCAGCCCTCCAATGGTGCCATTCAACGAAACGCGGATGAATCAGGTCGGCCTTGCCGGCCTGATCGGCAGCTTCATCCTGCTGATTTCTGCCTTTGGATTCATCCTCTGGGGCTTTTCAGCTAACCAGCGCGCAAGCGACCTTGTCACCCATACCTACGAGGTCAAGGAAACTATTTCGGACGCCAGCCGCGATGTAGAGCGTGCCGAGGCAGCGCGGCGCGGTTACCTCCTCGATCCAGATACAAATCGGATCGAAGTGTATGAAGAGAGTTCGTCGCAGCTCCTGCCAGCGCTGGATCGGCTTGAACGTCTTATGGTCGATAATCCAGCCCAGCAGAAAAGAGTTAGTCGGCTCCGACCCCTGATGACGGCACATCTGCTCGAAATGCAGCGATCTTTCTCTACGTCAAATGCAGCCGATCGAGAGGCTTCGCAACGTGACTTCGCCGCTATCGACGACCGCCACACACTTAACGCCATCAGGGCGCTTGCTGACGAAATTGAAGAAGCGGAAGATGTCCTGCTGACCTCGCGCCTCGCCCGCGAACGGCGCTCTCTCGACCTGGTTCAGACCTTGCTACTACTTGCAGGGCTCGGCTTGCTGTTTGCGTCGTCGGGAACGATGATCATGATGCGGCGATATACACGCGACCTCTTGGTCAATCGCGCGCGCCTCCATCGGCTTAATACGAATCTCGAAGGTGCCGTAGCCGAGCGGACTGCCGACCTGAAACGCGCGAATGAGGAAATTTCGCGCTTCGCCTACATCGTCAGCCACGATTTGCGCTCGCCGCTCGTCAACGTCATGGGTTTCACGGCAGAACTGGAGACGGCCGACAACACGCTGACGAAATTCGTTGAGCGCGTCGAACAAGAGCGACCCGAACTGGTCGACGAAAAAGTGCGGCTTGCAGCGACCGAAGACCTGCCCGAGGCGATCGGCTTCATTCGTTCGTCGACGCAGAAAATGGATCGTCTGATCAACGCCATTCTGAACCTGTCACGGCAGGGTCGGCGCGAACTCTATGCTGAGCATCTGTCCATGGAAAAGGTGCTCGGGGAAATCAACGACAGCCTGGCGACGCTGGCCGAGGAACGCGATGCGACCATCACGATCGAGACGCCTCTGCCCGATATCGTCCACGACCGAGTGGCGATCGAGCAGTTGTTCCAGAACTTGATTGAGAATGCGACAAAGTACCTCAAGCCCGGGCAACCCGGCAACGTCGTGATCCGCGGACGGCGCAGCGGCAATCGCGCCATCTTCGAGATCGAAGACAACGGACGCGGCATTGCGAGCAACGATCACGAACGCATCTTTGAGCTGTTTCGTCGCTCGGGATCGCAGGATCAACGCGGCGAAGGTATTGGACTTGCTCATGTTCGCGCACTGGCCTACCGGCTTGGCGGGAACGTTACGGTGGCGTCAGCATTGAATGCGGGAGCGACATTTACGGTCGACCTGCCAGTTGCATTTCAAGCGGAGGCGGAAGAAAAATGAATACCCTGCACCCGGTCAATATCATCATGATCGAGGATGACGAAGGTCACGCCCGGCTGATCGAGAAGAATATCCGGCGCGCTGGAATCTCGAATGATATCCGTCACTTCCTCGACGGCACTACCGCTCTCGAATATATCTTCGAAAATCCGGATGGCCCGAGCCAGAATGGCCCGGCGCTGGTGCTTCTCGATCTCAACCTGCCGGACATGAGCGGGACGGACATTCTTGCCAAGATCAAGGCCGACGACAAGCTGCACGCCGTCCCGGTGGTTATCCTGACCACGACCGACGACAAGCAGGAAATTCAGCGCTGTTACGACCTAGGCTGCAATGTCTACATCACGAAGCCGGTTAATTACGAGAGCTTCGCCGACGCTATCCGCCAGTTAGGCCTGTTCCTGTCCGTCATACAGGTGCCCGACGCGACGGCGAACTGATGCAGCACCCACGCAGGATTCTCTACATCGATGACGATGCGGGTATTCGCCGTCTCGTCGAAAAACAGCTTAAGAGACGCGGCCACACGGTCGAGACAGCCGAAAGCGGTGCCGAAGGGATCGAGCTTGCCGCCAACGGCGAATTCAACCTGATTGCGGTCGACCATTATATGCCGGGCCTCGACGGCCTCCAAACCCTGAATGAACTCCGCAAGAACCCCAATTGCCCGCCGGTCGTATACGTCACTGGATCGGAAGAAAGCGCCGTTGCGGTTGCAGCCCTCAAGGCAGGTGCCGCCGATTATGTCGTCAAAACGGTCGGTGACGATTTCGTTGACTTGCTCGAACAGGCATTCGCCCACGCGCTCGATACCAATCGACTGATCCGCGCCAAAGAAAAAGCCGAAGACGAGCTGCGCCAGGCCAACGAGCGGCTCGAAGCCTTGCTGCGCGAAGTCAATCACCGCGTCGCCAATTCGCTTCAGCTGGTGACTACTATGGTCGTGATGCAGTCGCGTATACTCGACGATCCGGCAGCGAAGGAGGCGCTGGCCGATACCGAGAGGCGGATCCAGGCGATCGCCCAGGTCCACCGTCGTCTTTACACCGCTGGCGATGTCGAAAGCGTCGCGATGGACGAATATCTCGACGCCATTGTCGAAGAGCTTCAGGCGACGTGGTCAACGCCAGTGGCGCCGCGCACCATCATGCTCGAGGCGCAGGCAGTTCGCGTCCATACCGACAAAGCGGTCAGCCTTGGCGTGATCGTCAACGAATTGGTCTCGAACGCCTGCAAATATGCTTATGCGGAAGGCACCAGCGGCGAAGTCCGGGTCCGCTTCTCTCAGCAGGACGAGAAGAGCTTTCGCCTAGAGGTCGAGGATGATGGTTGCGGCCTTGGCGACGGTGCGCCGCGGGGGACCGGCCTTGGGTCGAAGCTGATTGCCGCAATGGCCAAGAGCCTTGCCGCCACCCTCGAATATGACACGCAGCATCGTGGTTGCCGCGCTGTGCTGGTAGCCCGCTTCTAGTCGCCCCAAGACTTCTAAAATTTCGACAAACCGACTGAGCCAGTTATTCGTTTGATGTCCGTCGACGACGCGGTGATCGATGGTCAGCGTGACATAGGCCATCGGCCGGATCAGGATCGCGTCCTGACCTTCTATTTCGCGAACGACGACGCGCTTTTCGAGCTTGCCGACGCCAAGGATGGCTGCCTGTCCGGAATGCAGGATGATCGGGCTCGCAAGCAGGCTGCCCGACACTCCGTGGTTCGAAATGGTGAAGCTTCCACCCGATACGTCGGCACCGGTCAGCTGTCCGCTGCGTGCACGCGTCGTCAGATCGTCGAGCCTGCCACCAACCTCCTCAATGCTAAGCGCGCCGGCGTCCTTGACGACCGGAACGACCAATCCTTTTTCGCCAAGCGCCGTCCCGACACCGACGTTGATCGTCGGCGACACGGCGATGCGATCCTGTTCCCACCGACCGTTGATGGCTGGTGCGACTGCCATCGCCTCGGCCGCTGCCTTGACGATGTAGGCCGTATAACTGAGCTTCACGCCCTTCGCGGCCATGGCTTTCTTGTGCGCGGCGATTGCGCTGAAGTCCGCCTCGAACAAAGCTGTGACATGCGGCGCTCCGCTGACGGCGCGCACCATGTTCTCGGCAATCTTGAGCCGCATTCGATCGTGCGGAATGTCCGAACCTTCGAAGTGGCGTGCCTTCGCATTCGAAGGGCCTCCGACGTGCGTAGTCGTTGCCGTGGCGACGGCCTTGTCGACGTCTTCGCGGGTGATCCGGCCGTCGCGGCCCGTGCCCACAATCCGCGAAGGATCGATATCGTGCTGCGTCAGCGCGCGCTTTACCGATGGCGACAGGCGCATCTCGGCACCAGCCATTGAAGCGATCGGGGCCGACGTGCGCTGCGGCGCTTCCTTGGGCATCGCAGCTGAGTCTTGCGAAGAACCCTTCGATGCCGTTCCGTCAGGGTCGATCCGCGCCAGGAGCGCCCCAGGTTCGGCTGTGTCATCGGTGGACAACAGGATTTCGACCAGTACGCCAGCCGCAGGTGCCGGGACTTCCTGGGTCACCTTGTCGGTTTCCAGTTCGACCAGCGGATCGTTGATGGCGACTGTCTCGCCGACCTTCTTCAGCCAGGCGCGGATGACGGCCTTGGTGCCTTCCTGCTCGTCGGGAACGCGAACATCGATCATCGTCAGAACCCCACCAGGCGGTCGATTTCAGCGCGAATATCATCAACCCCCGGCACCGCCCATTCGAGCAAGCTGGGATGATGCGGGCTGGGAATGTCAGGCATCGTTACCCGCGCCACCGGCGCATCGAGGTCGAGGAAGGCTTCGTCGGCGACTACCGCCGCGATTTCTGCGCCGAACCCACCGGTGCGTAGATCTTCGTGAACGATCAGGCAGCGCCGGGTGCGGCGAACGCTATCCAGTACCATGTCCCTGTCCCACGGCATCAGCGTGCGCAGGTCGATGACGTCGGCGCTGATGCCCTTCGCCGCCGCCTCGCAGCGAGGGACCATCGCACCCCACGTAACGATGGTGATCCGGTCACCCTCGCGCGTCTTACGTGCCTTGCCGAACGGCAGCGCAAAATCGTCCCCCGGCCACGGTCGCCGCGCCCAACTGTCGTCGAGCATCGCGCGATGTTCGAAGAAGATTACCGGATCCTGACCGCGCAACGACGCGCGGAGCAGTCCGACTGCATCCTCGGCATTGGAAGGGACTGCGACTTTCCATCCGGGATTGTGGACGAACTGAACTTCGTTGGTCTGGCTGTGCCAGGGGTCGCCGCACTTGAAGAACCCACCGGGGATACGCAGCACCATCGGTGCGGCGAAGCGATTGGCTGTGCGCCAACGCATTGTTCCGCAATCGTTGATCTGCTCGGTCGCCGGTTCAGCATATTTTCGGAACTGGATTTCGGGAACCGGTAGCAATCCGGCGAGCGCCATGCCCACCGCGCGCCCGACGATTCCCTCTTCGTTCAGCGACGTGTCGAACACGCGCTCAACGCCATATTTGTCCTGCAGGCCGAGCGTTACCGCATGGACGCCTCCCTTGGGCCCCACGTCTTCGCCAAACACGCACATCTTGGGATTGGCGGCGAGTTCCTGGTCGAGCACGCGGCGGATCGCGGTCACCATGTTGATCCGCTGACCGTCGGGCTGGGGCTGCTTGGTCGTGCCGTCGAGGCTGAGGCCTGCCTGCCCACCGACGCGTGCATGTTCGCCCTCGAAATAGACGTGGTCGGTGACTCGCTCGGCGGGCGAGATGCCGCGGGCTTCGGCGTCCCGGCGCGCCGCTTCGACATCGGCCTCGACCGACGCCGCGATGCGGTCCCAATCCAGATTGTGACTGAACTTTTTGAGCTTGGGCAGCGGGTCGCGCGCCCATTCGGATTCAACTTCTGCCGGCGATTTATACGTCTGCGTGTCCTGCGCGCTATGGCCCTCAAGGCGCGGCACGGTGAGGCGAATGAGCGCCGGTCCCTTGCGCGTACGGACATGCTCGATCGCCGCACCAATCAGCGCGCCCGCTTCGGCTGGCTCCGTGCCGTCGCCGTTCCAGATCGTCAGGCCTTTGAAGCTCGCAAGATTTGCAGCAATGTCCCGCCCAGGCGTCTGGTAATCTGACGTCACTGAAATGCCGTAACCATTGTCCTCTACGTAGAAAAGCATCGGCAATTGTTGTGTCGTAGCAATAGTTAGCGCGGACCAAAATCCACCTGTGGCGCAACTTGCATCGCCGCCCAGGACGACCGCGATCGCACCATCGTCCTTCGCGCCGAGTACCTTTGCCTTGTACGCAATCGCCTGTGCCCAACCTGCTGCAGGCGTATATTGCGCGCCGACGCCGCCGCACATCGGCAGCGCATGTGCACCGCCGGGATTGGGGTAATTAAACACCACACCGATATCGCGTCCGTCGGAGTACCCGCCCTCACGACCCATTCCCGAACCGAGCGCATCAGCAAGATCGACGCCAAGGGCGAGTAGCATCGGGCGCGACCGATAATAGCCGCAGGCCGCATCGCCGTCGCGCAGATGCATGCCGAGGATGACTTGCGCCAAGTCATGGCCGCGCGCCGAAAATTGGTAGAGCACCTTCTTTTCAGGGACGAGGATCGTCTCTTCGAGTTCGTCCATTGCCCGGCTGGTCAGAACCAGGCGCGCGACTTCTTCCCAATCGAAGGTAAACTCCCTGTCCGCAGCAGTCGGTGACGCACGTTCGGCCACCAGGTTCATCCGATTATGCCGATGATCGCCGTCGCGAAACGGTCGACCGCCTCGTCCGACATGCCGAGCACGTTGAAACGACCACTGTCCGCCATGTAGATCGCTTCGTCTTCGCGCAATTTGATGACTTGTTCGCGGCTTAGCGGGAGCATTGAGAACATGCCCTTCTGCTTCCCGATATATGCAAGCGACGGATGCGCTGCGGCAAGCTTGCTCCGGATGCGGTGGATCCGCGCCAGCATCTCGTCCAGCTCGGCCCGCCAGTCGGCGCGCAAGCCCGCGTCGTCGAGCAGGATACGAATCGCTGCTGCGCCGTGATCGGGCGGCATCGACCAGCTTTCGCGCGCCAATTGCAGAACGCGCGCCATCGCCTTGGCGCTGGTTTCTTCGCTTTCGCTCTTGATGAAGAAGTTGCCGACGCGGTCGCGATAGACTCCGAAGTTCTTGTCGCAGCTTTGCGCGACCAGAACGTCGCCGCACGCAGCAATCACGCCGCGCAGTCCGGCCGCATCGGCATCCAACCCGTCGCCAAGCCCCTGGTAGGCGATATCGATCACCGGCAGCAGTTCGCGCTCGACCATTAGACGAGTCACTTCAGTCCATTGTGCCGCGTCGAGATCGGCACCGGTCGGATTGTGGCAGCAGCCGTGCAGCAAAACGGCATCGCCCGGCGATGCTGCTTCCAGCGCGGCGACCATCGCATCAAATTGCACGGTCTGGTTGTCGCGATCGTAATAAGGATATTCGACGATCTCGAGACCGCAGCCGGCGACAATCGGCTGATGGTTTGGCCAGGTCGGAGTTCCGATCAGGACGCGCGCATCGGGATTGAGCGCCGCGACCAGCTTGAACGCCAGGCTGAGTGCGCCGCAGCCGCCGGGCGTCTGGACCCCCTTGATCGTAGCCGGAAGCGGGCCGCCGAAGACGATCTCTCCGATCAGTTCGGTAAACCGGGGATCGCCGGCGCTGCCGAGGTAGGATTTGCTTTCCTGGTGTTCCCAGAGACGCTTTTCCGCCGCCTTGACCGAGCGCAAGATCGGGGTCGCTCCACTGCCATCCTTGTAGACGCCGACCCCGATGTCGATCTTGTGCGGACGGGTATCGGCATTGGCCATCGCGATCAGCGCTAGGAGGCTGTCGCTTCTCACCGGTTCAAGGTCTTTCAGGCGGCGGGTGCGGGTGGTCGTTAGCATGGGACAGGGGTCTAGCGGCAAACGCGCCGCGGAGCAAAAGCCTCAGACGTCGTAATCGACCGCGACATCATCTCCGCACGGCACGGATTGGCAGGTCAACACATAGCCCTCCGCCACTTCATCCTCGGTCAGGCCATATTGCGCGGCCATTTCGACCTTGCCGCTGGTCAATTTTGCACGGCACGTCGCGCAAACCCCGGCCTTGCAGGCAAAGGGGGCGGGCATGCCCGCCTTGCGCGCCGAATCGAGAATGTTGGTCCCGTCGAACTCGATGCGCCGGGTCCTTCCGTCAAGCGTGACACCGATCGATACGCCGGTCGCGACCTCCTTGGCCTTGGCAAGCAGCGCAGCCTCGCCGGCCGAGGGTCGCCCGGCAGTGAACCGCTCGATATGAATCCGGTCCTTGGCGATGCCTTTTTCGGTCAGCACACTTTCGGCGGCGTCCATCATCGGCCCCGGCCCGCAGATGAACCAGCCATCGACCGCCGCCGGTTCGTTGACCAGGCTTTCCACCGCTTCGCGGCAGGTAGCGGCGTCGAGCATACCGTTGAACAGTCCGACATCGCCCTCCTCGTCGCTGAGGAAGTGGAAAATCTCGAGACGCCCCATGTGGCTATCCTTCAGCCCGGCCAGTGCTTCGAGAAAGATGATCGAGCGGCTGTCGCGGTTACCGTAGAACAACGTGAAACGGCTGTCCGGTTCTTCGCGCATCGCCGTCTTGATCAGCGACATGATCGGCGTAATCCCCGATCCACCGGCAAAAGCGACATAGCGCCGCGCCGACGCCGGATCGAACGGGGTGGTGAAGCTGCCGTGCGGCGGCATCACCGCAAGCCGGTCGCCCGCCTTGAGATTGTCACCCGCCCAATTCGAGAACATCCCGCCCGCGATCCGCTTAATGGTGACCGTCAATTCTTCGTCAGCGGGCGCGGTGCACAGCGAATAATTGCGCCGCACCTCTTCCCCATCGATGATCGCCATCAAAGTCAAATGCTGCCCGGCCTTGAAGCGATAGCTATCCTTCAATTCGTACGGCACGCGAAATCGGATCGAGACCGCATCATCGGTCTCGGCAACGACCTCGTCGATCGTTAGCGCATGAAAATGCTCGGCCATCCTACCAAACCGCACCCGGATAGGTGCGCGGCAGATATTGCATGACCGCGAGCAAATGGCCAAGATGTTCGCTATGATGCCCGCGCCGCCCGCCCAGGATCGGCCGCTGATCCGCCGGCACGTCGAGCTTGGCCGCAGCCAGCACGTCAGCGATCGAGGCTTGATATTCGCGTTGGAAACTGCGCGGATCGGGGACGGTCTGGAACGCGATCAATTCTTCCAGCACCGCATCGACCTCGAATAGCTCGGGAACGAAGCGCCAGCACCACTCGATCCCGTCTGCCATCCTGCGCGCGCTTTCCTCGGTACCGTCGCCAAGCCGGATCACCCAGTCCGCGGCCAGTTCGCGATGATAGGCGACTTCCTTTACCGCTTTCTGCGCGATCGCGCGGAGGAACGGATCAGGGCTCTCGGATAGCTCGCGATAGAGGATGTGCTGATAGGTCGAAAACAGCAATTGCCGCGCCATCGTCCGCCCGAAATCTCCATTGGGCTGTTCGACCAGCCAGCAATTGCGAAAGTCGAGCACGTCGCGCTTGAACGCGAGCTCGTCGCCGTCACCATTGTTTGCCTTGACGAGAATGTGGGTTGCCTGCCCGATCAGGTCGAGCGCGATGTTGGCGATACTCAGATCAACCTCGACCGACGGTGCGTGGCCGCACCATTCACTCAATCGCTGCCCGAGTATCAGCGAATCGTCGCCAAGCCTCAGGAGATAATCGTAATAGCCGTCCTCCAGAGGATCGACGGGTGCTTCGACACCGGTGTCCTTGTCGAATGCTCCGTGGTCGGGAACGATTTCGGCAACTTTTTCGACGTCTTTTTCGATCGGTGGAAGGGACGGCATCAGATATGCTTAACTTCTTCGGGGATCTCGTAAAACGTCGGGTGGCGATAGACCTTGTCTTCGGCCGGCGCGAACAACGGCCCAGCCTCGGACGGGTCGCTGGCGACGATGTCGGTCGACTTAACGACCCAGAGGCTTACGCCCTCCATCCTTCGCGTGTACGTATCACGAGCGTGGGCGAGCGCGAGCTTCTGGTCAGGAGCGTGAACGCTGCCAACATGACGGTGGCTAAGCCCGCCCTTCGAACGAACGAAGACTTCCCAGAGCGCCCAGTCATGACCTTCGCCACTCACGCAACTTTCCTCTCGCTCTTTTTCGCTTCATGCGCGGCCGCTGCGTCGCGGACCCAGGCGCCATTGTCCCATGCTTCGCGACGGGCCGTGATACGCTCCTTGGCGACCGGCCCTTCGCCGCGCACGACGGCGTAAAATTCTTCCCAGTCGATCACGCCGAAATCATATCCGCCTTTGCCTTCGTTCCATTCCAGCGCTTCGTCGGGAACGGTCAGGCCGATGAATTCGGCCTGTGGGACGGTAATGTCGACGAATTTCTGGCGAAGCTCGTCATTGGTCTCGCGCTTGATCCGCCATCGCATCGAACGCTCGGTGTTGGGCGAATTGTCGTCGGGCGGACCGAACATCATCAGGCTCGGCCACCACCAGCGGTTCAACGCGTCCTGCGCCATCCGCTTCTGCTGATCGGTGCCGTTAGCCAACGCCATCATTGCTTCATAGCCCTGACGCTGATGGAAGCTTTCTTCCTTGCAGACGCGCACCATGGCGCGGGCGTACGGGCCGTAACTCGTGCGCTGCAGCGGCACCTGGTTCATGATCGCGGCGCCGTCAACCAGCCAGCCGATGGCGGCAATGTCGGCCCAGGTCAGCGTCGGATAATTGAAGATCGTCGAATATTTCGCTTTCCCGCTGTGCAGCGCGTCGATCATTTCCTCGCGGCTGGTTCCCAACGTTTCAGCGGCGCAGTAGAGATAGAGGCCATGGCCGGCCTCGTCCTGAACCTTGGCCAGCAGGATCGCTTTGCGACGCAGCGACGGCGCCCGTGTAATCCAGTTTCCCTCGGGCAACATGCCCACAATCTCGCTGTGCGCGTGCTGCGAAATCTGTCGCACCAGCGTCTTGCGATACGCCTCTGGCATCCAATCCTTGGGCTCGATGAATTCATCCGCGGCGACGCGCGCTTCGAAGGCCTCGAGCAGGACCGGATCTTCGGCGCCATCGATCGACTGGACGTTCTTGTTGAGTTCGGTGGTGTACATCAGACTTATCTAGCCATTGTCCTACCACAGTTCAAACGCCGCAAGGCGTCGGCGAACATTATTCTCAACGCGGTCTCAGGTCTCAGCACGCCGGCGCCGTCTCCCTCGAAAGGCCAGACGAGGGAGCCGGGCATGGTCGCGGCCAACCCCCGGCTGCGGCCTACTGATAATCGGCAGTGACGGTGACGACGCCGCTATAAGTGCCGTCTGCGGTCGCATCCGACAAAGCGAGCGAACCGCCAACATTGAAGTCGGTGCCCGGATTTCCGCTGTTGGTTAGCGTAACCGACGTTGGCGCGCTGGGCGTGTAGCGAATTTTGCTTCCGGTCGCATTGGTCAGTTCCGTCGGAGCAGCACTGATCAGCACGACATTACCATTCGATCCGGCGACGTTGAAAATGGCGGGTTGCGGTGCGCCGGTACAAACCAGGGGCGCCGGACACGTCAGGGTTCCTGTCCGACTGAGAGTGACCGACCAGCTGCCTGTTCCTGCACCCAAGAGGATCTGGCCGAAGTCGAGCCCCTGCTTGGCTGTGAGTTGAAGTGGCTTGATGACTTTCGCCTTTACCGACGCGTTCACCGAGGCCGCACGTGCAGGGGCCATCGACATCCCGGTCGCGACGAATACCGCGGAGAATGCGATCGATTTGAGAATGTTGGTCATCGTGTCTCTTCTGCAAGTTGGTTACCGGATTAACCGGACAAGGTGAAAAAGCCGTTAACCACGAAGCGCGGCCGGAGCCTGCTGCGCTTGCATGCGGGCCAACGCTTGGTCCAAGACTGCCGCCATGAGCTATGAAACCATCCTCTTCGACTGCGCCGACGGCATCGCTCGGATAACGTTGAATCGCCCGGAGCGCCTGAACAGTTTCACCCGTGCGATGCACGGGGAGCTTCGCGACGCACTGGAGAATCTTGGCGATTCCCGCGTGGTGGTGATCTCTGGCGCAGGACGCGCCTTCTGTGCCGGTCAGGATTTGAGCGACCGCGCGGTCAGTGCCGACAAGGGACCGACCGATCTTGGCGAAACGGTCGAGGAATGTTGGAACCCATTGATCCGAACCATCGCCGGATTGCCCCAGCCCGTCATCGCCAAGGTCAACGGCGTTGCGGCAGGCGCCGGAGCAAGCATTGCGCTGGCATGCGACCTGGTCGTCGCGGCCTCGACAGCAAAATTCATCCAGAGTTTCTCCGCGCTTGGTCTCGTCCCCGACAGTGGCGGTAGCTGGCATCTCACAAGGCATCTGGGACAGGCACGGGCGATGGGCCTGGCGCTTACGGGCGAGCCATTGGAGGCTCAGAAGGCAGCTGACTGGGGCCTGATCTGGAAATGCGTCGGCGGCGAATGGCTCGACGAGGAAGTCGACCTTCTCGTCAGAAAGCTCGCAAGCCTGCCCCCGCTCGGACTGGCGGCTATTAAGTCGATGATCCGCACGAGTTGGGGTCGCTCTCTTGATGAAGAGCTTGATCTGCAACGCGACGAAATGCGCCGCTTGGGCTTCACCGACGATTACCGCGAAGGCGTTGCCGCTTTCATTGAAAAGCGCCCTGCCACTTTTACGGGCCGCTGAGCGCAAGGTCGACTTTCTGCAGTGGATTAGCGAGGGTACCGAACGCGAGACCCGCGATGGAAAACGCGGCACAGATGGCACCGAAGCTGGCCAACATTATCTCCACCGCGCGTCCGAGATTGCGGGCCTCTTCTGCTCGTTCGTTTGTGGTGTGTGAGGCAACTCGCCGTTCACTGGAAGCAGCAACGACCGCTTTAGCGGCTTGTCGAGAACGACGTCAGTAATCGGAATAAGCCCCTGCAGTTTTAGCGGCATAGCGCCCGTCTCTTCCCCACATCACCTGGGCAACGATGACATGGCCGCCGCGCCTGAGTTCGAGGTAATGACCGCGTTCCATCGGGAACGTGCAGCGAAACATGATCCCGCGGGTCGACATGTTGAGGATCGTGGCATCCTGCCATCCGGTAGCGACACGCAGTCGCGCAGGCACGGCGACCGGCTGGCGGGCTTCCCGCTGCTTCATAGCCATGACCTTCCTGAGACGCGGTACCGACAGGCCCAGGCTAGGAACTTTATCCTCAACCACCCCTTGCTCATTGCTCCGGATTGGACATGGTCGTGCCGGGTCGCTTGTGCGACGAAGAGGGAGATTGTCATGAAGACGCTGCTGCTGATCGTCGGAATAGCCGCGCTGCTGATGGGCCTGTTATGGATCGGACAGGGGCTTGGCTACGTGCACTGGCCACAGTCCAGCTTCATGCTCGATCAACGTCCGTGGGCAACACGCGGGGCAATCCTAGCCATGATTGGTGCGGCAATGGTCTTCTGGGGACGGCGCATCGCCCGCTAGGGGCTTTGGCAAGCGCGCCGCTTCGTCGTAAGGCTTCGCCATGAAGACCCAGCAACTGCTCAACTATGCCCGCGATTCATGGATCGCCGGCAACGATCCGCGCGATTTGCCGAGCGCGATCGACGGAACCACCGTCGCCGCCACCGGATCAGGCGGGATCGATTTCGAAGCCATGCTCGACCATGCACGTAATGTCGGCGGACCGGCGCTACGCAAACTGACATTCCACGAGCGCGCGCGCATCCTCAAAGGCCTCGGCCTGGCGATCCTGGCGGCCAAGGAACCGCTCTACGAGCTCAATTACCAGACCGGCGCGACTCGAAAGGACGGCTGGATCGATATTGAAGGCGGCGCGGGAACGCTTCTGTCCTTCTCGTCGAAGGGCCGCCGCGAGCTTCCGGACGCGCACGTCCTGCTCGACGGAGCGGTCGAGCCACTGTCGAAAGGCGGAAGCTTCATCGGCCAGCACATCTACACATCGCTGCAGGGCGCGGCGGTGCACATCAACGCCTTCAACTTCCCCGTCTGGGGGATGCTCGAGAAGCTTGCCCCGACCTTCCTCGCCGGCGTTCCGTCGATCATCAAACCGGCAAGCTCGACCGCTTATCTATGCGAGGCGGCGTTCAGGGTGTTGATCGAGAGTAACCTGCTGCCCGAAGGCGCCGTGCAATTGATCGTCGGCGGGGTCGGCGACCTGTTCGACCACTTGACTGGACAGGACGTGGTCAGCTTCACCGGATCAGCTTCGACCGCTTCGAAGCTGAAGAACCACCCCGTCGTGCTTCGCGAGAGCGTCCGCTTCGTCGCGGAACAGGACAGCCTCAACGCGTCGGTTCTCGGCCCCGATGCCGCGCCGGGAACGCCGGAATTCGACCTGTTCGTAGACGAGGTCGTCAACGAGATGACCGTCAAGGCGGGACAGAAATGTACCGCCATCCGCCGCGCGATGGCCCCTGCCGAGCATCTCGACGCGGTCGAAGCCGCGATCCGCGAAAAGCTGGAGGCGACCGCCGTTGGCGATCCGCGCGACAAAGCAAGCCGGATGGGGGCGCTCGTTTCATGCAGCCAGCGCGACGACGTCCGCTCGCAAATCGCCAAGCTGGTCGACGCCGGGGCGCGGATCGTGTCGGGCAACCCTTCCGCCGCGATCGGTCCCGAAGGCGGCGCCTTCATGCCCCCGGTGCTGCTCCGCGCAGACGATCCGTGGCGGGCCGACGCGGTCCATGACGTCGAGGCGTTCGGTCCGGTCAGCACAATCATGCCCTATCGAGACCTTGCCGATGCCGTTGCGCTCGCCAATCGCGGCATGGGTAGCCTTGCGCTCTCGCTATTCTCGCACTCGCCCGACGCGGCGCGCGACTTCATTCTGGGCGCTGCCGCCTTTCATGGCCGAATGCTCGTCATCAATCGCGATAATGCAGCCGAATCGACCGGCCATGGCAGCCCCCTGCCCGTGCTGGTCCACGGCGGCCCGGGTCGTGCCGGCGGAAGCGAGGAGATGGGCGGGATCCGCGGCGTCAAACATTACATGCAGCGAACCGCGATCCAGTCGACGCCGACCATGATCGCCGCAATCTCCGGACAATATATCCCCGGTGGGCCGAAGCATTTCGTGGAAAGCCACCCCTTCCGCAAACGGATGAGCGAATTGCAGATCGGCGATACGCTGAGGACTGCAGCGCGGACCGTCACCATCGCCGACATCGAACATTTTGCCGAATTCACCGGCGACAATTTCTACGCTCACATGGACGAAGAAGCCGCAAAGGCATCACCGATCTTCGAGGGACGGGTCGCCCATGGCTATCTGATCCTCAGCTTTGCTGCCGGACTGTTCGTCGATCCCGATCCCGGCCCCGTCCTTGCCAACACCGGCTTGGAGAATTTGCGCTTTCTCACCCCGCTTTATCCCGGCGACAGCATGCGGGTCGAACTCACCGTCCGGTCGAAATCGCTTAAGAGCGAAGACACCGGCGTGGTTCGTTGGGCGGTGGAGATCTTCAACCAGAAGGACGAAATGGTCGCGACCTACGACCTGCTCACGGAAAACACCCCCTGATCGGCGGAACGCTGACTCGATCCCATTCGTTGGTGTGCTAACGATAAGGAGAGAATTCCAATGAATATCCGTGAATTGATGACCGCCGACATTCAGACCGTCTCGCCGACCGACAGCGTTCAACAGGCCGCTGGCTTCATGCTCAGCGCCGACACCGGGTCGATCCCGGTTTGTGAAAACGAAAAGATCGTCGGCATGATCACCGATCGCGACATTGCGGTTCGTGGTACGGCCAAGGGCCTTGGTCCGAATTGCAAGGTCAGCGAAGTGATGAGCAGCGACGTGCTCTGCGCGCGCGACAGCGACGACGTCCAGTCGATCGCCAAGCAAATGGCCGACAGCCAGGTTCGCCGCATGCCGGTGGTGGACTCGAACGACAAGCTGGTCGGAATGGTCAGCCTCGGCGACCTCAGCCGCGAAGGCAAACAGGACGCAGCATCGACGGCGCTGGAAGGCGTCAGCGCCAAGGGCGGCCAGCACCAGCAGGGCTAATCGCCTCTACCGCATAACGAAAAAGGCCCGGAGTTACCCCCGGGCCTTTTTTTATCTTGGTTCCAGCGCTTAAAGTCCGGAAATGGCGTCGTCGATGAGAGCCTTGTCGGATTGTTCGTCATGGCGTTGCGCGATCAGCGCCGCCGCTGCCGCGCTCGCTGCCTTCGCCGTGATAGCGCGCAGCTCACCGACCGCTGCGCGCTCCTCGGCAGCGATCTTCGATTCTGCCATCGCCTGACGACGCTCAACCAATGACTTGGCATCGACTTCCGCCTTGGCGATGATCGCTTCGGCATCCGCCTCGGCGCGCTTCAACATTGCCTTAGCTTCCTTGCCGGCGGCCTTGGCTTTGGCTTCATATTCGGCCTTCAGCGCTTCGGCTTCCTTGCGGACCGCTTCGGCCTCAGCGAGTTGCTCGCGGATATCCGCGATCTTGGCGTCGAGATTTTTCCCGATGGCCGAAGGCACCTTTTTCCACAGCGCGAGGATGATCACGACGACCATCGCAAGGGCGACCCACATGGCACTGTCGAGGCCAATAGCTGTCGGTTCGGCGTGGACTTCGCCAGGAACCTCGGTGTGCGTTGACGTCTCAGCCATGCGCCAGCTCCTGCTTGACCGCCGCGCGGGCAGCGTTGCTTTCGACCGACAGGCCGGAGACCCGAGCGACCATCGCCTCGGCCGCTTCGGCGGCAACCGTTTCGATTTCGGTCATCGCCTTGACACGAGCGTTGGCAATCGAGGCCATGGCAGTATCGATCTTGGCGGCAATCGCCTTGTCGGCCTTGGCGACCTTCACCTCGGTCGCCTTGGCTGCCTTGGCCTTGGCCTCGGTCGTCAGCTTCAACGATTCCGCACGCTTGCTGTCCATTTCGGCCCGATAGCCTTCTTCCAGCGTATCGGCCTTCTCGCGCGCCCCTTCGGCGATCTTCAGGTCGTCGGCGATCTTCTCGTTACGTCGATCCACCGTCCCGACGATCTTGGGCAACATGCCAAGACCGACGACGGCGAACATCGTCCCGAAAAAGATTGCCAGCCAGAAGATCTGGGACGCGTAGATTTCCGCGATCTGGTCGAATTGTGGCACGGATCAAGCCTTTCGCTGGTCCCGAACTTTACCTTGGGGCTTACGCCTTGAGGTAAAGCAGGATGGCGATGAGGAACGAAAGCAGGCCGAGAAGTTCGGCGGCCGCGAAGCCGATCAGCAGGCGGGTGAACTGGCCATCGGCAGCAGCCGGATTGCGCAGTGCGCCGTTGAGGAACGAGCCGAAGACGTTACCGACGCCGAGCGCCGCCATGCCTGCACCGATGGCCGCGAGGCCGGCACCGATAACCGAAGCAGATTGAAGGTCCATGATGAAAACTCCCTTGAAAAAAGACTTAGTGAAGATTGACCGCGTCGTTGAGGTACACCGACGTCAACAAGGCGAAGACATAGGCCTGGATGGCACACACCAGCAGCTCGAGCAGGGTGATACCGATCATCAGGACGAATGACGGAATGACGATAAGCGGGGTCAGCGCCGCGCTTTCCAGGTTGATGCCCGAAATCACGAAACCTGCAAGAACCTTCATCAGGATGTGCCCGGCGGTCATCGCGACGAACAGTCGAAGACCAAGGCTGAACGGGCGCATCAAAAAGCTGACCAGTTCGATCGGGAACAGGAACGCCGCCATGTACCACGGCACGCCGGCCGGGATGAACAGGCTGAAGAAGTGAAGCCCATGCTTCCAGAAGCCAATGGCTAGGACGATGGCGAAGCTGAGGATCGCGAGAACGCCGGTCACCGTCAGGTGGCTGGTCAGGGTAAAAGCATGAAGACCGGCCAGCGAAGTCGGCATCATGCCGAGCAGGTTCGCGACCAAGATAAACATGAAGAGCGTGAAGATATACGGGAGGAACGGCCGACCCTTTGGCCCAATGCTCTGATCGACCAGCCCCGAGATAGCTCCCGTGACAGTTTCCACCGCCATCTGCCAGCGACCGGGGACGAGATCGCGCTTGAGACCACCGATCATGAAGACCGTGACCGCAAACAGCGTAAATGCCATCCACAGCGCGCTGTTGGTGAACGCGATCGAATGACCGCCAACCTGCCAGCCTTGGCCGAACAGGGGTTCGACCAGGAACTGGTGCATCGGATCGACTTTGCCGCCTTCGGCTGCCACTTGCTTCGTTCCTCTTTGTCGCCGCCGACTATTTCTTCGGCGCGGCCATTTTCAGGATGCTGTAGAAAGATCCGACAACACCGAAAATCAAGCCTGCAATCAATAGTTTATGGCCCGTTCCCAACCAGCCGTCGAACAGCCAGCCGAGCAACGAACCGCCGAAAATCCCGCCGAGCAGAAGCGACAACACCCGGCTTCCCTGCCGTTCGCTGTCATCCTGCTTTGCAGGCGTTCTGATCCGCCCGGCTTCCCTCGCCTGTGCGTTGCGAACTCGCTCTTCGAGCGAATCGATCCGCGCATCCTCGGGAAGCTTCGCGCCTTCGCCGGTTTCGTCTTCAGCCATGAACCCGTCTCCCCAAGATGTGCGCCAGCGCCATCGAGGGCGGGCGCAAAAGGCAAGGAACATGGCGGCGTCGAGCCCGCCAAGGCGCGGCCCCTTTATGAAGGGGGGCGAAGTTAGTCAACCGCCGATCGGGCGCTTAGCGTGCCGTCCCGAGAGACAGTGGGGGATCAGGGGCGACAATAGTCGGGTTGCGGCGCCGATTGGCCTGCACTTCGACGATACCACTGATTGTCGCTAAGCTGATACGCCTCGCCGACCGCGACCCGGGCAAGCAACGTACAGCCAACGGCGATTCCGACTTCGCTGGGCGCCACGCCGCGCTGCTGGGCCAAGCTGGAATAAAGAGCACGGCGTTTGATGTTGATCGCGTTGACCTGCTGGCGAAGTAATGGCGACGGAGGCACCGCAAATCCCAGATATCCGTCGAAACGCTCACCGACCTGGCCGGTGGAGCGCGCCTCGACGACCGTCGGCACGATCTGCGCTACGGCCGGGACCGAGATCAGAAGGAACAGAAGGGCGAGTAACCGCCGCATCAGCGCGCGCCTCCGCCATTGGGTTGTGCCGGGAAGACGTCCGGATTCTCCTTGATCAGCTGGTCGACGTCGCGCTGCAGACGAACCAGCACTTCTTGTTCAATCTTGACGTTCAGGTTGATCTCGATCGGCTTTTCGGGGTTCTTGAGGCTAATGCAGCTGCTCGTTAACGGCACCAGGGCCAAAGCGACGACGGCAAGCCGTGCGCGGTTCGGGCGTGATTGGGTCATGGGCGTTCCTCTTTGCTCGTCGGGTCGGCGCTGGGCGGCGTTGTGGAAATTTCGATGTTCTGTTCGTCTGGGGTCTGGGTTTGAGTCTGCTCTTCGTCCTTGCGGCGCACTTCGGTGACAATGCCGGGGATCTGGTCGAGCGGCACCGGCAGGACTTCGCGGATCACGCCGCGCGGATCGCGAATGCTTTTTGCGGTAGCAATCAACGAACGGAATGGCCCGCGGATCGTGACGTTGAACTTGAAGGGAATGCTGCGCACGATCCGTTTTACGAAACGCTGGGTGCCGGTGTCGTTGCCGAGCGCTACCTGATCGATTGTCAGCCGAGTCGCGAATTCACCCGCCAGATCGCCATCGAGACGGATCACCATGTTGTTGAAGCGCAGCGACTTAAGTGCATCAAACGCCAATCCACCGAAAAAGCCGAGGTTCGCTTTGTTGATTGCGCCTTCATAAGACAATGTGCCGCCGCCCGGCCGACTTTCGAGCCGACCGCCGACAATCCGGCCACCTTCGTCGTCAAAGATCATCGGCAAGGCTCCATCAAAAATGCCGGTCGCCTGCAGGTCGTTGAAGTCCAATGTGCTGACAAACGCGTTGGCGTCGAGGCCGACGACGGTGAAGGTCAACCGCTTCGGACTCGATTTGGCGAAATTGAGAATTGTCTCCTCAAGGATGAGTCGACCTCCCATGAACGGCCATTCGCCGCGTTCGATCTTGACCAATTGCCCCGGCAGGATCTGATACTTGATCTGGCCGTTCAGGACCTGAATGCCGGGATTGAGGCTGTCGACCGACAGGACCTGTCCCGGAGCCGTGCCCAGCCCAAGCAGGTCGGTGAAGCGCACGGTCGTTGAGAGCCCGGTGACCGGACCGAATGCCGCCGCCAGGTTCATGTCGCTCGTCGTGAATTCACCGGTCGAGGTTACGGAGCCGTTACTCGACCAGTCGATCCGACCCTGTCCGCTGACCGATCCGTCGACCAGCGCGATCACGCCCTCGCTAAGGCGCGTGATCTGTTCGGGCTGAAGCCCGCGGCGGGCGAACCGAATGCCTGGCACGTCGAGGACGGCGCCACCTTCGCCATTCGACAGGCGATGGTTAATCGACACCTGAGTGACGACCGATCCATTGACCGGCGTCTGCAACGTCGCATCGGCCCGGATCAAGTCGCCCGACAGCCGGAACGCAAGATCGTTGGTCACGAGCGGATAGAATCGCGGCTGCTCCGCGAGGTCGTAGGCGGTTGCGGAGGCCTCGATGGCAAGGCTGCTGCCACGGAACGACCACTTGCCAGCCGCCTTTTCAAGGCCAACCGGGACCTTGCCGATGATGACGTCTGCGCCAGCGAAATTGCCGGTTGCCCCGCCCTTGACCAATTGACCCGACAAACGCGCGGCGTTCGCGCGCACCGGCGCATCGGGATTCCCGAACCGCGCCATGAGCGATGTCGCGTCGAAGCGATTGCCTTGCGCAAAGCGAGCCTGGCTCGCCGTCAACGCGAATGGTGCCTTTCCGAGCCGTCCGCCCAGCCGGAGGTTGCGGGTTGTTGCGCCAAGCTGGACTGGTCCAGTTCCGCGCTTTGCAACGATGGCGCCGTTGGTCGCACACAACGGCACCCGCGCAGCACCGAGTTTCAACGATCCCGCGGTCAGGCTGGTGAAGCGCGCATCGATGCAGCCCCGGCCGAACGCAAATCCACCAGCCGGCCCGCCGATCCGCCCGTCAATCGGAATTCGAAGGCCGGTCACGCGTCCGCCTGAAAACGGTCCGTCGAGGATGGCGACGGTTTTGACACTGGTCGTTCCGTCGGAAGCCGCGCGGAAGCTGACCGGTGCCAGAGCAAGACGGGCGCCGCCAGCGGCGTAAGGCTGGATCCGCGCCTCGCCGCTCATTGGGCCGCCGCTGCGCGGCTGGTTCAGGACAATGTCGGCGCGAGGCAGGCCGCCTCCGCCGGTAGCGATCCGGCCGTCGACGCGCAGGCGACCCGACGGCCAATAATAAGTGATACCGTCGCCGCCGTTGACAAGAATACGCGCACCGTCGGGGCCGCGTGCATTGGCGGTCTGGACACGAACGCCGCCGCCGCCGGGCAGGTTGACGAGGACAAGATTGCCGCTCGCGTCGAACCCGCCAGCAGTCCGCCGCAGCGATGCCGCGATCGCCTTGGCGATCGGGCCAAGCGGCGTGTCCTCGGCGCCCTCCAGCGGCCCGGTCAGCTGGCGAAGCGTTGCTGGCGCAAGGGCAGCACTGTTGGCATCATAATCAGCGGTAAGCGCCAGTTGCCCCTTAGCAGGCCATAAACGATAATGTCCCTTCAGCTGCGTGCCATCGGCGAAAATGGACGCCAGCCGGGCGCGCTGCGCAGCGAGGTCAAAATCGCCCTCGGCATCCTTGGGATCACCCTTAAAGTTGATGTTGGCGATCAGGTTGGCAAGGCCGTTGGTGCCAGCCACCAGCGACGCGACCTGCAAGCGTCCCTTGCCGTCGAAATTATTGAAACCTTCGCTGAATTTACTGTCGATCTGCAGCCGCGGCTGCTCAAAAGCGAGCCGACTTCTTGGGCACGCGAAGCGGCTTGCCGACACCGGGCCGATGACGTGTGGCCGCCGCGCATCAATTGCCAACTTCACGGTCGCTTGCATGCCTTGGACTGCGCAAGCGCCGATATCCAGCGACGGTCCGACGGCCGCAAGCTGCCCGCGGAAACCGCCACTCAGATTGCCTTTTCCGGCAACCGCGAAGCCAAGCGGGCCATAAGGTGTCCGAAGGGAAAGCTGCGCATCGGACACATCGACAGAGACGTCGGGCAAGCGGAACGGCTTGCCGCTGGGCGCCGGCAGCAAATTGTCGATTTCGCCCCAGGTGACCTTCCCGGACTTCAGCAATTCCCCGCGCAGTCGCACGCCCCGCGCTACCACGCGGTAAACCTGGATGCTGCCGTTCCATTTCAGGCGCATCTGGATTTTCGCGTAATCGGCAGTGAGGTCGGGACGTTTCGGATCGCCGATCGTAACGTCGCGAATGACCTGGTTGTGCAGTCCGATCCGTTCGACGTTGTAGGTCGCGTGCACGCCGCGACGCTGCAATTCCTGTTCGATAAAATGTTCAGCGATCGAGCGACGCTGGATCCAGGCGGCGGCAAGCAGCGCGAGAACGGCACCAAGCAGCAGCAACGCAAAGAAGAGGATCGGGCGTCGCCGCCGCAGCGGATTATCCGCAGCGGACGTCAAATCGTCCTCCCCAAGCTCGGATTGCCCGCTTACCATCCCGTCCTTAACCCGTCGTGGCCGATGCCGTTCCACCGACGACACGAACCGATTGCACGAAGCGCCGCGCCTGCCTAGCGTCGTGCTGTTCGGTACCACCCCAATCGGGGAGAATCCGTCTTAGCTGATGTGTCGCCTTCTTTAGGCCGTCATGCACGGCTTCGCCGAAGGCTCGTCGCGCGGTCGGACACCAACATCCAGCTCGGCCTGACCTCATGCTATCCCGCCTTCGCGCCCCACATGGTCACCAACCCTGGCTACAAGCTACCCATCTTCACCGACGGCAACCAGTTCGTCGACGCGAAGAGCGACTTCAACAACGTCACGGTCGATTTCGAAGGCATGCTCGCCGACCCGCACTTTCGCACGGCAGCAGAGAGATTTGCATGGCGCAGCAATATCGGCTGATCAACATCCGCCTAGCGCAGGGCAAGATCGCAAAGATCCGCAATCTCATCGAGAAAGACCTCGGCGCCAATCGCTAGCCTGCCAGGATCACCGCCGCGATCTCTTCCACGCTGCCCGCCACCAGAAGCGAATCACTGCCGACGATGCCGACCTTAGTCTGACCGTTTTCGTGTTCGCGAAGCCACGCGATGTTGCTCGCAACAATGAGGTAGTTTCCGCCACGTGACGGTAACGAGATAAATTTCATATGGCGGTTTCCTCGGGGGACGGCTGCCATGCCTAGCAGCCAGACCTCTAGACCGCGTTAACGTCGACTTTCCGAACCGTTGCGGGCGGCCCTGCCTCCTGCTAGCGCCCGCCGCCATGGTTCCACGCTATTCACGCTCCGCCATGACCGCCATCTGGTCGTCCGAAAACCGATACAAGATCTGGTGGCAGATCGAGGTCTTTGCGGCCGAGGCAATGGGCAACATCGGGATGATTCCGGCGGACGACGCCGCGACCATCCGCGCCGCCTATGACGCTGACGTGCTGGACGACATCGACGTGCCCGCGATTGACGCCATCGAAGCCGTCACCAAGCATGACGTCATCGCCTTCCTGACATGGGCAGGTGAGAAGTTAGGGCCGGAACGTCGCTGGCTGCACCAGGGCATGACCAGCAGCGACGTGCTCGACACCAGTCTTGCGGTACAGTTGATGCAATCCGCCGATTTACTGATCGAGGACGTGGGCACTTTGCTCGCCGTGCTCAAGCGACGTGCGATCGAGCACAAGATGACGCCGACGATCGGTCGGAGCCACGGCATCCACGCCGAACCGGTCACGTTCGGCCTTAAGCTCGCACAGGCCTATGCCGAGTTCGACCGCAACCTGACCCGTCTGAAGGCGGCGCGCGACGACATCGCGACCTGCGCCATCTCAGGCGCGGTCGGCACCTTCGCCAACATCGATCCGGCGATAGAAGAACATGTTGCAAAGGAACTCGGGCTGACACCCGAGCCGACCAGCACGCAGGTCATTCCGCGCGATCGTCACGCCATGTTCTTCGCCGTGCTCGGCGTCATCGCAAGTTCGATCGAGCGGCTTGCCGTGGAAATTCGCCACCTGCAGCGCACTGAAGTGCTGGAGGCTGAGGAATATTTCTCGCCCGGCCAGAAGGGCTCGAGCGCCATGCCGCACAAGCGCAATCCTGTGCTGACCGAAAACCTCACTGGCCTCGCCCGCGTCGTCCGTTCAGCCGTCGTCCCGGCGATGGAGAATGTCGCCTTGTGGCACGAGCGCGACATCTCGCACTCGTCGGTCGAACGGTTCATCGGTCCCGATGCCTGCATCACACTGGATTTTGCTCTGGCCCGGCTGACCGGCGTGATCGACAAATTGCTGATCTATCCCGACCGAATGCAGCGAAACATGGATCGAATGGGCGGTCTCATTCATTCTCAGCGCGTGCTCCTCGCTCTTACCCAGTCCGGCCTCAGCCGCGAAGACAGCTATTCGCTTGTCCAGCGCAACGCGATGAAGGTGTGGGAAAGCGACGGGCAATTGCAGTTGCTCGACCTTCTCAGGGCCGATCCGGACGTGACTGCAAAGCTCGCCGATAACGCGCTCGAAGACCTGTTCGATCTCGGCTATCACCTCAAACGCATCGACGCGATATTCGAACGCGTGTTCGGCAGTAGCGTTTGAGCGCACACGCTCATTTGCGCGAAGCCACTCGGTTAGCCCACGACCGCGTTGATTCGGCATTCGGGGGGTATGATCTCACCGACGACGATGATTACGCGGCGTTCCTGCTCGGCCATGCCGCCGCCTTCATGCCGATTGAGGAAGCGCTCGATCGTGGCGGCGCGGCGCAATTTGTCGCGGATTGGAGCGAAAGTCGCCGTTCGCAACTTCTGTCGCAGGACCTTGCCGATCTTGGTATCGATGCACCCTGCATGATCGGGCCGCATTCCTTCGAAAGCGAAGCGGCATTACTCGGTGCGCTATATGTGATCGAGGGATCGCGTCTGGGCGGCGCGATGCTCCGCCGCAGCGTCCCTGCCGACAAGCCGTCCCGTTTCCTTTCCGCCGTCCATTCCCAGGGGCGCTGGCGCACGTTCGTTGCGACGTTGGAAGAGAGCCTTCATTCGAATGTCCGGTTGCATGAAGCGACGGCTAGCGCACTGCAAACATTCGCTTTATTCGAGCGTGTCGCAGTCAGGAGTGTTGCGTGAGTGGGTATGATTCTTCCCGCATGGTTGACCTGTCCAATTGCGATCGTGAGCCCATTCATCAATTGGGTGCGATTCAACCGATCGGGTGCCTGATCGCCGTATCGACCGATTGGTACATCCAACGTGTATCGGCCAATATAAGCCAGTTTTTCGATGCCACCGCCGAACAGATGATCGGGATGCCGATGACCGGCGTGTTCAGCGGCGACGCGATCCATGCACTTCGCAACCGACTTGCATTGCTGCGCGGCCAGGATGCCGTCGAACGGTTGTTCCGGTTCCGGCTGACCGAAGACGGAACGCAATTCGATGTCGCCTTGCACATGAATGGCAGCCAAGTCGTAATCGAACTCGAACCGTCGACCGAGCATACCTATGGCGACGCGACCGGCACGGTGCGAGGCATGGTCGGGCGCCTCGATGGGACAAGTGATTTAAGCACCTTTTTCAACGAAGGCGCACGGCAAGTTCGCGCCCTGACGGGCTTCGATAGGGTCATGGTCTATCGCTTCGCGAGCGACGGATCGGGCGAAGTCGTCGCGGAGTCGGCCAAGAGCGGAATCGGCAGTTTTCTCGGCCTCCATTATCCCGCGTCGGACATCCCCAAACAGGCGCGCGAACTTTACAAGCGCAACCTGCTTCGGGTCATCACCGACATCGACGCCGAGCCAGTCCCGATCATCCCGGCGTTGGACGAGAACAAACAACCGCTCGATCTGTCGCTGTCGGTGCTTCGCTCGGTTTCGCCGATCCACGTCGAATATCTACGCAACATGGGTGTTCGCGCCTCAATGTCGATTTCGATCATCGTCGAAGGCGAATTGTGGGGCCTGTTTGCCTGCCATCATTACAGCCCGCGTTGCCCAAGCTTTGAACGTCGCTCGGTCGCCGAATTGTTCGCCCAGATGTTCGCAATGCGGATCGAGAGCAGGTTGCGCCAGCAAACGGTCGAATTCGAACGTCGCGCCCGCGGCATTTCGGATCAACTGCTCGGTGCCGTGGCATCCGATGAAACATTGCTTCGCGATCCTGAATGGCTGTCTGATATCCTGACCAGTGCAATCCCAGCGGACGGGGTCGGTGTCTGGATCAACGGCAATTATGCTTTTTCCGGGCAGACACCGGATACCGGCGATTTCGCAAAGATCATCAAGGCCCTGCACGGCACCGCCGCAGGCCGGGTGTTCACGACCGACCGGATCGGCGATCTGGTGCCCGAAGCGGCAAGTTTCGCGTCGCGCGCGGCGGGCATGTTGTCGATCCCGATCAGTCGCAGTCCGCGTGATTATGTCGTCCTGTTTCGCGAAGAACGCGTCCGATCGGTGCGCTGGGCGGGCGATCCGCACAAGCCGGTAGAATTCGGCCCCAACGGCCCGCGTCTGTCTCCGCGACAAAGCTTCGAGGAATGGAAGGAAACGGTTGAAGGTCGATCCGAGCCCTTTTCCGCATCCGAAGTACGCGTGGCCGAGACGATGCGCGCAACGCTGATCGAAGTCGTTCTACGCATGTCGGACGAGGCCAGCGTCGAGCGGCAAGCAGCATCGGACCGACAGGAGTTGTTGATCGCCGAGCTCAATCACCGCGTCCGCAACATCCTCTCTCTGATCCGCGGCCTCATCCGCCAGTCGAAGCCGCCGGAGGGTTCCTCGCTCGAAGATTTCGTCATGACGATCGATCAGCGCGTCCATGCTCTGGCACGCGCGCATAACCAGATTACCAACGATCATTGGGGTCCAGCGCCACTGAAATCGCTGATCGACGCCGAAGCAGCGGCGTTCCTCACGACCCAGCGATCGCGGATTTCGACCGAAGGCGACAATGTCCTGCTCAATCCGCAGGCCTATTCTTCAATGGCGCTCGTCATCCATGAACTGGTGACGAACAGCGCGAAATATGGCGCACTGAGCGATGGCGGCAAGGTCTCTACATCGTGGAGCCGCGACAATCACGGCTCCCTGATCATCGACTGGATCGAGAGCGGCGGGCCACCGGTCAAGCCGCCGACACGAAAAGGGTTCGGAACAACGATCATAGAACACAGCGTTCCCTATGATCTGGGTGGTAAGGCCGAGATCGATTTCGCACCCGATGGTCTGCGCGCACGGTTCGTCCTCCCCGACCGCCATGTCGCGGGCGTCTCAGTAAATCCTGCTCTTAGGAAAATCGAGGTTCCGGTCGTAGACAGCGCGCTTATTCCGACCCGATCCGATTTGCTTTCAAACGAACGGATCTTGCTCGTCGAGGACAGCTTGATCATCGCCCTCGACGCCGAGGATATTCTCAGGCGCCTGGGCAGCGACCATGTATGGACCGAAGGAACGGTAGCCGGCGCAATTGCCGCCATCGAAACGGCACAGCCGACCTTGGCTATTCTCGACATCAATCTGGGGGACACGACTAGTTTTGCGATTGCCGATCGTCTGCACGACCTCGGCATTCGCTTCCTGTTTGCGACCGGTTACGGCGAACAATCGAAGCTTCCGGAAAGGCACATGAGCCGGATCATCATCCAGAAGCCCTACACGCTGGCGACGATGAACCGTCGGCTTTCCGAATTGCTGGACGAACCCGGCGGGGAGTAGCCGCTACTTAAGGCTATTATAAACGGCCTCCGCGAATGCGTCCGCGCTGATGAAGGCATCCTTGATCTCATAAGGCCGGGCCGGATTGGCGGCCTTGACCTGAGCAAGTGTCTTTCCGCTGCCCTTGGCGACGGCAATCTTGCCGCGAACGTCCTTCAGCATCGCGACATAGGCCTGCAAATCGGCGCGTGTCGCCATCGGTCCGTGACCCGGAATGATCCGCGTTGCGTCGTTCGACAGTGCAAGGCCCTTTTCGGCACCGGCAATCAATCCATCGATCGATCCTCCCGACGAAAGGTCGATGAACGGCAAGCTCATCTTGTTGAAGAAGGTGTCACCCATGTGGAGGACGTTCGCGTTGTGAAAGCGGATCAGCGCGTCGCCGTCGGTGTGGGCATTGGCGACGTGGATCGCTTCGAGATCGTCGCCATTGAGGTGGATCGTGACGCCATCGGCGAAGGTAAGGACCGGCAATGCCCCTTTCGGGCTTGGCGGCGTCTTCTGGCCGTCTCGGACCTGCTCCACCGCCATGCGCGCACGGACGTTGTCATGCGCGACGATGACGGTTCCCGCCTTGCCGAAATTCTCGTTTCCGCCGGTGTGATCGCCGTGCCAATGCGTGTTGATCACGAAGGTCACCGGATCGTCGTCCAGCGTCTTGACGGCGGCGGCGATCTTGTCGCTCAGCGGCGCAAACTGGTCGTCGATCAGAACGTTGCCGTCCTCGCCGTAGCTCAGGCCGATATTCCCGCCAGCGCCGAACAGGACAGCGACGCCCGGAGCGACCTTTTCGACCTTGATCTCAACCTTGGAAAAGTCGCGCTGCGCGCAGGCAGGCGATGCGAGCAACACAGCTCCGGTTACTCCGGCCAAGCCTATCATCAAACCACGCATTGCTCGTCTCCCTGTTGTCAGGCCGCGCCACAACCTGCGGCGATCATCCTTCGAAGAAATCCTTGATCCGGCTGAAGAAACCCTTGCTCGCCGGACATTCGTCACCCGTTTCGGTATCGCGGAACTGTGCCAGGATGGCCTTCTGCTCCTTGCTCAGCTTCGTCGGCGTTTCGACAAGGAAACGCACCGTCATGTCGCCGCGACCACGGCTGTTGAGAATGCTCATGCCGACGCCGCGCTGGCGCAGCGTCTCCCCGGACTGGATGCCGGCCGGAATTGCGATCTCGATCTTCTGGCCGTCGATTCCTGGAATTGTGATCGAACCGCCCAGTGCGGCGCTGGTAAAGGTGATCGGTGCTTCCGCGATCAGACCGGTGCCATCGCGCTGAAAGATCGCGTGACGTTTCATGTGGACGAACAGGTAGAGGTCGCCGTTCGCCGCTCCGCGCAGCCCGGCCTCGCCTTCACCAGCGACGCGAATGCGGGTCCCCTCGTCGACCCCCGCCGGAATATCGACGCTGATTTTACGGCGCTTGATGGCGCGACCATCGCCGTCGCATGACGGGCACGGATCGGCGACGACTTCGCCAGCCCCGCCGCAATGCGGACAAGTCCGCTCCACCACGAAGAAGCCCTGCTGCGCGCGAACTTTGCCGGCTCCGTTGCAGGAACGGCATCGCGCTGGTTTTGATTCGCCCTTCGACCCACTGCCGTGGCAGGTGTCGCAAGCCGCGAGCGCTTCGATCTGGATCGATTTCTCGGCCCCGGAGAACGCTTCCTCCAGCGTCAGGTCGAGGTCGTAGCGAAGGTCGCTTCCGCGCGCTGCATTTTGACGCTGGCCACGCGGGTCCATGAACTCGCCGAAAATCGACGAAAAAATATCGGAAAATCCTTCGAAACCGGCACCGCCGAACGGGTCGGCGCCGCCGCCGCCATTCTGTTCGAATGCGGCATGGCCGAAGCGATCGTAAGCCGCACGCTTCTGCGGATCCTTGAGGCATTCATAGGCCTGCGAAATAGCCTTGAATTTTGCCTCATTCTCCTTGCAACCGCCGGTCCGGTCAGGATGACATTCCATCGCCATCTTGCGATAGGCCGACTTGATCGTCGCGCCGTCGGCATCGCGCGCGACGCCAAGCATTTCATAAAAATCTTCGCGGATCACAACTCGTCCCCACTCATGACTAAGGGCGCCGCCCGTCGATCGGTCGGCGCCCTCATCATCATCCGCTTACGCTTTGTTTTCGTCGTCGACTTCGGAGAATTCGGCGTCGACCACATCTTCATCGGCAGGCTTGGCTTCGGCCTGAGCCTCGGCACCTTCGCCGCCCGGCGTCGCATTCTCCGCCTGCTGCTGCTCGTACATCGCCTGACCAAGCTTCATCGCCGACTGGGCGAGTGCATTGGTCTTTTCGGTCATGGCGTCGGGATCGCCTCCTTCGACAGCGGTCTTGGCTTCTGCCAACGCACCTTCGATCTCGGTCTTCACCTCGGCAGAAACCTTATCACCATGCTCGGCAAGCTGCTTTTCGGTCGAATGGATCAGGCTTTCGGCCTGGTTCTTCGCCTCGGCACCGGCACGACGCTTCTTGTCCTCCTCGGCGAATTGCTCGGCCTCGTTGACCATCTTGTCGATGTCCGCGTCGGTAAGCCCGCCCGAAGCCTGGATCTTGATCTGCTGTTCCTTGCCCGTGCCCTTGTCCTTGGCATGGACATTGACGATTCCGTTGGCGTCGATGTCGAACGTGACCTCGATCTGCGGAACGCCCCGCGGCGCGGGCGGAATACCGACCAAGTCGAACTGGCCAAGCACCTTGTTGTCAGCCGCCATTTCGCGCTCGCCTTGGAAAACCCGGATCGTGACCGCATTCTGATTGTCGTCGGCGGTCGAGAAGGTCTGGCTCTTCTTGGTCGGGATCGTCGTGTTGCGATCGATCATGCGCGTGAAAACGCCGCCAAGCGTCTCGATGCCGAGGCTGAGCGGGGTCACGTCGAGCAGCAAGACGTCCTTGACGTCGCCCTGCAGCACGCCGGCCTGGATCGCCGCACCCATGGCGACGACTTCATCGGGATTGACGCCGGTGTGCGGTTCCTTGCCGAAGAATTCCTTCACGACTTCACGAACCTTGGGCATGCGGGTCATGCCGCCGACCAGCACGACTTCGTCGATGCCCTTGGCATCTATGCCGGCATCCTTGAGCGCCTTGCGGCACGGCTCGAGCGTACGCTCGATCAGGTCATTGACCAGCTTTTCGAGATCGGCACGCGTGATCGTCTCGACAAGATGGAGCGGCGTCGTCGCGCCGCCTTCCATGCGCGCCGTGATGAACGGCTGGTTGATCTCGGTCGTCGCAGCCGACGACAATTCGATCTTCGCCTTTTCCGCGGCTTCCTTCAGTCGCTGCAGCGCAAGACGGTCGGTGCGAAGGTCGATATTTTCCTTCGCCTTGAACTTGTCAGCCAGGAATTCGACGATCTTGGCGTCGAAATCTTCACCGCCTAGGAAGGTGTCGCCGTTGGTAGACTTCACCTCGAACACGCCGTCGCCGATTTCCAGCACCGACACGTCGAACGTGCCGCCGCCCAGGTCGTAAACAGCAATCGTCTTTCCCTCGTTCTTGTCGAGGCCATAGGCCAGCGCAGCCGCGGTCGGCTCGTTGATGATGCGCAGCACTTCGAGACCGGCGATCTGGCCGGCGTCCTTGGTCGCCTGACGCTGGGCGTCGTTGAAGTAAGCCGGGACAGTGATAACCGCTTGGGTGACTGTTTCGCCAAGATAAGCCTCGGCGGTTTCCTTCATCTTCTGGAGGATGAAGGCGCTGATCTGCGAGGGCGAATAATCCTTGGCGCCGGCCTGAACCCAGGCGTCGCCATTCGCTCCCTTGACGATCTTGTAGGGCACCAACTCGGTATCCTTCTTGGTGATCGGGTCGTCAAAGCGGCGGCCAATCAGGCGCTTGACCGCGAAGATCGTGTTGTCGGGGTTGGTCACAGCCTGGCGCTTCGCCGGCTGGCCGATCAGACGCTCACCGTCCTTGGTAAAAGCAACCACCGACGGGGTGGTCCGCGCGCCTTCGCTATTTTCAATGACCTTAGGCGCGCCGCCTTCCATCACCGCAACGCAGCTGTTGGTCGTGCCCAGATCGATCCCGATCACTTTTGCCATAATATTCAGCCCTCACTTTGATTCCACCGGCCACCATGAACGCGGTGTCCGGGCATTGATGTTTCGGAGGCGATATAGGTGGCGTTGCCGAGCGAACAAGGGTCAGAATGCCGCTGACAATTCGGACAATTTTAACGCGAATTCGCATAAAGGGCAGATCGTGAGCATTCTTCCTGTCCCTAACGATGCGCAAAGCAGCAACGCCGCTGGATGGGCCGCGATCGCGATGCTCGCCCTCGTGGTAGCCGTGCTCGAGATGGTCGCGCCTCTTCCGATTGCCGTTGGTAGCATGATCAAATTGGTGATTGCTTGCGGGACGCTGGGCGCCGTCGCGGTCTGGTACGAGACCGTCAGACCCCACCCCCAATTTTCGCACATGTGCGTCGCGCTGACCCAGGTCCTTTTGTTCAGCGCGGTCGGAATTGTCTTTTCCTACCTCGTCGCACGCACCCAGGCGCCTTTATGGGACAGCCGCCTGATGGCCTGGGACCAAGCCTTGGGTTTCGACTGGATGCGTTACCTCCATACCGTCGATTCCAGTCGCGCGCTCACGGCGACCTTTCACTTGGCGTACGGATCGCTGATTCCGCAAATCGTCGTGCTCATCTGCGCGCTGGGCTTTGCGCAAAAAGTCGCCGCATTACGTAGCGTTATGTTGGCCGCAATCCTTTGCGGCAGTCTGTGTATTCTCGTGTCGGCCTTTTTCCCCGCAATCAGCTACCCAGCCTACCTTGGTGTCGGTGCCGCCGACTTCAAGCACGTCAATCCTTGGGGAGGTCATGCCCATATGGCCGATTTGCGCGCGCTCAGAGACGGCACGATGACGCAGCTCGACCTGACCGCGATGGAGGGGATCATTACCTTCCCGAGCTACCACGCCGGTTTGTCGAGCGTGACGATGTGGGGTTTCTGGCTGACCGGCCGCCGTTGGCTTCAGGTTCCGGGCATCGTACTGGCCAGTCTGACCATCCTCGCTACACCGGTCGACGGCGGCCACTACCTCGTCGACGTACTGGCCGGAATTGCCATCGCGCTAATCAGCATCTGGGTGGCACGCCGGGCGATCTATTGGCGTCCAGCATGGCCGGTTAAGGCATTGCCATTCCGCCGTTCACGTGAAGCGTCTGCCCAGTGACATATCCGGCTTCTTTCGAGGCCAGATAGACGACCGCCGCACCGATATCCTCACCCGTTCCCATCGCGCCGGTCGGAATCTTCGACAGGATCGCTTCCTTTTGCGCGTCGGTCAGCGCCTCTGTCATCGCCGAGGTCATGAACCCGGGCGCGACGCAATTCACGGTAATTCCGCGGCTCGCGACTTCCTGAGCAAACGCTTTCGACATACCTATCAGCCCGGCCTTCGACGCGACGTAATTGGCCTGTCCCGGATTTCCCGTCACACCCACGACCGAGGTGATCGAAACGATCCGGCCAAAGCGGGCACGCATCATTGGCTTCATCGCGGCGCGCATCAGGCGGAAGGCAGATTCCAGGTTAACAGTAATGACGTCGGCCCACTCATCGTCCTTCATCCGCATCGCCAGATTGTCGCGCGTGATCCCAGCATTGTTGACGAGAATGTCGAGCTTGCCGAGCCGGTCGACAGCGGCGGGCACAAGCGCATCGACCGACGCGGCGTCGGCAAGATTGGCAGGGAGAGCTATAACCTTGTCACCAAAGCTGGCGACGAAGGCGTTGAGCTTGTCTTCATTCGAGCCCGAAGCCGCGACTGTCGCACCGCGATCGACCAAGGCCTTGACGATGGCACTGCCCAATCCGCCACTTGCACCGGTGACTAGTGCGGTCATTCCTTCAAGGTCGAACATCAGCCAATCTCCTTCGCAAGCGCTTCAATATCTTCGATCGTGACGACGCTGGTCACCTTGGCGTCGGGGGCGATGCGCTTGACCATCGGGCCGAGCACCTTGCCGCCAAGTTCAACGAATTCATCGACTCCTTCGGCAGCCATGTTGGCAATGCTTTCACGCCAGCGCACCATGCCCGTCACCTGCTGGACCAATTGGTCGCGGATGACATCGGGATCTGCGGCGGGCGCGGCCGTGACATTGGCATAAAGCGCGACTGCGGGCGCGGCGATCTCGACCTTGCCAAGCGCCTCGGCCATTGCATCGGCGGCAGGCTGCATCAGCGAACAATGGAACGGCGCCGATACCGGCAAGGCGATTGCGCGCTTGGCGCCCATTTCCTTGGCCAGCGCAATTGCCCGGTCGATGGCACCCTTGTGGCCCGACAGTACGACCTGCGAAGGGTCATTGTCGTTGGCTACGTCGCAAACCTCGCCCTCGGCAGCGGTGGCGGCGATCCGTTTGGCAAGATCAAGATCGGCGCCGAGCAATGCCGCCATCGCGCCCTCGCCGACCGGCACCGCGCGCTGCATCGCCTGACCGCGCAGCTTAAGCAATTTCGCAGTCGTCGACAGGTCGAACGATCCCGCCGCGGCAAGCGCCGTATATTCGCCAAGGCTATGCCCCGCGACATAATGCGCGGCCTTTTCAAGCGCGACATTGCCTTCACGGGTGAGCGCGCGGAACACCGCCATGGCGTGCGCCATGATCGCCGGCTGGGCATTTTCGGTCAGACGCAAATCCTCGTCCGGCCCGTCCGACATCAAGCGGAACAGGTTCTGGCCCAGTGCCTCGTCAACTTCACCAAAGACATCACGCGCGGCACGGCTTGCATCGGCCAACGATTTGCCCATGCCAACCGACTGGCTGCCTTGGCCCGGAAACAGAAATGCGCGCATCAAACTCCCCTCAATTGCTGCGCGGCGGTTAAGCTGCCGACCATCGATTGCCAACCCCGCGCATTACTGCAAAGCCGTTGCCATGACCGACGAACCGCTCCCGCCGCCCATCCCGCCTAGCCAGCGCCTCAATAGCTTTATGAGCCTTGCGATGGTCGTCGGCACCATCATCGGATCGGGCATTTATCTCCTTCCTGCGACGCTGGCGAAATACGGGCCGAATATCGTTTTCGCATTCCTCGTTACCATCGGCGGAACGATGTGTCTGGCACTGACCTTCGCCAAACTTGCCGCACGCATGCCCGGCGGACCCTTCGCCTACGTCGGCAAAGCCTTCGGCGACCTGCCAGCCGCCATCACCATGTGGAGCTATCTTGTCTCGCAATGGACCGCGATTACCGCCATCGCCCTGGCAGTGGGCGGTGCGCTCGGATTCATCATTCCTGCGCTCGGTAGCGGTGTTGGCCTGGTTTGCACCGCGCTTTTCGTCATCTTATTGCTCTTCGCAATCAACGTGAGCGGCATTCGCTCGGCAGGCAACGTTCAGCTCGTTACCACCCTGATTAAGATCATCCCGTTACTTGCCGTCATTCTGTTGCTCTTCGGTCGCTTCGTCGGCGGAACGCCGGTCGAACCCCTCGCCCCGACGCCGGTGACGTTTGCCGGCATTGCTGCGGCGGCAGCGTTGATGCTGTTCTCGCTGACCGGGTTCGAAGCCGCGACCGTTACCGCGAACGTTACCGAGGATTCAACGCACACCGTGCCGCGCGCCACGATCATCGGTACCGGGTTCGCTGGCCTTGTCTATCTCGCTGCCACACTGGCCGTATTGTGGCTGTTGCCAAGCGCCACTGCTGGGCAATCGAGCGCGCCCTTTGCCGATGCCACCGCGCCTTTGCTCGGATCGGTCGCCGGCGCCTTGGTCGCTGCAATCGCTGCAGTCAGTGCTTTCGGTGCCTGTAATGCGATCGTCCTGATGTCGGGTGAAGTTGCACGATCGATTGCCGCGGCGGGGGACCTGCCCCCCTTCTTCGCGCGAACCAACCGCACCGGTGTTCCGGTCGGCTCGCTTGCGGTGGGTTGCGGTCTTGCCGCGCTGCTGGTGCTTGCCAGCAATTCCGACAGTTTCGTGCCACTTTACGTGTTCATCACCCTGCTGTCGGCGGTTGCCAGCCTGATCCTCTATGCGGCCTGCGCGGCGGCAGCGCTCAAGCTACGGATCGGAAGCATCATCCTGGCCATCGTCGCGCTCGCTTATTCGGTCGCGATGTTCGTCGGCGCCGGTTGGGAAGCCACTTTGTGGGGCGTTGTCCTGGCAATCCTTGCCATCCCGATCCGCTCGCTCAGCCGGCGGTATTGGCCGACCAGCCCGGCGGTGGTGGCTGTGCCATCCGCGCTTCGGGAATGAATCGCCGCAGTTTGTCCGCGAAACTGCGTAGGCACACTTCGCTCCGCCCCAGCGGACCGGGAAGATAATGCGTGCTCTCCATGCCCTTCTGAACGCGTGAAATCAGCACGGTATCTTCGTCGTTGACGCGCCGGTTGATCCGCCAGTTAAGGTAACGCGCTGCACGCATTTCCTTGCGTTCGTCGGGCAAGGCGTAGCTGATCTCGCGGATCACGCTGGTCGTCGGTCCGGTAGGAATCCACTGCATGAAATCTACTTGGTCGGGATAAATGTCGAACGCGACGCACGGGAACAGTTTGTAATACAGCCATTTACGCTGGTGACTTTGCGGCAGGTGGTCGACCTGCGGAAGAAGCGATTGGTAGGCTCGTTCGGAGATATTCGCGGACTGATCGTCGCGCAGATCGCCTTCCATCCGGTCGACCCACTCTTGCGCCTCGATCGCATAGCTCTTGCCGAACAGACGTGTCAGGCCGGGATGCCCAACCGGAATGTGAAGATGATCGCTGTAATTGTCGGCGATAGTCTTCCAGTTGAGGTCGCGAGGGCGCATGCGTTACCCGCCCGATCGCCTCCAATTTCTCGAACTGGTACGGCGCAATTTCGTCCTCGTAGGGCAGCATCATGTCGGCGACCGACGGCAGCCCCTCTTCGAGACGAACGAACAGGAAGCCGTGCCAACGTTCCAGATCGACCGGAAGCAAGCCGTAATCGTTACTGTCGAAATCGGCATAATCGCCGCGCGACGGAACACCAACCAGTGCGCCCTGCCGGTCGTAGCTCCACGCATGATACGGGCAGGTCAGCAGCCTAGCGCAGCCGCCCTCTCCATCGACCAATCGTGAACCGCGATGTCGGCAGACATTGGCAAAAGCGCGCACCTGTCCGTCGTCACCGCGCATGACGATGATGCTCGCACCCAGGAAGTCCAGGCTGCGCCAATCACCAGGCGCCGGAATTTCGTTTTCGTGGCAGACGATTTGCGGGCTTGCACGCAGAAACGCCGACTTCTCCGCCTCGAAAAACGAAGGGTCGTGATAGAGCCAGCCAGGCAAGCTCATATCGCTGGTGGTGTCGATGTTGACGACATTGAAATTGGTCGCGGTCATAGCCTCAGTGCCTAACAGGAAGGCGCGCTATGCGCAGCACCCAAAAACAGCTATTGCTGGTTATCTTGGGGGCCAAAAAAATGCCACTTTACCTTGATATCCATCAGGTACCCGGCGCCAATGCTGACGACCTGCGCAAAGCGCATGAAGCCGACGTCGCCATTCAGGGCCAATATGGCGTCGACTATCGAAAATATTGGCACAACGAAAAGTGCGGCAAGGTCTTCTGCCTGGTCGAGGCGCCCAATGCCGAGAGCGGCCGCCAAGGTCCACGCCGAAGCGCACGGGCTCGTCGCCGAAAAGATCATCGAAGTCGATCCGGACATGATCGATGGCTTTCTTGGCGGAGGCGACATCAACGAGTTCGGGGCGGCCATGATGCCCGGCAGCAGTTCGGAACGCGACACTGCGGTGCGCACCGTGATGTTCACTGACATCGTCGGCTCCACCGAAATGGCGCAGCGCCTTGGCGATGACATCGCGTTCGAATTGATTTCGACGCACGATGTCATCGTCCGCGCCGCCGTTGCCGAATTCGGCGGCCGGGTAATCAAGCATACCGGTGACGGGATCATGGCTGTATTCATCTCGCCCGTTCAGACGGTGAAGGCAGCTTGCCGAATTCAGGGTGCCGTCACCGCGATCGAACCTGATGAAAGTCGGCCTGCCTTCTCGATCCGCATCGGCGCCGCTGCCGGAGAGCCGATCGAGCGTGACAACGACTTCTTCGGATCGACCGTGAACTTGGCGGCCCGACTATGCGCCCATGCCGAACCCGGCAAGGTCTTGGTCACCAACGGCATTGCCGAACTGTGCCTCGGCAAGGGGATGAAGTTCGCCAATATCCAGCGTGCAGAGCTAAAGGGCTTCGATGAGCCAATTCGTACGCGTGAGGTCGTGATCACCTGTTGACGGCTTGCCTTTATTGGCAATTTCCATCATAGGGCCGCCAGCCGCACGAGGGTGACCTCGGCGGCAATATTGTTTGAACGACAGCCGGAGGGGCGTCTCGCATTGTGCGGGCGTCAGCGATCGGCCAACATAGGTGCATCGAAACATGCCGCTTTACGAGCATGTTTTCCTTGCGCGTCAGGATCTGGCTCAAGCCCAGGTCGACGCGCTTGCGGAAAACGCAACGAATGTCCTGTCGGAACACGGCGGGAAGGTCGTCAAGACCGAAACCTGGGGCCTCAAGAGCCTCGCTTACCGCATCGCGAAGAATCGCAAGGCTCACTTTGTGATGCTTGAAGTCGACGCACCGCCCGCCGCATTGGCCGAGCTGGAGCGCCAGACCAGCATCAACGAAGACGTCCTTCGTTACATGACGATCCGTGTTGATGCTCATGAAGCCGGCCCGTCGGCAATGATGCGTCGTTCTGACCGTGATCGCGAACGCAGCGGCAGCCGCCCGCCGCGCCGCGAAGAAGAGCAGGAGGCTTAACTCATGGCCCGTGCATTTTTCCGCCGCCGCAAGTCCTGCCCGTTCTCGGGCAAGGAAGCCCCCACAATCGATTACAAGGACGTCCGCCTTCTCCAAGGCTTCGTCTCCGAGCGTGGCAAAATCGTTCCGAGCCGCATCACCGCGGTTTCGGCCAAGAAGCAGCGCGAGCTGGCCAAGGCGATCAAGCGCGCCCGCCACATCGGCCTGCTTCCGTACGTCGTTAAGTAAGGAGCCGGACCAATGGATGTTATCCTGCTCGAACGCGTCGAAAAGCTCGGCCAGATCGGTGACGTCGTCTCCGTGAAGACCGGATTCGCACGCAATTTCCTGCTGCCGAACAAGAAGGCGCTGCGCGCAAACGCCGCGAACAAGAAAGTGTTCGAGGCCAATCGCGCGAAGATCGAAGCCGACAATGCGGATCGCCGCGGCGACGCCGAAAAGGCGTCGAAGGACGTCGACGGCAAGTCGGTCCAGCTGATTCGCCAGGCATCGAACACCGGCCAACTTTACGGTTCGGTTTCGGCCCGCGACATCATTGAGGCCCTCGACGCCGAAGGCGCCAAGGTCACGAAGAGCCAAGTCGTTCTGGATCGTCCGATCAAGGCGATCGGCGTGCATGACGTGAAGATCGTCCTGCACCCGGAAGTCACCGCGATGATCAAGATCAACGTCGCGCGCTCGCCGGAAGAAGCCGACCTCCAGGCCCAGGGCGTGGACGTGATGGCGCAGATGTTCGAACGCGAAACCACCGGCTTCACCGAAGCATTCGATCCGAATGCGGAACCGGGTGAACTGCCGACCGACGAAGACGCAACCGAGGCCGCACCGGTCCCGACCGCCGAAGCGACCGAAGAGACTGACGACACCGCCGCTTAAGCGCTGGTATCCACGTCACCAGATCTGGGCCGTCGGGCGTTTCGCCCGGCGGCTCTTTTCGTTTCGTCGCAAATGGCCCGCGCCATGCCCGACACGATTTTGGCCGAATTGGCCGATCGTTTCGTGGTCGTTCCACTACGTCCACCTCCACTCGTCGAAATTGGGGGATACGGGCGGGAACGCCTTTTCGATTCACTCGTCTCATCTTCGACGGGGGCGCCTGTACGAAAGGGAATGCGACGATGACTGACCACAACCAGAAACCGAACCACGACACCGCTGCGCAACCGGTCCAGCCGGGCATGAGCGGAACGTCGAACGAAGGCATCAGTCCCGAAGGCAATTTCTCGACCGACGCCGACGCGACGACCGAAACCCCCGAACGGACCGACATAGAAGGATCGTCGATCAGCTCCGATCAGAAAAAGCAGACCGGTGGTTTCGTCGGTTCCGACAGCAAGACCGACACCAGCAGCGAACTGGTCGAAGATCGCGATGAGCAAGATCAGGCGCCGAACGGCCAGTAAGCCCATCCGCCATACCTGACCAAGGCCGCGCGCGGAGCAATCCGCCCGCGGCCTTTTTCATGAACGCTCAGGCAGTGCGGGCGAGGAAGTCTTTCTCAAATTCGATCGACTTGGCAAAGCTAGGGCGTGCTAGGATGCCGGCGACATAAGACGATAGTTTTGGGTGTCTGGCCGGATCGAGTGCGGTTCCGGCGTGAGCAAGATTGGCGAACGGACTCGAGACCGCAAGGTCGGCAATGGTCAGCCTACCGCCAACGAGATATCCGTCATCGCCGATGATGCCTTCCAGATAGTCCAGCAGCGGCGGAAGTTCGTCACGCTCGGCCGTGTCCGCCGCTTCCAGATCCCCGTCGCGCCCAAGGAAACGCGGCGCGACGACGCGGTTGAAGAACAACTTCCCCATGCATGCGCCAAACAGAGTGTCTGCGAACTCATCGAACCAGATTGCCTTCCCGCGCTCCTTCGGATCGGTCGGGATCAATTTGGGCTGCGGATGCTTAGCCTCAAGATAATGGATGATCGCGCTGGAATCGGCGAGTAGGTAGCCGTCATCGTCGATGGCAGGCATTTTACGAAACGGGCTTGCTGCGCGGAACCCCGGATCTGGATCGCCGATCCCCGTCGGCTTGAGGTCGAAAGCAATGTCCTTTTCCGCGCAAAAGGCCATGACCTTACGGACGAACGGCGAAAGGCTGGAACCGTAGAGGATCATGGCGGGACATCCTTAAAGGGTGACGCTATCGCGCCGGGGGCAATCCGGTAATAGTCGGCAATCCCATCGAGCGCGAGTGTCAGCACGAGCTTTCCCGAAAGAGCCGGTCATCCGAGTGCTCCTTCGGCATCGCGCATTCCCTTGCCTGCACATACGACCCGCCACAGGATGTCGGACGATTCTGATCCGACCGCGGTAAGCGCTGCGCCGAAGCGACGTTTGCCATCGATCTAGACCATGCTCGCCTTGCCCGCTGACCACGCCCCGCGCGAGCGAGCGACTGGCGCGCTGTCCTACGACATGGTGACGCGGCGAAAGCGAAGCGCGTTCGTAGTCAATCCGAAGGCGTTCGCCATCAATTCCTCATTCAATCTTGGTTCGCCCAAGCCTTGCCAAATTGGCGGATCCGTAGGATAGTAGAAAACCATATCGGTTAATCGGGGAATGAGATTGATCACGCGCATCAGGGAAGTCCGCAAGGCAAGGGGCCTGACGCTCGACGACGTCGCACGTCGTTGCGAACCGCCGACAACGGCGCAAACTATCGGCCGCCTGGAAACCGGGACGCGAACCGTATCGGTGGGCTGGCTTAACCGGATCGCCGATGCATTAGGTGTAGATGCCGCCGATCTGGTTGAAGGCGAAGGCAGTGCTGAAGTTGCGGTTGCCGCCGTTCTCGGCGCGTCCGGCCAAGCCGCGGCGCCGAAGCGAAAGACAATCGTCGTCCCGCCAAAGCCGGGGTCCTCGGTCGTTGGAATTACGGTCGCGGCTTCGGTCGGAGATTACCGCGCCGGCGACGAAATCTGGTGCTCTCCTCTATCGCCCGAAGATTATGCGCGCGCACTCAATCGCGATGTGCTGATCCCCCGCCCCACCGGGCGATTCCTGTTCGGTCGACTTATCGGACGCGCGGGAGACAAGCTTCACCTCCTGCCCCTCGGCGCCGGCTCCCGACAGCAGGTCATCACCGACCCGCCGTGGATCGCCATGGCGGTAAAATTGGTGAGGACGTTGTAGCGCAAGGCGTTTCTGCCCTCCCTCAGAATCGGCTGACCTACGCGGTGATAGTTCGATCCGATTATTAATGAAGCGGGTAAGCGAGCCAACGGTTCAGCGCGATGGAAGTCTCACTCTTGCCGCAGACGGCGTGTCATGGCAGGGGGCAAAGCGAGGGCGCTTAGCTCAGTTGGTAGAGCATCTCGTTTACACCGAGAGGGTCGGCGGTTCGAGCCCGTCAGCGCCCACCACCCTGTCGATCGCGAATTGCATCAGGCGTTCCACCGCCTATCGTCGTTACCGGGTGGGAGGCCGCAATGCACAGCCGCGACACCGAAATACGATACTTCACAGGCTCCGCCCGTAGAGCTTGGGCCGCATGTCCGATGCCGGAATGGCGAAGAATTTGTCGCTAAAGAAGCAGGCGCGCAGGCGCCGCGCCCGGATGACCGAGCGAAAGGTTTCGGCGCCAGCACTCGGCTTTTATTGTGGAAGCGCAATTATCACAATCGCCGGTGCGGACACCTGCTCGGATCGATCGAAAGGCGCGCCAACGTCGCATTGCGGCCCATCTCGTCAGAAATCTAGCGATGGCGGGCGGCGTTGTCGCGGCCGACATCGCTCACGTTTGTGAGCGAATCGCGTTCAGCCTGGACAACTGCGATAGCGCCTGCACGATCGATCGATGTCGCGTCGATCAATATCTGTGCTTCCACCTCGCCAAGCGCCGCAACAACGGCATCGATCTGGCCGGAGCTGACCGAGACGACTAATCGTCCGGGACCGTTTTGGGCAAACTGTGCCAAGCGATTGAGCAACGCGTCGTCGATCACTTCGCCAGCGGTTTCGACCCAGACCAGACCCACTGTCAGTTGCCGTTCGAGACGAGCAAGTGCGCCGTCGAGCAAGTCGACATCTGCTAGACGGATACCAGCTTCGCGCATCAGATCGGCTGCATCGGAACGCGCGTTTCCGGATGGCCCGAAAAGGAGCGCAGGCGGGGCCAAATTATAGTCGACCCAATGGTCGAAAGATATTGGTTCAAATCCGGCCATGGATACACCCCATGCGGCTAATGGAACCGAGCAAATCCATTGTAGTCGCCATTTTGGTGACAAGTCAGTACTAAAGTCCACTGTCTCGTATATTTGTTCGATGGAATAACGAACTATTTGGCTGGCAATGCGCAATAATGATGACGTTGCTTCAGTATCGTTCACAAAATGAAAGACTCGTTCGCGCGACGAAGACCCGTTTCAATGCATGGTTGACCGCCCGTTCCAAGGCGCATCTAATACCGAATACGGGGCCGCCTTCCTTCGCAAAATGTCGGGGAGGAAAGCGCAGAGCTGGCTGCCTTGCGGCTGAGAATTTCATCGCTTCGCGCTAAACTTGAAGTGATGATGAGATCATCTGCGGGACTGTCGCAGGATAGTAAGCGCGAAATGGACGAAACTGAATTCGCCGTCGTGCTCGCCTCCGTCGGCCCGCGCTCAGCAAGATTATGCGATGAAGTCCGGTAGATAGGGACCGATCGGCGGTGGCGCCCAACCGGCAGTCGCACAGAACCCGGGGTTGAGGAACGCGGCCTTGCCGTACGCAAGCGGCATCCCGTCGGGCCCGTCGACACGGCCGCCCGCCGAAAGAAGGATGGCATGACCAGCAGCAGTATCCCACTCACAGGTAGGCGACAGACGCGGATAAATGTCTGCCAACCCTTCGGCGAGCGTGCAGAACTTCAGGCTGGAGCCGATCGAGACGTAACCGCATTCGAGGCCGATCGCCATTGCGAGATAATCCGCCGTCGCCTGATTGAAGTGCGATTTCGATGCGACCGCAGCTCGTGCGCTGCCAAGTGGACGCGTTCGGATCGGCGTTCGACCGCGATTGTCTTCAACGAAGGCGCCAACGCCAAACAGCCCGCCCCACAATCGTTCGATGGCAGGTTGGTAGACCACGCCGAGGGCTGGTACTCCGTCGACGATCAGACCGATGTTGACCGTGTAATCATCGCCGCCGCGCACGAATTCCTTGGTCCCGTCGAGGGGATCGACAAGAAAATAGGTGTCGCCGTGCGCCGGGATACGCCCTGCGGACACTTCCTCCTCTGCAATAACCGGAACGCCTGGCGTCAGCGTCCGAAGCGCATCGAGAATGATCGCCTCGGAAGCTCGATCGCAGACCGTGACTGGTGACAAGTCGTTTTTGGCTTCGATCTCGAAACCCGCAGCGACCATGCGCAAAATTTCCTCACCCGCCGCCCGCGACGCAACGACGCATGCCTCGAGGAGCGCAGTGTCGTTCACGCACGCCCCGGTGCGCAGCGCTGAAAGCGAGACGGCTCGCCCGCATTTAGGTGCAGATACCGAGCGGGCTGATGTCCGCGCCCGGCGTCTGAGGCTTTAGTCAAGATTACCTCGGAGCCATGCGAATGCCACCGTCGAGGCGGATTGCTTCGGCATTTAGATAGACGTTTTCGACGATGAAAACCGCAAGCCGAGCATATTCTTCGGCAGTGCCGAGCCGCTTGGGGAACGGGACTTGCGCACCAAGTGCATCCTGCACCTGCGGCGGCATCATTGCGACCATTGGGGTTTTGAAGACACCCGGCAGGATTGTGTTGACGCGGACGCCATCGTTCATGAGATCGCGCGCGATCGGAAGAGCCATGCCGAGAACGCCGCCTTTCGATGCCGAATAAGCCGCCTGGCCGATCTGGCCGTCCTGCGCGGCAACGCTGGCAGTGTTGATGATCACACCGCGCTCACCGTCGGCGTTCAAGGCCTCGGCCTGCACCATGCCGTAGGCCGAATGGGAAATGCAGCGGAACGTTCCGACCAGGTTGATGCCAACCGCAAGTTCGAACTGATGCATCGGATATTTCTTGCGTTCGCCGGTCGCCTTGTCCTTGCCGACGGTCTTCACTGCATTGGCTACGCCCGCGCAATTGACAAGGATGCGTTCCTGCCCGTTTGCCGCGCGAGCCTTGTCGAAGGCGGCGGCGACTTTATCATCGCTGGTCACGTCGACTTCGCAGAAAATCCCGCCGATTTCCGAGGCCACCTTTTCGCCCCGTTCAACATCGCGATCGAAAATGGCGACCTTCGCGCCCTTCTCGGCGAGCGCGCGGGCTGTCGCTTCACCGAGTCCCGATGCGCCGCCCGTGACCACTGCCGGGGTTCCGTTGATGTCCATGAAATTCTCCTCGTCATCCCCGCGAGAACGGGGGGCCAGCTTTCGCAACGTCTAAAGAGAAAGCCGGACCCCGGATCAAGTCCGCGACGATATTTTGTAGCAGTTTAGCGCGCCGGGGCGATGACCGCACAGGCAATACGGTCGCCGCTATTACCGCTAGGGTCGGTCTTGTAATCGTCGGGGCCGGCATGGATGACGAGCGCGGCACCGTCGGCGTCGGCAAGGTCGGCGAACCTGATCCCGGCTAGAGTCAGCACCTGGTTGAGCGATCCTTCTTCGTTGACCTCGACGTTGGGAAGATCGCCCTTGTGCGCTCCATTGGGATTTTCGGTGCCGTGCTGCTTGGAATCGGGGTTCCAATGTCCGCCAGCGGTTTCGAATTTCGGACCTTCGCATTTGCCGACGGCGTGCAAGTGAATCCCGTGCGTACCGGCGGGCATTGCTGTTCCAGCGAGGCGCAGGATGGCCCCTCCCGGCCCGTCCTCGACCGTGACACTGCCCAGCGGGCTGCCGTCACCGGCGGCGAAACTGATGGTTTGCGAGGCGGGCTGGGCCGCAGCAGCAGCGTTGCTTGCGTCCGACGCCTGGTCGAGAACGTCGTTTTCCATCGTGCTGTTAAGATCTTCCGTGACCGCTTCGTTGCGGCTGCATGCACCCAGGGCGAGGGCGGAAACGAGCATCAGGGTGGGGGCAAAACGCATGATTGTTCTCCTGTTCAAATTCGACGTCGGTGCCTGCTTAACACGCCAACACCCGGCGCTGCGGAATTAATCGGCGGCGATCACAGCAAGCATTGAGTCAACCGCCACCTGCCCGCCTTCGCGCGCCGACAATTCCGTGACGGTGCCGTCGAAGGGTGCCCGCAGCCCATGCTCCATCTTCATAGCTTCAAGCGTGAGCAACAATTGTCCCTTGGCAACCTTGTCTCCCTGAGAAACTTCGACCTTGGTCACCTTTCCTGGCATCGGCGCCAGGATCGCACCGTCACCGGCGGCTGCACCCACGTTGCCGCGCACGGTCAAGGCGAATTCATGTGCCTGGCCCTCGGCGAAGACTACGACTCTCTCGTCATCGCGAAAGCCACTTACGTCAGCGGTGTCGCCGTCTTCGGCTAGGTCGATGACGCGCGATTTCCCCGCTTGGCCAAGGGCGACCGATGCGTTGGGCGTTCTGTTCAACCGGAACCCGGCAAGGCTGGCTCCCTCGGTTTCCGTTTCGGCAAGAGCGACGGCTGCGGCACCGCGCCAGAGGGCTTCGCTCGGCTCCACATCGGGGACAAGATGCTTGATCTTGCGGCCAATGAAGCCGGTGTCGAGCACCGCGTCGACGAAATCATCGTCGAGCAACGCATTGAACAGGAACCCGGCATTGGTCTTCACTGGCCAAACTTCGACCTCGTCGAGGATGGCAGCCAGTTCATCGATCGCGCTGTCGCGATCTTCACCCCATGCGACCAACTTAGCGATCATCGGGTCATAATAAGGCGAGATCGCGTCACCTTCTTCTACGCCGGTTTCGATACGACCATCGTCGCCCAGGTCGAAATGCTCGAGCCCACCGACACTGGGCAGAAATTCACGCGACGGATCCTCGGCATAAAGCCGCGCTTCGATGGCGTGCCCGTCGATCGACAACTCGTCCTGTGAACAGGGAAGCTTTTCTCCGCTGGCAACGCGCAATTGCCATTCGACCAGGTCCTGCCCTGTGATTTCCTCGGTGACCGGATGTTCGACCTGGAGCCGCGTGTTCATTTCCATGAACCAGATGCGGTCGGAACGCAGGCCCTCGCTCGCGTCGGCGATGAACTCGATCGTCCCGGCACTTTCGTAATTCACTGCCTGCGCCGCGCGCACCGCCGCGCCGCATACGGCTGCGCGCGTTTCATCGTCCATTCCAGGAGCAGGCGCTTCCTCGATGACCTTCTGGTGCCGTCGCTGCAACGAGCAATCGCGCTCGAACAAATGAACGACATCACCGTGGCTGTCACCGAATACCTGAACTTCGATATGGCGCGGACTTTCGATCCATTTTTCTAGCAGCACAACCTCGTTGCCAAAACTCGACGCCGCCTCACGCTGACAGCTTTCCAGCGCGTCGGCCAAGTCCTGCGCGGCGTCCACTTTACGCATCCCCTTGCCACCACCGCCAGCGACCGCCTTGATTAGCACCGGATAGCCGATTGCGTCGGCTTCCCTGGCCAGCCGCTCTAGCGACTGGTCGTCGCCCATATAGCCCGGCGTCACCGGCACGCCAGCCGCCGTCATCAATGCCTTGGCCGCGTCCTTCAGGCCCATCGCGCGGATCGAATCCGGCTTTGGCCCAACCCACACCAGTCCAGCGTCGATCACCGACTGAGCGAACGCCGCATTTTCGGACAGGAAGCCGTAGCCCGGATGGATCGCCGCTGCGCCGCTCGCCTTTGCGGCGGCAATGATCTTGTCACCGGCCAGATAGCTTTCGCGCGGCGGCGAGGGGCCAATATGCACCGCCTCGTCCGCCATTCGCACGTGCAGCGCCTTGGCATCGGCATCAGAGTAAACCGCGACCGTGCGGATGCCCATTTCCCGCGCGGTGCGGATGATCCGGCAAGCGATTTCCCCGCGATTGGCGATGAGCAACGAAGTGATCATTGACCCGCGCATCCCGTCGTTCGGCTGGAAAAGGTTATGTTCATGATCTTCCAGGCACCAGCCTCACGGACCATGTCGAAATGATCGTAGCCGCACGCCGCGACCTTGCCGTTCGTTTCGATCGTGAACGGGGCCCAGACCAGCGCAATGTCACCATCGACTTCGATCGCCGGATTGGTGATGCGCTCCTTGAAACCGCCGCCGGGTTTCATCCGGGCGGCATATTCGGTCCAGCTCGACAAGCGAACCCCGCTAAACCCGCTCGACAATGTTCCGACCGCGGTGACCCGACCATCGGGATATACGTGACGAAGAAGGGCCGCGCTGTCGCCCGACTCCAGCGCCTTGAACACTTCGTTGATTGGCACGAGGACACCGGCTTCCTCGAACGCTGGCGCTGGCATCGGTCCGGCGCTGGGAAGCTTGTCGGGTGCTTGACTGGCGAGCGCTGCAAGGAAAACAATCATCGACATCACATCCTGAAAACGCCGAACGACGAGCGTTCGGAGATTGGGGCGTTGAGGCACGCCGCGAAGGCTAGGCCGAGGACGTCGCGCGTCTGCGCCGGGTCGATGATTCCATCGTCCCACAGCCGCGCGGTGGCGTGCCAGGGGTTTCCCTGCGCCTCATAATCGTCGCGGATCGGCTGCTTGAAGGCCTCGGCCTCTTCCGGCGACCACTTGTCGGCGTCGCGGTGGACGGTGGCGAGAACGCTTGCCGCTTGTTCGCCCCCCATCACGGATATGCGCGCATTAGGCCAGGTGAACAGAAAACGCGGCCCATAGGCTCGGCCGGCCATGCCGTAATTACCGGCACCGAAGCTTCCGCCGATGAGGACGGTGACCTTGGGCACGCTGGCCGTGGCAACGGCGGTGACCAGCTTGGCACCATGCTTGGCGATACCTTCCGCTTCATATTTTCCGCCGACCATGAAGCCCGAGATGTTCTGCAGGAACAGCAAGGGGATGCGGCGCTGGCAGGCCAGTTCGATGAAGTGCGCGCCCTTGACCGCGCTCTCGCTGAACAGCACACCGTTGTTGGCAAGGATTGCGACCGGCAAGCCGTGGATGTGCGCGAAGCCGCAAACAAGCGACGGGCCGTACAGCGCTTTGAATTCGTGAAATTCGCTGCCGTCGACGATTCGGGCGATGACCTCGTGAACGTCGTAGGGTGCGCGAACGTCTTCGGGGATAATCGAATAGAGTTCTTCTGGGTCGTATTTCGGCGGGCGCGGTTCGCGCGTCTCGATCCCGGCACCGTCTTCCCCGCCAAGATGGGAGACGATGTCGCGGACGATCGTCAGCGCATGCTCATCATTCTCGGCAAGGTGATCGACCACGCCCGATTTGCGCGCGTGGAGATCGCCGCCACCAAGATCCTCAGCGCTGATTTCCTCGCCCGTCGCCGCTTTCACCAAGGGCGGACCGGCAAGAAAGATCGTCCCCTGGTTGCGGACGATGACGCTCTCGTCGCTCATCGCCGGAACATACGCACCGCCCGCGGTGCAGCTGCCCATGACGCAAGCAATTTGTGCAATGCCTTTCGACGACATCTGCGCCTGGTTGAAGAAGATCCGGCCGAAATGGTCGCGGTCCGGAAAAACTTCGGCCTGATGTGGCAGATTGGCGCCGCCACTGTCCACCAGATAGAGGCACGGGAGCCGGTTTTCAGTGGCAATTTCCTGTGCGCGAAGATGCTTCTTCACGGTCATCGGATAATAAGTGCCGCCCTTCACCGTCGCGTCGTTGCATACGATCATGCACTGGCGTCCCGAGACGCGTCCAATTCCGGCGATCATGCCTGCGCCGGGGACATCGCCGTCGTACAGATCGTTGGCGGCAAGTTGTCCGATTTCAAGAAACGGCGACCCGGGATCGAGCAAGCGTTCGACACGGTCGCGGGGCAGCAACTTGCCGCGCGATACATGACGTTCGCGGCTTTTTTGAGTCCCGCCCTTCGCGGCTTCGATGACATCGGCGCGAAGCTTTTCGGCAAGCGCGCGATTGTGGGAGGCGCGGGCTTTCGCCTCTTCGCTGTCGAGGTCGATGCGGCTGTCGAGGGTCGGTGCACTCATGCACCCTCGCTAGCGTCTGGTGCGCGCCTTGCCTAGCTGTCGCGGCTTTATTGCGGACGTTCGGCCCGCGCCTTGACACAGTCGATCACGGCGGCACGTTCCGTTGCCGTCAGATATCCGAAATGTTCTTTCCCGACGAGAGACATCAATCCAAAATCGGCGCGCGTCTTGCCCTTGCCGCTGGTTAGCAATTCGGCAAGCGCGGCATTCGAGTAGGTCCCAGCGATGTCGAGGTCGGGGGTCGATACGCCCGGGATGAAATCGGGAATCCCCGTGAGGTCGGCGCCATGACATTCGGAGCAGGTTGCGCCGGCAATGTAACGCCCCCAAATGTAACGCCCCCACGCAATCTTCGGGCCAAGGTCGACCGGATGCTTGTTCCGGAATTCGGCGGCATAATCGGCGACGAGTTTGAAGTCGCCCTTCGCGATCGCCGCTTTTCCCGCCGCGGTAAAGATTGGCGGCGGCGTCGGATCTCCGGTGGGAGGAACGGTGCGAAGGAAAGCGATCAGCGCGGTCATCTCGGGTGCACTAAGCCGCTGGAACGTCTCCGACGGCATGATCCACATGTCGCCGCGCACCAGATGCTTGCCGGTGCGGAGCAACGATCCCAGTTGCGCATCGCTCATGGTCGGAATGATGCGAGTTCGCGACCATTGGGACTACAGCCGACAAGGCCTGCTATCACCAGCGCAATCGCCCATGCACGCATGATGCCCCTCCCCCTGCGGACGCGGTGTCGTAGCATGATCCGGAAACGAAACGAACTTCGTGGCAACCGGATGAATGACGGTTCGATTTGTGCTAGGAAGAAGCGACGCAAGCCGATCGACGGAGGTCTCCATGACCTATTGGAAGCTCAAGGGTCGCCAGCTGGTGAATTGTAGCTGCGACTACGGATGCAATTGCCAGTTCGGGGGGCTCCCGGACAAGGGCCATTGCTACGCGGTTTTTGGGATGGAGGTCGATGCGGGCCATCACGGCGATGTCGATCTGTCGGGCCTCAAGATTGGCGCGGTGTTCAAATGGCCGGGGCCAATCCATGACGGCCACGGTGAATGCGTCGCCTTCGTCGATGAGAATGCCGACGAGGCCCAGCGCAGCGCGTTGCTGGCGATCATGACTGGCGCCGATACCGATCCGATGGCGACCATGTTCGCCGTCTTTGTTTCGACCGTCGAGACCATGCACGAGCCATTATTCGTCCCGATCGAATTTGCCGTCGATGTTGAAGGTCGCAAGGGCAAGATGATTATTCCCGGACATGTCGAAATGGAGGGAGAGCCAATCAAGAGCCCGGTCGATGGCCGCGAGATTCGCGCGAGAATCCACCTCCCCGATGGGTTCGAATATGAATACGCCGACATAGGCTCTGCCTCGAGCAAGTCGACGACGCCGGTCCCGGTCGAATTGTCGAGCACTTATGGTCAGTTCGCGCATTTGAATCTGGACAGCCACGGGGTTGTCCACGCCTGATGTCACGACCGTCGGAGGTCGTATTTCGACGTCATCGTACGGTGACGGTCGTCGCACTTGCATTGCTCGCCGGACTATCCTGGACGTGGGTGATTGCAGGGGCCGGCATGGGGATGAACCCATCGCTCAGATGGTCGCTTTTCCCGCATCGCGCTCCGGGAATGGCGATGCATATGGCCTGGGATCCGCCGCGCTTGCTGCTCAATTTTTCGATGTGGTTCGTCATGATGGTGGCGATGATGATCCCCGCTGCGGCGCCCGTCGCCTTGCTTCATGCTCGCGTCGCCGCAAGGGGGCCCCGGCAGGCTCCCTCGACCAGCCTGTTCCTTGCCGGCTATCTGATCGCGTGGGCGCTGTTTTCCTTCGTCGCAGTGCTGCTTCAGATCGTGTTGGAAGCAAGCGGCGCAATGACGGCAATGGGCATGACCCTATCCAACCGATGGATTGCCGGGGGAGTGTTGGTCGCGGCGGGATTTTACCAGCTCAGCCCGTGGAAAAACGCGTGCTTGTCGCATTGTCGAAACCCGGCCGAATTCATCGCCCGCCATCACCGCTCCGGCCCGCTCGCGATGGGCATCATCCACGGCAGCTACTGTGTCGGCTGCTGTTGGCTTCTCATGGCATTGCTGTTCGTCGGCGGGATCATGAATTTACTTTGGATCGCTGCCCTGACCCTGATCGTCGCCGCTGAAAAACTGCTCCCGCATGGACGGGCGATCGCGCGCTTTGGCGGCGCGTCGTTCCTTGCCTGGGGCGCAGCAATCCTGTTCGCGGGCTAGGCGCCAATCAATTCGCGGCCGATCAGCATCCGTCGAATCTCGTTCGTTCCCGCGCCAATGTCGAGCAACTTGGCGTCGCGCATGAAACGTTCGACCGGCCAATCCTTGGTGTAGCCCGCGCCGCCCAATGCCTGCACCGCCTCCCCCGCCACCTTGAACGCGCTTTCCGATGCCAGCAGGATCGCGCCCGCCGCATCGAAACGCGTCGTCTTTCCGGAATCGCATGCCTTGGCGACCTGGTAGACGTAGGCCCGCGCCGAGTTGAGTGCGACGTACATGTCGGCGACCTTGGCCTGGATAAGCTGGAAGCTGCCGATGGCCTTGCCGAACTGCTTGCGCTCCCGGACGAACGGAATGACGACGTCGAGGCAGGCCTGCATGATTCCAAGCTGGATCCCGGCAAGCACGGTGCGTTCGTAATCGAGGCCGCTCATCAGCACCCCAACGCCGCCATTTTCCGGGCCCATCACATTCTCGGCCGGCACGAAGCAATCGTCGAACACCAGTTCGCTGGTCGGCGATCCGCGCATTCCGCATTTGTCGATCTTCTGACCGATCGAAAAGCCGTCCATTCCCTTTTCGATCAGGAAGGTGGTGATCCCGCGCGACCCCTCGCCGGTCTTGGCATAGACCACCAACGTGTCGGCATAAGCACCGTTGGTGATCCAGAATTTGGTGCCGTTGAGGCGGTATCCGTTGCCCGATTTCTCGGCCTTTAGCTTCATCGATACGACGTCGCTGCCAGCACCGGCCTCGCTCATCGCAAGCGCGCCGACATGTTCGCCGCTGATCAGTTTGGGGAGGTATTTCTTTTTCTGATCGTCATTCGCCCAGCGGCGGATCTGGTTGACGCACAAGTTCGAATGGGCGCCATAACTCAGTCCGACCGAGGCCGACGCCCGGGCCACTTCTTCCTGCGCGACGACATGCTCGAGATAGCCGAGGCCAAGCCCGCCCCATTCTTCCTCGACGGTAATGCCGTGCAGCCCTAGCTCGCCCATCTGCGGCCAAAGCTCGATCGGGAAGCGGTCGCTGTCGTCGATCTCGGCGGCGATCGGCGCGATTTTGTCGCGCGCAAATCGCTGTGTCGTGTCGCGGATAGTGTCCGCCATTTCACCAAGATCGAACTCAAGGCCCGGCATTTCGCTCATCTGTCTCTCCTTGGCCCTGCGCCTAGCACTCGTCCTGTCATTTGAACAAGCGGCGCGCGACGCCTATGTGCAAGTGCAACACGAACCCGATTCCACGGAGCTTCCTTCATGTCCGATCCCGTCGTCATCCTTTCCTACGCCCGCACCCCGATGGGGGCGATGCAGGGCGCGCTCGCCGATGCCAGCGCGACTGATCTGGGCGCAACGGCGGTCAAGGCCGCCGTCGAGCGCGCGGGCGTTTCCGGCGATGACATCGACCGCATCTACATGGGTTGCGTTCTTCCCGCCGGTCTTGGCCAGGCGCCCGCACGACAGGCCGCGCTGAAGGCGGGCCTGCCGAAATCGGTTCAGGCGACCACGGTGAACAAGGTCTGCGGAAGCGGCATGCAGACCGTCATCATGGGCGAAGAGGCACTGAAGGCCGGCAACGCCAACGTGATCGTCGCTGGCGGCATGGAATCGATGACCAACGCGCCATATCTGCTCAAGAAGCACCGCAGCGGTGCCCGGATTGGCCATGACGTCGCCTACGATCACATGTTCCTCGATGGGCTTGAAGATGCCTATGAGGAAGGCCGCGCAATGGGCAGCTTTGCCCAGTGCACAGCCGACGAATATCAGCTGACCCGCGGACAGATGGACGATTACGCCATCGAGAGCCTGTCGCGTGCCAAGGCCGCGATCGACAATGGCGGGTTTGCTGGCGAAGTCGTTCCCGTCACGATCAGGAACCGCGCTGGCGAAACCATCGTCGATACCGACGAAGCGCCGGGCCGCGGTCGCCCCGACAAGATCCCGCAGTTGAAGCCCGCTTTTGCCAAGGAAGGCACGATCACCGCCGCCACCAGCTCATCAATCTCGGACGGCGCAGCCGCCGTCGTGCTGACGACAAAGTCGCAGGCCGATGCAAAGGGTCTGAGCCCCGTTGCGACCATCGTCGCGTCTGCCGCCCATGCCCAGGAACCCGCCCAGTTCACCGTCGCCCCGATCGGTGCGATCGAAAAGGTGCTCAAAAAGGCTGGATGGAGCGTCGACGACGTCGACCTGTGGGAAGTCAACGAAGCTTTCGCCTGTGTCGCTATGTTCGCGATGAAGGACCTCGGCATCGGCCATGACAAGATCAACATCCACGGCGGCGCGACCGCACTGGGTCACCCGATCGGCGCGAGCGGCACCCGCATCCTCGTGACCCTGCTCAATGCACTGAAGCACAAGGGCCTGAAGCGCGGCGTTGCCAGCCTGTGCATCGGCGGCGGCGAAGCGACCGCGGTCGCGGTCGAGCTCGTTTAACCGAACGACTCGATGATCGGGCAAGGTCCGTCCTGCCCGCTCTCGCAATCGGCGGCCAAGCGGACGAGGGACTCGCGAACGTCGATCAGTTCGGCAATGCGCTCGTCTAGCGCGTCGATGCGCGAGCGCGCGATCTCGTTAGCCCTTGCACGGTCGGTTCCGGAATCCAGAACCAGGAGCTCGCCGATTTCGGCGAGGGTGAATCCTGCCTGCCTGCGCGCGCCTGATAAACCGAAGGCGGGCAACATCTCTCTCGTCGTAGCGCCGAATTCCGCCGGCACTCGCGGGAACACCTATCAGACCTCTGCGCTGGTAATAGCGAACGGTTTCGACGCCGACCGATGCTTCGGTGGCAAGACCTTTGATGGTCAGATTCTGCATGCTTGACTCCGTACCGTGGTACGGATGCCATAATGCTGCGGATAAGCGACAATGAACAGGAAAATCACATGACCTTCAATCAGGAAAGCCCCACCTCGAAGATCACGAAGACGGCAACGCTCTACCGCATGGTGATGCCCGACCATTTGTGCCCATCGGGGCTGAAGGCGCTCCATTTATTAAAGTCGCAAGGCTTCACGGTGGATGACCATCACCTCAAGACGCGAGACGAAACCGACGCCTTTAAGGCCGAGCATCAGGTCTCGACCACGCCGCAGGTCTGGATCGATGGGGACCGGATCGGTGGCTACACCGACCTTCGCAAGCATCTCGGACGCCCGGTCCGGCCAGCGGATGCGGTGAGTTATGTTCCAGTCCTCGTGCTATTCACGATGACGTTGCTTGCGGCCTTGGCGGCGTCGACCAATGCCTTTGGGACACCGCTGACCATCCGGGCCGGTGAATGGTTCATCGCATTTTCGATGATCATGCTGGCAATGCTCAAGCTGCAGGACCTCGAGAAATTCTCGACCATGTTCCTCAACTACGACCTGCTGGCGCGTCGCTGGGTTCCTTATGCCTATTTTTATCCCTTCCTGGAGGGCGGCGCTGGCGTGTTGATGGCTTCGGGCCGCCTCGACTGGCTCTCGGTACCGGTCGCGCTGACGATCGGGACGATCGGAGCGGCAAGCGTCATCAAGGCCGTCTACATCGACCGCCGCGAACTTAAATGCGCCTGCGTCGGCGGATCGGCCAGCGTCCCGCTTGGCTTCGTCTCGCTGACCGAAAATGTGATGATGGTCGCGATGGCAATCTGGATGGGGCGCCATCTGTTTTTCTGACGCCGGACGGTCGCATTCGCGCCCGCGGGAATAGTCTGTTACGAGTCCGATCCCTCAACAGAGGGAGAGTCGATGTGAAGAAACTGATCCTGCTTGGCGCAGTCGCCATGCTCGCGGCGTGCAACACCAAGGAAGCTCCGCCTGCCGACAATGCCGTCGTTGCTGATGATATGAATGTCGCTGCCGACGCTAACGTCGCCGCCGGTGCTACGATGACCCTGCTCGGATCGAGCTGGGAGTTCACTCGCGAGGGCAAGCCAATTCAGGAATCCATCGATTCCAATGGCAATTACATCGCGGTGTCGGGCGCCGAGCATATCGATCACGGCACCTACGCGCAGGTCGACGGCAAGCAGTGCTTCACCAGCGCAATGACCAAGGAAGGGTCAGGTCTGCTGGACTGCCCCGGCGCAAATGGAAATCGGCAGCAGCGCCGAGATTACAAGCGACAAGGGCGAAAAGCTGACCGTCACGCGGGTCGCGTACGTTCCGCGCAGATGTAACCTGCCAGCCACTGGCATTTCCTTTTAAGGGCGGCGGGAGCGATCCTGCCGCCCTTTTCATTTGAACCGGCAATCGATTGGAGCACCCATCGAGCGTGTGCGACCATAGAAAAACGGCCCCGGATTTCTCCGGGACCGTCCTTCATTTTGCTTAGTTCGTACGAGCCTTAGCCGCGTTCCGGTTCCGGCGGCGGCGGCGGCGGCGGCGGCGGCGGCGGGCACATGTCCGTCGCCAGGATCACCGAACCGTCGGCGCAGGTCTGCGTCGCCGGCGGCGGAGGCGGACGGCGGCGGCGGGGGCGGCGGCGGAGGCGGCGGAAGTGCCTCCTCTACCGGCGCACCGCCGAAGCGGAAGCCAAGACGGATACCGGCACCCTTGCGGTCGCCAGCTTCGCCCCACACGGCCAGCATCGGGCCACGGCTCGGTTGGCCGCCAAGGCCACCCTCGACGCGGACCCACGTGCCCTTACCGCTCGATTCGAGGTCGTAGGCACCGGCACCATCGAACAGCGCGATCTGACCGTCACCATCGAACTCATGATAGACGCGTCGCATCGACATACGGACGCCAGCCGCCACCGAAGTAGGCACGTACCCCACCGCGTGCGCGGGTCGAGGTGAAGCTGTCGTAATCGTAGCCGAAGCCGTAGGCGGCGATGTCATCGATCTTGGTGCGAACGTGGCTGAGGCCAGCATTCAGATCGAGAACCGTCGATCCGCCAGTGCCGAAGCGATAGCCAAGCGCGATATCGCCGCCCAGCGAACGACCGTCGGTCGAGATACCGTCAAACGGACCGTCCTCGAAGTCGATGTCGTAGCGATCGTACTTGACCAGTGCTTCGCCGTGGAAGCCGACTTCGCCGCCGAACTGGCCATAAAGACCGATATTCCAGCCCTGGGCGCTATATTCGGCGCGTCCGTCGGCTTCGGCCTTCTCCCAGCCGCCGGTCAGACCGACACGGCCCATTCCAAGACCGAAGTCGACACCGCCCTGGATACCGTATCGCGTCGTTTCCAGCTTGTTGTCGGCGTTGAACTCGCGGCCGCCGATGACTTGCGTGTCATTCTCGCCGGCCTTGTCGATGCTGCCGTAGATCTGCGCCCACAGACCAAAGCCCGTGCTGACAAACGGAAGGCGGGTTTGAGCGAAGACTTCGTCCGCGCTCTGATACCACATGCCCATTGCCAGGTTGTTCACCGCCAACGGATCGAACGCCGAGACGTTCGGCGCAGCGCGTGAAGAAATAGTCCGCGCCGGCCTGCGTAATCGCATAATCGAGCAGCGGATTGGTCGTGCCCGTCAGGTTGCCAAGCGTAAACGCGCCGACCGAAGCTGCCGTTGCATCGACCACGCGAACATTGGTGTCGAGGAACGTGAGGCCAAGGACGTTGACGTCGACACTGGTCAAACCGCCAACCGAACCGGTCAGCACGAGAAGATCGGCAGCGAGGTCGCTATGCATCAACCTGAAGGGCTGCCGCCGCCGACATAGGAGCTGTTGATGGTCAGCGTGTCGTTGGTAGCGCCGTCCTGCAGATCGATCACGCCGGTCGCAGTGTTGGTGAACGATGTCTGCCCGGTGATCGTGCTCGCACCTTCATCGGCGAAGATCCGTACCCGAATTGGTGAACGCGCCGGCCGGAGCAGTGAACACGCCCGCCGCAAGATCGAGCGTCCCGGCATTGCTGAAGGACGTAAAGCCCGTCAAGCCAGCCGAACCGTTGGTGTCGATCCAGCCATTGTTGACGAACGCAATCGCCGGACCCGTCAACGTGAAGGTGTTGAGGTTGATCCGGCCATTCTGGGTGAACGTCTCGAGGTTCAGGAACGACGAGTTGCCGAGAATGTTGATGGTGCCACTGAGCAAAATTGGTCAGTGTATCGATGGAAGCCCCAAAATCGCTTACGCCTTGCGGTGTTGAATGTTCCCGCGTTAGTAAGTCTATCGAGTCCTGCGCCTAGGCTAAGTCGGCCATTGAGCGTGCCGCCAGCGTTGTTGGTAATTAAAGTCGAACCTGCCGCGCTTACGCACCACCAGTAGAATCCGTGCCAATGACGCCGCTATTGGTAATTGTCGTATCGCCAACGCCGCTTAGTCTAATCGCCTGAAATGCACCGTTCAAGACAGACCCGGCGCTGGACACATTGATCGTTCTAACGCCATCAGTGACTGAGAAAATGCCATAATCACCGATTAGAGCGCTGTTCACATTGATTGTTTGAGTGCCAGAATCGCTATAGGCAGCGACAGCTGCACTGCCTGCTGATGTCGCAGAAGCGCCCGCATTGACGGTAATGTTAGTTGAGCCTGTCGTTGTGTCGGAATATACGGCAGCACTGCCTAGGCCCGTCGAGGAAACGAACCCATTTGTCGTTATCGTCGCGCCTCCAGTGGTGGTTTGAACGCTGACCCCTCGAATCCCGGCACTGCTGACAGCTCCCAGCCAGTAATAATCGTCGCATTGCCCGTGCCGATTGTCACGGCCTCAATGCCGACATTCGTTGACCATACCGCCAGTGCGCCGTTCGTGATCAGCACGTTGCCAGCCGACGCTGCGTCGGTAATCGTACCGAGAATGCCCGATCCACCGACAGGCGTCGCGGAACTTCCAATCGCGCCAGTATTGGCAATTGTGACGTTTCCGGTCCCTGTAGAAGTCGCCTCGATGCCGTCGCCGCTCGTAGAAGTGATGGCGGCGCCGTTGGCGATCACGATGTTGCCGGTGCCGTTGGTGGTCGCATTGATGCCGTCACCAACCGTATTGATCCCGGTGCCCGCGAGCGTTCCGATATCGATCGTTCCGATAGAAGCCGCGTTATTGATCGTCGCGCTGATGCCGACCAACTGCGCCCGATCGACCGTATTGCCGATCGCCCCGGCATTGTGATCGATCGTAATATTGCCGGTGCCGGTCGAGTTGACGATGATGCCGTTCTGCAGATCGCCGAGACCCACGCTGTCCTGGATGCCGTTATTGCTGGTAATCGTGACGTCGCCGGGCCCCGCCGTCGTGACGTCGATCCCGTCACCGCCAGACGCGTTCACAACGTTGGTTACGATCGTGATCGGACCGGAGGTCGGAGTGCTAAGTCCAGCACGAACTTGGATGCCGTCGCCGTTATCGGCGCGAACCGTTCCGCCGAAATTCGCATCAAGGGAACCATCGGTGAAAATAGAGGCGGAGAAGCCTTCGCCAGTTCCAAAATTCACAATACTGCCAAGCCCGGAGTAGACCATCGGCGAGGAATTTGTCGCAATTTGAAGAGCGCCCGACTGACCAAAAATCGGCGCTGGCGTATTGCCCGCATCAACCTGAACCGAGCCGTCGTTCGTGACTACAAAAGGCCCTGAGGGATTCGAAATGAAAAGGCCAAACCCGTCGACGGTGACGCCAGCGCCTACAGTAGTATTCTGCGCATTGTCGTCGAAATAGACGCGGTCCGTACCCGTTCCCGAATTCACCGGATAGGTAGTATCAACGGTCGTGGTGTCGAGGCAGGTCAGGTTGGGTGCAGCCAATGTGCACTGCGCACTGGCCTGGGTCGGCACCAGCATGGCGATGCCCGCGCCCAAAACGGCGCCTCCCAGCAAACGGGTGCGAAGAGTAGATTTAGCCACTTGATATCTCCCTGTTGACGGCGAGCGACACAGGCGCGCGATATCGCACGCCCCGCTCAGTCTGACGACAAAGGACACCATCGCGAGAAAACATGCAATCTAGAGTGTCGAAAAAAAATTTCGTCGCCGTAGCGGAACCTAGTCGTCGATCTGTTCGTTAGTGTCGGTTCCATAGAGATCATCTCTGGCCATCCATCCGCGCTTTTTTCCGATTGTTACGCGGCACCAACGTTCTTCGCATTTCTCGATCCGCCCGACCACGCCAGCCTCGGCTAGAAACGCGGTGCGGCTAGCATTGGCGGGTTTTTCGCGGATCGCCCGCGGTACGCCCGCTTTGACCATGAATGTGCGGGTTGAACTCATCAGGCTGACCAGCATCCAGCCCTTGTCGCCGTTCGGATCCTCAATCAGTCGCCAGTTGTCATAGACCTTGAGAACTCGCACCGGCAGGTCACGGCGTTGATAAAGCCAAATACCGGGATAATTTCGGCCAGGCCCCTTGCGCACCATCGCCTTGCCGCTGGAAATCGATGCCCAGTAAGGCACCGCTTTCTCCTGCGCAGCCGCCGGGGACGCAAGCGCAAGCGCGGCGATCACCGCGAGTGCCCGAACCGCGATCATGCGCCCGTCAGGATCCGATCGACCAACTGCTTGACGGTCGGAACGAACCCGTTCGAGTAAAAGGGATCCTGCTTGAAGCGGTAGGCGGCATGGCCCGCGAACATCAGGTTTTCATCAACCGGGCCGCCGTGGGCGATGTCTTGCAAGGTCTTCTGGATGCAGAAGCTGCGCGGGTCAGCGAGGCGTCCCGTCGTGTTCTTCTCATTGTCTGCCCAAGACGAAAAACTGCATTGCGACAGGCAGCCCATGCAATCGGCCTGGTCCTTGCGGATCCATCTCATTTCTTCCGGATCGACGAATACCAACGTATCGTCGGGCGTCTTCATCGCTTCGGTGAAACCGGCGGCATGCCATTCGCGAGCGTGTTGCAGATCGCCCTTGGTGACATAATAATTCTTGCGCGTGCCGACTCCGACATCGAGCACGAATTTGTGGTCGCCAATTTCTTCCTTGGTGAAAGCGATCTGGCGCTGGCTGCGCGCTTCCAGGTTGCGCAGGAAGGGATTGAGGACGGCCGAAGAATAGAAGCCGGTTGGCGAGAATTTGTGCAGCAGCACGTCTCCGTCGTCCAATTCCATCAACCGCGATTTCCATCCGGCCGGGATCGGGCTTTCCTGGGTCAGCAGCGGCCGAGTTCCGAACTGGAACATGATCGCGCCAAGCTCGGGATTGTCGATCCAATCGTTCCACTCGTCGAGACGCCAGACACCGCCCGCCATGACGATCGGCACAGTGTCTGGGATTCCGCCGTCACGCATCACATCGCGCAGTTCCTTGACCCGCGGATAGGGTTCCTGCGGTGCGCGCGGGTCTTCGGCGTTAGACAGTCCATTGTGACCGCCGGCAAGCCACGGATCTTCGTAGACCACGGCGCCGAGCAGATGAGGCACCTTTGAATAGGCGCGCTTCCAAAGCGCTCGGAAAGCACGACCAGAACTGATTATGGGCAAGTAATTGACGCCGTAGTGCGCCGCAATCTCGCTCAGGCGATAGGGCATTCCAGCGCCGCAGGTGACGCCTGCAACCATGCCTCTCGTGCGTTCCAGGACACCTTCGAGCACGCGCTGCGCGCCGCCCATTTCCCAGAGCACGTTGATGTTGATGGCACCCTTGCCGCCGGCCATTTCATACGCCCGTTCGACCTGCGCAACGGCGCCGTCGATGGCATATTGAACCAACTCCTCATGGCGTCCGCGCCGGGTCATTTCCTGATAGACCTGCGGCACGATGCGGCCTTCGGGGTCGTAGCTGTCGGCGTTGACCGCGCTGACCGTCCCGATGCCGCCCGCCGCCGCCCAGGCGCCCGAGCTCATATGATTGGTTGCCGAGACGCCCTTGCCGCCTTCGACCAGCGGCCACACTTCGTGGCCGGCATATTGAATGGGCTTCAGGCCCTTGAACACACATTCTCTCCCAATATTTTGCCGACCCTATACGAACGGTCGGTCACTTTGGCTGCAAAAATCAGCCGAGCGGCTGAAGCACATAATCAAGCGCGATGTCGACCGCCGGTGCCGACTGGGTAATCCGGCCCACGCTGATATAATCGACGCCAGTTTCGGCGATTGCGCGGATCGTGTCGAGATTGACCCCGCCCGACGCCTCAAGCGGTACTCGGCCAGCAACAAGCGCAACCGCTTCGCGAAGCGTCGCAGGCGACATATTGTCGAGCAGCAAACGCTGCGCCCCGGCACCGAGCGCCGGTTCGATCTGGTCGATCCGGTCGACTTCGACCTGTATCTGCAATCCGGTATTAGCCGCGACTGCGGCTTTGACCGCCGCCTCGACCGAGCCGGCGACGCCGACATGATTGTCCTTGATCAACATGCCGTCGTCGAGCCGCATCCGATGGTTATCGGCGCCGCCCATGCGCGCAGCGTATTTATCGAGCAGCCGAAGCCCCGGGACGGTCTTGCGCGTGTCGAGCAATATCGCGCCGGTACCTGCGATCATGTCGACGTATCGCCGCGTCAGGGTGGCGATCCCAGATAGATGCTGCAACGTGTTGAGAGCCGACCGTTCAGCCGTCAGCATCGCGCGCGCATGCCCGTCGAGGCTCATCAGGACGCCGCCTGCCGGAAGCTGGTCGCCATCCTTGGCGTGGCAGACGATCTGAACTTCGCGATCCAGCGCCCGAAAGAAAGCAACCGCCAGATCAAGCCCGGCAACCACGATCGGCTCGCGGCAATTCATTGCCGCCTTGAAACGGGCATCGGCGGCAATCGTCGCCTTGCTGGTCACATCGCCGCCCGACCCCATATCCTCTGCCAGAACCCGGCGGACGAAATCGTTGAGGTCGAAGTGCGTCAGCGCGGAAGCGTGTTCGTCAGCCAAATCGGCACTTGCCATTCCAGTCTCCCTTATGCCTACCCCCTAGGTGACGGCGCGGGGGTGAGACAAGCCATCATGCGGCCGTTTCGGCACCTTCGTTCGCAACGGTTCGCCAGTGGTCGCCATCCTGTCGGAAGAGCTGGCGGTCGCCCGACGCGAAGCCCTTTCCCTGCCACGTCTGCACGGTCAGCAAGATGTCGCGGCCATCAATGTCGATCCGATTGAAACTCTGATCCTCGTCGCGGACTCGGGTCGAGGTTGCCGTGCCCGCCTGGATCACCAAAGCTGGTCCCGCCTTCGTCGCCAGTTCGCGCGCACTATGGGTCGAAGCGCGGTGATTATGCCCGGCGAGCAGCAAGTCGACGCCCGCATCCGCAATAGCATCGAGCGCCATCTCCTGACGACCGACCGCCTTGCCCAGCGCGCCGCTTTCGTCGACTGGAAGCGCGAACATCGGATGATGGGTCACAAGTATTCGGGGTACATCGGCCGATCGAGAGAAAGTTGCTCGGATGAAGCGCATCTGATCCTCGCTGATCCGCCCGTCCTTAAATGTCAGCGAGCGCGCCGTGTTGATTCCCAGCACCGATGCACCGGGCAATTCGTGATGGGGACACAGGGTCTCGTCGATGTAGCGCTTGTAACGCGTCAGCGGCGATAGGAACCGCCGCAACACGTCATACAGCGGAACATCGTGATTGCCGGGCACGGCGAGCACTTCAAAGCCGGCGTCCTTTATCCGCGTCAGGAAGGCGCAGGCCTGTTCGAACTGCTCGGTGCGGGCGCGCTGCGTGAAATCACCCGAGATCACGACGAGGTCGGGTCTAGTTTCGTTGATGCGTTCTTCGACGGCCCTTACCAAGCGTTCGTCATGAGCACCGAAATGCAGGTCGGATAGATGGATCAATCGAGTCATGCATTCGACAACGCCCGGGCAATTGCTTTCGCTCCCTCGCCTCGTCATGGTCGGACGATGAACCGAACCGACGCAAATAGCGGAACGCGCGATGTCACTGAACGGCTTCGCTTCGACGTTTCCGCCCTGGAGCGCTGGTTCGGCGATCACGTCAATGGCTATTCGGGGCCGCTCAGCGCTCGGCAGTTCAAGGGCGGCCAGTCGAACCCGACATACCTCCTCGATACGCCGACACGCTCTTATGTCCTTCGCCGCAAACCACCCGGGAAATTGCTTCCCGGCGCGCATGCCGTGGAGCGCGAGGCGCGAGTGATGGCCGCGCTTGGCACCACGGGCTTCCCAGTGCCGCACATCTTCGGCTTGTGCGAGGACGAAAGCATCATCGGAACGCCGTTCTTCGTTATGGAAATGGTCGAGGGACGGATCATCTGGGAAGCCTCCTTCCCCGGCCTTTCCCGCGCGCAGCGCGCAGCACATTTCGATGCCATGAACGCGACGATCGCCCGGTTGCACAGCGTCGATCCCGACGCCGTCGGTTTAGGGGATTACGGTCGGGCATCCGGTTTCGTCGAACGTCAACTCAAGCGCTGGTCGACCCAATATGAAAATGATGTCGAGGCGGGTCGCGTTCCGGCGATGGATCGGCTGGTTACTTGGCTTCGCGAACATCTGCCCGCCGATCCGGGTGATAGTAGGGTCGTTCACGGCGACTTTCGCTGCGACAACATGATCTTCGCGCCGTCGATCGAACTGCCGCACGTCGCTGCGGTGCTCGATTGGGAATTGTCGACGCTTGGCGATCCGGCGGCAGACTTCGTCTATCATTTGATGATGTACCGGATGCCGGCCGGCATATTCACCGGCTTGAAGGGTCTCGATCTCGACGACCTCGGGATTCCCACGGAAGAGGATTATGTCGCTTCATATTGTGCGCGAACGGGGCGTGAAGGCCTTGCCGACAAAGACTATCTGATGGTCTTCGTGATGTTTCGCCTCGCCGCCATCCTGCATGGGATCAAGGGACGGGTCACGCGCGGCAATGCGAGCAGCGCGCATGCCGTACAGATGATCGGTCAACTCGAGCCGCTGGCGGAGCTAGCGTGGACGGAAGCGCAGCGCGCCGCGCTCTAACTTCAGGGTCGGCGTCCCTCGCCTTTTGACGCCTTTGCGCTTAATCCCCATCAACATAACGAATCGATAACGGTGGCCTTGGCCACCGGCGGTGAGGGAGGGCACGCGTCGCTTGGACATGCCGGCGAACAGGGGAAAAGCGCCCGCGGCAGCGGCGAAGGCGGCGATGCGCGGCTGGGCCGACGTTCGTGCTGACATTGCTCGCGTCCCGAAGATTCGAAGCATCACGACGATCATATTCCTGCTGATCGCAATCGTGATCGCCAGATACAGCTGGGCAACGCCGTTCACCGTCGTCGATCAGAAAACCGGCGAGCAGGTCGAGCGCACCTTGTTCCTGTTCCCGGACGTCGAACGCGGGCTTTACGACATGCGCAATTCGGTCGCCACCTTGTTGGTCCGCAAGACGCCGCAGGATCCGCGCATCCTGCTGGTCAGCTTCACGCCCGAAACCCAGGTCGCGACGCGCGAGCGATCGCCGCTCGATCGAACCACGCTGGCCCGCGCGTTGACCAACTTGGACAAGATGGATCCCAAGGCGATCGGGGTCGACATACTGATCGACCAACCCGAGCCAGACGATCAATTGTTGATCGACGCGCTCAATGCAATGAGGACTCCGGTCTGGCTCGGCTATGCGACGGTGCGCCACAATCCGGAGGATATGTCGGCGTGGCAGCAGGAGTATCTCGATGCATTCCTGGCCAGGATCACCAACCCAAAGGTTCGTCCGACCTCGATCAAAACGGCTGCGGGTGGCGAAGACAATGTGGCGCGTGAATGGCCGGTCCAGCCGCGCGATCTGCCGCCATTCATGCCCGCTGCACTTTCGGAGCGTGAAAGCGCCAAATATTTTCGCGGAAGCATTCAGTATCGCGCACCTCAGAACGACGAATATCCGGTCTTCAACAACCTGCCGATCGACCTGTTCGCCGCACCGGAAGCAGCGTTCCTGGCAGACCAGGCAAAAGGACGGATCATCATCATCGGGGGCGATTTGCCCGATAACGACCTGTTCGAGACCCCGCTGACCAAGGCCACTGGAGAATCAATGGCGGGGATGAAGATCCATGCGACCATGGTTGCGCAGGCGCTGGATGGCCGGATGCCCGGCCGGGTCGGAGCCCTCGGACTGTGGTTGCTGGCAATCTTTGCAGTCCTTGCGGGAAGCTTCACATCGATGGTTGAGGTTCGCCCATTCGTGCTCAGCGCGATGATCGGGGGGCAACTAATTCTGTTCGGCGCAGCACCTTTCTTGCTCGAGGTACGCGGGATCGACACGTTCGGCCTCCCCGCATTCGGCTGGATCGTCGGCTGGCTACTGGCCTATCTCGCCACCGAAGCGATCGTGAAGGCGATGGGTAGCGAGCAAAAGCAATATGCCCACAGCGCGCTTGGCAAATATCTGCCCAAGGATATCGCCAGTATGATCCTGAAAGATCCCGAACGCATGTCGCTGACCGGCGAGCGACTTCCGATCTATACGATGTTCACCGACATCCAGGGTTTCACCAGCCTCAGCCATACCATCCCCCCTGAAACGACGGCCTCGATCCTCAACGCCTATCTCGACGGGATGAGCGAGATTGTCCTCCAGCATGGCGGAACGATCGACAAGTTCGTCGGCGATGCGGTCGTCGCGTTCTGGGGTGCCCCGATCAGCCGCGACGACGATGCCGATCGCGCGCTTGCGGCCACGGTCGATATGATGAAGTTCACCGCCAATTTCGGCCAGTCGGCGCCCGAACGTGCGCTGCTCGGCAGGACCCGCATCGGTCTTCATTTCGGTGAGGCGATCGTCGGCAATTTTGGGGGCAAGCGGCGGATTCAATATACCGCGCTTGGGGACGCAATGAACACCGCGGCGCGACTGGAAGGTGCTAACAAATATCTCAAGAGCACCGCGCTCGTCAGTGACGAGGCGCGCCTCGCCATGACCAATCAGGACATCTTCCGTCCGATGGGCCGGATCACTTTGTCGGGTCGAGCAACCCCGATCGTGGTTTGGGAACCGGCGCCGCAAATGGAAAATGACGTCCGTGCCAGACTGGTACAATTATGGCGTCAGTTCGAGACAGGCAGCCGCGGAGCACTACAAGATATTGAAGCTTTGGCTGCAATGTATGATAATGATGTAGCTTTATCTGCTTTGGCATGTCGGCTGCGCGAAGCCGGACCTGGGGGCAGCTTCGTGCTAGGAGAAAAATGATGAGAGTTTGGGTATTTGGGCTTTGCGCCCTGACATTGACGACAGCGTCGGTCAGTGCGGCCGCATCGGTTCTAGTCGTTCGTTCGACCGGACCTTCGGCAAAAATCTACGCGATGGGCAAGGCGTTGCCGGACAACAGCAAGATTACGCTGAAGGCCAATGACAGCGTCACCTTGCTCGATTCGCGCGGCACCCGCACCTTGCGTGGGCCGGGAACGTTCGACGTTTCTGTCAGCAGCGGCGGATCGACATCGGCGCTTGCCGCTTTGTCGGGCTCGACCGCATCGCGGCGCCGGGTCGGTGCAACGCGGGGTGGCGACGCAACCCGCGGCGCGCCCACAGGCGCCACCGCCGGACGCAACATCTGGCAGGCCGATATCAGCCGGTCGGGCAACGTCTGCATGGTCGATCCGGCCGATGCCGGCCTGTACCGGTCAGATGCCGACACGGCTGCGGTCATCGCGATCCGCGACACGACATCGGGTCAGAGCGCGAATGTCGAATTCGCCGCTGGACAGCGCAACGCATCGTGGCCGGACAGTCTGGCGATGGTTGCCGGGCACCAATATCAGATCGCCAATGGCAAGCAGAAGGTAACGCTTACAGCGAGGTCGATGGGAGTCATCCCCGCCGGGATGGAGGGTCTTGCCCAGCGGCTGATCGTGAATGGCTGCGATGCACAGCTTGATGTGCTCGTCGACACACTGACGCCGCCTAGCTCAAGCTGAACGGCCTCACAGACCCAAAGAAAAGCCCTCCCGTTTCCGGGAGGGCTTTTTGCGTTTGCTAAGACCCCCGGCCTAGTTGGTCGGGAAGCCGCGCCGCTTGAGCAGTGCCTTCACGTCCGGGTCGCGGCCTCGGAACTGGCGATAGGCCTCGGCACGATCGGTTTCGTTACCGGTCGATAGCAGGATCATACGGAAACGATCGGCGACAGCGCGATTAAACGGATCGCCGGTTTCCTCGAACGCTGCCCAAGTGTCTGCGTCCATCGTCTCCGACCAAAGATAGCTGTAATAACCCGCCGAATAAGAGTCGGACGAGAATAGATGCCCGAATTGCGGCAAGCGGTGCCGCATCACGGTTTCCTTGGGCATTCCGATCTCCGAAAGCGCCTGCTTTTCGAACGCATCGGGATCGACAATTCCGTCCTTCTTGGTGTGCAGTTTCATGTCGACCAGCGCGGACGACAGGTATTGCACCGTGTCATATCCCTGGTTGAACGTTTCCGACGCCTCGATCTTCTTGAGCAGCGCTTCGGGCATCGGCTCGCCGGTTTTGTAGTGGCGCGCGAACTTTTCGAGCACCGGCCGGGTCATCAGCCAATTTTCGTTCACCTGGCTCGGATATTCCACGAAGTCTCGCTGGGATCCACCGAGCGAGGGATAATAGACGTTGGTGAGCAGCGCATGGATTGCGTGCCCGAACTCGTGAAACAGCGTCTCGGCATCGTCCTTGGTGATCAGGATCGGCTGGCCGGCAGCGGGCTTGATGAAATTGTTGTTGTTCGAAACAAGCTTGGGACGACTGCCCAGAAGGCCCGAGGAATCGCGATAGCCGGTCGCCCAGGCGCCGGACCTCTTGCCCTCGCGCGCATAGGTATCGAGATACCATAGGCCGATCAGCTTGCCGGTCTTGGCATTGGTAACCTCGAACGTGCGGACTTCCGGGTCCCAGACGGGAACCTTGCCGGTGTTTTCAGTGAATTTCAGATCATACAATTGCTCGGCCGACCAGTGCATCCCTTTGACGAGGTTGGACAGCTCGAAATATGGTTTGATCTCGTCCTGGCTCAGGTCGTATTTCGCCTTGCGGACCTTCTCCATGTAATAACGATAATCCCACGGCTCGATCGTGCGGACGCCGTCCTTCGCCGCGAACGGCTTCATGTCGGCAACTTCCTCGCCGACCCGCTTCACAGCCGCCGGCCATACACGCATCATCAAGTCCATCGCCCGTTCGGGCGTCTTGGCCATCGTGTCCTGCATGCGAAGGTCTGCGTGGGTCTCGAAGCCGAGCAGGTGCGCGCGATCGGCGCGTAGCTTGACGATTTTAGCGATGATCGCGTTGGTGTCGCTCGCATTGCCGTTATCGCCGCGATTGACGAACGCACGCCAGACCTTTTCACGAAGACCCCGATTGCTCGCGAAGCTGAGCACCGGATCGGCAGCGGACCGGGTGTTCCGGATCGCGTATGGGGCGTTCACGCCCTTGTCCTTTGCCAAGGTCGCGGCAGCGTTCCTGATGTCCGCAGGAACGTTCTTCATTTCGGCCTCGCTGGCGACCGTCCAGGTTCCTTCGTCCTTCAGCAAGCGCGAGTTGAATTCGCTGAACAGCGACGACAACTCCTTGTTCATCGCCTTGAGTTCGGTCTTCTTGGCCTCGTCGAGTTTCACGCCGCGGCGAACAAGACTGTCATAGGTCCGCGTCAGGATCCGCATCTGCTTGGCATCGAGGCCGAGGCTGTCGCGCTGCGCGTAAAGCGTCTCGACGCGAGCGAAATACTTGGGGTCGAGCGAGATCTCGTCAAATGCAGACGACAGCAAGGGCGACCATTTTTTGTCGAGCGCTTCATAGGCGGGGGTCGACATATTGTCGGTCATCACGCTGAACATGCTCATCACGTTGCTAAGCCGCTCGCCAGTCTTGTCGCTCGCAATGATGGTGTTGGCGAACGTCGGCGGTGCGGGATTGTTGGCGATAGCAGCGGATTCGCGCTTCAACTCGTCGATCCCGAACTGGATTGCCTCGTCGAACAATTCCGGCTTCACCTGGTCCCACGGCGGAACGCCGCCATAAGGGCCGGCCCAGTCCTTCAGGAGGATGTTGTCGGGAACCGGGACGAGCCCGGCATTGTCTGCGCCGGTCGATGCGACAGCGCTGACATCAGCAACGGCAATTGCTTCCTGCTTCGGCGAAACGCAGCCGGTCAACGCGAGACCGGCGACGCCGGCCATCATCAAATTCTTCATATCTCTCTCCCTGCACGGAATTTTCTCTCGCGAACTCTATAGGTAAGCTGATCAATGGCGCGCAACCGCACGCTCGACGAACGACCTTCTCCCTCGACAGGCGCGTCAGCCCAGAATCGATCCCGCGAGCGCAATCAGCAATTTTGTATCCACAGCAATCCCTTGATCGCGCTTTGCCTCGACGAATGCTGCCATCTTCGAGACAGCGACCAGATGTACGTCAATCGCGTCTTCGCTCTTGGTACCGCCTCTTGTGACGCCACGGGCGCGGACCAGGGTGAAACTTTCTGCAACCATTCCCGGCGAAGAGTAAAAGTCGCCGATCCGCTCGACATGGGTCGCGGTAAAACCGGTTTCCTCTTCCAACTCCTTGAGCGCGGTTTCTTCAATGTCGAAATTGCCTTCGTCGCCGACCAGCCCAGCCGGCAGTTCGAGGCAACGGCGGCCGAGCGGCGCGCGGTCCTGTTCGACCAGGATGAGTTTGCCCTCGTGTTCGGCAATGATGACGACTGCGCTCATCCCGCCGACCCGTTCGACATATTCCCAGCTTCCTCGCTGGACCATGCGCAGATACTTGCCCTCCCACCGGGTTTGCGGCGTGTCGGTCAAAGCTCGATCAGCTTGTCGGGGATTTCGTTGACGTCGGTGGCGCTGCGCGGGAAATGCTCGCCTAGCACGGCGCCGATCAGACCGATGGCGGCCACGATGCCGTCCGCCGGGCGTCCCGCTTTCACGTCGGTAATCAGTGCAGCCATCGCCTCGCCCCAGGTCTCCGGCGTCGTAACGGCGGTAATTGCCTCGTCGCCGACAATCTCGGCGCGGTGTTCGCCCGCCGACAGGTAGATCAGGATCCCGGTACGCCCGACCGTCCGCCGTTCCGCCGCAGCCTTGAACAGCAAGATTGCCCGGCGGCGAACGCGGCGCGTCTTGGTCGCCCCGGGGGTCAGCGCAATCCGCAATGGCATCCAGCGCATGATGAAGAGCACGGCAAGAAATTTGAGCAGCGCAAAACCAAGCAGCAGCAGAAGCAGTTGTTGAAGGGTCGGCGGTGCGGTCCAGCCGAACAGCAGGCTCCACCACCAGTCGAGTTGCTTCGGGAAAGCGACGAACCAGCCTATCGCAAGAAACATTACGCCGATCGCATAATGCAGACCAACGTCGTGGTAGGAATCCGATCGGTCGGCGGTCATCGCAAGAATTTCGCCCGACGTGCCGGCTTCCGCCGCCGCAATCGCCGCGCTGACGGCGTTATGATCCAGTTCGGTCATCTTGATCACCAGCTGCCGCCTGCGCCGCCGCCACCGAACGAACCGCCGCCGCCGCCAAAGCCACCGCCGCCACCGCCCCATCCACCGCCGCCAAAGCCACCGCCGCCGAAGCTGCCACCTCGACCGCCGCGCGAAGCACGACTGATTGCGTCGAGACCCCACAGGATGACCATCGGGTCGACCCCGCCGCGACGGCTGCGATACCGCCGTCCACCGCGACCAGCCGCACGAGCGAACGCGCTGATGATCATGAAGAAGACGATGACGATGAAGATGACCGGGACGAAACCGGCATCGTTGCTATATTGCGGGGGCTTCACCTGCGCGGCGTCCTTGGCCCGCTTGGCAGCGAGTTCGGGCGGCAATTCGAGTTGCTGGATCACGCTATCGACGCCCGCATTGATTCCGCCGGGGTAATCGCCGTCCTTGAAACGCGGCAGCATGGCGCTGCGGATGATCGAACCGGTCATGGCATCGGTCAGATAGTCGTCTGCGCCATAGCCCGTCGCGATCCATACCTTGCGCTCGTTCGGCGCGACCAGAACGATGACCCCATCATCCTTTTTCTTGTCACCGATCTTCCAGGTGCGGCCAAGCCGGGTAGCATAATCGACCGGTTCGAGGCCCTCGAGGCTCTTGACCGTCGCAACGACAACCTGTCGCCCACTGCGGCTCTCGAAATCCTCGAGCTTGCGACTGAGATCGGCCTCCTGCGGAGGAGCGATCAAGTCCGCCTGATCGACCACGCGCCCGGTGAGCGCCGGGAATTTCTGCGCGGAGGCGGGCGAGACTGCGACCAGCATCGCAAGCCAGAACACCGTCACCACGCGCGTGATCGCGCTCATGCCCGTTCCTTCATCGGCCCATTGGGCGTTACGCAAGTCTTAGCTGCCGAAATCGACGGTCGGCGCCTTCTCCGCGCCGGTCGACGCCTGAAAGGCGACCTTCGGCTTGGCTCCGTAAAAGATCTTTGCGCCGACGGCGTCGGGGAAGGTCCTGATTGTGGTATTATAGGCCCGGACCGCCTCGTTATAATCGCGGCGAGAGGTATTAATGCGGTTCTCGCTTCCCTCGAGCTGGTCCTGCAGCGCCATAAAGTTCGCATTCGACTTTAGGTCGGGATAGGCCTCCTGGAGGCGCTGGAGCGGAATAATCGCCTGGCTGACGCGGCTTTGCGCATCGTTGAATGCCTGGACCTTGGCGGGATCGCTGAGGTCGGCGGCACTGATCTGTACCTTGCCCGCATCGGCGCGAGCCTGCGTAACCCCGATAAGGACACTGCTTTCCTGCTTGGCATAGCCCTTGACGGTCTCGACGAGGTTGGGGATCAGATCATTGCGGCGCTGATAGTCGGCCTGGACGTCGGCAAAAGCCTGGTTGACCTTCTCCTCGGCTGTCGGAACCGAATTGAGGCCGCAGCCAGCCAGACTGAGCGCGGCAATCGGTGCGAGCAGACCCATACGAACAACAGCAGTCATCTTTTCCCCCATCACAAAAGGTGCAAGGATCGAGGTAGAAAGTCGCGACCCGACTTTCAATGCATGACGAAAATAAGGGGAAGACCATGCTCAGCGAATTCAAGGCCTTTATCGCCAAGGGCAACGTCCTCGATCTGGCGGTCGCAGTCATCATTGGCGCTGCGTTCGCGAAAATCACTGCGAGCCTCACCGACGACATCATCATGCCGGTAGTTGGCGCGATTTTCGGCGGTTCGAACTTCTCCAACTATTTCACGGTGCTGGGGGCCATCCCGGCGGACTTCAAAGGCAATGCGTCGAGCTACGTCGACCTGAAGTCGGCTGGCGTCCCGATGATCGGCTGGGGCCAGTTCATCACTGTATCCATCAATTTCCTGATCCTCGCCTTCATCATCTTCCTGATGGTCCGTCAGGCCAACAAGATCTTCGCAAGGCCAGAAGCCGCGCCGACCGGACCGACCGAAGTCGAGTTGCTCACCGAAATCCGCAACGAACTGCGCAAGCGCGGCTAGGTCGGTTGGCGGTCGCTCACTTCGGGCGGCCGCTATACCCGGCTGCCTTGCGCAGCGCGTCGGCGTCCATCACGTAACCGTCGCTAACCACGGTTACCACCCGGCGTAAGGCGCCGAGTTCCTTCGACACGTCGCCGTCGACCAACATCAGATCAGCCTCCTTTCCAACTGCGATCGAGCCCGTGCGTTTGTCCGCGCCAACCAGTCGCGCCGGAACAATCGTCGCACTTTGCAGCGCCTGTGCCTTGGTGAACCCGGCCGTCTCGTACAATTCCAGTTCGCGAACAATTTCGATTCCCCAGCCGTCGGTTCCCGCAACAATGGGGATGCCAGCTTTGTGTAGCACGGCGAGCAGATCGACCATCTTGGCATAGCTTTTGGCGTAATCTGCGCGCGTGTATCCGGCGACCAACGGATAGCCGGCCGCCTTGAACGAACGGTCTAGCACGGGCGAAATGATCCCCATGTAGGGCGCATATGCAGCAAGCGGCGTGCCTCCCTCGGGAAGGAAGCTGGTCTCAAAGATGACCATGGTGGGATCGACGTAGGTGCCGCGCTTCTTCAATTCGGCAACGAAGGATTTCATCGCGGGCGAATTCAGGTCTACGTCCTTAGCATATTTGGCCGGACCCTCGAACCTGGCCGCCGTATTCGAATGATCGACGACATCCTGTGGCATCGCCTGCATCATGATGAAGTTGAGGTGGGTAACCTCGTCATAGCCCGCCCGCACCGCGTCGAGCGGCCGCATCGTTGCAGGGACATGGCCACTGACGTGAAGACCAAGCCGATGGGCTTCGGCAGCGCCCGGCTTGATCCACGCCGGATTCATCGACGTGTAGAATTTGACGCCCCACAGGCCTGCCTTCTTGATCTGGTCGACCGCCTCGATCGTTTCCGCCTCGTTGCTGACGGTGATCGATCCCTGCGCTGCCAGCGGATCCTTCTTGTCGACAATCGCCTGGATAAACGGTTCGCCCATCAAGAGATCGCCGCTGGACCGCCGTTTGGTCGCATCGACCGCGCGCTCCAGCGTCGTGCCGGGGCTTCGAAAGCTCGTCATGCCATTGGCCATGTTCGACAGCACGTCCCAATCGTCGCCGATATGCATGTGACTGTCCCAGATACCGGGAACGAGCGTCTTGCCCTCGCCTTCGACGACGCGCGCGCCAATCGGTGCCTTGATCGAGCCTGCCGGGCCGATCGCTGCGATCTTGCCGTGGGCCGACAGCACCGCCTGATCATCAATGAACCGCCCGCGGTCGGCGTCGAAGATCCTGACATGGTCGAACAGGATCGGCGCCCTCGCCGCTTCGGTCAGGAATCGATGGGCAATCGCCTTGGTCTCTTCAGCCGTAACCTTGTCCTGCAAATCCCGCATCGCCTTGGTGTTGGCCAAACTCTCATAGCCAGCCGGGAGCAGGGAGATGCCGCCAACATCGGCAAAGTAGCGGTTCTGATCGTCGAGCCAGACGGGATAGGGCGACGCCAACACGCCGCGAATGAAACCCAGACGGACTGTCTTGGGGCCATCGGGACCGTTGATCGACAGTGTCGGTCCAAGTGAAAGCGTAGCGTGACCGCTGGGTAGAAGATCGACGCCCTTGTCGCCTGCCGCGACCATGCGATCGACCAGGATCTGGTTGGATAGACCGATACCCCCAGCCGGCAGGTAATAGCCGGTCCGACCGGCCGACGAACCATTGTCGGCAAGGCTGGTCCAAACTGCCTTTTCGCCATCGATCGCGAAGGTTTCGGCGGCATCGCCGTTGGGGGTAATTCCGCGCACTTCGAGCTTTATCGGCAGCCCGTCGCTGCCCAGCGTCACCACTTGGTCGCTTTCGGTAATCCAGCCGCGCAGCGACTGGCTGTGGCGATAGGCGACGCGCCCGTCGGGCAAGGTCCAGCGCCACATATCCCCGTGCTTGCCCGAGTTCTGAGACGACCAGATAGTGAACCGCGTCGACAGGAGGCTTCATCAATTTGTCGGCGCTCAGCGGAGCCGACGTTGTCTTGACCGCTTCCTCATGAGCCCGCGCCGCCATGGGCAGCGTCGAAATTCCAGCAAGCAGGATTGCGGCAGTCAGGATCGGACGGTTCATGATCAATATCCCCCGAGGTTCGGATTGGATGAAGTGAATACGCGATTATCGAGCTGGGCTTATGGCAGCCGGATTAAGGTCTCTGGCGAACGGGTATTGCTTGGTGATACCTGCCACGTCAGGGCCTTGCCAGCGGGAGCGGCCGTCGGCCCATCTTCGCTGTTGTTGGTCAGTATTTCGCCGTCCGTGACGATTGTGAACTTGCCGTCGGCGCGCATCGGTTCGCCGCCGTTTTCGGCTTTGTTGCCAAGGTTGAGCATTTTGGCTCTCGCCGCGAAGGGACCTTCGCCGCCAGCGAGTGCAGGCGCAGTCACCAATATGGTGCGGTCGGCGCGGCGACGAATGGCGATGAAGGGCAGGACTAGGTCGGTTTCCGGCATGATCGGAAAGGCGAAGTCTTGGTTCAACGTTCCCTGAAAATGGTAATCGACGTTGTAGATGCCTTTCCCTAAGTAGGTAACGCTTTGCCACCCGGCATATTTCTTCAGTGTCTCGGCAAATTTACGGTTTGAGGCGTCGTCGCTGCCTGGCAGACCGAAGACGCGTGCCATTTCCTCATTTTCCTTGCGCTTGGCGGCAATCCTCTCCGCTTCCTTTTTGCCGAAGGCGCTCTTGAGGGTGGCACGTTCGGCATCGGTGCAGTCACGGTCTTGGCCGTCTCCTTCGAAGCTATCGAGGCTGACTGTACCGTCGGTTTTGCAATGCGCTTTGTCGTCCGACCACGGATCGGGCATGCCGCTTTCCGGCATCGCGAACAGGATCTCGCCCTGGTAATCCAGCGTGAAGGTACCATTCTTGCGGATTTCGAGGGTCGATGTGAACTTGCCCGGGCTCCACAGGCATCCCGCCAGAAAGAGCAGCGCCGCAGTCGCCAACGCCCACTTGCCAACGTGAAACATCCCGGCCCCCTTCCGTTTCGGGGCTATATGTAACCTAGTTTGGTCATTCTGGGAAAAGTGGGAGGCTTCTGTTGCCCGGTGCCTCCCGTACCGCTGGAATCCCCTTCTGTTGCCCGGCGGGGTCCAACCGCGCTTTTGTCTTTGTAACTTATGACCGTGAGGCCGTCAGTTACGCAGCAATTGCAAGAGCCTCATTATCGTTGGCACTTATGTGAATGAGCCGTCACGGTGGTCTCATACCGATCGGCAACCTGGCCTTTACCGCACTCGTCGATCCTGTTTCGCCCCCATCAGCAACGGTGGATTCCCACTCGTATCCGCCGCTGCTGGTGGAGGCGCCGGGGTACTGCCCCCCGGGTCCGAAATGCTTATTCCACCAAATAATCTACCGACATAGCCGCCAATGCTTGCGCACCGTCGGCACGCCCTAGATACGCCTTCGCGATCGAACCTTCAAGAATTGACAAATATGTTTAGACAGGGGAACCGTTACGGCGACGAACGGTTGGAACGGGTCTAAACATCTTGTGATGACCGCTGTCGTTACGAAACTAGGGGTATTTAAAATGAAGAAGATTTCTTTCGCACTCGTTGGTGCAGCCGCTCTTGCTCTGGCAGCTTGCGGTGGCAACGGTGACGATGCTCTGGGTGACAACGTCGCCGACAACTATGATGCAGCCGCGGACAACCTCGACGCAGCAGCCGACAACGCCACGAACGGTGTCGTTGAAGACAAGCTGGAAAACCAGGCTGAAGCTCTTCGTGAAGAAGGCGAACGCAAGGAAGAAGCGATCGACGAAGCCGACGTCAATGCGGCTGCTGTCAACGCTATGTGATTCGACTGGCTTCCCTTTGTGGGTGGCTGATCGGAAGGCCGGTGTCCCTCGGGACGCCGGCCTTTTTCTTTGAGTCGCTAATCCCTAGGTCTTGGTCATGAGAGACAACGCAATTCCTGCAGCGACATTGATCGTTTTCCGCGACGGCGGCGGCGATGTGCCCGAGCTGCTGACGGTAACCCGTGCCAAGGGCATGGCATTTGCCGGCGGTGCCATCGTATTTCCCGGCGGCAGGATCGATCGCGGCGATCACTGGTCAATTCACGACGAGATCGGCGATTCCGCCCCCCGCGTTGCCGCGATTCGCGAAACGATCGAGGAAAGCGGCATTCCGACCGCAATCAGCCCCCTGCCCTCACCAGATCAGACCAGGCTGATGCAGGACGCATTGCATCAAGGCGCGCATTTTCCCGACCTGCTCTCGTCCCAGGGACTGGATGTCGACCTGGCTAGGCTAGTCCCGTTCGCGCGGTGGAAGCCCGCATTCAATCATGCCCGCGTATTCGACACGCATTTTTACCTGACTCACGCCCCCGGCGGTGACTGGACGCCGCGATTCCAGCCGGGGGAATGCGAAGCGGTGGAGTGGATGAGTGCGCAAGAAGCGCTAAACCGGATCGATCGCGGGTCGGCCAGCGCAATCTTCCCGACCAAGCGCAACCTCGAGCGCCTGGCGCGTTTTGCATCATTCGACGAAGCGATTGCAGACGCCGCCCGCCATCCGGTCGAACTGATCACGCCGTGGATCGAACAACGCGGCGGCGAAGATCATGTCTGTATCCCCGAGGGGCTAGGTTACCCCGTCACCTCCGAACCGCTTGCGAGCGCATTCCGCGCTTGAAGCACAGAAAAAGGGCCCGCGCCGAAGCGCGAGCCCTCTCATCACCGCACGAGGCAGCGAATTCTTACTTCAAATGGTTCGACAGATGCTTGTTCATCTCGAACATCGTGCAACTGTCCTTGCCGAAGACCTTCTTCAGCTTGTCGTCAGCGAGAATCTCGCGCTTGTTCGCCGGATTCTGAAGGTTGTTCTTTTTGATGTGATCCCAGACCTTCGAAACCACTTCGCTGCGGGGAAGCGGATCCGAACCGACGATCGCGGCGAGATCCGCCGATGGCGTCACCGGGCGCGCTAATCCACCACCTGCTTTACGACCTGTTGGTACTTTTGCCATTTGTTTGGCCCTCCTGTTTATTTCGCCCCTTGGTAGAGCGCGTTTCGGGAGGCATTGCAATGCCCGCGCAAGAGGGAATTTCCGATTTGCGACAATCAGGAAAAAGGCACGATATGGTTCGCCGCATCATGACCGATATCGGCGTGACCACCGAAGGGGATTCCGGCCCGGGCGCACCAGTCGCGCACGACGCCCTCGGCATCACCTGAAAAAACCGGTTCATTTTCAAGCACGTCGCTCACTCTGCCAAGACGCAGTCTGCGTACCTGACGGACGGAAGCAGCTCCGGTGACATGGAACATCGTACGGTCGATCCGGTAAAGATGTTCACCAATATCCTCGATGATCAGTTCGCGTCCGGCGAAGTCGGGCTCCAGGCTTGTCCCTAAAAAATTCGACAGGACAGTAAGGTTGAAGGCGAAAGCGGGTCCGTCGAGGTCCGGTTCCGAGCCTGAGTCGCTGCGCTGCACCATGAAATCGAGCGCGCGCGTCACCGCCGCATCTCCACCGTCGCGCAGAACGTCGCTCGGCATTGGTCCGTGCGCGACCGCCAGCCCGGCCTTGTGAAAGGCAGCAAGCAGGAAGCCGGCATCGCTATAGCCCAGATAGGTCTTTTGGCCTGCCGCTTCGGGAAGGTCGCGCACCGCCGCCGCCGCAATCCGGTTCGAACCATAGCCGCCGCGGGCGAACCAGACGGCATCGATGCTGTAGTCGGCCATCACATCGCGCAGCGCGGCCAGTCGCTCCTCGTCCGAGCCGGCGAAATGACCCTCGTTCGAGAAACATTGAGGATGGATCACCAATTCGCAGTCGCCGCGTGACGCGACGATTGCCGAAACGGCGTCGGCCGCCTCTCGCTTCAACGTGCAACTCGGTGCGACGACCGCAATCCTCATGCCTTACCCCATTTGCAAGCGATGCTTTTGGCCATAGGGCAGCGGTTATGGCAACAACCACTTTCTTCTGCGGCATCGGCGGCAGCGGCATGCTTCCGTTGGCATCGATCGTTCGCGCACGCGGCGACAAGGTCGCGGGGTCCGATCGTTCGCTCGACGCCGGCCGACTAGCGCCCAAGTTCGATTACCTCCGTTCGCTGGGGATCGCGCTTTATCCGCAGGACGGCAGCGGCCTGTCGTCCGACATGCGCCTGATTACCTCGGCAGCAGTCGAAGAGACCGTGCCCGATGTCGTTCGTGCGCGCGCGTTGGGGATCGAGCATCTCACGCGGCCGCAATTGCTCGCTGCCCTGCTCAACGAAGCCGACAAGAGCATTGCGGTTGGCGGCACCAGCGGGAAATCGACCGTCACCGGAATGATCGGCTGGATACTCCACGCCTGCCATCGCCAGCCGACTGTCATGAACGGCGCGGTGATGAAGAATTTCGTCAGTCCGTCGGCGCCCTTCGCCTCGGCGTTGGTCGGCGATCCTGAATTGTTCGTCAGCGAGGTGGATGAAAGCGATGGGTCGATCGCGCTTTATCGGCCGACGGTCGCGGTGCTGACCAACGTCAGCCTCGACCATCATTCGATGGACGAATTGCGAAGCCTGTTCGGGGCATTCCTGGCGCGCGCCGAAACTGCGGTCATCAACCTCGACGATCCGGAAAGCCGGGCGATGGCCGACATCCTGCGCACTCCGTGCGGCTACGGCTTCGACAGTCCGGGTGCTGCGGTTAGCGGGCGCGGTCTGGTCCTCGATGGCGACGGCTCACAATTCACCGTGGAGGTCGACGGGCAGACCGCCAATGTTATCCTTCCTGTCCCTGGCCGCCACAACGCATCCAACGCCCTTGCCGCCATTGCCGCAGCCACCGCGCTCGGCGTGCCATTGGCCGACGTCGCGGAAGCCCTCGGTCGATATGACGGCCTGAAGCGCCGGCTTGAGACGGTCGGACGCGCCAACGGCGTAACCGTGATCGACGATTTCGGGCATAATCCGGACAAGATTGCCGCAACGCTTGCGACCTTGACCGCGCAGTCCGGCCGCCTGCTGATCATGTTCCAGCCGCATGGGTTCGGCCCACTCGCCAAGATGGGCGACGAATTGGCCGCGACCTTTGCTGAAGGCATGCGCGATGGCGACAGGCTGTTCCTACCCGATCCGGTCTATCAGGGCGGGACGGTCGACAAGAGTCGCGGCTCCGACTGGCTTGCCGCGGCAATCATCGAAAAGGGCGGCGATGCCATCCACTTGCCGCTTCGCACATCGATTGGCGATGCATTGCTGAAGCAGGCTTTGCCCGGCGATCGCCTCGTGATCATGGGCGCGCGCGACGACACGCTCAGCGATTTTGCTGCCGAACTGCTAAGTGGGATCGCCCAACGGGGATGAACCGCCGACTGTTCCTCGACCTCGACGGCGTGCTAGCCGATTTCGATGCCGGGGTTCGCGCGCTGCTTGGCATGACTGCCGACGAATTTCAGGCGGCGCACAGCGTTCGTGACTTCTGGTTCCGAATTCGCCGTGCCGACGATTTCTACAATCGACTGCCGGAGATGCCCGATGCCCGACAATTGTTCGACTCGGTCGCGCATCTGGAGCCCGTTATCCTGACCGGACTTCCGATCGGCAATTGGGCCGCCCCGCAGAAAGAAAAGTGGGTGGCGCGGCACTTCCCGGGCACACAGGTCATCACGACCATGGCGCGCGACAAGCACAAGCATCTGTCAGGTGAAGACGTCCTAGTCGATGACCGCGACCGCTATCGTTCAGCGTGGGAAGAGGCCGGTGGTCATTTCGTCCATCACCGCGACGCACAGACCAGCCTTCGCGCGCTAGGCGCACTTTTCCCTTCGGTCCTTATTGACTGAGCGATCAGGCTGCGGTGGCGATGTCGACCTTTTCCACCCACTCCGGCCAGAACACCGGGTCACGGGTCGACCAGCCGGGCGCGGTGGCCGCGCTTTCGCTGATCGACTGGAGCAGCAGACGGCGGCGATCGGGATGAAGGTGCGGCAACGATGCTGCGGCGCAGAAAGCAGCCGGCAGCCACGGCCGTACACTCGATCCGAGCAGCCGCTCGTAGAGAAAACGGAATGAGGCGAAGCTGGGCAGGCGATCCTGACCAAGGTCGAACGCCGCAAGCGTAACCAGCATGCCCATGAACGGCTCGATCATGTCGAGGCCGCTGTCGTCGGGAATCTGCAAGCGAAGATGATCAAGCTGCTTGTAGAAGCGAGACTGCGCCCGGATCGCAGCGCTTTCCAGTTCGTCGCGTGCCCATGTGTCGATGGGATCGCTGCGGCCGTAGGCGACGTCGAGCGCGCGGCGGATGTAACGCTGGGTCGCCTTTGGAAACCCGGCGAACTCCTTCATCTCCGCAATCAGCAAGGCGCCACCGGCAGGCTGGCTGGTTCGCGTCGTCATCGATCCCACTCCTTATGCTTCAGGTGGAGATCATGCGCCGCATCTAGTTGCGAAACGCTTAACCTTACTTCCACCCCCCGTTCATATTGAATCAAAGGGTTAAGCCAAGGACAAGGACAATCGGACAGCGATGGTCACATCGCTGCCGACTGTCTCATTTCTGCAACGTGAGATTTCGGTCCGATCGATCTAAGCTGCCTATTCGGGAAAACCTGAGGACGGTGCGGGTTCGTCCGATCCGGGCTGCGTCGCGCTGATCGGGTCAGACGCGTCCATCGATTCATCCGATCCGACGTCGGTCTTGGAATCGGGATCCTGCGGGTTCCTCTTCAGCTTCAACTCCAGGCTGCGGTCCGGATCGCCCGAGAGTGTCGGCGCGGCCTTGTTGTCTTGATCGGTCTGGGAATTGCGTTCTTGATTGTCGTTCATCGCCGAAAGTCCCTTCGTTTGGTATGTCCTGAAACGAGCAAGCGTGACTACACGTTCCCTCCCTCTATCGACGTTTGTTCGACCGGCGGCGGCTGCATTTCTGCCAAAGGCCGAGCGGCGGATTGCATGCGCAATGCGAAGGGGACTAACTCGGAGAATGACCAAAACCCGATTGCTTCCATCCGCTGGACCGTTTGCCGACTGGCAGTTGGCCTTGCGCTCCATCCTTGCCTTTTGGGCGCTTTATCTGGTCACGGTCGTTGCGCGGGCCTTTCTGGGGTCTGATCCCTATACCGTCATCATCAACAAGAGCGCGACGATCGGAATCGGATTTGTTCTCACGCTCTTGGTCTACGTTGCGATTGCCCGCCTCGCCCGATACGGCAGTTGGCGGCGCCGCGCGGTAATCGCCCTGATCGCGTCCTTTGTTGCGGCGGTCACGTTGTCGAGCCTGATGATCGTCGCCGATCGCCACATGGAGAAACCCGACGACGAAATGCAGATGGTTAGCGAGGAAGGCTATACGATCACCGATATCGGCAAAAAGGTCATCATCGACCGGCCCGGCAAGGATCGTGTCGAAGTGACGTGGCCCGGAATCAATAAGCTGGAGCCGTGGATCCAGTTTCGTGTCGCAGCCGATGGCACCGTCGTCTGGTTCTTCTTCTTCGCCGCCTGGTCAGCCTTTTATCTTGCACTGGTTGCGCAGGGCCGCACTCACCAGCTGCGTGATCGCGCAGCGGCCGCGGAGAAAGCGGCGCAGTCTGCGCAGATCCGTGCGCTTCGCTACCAGGTCAATCCACACTTCCTGTTCAATACGCTAAACTCGCTGTCGTCACTTGTTATGACCGGGCGTAACGACAAGGCCGAGGAAATGCTGCTCGCTTTGTCGACCTTCTTTCGGTCCAGCCTCTCGCTCGACCCCAGCGCCGACGTTACGCTCGCCGAGGAAATCGACCTGCAGCGGCTCTATCTCGATATCGAGATGGTCCGTTTCCCGACCCGTCTAAACACCATTATCGACGTGCCCGACGATGTCGCGCATGCCCGGCTGCCCGCACTGATCCTCCAGCCGCTGGTCGAGAATGCGATCAAATATGGTGTTGCGAAAACCCGCGACAAAGTCACGCTGACGATCCGCGCCGAGCGCATCGGCGAGAAGCGCTTATCGCTTCGAGTCACGAACAGCGGCCAGCCCGAAGCGGGAAGCAAACCTGCTCGCAAGAGCAGAGGTCTGGACGATCATGGCACGGGCGTCGGGATCGCCAACGTCTGCCAGCGGCTTGAGGCGCGGTACGGCGGCCTTGCCACCTGCGATTTCGGGCCGCGGGCCGAAGGCGGCTATGAAGTCCACCTAACCTTGCCACTGGACCCGCGCGATGGATGATGCCCCTCTTTCTGTCCTTATTGCCGACGACGAACCGCTTGCCACCGAGCGGTTGCAATTGCTGCTCGCACGCCAGGGAGGCATAGACCTAGTCGGCACTGCCAGCGACGGCGAAGCTGCGATGCGGATGGCCGAGGCCCTGAAGCCGGCGGTTGTCCTGCTCGACATCGCCATGCCCGGGATGGACGGGATCGAAGTAGCACGAGCACTCGCCCGGACACGACCCTCCCCGGCCGTCATCTTTGTCACGGCCTTCGACCAGTTCGCGGTCGCCGCGTTCGAAGTTGCTGCCGTCGATTATCTGATGAAGCCGATCGACCCGGCTCGTCTGGGCCAGGCGCTGGATCGGGCCCGTCAGCATTTGCGCAGCCGCGACGATCAGGATGTCGGATCGCAGAGCAGCGAAACTTCGCCGTTTCTGGAGGAATTCTGGGCGTCGGATCGCAGTGGACTGGTTCGTATTGCAGCTCGCGATATCGATCGGATCACTGCCGAACGCGACTATATGCGGCTCCATGTCGGTGCGCGTAGCTGGCTGATCCACCATTCGATGACGGCGCTCGAAGAACAGCTCGATCCCGAACGTTTCGTTCGTCTCCACCGCTCGTCGATCGTGCGCCGCGACTTCATCGCAGGGTTTTCACGCAATGCCTCGGGGCGCTGGGTTGCCCGCTTGGCCGATGACAACGAACAGCCGGTCGGACGGCTCTATAGCGATCGCGTCAAGACCATCGCCGGCCGCTGATCACCTTGGTGACCCAGCGACCGGCCGATTGGCCCCGCACTTATGCCTGAATTCCGTTGACGACGCCGCCGGCCGCGCCGTTCGCAGCTGATCCCAATGGGGTAACCGTCGGAACGGTCAGCATTGCCGAACTGAGGACAGCGGCAAGGGCAACAATCAGTTTCATCACGCGTCTCCTCATCTGGTTGCGACGCGAAGGGCGCCCGGGTTATCGGGGAGAGGGCTAAACACCCCTCGCGTCGCAAGTCATGGATAGAACGGCGCTGCCTTCGATGACCGGCAACATAGACGAACGTCATTTCGGCGTAGACGAAACAAAAGCGTCATCGACCAACGCGCGCAACGCTCCCACCAATCGACCGGCGTTGGTCAGCCAGGGTTAATCTTGTGAACGCTTCCTGCCGACCACGCCGGTGACGGCCACGTCCATCGTCACGTTGCCCAGCGTCCGGAAAATGTCGGGCAAGGTTTCAACCGCGATCAGGATTGCAAGCGGCTCGACCGGCAGGCCCATGGCAAGTGCAATCGGTGCAATCGAGGTGACAAAGCTAAGCTGTCCGGGCAGGCTGACCGCCCAATAGCTGGCGACCGACGCCATCGCGATCCCGGCAGCCAGCTGCCAGGCGCTGAGGTCGATCCCGATCCAATATGCGACATAGATGGCAACGCCGATGTTCATCGCTGGTCCGGTTGCGCGAAACAGCGCGACCGCCAGCGGCAGGGTAACGTCGCTGTTCGCTTCCGGCAGGCCAAGCCTTCGTGCGGCGCCGACCATTGCGGGCAGCGAAGCGAGGCTGGACTGAGTGGAGATTGCGACCGCCTGCGGAGGAATCATCGCGCGCGCAAAATCGCGAAGACTCCATCCAGCGAAGACGACCGCAATCAGATAGGCAACGAGAGTGAGGATAATCCCGAGCGTGGAAACCAACACCACGTAATGAAGTACCGCGCCGAATGCCGATCCGCCGGCACCCGCACCAAGCGCGAAAGCGAGCGCGAACACGCCAATCGGCGCAATCCATAACACCCAGCCGATCATCACCAGCATCGCCTGTTCGATTGACTGGAAAAACCCAGCCAGTTGATCGCGGCGGACCGGTTCGATCTTGGTCATCGCAAGCGCGAAGAAGGCGGTGAAGATGGTCAGCGGAAGGATCTGGTCCGTCGCGGCAGCCGCAAAGACATTGCCCGGAACGATCGATCGGACGAAGTCGGTCGCGGTTGGAACCGATGCGCTGGTTGCCGCCTTGTCGACCCCGGCGAGGCCGGTTCTTAACGCCTCGGCTGCACCATCTGGTAGAGGGAAGGCTTGCAGCAAGACCGGCATCATCAACCCACCAAAAATTGCGCTCGCGGTCAGGACGATTGCGAACCACAGGATCGACCGCCCCGCCACACGGCTACCCGTTGCAGCACGCGCGCCGCCGACGATACCACTGATCAGCAGCGCGATGATCAACGGGATAACAGTGACTTTCAACGCATCAAGCCACACCCCGCCGATTGTGCTTGCCCAGCGGATCGCCGGATCCCGCCAACCGTCGCCGGTCATAGACGCGCCAACCCCGACCAGCAGACCCAGCCCCAAGGCCCCAAGGATGCGCCATCCCGAAACCGATTTGATCGGGCTTGCCGACGTTGTTGTTTCCTCGCTCATAACCGATGACGCTAGCGAGCGCCTCTAGCGAAGGAAAGCGCGATGATCGCCCGGTGCGGAACCGAAGTTCAGTAGCCCACGTTTTCACGACATGGCTTTCACCCAGCTCAATCCTCCACTGCCGCTTCATGTCATTGAGCGAGGAACCGGTTGCGCCGTCGCGGTGATTGATTACGGCCCCGAATTCGACCTTCTCTGGGTTGTCGGGATGGATGATGGCGGCGAAATCTGGTGCGTCCCGAATCCGCAGGTTCGGCTTCAGGCCAATTGGTCGATGGGGCGGACGAAAAAGAAGGCTTCGGGAAAGATCGCCTCGATCGCCTAGGCCAGCGTCAGGCCTTCGCCATCTGATGAACGAGATCGATGGCGAGGTGCGCGCTTAATGCAGCGCCCTCCTGCCATAAGCCGACATAGGATAGATGCTCCCCGGCAAAGACGATCGGACCTTCCGGCTTCAGCAGTTCGTCATAGCGCGCGCCGCGCTTATGCTCGCCGAAATCGTCGCCGATGGCGCCGACCCCTTCAGAATATTCGACCTGACCCCAATTGACCGCGACACCCGGTCCCAGCAGGCGCGACTTGCCTGGGTGCAGGGCTTCGACCGAGCCGCGTGCAATGGCAATCTGTTCGGCGATCGGCTTGGCAACGAATTCGTCCGGATTGTTCTGTCCGGTCCAGCCAGCGACATAAGCACCGACAAGCACGCCGCGCTCTCGCCCGATGCCAGCCGAGGGATACATCACATTCTCGTTGAGCCGATCCGTCCACGCATTGCCGCCGTAAATACCCTCGTCTTCCCAGAATCGCGGCGCGTCGAAGGCGACTTTTGCGCTTGGCAAATAGGGAATGCCTTTCAATGCCGTCTTCTTGGCGGGTGAGAAATCAGTGGGAATTCGGGCGAGCAAATGCCCAGGTAGCGTCACCACCGCGAAGTCTGCGCTGGTTGATCCGCCAGCATGGTCGATACGGACGCCTTGGCCTTCGCGGCGGATCGCAGTCACGGGGACGCCAAGCTGCACCAAAGACTTGACCTGCTCGTAGATCGCAGCAGTAATTCGATCCATGCCATCGATCGGCTGAAGCATCGTCGCCTGCATGTCGTTGATCGCTTCGAAGACGTAAGGAAGTGCAATCGCGCGGCCGGGCAGCATTTGCTTGACCGTCAACGGATCGACGGGAATTCCCGGCGTGTCATAACCGCCGGGCCACTGCTTGAATCCAGATGCGCTGCCGGGACCGTAAACGCCCTTGTCGTCGAGCCCACCCCAGAATCCGATGAACTGACGGAAGGCATCGCGCTCGGCCTTAGGCATCACCGCATCGAGCGCGCCCTTGCCCATCGCGCCGGACAGATATTCCGCAATCCTCCCGTGCATGTCGAACACCATCTGGCGTTCGCGATATACCTTGCCGCCAAAGTCCCAGCCGGTTGCGCGATTGGTGTTGATGTACGGCTCCAGCGGGACGCCGAAGCGCTTGGCATAACCAAGGATCGCCTCATGGCTGGACGGGATCCGGGCCGCACCCGCATTCAGGTAATTCCCTGCAGCGAAATTGGCGGCTTGCGAGGGTCGATCTTTCTGGATGATCGAATCCTGCCCGCGGATGGTCCAAACGCGGCCACCGACACGCTGGCGCGCCTCCAGCACGGTGACATCGAAGCCAGCCTTGGACAATTCATAGGCCGACACCAATCCCCCGATGCCAGCGCCAAGGACGACCACTTTTTTCCCCTTGCCGCTGTCCGGCGGAAGCGTAAAGCCCGCCGCTTTCGCCGACCCCGGCGAAATCACGCCAAGCGACTGCAGGGCAGCAAGGCTTGCGCCCGCGCCGCCGAGATAGCCAAGCTGCGCCAACATAGCTCGCCGGGTCAGTGTCATTGCATTCCCCCTGTTTGCTCGTTCAGCGCCGGGCGGCGGTCACCTCAATCTCGACCAGCCAGCCGGGATCGACCAAACCGGCGACCTGCATCGTCGAGCGAGCCGTCTTTTGGGGCTGGTCTTTCGTTCCGAAAAATGCCGAATAGCCGCGCATCATGCCGGCAAAATCCATCCGGTCCTGCCCTGGTGGCGCGACCAGGAAGACGCGCATCATCACCACGTCGCTAAGCCCCAGCCCTTCGGCTTCTAGCACCTTTGCGATCTTGGCTAGGATCGAGCGCGTCTGCGCCTCGGTATCACCGAAGCGTCTGACGCTTCCCTTCGCGGCCGTTTCGTCGACGGCGTCGGGTACGGTGCCGCTGACATAGACCAAGCGCGCATCCGCAGGGACGGACACGCTTGTCGCGATCGGCGATTGTTCGGGGCCGGACCGACGAACGGTCCCGGGCGGTGCACTTACGGCCAGCATTGCAGCAAGCAGGATCATATTCGACATCGCCCACTCCTCAGTCGCGCATGGCATAGCATGGAGCTTCTTTTGCGCCGAATCCTGCTCGGTTGGCGGCATTCCGACACGCTTGCCATTGCGAAAAGCAGCGGCGCTGGCGTAGGAGGCGAAATGCGAAACCTTGCCAAATACCTCGCGATTTCAATCCTTGCGGTCGTGTCCGTTGCTGATGCCGGTGCCGCTGCCGCCGCGAAGCGGGCGCCGATCAAGGTGACCGTCAATCTCACCAGCCACCGCTTCACGCCCGGCCCGATCTATTTGGCGGGCGGTGTCCCTGTGCGGCTGACGCTTGCCAACCCATCGGGCGAGTCGCATGAATTCCGTGCGCCCGAATTTTTTTACTGGTCGTCCTTGCGGGGCAAGGTCCCCGGCGGCGTGGTTAAGCTGCAATCCGGTGAACGAAAGACATTCGTCCTGACCCCGCGACGGGGAACGTACAAATTGCGTTGCGGACGATTTGGCCATTCGTTTCTTGGCATGAACACGACTATCATCGTCCAGTGACGCGGCACTTTGGATCGCCCTGAACGTTAACCCCCTGAACGCCAGAAATCCTGGTGCACAAAGGGAGCTAGACGATGAGCATTTTCAGCAAGATCCGCGACAAGATTTTCGGCAAGCAGCGGGAAACGACGGTCGACGACCTGCGCGATTCCGGGATGCTGGATACGCCGTCGGGAACCGCGGCGACCCCTAGTGCCGCTCCGACCATACAGCAGGTCGATGTCGAACAGGTACTGGAGGCAAAGATCGCCGAAAAGGGCAATCCCGATCTCAACTGGCGTAGCTCGATCGTCGATCTTATGAAGCTGCTCGACATCGATTCCAGCCTCGACAATCGCAAGGAACTGGCCACCGAGCTTGGCTACACCGGCCAGAAGGATGGCAGTGCCGAAATGAACATCTGGCTTCACAAGGCGGTCATGAAGCAGCTTGCCGCTAATGGCGGGATCGTTCCGGCCGCACTTAACGACTAAGGTTTATCCGGGCGGGTCTTCAGATCCGCCCGCAATCGCTTGGCGCGGGCCGCTTCCAGCGATGTCGATCCACCGAACGATGACGATTGCGGTCACCCAGTGTGTATCAAGCCTCGACGAGTAAGGGGGCCGGCATTGCTGCCAGCCCCCTCCTGCGCCGAGACATGGATTTGCCGGTGTTCGTCAGCTTGGTGACCCGAGGGTCTCCTGCTCTTCGATCCTTGCGCACCAGCTCAGGTGACGCTTCCCGCCCATAGTGGTCCACGAGGAACCTCACTCTCCATCCGATCCGCGATCCGAAGATCGCTTTGCTTCCGGCCAGTGCCGCGTCCGTCCGAAGACTTCTCGCACCATGGTGTTCTGCGGCCTTCTTGGGCTAACCCCCTATCACGTGGCTTGTCCTCCTGGGGAAGACTGCCCTCGCGACAGCCGGGATTAACTCTTCCGGCGCCTCTGACCGGCTGGTCCGAAAGTCCTCGTTGGTGGTTCGCTGCGTCATCGCTCCGAAGAGCAGTTCAGCCTCGAACCCGAGGGGCTTCCATCGCCTGCCGGCGGAGATCGGTCTTCTGCCCTCTCCTCACCTTCCTGCCGTTGCCGGCTCTCTGGGGAGGCGGAGACTTCCGTCCCGATCACAATTGGAAGTTGGCGCACGTTTCCGAGTCGCGCAAAGAGGAAAATGCAGCGTGATGCCTGTGGATAACGGGGATATTGCGCATAAGTGCAGAATCGCACGCCGGGATTCCCCCATTCCAGCGGTTTCGAGCGCCCAAATAAAGATTGCCGCTGATTGCGCAAGCTCCGCCCGGTGCGCCGGGCGGAGCCAATTTTCCGTCGTGCCGACGCACCCATTGGCGCACGCCGCGCGTTGTCCCGTCATTCACCACATCAAGGAGTATCCCTATGTTCGGGAATAATGACGAACTCGCCACCATCAAAACCCTCACCTCGACGCTAAACGATAGCGTCAATGGATATCGCGAAGCAGCCGAACACGTTGACTCGCCCGAGCTGAAGCAGCTCTTCACGCAGTTCGCCGACAACCGCGCCAGCGCGTCGACTGAACTGCAGAATGAAGTCCGTCGCATGGGCGGTGAGCCGGACACTGATGGTTCGACGCTTGGTGGTCTGCACCAGAGCTGGCTTGACCTGAAGGCCGCAGTCACTGGTCGCGATGACAAGGCCGTGATCAACGAAGTCGAGCGCGGCGAAGATTATCTGAAAGAGAAATTTGAAGCCGCTCTGAAGGCCGAGAACCTGGGAGACGAAGGTCGTGCGGTCGTCGAACGCGCTTATGCGTCGGTTCGTGAAGGCCATGATCGCGTCAGCGCACTCAAGCACAGCTTCAACGCCTAACAATACTGCAAATGGCGACCGGTGGATTAGCCCTCCACCGGTCGTCGTTTGCATTTCTAATCCGCGCCTTGCCCGCGACTGGCACGTTCCCTAGATGTTCACTGTGCCCGACTCCCCTGCCCCTGCCAGCGAACCCGCTTATCTGACGCGCCTCAACCCGCCCCAGCGTGCGGCGGTGTTGACCACGGACGGACCAGTGCTGCTTCTCGCCGGCGCCGGTACCGGAAAGACGGCGGCGCTAACCGCCCGCCTTGCCCACCTCATTGCTATGCGCCTTGCGTGGCCCAGTGAGATCCTGGCTGTGACCTTCACCAACAAGGCTGCGCGCGAGATGAAGGAGCGCGTAAGCCGTATTTCGGGCGGCGCGATCGAAGGGATGCCTTGGCTCGGCACCTTCCACTCCGTTGCTGCGCGAATGCTTCGGCGCCATGCCGAACTGGTTGGCCTGCAAAGCAATTTCACCATTCTCGACACCGACGACCAGCTTCGATTGCTCAAGCAGCTAATCGTTGCCTCCGACCTTGACGAGAAACGCTGGCCCGCGCGGCAGTTGGCGAGCGTGATCGACCGGTGGAAGAATCGCGGCTGGACCCCGGCGCATATCGACGCGGGCGAAAGCGAGAGCTTCGCCAACGGACGAGGGCAGGAGCTTTATGCCGCTTATCAAGAGCGGCTCAAAACGCTCAACGCCTGCGATTTTGGCGACCTGTTGCTACACATGCTGACTATCTTGCGGTCCCACGCCGACGTGCTGGAAGACTATCGCCGCCGCTTCAAATATATCCTGGTCGACGAATATCAGGACACCAACGCCTCCCAATATGATTGGCTGAAATTGCTTGCCGAGCCGCGCCGCAATATCTGCGTGGTGGGCGACGACGATCAGTCGATATATTCGTGGCGTGGTGCCGAGGTCGCCAACATCCTGCGCTTCGAGAAGGACTTTCCGGGCGCAGCTGTCATCCGCCTCGAACAGAATTATCGCTCCACTCCGCACATTCTAGGCGCGGCGGGCAGGTTGATCGCAAACAATTCAGGGCGCTTGGGCAAGACGTTGTGGACCGAGATCGACGCGGGCGAGAAGGTTAAGGTGATCGGCGTCTGGGACGGGCCGGAGGAAGCGCGCCGCGTGGGCGAGGAAATCGAGACGCATGTCCGCCGCGGCGGCACGCTGGACGATGCCGCGATTCTCGTGCGCGCCCAGTTCCAGACCCGCGAGTTCGAGGAACGGTTCATCGCGATCGGCCTGGCCTATCAAATCGTCGGCGGATTCCGGTTCTACGAACGCGCCGAAATCCGCGACGCCCTCGCGTACCTCCGCCTGGTCGCGCAGCCTGCCGACGACCTCGCTTTCGACCGCATCGTCAACCAGCCCAAGCGCGGGCTTGGCGACAAGGCGGTCGCGACCGTCCATCAATTCGCCCGACAGGCCGGCCAGCCCCTGCTGCTCGCCGCCGCCCAGATCCTCGATACCGACGAGCTTCGTGCCGCCGCGCGCAACAGCCTCGCCCGCTTCGTCGGCGACATTGCCAGATGGCGGACGATGGCGGCGGAGCTGACGCATCCCGAACTCGCCCGCATCCTGCTCGACGAAAGCGGTTACACCGCCATGCTTCAGGCCGAACGCAGTGCGGAGGCCGCCGGTCGCCTGGAAAACCTGGCCGAGCTGACCCGCGCGATGGAGGAATATGACAGCCTGGGCGCGTTCCTCGAACATGTCAGCCTCGTCATGGACAACGACCAGAGATCGGACGAGCCCAAGGTCACCATCATGACCATCCACGCCGCTAAGGGGCTGGAGTTCAAACAGGTCTTTCTGGCCGGTTGGGAAGAAGGCGTCTTCCCATCGCAGCGCGCGATCGACGAAGGCGGGCTGGCCAGCCTGGAGGAGGAACGCCGCCTTGCTTACGTCGCGATCACCCGCGCGCGCGAGCAAGCAACCATCCTGCACGCTGCCAACCGCCGCATCTATGGCCAGTGGACGAGCAGCATCCCGTCTCGCTTCGTCGGCGAATTGCCTGACGAACATGTCGAGGCCGAAACCACTATGTCGGGCGGCGAAAGCCTATGGCGCGCGCAGTGGAGCGAACATTCCGACCCCTTCGCCCACCTCTCCGCCGCCCGCAGCGACCGCGCCAGCACCCGCGGCGCCGGCTGGCAACGCGCTCAAGGCCGGTTCAACGCTGAGCCCCAGCGGGTCATCGAAGCCAAGGCCTCGGCGGTATCGCTAGGCAACAAGGGCCGCGATGATTTAAGCGTGGGGATGCGCGTTTTTCACGGCAAGTTCGGATATGGCGCAATCACCGCGATCGAGGGCAATAAGCTGGAGATCGACTTCGAGAAGGCGGGGCAGAAACGGGTGTTGGATAGCTTTGTGTCGCTGGGAGACTAGGAGCTATTCGCGCCTTACTCAGCCCACCGCAGTCTGGCTTGCGCCGCGGCTTCCATCTGCGGGGACAGCGTGGTCGACCGCGCGGGCAGGTCGGCGCCGGCACCGCGTGCTCCATTCGCTTCCATGTCACGCAGCAGTAGCTTCATCTCCTCGATCTCGCGGACCTGCGCCTCGATGATGCCGTCGGCCAGTTCGCGGACGCGCGGGTCCTTGATGTGGGCGCGGCTGCTGGTCAGGACGGCGATGCTGTGGTGCGGGATCATCGCCTTCATCCACGCCTCGTCACCGACCGTCGCCTGGCTGCGCACCAGGCCGAGCCCGATGGCGAACGCCGCCGCCGAGCCGATCATCACGGCGATTCTGGCGCCTTGGCCCGGATACATTTTCCACATGAAGGCCAGCATGATCGCGGCCATCGCTGCGCCCATGTACAGCGCCATCCACATCCGCGTCTGGCTGAAAAGTACGTGATCGATCTGATAGGTATTGAGATACATCAGGCCGAACATGACGATTGTTGACACCGCGATCATGGCGGCGAATTTCCTCCATCCCATTTTCGGCATGGCGTGCGATTGCGGCTGTTCTTGCTGTTCCATGCCCTACGAACGGGTCGCCGGGCGCGCAGGTTCCGCGACACAGAAAGGACCGGGCAATCCGCCGGCCCTTCTTGATCAGTATCGTCGATGGCCGATCAATATCGACCCCGGTTCCGCCAATCGCGGACCGCGTCGTTGGCGATATCGCGGAGGTGGGAACTGCACTGGTTGCCCAGTGACTGCAGGTGGTTTCCGCCAGTCGAATAAATGTAGGTGCAGTTTGTGCCGGTCATCCGCACCGTAATGCGATTGCCAGACACACGAAGGTCAGGGCGGGCATAGCCGTTGTTGCCATATCCGGGACGATAGCCGCCGCCGAAATTATGGTCGAGGAAGGTGCGCTGGGCATAGACCCGCATCTGGTTGGTGCAGCGTCCGGTGTCGTGAATGCGCGTTCCATCGCGGTTGAAGGTAACGATACAGCCGTTCCTGAGATCGACCGTCCCCCAGCCGCCATTGTTGATCCGCACGCGAGGTTCCGCCGGACCATATCCCGGACGATATCCGCCGCCGGGATAGCCGGGGGCGTAATTCGGGTTGCCATAGCCGCTGCCAAGGCGCGCACGGACGGCGGCGTCGGCGATCCGGCGATCGTTGCTGTTGCAGGGCGGCGTGTCATAGGTGCGGTTTCCAGATCGGTCGTAATAAACCGTGCATGGTCCCCGGAAATGGACTTCCCACGTCCCGTTCGGGCCGGATCGCACATCCTGCGCACTGGCCGGCGATGCGACCAGAGCCGCTGTCAGACCTGCGCCGGCAATGATGACCATTCGTGCGATTGAAAACGTCATATCCTCGTCTCCCTGTCGGTGGCGCGGCGTGGGGCCGCCCCGAGTCCCGAAGGAGAAACATAGCGCAAACCGCTTCGCCTGCGAAATGATCGCTAAGTTGCGCTCAACGCGCCGCGACGTCTCCGGAATTTGCGTCGTCTGGCGTGCCGGCAACCTCGCTCGGCTTCATTCCCTTGCTGTCGATCTCCATCCAGTCGCGAAACGGCAGGTGATAGAGCATGTCCATCAATTCGAATTCCAGGCCGCCGGGCTGTGACGTGTTGCTGTTCCACAATGCGACGACGCCGCTCTTCAACTTCGGGTCGAACAGGATCAGCGAGCGATAACCGTTCACGCCGCCGCGATGCCCGACGATATGATGGCCGGCGTAGGTGTAGGAACGCCAGCCGTACCCATAATAAGGATCGCTCAGGCGCTCGCGAAACTTGCGCAGGCGGCTGCGCTCGTTCGGCGTCTGCACCAGCGGCGCGTGGATCGTCTGCAGGACGCGGGGCGAAAGCACATCGGGCATTCCGCCCATCTGAGCGATCATCCAAAGGGACATGTCCTTGATGTTGCTGTTTACCCCCCCAGCGGCTGGCACGCGGTAATAAGCGTCGCTCATCGGCAGTTCGCGCCCACTCACGCTGTGCGGTCGCGCCCAGCTTCTGGCGCCTTCCAGCCCTTCGCGCGTCACACTTGCCGAGGTCATACCGAGGGGACGAAACAATTGTTCGACGACTGCGTCACGATAGAGCTTGCCGGTCGCCGTCGTCACCGCTTCGCTGGTCGAATCGAATGCGATATTCTGGTAGCTCCAGCAGGTGCCGGGCGCGCATAGCGAAGCGAGGGTCGCATAGGTCTGACGGATCGTCGCCGGGTTCTGGCCCGCCTCCAGCCGGTCGTCGTAGGCGTTACGGTAAAGCCCCAGCCGATGGCTCAGGACATCGCCCAGCGTCGCGACATGCTCATTCCCGCCCGGCAATTTGAGGCTTCGCGAATAGCGTGCGATCGGCGCGTCGAAATCCAGCTTGCCCTGTTCGACCAGCTTTCCGGCCATCGTTCCAGCGACGCCCTTGGATACGGATGCCCAGCGAAACACGGTCGACGGAGTTACCTTGTCGCCCGACCCTTCTTCGGTCTCGCCATAGCCATTGAGAAAGGTAATCCGTCCGTTTTCGACGACCCCAACCGCTAGGCCGACCATCGTCGGCTGTTCCGACAGCCGCTGCAGCCGGCGGTCAAACATGGCATAATCGATATCACGGCGATTGGCGGTTGCGACTGCGGACAAAGCGGCAATGTTGCTCGCGCTTCCTACTGCCTTCGCGGGCGCCTGACTTTTTTCGGGACCTACGCCGATCGCAACGAACGCAATGGCCGCGAGCGTGCAGACGCCAAGCCCCAATTTCCACATTCGTTCCAACCGATTCCTCCCGCCGATCAACATCTTGCCGAGTGTCGCGCAGTGCTCAAGCTCGGAAATGCACAGGTGCGCCGAAGCGACTCTGATGAGAGACGAGCCGTGAGCGGCTGGCATTCTTTCGTGCGCCAGATTAAGTGCGCGACCAAGGAGCCACGATGTCATTCCTCAAAACCCTGCTTTGGATTCTGATCGCGGTTCTCGCGATTATTTTTGCCGGTGCCAATTGGGCGGACGTGACCATGGTCCTTTGGGGCGGCCTGCAGGTGACAATCAAGCTGCCGTTCCTGCTGTTCCTCGTCGCGCTCGCCGTCTGGCTGCCGACCTGGCTGGTCATGCGTGGTAAGCTGTGGCGACTGGAACGAAGACTCGTGGTGGAAACGCAGACGCTGGCCGTACCGCCTCCCCCTCCTGCACCGAACCTGCAGGAGGACCCTGCACGATGACATCGCCGATCTTCGTCGCCATCGACACGCCGGATATCGACGCTGCGAAAGCGCTTGCGAAACAGGTCGCGGTCCATGCCGGCGGACTAAAACTTGGCCTGGAATTCTTCTGCGCCAACGGGCCTCAAGGCATAGCGGAAATCGCTGATCTTGGCGTGCCGATCTTCCTCGACTTGAAGCTGCATGACATTCCCAACACCGTCGCAAAGGCGGTCGCCGCGCTCGCACCGCTCTCGCCCGCCGTGCTGACGGTACATGCGGCAGGCGGGCGGGCCATGCTGGAAGCCGCCAAAGCAGCAGCGCCGTCGCAGACCAAGGTGGTTGCGGTCACCATGCTCACCAGCCTGGATGACGCCGATCTCGAGGACATCGGCGTGAAGGCGAGTTCCGCCGACCAGGTCCGACGGCTCGCGCAGCTTGCCCGGCGCTCGGGACTGGACGGCATCGTCTGCTCCGGCGCCGAAGTCGCGGTGGCCCATGCCGAATGGCAGGACGGTTATTTCGTCGTTCCGGGCATTCGCCCAGAAAGCGCCGATGTCGACGACCAGAAGCGCGTCGTCACGCCGCGCGACGCGCTTGCGAGTGGCGCAAGTATGCTCGTCATCGGACGCCCGATCACCGCGGTCGACGATCCAACCTCCGCTATCGCCGACATCGCATCGTCGCTGTGACTAGACAGCAAGCCGCCCTACGCGCTACCCGCCGCGACATCATGACAAGAGGCATCGCATGAGTTGGCTGAGCCGAGTCCGTAATACCATCCCGTTCCTTCCCAAGCGACAGACTGCCGATAATCTTTGGCACCGCTGCAAGAAGTGCGACGCCATGGTGTTCACCAAGGAATGGGAAGACAATCTGTTTGTCTGCCCGCGCTGCGACCATCACGACCGGATCGGGCCCAAGGCCCGGTTCGAGCAGATGTTCGACAAGGGCGGATATGAGATCCTGCCGTCGCCCGAAGTCCGCGAAGATCCGCTGAAATTCCGCGATACGAAACGCTATTCCGACCGCATCAAGGCGGCACGTGCCGCGACTGGGGAGCGCGACGCGCTGATCAACGCCAAGGGCCTGATCGGTCGCCGCAAAGCGGTGATCGGTGTCCAGGACTTTGCCTTCATGGGCGGATCGATGGGCATTGCCGTCGGTGCTGCGTTCGTTTCCGGGGTGCAGGCCGCGATCACCAACAAATGCCCTTACATCCTGTTCACCGCCGCCGGCGGCGCACGGATGCAGGAAGGCATCTTGTCGCTGATGCAGATGCCCAAGGCGACCGTGGCATTGGCCGAGCTGACCGAAGCGGGCTTGCCGTACATCGTCGTGCTGACCGACCCGACGACGGGCGGCGTCACCGCGAGCTATGCCATGCTTGGCGATGTTCAGATTGCCGAGCCGGATGCGTTGATTGGCTTTGCGGGTCAGCGCGTGATCGAGCAGACGATCCGCGAAAAGCTGCCCGAAGGCTTCCAGCGTGCCGAATATCTGCTCGACCACGGCATGATCGACATGGTCGTGAAACGCCATGATCTCAGAGACACCGTCGCTCGCCTGATCGACTATCTCGTACCGACCAAGGGGCGCGGCAAGAAGGCCGCCTGATGGCTGATTTTGCGCGTTCGGCCGATCCCGCTGTCCAGGCCGAACTCAGCCATCTCGAACTTCTCTCGTCGGGTATGGATATCCTAGGGCTGGAGCGGATTGCGGCATTGCTCGACGCGCTCGGCCGGCCGCAGGATCGGCTTGCCCCCGTCTTCCACGTCGCCGGAACCAACGGCAAAGGATCGACCTGCGCCTTCCTTCGCGCGGGACTCGAAGCGACCGGGTGCCGTGTTCACGCCTTCACCAGCCCGCATCTGGTTCGCTTCAACGAGCGGATCCGGATTGCCGGATCGTTGATCGACGACACCGAACTGGCGGGTCTGCTGCGCGAAGTACGCGCCGTGAGCGCCGACATCGGCCCCAGCTTCTTCGAGGCCACGACCGCCGCCGCCTTTCTCGCCTTTTCGCGGCACGATGCCGATGCGTGCGTAATCGAAGTCGGGCTTGGCGGCAGGCTTGATGCGACCAACGTGGTTGCGCATCCTCTGGTCTGCGGGATTGCCAATATCGGGATCGATCACGAACGATTTCTCGGCGACCGGATCGAGGGCATTGCCGCCGAAAAGGCAGGTATCGCAAAGTCTGGCGTGCCGCTTGTCACCCTCGCGCAGTTACCGGCGGTCGAAAGCGCGATCGCGCGGGTCGCTGCCGGAAATGGAGCGCCGCTCCTCCTGCAAAGTCGCGACTGGACGTTCGATGACACGCTCCAGCCGGCGATGCCGGGCGCGTTCCAGGTGCGCAACGCGAATCTCGCCTGGGCCATGCTGCAGGCTCAGGACAGGATATTGGTCAATCGGGCAGCGTTCGAGATTGGCCTTGGTCGCGCAAAATGGCCCGCACGGTTCCAGCGGATGGCCGACGGACCGCTGACCTGCGGCATCGAAACATGGATCGACGGAGCCCATAACGAGGCGGCGGCTGCCGCGCTCGCTTCTTTGCTAGTGGAACGCGGGGCGATGCACATTGTCCTCGGCATCCTTGCCAACAAGGACGCCGCCGCCATCATTCGACAACTTGCACCCCATGCGCTTTCGCTGACGTTCGTACCGGTACTCGACCACCATCATCACGATCCCGCGGTGCTTGCGGCGCAGTTTGGCGGGATCGCTGCGGCGGGGCTGGAAGAAGCGCTCGGCCCCCTGCCCGCTCCGCGGCTTGTCGCCGGTTCGCTCTACCTTGCGGGCGAGGCCTTGGCCCACAACGATGAGCAGCCCGACTAGGGTGCGGCGGCGACGGCGACCGGACCGGCCCGCACGCGTGCGTGCTTGTCTCTAATCCACTCCAGGATACAGAAGCCGACCGCGACCAGACCGAGCGCCGCCGTGAAGCGAAACACGGGTGCGTAGCCGTGGATTTCGATTGCTTCGCCAAGTGCGGCTCGACCAAGCGACCCGACCAGGAACGTCAGGGACGACAGCAAGGCGTATTGGACAGCGCTATATTCTTTGCTCGCGATCGAACTGAGGTAAGCGACGAACGCGGCACCGGCGAGACCGCCCGCGATATTCTCTCCCGATATGGCGATCATCAATCGCACCATGCGCAGGTCTGTGCCGAGCATGTCGAGATAGAAGAAGCGCGCAAATGCATCGATGAAGGGCGCGCCGGCGGCAAGATCGGCGTAAAGCAGGTTGGATCCGGCAGCGACGGCCGCCCCGAAAAGCAACGTCGGCATCCGGCCAAGCGTGGCAAACAAAAGCCCGCCCAAGGCAATACCGGCAATGGTCATGAATACGCCGAAAATCTTCGATGCGAAGGCAACCTCGTCGTTCGAATATCCCAGTTCGTCGAGATAGAACGGAAAGGCGAACGGCCCCCAGATGCTGTCGCAGAGCCGGTAGCTCAGAATAAGTCCAAGCACGAGAATGGCACCCCAGCGCAAGCGCCCTACGAGTTCGACGAGCGGCAGGACGAGCGCACGATAGCTATGATCGGCAAAGCGTCGACCGCGACTTTCTGCCGGCGAGTCGGCGGCTAGAATGCTTTCCGGCTTGCGTGCGGCCTGGTGCAGCCACGCAGCCACGATCGCGGGCACGAGCACGGTGGCGGCGACGATCAACGGACCCGTCTTCTTCGTGAAGTCGCCGGCAGATTGCACGCCCTCCGCACCGGGATAGAGCAAGGTCACGGTCATGAAGTGGCCGATCGTCCAGATTGCCCAGGCCCAGCACAGCCCGACGATCGCGAGCGCGATACCGCGCAGTCGGGGATGGATTGCTCCGGCGCGTTCCAAGACGCCGTCAGCTCCGGCCTCATCAGGACGCGGCGTATCCGGCGCGAGGAACGTAGCGATCAGTGCAACCGCCATCATCAATCCCATCACGGCATATACGAGCGGCCAGCCAATTCGTGCGGCAAGCACGAGGGCGAGCGCGCCGCCGATCAGCGCCGCGATGCGATAACCGAACTGATAGATCGTCGATAGGATTTCGAGCGGCGCTTCATCGTCGGCGACGTCAATTCGCCATGCGTCGATCACGACATCCTGAGTCGCGCTGAAGAAGGCGGCGACGGTGGCTATCAGTGCGAATGTCCCAAGCGCCTGGGTCGGACTCGTCGCTGCAAGTCCAAGGAAGGCGAAGCCGAGAATCACCTGACAGAAGATTAGCCAGGAACGACGTCGGCCAAAGGTCTCGAGGAGCGGGAGGCGAAGGCTGTCGACGACGGGCGACCAGAGGAATTTGAACGCATAGGCAAGGCCGATCCACGACAGGATGCCGATCGTCGCCAGATTGACCTTCTCTTCGCCAAGCCACGCGTTGAGCGTTCCGATCAGCAAGGTGTAGGGCAATCCCGCACCGAAACCGAGGGCGAGCATTACCGCCGTCTTGCGATTGCGCAGCGCGACCTTGAGAAGACGCCAACCTTTTAATTTTTCCGTCATTGCACTCCCCGAATTTGGCGGCATGCTAGCAGCGAAAAACAAGCTGAATAGTGGCTTGTAAAAACTGATTTGGAAGAGCAAAACTCGTTAATGGACATTCTAAAGTCCCTCCAGCCGACCGCTGGTCAACTCGCCCTTGCCGACGCCCTAATTCGCGGAGAGCAGTCGCTTGGCGAAACGATTACGACGGTTCCGGGAAGCGTCTATATTGATCCTGAAAGGTTTGCCGCCGAGCAGGCCAGCATATTTGCCAAAATGCCCCTTCTGCTCGCGCCCTCGGCGTTGCTGTCGAATGCCGACCGCGCCGTGACCCACGACAACTATGGGGTACCCGTAATCGTCAGTCGCGACCATGACGGGAAGGCCCACGTCCTTGCCAATGTCTGCCGCCACCGCGGCACCCGATTACTCACGTCCGACGACGAAGCGCCGCTGCCCGCCACACGGATCGTTTGCCCCTATCATGCCTGGACCTATCGCTCGAACGGCAGCTTGCTGGGCTTGCCGCGCGCCGAATGCTTTCCGGGACTCGACAAGAGCGATCACAGCTTGATGCGCTTTCCGACGCATGAGTGCGGCGGGCTGATCTGGTTTTCGCGCAATCCTGATGATGATTTTTCCGCGGTCGAGCCGATCTGCGAGGATTTCGACGCATTCGGCGTGGCCGACCATTATTTGTACAAGCGTAAGACGCACAGCGTCGCCGCGAACTGGAAAATGGTCATCGACGCATTCCTGGAAGCGTATCATGTCCAGCGACTTCACGCGTCGACTATTGCCAGCTTCTTCGCGGACGGAATTACCGTCGCCGACCGGATCGCCGATCATCAGCGTGCCGTGGTCGGGCGGGCCGATTACCTAGTCGATGTCGATTGCAATGACTGGCAAGCGCTTCGCCACGCGGTGACATTCACCTACCATCTGTTCCCCAACACGATCGTCGTGGTCAGCCCGGATTATATCAACATAATGGTCGTGATGCCGCAATCAGTCGGTCACTGCCTGGTTGAGGATTTTATGCTCATCGCCGAAGAGCCGCAGACCAACGAGGCCGAGGCGCACTGGAAACGCAGTTGGGACCTTCTCGACGGCGCAACCTTCGCGGGCGAGGATTTCGCGGCGGCCGAGCTTTGCTACCGCGGCCTGGTCAGCGGACTTCAGAAAGACACGTTGCTCGGAACGTTGGAGGCCGGCCTTGCCGACTTCCATGCGCGGGTCGAATCCTACCTTTAGTCTTCCAGATCACCGATTGGCGCCGGATCGCCGCGCAGCGGATAAAGCGTCAGGCCTTTCGGCGGCTTGCAATCTTCCCCGGCACAATGCTTTTCAATCGCCTCCAGCGAAGCGCGCATCGTTTTTTCGCGATACGGCTTAAGCAGGCAGCCGATGGCGAGCTCGTGGGCATTGTCCGGCGGATGTCCGGTCACGAAGAGCAAGGGAATGCCGCGACGGTTGGCCTCTTCGGCGACATCCATTCCAGTCCGGTCGCCGCGCAGGCGGACATCGCTCAGGATCAAATGGACCTCTTCGGTGTCGAGAGTTCTGCAACGCCGACTCGAAATCGTCATGCGTCGCAACGACCACGTAACCCGCGTCCTGGATCATCATTTCATTATCAAACGCGGTCAGCGGCTCATCCTCAATGATGAGGACTCGCTTGACGCGGCGCTTGCGCTTCCCGAACAGCATGAAAACTCCGTAGGACGAACAATGTGAAGCCGCAACGAACGAAGCGCAGTCCGGTGCCAACGCGCCAACAAAAGTCTGGCCCCAAAGGTCCGAGTAAACGACCCGAGCCTCGCGAAGATGGCCCGCAGCGAATTGCGAAACTGCTGGCCCGTGCCGGCGTTGCCTCGCGCCGCGAGATCGAGCGGATGATTGCCGACGGTCGGATTTCGCTCAACGGCGAAGTCCTGACCACGCCAGCAACGCTGCTCGACGATATTTCGGGCGTGACGGTCGATGGCAAACCAGTCGAAAAGCCGGGCGCGGCGCGATTGTTCTGTTTCTACAAGCCGACCGGAACGCTGACGGCTGAGCGCGACCCAAAGGGCCGGGCGACGATCTACGACCGCCTTCCCGCGGAATTGCCCCGGCTCATTCCCGTTGGCCGCCTCGACTATAATACCGAGGGCCTGTTGCTGATGACCAACGACGGCGAGTTGAAGCGGCAGCTCGAGCTTCCGAAGACTGGGGTTCGCCGTGTCTATCGTGCGCGTGCGTTCGGAACGGTTAGTCAGCAGGACTTGGAGGCATTGTCCGAGGGCATCACGATCGACGGCATGCATTACGGATCGATCGACGCCAACATGGAGCGCCGAACGGGGCGAAATTGCTGGATCGAAATGACCCTGACCGAAGGAAAGAACCGCGAAGTCCGCCGCGTGCTCGAGCATCTGGGACTGCAGGTCAGCCGATTGATCCGCACCGCCTACGGGCCATTCACCGTTGAGGACATGGCGCCGAACCAGATTTTCGAAATCGGTCGCGAAGACCTCTTTCGCTTCCGCAACAGCCTGAAGTGAGGATCATTGCCGGAAAGTGGCGGGGACGACCGTTGGTCGCTCCCAAGGGATCGGAAACTCGTCCGACCGCCGACCGGGTGCGGGAGACGCTGTTTTCAATGCTGACCAGTCGGATGGGGTCATTCGACGATCTGTCGGTCGCGGATCTATATGCCGGAAGCGGCGCTTTGGGCATCGAGGCATTGTCGCGCGGTGCTTCGCGATGCCTGTTCGTCGACCGCGACCGAGAAGCGGTCAATGCGATCCGTGCCAATCTCGGGAAACTCGGCGCGGACGAAATGGGCGAAGTGCTTGGCAGCGCCGCCGAACGCCTGCCCCCCGGTCGGCAGTTCGATGTGATCCTTGCCGATCCGCCATATGATGTCGGCCGTGGAAGCAAGGTCGTCGCTGCTATCGCGAAGGCGAATTGGCTCGCCCTTGGCGGGTGGCTGGCAATTGAGACCGCGCGCAAGGATCCGGTTGAGCCGGGACCTTACGTGCTTGAAGCCGAGCGCGACATCGCGCGCGCCCGGCTCACATTGCTTCGCTTCGGCTAGTCCCTCTTGTCGGCTGCCTCTGCTGCCGAATCCCGAACCGCCTTGAATTCCTGAACGAGACGCAGGCCGATAGCGGTCGCCGCTGCCTTGCCGGCGTCCTTGACCGCACGGCTGTTCGTCTTGCCCGACTTGCTGGAAATTCCCTGCGCAATGGCCGCGACGGCGGCAGATGCACCAACCGCAATCAGGTCGGAAACGATGGGGTGTTCGGCAAGCCGAGCAAGCGCGTCGACACTCGTCTGGGACTTCTTGCTGTCCTTTTTCTTCGCCTTGGCCTTGATTGCGACCTTTGGGCCGCCCTTGGGCACCTTGGCCTTTTTCTTGTCTTTTGCTGCGGTTGCCTTCTTCGCCATGCTTCAATCCCTCCTGCTTGCGCTCCAGGCAGCGCTGTCCAGGCGCCTCATGTCGGCATCAGCAAACGGAAGCGCAAGGGCACAGGCCTCCTCCCGGGTTCCATCGAGCCACGTTTGCGCCTGCACCGGCTTAAGCATGACGGGCATCGCCTTGGGATGAACCGAACCGACCGTCGCGTTCGGGACGCAAGTCAGGAACGCCATGAATGGTCCGCCCTCGCCGGGCCGCCAGATTCCGGCAAAAGCGAACAATGGGTCATTCTCGCCGTTCAGACCGAACCAATATTTCGTCTTTCGGCCCGTCACCGGATCGGGCTGTTCACTCCATTCGGAGAACCGGGTGACGGGAACCAAGCAGCGGCGATCCGGCCGCTCGAGCGCCGAGCGCCAGAACGGACTGGAGAGATTGCGGACATTGGTGACCGGCCTTCCCTTTGCGGCAACCGGGCCTGGAAATCCCCACGTCATCGTGTCCAGTTGCAACGCCCCGCTTTCGCCGCGACGCAGGACGGGTGCAGCGCGGCCAGGATAGATTTCGTTGAACGTCGGAAGATTGTCGCGATCGCCGTCGAACGGGCCGAACAGGCGCTTCATTTCGTCGACCGTGGCGGTCATCGAATAAAGATTGCACATCAAAATGCTCCCATCGCCTGAACTTGCGCTTCATCTCGTCGTTAATGCGGCAGACTAACGTTAACCACCTCTCGCCAGCCCGATCGCAATCGGCCAGCGTGACCTCAATGTTTCCAGCGTACGGAGTTCGCAACGATGCGGAAGACCTTAACTGCAATGACGATTTTCGCACTCGCCGTCCCGGCTTTGCCGAGCGCCGCGAGTGCGCATGGTCGTAGTCAATATTACCACGGCAAAACGTGGCGCGATTCAAACGGTCGCCTGCGGTGCAAGCGTCCCAACGGAACCACCGGCCTGATCGTCGGCGCTGCGGGCGGCGCACTGGTCGGACGCGCTATCGACACGCACGGCGAACGCGCCACAGGAACGATCATTGGTGCCGCCGCCGGCGCACTGATCGGCCGTGAAGTCGAACGCAGCCGCGTGCGCTGCCGCTGACATAAAGTTTGAAGCCCCCCGGCCGGCACCCAAATCCCACCCCTCCTTCAGCATTGGGTGCCGGCCAACCTACCCTTGAACGAATGACTGTATTGACACGATAATACACCTCCGCGTACGATGACCGTACAGGAGGGAATTTTCATGATCACTCAGATGGATCTCAACGAGGCGGTCGCGTCTGGTGCGTTAAGCGCCGATGCCGCCACCTCGCTTCGCAATTTTGTCGAGGGGCAGCGATCCCTCCCCGCTGTCGACGAAGAGCATTTTCGCCTCGTTACCGGGTTCAACGACATCTTCGTCACGATCGCCGCCGCAATTCTGCTGTTCGCAGTCGGCTGGATCGGACAATCGATCGGAACTTCGATGGGCATGGCGCTCGAAGGCCAGGGCCCGACCGCACTGACACCGGCCGGTATTGCCGCGGTCAGTTGGGGACTGGCAATGTTCTTCACCGCCAAGCGCCGGATGGCGCTGCCCTCCATCCTGCTACTGCTAACGTTCGTGGGCGGTGTGTTCCTGACCAGCCTGTTCGGTTTGGTGAAGATCATCGGCGAGAACAGTTTCCAGAATAACGATGCTCTTGCCGGGATCGTCGCGGCCGCATCCGGCGCGATTGGCGCTGGGGCTGCGTGGCTCCACTGGAGGGCGTTCAAGGTTCCGATCACGGTGGCAGCTGGTGCTGCAGCGGTCGCTGCCATCGTGGTCGGCCTGCTGGTTGCGGTCATCGGCCGGGTCGACAACATTCGCGACCTGATCCTCGGCTTCGTCCTGCTCCTTGGCATCGGCGTATTCCTGTTCGCGATGCGCTGGGATTCATCGGACCCCGGCCGGACGACGCGGCGCAGCGACGTCGCCTTTTGGCTTCACCTTCTCGCGGCACCGATGATCGTCCATCCGATCTTCACGTTGCTCGGCCTGAACAATGGCGAGGCGACAGTCGGCGAAGGCATCGTGGTAGTCCTGCTCTACGCCATATTGGGCGTCACCGCCTTGGCGATCGATCGCCGCGCATTGCTCGTGTCGTCGCTCGCTTACGTGCTTTGGGCGCTGCAGTCGCTGTTCCGGAAATTCGGTGCGGTCGAACTCAACATCGCGCTGACCGCGCTCGTCATCGGGTCGTCCCTGCTGTTGCTGTCAGCTTTCTGGCACCAGGCGCGTACGGCCGTCGTCAGGCCTCTTCCCGGCGGGCTGCGTGCCAAACTGCCCTTGCTCGACCGTCAGGTCAGTCCCGTACCAACCGCATAAGCCGACGCTCGACCGGGGCAAGCACGGCCGCAAGATCGTCGCCCCGCTTGAGAACAACACCATGCTCGGAAACGAGCGCGAACGCCCCCTGCTTCAGCCGAAGCTGGGGGCGTTTTTCAATGCGGATCTCGGGTCGTTCGGTATGGCGTCGGAACGCGCTGAAACAGGCGACGTCGCGGCTGAAGTCGATCGCGTAATCGCGCCAGTGACCGGCGGCGACCATTCGCCCATACAGGTCGAGGATGCGAGTGAATTCCTTGCGGTCGAATGCAGTGATCGCGCGCCGTTCCCCGGGCCCCGGGAAGGGCGCTACGACGCTCAAGCGCTTTTCGCCTTGGGCTCGGCCTGGCGCCGCGCTTCCCGAAGTACGCCGATCTCACGCTCAAGCTCGCACAGACGCGCCAATATGGGATCGGCGATTTCGCTGCACGGCGTTCCGTAAGGCACGAACCCCGCCTTCGCCTCGGTCGCATCGACCAGTACGGGTTTAGCCGGAATGCCAACCATCGTCGCACCCGGCGGAACTTCACGCGTGACGACCGAGTTTGCGCCGATCTTCGCCCCGATACCGACCAGGATTGGTCCGAGCACCTGGGCGCCGGAACCGATCACGACATTGTCCGCTATGGTGGGATGCCGCTTTCCGGGAATCCCATTAGCGGGATTGGTCCCGCCCAGCGTGACGCATTGGTAGATCGTCACATTGTCGCCGATTTCGGCCGTCTCCCCGATCACGGTGAACCCATGATCGATGAAGAAATTGCGGCCGATCTTCGCGCCGGGATGAATGTCTATCGCGGTGATCGCACGGGCGAAATGGTTCACCAGCCGCGCGAGAAAATATAACTCCCCGCCGAACAACCAATGCGCAATCCGATGCAGTCCCACCGCCCAGACGCCGGGATAGAACAGCACTTCCCACCGCGAGCGCGCAGCCGGGTCGCGGGATTTGATCGAGTCCAGATATTCGAATAGCGCTTCCACGCGCCTCTCCTTTAATGCCGGCACAATTTAGGCACGCTCCGGCGTAATTGCCAGAAGGCCGATGCACGATTGTCCTGACTTGACTTGCGCGGTCCGGCAACCTCAGCCAGAAACCTTGTCATTTGACGCACGGTAGCGGGGGATTGTTTGTTCGATTTCGAACCGCTCTACTCGCTTGCGGGCTTCCTGGTCGGGATGCTGGTCGGATTGACAGGCGTTGGCGGCGGGTCGCTGATGACGCCGATTCTGGTGCTGCTGTTCGGTTTCCACCCTGCCACCGCGGTCGGCACCGATTTGCTCTACGCATCGGTGACCAAGTCGGTCGGCACGGCGGTGCACGGCAAGCGCAAGACCGTCGACTGGAAGATCGTCGGGCGGCTCGCCTCGGGAAGTATCCCGGCCGCAATCCTCACGCTTCTCATTCTCTCCCGGGCGGGCGGGATCGAAGAGAATGCAGTTCGCATCCTCAACCCCCTGCTCGGCGCGACCCTGCTCGCGACGAGCATCGCAATCCTTTTCCAACCGCGCATCGTCGCCTGGGCTGCACCCAAACTGGAAAACGTGTCGGAACGGCAAACTGCGCGGCGGACGGTGATCCTTGGGGCAATTCTCGGTATCCTCGTGTCGACGACCTCGGTCGGCGCCGGCGCACTTGGCATTACCGCGCTGCTGGTCCTTTATCACAAGCATCCGCTCGCCCGTATCGCAGGAAGCGACATCGCCCATGCCGTCCCGTTGACCCTGATTGCTGGCATCGGGCACTGGTTCATCGGTGCGGTCGATTTCGGACTGATGTTCTCCCTTCTCGTGGGCTCCATCCCCGGAATCATCGTCGGCAGCCTACTCGGCAGCCGCGCTGCCGACGGTCACCTTCGGCCGATTCTCGCGGTTACCCTTTTGGTGGTGGGCATCCGATTGCTCTTCTAGTGACGCTGGCGGTCATCGTGAAAAACGATTAAGCTTTGGCAAACTAAGCGAGCCAATCAATGAGCGTGCACCTTCCGACGATCAAGCAGCTGCAATATCTCGTTGCACTTCGCCAGCATGGTCACTTCGGTCGCGCGGCGGAGACTTGCTACGTCACGCAGTCGACGCTTTCGGCTGGAATCCGCGAACTGGAATCGTTGCTTGGCCTTACCCTGGTCGAACGGACCCGGCGCGTGGTGCGCTTTACATCTTTAGGTACAAGAATCGCGGACAAGGCGGTCAAGGTGCTTCGCGAGACCGAGGAACTGGCCGACCTAGCACGCGCCGAAGGCAAGCCGTTGACCGGCGAATTGCGGATGGGCGTCATTCCGACGATCGCTCCATTCCTGCTGCCGACTTTGCTGCCCCGGCTCCGTGCCCAATGGCCCAAGCTCAAACTCTACCTGCGCGAGGAAACCAGTTCGGCTGCGTGCGAAGCCTTGCGGCGGGGCAAGCTCGACTGCGTCCTGCTGGCGATGCCTTACGCCTGCGGCGAAGTAGACAGCGCGGACTTGTTCAACGACCCACTTCTGATCGCTTTTCCCGAATCCGAAGCGCCGGCCGATCACCCGGTCAACGCCGCAACGCTCGACGAGGACCGGCTGCTCCTGCTCGAAGACGGTCATTGTCTGAAAGACCATGCTCTGTCCGCCTGCAACCGGCCGGGCCTGCGCGCCGATGCCGCGATGTTGGGGACGTCGCTCCACACGCTGGTTCAGATGGTCGACAATGGTCTGGGTCAAACCTTCGTGCCGCAAATGGCGATCGATGCCGGCATTTTGAACGGCACGAGAGTGACGGCGCGTTCCCTTGCATCGAAAGACGCATTCCGGCGGATTGCCTTGGCATGGCGTCGCTCAAGCCCGCGCGAAGAGGAATTCCAGTTGCTTGCGGCGACTTTTCGTGACGAGGCCCGCCATGCGGCTTAATCCATGTGGCGAAGGCCGACCCGGAGATAGTCGTAGCCGGTGATCAGCGTCAGCCCCGCCGCCAGCCAGAGCGTGGCTAATCCGGTGGCGTGTACCCACCATGTTTGCGGGAACGCACCGCCAAGGATTAATGCGCCAAGCGATACCAGCTGCAGCGTCGTCTTCCACTTCGCCAAGGCGCTGACCGGCACCGATACGTTAAGTGGCCCGAGAAATTCGCGGAGCCCCGACACGATGATTTCGCGAAGCAAGATGATCAACGCCGGGATCACCGCAAAATTCTGCAGGATCGGCGGTGCATCGTCGGCCCGCCGCGACGCAATCAGCATGACGATCACTGCGGCCACCATGATCTTGTCGGCAATCGGATCGAGAAACTGGCCAAGCCTGCTGATCTTGTCCTGCGCACGCGCGAGGTAGCCGTCGAAATAATCGGTGACGCCGACGATGCAGTAAAGGACGAACGTGACGAGATAATCGACCGGAGTCGGCTTCCACAAAAGGAAAACCAGAATCGGGACCGCGAAGATTCGCGACAGCGTCAGGATGTTGGGAAGGGTCAGCATGATGTCGTTGGGTCGTTATAGGAATTGGAAGCCGACGCAAAGCTGGCTATCGCGAGTTGAAGCGCAACAGTTGGAAAGGCGCCATACGCCTTGATGCAAAATGTGACCCACTTGTTGCGTACCCGGAGGTTCGCCCCGATTTTTGGCACGCAGGCGCTTGGCGCGTTCAACGACAGCCTGTACAAACAGGCCGTCGTCCTATTCGTCACCTATCAATTGTACAGCGATCCGACGCGCGAGGCGCAGTTCAACGCAATTGCGCAGGCGCTTTTCATCCTCCCGTTCTTCATCCTGTCGGCAGCCGCGGGGCAGCTCGCCGACGTGCGCGACAAGGCGCGGATCATCCGCATCGTCAAAGCCGCCGAAATCCTGATCATGATCGTCGGCGGCCTGGGGCTGTGGCTCGCCAACGTGCCTCTGATGCTTGCCGCCGTTTTCGCCATGGGCATTCATTCGACTTTCTTCGGTCCGATAAAATATGCGATCCTTCCGCAGCATTTGCACAAGGACGAAGTGCTGGGCGGAACCGGCCTCGTCGAAGCCGGAACCTACCTTGCCATTCTCGGCGGGACGATTGCCGCCGGCGCACTCGCGGCAAGCCCGAAGTCTGCGGCGATCGCCTGTATCGTCATCGCCTGCATCGGATTGCTTGTCGGCCGGCAGGTGCCCCCTGCCCCGCCGATGTCCGACGCGCGCCCGCCGGACTGGCACGTCTTCCGCGCGTCATGGCGTCTCGTCAGCGACACGATGCATGTCCCGCGTCTTTTCCTCGCGATCTGCTCGATCAGCTTCTTCTGGACCATCGGTGCGGTGCTGATCATCATCTTCCCGCCGCTGGTCAAGAATGTCCTTGGCGCGAACGAGTTCGTCGCCAGCCTGTTCATCGCCATTTTTTCGGTCGGCGTTGCGATCGGGTCCGTCGCGATCAACCGCCTGTTGAAGAGCGAGGTCTCTGCGCGTTACGCACCGGCCTCGGTCCTCGCGATGGCCGCCTTCGTCGTCATGCTCGACTTCGTGTCGAGTTCCTGGGCGGTTCACAGCAACGGTGAACTGATCACCCTTGGCAATTTCCTGTACCAGCCCAGCGCTCCCCTCCTCGTAATCGCGCTGCTCGGAATTTCGGTGACCGGCGGAATGTTCGTCGTTCCGCTTTACGCCTTCCTGACGACGACGGTCGCGCAGTCGGAGACGGCGCGCACGGTGGCCGCAAACAATATCGTGAACGCCGGTGCGATGACGATCGGTGCGGCCTTGGCTCTGGCTCTGACCAGCTTGGGATTCGGGCCGAACGCCCAGTTACTGCTGGTCGCGGCAATGTGCGTGATCAGCGCATGGATCGGTTGGAAGCTCCACGTCGCCTGCGACTAGGCTCCGGGTCTGGCGTGGTCAGGCCAGATAGACCGACATGAAGATTACGCCGCCCATGAAAAAGGTCGCGAACAAGCGCAGGTCTTCGGCGAACGTCGAAGGCCTCGGGTTACAATCTTCACTGGTGGCGAGCGCGACCGTTGGTCGGCGCCCGAAGCTGCCAGGGGTGCGATACGAAAGGCCACGGAGCCGGTGCATAGGGAAACCTTAATGCAATTTTTACCATGTCCTTCAACACCCCTTTCACGAATGCGGTTCCTCAATCGTCCCATCGCGGGACGCCGATTTAGGTTTTGCGGATTAGCGCATGCTTATGAAGCGTGGCGGTGACCAGCACCCTGTGCGCGTTTCGGATCTTCTGCAAGGATCGGCCGTTCGAGCAATTGCACCGCTTGATTGCCGTTCATCGCCTTGCCGAAATACCAACCTTGGCCATAAGCGCAGCCCAGTCCGAGAACGGCGGCATGCGTCGCCTCATTCTCGATGCCCTCGATGGTCACCGGCACCTTGAGGGCGCGCGCGAGGTCCGCAACCGCACGTACGATCGCGGCACTTTCCGAATCGGAGACGATCGACGCGGTGAATGAGCGGTCGATCTTGATCATATCGAACGGCAACGATCGAAGGTGCGAGAGCGAGGAATAACCAGTGCCGAAGTCGTCAAGTGACAGTCGGATTCCCTGGTTCTTGAGGCTAGTCGCAATCGAACGCGCAAGGTCGAGATCAGAGAACAAGGAATTTTCGGTAATCTCGATCACTAGCCGATGCGCCGGGAAATTGGCTTCCGCCAAGAGCCGCACGAGACGTTGTGCAAGCCACGGATCCGTCAACTGGACGGGCGAAATGTTAACCGACAAGGTGAAATCGCCGGGCCATGTCGCCGCCGTGTGCAGCGCACTTGCAATGACCTGTTCGGAAAGCCGCGAAATTAGGCCATGCTCCTCCGCAATCGGAATGAACACCTCCGGTAGGACGATCCCGCTGAGCGGATGATTCCAGCGCGCAAGCACTTCAAAGCCGTGAATTTCGCCCGTCGAAAGATCGACCAGTGGCTCGAAGAACGGCAGGAATTGGTGGTGTTCGAGGGCATAGCGAATGCCCTGTTCGATCTCGACATGAGCAAGCAGCGCCCGCTCCATCCCCTCATCGAACCAGATCGGACGAGCAGCGCGCGCACTTCGTGCACGCTCCAGCGCGATGTCGGCGCGGCGAAGAAGGTCGGGAAGCGGCGTGTCCGCGGCTTCGGCCCGTGCAATGCCTGCGTAGGAGCCCACCTGGAGCATCTTGCCGGCGATTTCGAACGGTGCGGTGACGCGCCGCAGGATTGCCGTCGCTGCGGCTTCGATTGCCCCAGATTGGATATCATCGACAGCCATTGCGATCGCGAACTCGTCGCCGTTCAGTCGGGCGATAATGGCGCTCGAGGGCACCAGCGCAGCGATTCCCTCGGCGATCCGCTTCAACAGCGCATCCCCGCACTCGTAGCCGTGGCGATCGTTGATCGCTTTGAAGCGATGCAACTGGATCGAGATGACCGCCATCGCCTTTCCTTCGGCGGCTAGGGCCTCGCGCATTTCGGCAGCGCGATCGGCCAGTCCCTTGCGGTTGGCGAGGCCGGTGATGATGTCGGTTGTCGCGAGGTGGGCAGCCCGCTGTTCCGCATCGACCCGACGCTCTTCTTCGTTCTGCAGATCAGCGAGCCGTCGCAAGCCCACGATGATGAGCGCGACGTTGAGCACGACGACGATAAGCGCGGCTTGCGGCGACAAGTCGCCGACCATCTCCGCACTGCTGAAAAACCCGACTGCGTTCGTAATGAGAATGAGGGTCGCCACCACGAGTACGACCGAAACCAACAGCTCGGGTTGTGACCGACCTGCAAAACGAAGGCGACGCAAATCGCCGAGACGCGAACCGGAAATTCCCACGAAGTATTACTTACCCGCGAGACTTTAACAAATTCTCTAGAGACTTGCTCTTTTGCCGGCCCGGTCCTGGTGCGGACGGCGGGACTCGAACCCGCACGCCCATTGGGCAGAAGATTTTAAGTCTCCAGCGTCTACCGGTTCCGCCACGTCCGCATGGGCCGGCAAGCCCTTATTCGGCGTTGACCTCGCCTAAGTTCAACCGCTCGCGCATCTCTTTGCCCGGCTTGAAATAGGGTACGCGCTTGGCGTCGACATCCACCGCTTCGCCAGTCCGCGGATTGCGGCCGACGCGCGCATCGCGTTGGCGGGTCGAAAAAGCCCCGAAGCCGCGCAACTCGACCCGGCCCCCCTTGGCGAGCTGGTCGGTGATGCTGTCGAAGAGCGACGTAACGACGCTTTCGATCTCGCGCTGCGTCAAATCCGGGAAATCCTCGCAAAGCTGATGAACGAGTTCCGACCTGATCATGCAATCCCCCACGAGATGAAATTCGGGTGTCGCGACATCCCCCACGGCGCCGCAGCACCGTTGCTGTCAGGTAAATCGCGCTTACGCAAGCACTTCCGGGCGTTTTGCGGCCGAAAAACGCCCTTCATGCGATAAGCAAAGAAAAGGACGCGGCAGGCAATCGAGCCCACCGCGTCCAATCTTTTCCGTCCGAAGACGTCGGCGAATATTATTCGCCAGCGTCGGCTTCGGCCTCGGCAGCGGGTTCGGCGACCTTAGCGGTCTCCTCTTTCGCTGCTTTCTTCTTGGCAGGAGCCTTTTCAGCCTTCTCGCCCTTTTCAGCGTCATCGGCCTTTTCAGCCTTCTCAGCCTTCTCAGCCTTCGGCTTCGCAGCCTTTTCGGCCTTCGCTGCCTTGGCTGGCTTTTCGGTCTTTGCTTCCTTCAGCGCGGCGCCGAGGATGTCGCCGAGCGATGCGCCCGAATCCGAGGAACCATACTGCTGGACCGCCTGCTTCTCTTCCGAGATCTGCAGGGCCTTGACCGAGAAGGTCGGCTTCTTCGAACGATCGAAGCCGGTAACCTGTGCGTCGAACTTCTGACCGACCTGGAAGCGTTCCGGACGCTGCTCGTCGCGGTCGCGGCCGAGATCGGTACGCTTGATGAAGCCGGTCGCACCATCGTCGCCAACCTGCACTTCGAGGCCGCCATCGCGAACTTCGAGGACGGTGACGGTGACGGTTTCGTTCTTGTTGACGCCAACGCCGGCGCCAGCCTTTGCGACACCGCCGCGTTCGAGCTGCTTCATGCCGAGGCTGATGCGTTCCTTTTCGACGTCCACGTCGAGCACGACGGCCTTGACCGTTTCGCCCTTGTGGTGGAGGCCAAGCGCGTCTTCACCCGACACGCCCCATGCGATGTCCGACATGTGAACCATGCCGTCGACGTCGCCCGGAAGGCCGATGAAGAGGCCGAATTCGGTCGAATTCTTGACTTCGCCGTCGACTTCGGTGCCGACCGGGAACTTGTCCGCGAAATCGGCCCACGGATTCGACTGGGCCTGCTTGAGACCAAGCGAAATGCGACGCTTTTCGCTATCGACCTCGAGCACCTTGACTTCGACTTCCTGGCTGGTCGAGACGATCTTGCCCGGATGGACGTTCTTCTTGGTCCAGCTCATCTCCGACACGTGGACGAGACCTTCGATGCCCGGTTCGAGCTCGACGAAGGCGCCATATTCGGTGATGTTGGTGACGCGGCCGGTGAATGTGCCGTCGACCGGATATTTGGCCATCGCGCCATCCCACGGATCCGATTCCAGCTGCTTCATGCCGAGGCTGATGCGCTGAGTCTCGCGGTTGATGCGGATGATCTGCACCTTGACGGTGTCACCGATGTTGATGACTTCGCTGGGGTGATTGACGCGCTTGTAGCTGATGTCGGTGACATGCAGCAGGCCGTCGATACCGCCCAGGTCAACAAACGCACCGTAATCGGTAATATTCTTGACGACGCCTTCAATGACCTGACCTTCGGCCAGCGACTGGATAAGGCCGCTGCGCTGTTCGGCACGGGTTTCTTCGAGGATGGCTCGGCGCGACACAACGATGTTGCCGCGGCGACGATCCATCTTCAGGATCTGGAACGGCTGGGCAATGTCCATCAGCGGAGCGACATCGCGCACCGGACGGATATCGACCTGGCTGCCCGGAAGGAAGGCGACGGCGCCGCCGAGGTCGACGGTGAAGCCACCCTTGACGCGGCCGAAAATGACGCCGTCGACGCGGTTGCCAGCTTCATGTTCCTTTTCGAGCGTATCCCAGGCGGCTTCGCGGCGGGCGCGATCGCGGCTGAGCATGGCTTCGCCCTGGGCGTTTTCGACGCGGTCGACGAAGACTTCGACCTCATCGCCAATCTTGAGCTCGGCCTTCTGGCCGGGCATTGCGAATTCGCGCAGCGGGACGCGGCCTTCGCTCTTGAGACCAACGTCGATGACGGCGAGGTCGTTTTCAATTCCGGTTACGATACCCTTGACGACGCGACCTTCGAAAGGTTCGTCCTCACCACCGAGTTTTTCATTGAGCATTGCCGCGAAATCGTCGCGGCTCGGGAATGCCGTAGAGGCCATGTGTGTAGTCTTTCAACGATGCGAAGGCCGCCAGCCACGCACCTGCGCAGCTTTCAAAGGCGGACTTGGCCAGTCCAAAATCGCCCTTCCGACCCCATGCCGGAACAGCGCCCGATCCGATGCGGCGTCGGCGGCGATCACGTTTCAATCAAGCAGACGAGCGGCCGGGAGCGAATGCTCAAACCGGAGCGCGAATGCCAGTCGATGTGACAGGCCGCCGGCGGCCACACCAGCCGGACGGGCGGGCGTATACAGGCAAAGACGGCCGAGGCCAAGGGAGCGTTTACACCAGCAAAAGCCAGCATAGATCGAAGAGAGGAACTCGCACGGCCGATCAAACAGCGGGACTGGGTGTTGGAACAGAGCTATTCGATGCTGGCGGGGCGCAAGAATGGGCGTCCGCGGTTTTCACGACGCGAACGCCCATCCCCGGGGTTGGGGCCGGAAAACCGACCCCCGAACCTCGGCTATTTACGCGAGGCGGTGTACCGCAACATCGATCCATCGCGCGGATCGGATGACTCCACGTTGAGCTTGCCGTCGGCCCCTGCAGTGAAGGTCGTGACGTTGACCACCTTGCCGGCCCGCGAACTGGTTTCGCGAATACTGTCCGGCGCCAGACGCTCGACCTTGACCATGGTGCCGCCATCGTCGTTGGCTATCGCGACTTCCGGCCCGCCCAACTTGGCCTCATAGTTTTCGCCGGTCTTGGCATTCATCGTCACCGTATCGCCAGCAACCGCAAAGCTGAATGTCAGTCCATCTTCCGAAATGCCTTCATATTTCTCGGTCTTCCACGATCCGGACATTGCGTGCGCGCCTTGCGGCGCCGCGGCCACGCGCGTTTCAAACGTCTTTCCAGTGGTCGCCGGCTTCCCGACAGGGCTGTTTTTCCAGTCATAGGTCAGCGTGTTGCCGTCGGCCGAGACTGTGGCAGTCGTTTCACCAATGACATCCGTCCCTTTTCGCCTGACCATCTTGACGGACCTGTCATCGACGACGGCCATCGACATGCTGTCGAAATACGGCCGGTCGGAGACCGGATGAAAGGCGCCGTCGGCAGCCAACGAGAGCGGTGGAATGCACGTGCTGCATTCATACTTCCCGTCTTTAAGAAGGTAGACGTCGGGCTTCTGCTCGATCTGCACCGAGGCAAGGTCTGCCATCCAGGTGCCCGTCAGTGGATCAGCGCTGTTTGCGTCGCCTGCTGCAGCCTGGTCGTTGGAGTTGGCCTGCTGCTGGCATGAAGACGCAGTAAACAATAAGGCGGCCAGAAAGGCGATCTTGGTCGGTCTGTGCATTTGAAGTCCCCCGTTTGAGGGTCAAAAAGCACCATCACCAATGATGGTGCGTCGGCGACTCGCCAACAAGATCATTGGGACTCGACACCGGAAGTTCCATTAACCATTGTTAACAAAGCCTGACAAGGCCGACGTCGGCCACGGAAGCGGACCCGCGTCAGCTTTCACGCAGCGAAAGTATGCGGTGCCAAATGATAGATGCTGGATCGTTCAACCGAGGCCGTGAATCATTCGTCCCCATTTTCCGGTGGATGCCGGGACTATGATTGCTCGCAAGGAGGCTGATCCTGCGCCGCAACGAAACACAATCAGCGGTCGCGTTCTAGGCGTCTTCCAGCTTACGGGCGACAAGGCGCAGCGCCGTGGCGATGGCGGTGTCCACGTCTAGATCGCTGGTGTCGATTTCGAGCGCATCGGTCGCATGCGTCAGCGGTGCGGAGGCACGGGCGCTGTCGCGCTCGTCGCGGCTTCGGATGTCGGCCAGCACTTCGTCAAAATGCGCTCTCATGCCGCGCGCGGTGATTTCGGCGAGACGGCGGGTGGCACGAACGTCCGGGCTTGCGGTAACGTAGAGCTTCACATCGGCATCGGGCGCGATGACGGTGCCGATATCGCGACCATCAAGGACGGCTCCGCCCGGTTGTGCGGCGAATACGCGCTGACGATCCAGCAAGGCGGCGCGGACCGCGGGATACGCCGAGATTCGGCTGGCGAGTTTTCCGATCGTCTCGCTGCGCAGTTCTTCCTCGTCCGGAGAAATCTTGTCGATCTCGTGACAGGCGCGCACCGCCTCGAACTCCGATGAGATATCGCCGCCAAATCGAAACAGGCTGAGCGCGACCGAACGGTACAGCATACCGGTATCGAGATGTGGCAGGCCGTAGTGCCGGGCAAGCGCCCGGGCGATGGTTCCTTTGCCGCTGGCGGCGGGGCCGTCGACGGCAATGACGATGGGAAGCGCGGGGCTGGACATGCAACGCCGCTTTGACAGCGTGCCTGCGCTATGGCAAGGCGCCCGCCGAATGGCTGCACGCCGTCTGGCGCGGCAGCAAATCACAGATTTACCTGACTGGAGTATTCACCATGGTGAAGGCCGAATGGGGCAGCAAGCGCACTTGTCCCAAATGCGCGACCCGCTTTTACGATCTGGGCAAGGAAGACCCGGTGACCTGCATCGAATGCGGCACCGAATGGTCACCCGAGCCCGTCTTGAAGTCGAAGCAGCCGCTTCCCTTCGAGAGCAATCAGACGAGCAAGGAAAAAGAGAAGGCCGATAGCGACCTCGGCGCCGAAGATCTGGAAATCGACGAGGACGAAGAGCCCAGCGCCGACGACGAAGTTGACCTGTCGACGGGCGATGACGACCTTGGCGTGACCAAGTCGGACGACAACGACGACAACAATTAAGGCGGTGCGTCGCCGACGGTGATTTTAGAGGTTTGCAGCCCCGGAAATCATCGCTAAAGGGCGCGCCGGACGATGGGGCCGTAGCTCAGCTGGGAGAGCGCTGCAATGGCATTGCAGAGGTCAGGGGTTCGATCCCCCTCGGCTCCACCATCCTTTCAAAAGGGCGCTCTTCGGGGCGCCCTTTTTCGTTCTGTGCTGCGAGCCGTCGGAACGAGTCCGCGATTGAAGCGATTGACCCGGGTCCGATACGATCAGGGAATATACGTCGATGCCCGCACGACCCTCCTGGCGCGGCCAGATCAAACTTTCGCTGGTGGCGATCCCGGTGGAGATTTTCCCCGCGACCAAGGCCGGCAAGTCGATTTCATTCCATCAGATCCACGAACCATCTGGGCAGCGCGTCCGCTATGAAAAGGTGGTGCCGGGGATTGGACCGGTCGATCGCGACGACATCCTCAAGGGCTTCGAAGTCGATAAGGGCGAATATGTCCTGCTCGACCCCGAGGAGATCGAAAAGGTGAAACTGGAAAGCCGCAAGACGCTGGAATTGACCCAGTTCGTCGACCTTGCCGACATCGACCCGATCTATTTCGACAAACCTTATTACGTCGTCCCCGCCGACGAATTGGCCGAGGAAGCATTTGTCGTCCTCCGCGAGGCGCTAAAGAAAACCAAGAAAGTCGGGATCGGCCAGCTCGCGATGCGCGGACAGGAATATGTCGTGAGCCTCAAGCCGTGCGGACGCGGTCTCGTGCTCGAAACGTTGCGCTACGCCGATGAAGTGCACCGTGCCGGAAGCTATTTTCGCGATATCGACGATGCCAAGCCCGACGCCGACCTTCTCGAGATGGCCGAAAGCCTGATCCAAAAGAAGGCGGGCGATTTCGACGCTGCCGAGTTCGAGAACCGCTACGTTGACGCTTTGCGCGGATTGATCGAGGAAAAGATCCGGAAAAAAGGCAAGCGGGTTATCCAGGACAAATCGAGCGATGCGCCTGCCAAGGGATCGAATGTCGTCGACCTGATGGCTGCATTAAAAAAGAGCCTGGAAAGCGGAGAACGCGGCGCCGCGACCAAGAATAAACCAACGACCAAGAAGGCGGCAACGACGAAAACGGCAACGAAAAAGCCGCCGGCGCGCAAGCGGGCCTGAGCATATGGCGCGCAAGCTGGAAATTGAGACGTACAATGCGAAGCGCGACTTTTCGAAGACTGCCGAGCCGAAGGGGCGCAAGAGTTCGAAAGACGGGCACCTCTTCGTCGTCCAGAAACACGAGGCGTCGCGGCTTCACTGGGACTTCCGCCTCGAACTCGACGGCGTGCTGAAGAGCTGGGCAGTCCCGAAGGGTCCAAGCCTCGATCCGGATGACAAGAGGCTCGCGGTGCGAACCGAAGACCACCCGATCGACTATGCCGACTTCGAAGGCACCATTCCCGAAAGCGAATATGGCGGCGGGACCGTGATGCTGTGGGATCGCGGAACCTGGACGCCGGAGCCGGGCAAGAACCCATCGAAGACGATCGAGGAAGGCCATCTTCACTTCCGCCTGGATGGCAAGCGAATGAAGGGCGACTGGGTGATGTTTCGATTGAAGGGCCGCCCTGGCGAGAAGCAGCAGCCATGGATGCTCAAGAAGGTCGATGATTCCTTCGCCGGCGGATCAGGAGAGCTTGTCGACTGCTGCCTGACCAGTGTCACGAGCGGGCGGACGATGGCCGAGATCGAATCCGGCAAGAAGGCACCGCCGCCGAAGAAGCGAAGCTCCAAGTCGATGCCAGAACTAAAATTCCGGCCGCTTCAATTGGCGACTCTGGTCGATGCGGTGCCGACCGGAAGCGACTGGATCCACGAATATAAATATGACGGCTATCGACTGCTTCTGGCCACCGGAGAGGATGGCGCGGGCGCGTGGACCCGCAATGGCAAGGATTGGTCCGAGCGCTTCGCGGCCATCGTCGCGGCAGCCGCCAAGCAACTTCCGCCCGGATGCCTGATCGACGGAGAAGCGGTTGCCCTCGACGACAATGGCAAACCCGATTTCGCCTTGCTTCAGCGAAGCTTGAAGGATGACGGATCGGCCGCGCTCGACTTCTTCGCTTTCGACCTGCTGCTCGACCGCGGCGAGGACATTCACAGCTTGCCTAACGTCGAGCGCAAGGCCCGCCTCGCGGCGTTGCTGAAAAGCGCAGCGCCGCCGATCCATTACGCCGAACATATCCTTGCGAAAGGCGAGGAAATGTTCGCGGCAATCTGCAAGCAGGGTGGCGAAGGCATCATCTCGAAGAAGGCATCCGCCCCTTACAGTGGCCGCCGGGGCCGCAACTGGCTCAAGATCAAATGCATCAACCGACAGGAATTTGTCATTGTAGGCTGGACCAACAGCGATCGCAAACGCGGTTTCCGCTCGTTGATCGTGGCAACCCGCAACGGTGCAGGCCTGACCTATGCCGGCAAGGTCGGCACCGGTTTCACGATGGACATGATCGACGACATCCTCGCCAAGCTGGAGAAAATCGAAACCTCAAAAGCCACAGTAGAGGTGCCGCGCGGCGATACCAAGGGCGCGCACTGGGTGAAACCGACCCTTGTCGCGGAAATCGCATTCACCGAATTCACATCCAATGGCACGCTGCGACATCCCAGTTTCCTTGGGCTGCGCGAAGACAAGCCGGCCAAAAGCGTGAAACGGGAAACCGCCAAAGCGATGGCCGCGAAAGCCGATGCGCCCGCTCGGTTCGGGGTCAACATCAGCAGCGGCGATCGCGTGATCTTTCCTGAAGGGAAATTCACCAAGGGCGACCTCGCCGATTATTACACCGCGATCGCTCCCCTTTTCCTTCGCGACGGCGCGCGCCGTCCGATGACGCTGGTGCGATGCCCCCAGGGACGCGGCAAGCAATGCTTCTTCCAGAAACATGACACCGGCGGCCTTGGACCCACCGTCAAGCATGTGCCGATCAAGGAGAAAGACGGGACCCTCCAAGATTATCTGTGGTTGGACAATGGCGCCGGACTGCTTGCCTGCGTCCAGATGGGAACGATCGAGTTTCATGGCTGGGGGAGTCGCATTAAGCCCCTCGAAAAGCCCGACCGGATGGTATTCGATCTCGATCCCGATGAAGGACTGGATTGGTCGACGGTCAAGCAAGCCGCCCGCGAATTGCGTCGGCTGCTCTCCGATCTCGGCCTGGTGTCATTCGCGATGTTGTCGGGCGGCAAGGGGATACACGTCATTGTCCCGCTCGACCCGTCCGCGAAATGGCCCAAGGTCAAGGATTTCGCGGAACGCTTCAGCCGCGCCGTCGCCGCCGACCTGTCCGACATGTTTACCGCCAATATCCGCAAGAAGGAGCGCAAGGGTCGGATTTTCCTCGACTGGCTCCGTAACCAGCGCGGGGCGACGGCCGTAATGCCCTACAGCGTCCGCGCCCGGGAGAACGCACCGGTCGCGGCGCCGATCGACTGGAACGAACTCGACGAGATGGCGGGCGCTGCCGCGTTCACCCTCGCCGATGTCGATACATTGATCGAGCGCGGGTCGTCACGCGCGCTTTCCGGTTGGGGCCAGGCAAAGCAGCAACTTCCCGACACCTGATCGTCTGTCCGGTTGTTTGGGTCGGGCACAACGAAAGGCGGCGGCACCTTTCGGTACCGCCGCCAGCCGTTCGTAACGATCGAATAAAGCTTAGAGCTCGTTCGAAACGTTGTTGAAAGTGCCGCCCAGCTTCGAGCCGATGCTGGTCATCGCGGTGATCGCGGCAACGGCGATGAGAGCGGCGATGAGGCCGTATTCAATCGCGGTGGCACCTTCGTTATTACGAATCAGCTTAATGAATTTCGCCATGTCTGGTCTCCTAGGTTCCAACTTTCGGGGTCCACTCCCCACCCGAGACACCTTTTTTGGGCGCTTGGGTTAGCCCCCATTTCGCCTGAAGAGATTGAGAAAAGTTTAAAACGGCGGCCTTATGCCCCGTTAACCAAACAATTTTTTCGGCTTATTCCGAGAAGAGTTCCTCGAGCGCGCGAGAGATTTCGCGAAGCGCGCGACTGGGCTCGCTCCATTCCGGGGGAAGCGGGCTTTGCGAATCGCGCTCCGGCGGCGGGGCGAGGCGCGGCGAGAACGGAAGGTCGCGGCTCCGGCGACCATCGACCGCGACCGCACTGGTCATGAAACTGCGCCACAATTGCGCTGCGGCCGTCCCCCCAGTGATCTTGCCGAGCGACTTATCGTCGTCGCGCCCGACCCAAACGCCGACGACCAGATCGCCCGCAAAACCGATGAACAACGCATCGCGATTATTCTGCGTCGTGCCGGTCTTGCCGTAGGTCGGGATGCCAAGCGCGGCGCGGCGCCCGGTCCCCTTGTTGGTCGCATTCCAGAGCAGATCGAGCATCGGCGCCCAGTCGCGGTTACGGTCGAGCATTCCGCCACGCTGGAAGAAATTGGCAAAGCCCGCGTCCTCGACACCATCAGGATTCAATCCGACCGGGCGAACCGGGTAGCGGCCGCTGGCGATGGCGGCATAGGCCGACGTCATCTCGATCAGGCTAACGCCCGCCGTCCCCAGGGCGACACTGGGCGAATCTGGTAAAGGCGAGCGAATGCCCAGTTCACGGGCAGCGCGCAGCACGTTGTCGCGTCCGACCCGCTCCGAGAGGCGAACAGCGGCAGCGTTGCTGGAGCGCGAAAAGGCCTCCCGAAGCGTAATCGATCCGCGATGGACGCCGTCGCTGTTGGCGGGAGACCAGCCGTCGACAGTGATCGGCGAATCCTCGATCATGTCATCGGGCGAGTAGCCCGCGCGCAAAGCTGCGAGATAGACGAACAGCTTGAAGGCGCTGCCCGGCTGACGGCGCGCCTGCGTCGCGCGATTGAACGGTGACGTCTTGTAGCTTTTGCCGCCCACCATGGCGACGACACGGCCATCGGGCCGCATTGCGACCAGCGCGGCTTGGGCCTCGCCGATTGCCGCATTGGAAACGGCGCGCACGGCGATGCGCTGCAGGTCTGCATCCAACGTCGTCGGCACGGTAACCTGCCCGAAACTGGCTTCGAACTTCTGGCTCGCTGCGGGCGCGACCCAATCGGCGAAATAGGTACCGGTCGGAATTTTTTCGATCCGCGCGACTGGGACCGCCGAGCGCGTGGCTTTTGCCCGCGCCTGCGTGATGACGCCAGTGTCGGCCATAGTCTGCAAGACGAGACGACTACGTTTCTGGGCGCCCTTGAGATTGCGGGTCGGCGCAAGACGCGAGGGTGCCTGAACCATGCCGGCGAGCATCGCGGATTGCGCGAGCGAAAGATTTTCGGGGCGGCGGTCGAAATAATGACGGGCCGCGGCCCGCAGGCCGTAAACGCCGTCGCCGAAATAGACCGACGACAGATAGCGTGAGAGAATTTCGTCCTTGGTCAGCCAGCCTTCGAGCCAGAAGGCGATGATAACTTCCTGCGCCTTCCTTTTCATCGACCGGTCCGACGACAGGAAGCTGGTTTTGGCGAGTTGTTGGGTCAGTGTGCTCCCGCCCTGCCGGACACCGCCGGCCCGCATGTTGGTCCACATCGCCCTTCCGATGGCGCGCGGATCGACGCCCCAGTGCGAACGGAACCGGCGATCCTCGATGGCGATGAATGCCTTGGATGTCAGCGGATCGATTTTCGCGACTTCGACCGGCTCGTCCTTGATCGCGCCGCGTCGCGCAATCGGCTTGCCCTCGCTGCTGACGAGCAGCATCGCGGGATCCTTCAGCGGCTCGAGCGCGCGTCCCAGCGGCGCGGTAAACACGAGCCACAGCAAGGTGACGAGGATAAACGCGAAAAAGCCGTACGCGACATACTTCCATCGGCGGCGGCGCGGTCGTGGCGGCGTGACATCGTCGGACGGTGGCGGGATCGCGCCTCCGAACGGGTCGGGCAAATCCTCGACATTTCGGCCGTCACGCTGCCAGATGATGTCGCCCTCGCTCATTTCCGCAAATTCCGCCCGTCGACATTTAACTGACTTACATATGTAAAACAGTTCGACTCTCATATCCAGATGCTTGATGAACGGTGCCAGAACGTTAGGACAGTGACCATGGCCGTCGCACCCTTCCCTATCCTGATCGGGCTCGCTTGCGCTGCGGCGGGGGCATTGTCGGGGTGCAGCAAGCGCGAGCCTGAACCGGTCGCTGCGGTCATCATCGACAGCGCCAAGCCGAAGCTGGTGGATCCTTCGCTAGGGCCGTTGTCGATCGCACAGAGTGCGGCGATGGGCGCGATGGCGCAGGGCCTGGTTCGCTTCGATGCCCGCGGCGAAATCGAACCCGGGCTGGCCGAGCGATGGAACGTCAGCGACGACGGGATGAGTTACATCTTTCGGCTGGCCAAGGAGAAATGGGCCGATGGTCGCAAGGTCACCGCCCGCGACGTCGCGCGGTCGCTCAATCGTCAGATCCGATCGGGCAGCAGAAACGAATTGAAAGACACACTGGGCGCGATTGCCGACGTCGTCGCGATGACCGACCGGGTGATCGAGATAAGGTTGACCGCCCCGAGGCCCAATTTGCTCCAGATCCTGGCACAACCCGAAATGGGCGTCCTCAAGGCCGGGGTCGGTGCCGGTCCATTCATGATCGACAAGGAGCGGGCCGCGCGCAATGGTGTTGCGACGATCATTCATCGTCAGGTGGTGATCGACGGGCCGGACGTCGTCGATCGCGCGCGACTGGATTCGGCGGGCGCTGCAAAGGCGATCGACCTGTTCGCTCGCGGCGAACGCGACCTGGTGCTTGGTGGGACACTGGCTGACCTTCCACTGGCAAAGAATGCGACGCTGCCACGCGGCGCACTTCGCTACGACCCGGTGATCGGATTGTTCGGCCTGGTTCCGGCGCGGGCCAAGGGGCCTGCCAGCGACCGCGATGTCCGCCGCCTGCTCAATAGGGCGATCGATCGCGATGCGTTGATTAGCGCGATCGGCGTTCCGGGACTGACGGCGCGGTCGACCATCCTGCAAGCCGGGCTTGACGGTCTCTCGCCGCAAATTCAGCCTCCTGCCCTCGGCACAAGCCCCGCCGACCGTCTGCGAATCCTGACCAACGAGGCCACGCGCTTGTTCGGCAAGGAGGAGCGACCGACGATATCGGTGCGCCTCCCCGACGGACCGGGCGCCGATCTGCTCCTTGCACGACTTCAGGCCGATTGGGGGGCCCTGGGCCTGACCGTGAAGCGCGCCGGCAAGGGTGAGCCAGCCGACTTCCGGTTGGTCGATGCAGTCGCGCCGACGACATCCCCCGCCTGGTTTGTCCGGCGATTCCGCTGCGACGTCGTTGCGGTCTGTTCGCCGGAGGCCGATGAATTGATGAATTCGGCCCGCGCTTCGACCGTTGGCGTGCAGCGCGCTGCACTGTTTTCCGAAGCAGCTAGGCTGCTTGACGACCGGCAGGCGTTCATTGCGCTTGCCGCACCGGTCCGCTGGTCGCTGGCGGCAAGCCGATTAAGTGGATTTGCCGAGAACAAGGCGGCGCGTCATCCGTTGATCGGTCTGACACGCAAACCCAGCCGGGAAGGTCAATGATGGTCGAAAAGATGAGCCGCCGCCTGCCGATGCCCAATTTGTCGAATGCGCCCAAGGACGTTCGCCAGCGGGTCGAGGCGCTGGAAGTCATCATGGAGCGGTTGATCGACATTCCCGGCACCAACCGGAAAGTCGGGCTGGACGTGATCATGGATTTCGTGCCGGTCGTCGGACCGACGATCGCCGCGATCATCGGCAGCTATTTGGCGTGGGAAGCACGCAATCTCGGCATGTCGAAATGGACGATGGCACGGATGGCGAGCAACATCGGGGTCGACTGGCTGCTCGGCCTGATTCCGTTCGTCGGCGCTGTGCCCGATTTCTTCTTCCGCTCGAACACGCGCAATTTGCGGATTATTCGCCAGCACCTCGACCGACATCACCCCGAAACGGGCGTGATCGATGCAACGGTGAAGGGTTAGCGCCGCGCAGCTTTGCGTGCGTCGGCGATTTCCAGCTTTAGGTTGCGATAATCGAGGGCGCCGTCGGCGAGTGTCTCACCGACGAGGAAGGCGGGAGTTCCGACGATCCCGGCAGTATCGGCAAGCGCCATATTATGGTCGATCAAGTCGTCGATCTGCTTGCCGCGCTTCTTGAGATCCTGCTGCAGGCGCGGCCAATCGATCTTTGCGCGCGTGGCAGCGACGCGGATAGTGGCGTCGCTCAGTCGGCCCTTGCTGATCATCAGTGCGTGGTGAAACGCATGATGCCGATTCTGGAATGAGGCGGCGATCGCGACCCGCGCCGCGTCGCGCGACTTCGGCGAAATGCTGGGAATGTCACGATAGATCCAGCGAACGCGGGTATCTTCGCGCATCACCCGCTCCACATCGGGCGTGAAACGGCGGCATTGCGGACATTGGTAATCGAAAAAATAGACGATGGTGACATCGTAGCGTGCGGGGACGCGGGCGGGCGCAATGCCCGGTTTGAAGAAATCTGACTTCTGGATTCCAGCTTGCGGTGAGACCATCGCATCGCTCTCGCTGCGCTGGGCCGGACTGGCTGCGGCGAGGAAAAGCGCGGGGTAAATCATGAGGAGACGCAGGGACATGGTGCCCCCGTGCCTTCCCAGCGATGAGCCGTCAATGAACGGCGCGCTATCTGCTTACTTTGCCTTTGGCTTCAATTCGATGTTGAGGAAGCCCCACAGCAATGCAGCGCGGCGAGCATCTTCCTCGCGGTCAGCACCGACCGAATGGCCGCCCTCGAGATACTCATGATAATAGACTGTACTTCTGGTCGCCTGGAGCTTGGCGGCACCTTTTCGGGCATGGCCCGGATGGACGCGGTCGTCCTTGGTCGACAGATAGAAGAAAGTCGCCGGGTAGCGGACATTGGGCCGGATATTCTGGTAAGGCGAATATTGTTTCATGAAGGCCCAGTCGGCTGGGACATCGGGGTCGCCATATTCGTCGATCCACGACGCGCCCGCGGACAGATGCGAATAGCGCTTCATGTCGAACAATGGCGATCCGATGATCGCGGCGCGATAGAGATCGGGATGCTGGGTGATCGCCGCGCCGGTCAAGACGCCGCCGTTGGACCGGCCGGAGATCGCCACGCCATCCTTGCGCGCAACGCCGGTCCGGATCAGGTCGCGCGCCACCGCCTCCAGGTCGTTGAAGGCGTTCTGGCGTTTCTCGCGCAGCGCCGCTTTGTGCCAGCCCGGGCCATATTCCCCGCCGCCGCGAATATTCGCTAGGACGTAGGCATCACCCTGCTCGGCGAGGAACAGTCCAAGCGGACCGGCGCGGTATGGCTGGCCGGTCAGGTAACCGGGGGTCTGGGAATTCCGGAATCCGCCATAAGCGTGGATCAAAACGCCGGTCGGCTTCGTCACGTCGCTACGGCGAACGAGGAAATACGGAATTCGGGTGCCATCCTTTGACACCGCGAAACGCTGGTCGACGGTGAATTTCGATGCGTCGAACTGGGCGTCCAGCGACTCGATGGTGCGCATCGACGTCGTTGGCGTGACCGCGACTAGGCTGGTCGGGGTCAGCATTCCCTCGACCGTGGCAAGCGCCAGATCGCGCTTGTCGGCAGTACCGGCAAGATGAATCGTCGAATTGCCCGGAAGCGGCATCGCACGCGTCGTCCAACGACCATCCGTACCGCGCGAGAGGGCGAACAATTTGCCTGAAACGTCGTCGAGCGCCTTGACCCACAGGATGTTGTCCGATGAGGCGACTTCCTCGATCGACTGGGATGCGGTCGGCTTCATGACCAACTCGGGCGACGCCGTACGCCCGGCGAGTACATCGCCCAAATCCCATGCAACCAGCGAGCCAGCAGGGAAATCGCCAAGCGGATCGACCAGGCTTGCAACCACTCTGCCGCCGATCAGCGCTTCGAACGACGCGGTTTCGGGAACGGGAAGGCGTATCGGCTTGCCGTCCGCGCCGATCACCGACACCTGTGACGTGAAAAAGCCGTTGCCGCGGACGAGGAAGGTGCGCCGATTGTCACCGTCCATCACCGAGAATGCCGAAACCGAAATGTCCTTTTCTTCCCCCTCGAGCACAGTGGCTGCCGCGCTCCACGGCGCACCGCGTTTCCATAAGCGAACGATCCGCGGATAGCCCGAGCGGGTGGCGGTACCCTCCCCCTCTACCCGGGCGACCAGCAGCGTGTTTTCGTCGAGCCAGGTCGCGCCGTTCTTGCCCTCGGGGATGACGAAGCCGCCTTCGACGAACGTGCCGTCGACGAGATCGAATTCGCGAACGACGTCGGCGTCGGTGCCGCCGGGCGACAGGGAGACAAGGCAGCGGCGGTAGGTCGGCGCAAGGCAGTTCGCGCCATGCCAGACCCAGCTCTTGCCTTCCTTCTGGCCGAGCGCGTCGACGTCGATCAGCGTTCGCCACTGCGGTTTCCCGGCAAGATAGGTATCGAGATCGGCGACCCGCCACAGGCCGCGTTTGTGGTCGGCATCGACCCAATGATTGAGAACCTTGTCGCCGATGATCCCGGCGGGCATCGCAATCTGGCCGGGGTCGTTGAGCAGTGCGAGCGCACGCTGACGATGATTTTCGTATCCGGGCAGCGCCGTAATCTTGCGCTCGGTCGCGGAATTCCATTGGCGAACCGTCGCGAGCGGCTTGGCGCCTTCAATTTCTTCAAGCCAAGCATAACGGTCGTCGCTGGGTGGGGCATCGGCAAGAACGGGCGCAGCAAACGCAACCAAAGCAGCAGCAAAAATCAGACGCACATCATCTCTCCGCGAAGTTCGCTAATATGGTGTGGGCGATGATCGTTGGCGTCAACCGGCGCTTCGCCGAAGGGCGCATTGCCGTGCCGCAGATTACCGCTACGCTGCACATCATGTCGATCATCCTTTCACGCCTCGCGCTATCCGCCAGCCTTGCTGCGCTTACCCCTCCACTCGCCGCCCAGGTCGCCCCGGCGTCCTCATCGCCTGCGGCAACGATGGCGATGCCCGGCGACGCCACATTGAAGGCGCTCTACGACGGTTATGCGACCTGGACCGCAAGGGAATATGGCGCGATCTGGGGTGAAGATGGCGACGCGGAGCAGGCGGGTTACCTACCGCGTGCCGATGCCGCCAACGAGCTCCGCCGCGTTGCGCATCGTGTCGATCTGCTCAAGCAGTTGAACGAGATCCCGGCCGAGAGCCTGTCGCCGCCGGAACGCATCAATGCCGCCGTCCTTCGCACCGATCTGGAAAACCAGGTCGCCTCGGCGAAATTCCGAACGTGGGAAATGCCGGTCAATTCCGACAGCAATTTCTGGACCTACCTCAGCGAGAACGGGCCATTGGATAGCGCCAAGGCCTATGATCGCTACATCGCCCGGATGCGCGATCTGCCGCGCTTCTTCGACGAAGAGATCACTGAAATGCGCAAGGGGCTCAAGCGTGGGTTTACCCCGCCGCAAGTGACTTTGCGGGGGCGCGAGGGCTCGATCGCCAATTTCAGGGTCGCACCGGAGAAGAATGCCTATTTCAAGGCATTCGAGACCATGCCCGCGACCATGTCGGCAAATGAAAAGGCCAGGCTACGCGCCGAAGGAAAGGCGGCGATCGAGCAAGCGGTGATCCCGGCCTATGCCAAGCTGCTCACGTTCTGGACCGGAGAATATGTGCCGGGTGCGCGCAAGACCCTGGCGGCGCGCGACCTGCCCGATGGAGACGCATTCTACCGCGCGCAGGTTCGCGAATATGTCACGCTGGACACCAGCCCGGAAGAAATCCACCAGATCGGGCTGTCCGAAGTTGCGCGGATCAATGCCGCAATGGAAGAAGTGAAGACCGAAGCGGGCTTCGCCGGAACCATGGCGGACTTCCTGAAGTTCCTGAAAAGCGATCCGCAATTCATCGCCAAGACGCCCGATGAGTTGATGGGTGTATCGGCCTATGTCGCCAAGCGCGTCGACGGCAAATTGGGCGATTATTTCGAAACCCTGCCGCGCCGCCGTTTCACGATCATCCCAGTGCCAGATGCGCTTGCGCCATTCTACACGGCAGGACGCGGCGGTTTGTCGTCCTGCCAGATGAACACCTACAATCTGCCCAGCCGCCAACTATACAACATCCCTGCGCTGACGATGCACGAATGCGCCCCGGGCCACAGCTTCCAGGCCGCACTGGCAGAGGAAGGACAGTCGCTGCCACGTTTCCGCCAGCGGCTATATTTCTCGGGCTATGGCGAAGGCTGGGGACTCTACACCGAATATCTCGGCAACGAGATGGGCATCTATCGCACGCCGTACGAAAAGTTCGGGCAGCTGAGTTACGAGATGTGGCGCGCGGCACGGTTAGTGATCGACACTGGCGTCCATCGTTACGGCTGGTCGCGCCAGCAGGCGGTCGATTATTTGTCGAGCCACACCGCGCTGTCGGCGCACGAAGTCGGCACAGAGGTCGATCGATACATCAGCTGGCCAGGCCAGGCCTTGAGCTACAAGCTGGGATTGATGACGATCCTGCGACTGCGCGCCGAAGCGGAAAAGGAATTGGGTTCGAAATTCAACATCAAGAAATTCCACTCGACCATCCTTGGCCTCGGCGCTGTGCCGTTACCGGTACTGGAAAGCGAAGTGCGGCGGTTCATCGCGGAGTCGCGCTGAGGCATCGTCACACCCGAGCGCGACGGCGGTCATTATAATCTTGCATCGGATCGTCCAGACGAAGCAGCAGCAAGGCGAAGACCGAAGGATAGATCGGACGGACGAATTCGATTCCGCCAGTGTAGGATTCCGTCCAGCGCACGAATGCATCGAGTGACTCGAAGCCCGGGAATTTGACCCATAGTTTCTCGCCGACCCGCGGACGCTCGACGAAGTTGATACGGCAGCCGACCGGCGAGACGTCGAGGATCGACGTGGCGAAACCGGCGCCGCCGCGACGCCGAACGATGATTTCCCCGTCGATCGCCACGCGGTCGTGCGCGCGGGGGCGAAGGCTGGTCAGCTCTGGCACCTTGCTGAAGAACAAGCCCAGCTTGCCGAGCGACGCCCAACGGACGTGCGCCTTGATATTCCCCAGTTCCGCAACCTGCAGCGTGAGCAGGGTTCCGATCTGAAGATCGAGATCGCAAGCAATCGCGCAGCCGTTGTAGGACAGGTCCAGCAATGTCGCATCGGCACAGCGCTCGTCATCCAAAACGACGCGCGCCAATAGCTCGACCGCCTTGCGGACGGGTCGATCGAACGTCGATCGCTGGTTGGATTGCGGCAAATTCATCTCAGTTGGTCTCGCGCGATGCAGATCGTTCCGTTGTAAGAAACCTGCATTAACTTTTTGCGAGTAAATTAAATGTTAACAGGCCGCCGCGGGATCAGCCGTCTTCGCGCAGGATAGGTCGTCCGACATCCCCCTTGCCGACTGTGTGTCCGGCCATGTCGAGCATGCGCTGAAGGGGGAGCCGCGCGGCGTCCATCAGCTCACGACTCATCTCGATCTGCGGTTTAAGATCGCGGAGCGCGACGTACAGCTTTTCCAGCGTGTTCAGCGCCATGTACGGGCACATGTTACAGTTACAATTTCCATCACCGCCGGGAACACCGATGAAGGTCTTGTCGGGCGCGGCCTTTTCCATCTGGTGAATGATGTGCGGCTCGGTCGCCACAAGAATGGTGTCGGCGTCGCTTTCGATGCAGAACTTCAGGATCGCGCTGGTCGATCCGACCATGTCGGCATGGTCGATAATGTGTGGCGGGCATTCGGGGTGCGCCGCGACCGGAGCGCCAGGATGCTCGGCCTTCAACTTGAGCAGCTCGGTTTCGCTGAACGCCTGGTGGACAATGCAGATGCCCGGCCACAGCAACATGTCGCGGTCAAACTTGCGTGCCAGATAGCCGCCCAGGTGACGGTCCGGCCCGAAGATGATCTTCTGGTCTTTCGGGATCTGGTCGAGGATCGCCTCGGCCGATGAGGAGGTGACGATGATGTCCGATAGCGCTTTCACCTCGGCCGAGCAGTTGATGTAGGTCAGCGCGATATGGTCGGGATGCTTGGCGCGAAACGCCGCAAACTGGTCGGGCGGGCAGCTGTCCTCAAGACTGCAGCCAGCATCCATGTCGGGCAGGATCACCGTCTTTTCCGGGCTTAGTATCTTTGCGGTCTCCGCCATGAAACGGACGCCGCAGAAAGCGATCACGTCAGCGTCGGTCGCCGCCGCCTTGCGCGACAGGTCGAGGCTGTCACCAACGAAATCGGCGAGGTCCTGGATTTCGGGCTTTTGGTAATAATGGGCCAGGATGACTGCATTGCGTTCTTCTTTCAGCCGCTTGATCTCGGCAAGCAGGTCGAGGCCCTTGAGGCTGACGGTCGGTGCGGTCACTTCATCTCTCCTGTGCGGCTTGCCGCCGCTTCATCCAATACGTCTTTTACCGAGCGGCTGACGTCCCAGCGCTCGTCGGTGTTCCCGCCTTCGCTAGCATAACGAACCTCCACGTCGATATCGCCGATCCCCGCCGCTTCAAGCGGCAGTTCGAGCAGTTTGGCGATCCGCTGGCGCCCTTCTTCGCGCGCCTTGGCTAGGTTGCCGGGTTCGCTGGCGGTGGCCTGCGCCTGCTGGTCGGCAAGCTTGACCGAACGCGTGACCAAGGCCTGGCTGGCCTGCCGGGACACCCACCAGCCCTGCATATTGCCCATCTTGCCGCGGGTCAGGTCAATGTTCGGATCGGCGACGCGCACATCGGGAATCGTGACCAGCAGGCGTTTTGCTTGCGGATCGTACTTCGCGTCATCGAGCGTAAGCCCCGACAGGTCGACGAAATAATCGACCGAGAAGGGCAATGTACCGTTGAGCTTGGATTGGAACACCGCGCCATTGTTGACGCTGGTGACGTCGATCGTGCCGTTGACGGCGGCAACACGAAGGTCGGTCTTGCCCGCAAAGGTGGTAGCGATCACGCGGGCAATCCCCTGTGTGGTGGCGATCTCCTCGGCGCGGCGCTTGTCCTCCGCCACTTTCCAGCTCCACAGCGCTATCACCGCAAGGATCAGGATTGCGCCAATGACCTGGCCAAGCGTCTTTCGCGAAATGTTCAGGCCGCCCTCCATCGTTCCTCCTCATGAATAACGAATCCGCGTCGTTCGAGGTCCATCAAGTGCGCAGTAACCGATCCGCCGGCGGCCGGTACTAGCCGCGGGTCGAGACCCGGATAGGCGGCGGCGACGATCGACGGGACGTCGGCAAATCCTTCGCCGACCAGCCGCAGGATCTGCCGGTCGCGCTGCATTCGGTGGCCGATAAGACCGCGCAGCATCTGCTGCGGATTGGTGATCGGTGGGCCGTGGGCGGGGAAGAAAACACCGTCCTCGCGCTGGCGGAGCTTTTCCAAGCTTGCCATGAAGTCGCCCATGTCGCCATCAGGCGGGACAACGACCGTGGTCGACCATCCCATGACGTGATCGCCAGTGAACAGATTCCCTTCATAGGCGTAGCAGAGATGATTCGACGTATGGCCCGGCGTCGCAACCGCGACGAAGCGCGTCCCGTCGGCAAATACGATCCCCTCCCCGTCATTGAGGATACGATCGGGCAGATACTCGCCATCGAAGGCAGCATCGGCGCGCGGGCCGACCGCTTCGAGGCTTAGCGGGGCACAACCGATGATCGGTGCACCTGTGCGCCGTTTGAGGAGTGCCGCAGCCGGCGAATGGTCCCGGTGGGTGTGCGTGCATGCGATGGCCAGTATCTTCCGGTCGCCAACGGCAGCGATGATCGCATCGACGTGGTCGTCCATCGCGGGGCCGGGGTCGACGACGATTATTGCGTCACTGCCTGCCAGATAGGTCTGCGTCCCGGTGTAGGTGTAAGGCGACGGATTGCGCGCGAGCAACCGACCGACGCCGGGCGCAAGCTCTTCAAGAATGGCGTAAGGGGCGTCCACGGCATTGCCTCTGCCACGGACACCCCCGCCACGCAAAGGGCCGATATCGGCCCTTCCCGCCGCTTCGAGCTATTTGCGCGTCGTGCGATCCAGTCGTTCAAGTTCGGCTTCTGCCTGGCGCATCCCGGCGCGGGCCGCCTCCATGCTTGCCTCGATGGTCTTGCGGTCGACCGATGCAAGCGCATTGCGCGTGATTGCGTCGATGTCGATCGCCTCGACCGCCTTTAGGCTGGCGCGGACCGTCGCCTTGATCGTTTCGGGATCCTGACCCGCCTTTCGAATTTCATCGGCATTGGCGTCGATCTCACGCATCGCCTCGGCAATTTCGGCGCGCGCGCTTGCCATTTCGTGCGCTATGCCAGCACGATCGACACGGACTTCGGCCATTGCCTTGTCAATGTCGCGTTGAATGGCGGCGGTATCGACTTTCGCCATTTCGGCGCGCGCCTGTGCAATCGATCGGCGAATTTCCGCGCGTTCTTGCGGGGTCAGATCGTTCCAATCCTTTTTCTCGCCATGGACCATGATGCGATCTCCTTTGGCAGGTTCAGCGGGCGGGGTCGGTGCAAGCGGCGCGTGCGGTGCTTCCGGTGCGAGCGCGGCGAGCGGTGCATGAGGAGCTTTCGGTGCCACCGGTGCGGCCGGTGAGACCGGCGTTGCCGGGACATCGATATATTTGGTCGCCCAGGTCGCGGTTAGCGGCAGTGCAAGCGCCAGAGCGGCAACAATCAGGGTCTTTCCGGCGGTACGGCGACGCGGGTTCGGGTTCACGAGCATGGTCTTCAATCTCCTTTGCAGGGTGCTTGGACGATCGAGCGCGCCGGAAAACAGCAGCGCCCGTCCCGAAGCGGCCTTGGCAATCGCTTGTCCGTAGACAGCGCGATCTTCGGCCTTGGCTTTGTCCAACACCCGGGCATCGCACGCTGCTTCCTGATCGAAGCGGAAAGCAGCGTGGGACATCCAGGCCAGCGGGTTGAACCACTGGAGGCAAAGGAGGACAAAAGCGAAGTGGTTGGCAATCAGGTCGCCCGACCGATGGTGGGCGAGTTCGTGATCGAGTGCGAGGCGACGCTGGACCGCGTCGAAACGTTCGTCGAAATCGGCCGGCAGTGCGATCACGCGATCGAGCACGCCAAAGGCCAGCGGGCCGCGCACGGCATGGCTGCGCACGATCCGAATGCGGTCGAGCGACGCGATCTGTTCGGCATCGGCAAGCACTGCCCGCCGCTGGCGTCGGTAGACGATGAAGCCCCGCATGATCATGGCAGTGGCACCGAACAACCAGGCGTAAAGGGCAACACCGCTCCAGCCGCCGATGCGGTCGAACAGCGACGGCTCGGCAAGCGACATGGCATAAGGCTGGTGCATCGTGACGCCGATCGGCGCGGTCGGCGCAATGCTGGGCGTTGCGCTGGGGATCGTGCGGACCACGGTCGTCGACAGCGTCGGCATCAGCAGGCGCGATGCCGGGATCAGCCACAAAGCATAAGCGACCGCCGCACCGAACCGGCGGCGCACAGGCTCTCGAAGGACGAGTACCAACGCCATCAACAGCGAGGTTGCGACCAGTGTATCAAGCAGCCAGCCGGTCATTGACGAAGCTCCTTAAGCAGTGCCTCGATTGCGGCGAGATCATCCTTGTCGATGGTCTCGCCATCGGCGAGCTGCGCAAACAGGGGCGACAATTTACCGCCGAACAAGCGATCAACGAAGCGCCGCGATTCGTCGGCAACATAAGGATCGCGCGCAATTGCCGGCGAATAGAGGAAACGGCGCCCGTCCTTCGCCGGCGAAACGGCGCGCTTTCCAAGAAGTCGGGTCAGGAGGCTTTTGACCGTCGCCAGCGACCAGTCTCGTTCAGCAGGAATACGGCCGGCGATGTCGGTGGCGGTCAGCGGCTGGTCGGACGACCAGAGCACTTCCATCACCTCCCATTCGGCATCGCTTAGACGTCTTTCCACGACCGCTTTCCTTATTGTCGATTACAGACGTAATCGAATCGATTACGTCTGTAAACGATAAAAAGAGGTGCTTGCGGGAGGAGTTCCCGCAAGCACCTGAAAGTCCGCATTTTTTTCAATTATTTTTTTGCGTTGAGCTCGGCAATTCGCGCTTCGATCTTGGCGATCACCTGCGCCTTTAGGTCTGGATCCATGTCCGAATCCTTGTTCATTTCGACAATCGCCTTCTGCAATCCGGCGGCGGCCGCTGATGGGTCCTTGGACTTGGCACAAAATACCATTTTTGCCTTTTCTTCCTTGCCCTTGGACTTGGTGGATGCAGCTTCGATGACCGTCAATTCGCCCGAACAATCGATCTTCATTTCCTGACCGTCGTTCCAGGTCGCGCCTTTCGGACCTTCGCCGTCATTTTGGATGACGATCCGCTTTTCGACGGTGCGATGTTCGGTTTTGGGTTCATCGGCACTGGCCGGCGCGGTGCAGGAAATTCCCGCAAGCGCCAGGCCCCCAGCAATGCCGGTGCCGACAAAGCGCCTAAGATATCCATGGGTCGTATTGAGCATGATCAATCGTCCTTTCAGTTCATCGAGGCTGGTCAGGGAACAGAGCGAGTGGGGGATGGGTCGCGCGGCGCTACGTAGGATGGTCTCGCCATAAGCGCTGGCATCGACGGCACCCGGCGTTGCGAGAACGCTGGCATCGCATGCCGATTCCATGTCGCGGCGGAAGGCGCCAAGCGCGAGATAGGTGAGCGGGTTAAACCACAAAGCGGCAGCCCCCAACAGTGCGGCGGCGCTTGCCCACAGATCGCCGCGCCGGTGGTGAAGCGCTTCGTGGATCAGCGCAATGCGCTGTTGCTCGCTGCTAAATCGCGTTTCGAAATCGAGCGGAAGCAGAATCCGGCGACGAAAGAGTCCAGTCGCGGCCGGCCCTTCGATGGCGTGCGTCCGGAGTAGCTCGCAACCATTGATGGGGTCGCCGTAAGGCTCTCCAGTCGCACCGACCCGCCGCAGGAATAGCGTGTGACAGATCAGATGATAAGCAAGAAATATTGCGGCACCACTCGTCCAGAGGATCAACCACCGATCCCCATTATTCAACACGCCACTTGTCGCTGGCTCGATGATCAACGCCCAGTCGACCGCGCCCGAAGGAGCAACTGCTGCCGGCGCTGGCAATTGAGGGAGTGGAGGAACCACCAGCCGAAGCGCAGGAGCCAGCCATAATGCGTAAGAGGCTCGCGGCCCGAACAAGCGCCCAACCGGCCGACGCACCAGAAGCACGATAGCAACCAACATCGAAGCGGTCAGAAGATTGAAGGCAAGTTCGCTCATTTCTTGAGTTCTTTCACCAGAGCTTCGAGCTCGGCGAGATCGTCGTTAGTGAGATCGCGACGTGCGGCAAGTTGGGCGACGAGCGGTGACAGTCGGCCACCAAACAGGCGATCGACCAGCCGCCCGGCCTGATCAGCAGCGACGGCGTCGCGGCCGATCAATGGACGATAAAGGAAGCGGCGTCCCTGCGCCCTAGTTTCGAGCGCACCCTTCTCGACCAGCCGCGACAGCATTGTCTTGACGGTGGTTGCGGACCAGTCGCGATGGTCGGGAATGGAAGCGATGACCTCGCTGGCGGCGAGCGGCGACTCCCGCCACAGCACGGCCATCAGTTCGAGCTCGGCATCGGAGAGTCGGAGGTCCTGTTTCATTCGACTACAATTGTAGTCACAGGATGAACGGAAGATGAATGGCGGTTAGCAGCGCAATCCGTAAGGACCGGCTCGCGCCGCGACGCTACCCTTCGATCCAGGCGAAATCAGTTCGATCTCGACCTTGCTGTTGGACACGCCCTTGCACAATTCGCCAGGCAATTTGACGCGCACCGACTGTCCCGCTCGCATCGCATTGAGGAGTACCTCGCCGCGCTCGTCGCCGCGGCGACGGAAGCGCAGGGTGCCGCCCGTTTCCAGTCCCTGCACGGCCGTAATGACCAAAGTCGTGCTCTGTTCAAAAAAGTCGCAGGTGCCACCCTCGCCTTTCTGGCCCCGCGCCAGACATTTCACTTTGAACGCCATCGCCTTTGCGGGAAGCGCGGCGACGGGCGCATTGGATGCAACTGCGGCCGGCGCCTTCTTTGGACGGTCGAGCGATGGCAATACCGACGTTTCGTACCGCTCGGGCGGCATGTTGAGCGGCGCTGCAATCTGCGCCTGCCCCAGATCGACCGGACTCGCCAAGACGGGCTTTGCCTTCGAATAATTCGCAATCTCGATCTTGAGCTTGTCGATCAATTCTTCCTTCGCGGCTGGCGGCAAACGACGCCCTTCCAACTCCACGATGGCGGCTTCCAGCGTCTTCACCCAATCGGCGTCGCTGGCGCCGGGATTCGAACAGAGTTTGACCCGGGTCGACCTCTTCTTGACCGGATCGATCTCGACCATCGTCTCGAATTTATGACTGCTGCACTGCTCGATCAGCGCCTCGCGCTCGGGCGTTGCGCCGATGACGACATCGCCCTGCGGTTCTGATGGAGCCGCAGCAGTTTCCGCTGATGCTGGCAAATCGGAATCTGGAGAAGCATTTTGCGCGGCGGCAGGAATCGCAAAGATCATAGTGGCCGCAAACAAGATGTGCTTCGTGGTCGCCAAAACATCCTCCCCAAATGACAAACTCAGCCGCCTGTTAGGGTCGGCGTTGTGAATTCCGCTTGAACGCCCCCCGCCAGCCGCGTCAAGTGGCGCCGACGCCGACAGAATGTCGGAAATTTTTACGCTTCAAAAGATCGCCCGACGAAGCTGAACTTTGTTTTTCCCGGTTTTCTGAAGTTTTTTTCAATTGGCACGCGGTCTGCATATATGATTGCGTCCACTTGGTTCCACAAACCAAATCAAAGGGCGGCACGCGGTTTCTGGTCCCGCTGCCGCCCTTTCTGTTTCCAGAACTATATTTTGGTCAGTCGGCCTTGGCGACGTCGGCGACCAGTGTCTGGAGCTCGCCGCTTTCGAACATCTCCATCATGATGTCGCTGCCACCGACGAATTCGCCCTTGACGTAAAGCTGCGGGATTGTCGGCCAGTCGCTGTAGCCTTTGATGCCCTGACGAACATCCTGGTCCTGCAGGACGTCAACGCTTTCGAACGCGACGCCAAGATGGTCGAGAATCGCAATCGCGCGGCTGGAAAAGCCGCATTGCGGAAACAGCGGGCTGCCCTTCATGAACAGCACGACGTCGCTGCCTTTGACGATTGTTTCGATTTTGTCGTTCACGTCACTCATTCATGGTCTCCCAATGGCACGATGGTTTCCAGCTGCAGCGCGTGCAGCTCTGTCCCCATCTTGCCCTTCAATGCGGCATAGACCGCCTGGTGCTGGCGAACCCGGCTCATCCCCGCAAACGCAGGCGTGATGACGCGGGCGGCATAATGATCATTATCGCCGGCAAGATCCCGGATCTCGACGACCGCATCCGGAAACGCCTCGACGATCATCGCCTCGATCTCGGTCGCCGGCATCGGCATCAGTTGGACTGCTCGATGATCTGACGGCGGGCATCGACAAGCTTGTGAACCAGCGTCTCGCGGATCGTCGCTTCGTCGGTGTCGACGCCGGCAGCGGTCAAGTCGCCCAGCACCTTGCGGATGACATCTTCATCGCCCGCTTCCTCGAAATCGGCGCGCACGACATCCTTGGCATAGCTTTCTGCCTCGGCCTCGGTCAGCCCCATCTGGCGTGCAGCCCATTCGCCAAGCAGGCGATTACGGCGCGCAATGACACGAAACTGCATTTCCTCATCATAAGCGAACTTCGCTTCGAATGCGCGCTCGCGGTCGTCGAAAGTCGTCATGTTCAGTCCTCACAAAAGCGTTTGACCGCCAGATAGGGGGGCAAGGACCATCAGTCCAGCACGACCACCAGCTTGCCGATCGCAGCGCGCTCGCCAAGCGCGGCGATCGCGTCGCCCGCTTCGTCCAGCCGATAGGTCTTGCTGACCAGCGGCGCGATCTTGCCGGCATCCCAAAGGTCAAACAATTCGGCAACATGGGCGGCATTGGCATCGGGATCGCGCGCTGCAAATGCGCCCCAGAAAACGCCGCAGACGTCGCAGCTTTTGAGCAAGGTCAGGTTGAGCGGCAGGCGCGGTATCCCGGCCGGGAACCCGACGACCAGATAGCGCCCTTCCCATGCGATCGAGCGAAGCGCGGGTTCAGCATAATCGCCGCCAACCGGATCGTAGATGACATTGGCACCGTCCTTGCCGACGGCTGCCTTGAATGCCTCTGCAAGCGCCTTCGACGCCTCCTTGTCGAACGGGCCGCGCGGATAGACGATGGTATTGTCGGCGCCGGCATTTCGCGCCGCCTGGGCCTTGTCCTCACTCGACACCGCCGCGATGACGCGCGCACCGCGCGCCTTGCCAAGCTCGACCGCAGCGAGTCCGACGCCGCCCGCCGCGCCAAGCACGAGCAAGGTGTCGTCCGCCTGCAGATGCCCGCGATCCCATAGCGCGTGAATTGAGGTACCATAGGTCATCAGCAAAGCTGCGCCCTCGGTGAAGCTACGGCTTCCGGGAAGTTTGTAGGCGTTGCGCGCCGGCACGACCGCCTGCTCGGCGAGCCCGTTCCAGCCGCATGCGCCGATCATCCGGTCGCCGACCGCCCAGCCTTCGACCGATTCGCCGACCTCGATGACTTCACCGGCGATCTCCCCGCCCGGGGCGAACGGCCGCGGCGGCTTGAACTGATATTTGTCCTCGATGATCAGCACGTCGGGATAATTGATCGCGCAGGCGTGCACCCGAACCAGCAAGTCGCCCCGCCCGGCGATCGGCGCGTCGATCTCGTCGACCGTCAGCGTTTCGGGGCCGCCAGGGACGTGACTCAGCAGGGCTTTCATCCGGATCTCCTAAGGGTGGGCATAATCGACGACCTCGGCAGCCGTCATGCCGTTGTAGGTACTGCGCGCAAGATTGCGCACTTCAAGTTCGCTGTCGCCATATCTCTTGCCCGGGGGCGACTTGATCGCGCGATCAAAGGCTAGCCGGTCGGCAATCGGAAGATCGCGCCGTGCCGCTTGGCTGGTCGCCTCAAACGTCGCGGGCGAGGAACCGTCGATAAGGGTCGCTTGATCGGCCTTGCATGCGCAAAGAGCGAGAAGCGCTACAGCGGCGATCCGACGGGTCACCCCTCGTAATGCGCCGTCGTTTTTTCGCGGACTTCCTCGGCGGTCACGTCCGGCGCCAGTTCGACCAGCCGGAACGGGCTGTCATGGTCCGGACGTTGGAACACCGCGAGGTCGGTGATGATCATGTCGACCACGCCTTTGCCGGTCAGCGGCAGGGTGCATTCGGGGATGAATTTGGGATCGCCGTTCTTGGATACATGCTCCATCACCACGATGATCTTCTTTACCCCGGCGACTAGGTCCATCGCGCCGCCCATGCCCTTGATCATCTTGCCCGGGATCATCCAGTTGGCGATGTCGCCCTTCTCGCTGACCTCCATTGCACCGAGCACGGTAAGATCGATGTGTCCGCCGCGGATCATTGCAAAACTGTCCGAGGAAGAGAAATATGACGAGCTATCGAGTTCGCTGATCGTCTGTTTGCCGGCATTGATCAGGTCGGCATCAACCTCGTCGGGATAAGGAAACGGCCCGATCCCGAGCATTCCGTTTTCGGATTGCAGCGTGACCAATTTTCCTTCGGGGATGTAATTGGCAACCAGTGTCGGGATGCCGATCCCCAAGTTAACGTAGAAGCCATCCTGAAGCTCTTGCGCGGCGCGCGCGGCCATCTGGTTGCGGTCCCAGCCCTTGGCGATGTGATCATGCGCGGTCATCATGCGCTCTCCCGTTCGCGGGTCGTGGTGAATTCGATTTTCTTGTCATAAGGCGCGCCTAGGACGAGCCGGTTGACGTAGATCGACGGCAAGTGGATGGAATCGGGGTCGAGGCTTCCGACGGGGACGATTTCTTCAACCTCCGCAATGCAGATCCGGCCGCAAGTCGCGGCGGGCTGGTTGAAATTGCGGGCAGTCTTGCGAAAAACCAGATTGCCCGCCTCGTCCGCCTTCCAGCCTTTGACGATCGACAGATCGGCGAAGATGCCGCGCTCCAGGATGTAATCCTGTCCATCGAAATTCTTGACTTCCTTGCCCTCGGCAACCTGCGTGCCGACACCGGTTTTGGTGTAGAAACCGGGAATTCCCGCGCCGCCAGCGCGCATCCGTTCGGCGAGCGTACCCTGCGGGCTGAATTCGACTTCGAGCTCGCCCGAGAGGAACTGGCGCTCGAATTCCTTATTCTCGCCGACGTAGGAAGAAATCATCTTCCGCACCTGCCGCGTACGCAGCAACTTGCCGATGCCTTCATTGTCGATGCCGGCATTGTTCGAAGCGAAGGTCAGGTCCTTGACCCCGCTGTCGCGGATCGCGTCGAGCAGTCGTTCGGGAATGCCACACAGGCCAAAGCCGCCAGCGGCGATCAGCATGCCGTCTTTCAGGACATCGTCGAGCGCGGCGGCGGCGCTTGGGTAAATCTTGTTTGCCATGACCGCTCCTTAGGTAAGCCAGTCGGGACCGGCAAGGCGGTTCACAGGCGGATCACGACCCCGGATCGCGGGTCGGCGCGCCCCGCTACGGCTTCGCTATAGGAATCGAGCGCGGCACCAGGCCCATCGCGCAAGTCGAGCCGGAACAGTGTCTTGGCCTCGGCGAGGAAATGCGTCCAGGCGGCCGCCAATCGATCGCGGAGCCCATCAGGGCCCCAGTCGCGGTTGCGCTTGTCGATCCGCGCCGGAGCGAAAAATCCGGTTGCGGGCACCCGTTCGCCGGGCCCGGAATCCCAATGTGCCTTACCGACGATCAAGGTGAGTTTGAGCGCATCGCCGAAATGGCGGTGAAGTGCGGCGGTAACCGCCGCATCGCCTGCAACATCGACGAAGGCCGTCGGCGTCGCCGGTTCCAGAGTCTCAACCTCGTCGTAGAGCACCAGATCATCATAAATTCCGGTGTCGGCAAGGAAGTCGCGGCCGCGCTGCGACGTCAAGCCGATCAACTTGGGTCCACCCGTGCGTTGGCGCATGGCGTGGGCGAACCCGATTGAGGTTTTAGACGAGGCGCTAGCGACGATGACCTGCGATGCGCCGAAATCGCCCTCGTCCTCGAACTGGTCGGCAATCAGCCAGCCGGTCAGATAGAGCGGTCTGAATACCGGCCACCAATCATGGTCAGCCTTGGCATAATCGCCGAGCGCGGCGACCCGCAGATAATGATCGTAGACCGACGGCATCCCGGCGCGGTGCGGCGCGACATCGACAAAACCGCCGCGATTGATTCGCCCCGGGGTCAGTCGGACATGCGACGCCAACGGAAAATATCCGTAAAGCTTCTCGCCCACGTCCACGCCTTCTGCGACGCTCTGCGTCACCGTTCCGAAGCCCCACACAGGAAGTCGGCCGGCAACGCCGTCGACCGAAAAGAAATCCCAATAGCCCTTGCCGTTCGCGAATAGCCCGACCGGCTTGCCAAGCGCGGCATAAGTGACGTTGTTGGCGGTCATGGCATAACAATCGAGCCGTACTTCGACGTCGCCGTCGCGCAGCGGGCCGTCCTCCTCCGCCACGATCTGTGCCGTCGCGATTGCGTCACGGTCGATATCGATTGCCCAGCGCGCCTGCTCCATACCTCACCCCTTCATTTGTTCTCGGCCTGCGCGATGCCGGAAGCGGCGTCAATTGGCGGCGAGGCGAATGCCCATTGCCACATCGTCCGACCCGGAATGAAGGTGAAGCCACCCGCGATGATCAGTGACCCGAGGAAAAAATTGCGAAGGTGCCGTTTATGGGCCGTAATGTTTCCCTGCCGCGCGGTCATGATGGCTTTTGGAACCGCAATGAACGTCAGCAGGGTGAAAAGGTGAATCCAGCTGAATTGGCCGTCGTTGATGTTCCGGAACTTCGCGGATCAGGGCGAACACCCCCTCACCCAGCTGCGTATGTTGGCTGCGTTCGAACGCAAAACGTCCTGCCGCCAGCTCAGGCGACAGGCCGGCAAGAAGGCGGGCAAGATCCATCTCGCCCGCCATGATCGGTTAGCCGTTGAGCTTGGACAGGACGCCTTGCAACTGCATCGCGTTCGACATGTCGCCTTCGACCTTGAGCTTGCCGGTCATGAAGGCGGTCATGCCATCAAGCTGGCCTGCCGCCATCGCCTGCCAATCGTCCCATGCGATCTTGATCGTGGTGTCGGCATCGCCGTCGTCCTCGTTCACCTTCTCACCGGCGCCATCGAGCATGATCGTGCCCTGATCGCCGAAGTCGAGCTTGACGCGTTTTCCCGGAAGCCAGGCCTGATTTTCATGCATCTTGGTCGCGAGTTCGGTCTTTGTCATGTCGTTCTGTCTCCTTCTGGTCGCCAGACGTAGCGACCCCTTCTTTCATTCTCAAGGCGGGTTGGTATTCGCGGGCCGCGCCCCTATCTGACGATCATGAGCTATGACGCAGACCTGAAACTCTTCATCGACGGCGCATGGAAGAGCGGTGAAGACCGCGACGCCTTCCCGGTCGTCAATCCCGCCACCGCCCAGACCATCGCCGATGTGCCTATGGCCACCGAGGCCGATCTCGACGAGGCACTTGCTGCCGCTGAGCGCGCCTTGCCCGGCTGGCGATCCACCGATGTCGAGAAGCGTGCTGCCATCCTTCACAAGGCCGCCGCCCTTCTCCGCGAACGAAGCGCGGCCATCGGTGCACTGATGACCCAGGAACAGGGCAAGCCGATTGCCGAGGCCAAATCCGAAGTGATCGGGGCGGCGTCAATGTTCGATTGGTATGCCGACGAGATCAAGCGGGACTATGGTCGCCTGCTGGTTCGTCCGACTGGCCAGCGCTCGATGGTCATCCACCAGCCGGTCGGCGTGGTCGCAACCTTTACGCCTTGGAATTTTCCGATCTATTTGCTCGCCAAGAAGGTCGCCGCGGCGCTTGCGGCAGGTTGTACCGTGATCTCCAAGCCGCCCGAAGAAACGCCGGGCTGCACCGGCGCGGTTGCGCGCGCGCTCGACGATGCCGGACTGCCCAAGGGCGTGTTCCAGCTCGTTCACGGCGTTCCCGACATGGTCAGCCGTCACCTGATCGGCAGCGACGTTGTCCGCAAGGTCAGCTTCACTGGAAGCGTTCCAGTCGGCAAACACCTCATGAAATTGTGCGCCGACGGCGTGAAGCGGCTGACGCTCGAGTTGGGCGGTCATGCACCGGTCCTGATCTTCGACGATTGCGACCTGGAAAAGACGCTCGACATGGTCGTGCCGCAGAAATTCCGGAACGCCGGGCAGGTATGCGTCTCGCCCACCCGCTTCACGGTGCAGGAGGGCATTTACAAGGCATTCGTCAAGGGCTTTGCCGAGCGTACGGGCCAAGTCCAAGTCGGCAACGGCCTCGACGAGGCGACCCGGATGGGTCCGCTTGCCAATTCTCGCCGTCCTGACGCCATCGACGCGCTGGTGCGCGATGCCCAAGCCAAGGGCGCGCGCGTCATGGCGGGCGGCAACCGCGGCAATGAAGGCTTCTTCTTCCAACCGACCCTGCTTGCCGACGTGCCACTGAACGCCGACATCATGAATAACGAACCGTTCGGCCCGGTCGCGATTGCGCGTCCGTTCAGGGATTTCGACGACGCGATTGAAGAGGCGAACCGACTACCGTTCGGACTGGCGGCGTTCGCATTCACCGAAAACGGCCGCCGTGCCAATTTGCTCGGCGACGCGATCGAGAGCGGAATGGTGGGGATCAACACCTTTGCCATCTCCAGCGCCGATGCGCCATTCGGCGGGATCAAGGATTCGGGTTTCGGCAGCGAAGGCGGCAAGGAAGGCCTGGAAACCTACCAAGTGGTCAAGGCGATCCACCAAGCTTGAGTGCGTCGAAAGATTGAGCGCCATGTTGGCTGCGCTTTTGCCCCAGAATCTCCGTATATGCTCTAAACTGCGGAATAACGGAGACAATTTTCGGACGCAATGCCGTGCACTGCCATGATACAGACAAGCGGCGATCACTCCAGGAAAGCGCGGCCAATCAAGAGCGCCGGGCGGGGAACAGAGTAGAACTTCTCCGTTGGCTGGCTATGGAGCAGAGATCTGGCCGACGCAGATTTGCTCGATGACGTCGTGAGGGCCGAATGAGAATCCGAAAGCCGAGAAGCCGCCGCAGCTTGGGAGCAACGAAATTTCCGAGCAAGCGATGGTCCCCAATGGATTAGTTTGACCGTTGTTACCGGGAAAATTTAACTCTGGAGGTCGTGGACCTCTACATTCTGGTGCGTCTGCGATGGCAACTTATGTGCAGGGACCGACTTGGTCCCTGCACAAACCACCCGGCCATCCTTCATGCAAAAACCGGCGACCGGCCCAAATATACAAGCAGCACTCTGCGAGACAGAAATGCAGATAGTAGATAGAATGAATCAGCAAACTATCTAGTAAAACAATCGAGGATTCACCAACCTCATGTTACGGAAACACATGGGCTATTTGCCGCCAATTGCATCAACGAGAGGCTGCAGACCATCGCCGTATTTCATCCAGCGCTTTACAGCCGTCTTGTAAATTGGCTTACGTATCTGAGCAACACTCGCCGTTTTCACCGGGCGATTGGAATTGTGAAAGTCTAGACAAGCTGGGTCCCATTCTAATCCCAAAAATTCGATTATACGTCGTGCTTCCTTCTCCGTGCTAGCGACAACATCTTCGTATCTAATCGTTGTAATCGATTCTTCGGGAAGAACATCGTTCCAATGGGCCATCAAGCTTTCGTATTCACGATAGTACCGACCTAGTTCATTGAGGTCGTAACTGTGTGGCATGTCATCCTTAAACAGCTTGGTGAAGCCAGAAAGGCACGTGTCGACAGGATCTCGGAGGGTGTTGATAATTTTTGCGTTTGGAAAAAGTAGGTGGATCAATCCGACAAAGAAGTAATTCGTCAAAAGCTTGTCGGTTACCCGCTTCGCGTCTTCTGCCCCTGATGTGAGATTTTCAAGATAGTTATTCGCTATGATATCCATCTGTGAGGGTGTGATCTTCCCAAGCATCTCGGGATATTTCGGCAGGGAGGGGAAGCGGTCCCGCAGCATGCCAAGCGCACGGCTGAGATATTTGACCTCACCTGCTCCTGCAATGTCGGGATGACTTGCCAAGATCTGCTCAACTAGCGTTGACCCTGAGCGAGGCATACCCACAATGAAAACAGGCCGGACATCCGGATTTCCCTTAAAATCCCGTGTTGCAAAGATTTTTTTCGGAAAAGCTTTTTTTATGGCCGCAAAAAATTCAAAGGTTTCGGCCTCAACATAGTTCAATTGAGCTCGCTTGAGTCGGCCGCCAACCACATAGTGATCCAACGCGCGCGCGTGATCGCCACGATCGTCTAACGCCTTCGCAAATGCAAAATGCAACGGTATGAACTGGTCTGCCAGAGGATCGGTTGCAGCTTCAAGTATTGCCTCCATCCGCTCGAAAAGCTCGTCCTCTTCCTGGAAATCAACCAGGTCATTCAAGTTTGCGTAAGCACCGTACATCTGATCGTTGATCTCAATTGCCTTGATGATCTCCACCTTAGCGTCGTCTAATCGCCCGACCGATTTTAGGGCGACTCCGTAAAAATTGCGCGCCTCGGAATTCTGCGGCGATTGATCCAATGCGTCCTTCAAGACCGAGATGGCCTCGTCGTAACGATCAGTCTCATGGAGCACTTGCCCTAAGATCGTCAGCGCCTCAGCATTCTTTGGATCTTTCGCGAGCACACGACGCGCTGCTTGCTCGGCTGCTGCGAAGGTGTTCCGTTTCAATTGAATTCTGGCTGTTAGGATCAGCGAAGTCGCGTTGTCGGGCGCAATCTTGAGCACATCTGAGAGAATCCGAAGTGCCTCAAGTTCTTTTTTTTGCGAGAAATACAGAGATGCTAAATTGTTGTGAGCTTCAACATAACGTGGCGACTGTCCGATTGCCTTTTTCAAAGCATGTTCAGCTTCGTCGAATTTTCCGTCTTCCCGCAATAAAGTCCCAAGATTGTTATATGCCTCGGGGTAAGTACTGCGGTGAGTTAAGGCTTCTTGATAGGCAGAAAAAGCTCCGTCGGGGTCACCGACTTTACGAAGCGCATTTCCCAAATTGTTTTGCGCCTCTGCCATCGCCGGTCGACCCGTCAGGGCTTGACGGTAACACTCGATCGCCTTCTCGAAATCCTGCTTTTCGTAATTAATGATCCCAAGATTATTGAGGGCCTGGGAATTGTTCGGGTCAATCTCGATTGCACGCCGTAACGCAATGCCCGCCTCAACCGTATCGCCGCGCTGTCTGTAGACCTCCCCAAGGTTAGCATGAAAACTTGCAGCCTTTGGGGCTAGTTTGCATGCACGCTTCAAACTGGCGACCGCATCCTTCGGATTACCAAGCGCGTTGAGCGCGACCCCGAGAATATTGTGTGCGTCAGCCTGACCAGGCCGTGCATCGATTATCTGACGGCAAACTCGCTCGGCTTGGCGAAATTTTCCTTCAGAAAAAAGCTTACCTGCCATTGCGATCGCCTTGGCTGGCGAGACATTCACCCGGCCCTGCTGTGCCTTAGCAATTGCTTGGTCAATTCCGCCAACGGGCCGAACGCCTCCGGCCTTCGGATCTATCGGAGAGCCGCGCTTCACAGCGCCGTTAGTTAGCGGAGCGCTTGTCTTATTGTTTTTGGGGGAAACCGCCGTGCTTGCTGCTGCGGCTTTGTTCTCTGGCTTTTTCGTTTTGGTCATGATGTGATGATTTCAGATTCTCGAGTGAAGTTAAAGCTAGAAACAAAAAAAAGGGGGAATTGCTTCCCCCTTTTTTCTTGTCTCGTCTTTCAAGTGTGCGGCCTGTTTCCAAACCGCAAACCTGAGATGTTCAGCGCCTCGCCTTAGCCACGCTCTGGTTCTGGCGGCGGCGGCGGCGGCGGCGGCGGCGGCGGGCACATTTCCGTCGCAAGGATCACCGACCCGTCCGGACACGTCTGCGTTTCTGGCGCAGGCGGCGGAGGCGGAGGCGGAGGCGGCGGCGGGGGGGGTGGCGGCGGCGCTGCGTGACCGAAGAGCAGCGACAGCGAGCCGTACACCGCGTGGTCCTTCACTTCGCTATTGAACCGACCCTGGTACCCTACGCGACCCTGGACGTTCGTGCCGAACGAACCAGCTAAGCTGAACCCAGCAAGGATGGAGCCCTTCTTATGGTTCTCAACCTTGCGGAAGTCGGCGCCGACAGGTGCATCAGCGAAGCTTGCATCCACCCCGATATCCGAGCTGAAGTCGTAACGGTAGGCAACCTTGGCCTCAGGCACGATGCCGCCGAAGTTTCCTGTCCACTTCACACCGACAACACCCGACGTCTGGCTTTCACTCTGCTTGTCGAAGCTGAGGTTCGCACCCGGAACGCCGCTTTCCGTGAAGCCATCAAGCTTCATGTTGGTGTAGTCGATCGCAGCATAAGGAGTAATCCACGAGCCACCAATGTCGAAGCGAGCCCCGGCCTCACCATAGAGCGACCAGACATCGACATCCGGATTGCCGCTAATCGAGCCACTGATCGTGCCGATCGAGATGCGGCGGCTGCTGTCACCGTTCAGATTGGAATAGCTTCCAATTCCGCGGACATAGAAGCTTCCAACATCGTACGCAGCTGTGAGACCGATTTGAATTCCGTCGGCCTTGATCTTGCTACCAACCAAGGCATCCGGGAAGTCGACGTCGAGTTTACGATAGCCCACGAAGGCGCCGATTGAGAAGTTCCCCATCCGGTAGTCACCGCCAAGGGTCGCCGACCAATTATCCGCGTCGTAACCAATGGCATTGCTGTTCGTGTCGAGCTTGGCGTTGTTGTAGGTCCCCATAATCCACAAGCGTCCGCCATACTCAGGAGTACGGCAATTATCGACGCCCCGAACATTGATGGAGCAATCCAGCTGATCGGAAACAAACGTATTCAGAACAAAGGTGTTGTTCCGGACTGCGTGCAGATAATTGGGATATTCTACACCACTGAGCTGATCATACGCGTTCACGAGGTTGCCGGCATCCAGGGTGAACAACTCAGCCAGAAGAGTGCCGAACGGCCCTGTCAGGGTCGGTGCATAGACATTCTCGATAGCCGACGAAACAGCCAGCTGGTTGTCGGTCAGCCCACCAAGAGCGTTAAAGGCAGTGCGAGTAATACCCAAGTCCACATTATTCGCCGCATCATAAACGCAGGTCGCGTCGAGAAGCGGAGACGAGCCATACGCACCGCCAAGTACGCAATTGTCGAACGTCCCGGTCCGCGTGTTCGCGTCGATCAGGTTGTTATAGAACAACGAGTCTGCAAACAGACCGGTCGGTGTAGTGACGCGCGCCTCGAGGGTGCCATCGAGATTGGCCGTATTCGCAAACACTTGCGGATAGGTACCAATGGCTTGCGTCCCACCATTCACCGTTGGCTCGAGTTCGAAAGCAAGTGTACCGCTCGCCGACATATTCAGCGTGTCGACAAAGACGTAAGCCGGCCCATCGTAATCAGCACTTGCTGCATTGTCGCGGAGGAACAGTGTTCCGTTGGAGACAATGTTGAGGACACCTTGGCCACAGCTGCTGGCTGCACCGTCAAACACCGGCGGCATGCACTCAGGATTGATGATACCGTCAAAGCTTGTCTCACCCGAAGTGACGTTAATCACGTCATCCGTGTCGATATCGACGTTACCGTAAACGTTCCCGCCACCAAGGAAGTTGATGATTGCAGGGTTCGGTGAAGCCGTCACATCGATTGCCATGCCACGTGTGAAGTTAGCACCGCCGTCGACACTCTGACGGACAATCAGGTCACCCGAATTGTTGAACGTGAACGGATCCAAGAACGGTCCGGGTGCAGCATTCGCCGTAACAAGGAGGCCATTGGCTGTCACCGTGCCGCCATTTGCGGTGATTGCGTCAACGTTGATCGAACCAGAGTTCGAAACAACCAGGGTGTTATCGCCAGAGTTGATCGCAATCCCGGTTGCAGTGGCCGAGCTCAGCAGTGCGCTGCTTGCACTTGCCGCTGCGACAACATTGATCGAGCCAGAGTTGTCGACGGAGCCGGTCAGGGGTGCGGTGCCTGTGGCAAAGATAATCGCGCCGTTGAGATCCATGCCGACTGCAGTCGCTTGGGCGAGCGTAGGCGCAATGGCCGTGGCCGACACATTAAGGTCGCCACTGTTATCAATGGTCAAATCCGCGCCAGCGTCCCAAGCATACAGACCGTAGCCAACCGCGTAAGCCGAGGCAGTTGCAGATAGAGCGGTCGCAGCCGCAAACGCAGTCGCATCGATCGAACCACTGTTATCGAATGCTGCTGTTTGGACGCTGGCGGCGTCACCATGCAGGCTCTGATAAACGCCGCTCACATAAGCGTCGGCGCTAGCGAACTCGTCGCCAGTAGCGTTTGCCGAGGCGCTCACCACAAGCGATCCGCTATTGTCGATTGACGCCGCGATTGCGGCGCCAGTCCCGTGTAAATGCTGGCCGATTCCATAAGCGCTTGCGTCAGCAAACGCAGAGTCAGTCAGGCCCGCCGTTCCCGCCACTGCATTCGCAGTCGCTTGCGCCGTAATGTCCCCACTGTTGCTGATAGAGGCATCTATAACGGGAGTGCTGTCCGCATACTGGTAAAGCGCCGTATACGCGCCCGCAGATGCTGAGGCGTCCGCAGCGCCAGTGGCGTTAGCAACCGCCGCCAACGACAGTGAGCCACTATTGTCGATTGCGAGCGTGGCCGTTCCGGCAGTAGCCGAAGCTCTCTGATAGATTCCGCTTTCTGCATAAGCAGATGCCTGTGCGGTCCCAGTTGCCGCCACCGCATTTGCACTCGCGGCCAGCGTCATCGTCCCGCTATTCGTCGCGCTGGCCGTAGCCAATGCCGTTCCGTAGGCGTATTGGAGCAGGCCGTATTCAACGCTCGCAAACGCGTAGGCCGATGAGCCACTGGCATTGGCGATCGCCGCGAGATCAACGGTGCCGCTATTTGTGAACGTTGCCGACGCCGACGTTCCTGTAGCGCTCTGGCTGATGCCCTGGATCGTTGCCGAAGCCGAAGCGAAAGCCGGAGCCGTTGCGTTCGCAACCGCGTCCATCGCGATCGAACCGCTGTTATCGAGCGACACAGTCGAACCATAGGCGAACTGATAAATCCCGCCATCGATATTAGCGTTCGCCTCAGCGCTTCCGCTCGTCGCAACCGCATCCGCGAATGCGCCGATGGTAATCGCCCCACTGTTCGTGAGCGAAGCTGATGCCAACCCGCCGGTAGCGGAAGCACTTTGATAAATCGCACTTTCTACCGAAGCCGTAGCTTGAGCACCGGTCCCGCCATTTGCGACAGCGGACGCGACCATGTTGATGCTGCCGCTATTGTCGAGCGAGACGCTAGCATCTCCACCACCCGACGCATATGCCGTCTGGCTGATCCCGCTTTCGATGTAGGCTTGCGCTTCTGCCGATCCGAACACGGCATTAGCCGATGCCAGGACAGAGACGTCCACCGAACCACTATTAACCACCGAAACTACGGCATTTCCTCCGCCCGATGCAGAGGCATATTGTGCAATTGGTCGAGTTGCATAAGCCGTTGCACTGGCTGTTCCAGCAGTTGTGCCCGTCGCGTTCGCAATGGCACTCGCCCCGATCGTAAGCGAGCCTGAATTGTCAAGCGCGATCAATGCATCGCCGCTCCCATTCGCGTCCGCTTCCTGCTCGATTGCCTGATAAGCGCTAGCATACGCATAGGCATCTGTAGATCGACGCATTCGCCGTGGCAATTGCAGTGATATCGATCGAACCGGTCGCGGAATTGGTCAGATTGACGACCGCATCTCCGCTGCCGTTGTTGGAAGCGGACTGATCGATCGCGTATTCAGCGTAGGCAGTCGCATCAGCACCCGAACCAGTTGCCAGCGCCCCGGCAGAGATCGTCAGTGATCCCGCGTTGCCGAAAGCATCGCAGAAGCATCCCCGCTTCCGCCATTAACGTACGCAGACACTTGTTCGATCGCGCTGTATGTCGTAGCGTAGGCATCAGCAAAACCCGTTGCCGCAACAGCCTGAGCCAATGCGCTGATGTTCAACGTTCCATTGTTCGTCAGCGATGCCGAGGCAGCGCCACTAGATGCGTACGCGTCCTGTTGGAATGCGTAGTCGTTTGAAGCTGTAGCCTCGGCAGCAGTTCCACCATTAGCGATCGCAACGGCAGTAATATCGATTGATCCATCGTTCGCGATGTTAGCCAGCGCGTCGCCACCGCCATAGGCGTTCGCCTCTTGCGAAATTGCACTATAGTTCGACGCACGTGCGTCAGCACTTCCAGTCGCAGCATTCGCCGAGGCGTTGGCGCTTATGTCAATCGAACCTGAAGCGGCTGTAGTGGCGCTATTAATCAGACTGACTTGCGCATTGCCACTGCCGTTATTTGTAGCAGACTGGGCAATTGCATAGCTGTTGTAAGCCGTGGCTTCTGCACTCGTCCCGCTAGCCAGGGCGTCGGCAGAGATCGTCAGTGATCCAGCATTTGCCAGAAGGACTGTAGCGTCCCCGCTTCCGCCGTTAACGTACGCGGACTGTTCGATCGCGCTGTATGCCGTAGCGTAGGCATCAGCAAAACCCGTCGTCGCAACAGCCTGAGCCAATGCGCTGATGTTCAGCGTTCCATTGTTCGTCAGCGATGCCGAGGCAGCGCCACTAGATGCGTACGCGTCCTGTTGGAATGCATACTCATTATAGGCAGTGGCCTCAGCAGTCGTTCCGCCGTTCGCGATTGCGACAGCGCTGATATTGATTGAACCGTCGTTGGCAATCCTGGCAATAGCATCGCCACCGCCATACGCATTCGCTTGTTGGGAAACTGCGGAATAGTTCGACACGTAAGCGTCAGCACTCCCAGTCGCGGCATTCGCCGAGGCGCTGGCGCTTATGTCAATCGAACCTGAAGCGGCTGTAGTGGCGCTATTAATCAGACTAACTTGCGCGTTACCGCTGCCGAAATTTGTGGCGGACTGTGCAATTGCATAGCTGTTGTAAGCCGTGGCTTCTGCGCTCGTCCCGCTAGCCAGGGCGTCGGCAGAGATCGTCAGTGATCCAGCATTTGCCAGAAGGGCTGTAGCGTCCCCGCTTCCGCCGTTAACGTACGCGGACTGTTCGATCGCTCTGTATGCCGAAGCGTAGGCATCAGCAAAACCCGTCGTCGCAACAGCCCCAGCCAATGCGCTGATGTTCAGCGTTCCATTGTTCGTCAGCGATGCCAAGGCAGCGCCACTAGATGCGTACGCGTCCTGTTGGATTGCGTAATCATTATAAACGGTTGCCTCGGCACCCGTTCCGCCGTTCGCGATTGCGGCAGCGCTGATATTAATTGAACCGTCGTTGGCGATGTTGGCGATAGCATCGCCGCTGCCGTAATTGTTCACCTCTTGAGTAATCGCCGTGTAAACTTCGGCGAAAGCGTCAGCATAGTTGGTTGCCGCATTCGCTGTCGCGTTGGCGCTAATGTCAATCGATCCCGACGCAGCCGTCGTTGCGCTATTGACCAAGCTGGCGATCGCATCCCCGTTTCCGGAATTCGTCGCAGACTGCGAAATAGCGTAACTGTTCGAAGCGCTAGCCTGTGCGCTCGTACCGCTCGCCAAAGCATCCGCCGCAATAGTCAAAGCTCCTGCATTGACCACTGCTACAGAGGCATCTCCGCTCCCTGCACCGACGTAAGCGTACTGATAGACTGCCGAATCAACTTCTGCATCCGCCTCAGCGTAACCTGTCGTAGCGTTCGCTTGAGCCAACGCGCTGATGTGCAGAGCACCATTGTTAGTGAGCGATGCTGAAGCCACGCCGCTTGTCGCAGAGGCGGACTGGGAAACCCCTTCCGACAACTGCGCGGAAGCATCAGCCCCGCTTGTGCCATTGGCAACCGCAATCGCGCTGATGTCTAGCATCCCGTCATTGTTGACGGCCACAGAAGCCAGGCCACTGCCGTTGACGGTAGCATCCTGCTCGATTCCACCGCTGTGGCTGGCATAAGCATAGCCGCTACCCGAAGTCGCGTTTGCGCTAGCAAAAGCGCTGATTTCCAATAAGCCCGCATTGTTGATAACGGCCGAAGCGTTAGCGGAGCCACTGGCGATAGCGCCCTGATTAATCTGTCCGCCGTGAATGTATGCGGTCGCGCTGGCATCGGTCGCCCCGTTTGCAATCGCCGTCGCATTCAAGAACATCGAGCCGGTATTGTTCAGTGATAGCGCGACATCGTCGCCGGTCGAAGTCCCAAACTGGTTGATCGCCGTATGTTGATGAGCGTGCGCGTAAGCATCTGTGCCTGTCGCAACGGCGAGCGAATCAATGAGAAGAGTTCCATCGTTAGTGATGTCGAGCGTGATCGAGTCCGATCCATCGGCATTCTGGCTGATCGCGGTGTTCAGATGCACAGAAGCCGTCGCCACTGCACCCGACGTCGCGAGCGCAACGGCGCCGAATTCTGCGAAATCGCCCAAATCATTGGAAATATTGAAAACGACCGGTCCAGTGGCGCCTGTGGCTACCTGCTCGACCTGGCCATCGACGACGGTGCTAACATTCGCGTTGCGAACGCCATTGCCCTCATCCTTTTCGCCGAAGAAGCAATCCGCGGTTGTCGCAATATTGCAAAGAGTGATGTTGTCGGTGAACGGAGCGATCGCAACAGTGTGATTAGTACCGGCGTAGGTGCCGTTTGGAGCCGCATCATGGGGTGCCGGACCTGGATAAAACGGCGCTGAGAGAGCGGGAGAAGCAACGCTCACCGCTGCAATGGATGCGCCCGCCAGAAGTGCGATTCGCTTTGAAATGATCATACTAACTTCCCCTGCTATTTGTCGTCCATCGAACAACAACCTTAACTGCAGCTCGTCTCCTTAAGACATCCGTCCTGCCCAATCCGTCCGGCACAGCCGGATTGATCTTGAACGGCGCTTGCAAAAAGGCAAACGGCGCAACTAGGACCTCACTTAGCTAGACCCAGCACGATTGACAATAAGAAAGAACGGCATGATGCAAAATTATTGATGCAGATCATATTTCAAGTCTGCGTGCGTCCTTCACGACACAGTTCGGGCTAGACGGCTGAACACGGCTTCCCGCAATGATGCGAAGTCCCATGTCTTGTCGAATGACGCTAAAATTTGTCATAGCGCACATCACGCTGGATGCGGCCGTGATTCCAAATCTGTATCAAAATGCGAGAGTTTGTGCCTGCCATACCATTCCGCAATCGCCTACCCTTCTCTTGGGCGCGACGCGACAAAATGGCGGAGACGGAGGGATTCGAACCCTCGGTACAGGAATTCCCCGTACGGCGGTTTAGCAAACCGCTGGTTTCAGCCACTCACCCACGTCTCCGGCTAGCGACAGCGAGCGGGCTATAGAGGTGGTTTTTCGCCATATCAACTGGCCGCTTCGTGATTAACCCGGCGATCCCGAAAGCCGCCATTCGAGCGTCTCTCCGGCATGGAACGGAACCAGGCCCGATATTTCTTCGGGCACAACGACCGGGGCGCGTTCAAGCGTCACCCTCGAAGTGTTTCGAGGCAGGCCATAGAAATCGGCGCCATGGTGCGAGGCAAAGCCTTCAAAGTGGTCGAGCGCCTTTTCCTCGTCGAACACCGCGCAATAGCTTTCGAGGGCAAATGGGGCATTGAAGATCCCTGCGCACCCGCAATCGTTTTCCTTCGCGCCGCGTGCGTGCGGGGCACTGTCGGTGCCGAGGAAGAATTTGGGAATTCCCGAAACCGCCGCGGCACGCACGGCAAGGCGATGCTCCTCCCGTTTTACCACCGGCAGGCAATAAGCATGGGGGCGAAGACCGCCCGCGAACAAGGAATTGCGATTGAGATGAAGATGTTGCGGCGTGATTGTCGCGGCCACGTTGGCGGGCGTGTCGGCGACGAACTGGGCGGCCTGCCGTGTCGTGATATGTTCGAACACGATCTTGAGCTCCGGAAAATCGCGCACCAGCGGGGCAAGCGTTCGGTCGATGAACACTGCTTCGCGGTCGAACACGTCGACGTTCTGATCAGTGACTTCGCCGTGAATGCACAGGATCATGCCGATGTTCTGCATCACCTCCAGGCAAGAGCGGATGTTCGATATGTCGGTGACGCCGCTATCGCTATTGGTCGTCGCTCCGGCAGGATAGAGCTTGGCAGCGACCCAGCTTTTGTCCGCATGGCCGCGCCGCAATTCGTCGGGCGCGATGCTGTCGGTCAGATAAGCCGTCATCAGCGGAGTGAAGCTGGGACCGGCGGCAGCCTCGATCCGGGTGCGATAGTCGCGCGCTACCGCCGCTGTCGTGATCGGCGGTTGCAGGTTGGGCATGATGATGGCGCGGGCGAATTGCCGGGCGGTCCACGGTGCGACGGCTTCGAGCATCGCGCCATCGCGCAAATGCACGTGCCAGTCATCGGGACGAGCAATGGTGATTGTGTCAGTCACGTTGGCTCCCTAACTCATGGAAATGGCCGCTACCACCCTCACCGATCGCACGTTGCTTCGCCTGTCTGGCGACGACGTTCGCGGATTCCTCCAGGGACTCGTCACCAGCGACGTTTCCGGGTCGCTTCCGGTCTGGGCAGGATTGCTCACCCCACAAGGCAAATGCCTGTTCGATTTTCTGGTTTGGTCCCATGCAGACGCGACAGAAGATCTACTCATCGATTGCGAGGCTGCTGCCGCGGATGCGCTGGCCAAGCGTATCGGCATGTATCGCCTGCGCCGCGCGATCACGATCGAACCGGAAACGCGCCTCGTCGTGCGCTGGGCGGCCAATGGCGAAGACGGCATGCCCGATCCGCGTCTTCCTGCCTTGGGGCGCCGCTGGCTGGCTCCCGCCTCGAATGACGGGGAAATAAACGAGGAGTGGCGCACGCATCGCCTGCGTCTGGGCGTCTGCGAAGGCATGGCTGAACTTGGCGATCTGCTCTGGCTTGAATGCAATGCGGTCGAACTGAACGGGGTAAGCTTCACCAAAGGCTGTTTCGTCGGACAGGAAAATACCGCGCGGATGAATTGGCGATCGAAGGTCAACCGACGACTAGTGGTCGTCGAGGGCGATGGCGGCGAGCGCGCCCGCACGACGTACCCTGATCTGCGCCTTTCGGTCGTGCACGCACGGATCGACGCGATCCCCCAAGGCGCGATCATTCCAGACTGGCTCGCCGAAAGTCTCGCGGCATGAGCTTGTTGGTGCTCGCGGCGCTGTTCCAGCCGACCGAGGCCGCCATCGTGATCACGGGTCGTGGGCTGCCCGATGAGCCGGCGGGGCAGCATCGCGTCGTCCTCGATCGCACCGACCTTGATCGCAGCGCGAGCGGACGGATGGAGGATGTCGTTCGATCGGTTACCGGCCTTACCAGCTTCCGACGTTCCGATGCCCGATCGAGCCACCCCACAGCCCAAGGCCTGACCGCCCGCGGACTTGGCGGCAATGCTGCAAGCCGCTTCGCGGTCGAGGTCGACGGGGTGCCTCAGGCCGACCCGTTCGGCGGCTGGATCAATTTCACCGCGCTCGATCCCGGACTGGTCGACCGGCTCATCGTGACGCGCGGCGGCAATGGCGGCGTGACGATGGGGTCGGGCGCGGTTGCAGGTTCGCTGAGCATCGATAGCCTCGCAATATCCGATGGACTTTTGCGCGGCGCCGTTGCTGTCGGGTCGCGCGACAGTGTCGACGCCGACGCCCGGCTAGGCGTGTTAATCGGCGCGTCCACACTCATCGGCGGTCTGGCATTGCAGCGCGGCGACGGGTTCGCCCCGATTGTCGAGGCCGATCGCGGCCCGGTCGACCGCCGTGCGCCATATCGTCAGGCGAATGGCAGGCTGCGCTTCCTCGCGCCGCTGGGCGGTGCCGAACTCCAGGCGAGCATTGCAGTTCACGATGACCGGCGGGACCGCGGTGTCAATTTCACCGACAATCGCGGCCGCGGGGTCGATGCGTCGGTGCGTGTGGTGGCAAAGGAATGGTCGTTGCTTGCTTATGGGCAGCAGCGGCGGTTCGAAAGCGGCTTTGCAAGCGTCGGTTCCGGGCGCCTGACCGTCTCCCCTGCCCTCGACCAATATAAGGTTCCGGCCAGCGGTTGGGGCGCGAAGGCAATGTGGAAACCTCGCTTGGGACCAGTCACCGCGACACTAGGCGCCGACATTCGCTGGACCGGCGGCGAGACCGAAGAACGATATCTCTTCACCGCCGGACAACCGACCCGCGAACGCCGCGCCCGCGCCGAAACTCTGACATCCGGCCTGTTTGGCGACGCCAGCTGGACGCACGGCGGCACGACGCTGGGCGCAGGCGCGCGAATCGATCGCTGGGCGATTTCCGGCGCATCACTTTTCGAATCGAATGTCGGCGGGAACGTGATTACCGACGTTGCTTTTCCCGACCGCGACGGGACCCAATGGTCGATCCGAGCCGGGATTGATCAACGCCTGTCGCCAGCCTTGTCGCTTCGCGCGTCAGCGTACCGGGCTTGGCGTCTGCCGACGATAAACGAACTGGTAAGACCGTTCCGCGTCGGAATGGACGCGACCGCGGCCAATGCCGGTCTGGCGCCCGAACGGATGATTGGCGCCGAATTCGGGGCGGACTGGCGACCGAGCGACGGGGCACGCCTGTCACTGACCGCCTTTGCCAACCGCCTACGCGGCGCCATTGCCAACGTAACGCTGGGTCAAGGCTCTGGCGTTTTTCCGGGAGTCGGTTTCGTTGCGGCTGGCGGCAAGTATCGCCGCCGCGAGAACCTCGACGCCATCGCTTCGCGCGGGATTGAGCTCGACGGCGAATGGAAGCGCGGCCCATGGTCGCTCGGAGCTAGCGCGGCGCTGACCCATGCCCGTATCCGCGATGACGGTCTGGCCGCTTTCCTCGACGGTGAGCGCCCTGCCCAAATTCCGTCGGTCCAGGCGTCGGCAACAGCGGGCTGGCGTGATCGCGGTCGCATGGCCTCGATCACGATGCGCTATATTGGGAAGCAGGACGAAAGCGAGGCAGACCCTAAACCTCTGCCGTCGGCATGGACGATGGATGCCGTCGCCAGATTTCCGATCAAGGGGCGCCTGTCACTCGATCTGCGCGCCGAAAACCTGTTCGACCGGCGGGTTCTGACCAGCGTTCTCGGCGATGGAACGCGCGAACGAACGCAGCCGCGCACGCTGTGGGTTGGGCTTCGATTCGACTAGTCGAAGCAGGCGTAAGCGCGGACCGGGAAAGTCCCCATTCCCTTCACCTTCGGCGGCACTGCCGAGAAAAGAAAGTCGCGACCGGCGATCGCGTCGAGATTGGCGAGATGCTCGCCGATTGGGATGTCCGCAGCGAGCAACGTCGAATGAACCGGTCGCGAGCGCGTCCGCGTATCGTCGATATTGTGGCTATCGATCCCGACGAAGGCGGCCCCAGCGCCAACCAGCCACTCGGCAGCGGCAGCGGTCAGGAACGGATGGTCGCTGAAATAGGTGTCGGTACGCCAGTGTCGGTCCCAGCCCGTCGCGACCAGTACCGCCTTACCGCGAACGTCGATCCCGTCGAATGCAGCGACATCGACTGCCAATCCGTCGGCGAAAGGCTGGTGAACGAGGATGCCGGGCAAGTTGGCAATCGACTCCAGCGGCAAAGCGCTCAGATCGTTGCCGTCGGCATAGCGGTGGAAGGGACTGTCAACATAGGTCCCGGTGTTGGCGATCATGTCGATCCGGCCAATCTGGAAGGTCGAGCCGTCGTCATAATTGCCCGCCGACACATCGCGCGCCCAATAATCGCAGATGTGCGGTCCGGGCAGACCCTTGAACGTGGTCATGCCCTCTTCGATGACGTGGCTCAGATCGACGAAGCGGGTGCTGTCCGGATTTTCCATAATGCCACCATCCCGATTGCAGCCCAAATCACGTTCAGCACCGCCGACGGCATGGCACCGTGCCACCAGCCGTTGGCGATGAAGCCAAGGGCGCCGATAAAGTTCATGCCTTGGTAGGTCACGCTACGCGGAGCAACCTTGCCGGCCGTCAGCAGTGCATAAGCGCCGAGGATCAGCGCCGCGCCGATCCAACCGACAATGTCGATGACTAGGGCGAGCGTCACGCTGCGAGGTTACGCAATACGTACTGAAGGATTCCGCCCGAGCGATAATATTCCAGTTCGTTGAACGTATCGATCCGGCAGCGCGCGACGATGTTGAGTGTTTCTCCGTTGGCGCGGGTCACCTTGACGGTGACATCTTGGCGCGGTTCGATCTCGGCAACGCCGTCGATGCTGAAGGTCTCGGTCCCGTCGAGATTGTAGGTCGCGGCATTCTCATTGTCGTGGAACTGAAGCGGAAGCACGCCCATCCCGACGAGGTTAGAACGGTGGATCCGCTCGAAACTTTCAGCGAGCACGGCGCGGACGCCGAGCAGGATGGTGCCCTTGGCCGCCCAGTCGCGTGACGAGCCGGTGCCATATTCCTTGCCGGCGAGAACGATCAGCGGCTTGCCTTCCTTGGCATAGTCCATCGCAGCATCGTAGATCGCCTGCGTTTCGCCGGAGGGTCCCTTCGTGAAGCCGCCTTCGACGCCATCGAGCATGCGGTTGCGAATACGGATGTTCGCGAAGGTGCCGCGCATCATGATGTTGTGGTTGCCGCGACGCGCGCCGTAGCTGTTGAAGTCGGCCCGCGCGACCTGGTGATCGTTGAGGTAACGACCCGCCGGGCTGTCAGCCTTGATCGCACCAGCCGGCGAAATGTGATCGGTGGTGATGGAATCGCCGAACAAGGCGAGCGCCCGTGCGCCCTCGATGTCGGTCAGCGGCTTCGGCGTCATCGTCATGCCGGTGAAGTAAGGCGGATTGGCGATGTAGGTCGATCCGGCCGGCCACGCGTAGGTGTCGCCTCCAGTGACCGCGATTTCGCGCCAGCGATCGTCACCATGATAGACATCTGCATAGCGCGACTTGAACATGTCGGAATGGACGTGGGCGTCGATCAGCGAACGCACTTCATCGTTCGACGGCCAAATGTCCTTCAGGAAGACGTCGTTGCCATCCTTGTCCTGACCGATCGCACACTTGGTGATGTCCTTCGTCACGGTGCCGAACAAAGCGTAAGCGACCACCAGCGGCGGCGACGCAAGATAGTTGGCGCGGCAATCAGGCGACACGCGGCCTTCGAAATTGCGGTTGCCCGAGAGTACGGACGAAACGACGAGGTCGTTGTCGGCAATAGCCTTCGACAGTTCGGGTGCAAGCGGGCCCGAATTGCCGATGCAGGTCGTGCAACCATAGCCGACGAGGTTGAAGCCAATGGCGTTGAGGTCTTCGCTCAGCCCGGCAGCATCGAGATAATCAGTAACGACTTGGCTTCCCGGTGCGAGCGAGGTCTTGACCCACGGCTTGCTGTCGAGGCCTAGCGCCCGAGCCTTGCGCGCGACGAGTCCGGCGGCGACCAGCACCGAAGGATTCGATGTGTTCGTGCAGCTGGTGATCGCTGCGATCATCACGTCGCCATGGCCAAGGTCGACATCGCGCCCGTCGACGGCGACGCGCGGCGCATCGAGCGCCTTATTGTAGGTGCCGTCGAGCTCGGCATTGAACATTTCGTCGACTTCGCTGAGACGGACCCGGTCCTGCGGACGCTTCGGCCCTGCAAGCGACGGTTCGACGCTGGACATGTCGAGCTCCAGCGTATCGGTGAACAACGGCTCGGGCGAAGACGCATCGCGCCACATGCCCTGCGCCTTGGCATAGGCGCGGACCAGTTCGATGCGGTCGTCGTCGCGGCCGGTCAGCTTGAGATAGTCGATGGTGCGCTCGTCGATCGGGAAGAAGCCGCAGGTCGCACCATATTCCGGCGCCATGTTGGCGATCGTCGCGCGATCGGCGAGGCTGAGCGCATCGAGGCCCGGGCCGAAGAATTCGACGAAGCGGCCGACGACGCCCTTGGCGCGCAGCATCTGCGTGACGGTAAGCACCAAGTCTGTCGCGGTGATGCCTTCCTTGAGAACACCATCGAGACGGAAGCCGACGACTTCGGGAATCAGCATCGAAACCGGCTGGCCGAGCATGGCGGCCTCGGCCTCGATCCCGCCGACGCCCCAGCCAAGCACGCCAAGCCCATTGACCATGGTCGTGTGGCTATCGGTGCCGACCAGAGTGTCAGGGTAAGCGACGGTTTCGCCAGTCTGGTCTTTGCCGGTCCAGACGGTCTGCGAGATGTGCTCCAGATTGACCTGGTGGCAGATGCCGGTGCCCGGCGGGACGACCTTGAAATTGTCGAAGCTCTGGCTTCCCCATTTGAGGAACTCGTAGCGTTCCGCGTTGCGCTGATATTCCAGCGCGACATTGTCCTCGAATGCCTTGGGCGTGCCGAACTCGTCGACCATCACGCTGTGATCGATGACAAGGTGGACGGGGACGAGCGGATTGATTTTCTGCGGATCGCCGCCAAGAGTCTTCATCGCATCGCGCATCGCGGCAAGGTCGACGACGGCGGGAACGCCGGTGAAATCCTGCATCAGGACGCGGGCCGGGCGATACTGGATCTCGCGGTTGATCCTCCGCTCCTTTTGCCAGTCGACCATCGCTTTCAGATCGTCGTTAGTGACCGTGATGCCATCCTCGAAGCGGAGCAGGTTCTCCAGCAGAACCTTCATCGAATACGGCAGCCGCGACACGTCGCCGAGCTGTTCGCCAGCCTTGGCGAGCGAATAATATGCATAGGTCTTGCCACCGGCCTCCAGCGTCGAGCGGGTTTTCAAGCTGTCCTGGCCGGTCGGGATCATGATATTCCTCTTTGTACTATGTCTCTGGCGCGCGGGCGCGCGAATGCTGGCGGCGCCCTAGCAAGGATGCGCGGTCAGGGCAAAGGGGGCTAGAGCCAGCCCTTCCGGCGCGCGAGCCAATAGGGAATGATGGCGCTCGCCAACATTGCCGCCAAGGCGATCGGATAGCCGTAGACCGATCGCAATTCGGGCATGTGCTCGAAATTCATTCCGTAAACGCCCGCGATTAGTGTCGGAGGCATCAGCACCACCGCAACGACTGAAAAGATCTTCATCACCAGATTCTGCTGAAGCCCGATCATGCCGAGCGACGCGTCGAGCAGGAACGTCAGATTATCGCCAACGAAATTGCTGTGATCGTTGATCGCCTTGGCATCGCCGGCCAGGCTTTTGAGATGGCGGGCCTCGGCCGTGTCGACATCAACTCGGTCGGTCGACGAGAGGTAACCGAGCACGCGAGTCGCGCTGACCGATGCTTCGCGGGTCTTGGCGAGAATGCGCTGCGCCGCACCAAGCCGGAGCATCAGCGCTTCATAACGCACTTCTGGAGAGCGACGAGACGCCCGGGCGTCGTGCCGAAAAACCTGCTGACTGATGTGATCGAGCTCCTCGGCAACCTCTTCGAGCCGGTCGGCAAGGCGGTCAATGATGGCGTCCATCAGACCGATCAGTGCGGCCAGCGGCGTCTTGACCGTATCGGGATCGCCGTACGTATGATCAGCAAAGCCGATGAAAGGTGCCGGATCGACGTAGCGCACCGTCACCAGATGGCGATCGGTCAAAATGAAGCTGACCGGGTCGACCGCAGGCGTATTGGCATCGGTCTTGTAGAGAACGGACATGGTCATGACCGTGGCGTCGTCGCGCTCGTAGAGGCGGCTCGACGGTTCGATCTCGAGCATTTCGGTCCTGGTCGGGATGTTCTGGCCGATCAGATTCTCGGCTAGTTTCTCTTCATCCGGGCTCGGATTAAGCAAATCGATCCAGACTGCGCTGTCCGGTATTGCATCCTTGGCCGCAGGATCGATCGGCGCTGGCGAACAGGAAGGACCGAAAAGCCGCAACATCGGAGCGGGTGTTGCGCGAAGTGAGGGGCTTTGCAAGCTGGCAACGCCTGCTAAATCCTTGCGGCGATGAGCCGCCATGCCCTTCTTGCCGCACTGGCGATCGTCACGATCACCATCGTGATCCTTCTTGCCATGGGGCGGCCGCCGATCTGCACGTGCGGCGGAATCGAATTTTGGGGGCCGGTCGGCCCGAAGCAGAGCCAGATGCTGGCAGACTGGTACAGCCCCAGCCATTTTATCCACGGCGTGCTTTTCTATGCGCTGCTGACCCGGGTCTTCCGGCAATGGCCTGCCGACCGCCGCTTCCTGGTCGCACTGACTGTCGAAAGTGCGTGGGAAGTGTTCGAAAACACGCCCTTGGTCATCGACCGCTATCGCGAGGCGACGATGGCGCTTGGTTATACCGGCGACTCGATGCTCAACTCGTTGAGCGACATTGTGGTGATGGCGCTGGGCTTTCTGGCAGCGCGGCGCCTTCCCGTTTGGGCGAGCATCATTTTGGTGGTCGGCTTCGAATTGCTGACTCTTGCCGCCATCCGCGACAATCTGACGCTGAATGTCTGGATGCTGCTGTGGCCGACCGATGATATTCGCATCTGGCAATCGGGCGCATGAGCTAAATCCCTTGCCGGATTGCGTTTTTCCGGCAAAGTGCGGCAAGTTTCCGGATAGGAGAAGCTGAGTGAAAGTGTATCTTTTCGCCGCTGTTGTGGTTCTCGCCTCCACCGCGCCGGCCCATGCCGGCGAAGTGTTCGGCGGGCTATACGTCCATGACGTCAAGACGCCGTTGACCAAGAGCGGGGTCGAAAGCGGCGCCGATGTCCATCTGGGTTATCGGTGGGACCCGATCGGCGGCGGCCAGGGAGTCCAGCCTTACGTCTTTGCGGCGGTCAACAGCGCGGGCGACACGAATTACGCAGCTGCGGGTTTCTCGTTCAAATTCGGCGACAAGATTTACGTCCGTCCGGGCCTGGGCCTGGCGGTGCACACCGGATCGGGATCCAATTACGACAATCCGAACAACGACCGGATCGAATTCGGCAGCCGCATCCTGTTCGAGCCGGAACTGGCGGTCGGCGCACGGATCAGCGACCGGGCGAGCATCGAGGCGAGCTGGGTTCACCTCAGCCATGCCCAGCTTTTCGGCAAGCAGAACCCCGGGATGGACGCCATCGGCGCCCGCCTGAACTGGAAGCTGTAACCGCCTAGCGGCGGACCGCGTCGAGGTTCTTCTTTGTTACCGGCGCCGCCATTTGCGCGACCGGACGAAGCGTCGGGCTAGTCCCGGCGCGAGCAAACGCCTGATGGGCCTGCAGCGACTGTGCAAGAACGCCGCCGACGATCCGGCGGTATTCGCTATCGAAGTCGCCGGTCGTTCGCAGACGTTCGAGATCGGCGGCCTGCGCGTCGGTCAATGCCGCGCTTGGCAGAAGATCGACCCGGCGGCCCGCGTAGCTTAGCTGCGAGCCGACGCCGCCCTGGTCCGTGATGATCGCGCGGGCTGCCTCGCGCACCCTGCTGCTCGACGCGCGTTGCACCGCAAGTTCCGACGCGCGAATGGCGAACAGGCTGCTGGTGCTGGCCAATTGCATGTAGATGGCCGGGGTCAGCGCTGCCGCGGCGGCGCTCGGAAGAGAAAAGGATGACGTTTTGGCCGGCGGACTGGGCGACGACGAGCAACCGGACAGGCCGAGGGCGGTGACTGCAATTGCGGCCGAAATCTTGCGCGCTTTCATCGTTCCTCCTGGTACCGGCCTTATCGGCCCAACATCGTCTCGGGTTTCACCACGCGATCGAACGTCGTTTCGTCGACTAGGCCCAGATCGAGCCCCGCTTCCTTCAACGTCATGCCCTTCTTGTGGGCGTGCTTGGCGATCGTCGCGGCATTGTCATAGCCGATTTCCGGCGCCAACGCGGTCACCAACATCAGCGACTTGTTCATCAGATCGGCAATCCGATTCTCGTCCGGCTCGAGCCCGTCGAGCGTACGCGTCGTGAAGCTTTCCATGCCGACCGACAGGATATTGATCGAACGGATCACGTTGGCACCGAGCAGCGGCTTGAACACATTCAATTCCAAGTGACCCTGAAGACCGCCGATCGTGCAGGCGACATGGTTGCCCATGACCTGCGCCGCGACCATCGTTAGCATCTCGCACTGGGTCGGGTTGACCTTGCCCGGCATGATCGAGCTACCCGGTTCATTTTCCGGCAGCTTCAGTTCGCCAAGCCCGCAGCGCGGGCCCGAGCCGAGCAGCCGAATGTCGTTGGCAATCTTGGTCAGGCTGACCGCAATCGTGTTCAACACGCCCGCAAGCTCGACCATCGTATCGTGCGCCGCAAGTTCGGCGAACTTGTTGGGCGCCGTGACGAAGGGCAATTGGGTCAGGTTGGCGACTTCCTTGGCGAAATCGGAAGCGAAGCCCTTCGGCGAATTCAGGCCGGTGCCGACGGCGGTGCCACCCTGCGCAAGCATCATGACCCGCGGAAGGCAGGCCTCGACTCGGTCGATGTTAGCGGCAATCTGCGCGGCGTAGCCGGAGAATTCCTGGCCCAACGTCAACGGCGTTGCATCCTGCAGGTGAGTGCGGCCGATCTTGACGATATGGTCGAAACGATTGGCCTGTTGGGCAAGACGCTCATGAATCATCGCGAGCGCCGGAAGCAACCGTCGATAAACCGCAATCCCCGCCGCAATATGCATTGCGGTCGGGAAGCTGTCATTCGACGACTGGCCCTTGTTGACATGGTCGTTGGGGTGGACGGGTTCCTTTCCACCGCGATTGCCGGTCAGTTGCTCGTTCGCGCGTCCCGCAATGACCTCGTTGGCGTTCATGTTCGACTGCGTGCCCGAGCCGGTCTGCCAGATGACAAGCGGGAATTGCTCGTCAAGATCGCCGCGCGCGACCTCGCCTGCGGCCTGCTGGATCGCTTCGGCGACATCGGCATTGAGGAGTCCGAGCCGCGCATTCACCCGCGCCGCGGCCTGCTTCACATAACCAAGGGCGTGGACGATCTCGAGCGGCATCCGTTCACGTTCACCAAACGGGAAATTGCCGATCGACCGTTCGGTCTGGGCGCCCCAATAGCTGTCGGAAGGGACCTCGATCGGTCCGAAACTGTCGGTTTCGGTGCGGGTAGACATAAAGGTCGCGATCCTTCGACTGGAATCTGGAAAACTGGCGCAGCCCTAACCAGAGCGAAAAGCAGAGTCGAGGGCGGCCGAGCGCCGAGACGGCTTACTTCTTGCGCGTGAAGTCGACGCTGACGACGTTCGAACCGTCGTCGGCCGACGGCGGCGGCGCAGGCACGTCATTTTCCGCTTCGTCATGGTCTTCGGGGTCAAGCGGAACTGCACTGGCGTGGAATTTCAGGCTGAAATCGACCGCCGGATCGACGAAATCGGTCACTGCCTCGAACGGCACGACCAGGGTCGAGGGAACGCCGCCGAACGACAGGCCCACGGTGAAGAAATCTTCCTCCACCTTGAGGTCCCAGAAGCGGTGCTGGATGACGATCGTCATCTCGTCGGGGAAGCGGTCCGACAAATGCTTTGGAATGGTGACGCCCGGCACCCGCGTCTGGAATGTGATGTAGAAATGATGGCCGCCGGGAAGATGCCCGCCAGAACTTGCAACCTCCGACAGCACGCGCCCAACGACGGCGCGGAGCGCGTCCTGGACAATTTCGTCGTAGGGAATCAGGCTTTCGGGCGTGTCGTCGCTCATGCCTTCGTGGTAGCGATGCCGGCCAATCGGTCAAGCAGAGTCGCCTCCGGAGTTTTCCTCATGCCCATCGATCACAAGCTTCCTTACGACGACCAGAATATCTTCGCCCGTATCCTGCGCGGCGAATTGCCGAGCCAGAAAGTGTTCGAATCCAACCACAGCCTCGTCATCCATGACATCAACCCGCTTGCAGCCGTTCACCTGTTGGTCCTCCCCAGGGGCCGATACGTCTCGTGGGACGATTTCGCCGACAAAGCGAGCGACGCCGAAATCGCCGATTTCGTCCGGGTCGCGGCCGAGGCAGCACGGATCGCCGGCGCTGAGCCGCAGGGATATCGCTTACTCGCCAACGTCGGCAAACGCAGCGGTCAGGAAGTCCCGCATCTGCACCTTCATATTTTCGGTGGTCAACCGCTCGGGCCGATGCTCGCCGGCTAAGTCTCCTGCCCTATTCGCATTTTCGGATTGCACCGCAGACAAAGCCCGCTAGGCTCCGATCCCACTAGAGCAACGAGCGCCCGCGCTACCGGTGACGGGGGCCACCGCCAAGGGGATCTTCATGTTACTTGATCGAGTAAAACCGCTCGACGCCATATTGGCGACCGCAGCCAAGAAATCGCTGCACCGTTCGCTCGGTGCCTTCCAGCTGACCCTGTTCGGCATCGGCTGCATCATCGGCACCGGCATTTTCGTGCTGACTGCGGCCGGCGCGCAGAAGGCCGGACCAGGCCTGATGCTGGCCTTCGTGATCGCCGGTGCGGTCTGCATCGTGGCGGCGCTTTGCTACGCAGAAATCGCAGCGATGATCCCGGTTGCGGGATCGGCCTACACATATAGTTACGCGACGATGGGCGAGTTTCTGGCCTGGACCGTCGGTTGGGCGCTGGTGCTGGAATATGCCATCGCCGCATCTGCGGTCTCGGTCGGCTGGTCCGGATATTTCACCGGGACAATCCTGAATGACACATTCGGGATAAATTTACCCGCTTACCTGACGGCAGGGCCGCTGGCACTCGGAGGCGCTCCGGGCGGGATGATCAACCTGCCCGCGATGATCATTGCGTTGCTGGTGACCTGGCTGCTGATGATCGGCACCAGCGAAAGCGCCAAGGTCAACGCCATCCTGGTCTCGATCAAAGTGGCTGCACTGACCGTGTTCATCGCGCTCACTTTGCCCAAGGTCGATACGGCCAACTTCAATCCGTTCCTTCCGGCGGGTACCTTTGGCGGCTTCGGCACCGGGGTCGGCGCGGTCGGTGCAGCGGCAACGATCTTCTTCGCTTACGTCGGCTTCGATGCCGTTTCGACCGCTGCGGAAGAAACCAAGAACCCGCAGCGCAACGTCCCGATCGGCCTGGTCGGTTCGCTGCTGTTCTGCACCGTCTTCTACATCCTGGTCGCAGCTGGCGCCATCGGCACCATCGGCGGTCAGCCGATCATGGGGCCGGGCGGAATCCCGTTCCCGGCCGGTTCGGAAGAACTCGCGCGTCAGTGCGCGATGCCGCAATATGCCGACGCTCTGGTCTGTTCGAACGAAGCGCTGGCGCACGTCCTTCGCCAGATTGGCTTCGGCACGATCGGCAACATGCTCGGCTATGCCGCCATCCTGGCGCTTCCGTCGGTCATCCTGGTCCTGCTGTTTGCACAGACCCGAATCTTCTTCGTGATGAGCCGTGACGGCCTGCTTCCCGAAGTGCTTTCGAAGGTGCATCCGAAATGGAAGACGCCCTATGTCGTGACGGCCATCACCGGTGTCGTTGTGGCCATCGCCGCCGCATTCTTCCCGGTTGGTCAGCTGGCCGATATCGCCAACGCCGGAACGCTCTATGCGTTCATGATGGTGGCGATCGCAGTGATGGTCCTTCGCAAGACGGATCCATCGCGCAAGCGTGATTTCCGCGTTCCGGCGTTGGTTATCATCGGTCCGGCCACCGTGCTTGGCACTTTGTTCCTGTTCCTCAACCTGCCGACTGCAGCGATGCTGATGTTGCCAGGCTGGACGATCCTGGGGCTGTTCATCTACTTCCTCTACAGCCGCCGCCACAGCCACATGGGCAAGGGCATCGTCGAGGTTCCGGAACTCGACCCGAATGCGCCGCCGATCGATGCGGCACCGCTGCCGGGCATCCCGGTGCCGGGTTCGCCGGAAGAACGCAGCTAGCGTTCTCAAGCGTTCGACGGACAAAAAGAAGGGGAGGCTTTCGGGCCTCCCCTTTTCCGTTGGGCTGGATCGATGGGATTAAAGGATGCCGGCAGCGAGCGCCTTCAAATCCTTTTCCGGACGGGCGCCATAATGCTGGATCACCTCTGCCGCCGCGATCGCGCCCAGCTTCAGTGACTTCTCCAGCCCCAGCCCGCGCGCGTCACCGGCAAGGAAACCGGCCGCGAACAGGTCGCCCGCACCGGTCGTGTCGACTAGTCGCTCGATCGCTTCGGCCGGCACCTGCGCCCGCTCGGCCCCGCGAATGGCCACCGCGCCTTGCTCGCTTCGAGTCACGACCAGGGTCGCGACCTTGTCGGCGAAGGTGTTCACCGCCGCATCGAAATCCTCGGTGCCGGCCATTTCGGCAATTTCGGCCTCGTTGGCGAACAGGATGTCGATCTTCTTCTCTTCGATCAGCCGGACGAAATCCGCCTTGTGACGAGAGATGCAGAAGCTGTCTGACAACGTGAAGGCAATCCGGCGTCCGGCGGCATGCGCTGCATCGATGGCCGCTTCCATCGCGGCCCGCGGCGCTTCTGGATCCCACAGATAGCCTTCGAGATAGGTGATGCCCGATGCCGCGACCGCAGCCATGTCGACACCCGCCGTTTCCAGCATCTGCGCGGCACCTAGGAAGGTATTCATCGTGCGCTGGGCATCTGGCGTGACCAGGATCAGGCAGCGCGCGGTCGCGCCGACATCGCCGCGTGCGGGCACAAGGAACTCAACACCCTGCGATTCAATGTCATGGCGGTAGATGTCGCCCAACTCGTCGTTTGCAACTTGGCCAATGAATCCCGTCTTGATGCCGAGCGCTGCAAGACCAGCCGCCGTATTGCCGGCCGAGCCCCCACTCACTTCGCGGCCAGGACCCATTTCGCCGTAAAGACGAACGGCCTCGGCCTGGTCGATCAACCGCATCGATCCCTTGTCGAGGTCCTGGCCAGCGATGAATTCGTCGCTGGCGTCCGAGATGACGTCGACGATGGCATTGCCGATGCACAGCACTTCGAAGCGGAGATCGGTCATGGAAGGTCCTGTCGTGATGAGGAGAAAAAGTCGGGCGACCGCCTAGCCGCGACGGGTCGTCGGAGCAAGCTTGCCAGCCCGCGCGGGCCTCGCCATGGTCCGTCCATGCGCAAAATCCTGATCGCTTCGACGTCCCTGCTGCTCGCCGCTTGCGCGACCGCACCGCAGACGACGCCAACCACACCAAGCACTTCGGTAACTACCGTCCATCACGGCGCAACGCTGATTGGGCTGAGCGCGTCGGATATGGTGGCGCGCTTCGGCCAGCCGGCGTTCCGATTGAAGGAAGGCCCAGGGACAAAGTTGCAATGGCGAGCGACCAGTTGTGTCCTCGACGCCTACCTTTATCCGCGCGAAGGCAATCGCGGCGACGAATATGTCACCCATGTCGACACGCGTCGCCCGACCGGCGAAAATTCAGATCTGTCTTCCTGCGTCGGCGTGCTCGCGCGATAGACGCCCCATCGCCCAGCGGGCGGCGTCGGCGACCACCGGGTCGGGATCGGCGAGATGCGGCCGGATATCCGCCAAAAGACCGGGATCCCCGCTGTTCCCGGCTGCGGTCAGGCAATTGCGGATCATCCGGTTGCGCCCAATCCGCTTGATCGGCGAACCTGCAAAAAGCGCCCGGAAAGCAGCATCGTCCAGCGCCAGCAATTCGGCCAGGCTCGGCGCCGCCAGTTCGCCGCGCGGAAGGAAAGCGGCGTTGGCGCTCGCCGCTTCGGCAAAGCGATTCCACGGGCAGATCGCCAGGCAATCGTCGCAGCCGTAGATGCGGTTGCCGATGGCCTCGCGATATTCGTTCGGGATCGGTCCGGCCAGCTCGATCGTCAGGTAGGAAATACAGGCCCGCGCATCGACCTGCCCGGGAGCGACGATTGCACCGGTCGGGCAGGCGTCGATGCAGCGCGTGCAGCTGCCGCAATGAAATTCGGCGGGTTCGTCGGGGACGAGTTCGAGGTCGGTGTAGATAATCCCCAGAAACAGCCAATTGCCATGTTCGCGGCTGAGCACATTGCTGTGCTTGCCTTGCCAGCCGATTCCGGCGGCGGCGGCCAACGGCTTTTCCATCACCGGCGCGGTATCGACGAAGACCTTGAGCGCACCGCCATGACGGTCGGCGAGCCAGCGACCGAGCGCCTTCAACGCCTTCTTGACCGTCTTGTGATAATCGCCACCCTGGGCATACACCGATATCCGGCCGACGCCGGCTTCGTCCGCCAATAACATCGGATCGTGCGCCGGAGCATAACTCATCCCCAGTGCGATGACGCTATTGGCTTCGGGCCACAGTCCACGCGGCGAGGCCCGCTGCTCCTTGCGCGCCTCCATCCAGCCCATGTCGCCATGCCGACCATCGTCCAGCCATTGCATCAACCGCGGGCCTGCGTCGGCGGCGGCATCGGCGCGCGCGAAGCCGCAGGCGACGAAGCCCAGTTCTGCCGCTTTTTCGCGGATTTCCTGCTCGATGGTGATTGTCATTTACCTTTTTGCCCTTAGCACGGTCTGCATGGACCAAGGCAACGCCGTCGAGGCTTCAAACCTCGTCAAGATTTTCGACGACACCCGCGCGGTCGACGGGGTCAGCCTGTCGGTCCCGGTCGGCAGTATCTACGGGATCTTGGGACCCAACGGGGCGGGCAAGACCACGACGATCCGCATGCTGCTCGGTATCATCGATCCCGACAGCGGCATCCGCTCTTTGCTTGGTCGCGACCAGCCGCTCGATGCGGCGAGCGAGGTCGGTTATTTGCCAGAGGAACGCGGCCTATACCCGTCGATGACCGCGCAGGAAGCGATCGCGTTCATGGGCGCGTTGCGAGGCCTGCCGCTAAAGGAAGGGCGTGCCCGCGCAATCACGCTACTCGAAGGGCGCGGGCTCGGCGATTGGGTCAAGCGCCCGATCCGCTCCTTTTCGAAAGGCATGGCACAGACCGTGCAATTGCTTGGCACCATCGTTCACAAGCCAAGACTGATCGTCCTCGACGAACCGTTTTCGGGGCTCGACGCGATCAACCAGGGCAAGCTTGAAGAGTTGATCCGCGAGCAGGCCGATGATGGCGTCACCGTCATCTTTTCGACCCATGTCATCGCCCATGCTGAACGGCTGTGCGAGCGGGTTGCGATCATCGCCAAGGGCCATGTCGCATTCGACGGACGCGTTGATGAAGCGCGCGGTCGCCTTCGTCCCATCGTCCGGCTCGGCACCCGCGCGGCCGATGGCCCGTGGCGCAGCGCGATCCCGGCCAACGCCCAACGCGACGGCCCAGAATATGTCTTTGAGCTTCCCGATGGCGGACCCGAGCCATTGCTGAAGGCGCTGATCGACGGCGGCGCGGGAATCGAGACGCTGAGCATCGAGCGGCCCGGGCTGCACGACGCCTTCGTCGCCATCGCCGGACAGGCGGCGGCTCGCGAAATGACGGGCCAGGGAGAAGCGGCATGAACTTCGGCAAGATCGTCCGCAGCGCCTTCGTCGTTGGCCGCCGAGATTTCGTCGCGACGGTTTACAGCAAGACCTTCCTGTTCTTCCTCCTGGGTCCCTTATTCCCGCTCGCGATTGGCATGCTGTTTGGCGGACTTGGTGCGCGGGCGGCAAACGAAGCCCCGCCGACCACGGTGGCGGTGATTGGCCAGCAAGCCGATTTCGATCTGCTTCAGCAAGCTCGTACCCGTCTGGAACCACTGGCCGGCGAGCGCGGTTTCGTCGTGCTGGTGCCGGTGGCGCCGGAACCGGAGATGAAGCTGCAACGCGACCGCTTGTTGAAGGACGAAGGGCAGAAATTGCTCGGCGTGCTCGACGGCGGACTGTTCAATCCTCACTTCACCGGCGCCGTGCGCGCCGACGGGACGACCGTCCGGCAAGTCGGAATGTTCGTCGACGAGGCCCAGCGAATGCGGGTCGGAATGCCGATCTCCGGTCAGCCGATGGCGGTCACGCTGACCGATTCCTCGGCCGGGTCGCTGGCCGAGGCGCGCGGCGTCACGGCGCGGGCGGGCCAATTCCTGTTGTTCTTCCTGACCGTTTTCCTGGCTGGCATGTTGCTCAGCCAGTTGATCGAGGAGAAGTCGAACAAGGTGATCGAGGTGCTTGCCGCCGCCATCCCCATCGACGCCATCTTCCTCGGTAAATTATTCGCCATGCTTGCGATGTCGTTGATCGGGATTGCGGTCTGGTTGAGCGCCGGCGCGCTTGCGGTCGTCTTCCTCACAAAGGCGGGGATCAGCGCGTTGCCGGCCCCGGCGGTCGGTTGGCCCGCGTACGTCGCGCTCGGCTTCATCTATTACACGATGAATTATCTGCTGATCGGGTCGACGTTCCTGGGCATCGGGTCGCAGGCGTCGACGGTGCGCGAGGTGCAGACCCTGTCGATGCCGGTGACGATGGCGCAATTGCTGCTTTTCGGGCTGGCCCAACTCTCGATTGGCCACCACGATAGCGCGGAAGGTCTGATCGCTGCAGCCTTCCCCTTGTCATCGGCTTTCACGATGATCGCCCGCGCAGCAGAGCTTCCGGAAATCTGGCCGCATCTGGTCGCCATTGCGTGGCAGCTTTTGTGGGTTGCGCTGATCATCCGCCTGTCATCGCGTCTGTTCCGCCGCGCTGTGCTGAAATCAGGCCCCTCCTTCCGCTGGCCTTGGCAGCGCAAGGCAACCGTTCAGTCGGCCACGTGAGGCGAGGCGCTAGAGTCAGCTATCTACCCATTGCTGGCTCTACTTGTGGACATCGAACAAGCGCGTGTCGTTGACAGCTTCCTGCTTCATTGCAGCAACAGTCGAGTGGTGCGACACTGGCCGCCATCCTGCGCGTTCCTGCAGCGGTCCTTGTCAACGACACCGAAGGGGGAATGCCGATGCTTCGTGGGGTGTTTTTTGGGGTTTTGGCGCTGTCTGCCATGGGCGTGGCGCCTGCGCAGGGCGGTCAGGACGGCGGCCATTATCTTTTCGTTTGGGCCGGAGACCAAGCCAAGCAGGGCAATGATTTCCTGATCGTCGTCGACGCGGATCCTGCCTCCCCAACCTACGGCAAGCTGGTGAGCGGCGTCGGTACCGATCAGAAGAGCGTCAAGGCGCATCACACCGAATATGTGATGCCGGAAAGCGGAATGCTGTTCGCCAACGACCATGACGCAAATCGCACCTTCATTTTCGACTTGCGCAATCCGCTGTCGCCCAAGGTTGCGACCTCGTTCGAAAGCATGGGCGGGTACAGCATGCCGCACAGCTACCTGCGGCTGCCCAACGGCAATGTGCTGGCCTCCTTCCAGTTCGTCGACCACGGCGGCCACATGGCGATGAGCGGCCGAACCGGCGGGCTGGTCGAGATCGACGATCAGGGAAAAGTGGTGCGGTCGGTCAGCAATGACGATCCGGCCATGCCGGAGGAGGGATTGCTCCCCTACAGCCTTGCCGTCCTGCCGGAGATCGATCGGGTGCTCGTGACCAATTCACCGATGGGCGACGATTATTTGCTGACCAGCAACACCTATCAACTGTTCCGATTGTCCGACCTGAAATTGCTTGGCACGCACCGGCTCGACCCGGGACCAAGCCGGAGCGGCCATATCTCCCCGGAGGAAGCGCGGGTCGGTCCCGATGGATCGGTCTATATCCAGACTTTGTCCTGCGGCATCCAGCGCGTGTCGGGCATGGACGGGCCGAACCCGACGGCCAAGCTGGTCCACCAGTTTCCCGGCAACTGGTGCGGGGTGCCGTCCATCGTCGGCCATTATCTGGTGCAAAGCGTTCCCGACATCCACGGCTATATCGTGCTCGATATCGCCAATGGCTCCGCACCGCGCGAAGTGTCACGGCTGACGATCAACGACGGCTACTCGCCGCATTGGACCGGTTGGGATGCCAGAACGAAGCGCCTGGTCGTGACCTCGGGAAAGAAAGGGGACCGGATGTATCTGCTCAAGCTGGACGAAAAGACCGGCGCCCTGACCATCGACGACAAGTTTCGTGATGCGGATGGCCAGCCCGGTTTCAGTTTCGTCAACAGGAAATGGCCGCACGGATGGACCGGTGATGGCAATCCGCACGGCGCTGTATTTTCGCGATAAGTTAGACCGCTCCTGTCCCGCGCCGACCAAGGGTCGGCGCGGCGAAGATTACCAGAGCGGACGCGTCGGGCGGTGCTTGGTGCGGATTACGTCGCCCTTGATCAGCTTCGCCTTGAACCGCTTTCGCGCGGATTCGGCGCCATCGACGCTCATGCAGACGAGACGGACGCCATTGCTGCTCAGCGATTCAAGCGCGGAAATGCCGATGTCGAACTTTTCGCATTCGTTGCGAACCGTGCTCTCGGCCATGTTGAGCAGGAGGACGCGGCTCATGCCGACACCGGGCGGTACGAACTGCGCTTGGCGAAACGCTGGTCGATCCGACCGCGGATCGAGCGGGCATCGGCACGGTGGCCTAGGCGGCGCGCGGGCGTAATCGCCATCTGCGCACGGTGAAGCGCGATCTGTTCGCGCATCAATTCAAAATTCAGATCCATCGTTGGGAATTTCCTGCAGCAAAAGCGAGAGCGCGGAGAGTCTCTCAGTCACAGGAGGCTTTTAGGCTTGGAATTTCGTGTGATGCGAGGTGTCTAGCACGAAACTGGCAGAAAGTCTCCCCTTGCGTCTCCACAACGACTGTCAATCGCGTTAGAGCGGCCGATATGACCCAACGTACCGGCGGCCAAATTCTCGTCGAGCAGCTTCGGATCCAAGGCTGCGATCGCATTTTCACCGTGCCGGGAGAAAGCTTCCTCGCCGTTCTGGACGCGCTCCACGATGCGCCCGAAATCGACCTAGTCGTATGCCGGCAGGAAGGCGGAGTCGCCTACATGGCCGATGCGGATGGCAAGATGACCGGGCGACCCGGCGTCGCCTTCGTGACGCGCGGTCCGGGCGCCACCAATGCATCGGCAGGCGTCCATGTCGCCTCGCAGGATTCGACGCCGATGATCCTGTTCGTCGGCGACCTCGACAGAGCCGACCGCGACCGCGAAGGCTTCCAAGAAATCGACATGGCGGCCTTCTTCGGACCGATCGCCAAATGGGCGGCACGGATCGACGACGCCGCGCGTATCCCCGAATATGTCGCCCGTGCCTACCGCGTCGCCACCTCCGGACGACCAGGTCCGGTCGTGCTGGCCATTCCCGAAGACATGCTACGCGACTACGTCGAGGCCGCCGATCGACCGCCGGTTCCGCCGATCAACCAGCCGCCGTGCGCGGGTGCCATCCAAGCCTTGTTCGGATTGCTCAAGGACGCCACCAATCCGGTCGCAATCATCGGCGGCGCGGGCTGGAACCCGGCCGCAACACACTTCTTCGAAACCTTTGCGGCGCGTCACGGCATTCCTGTTGCCGCCGCGTTCCGCCGACAGGACGCGATCGACAATCAGTGCCGGGTCTATGCCGGCCAGCTCGGCTATGGTCCTAATCCCATGTTGCAGCAACGCGTTCGCGACGCCGACCTCTTGCTGGTCGTCGGCGCAAGGCTGGGGGAATCGACGACCGACGGCTACAAGCTGGTCACTCCCGATCATCCCGGTCAGATATTGGTCCACGTCCACCCCGATCCCAACGAACTTGGCCGGGTGTATGCCGCCGACCTGCCGATCTGTGCCGAGATGGATGAATTCGCCGAGGTGCTTGCCGATTGGCACGACCCTGATCTCGTAGCCTTTTCCGCGGGCGAGGAAGCGCACCGCGAATGGCTGGATTGGTCAGAGCCCAAGCCGCGCGACGGCGTTCGCCTCGACCTTGGCCCCTGCGTAAAGGCGATGCGCGACGCGATGCCGGCAAACACCATCATCTGTAACGGTGCAGGCAATTTCTCAGGGTGGTGGCACCGTTACTGGCGCTATGGCGTCATGCCGACACAGCTCGCGCCGACCAGCGGGACGATGGGATATGGCTTGCCTGCCGCAGTCGCCGCCGCGATCCGGTTCAAGGATCGGCCAATCGTATGCGTAGCGGGCGACGGCGATTTCCTGATGAACGGACAGGAATTGGCAACGGCTGCACAATATGATGCCGATTTGATCGTTATCCTCGTCGACAATGGTGCGTACGGAACGATCCGAATGCACCAGGAACGTGACTATCCCGAGCGGGTCAGCGGCACTCGTCTTGCAAATCCGGATTTCTCTGAACTTGCCAAGGCTTATGGTGGTTGGGCGACGCGGGTCGAGGAAACGGGTGCGTTCGCCGATGCTCTCCAAGAAGCATTGAGACGAAAGGGGATCCGCCTGATCCATTGCGTCACCGATGTGGAAATCATCAGCAACCAGACGACGATCCAGAAACTCCGGCAGAAATCCTGAGCGCACGAAAAAGGGCCGCCCCGAAAGGCGACCCTTGTTCGTTCGAATTGGCGGGACGCTTAGATGTCGTCCCCAGCAGCTTCTTCAAGGTCGCCCTTGATGTACTGCGCTTCGCCTTTGTTTTCCTGGGCCTTGCCTTCGGATTCCAGTTCCGGGTTGTCCGTCGCGTCGCCGACAACCTGCTTGGTGTTGCCGATGGCTTCGTTGGTCATACCCTTAACGTTCTCTTTGAATTCGCCCATTTTTTCTCTCCTAATTGAGTTATGGAGTATCAACGGGCAGACTGCTCAACGGTTGCTCGACTGGTCGCACTTTTTTTCGCTTCGTCGCTCAGATCAGCCCGGCCAATGGGCTCGAAGGATCAGCGTAACGGCGTTTTTGCATGCGTCCCGCAAGATAGGCGTCACGTCCGGCCTCGACCGCAAGCTTCATCGCCCGCGCCATTCGGATCGGCTCCTTGGCTTCGGCGATTGCCGTGTTCATCAGAACGCCATCACAGCCTAATTCCATCGCCACCGCCGCATCGCTTGCAGTGCCGACCCCGGCATCGACCAACACCGGCACGCTAGCGCCCTCGACGATCAGCCGGATCGTGACCCGGTTCTGCAGGCCAAGGCCCGACCCGATTGGTGCGCCCAGCGGCATGATCGCGACGGCGCCGGCGTCCTCCAATTGCTTCGCGGCGATTGGGTCGTCGACGCAATAGACCATCGGAAGGAAGCCTTCATTCGCCAGCACCTCAGTCGCTTCGAGCGTTTCGCGCATGTTTGGATAGAGCGTACGAGCTTCGCCGAGCACTTCGAGTTTGACGAGATCCCATCCGCCAGCCTCACGCGCCAGTCGAAGCGTGCGGATTGCGTCGTCGGCGGTGAAGCAGCCTGCAGTGTTGGGCAAATAGGTGATCTTCTTGGGATCAATATAGTCCATCAGGACGGGCTGCGACGGATCGGAGATGTTCACGCGGCGCACCGCGACGGTCACAATCTGTGCCCCCGACGCTTCAACCGCCGCCGCATTTTCAGCGAAATCCTTATATTTGCCGGTGCCGACGATCAGCCGCGATGTGAATGTCCGGCCCGCTACACTCCACTGGTCAGTCACCACTCAACCCCCGCCAACAAAATGGACGATTTCAAATTTGTCCCCTTCGACCACTGCGACATCCGCAAGAGTCGAACGAGGGACGATTTCACGATTGCGCTCAACCGCGACGCGCGCCGGATCGAGGCCGAGCGAACGGACGAGATCGGCGACGCTGCCGGCGCCAAGCTGCCGGGCCTCACCATTGACGGTCACTTGAAGGGTGTCAGTCACGTTCATTGTCGCTAGGGCAGATAGGAAGGCTCAGTCGCGAAGGCAAACATGGCGGTCATTTTCGTCCTGAACGGTCCCAACCTCAATCGCCTCGGTAGGCGCGAACCCGAGATCTACGGCACGCAGACGCTGGACGGTATTGCAGCGGTAATGAGCCGACGCGCAGCGGAACTGGGCGTCGGCATCGACATCCGTCAGTCCAACCATGAAGGTCATCTGATCGACTGGCTTCACGAGGCGGAAGATTCCGGTGCTAAGGCCGTGATCCTGAATCCCGGTGGCTACGGACATACGTCCGTCGCACTCCACGATGCGGTAAAGGCGATTGCGACGCCCGTGATCGAAGTGCACTTGAGCAATCCAGAAACCCGCGAAGCATTTCGCCACACCGACCTTGTTGCCCTTGCCGCGCACTCGGTGATCAAGGGGCAAGGTGCGAAGGGCTACCTTCTGGCACTGGACGAAGCCGTCCGGCTCTGACAGTGAGCGCGCAACATCGAACCTAACGTTAGGGAAACAGTGATGGCCGACGACAAATCCGGGCTGCCGATGCAAATCGATAGCGCCCTGGTCCGCGAACTCGCCGAAATGCTTTCAGCCAACGAATTGACCGAAATCGAGGTCGAGGACGGCAATCGCAAGATCAAGGTAAAGCGCGAAGCCGCGCCGGTCATGGCTTATGCCCAAGCGCCGGCCGCAGCGATGCCGGTAGCGGCGCTTGCGGCGGCGGCCACTGCCGACTCCGCACCGGCCGCGCCGATCGATGCGGTCAAGTCGCCAATGGTCGGAACCGCCTTCCTGTCGCCCGAACCCGGCGCTTCGCCGTTCGTGAGCATCGGCCAGGCGGTCAAGGAAGGTGACACGCTGATGATCATCGAAGCGATGAAGGTCATGAACCCGATCGTCGCGCCGAAGGGCGGTACGATACAGCAAATCCTGATTCACGACGCGCAGCCGGTGGAATTCGACCAGCCGCTCGTGGTCATCGGCTAAGCCGCACCATGCCGATCAAGAAACTGCTGATTGCGAACCGCGGGGAGATCGCACTGCGAATCCACCGCGCCTGCCATGAAATGGGGATCGAGACGGTTGCGGTCCATTCGACCGCCGACGCCGAGGCGATGCACGTACGGCTGGCCGACGAGGCGATCTGCATCGGGCCGCCGTCGGCGACCGACAGCTACCTCAACATCGCCAACATCATTTCGGCGGCCGAAATCAGCCATGCCGATGCGGTCCATCCAGGCTACGGCTTCCTTTCCGAGAATGCCCAGTTCGCCGAAATCGTCGAAAGCCATGGCCTGATCTGGGTCGGCCCCAAGCCCGAACATATTCGCGTAATGGGCGACAAAGTCGAAGCCAAGCGAACCGCCGCCAAGCTAGGCCTGCCGCTCGTCCCCGGCTCGCCCGGTCCGCTCGAAACTATCGAGGAAGCGCGCAAGGTCGCCAACGAGATCGGCTATCCGGTCATCATCAAGGCAGCATCGGGCGGCGGCGGTCGCGGGATGAAGGTCGTCGAAAAGCCGGAGCATCTCGAAAGTCTGATGATGCAGGCTTCCTCAGAAGCGAAGGCGGCATTCGGCGACAGCACCGTTTACATGGAAAAATACCTCTCCGACCCGAAACACATCGAATTCCAAGTGTTCGGTGATGGCGAAGGAAATGCGATCCACATCGGCGAGCGAGATTGTTCGATCCAGCGTCGCCACCAGAAGGTGCTCGAGGAAGCCCCCTCTCCCGTCATTAGCGCGGAACAACGCGAGCATATGGGCGGAATCGTCGCGACTGCGATGGCCGACATGGGCTATCGCGGCGCCGGAACGATCGAGTTCCTCTACGAGAATGGCGAATTCTACTTCATTGAGATGAATACCCGCCTTCAGGTCGAACATCCGGTGACCGAGATGATTAGCGGGATTGACCTGGTTCGCGAACAGATCCGCGTTGCGCAGGGCGACGGGCTGAGCGTGACCCAGGACGAAATCGTGCTGCACGGCCATGCCATCGAATGCCGCATCAATGCCGAGGATCCCGAAACCTTCGCGCCCTCGCCAGGACTGGTGAAGAATTTCGTCGCACCTGGCGGGATGCATGTCCGCGTCGATAGCGGACTTTATGCCGGCTATGTGGTGCCGCCTTATTACGACAGTATGATCGCTAAGCTGATCGTTTACGGTCGCACCCGCGAGGGCTGTATTCTTCGCCTGAAGCGCGCGCTCGACGAATTCGTCGTCGAGGGAATGAAAACCACCGTCCCGCTGCAGCAGAAGATCATTCGCGCCGACGACTTCCTGGAAGGGGAGTATACGATCAAGTGGCTTGAACGGTGGCTTGAGGAGCAGAAGGCATGATGAAGGCGACCATCTGGCATAATCCGGCCTGCGGAACGTCGCGCAAGACTCTCGACATCCTCAAGGGAAGCGGGGCCGACGTGACAGTCGTCGAATATCTCAAGACACCCTACACCCGCGACAAGCTGGAACAGTTGTTCCGTAATTCTGGCATGACGCCGAAGGAAGTCTTGCGAACGCGCGGCACCGACGCCGACGAGCGCGGGCTTACCGAAGCAGACGATGAGACGATCCTGACGGCGATGGTTGCAAACCCGGCTTACGTGAATCGGCCCTTTGTCGAGACCGACAAGGGCGTGCGTTTCTGTCGGCCCCAGGATGTCGTGCGCGAGATTCTCTGACCGCAAGGCCGACGGGCCGAACTGTGATATGCCCCGCTGGACGAACAGGGGGATCTCATGAAATTGACACACATCATGCTGTTGCTTGCCTTTATTGGTTCGACCGCCGCCATTCAGGCTGCGCCGCTCGAACGCATTGGCGAGCCTGTACTGAATGGCAAACGACTGCCATTTTCCGGCGGGGTTCGCGTTGGTGATGTCCTGTTTCTTTCCGGGCAGATAGGCATTCGTCCCGACAATGTCCTGCCCGGGGAGTTCGACGCCCAGGCCCGCCAGGCGATGGACAATGTCGCGGGCGTCTTGAAGCAGGCAGGGGTCGGATGGGGCGACGTCGCAAAGTGCACCGTCATGCTCGACGACATGGCCAATTGGCCCGCCTTCAATGCCGTTTACGTGAGCTATTTTCCGGACGAGAAATATCCTGCGAGAAGCGCGTTCGGGGCTGACGGACTCGCGCTTGGTGCGGCGGTTGAAATCGAGTGTATCGCCCGGGCGCCCGCCAGGTGAATCGGGGACTGGCGCGCTCAGGGGGGCAAGCCTAGCGATCACCGGTCGCGTCTGAGGCAAGTTCGTTCAGTTCATCGTGTCGGGGGCGGCCATGACCACTATCGCAAAAACGCGCACGTCGATCATTCTGTTGGTGGCGATGCTCGCTGCATCGATCCTGCTTAATTATATCGACCGCGGCGCGGTTGGGATTTCCGCCCCGCTGATGACAGCCGAATTGGGGCTGACCGCGACTCAGTTCGGGATAGCCGTTTCTGCCTTCTTTTGGGTGTACGCGCCGATCCAGCTTCTGGTCGGTTGGCTGTGCGATCGATTCTGTGTCTACCGCGTGTTCGCACTCGGGTTGATCGTCTGGGCCCTAAGCACGATCGCAACCGCCTTTGTCGGCGGCTTTGCGATGTTGCTGGCGTTGCGTCTCCTGCTCGGGCTTGGCGAGAGCATTGCGTTTCCCGGAAGCGCCAAGATCATCGCTGCCGAAGTGCCCACGACGCAGCGCGGTTTGGCCAACGCCATGATTGCGGCGGCGCTGGCATTCGGCCCGGCGCTCGGCACTTTTGCAGGCGGAACGATTCTCGACCTGCATGGATGGCGCGCAGTGTTTCTGTGCTTCGGACTGGTGACCCTGCTCTGGCTTCTGCCCTGGCATTTCGTCAGTCGCCCATTTCGGGCCGCAACCATGACCAATGCGACAAAACCGCCGCGCGTGCTGGGGTTGTCCCGCAAGCCGCAATTGTGGTGGAGCAGCGGCGCCCACTTCTGCAGCAATTACGCTTTCTATTTCCTGTTGGCCTGGCTGCCTTTGTACCTGACCAAGAACCGCGGAATGTCGATTGCGGACATGACCGCGATGACAACCGCCGTGTTCGTCGCGCAAGGTGTCGCGGCGCTCAGTCTTGGCTGGCTGTCCGATCATCTGGTGCGCGGCGGCGCCGACGAAGGCCGCGTCCGGCGGTATCTGATGCTGTTCGCCCAGATCGGCATTGCGATCGCAATCCTTGGTGCCGCGCGTGCGGAAACGAACACGTCGCTTTTCGCCTGGTTGATCATCGGCGGGATCGCAATTGGTGTTTCGGCGACCAACATCTTCGCGGTCGCTCAGATCTTCGCCGGGTCGCGCGCTGCGGGAAGCTGGACAGGGGTCCAGAATGCCTTTGGCAACACGTCGGGGATCGTCGGCCCAATCGTCACCGGCATGATCATCGACCAGACCGGATCCTATCTCGCCGCCTTCGCGCTCGCGGCAGGAGTCGCTGCAGTCGGAGCGGCGATCTGGCTATTCGCATTGCGCCGCGTGGAAGAATTGCGTTTCGACTGACACAAGGCGTCGATTGTCGTAACGTGGCGCCGTGACTTCGCCCCTCGATCCGCGCCTGCTTCTTCGCGGCTATGCCAGCGGGATTTTTCCGATGGCCGACAGCCGCGATGCCGACGAGGTGTTCTGGGTCGAGCCGCGCACCCGGGCGATCCTCCCACTTCACCAATTTCGCTGTTCCCGGACACTTGCCAGGACCATCCGCCGCGAGCGCTTCGCCGTAACCCGCGACCGCGCATTTCAGGATGTAATGAAGATCTGCGCGGAACGCGACGAGACCTGGATCAACGGCGATATCGAGCGAGCCACGCTTGGACTTCACGCTGCCGGACATGCCCATTCCATCGAATGCTGGCGGGACGGCGACCTAGTCGGCGGACTCTACGGTGTTCGGCTGGGCCGCGCCTTTTTCGGGGAATCAATGTTCAGTCGCGAAAGCGATGCGTCGAAAGTCGCGCTGGCATGGCTGGTGGCGCGTCTCCGGGTTGGCCGATTCGCCTTGCTAGATTGCCAGTTTATGACCGATCACCTCGCCTCGCTCGGCGCGGTGACGATCCCACGAAAACGCTATGTCGCGTTATTGTCGGCGGCACTCGGCGCATCGGGCGCGGAAGGCGTAGCGGCACCGTCGGAATTCGCCGGCGTCGATGTCGCCGGCCTCGATCCACCAGACTTCGGCTTGCTCGATACGCTGGTCGAATCGGCGGCCGAGGGCGGCGCACCCGGGGCAGTCGGCCAACTCATCGTGCAGCTTTTGGGCCAGACGTCATAAACAGGATGTTCGACGACGTTGAGCGACGGACTCTCCTTGTACAGCCAGCCTGAAAACGCGCGATTCCACAATTTGTCGGCGCGCTGGACATCGACCTGGACGAAGGCGCCCGTCAGTCGTTCGGATTCCCACGGCGCACTGGTTTCACAGGCGCGCAAGCGCACGATGACATCCTTGATGCGTACCGCCTGACCAGGCTTCAGTGTCAGATCGCGAACGATGCCGTTGCGCTTGTTGAGTAGTCCAAGCACGGCAACGCGCTCCGCCATCGGCGTGGTCCCGACCTGATCGACGACCGTCGGCAGCGCGACGACATTATCGACCTTGTTGAGGTCCTCGGCCTGGCGGTCGCAGCCTGCAACCAGCACAAGCGACAGCACGATAAGGGATGAACGGCGGATCACGCCTGGTCAGGCGTCCACGGAACGTAGTCGCCCGTCGCGACCGGCCGCTGACCCCCACCAAGCATCGATCCCGCTGGTCGATAGGCACCGTCACTGCCGGTAAGATTGGGCGAGGGCGCCCGTTCGAACGTACGCCGCTCGGGTAGCGAATTGTCGGGAATGTCGTCGATCGTGCCGCGCAGCCATGCATTCCAGCCCGGCGGCGTGTTCGACGCATCATTCGACGCCGAATAGATCACCCAACGCCGCGTCGGATCGTTGCGGTGGCGATAATAGACGTTGCCGGCGGCATCGCGGCCGACTTCCTCGCCGCGAAAATGCGAAACGATGCTGGTGCCCCACGAGGCCCCGTTCCACCATGTGAAAGCGTTGGCGAAAATACCCATGTGGCGCCGTTAGCGCCTCTTCGCGTTCCGACGCAAGATCAGTGCGGCCAGTCGATCCGATCGCCAGGCGCGATCCCCAGTTCCGACGCGCGCCCGCCTGCGATTTCCAGCACCGCCTCGACCTCTTCGCCCGACGGAATCGGTTCGAGCGAAAGTGGCACCGCCGATTCTTCGATCCGGGCGATCTTGCCGCCGGGCGCAACGAAGACGAGGTCGAGCGGGATGAAGGTCTCGCGCATCCAGAATGAGACGGCTTGCGGCGGATCGTAGGGAAAGATCATCCCGCGATCCGGTCCGAGCGACTGCCGATTCATCAGGCCGTACGCCTGCTCCTTGTCGCTTCGCGCTATTTCGACAGTGAATCGATGCACCGTCTTGCTCGTCTTTACGATCGCCACGCCCTGATCGAGGCCAGCAGGAGACTTCTCTTCAAGCAAGGCGGAATTGCTGTCTGGATTGCATGACGCAAGCGGAACGACGCACAGCAACAGGGCCAGACGACCGATCAATCGCGCCGCAATTCCACGGCGGTCAGACCTTTGCGGCCTTCGGCGATGCGCGCTTCGAGCTGGTCGCCCGGGACCATGTCGTCAATCTCGGCCAAACGGACGGTTTCCATATGGACGAAGATATCCAGGTCCGGATGATCGATACGGGTGACGAAGCCATAGCCCTTCACGCGGTTAAACCACTTCACCTCGACCAGTTCGAAATCGCCCGCCGAATCGGTCAGCGCCCTGCGATCGGCACGTTGTTCCGGCGTCGTCGTGGTCCGTGTCGGACTGGGCTGGGCTTCGGTGAGGTCAATAGAGAGAATCTTGCGTGCCTGCATGCCGCGCTGTTGCTGCTCGGCAAGGCACTCGACGATCGCGCCTTCAGGCAGGCTTCGACGATCATGATCGCGTAGGACCGAAAAGTGGACGAGGATGTCGCCTTCAATTTCTTCGCTGACGATGAAGCCGAAACCGCGCGTCGCGTCGAACCATTTTACGCGTCCGACGACGCGCACACCGCCACCTTCCTCATCAGCATCGTCTTGGCTGGCAAGGATGATTTGCCCGGAGACTGGCGGATCGCCAGTTGGCGACGCTGTCTTTGGCGTCTCTTCGGCACTGGTGTGACGCACTCATCCCCCTTAGCACGCAGCGTTAATCGTTAAAACCGTCTTGGGACGCATACGCAGAGCAACAAGCTCGTACAGGCTCCGGCTAACGCATTAATTGTTGCGGGTCCGGCTCGATTCCTGGGGGTAATAGTATAATTTGCCGGGATAAATCCAGCCCGTGCCCTGCCCGGAGCATTGCTGCAAGCCACTTCTGCCTAGTGTCCCGATCTGCATCGCCGGCCGCAAAAGGGCCAAACCGTCGGCGGCGGGCGAAGTGCAATGCGGCAACGATCGTTTCTTCGGCAGAACAATCAAGCGCCGGGGCGCGCTCCTCCTCGCCTATTCCCGCGGCATAAAGCGCGGAACTGACACGCCTATTGCCGTATCCCCGAGAGCGGAGAGAACGCGCTTTCGATGCGGCAAAGGCGGCATCGTCGACATAGCCAAGGCCCGAAAGCCGCTCGACAATCTGCGCTACCGGCGGGTCGGCCTCGCCTTCCCAACCGCGTTCCTTCAGCTTGCGCCGGAGATAGGTCGCGAGCTTGGCGCGTGACGTTGCGAACCGTGCGACATAGGTCAGCGCGACCTCGTCCAGCGTCGCCGCGACAAGCGGCGGACGGGGTAGACGGGAGCGCTCAGACCGGTTCACGCCATGTTTGTGCCATAGTCGCGACCCATCAGAAAGCGCCGCATGGATCGCGTTGGGGACGCGTGGTCGGCAATTTGGACAATTTTTCAAGCGAGATGGACTGCGTGAGCGAAAGCGAAATCCAGCATGATCCGATGGCACCGGTCGGTGCGACCGCGACGACAGACGCGCTGCAACGCCGATTTTCGGACTTTGCGACGCTCGGCGACGCGCTCGACTATGCCGCCACGGGCCGCCGCGGAATGAACTTCCACGATGCGCGCGGAACGCTGACCTTGGCGTATCCGTATGCTCAGCTTCGCATCGATGCGCTCGCCAATGCGCGCCGCTTCATGGCGCTTGGCTTGAAGAAGGAAGATCGCATTGCAATGGTCGCGGAGACCGGGCCGGAATTCGCTGCCTGCTTCTTTGGCGCGATCTATGCTGGCCTATGGCCCGTTCCACTGCCGCTGCCTACAAGCTTCGGAGGCCGCGACGCTTATGTCGCGCAATTGCTCGTGATGCTGGAAAGCAGCGACCCGCAACTGTTCCTCTTCCCGCCCGAACTGGCCGATTATGCCAGCGAAGCTGCCGAGCAGCGCGGGGTCGAGGGACGCGACTGGACGACGCTTGTCGAAGTTTCCATGGCGCAGGACGACTTGCCGAACGCGCGCGAGAACGACATCGCTTATCTGCAATATTCTTCGGGCTCGACCCGTTTCCCGCACGGTGTCGCCATCACCCACCGCGCGCTGCTCGACAATCTTCATGCCCACGGCATGGGGACACGGCTGGAAGCCAATGATCGCTGCATCAGCTGGCTGCCTTGGTATCACGACATGGGCCTCGTCGGCTGCATGCTCTCGCCGCTCGCTAACCAGGTCAGCGTCGATTATCTCAAGACAGAGGATTTCGCCCGCCGACCGCTGGCGTGGCTCGACCTCGTCAGTCGTAATCCCGGGAAGACGCTCTCTTATTCCCCGACCTTCGGTTACGACATCTGCTCGCGGCGAATGTCGTCGCAGACGCGTGCCGCCGATCGCTTCGATCTTTCGCGCTGGCGGATCGCCGGAAACGGTGCCGACATGATCCGACCCGACGTCATGCAGGCGTTCGTCGACAGTTTCGCCGACGCCGGATTCAAGGCACAGGCCTTTTGCCCGTCCTATGGCCTTGCCGAGGCTACGCTTGCGGTGTCCATCATGCCGCCGGGTGAAGGAATCCGGGTCGAGCTGGTCGAAGAAAGCGAATTGTCCGGTGTCGGCACCCCCGAACAGGAGCGTCCCCGCCGCTATCGCGCCATCGTCAATTGCGGGAAGCCGGTGACCGGAATGGTTGTCGAAATCCGGGATGCCGACGGCAACGTGCTCGGCGACCGCGCGATCGGCAAATTGTTCTGCAAGGGCTCGTCGGTGATGGTGGGTTATTTCCGCGACGAGGAATCGACCAAGGCATGCATGCCGGGGGACGGTTGGCTCGACACCGGCGATATGGGGTATGTGTCGAACGGCTACATCTTCATCGTTGGCCGCGCCAAGGACATGATCATCATCAACGGCAAGAATCACTGGCCGCAAGATATCGAGTGGGCGGTCGAGCAATTGCCCGGCTTCAAATCGGGGGACATCGCGGCGTTCGCAATCACCGGCCCGACTGGCGAAGAAACGCCTGCGGTCCTGGTCCACTGCCGGGTCAGCGATGCCTCGGAACGCACGAAGTTGCGCGACGATATTCGGGAGCGGGTGCGTGCGATCACCGGGCTTACCCCGGTCGTCGAGCTCGTCCCGCCGCGCACCTTACCGCGAACGTCTTCGGGCAAGCTGGCGCGGACCAAGGCGCGCAACCTATATCTTTCGGGCGAGATTGTGCCGTTCGACGTTGCCGCCTGACGCGTTGTAATTGGTCGAAATGCTTGCGTTGGAATGTGGTGCCGTATAACCGGCGCCCCGCAGCCCTTCGCGGGCTTCAGGACTGGCCTCTAGGGGTATAGCTCAGTTGGTAGAGCATCGGTCTCCAAAACCGAGGGTCGTGGGTTCGAGTCCCCCTGCCCCTGCCATGTCCTGAAAACCCTATTCCCGCGTGCGAACGCATGACGATGAAACGCGCAATGATGTGCGAAGCGCCTTCATCTCTTGAAATGCGAAGTCCGCGCCGCTAACTGCTGTTCCATTCCGACATCGGAAACCCCTCTCCCCTTCCCGGCCGGTCCGGGGCGGAGGCAGGGTCTTACCGGAAAGTCGGCCGGAAGGTCGGCGACAACAAGAAAGAGTGCAACAGGTGGCGAAAACCAGTCCTGGTCAATTCATCCGTCAAGTGCGCGCCGAGGCCGGCAAGGTCGTCTGGCCGACTCGCAAGGAAACGATCACCACCGCCATCATGGTGCTGATCATGACGTTGATGCTGGCCGTGTTCTTCCTTGGCGTCGACTCGCTTCTCGCGACGATCGTTCGTTCCCTGCTCGGCCTGCTGGCTCGGTAAAAAGGCAATATTCATGTCCCGCTGGTACATCATCCACGCTTATTCCGGTTTCGAGAACAAAGTCCGCGAATCGATCTTGAGCGAAGCCAAGCGCCTTGGCCTCGAACCTTTGGTCGAGGCCGTCGAGGTTCCGACCGAGACGATCACCGAAGTGAAGCGCGGCAAGAAGGTCCAGGCCGAACGCAAATTCATGCCTGGCTACGTGCTGGCCAAGCTGGCGCTGAGCGACGATGTCTATCACCTCGTCAAGAACACGCCGAAGGTTACCGGCTTCCTCGGCCCGAACGGCAAGCCGCAGGCAATTCCCGACGCGCAGGCCGTGCGCATGCTCGACACCAAGGACGAAGCCGCCGCGGCGCCTAAGCAGAAGATCAAGGTCGATTACGAAATCGGCGATGCGGTCAAGGTGCTCGACGGCCCGTTCGCAAGCTTCAATGGCGTCGTAGAAGAACTCGACTTCGACCGTGCTCGCGTGAAGGTCAGTGTCTCTATTTTCGGTCGCGCAACCCCGGTCGAACTGGAATTCGAGCAGGTCGAACGAGTCAAATAAGGGCAGTAAAATGCCCTAAAATGACGCGGCTTCTGGGAACCAAATTCGTCTCTTGGTGTTCATCGTGACAACGCGAATTGAACAAACAAGAATGGACATTTCGACATGATTGCCCGAATCCTCATCGTCGAGGACGAAATGCTGGTCGCGATAGACATGGAAGCTATCCTAGAGGAGCGCGGTTACGAGTGCGCCGGGATTGCACCCGATCTCGAGAGCGCCGCTGAATATTTCGATCTCTCGCTAGATCTGGCGTTAGTGGATTTAAATCTTCGTGACGGCCTCACCGGACCCCAGATTGGTAAGCTGCTGTCTTCGCGCGGTATTCCCGTGATCTTCGTGACCGCAAACCCGGCCCAGCTGGGCGACGGCGTTGCCGGGACGATTGGCGTAATTACCAAGCCCACTGACGAGAACGCGCTCACCGATGCTGTCGCTTATGCTCTTGCAAGGAAGAAGGGGCTCGACGTCGAAGCGCCTCCCTCGCTCCGCCTGTTCGGTTGATCAGCGCGCCAAGTTTTTAATCGGAACGCGAACGACGGCCGAAAAGCCCTCGGGATCCCACGTCCGTTTGAGTGTTCCACCAAGCTGATTGACGATACTGAGTTCCGCCAGCTTCGTACCAAAACCCTTGTGTTCCGGTTCTCCGGTGAGGATGGGGCCTCCGCGCTCGACCCAAGTGAGCTGGGCCACATCCGAGTCCCGCTCAATGGTCACGTCGACCGTTCCGTTTTCGACCGACAACGCGCCATACTTCGTGGCGTTGGTGGCGAGTTCATGGACGAGCAGTGCGATTGGCGTGGCACCTCGATCGTCGAGGCGGAAATCTTCCCCCAACACCTTCAGGCGCCCTTCGGATTGTGCCGGATACGGCGAGAGCACGTCCTCAAGGACCGCCTGCAGACTTTCCGCCGTCACTTCCGGACGCGATCGTTCCGAATGGGGCCGGACGAATTCATGCGCCCGGCCGAGCGCGGCAATCCGTTCCTGCAGCGTTCGGGCAAAATCGCGGTTTTCGGGATGGCGCCGTGCCGACAGGCCGATTAGCCCGGTGATCACAGCGAAGATATTCTTGATCCGGTGGCTGAGCTCACGGCCCAGGATTTCGTTCTGTTCTGCCTGTTCCTTCTGCTCGTGAATATCGGTGCAGGTTCCGATCCAGCGGATGATCGTGCCCTTGGTGTCGTGCATCGGCATCGCCCGACCAAGCACCCATCGATAATCGCCACTGCGGTGTCGCAGGCGATATTCAATCTCATACGGCTCGCCGGTCTCAAGGCTTTTCCGCCAGCGCGCCCACGCCCGTTCCTGATCGTCTGGGTGGAACATGCCGTTCCAAGCTTCGCCATCGGTCGAGCCATCGGGAACGCCCGTGAACTGATACCAGCGCGCGTTGTAATAATCGTGAAATCCGTCGGGCAACGTCGACCAGACCATATGCGGAAAGGCATCGGCTAGCGTCCTGAACTTTAAGTCGCTCTCGCGCAGCGCATTGCGCGCGGAGGTGAGTTCCTCCTGTGCCGACAGGCTCTCATTCTCGAACGTCACCATAATCTCCGATGCGGACCGCAGTCCGGCCTTAACGCACGTCTCGACCAAACTTTCCGCTCATGCCTTAAATCAGGGAATCCGGACAACGATGCTGCTATACTCGACATGAACAATGGGGAGGCAATGCGGCATGAAGGCACTTGAAGCTTGGCATGAATTCATCCTGTCCGGCGACCCCCGAAAGCTTCACGCCCTGCTGGAACCCGACGTTGTCTTCGAGAGCCCGGTCGTTCACACGCCCCAGCACGGGCGAGACCTTGCGATGCGCTATTTGCTCGGCGCCGTCAGCGTCCTTGGCAATGAGAATTTCCGCTATGTCGGCGTCTGGACCAACGCGACCGGCGCCGTCCTTGAATTCGTGACCGAAATAGACGGCGTGACCGTGAATGGCGTCGATATCATGCGCTTTACCGAGGATAGCGAACGTATCGCCAACTTCAAGGTGATGGTCAGGCCGATCAAAGCCATCGACGTGCTCCGATCGCGCATGGCGGCCTTATTGGCTGCCTCCGCCGCTTGAATTCGGGCCGCATTCTGGTAAAGGCGCGGCCTTCCAACGCATCGCTTTGGGAATTTGCGGGAGGTGACGCCTTCGGGTCGAACCGTCCGGACCGCTAAACTTGAACGGGAACAGGCCTTCTTCGGAGGACCGATTTCCCTCTAGAGAGTGAGACAAAATGGCTAAGAAAATCACGGGCTACATCAAGCTCCAGGTGCCAGCAGGTGCCGCGAATCCCTCCCCGCCGATCGGTCCTGCACTGGGTCAGCGCGGCGTCAACATCATGGAATTCTGCAAGGCCTTCAACGCCGCGACGCAGGACATGGAAAAGCAGATGCCGATCCCGACGATCATCACGGTCTATGCGGATCGCAGCTTTTCGTTCGTCACCAAGACCCCGCCGGCCAGCTTCCTGCTCAAGAAGGCGGCGAAGCTGAAGTCGGGCTCGAAGGAGCCGGGCAAGGTTGCTGCGGGCACGATCAAACGTTCGCAGGTTTCGGAAATCGCCGAGATGAAGATGAAGGATCTCAGCGCCAACGATATCGAAGCAGCGACGAAGATCATTGAAGGCAGCGCCCGCGCAATGGGCCTCGAAGTGGTGGAGGGCTAACCCATGGCTAAGCTGACCAAGAAGCAAAAGAGCCTCGACGGCAAGGTCGAAGAAGGCAAGTTGTACGGCGTCGGTGAGGCAATCAGCCTCGTCAAGTCACTGGCAACTTCCAAGTTCGACGAAACCGTCGAAGTTGCGCTCAACCTGGGCGTCGATCCGCGCCACGCCGACCAGATGGTCCGCGGCGTCGTCAACCTGCCCAAGGGCACCGGCAAAGACGTTCGCGTCGCCGTGTTCGCAAAGGGCGACAAGGCTGACGAAGCCAAGGCCGCTGGCGCGGAAACCGTCGGTGCGGAAGACCTGATGGAAGCAATGCAGAATGGCGACACCAACTATGACCGCGTCATCGCGACGCCGGACATGATGGGCGTCGTCGGTCGCCTCGGTAAGGTGCTTGGTCCAAAGGGCCTGATGCCGAACCCGAAGCTGGGCACCGTCACCCCGAACCCGGCCGAAGCCGTCCGTCTAGCCAAGGCAGGACAGGTCGAGTTCCGCGTCGAGAAGGCCGGAATCATTCATGCCGGTATTGGCAAGGCAAGCTTCCCCGAGGGCGACCTCAAGGCGAACTTCGATGCATTCGTCGATGCCATCGTCAAGGCGAAGCCGGCTGGCGCCAAGGGCAAGTACGTCCAAAAGGTCGCCATCTCTTCGTCGATGGGTCCGGGCGTCAAGGTCGACATTGCCGAGGTTGCAGGCGCCTAAGCGCACGCATTCGAAGCTATCAGAGGGGCCGGGCGGCGACGCCCGGCCCTTTTTCGTTGCGGGACCGGGCAAGGCTCGCCAACATGCCGCCATGAAGGTTGAAGGAAATTATAAGGAAAACGGCTACGCGCTTGTGCGCGACCTTTTGCCGGTCGATGTTACCCGCGCCCTCCTGACCATCATCCGACGACGGATTCCGCCCGGTCCCTTGCCGATCGTCCGCGACGATAGCCCGATCCTCAAGCGGTCGGCATTCGAGATTTACGGAAACAAGATGCCGCCGCTAAAAACATTTCTCTGGGCGCTCACCCCTGCAATGGAGCAGATCACCGGCAAGCGGCTCGTCCCGACCTACGATTATTTCCGGATCTACCAGCAGGGCGATATTTGCCGGGTTCATCGCGACCGTCCGGCTTGCGAGCATAGCCTGTCCCTGACGCTTGATTACAGCGACGACAAGCCTTGGCCGCTCGAACTTGGCGCACTCGGCGCCGAAGGCCCCGAATATGTCTTTGCGGACGATTTCGGCGATGAGCCGTTGGCGTCACTGGCCATGAAGGCTGGCGACGCGGTCGCTTATCAGGGCGTCGCGCATCGCCATGGGCGAATGACCCCCAACCCGAACCGCTGGTCGGCGCACCTGTTCCTGCATTGGGTCGACCCTGACGGACCGCATGCGGATCAGGCGTTTGACGGCGAAGGTCTCGCCAATCGTGTCGATTTCGATTTTCCCAGGGGAATGGCATGAGCGGAACCACCGTCCTTAGCCGAGAACGCTATGAGGAATTGCTCCGCCCGCTGACCAAGGAATTGAGCGACGCAGCCCGCTGGATTCAGGAAACTGGACAGCGCGTTGTCATTGTCTTTGAAGGGCGCGATACGGCTGGCAAGGGCGGATCGATCGACATGATCAACCAGGTGCTTAATCCGCGCCATTGCCGGGTTGTCGCTCTGCCCTCCCCCAATGCTCGCGAAAAAGGCCAATGGTATTTCCAGCGGTACATGCAGCATTTGCCCTCCAAGGGCGAACTCGTGCTGTTCGATCGCAGCTGGTACAATCGGGCAGGCGTCGAAAAGGTGATGGGCTTTTGTTCGGACGACGACGTTTCCGCCTTCCTGAAGGCCGCTCCGGAGTTCGAGAAACACCTCGTCGACGATGGCATCCTGCTCTACAAATATTGGCTGTGCGTCGATCAGGAACGCCAGGAAGAGCGTTTCGCTAATCGACTGAGAAACCCGCGTCGTCGCTGGAAACTGTCGCCGATCGATGTCGAGAGTCGGACCCGCTACGAAGAATATACCGAGGCTCGCGAGGCGATGCTTGCTGCGACGAATACTGATTGGGCGCCGTGGACGTTGATCGACTTCAATGATCAGCCGGTCGGTCGCTTGACCTTGCTCCGCGACTTCCTCGACAAATTGCCCGACACCAAGTTGCCGATTGCGGAGATTCCGTGGCCCGCGCTCGACCATGAACCGCGCCGCGAGCGCTACTCGCTGCTCAATCCGGTGAACGATTACCCGATCGACTGATCGCTTGGCGTCTGCCCGGCTTTGTCATAGACAAGATCAGGGCATTGCAGGGGGATCGCATGCGGGCTGTCAAACTCGTCACCTTACTCGTCGTTTACTACCTCGTGGTGATCGGCGGCGTCGCTTTCCTACTGCATGCTTATCCCGGCCTTCGACCTTATCTTCCCATCGGCGGCGCTCAGGAACTGATCTCGGCGGAGCAAGGCAAGAGCGCGCTTGAGGCGCCGAACGTTTCCCACGCGGTAAAAGGCCTAGGCCAGAGCCTTGGCTGGCTGTCGGTAGCCATCATCGGTGCCTTGATGACCGCACTTCCGGTCAGCTGGGTCTATATGAAGACCCGTGCTGGCGAGGAATATGACCAGTCGCTGATCAGCTCTATCCTGATCCTTCCGATCGTCGTCACGTCGATCGTCATCGTCGTCCAGAACAGCCTCGCACTCGCCTTCGCGCTGGGCGGGATTGCCGGCGCGGTGCGCTTCAAGAACAGCCTCAAAAGCTCGGGCGATGCGCTTTACATACTACTTTCGGTCGGTATCGGGCTGGCGTCGGGCATTGGCGCGGTCGAGCTTGCGTTCGTGATGGCCCTGGCCTTCAACGCGTGCTTCGTCATTCTTTGGGTGAGCGAATACGGCGAGCGCGAGGGGATGAAGCGGTTCATGACCGACTTCGACGGTGAGGATTGCCCGCCCGCCGCGGCCGCCGGGGGCCCGCCAACCGCATCATCCGCTCCGGCGGATCAGTGCGAGCCGCCAAAGGCCTGAGCGTGCGTCGCCCCTAGTTCACAAGCAGGTCTTGAGGATCTTCGCCGCTGCCACGTCGTCCGTTGCGATGTCTGCGAAGAAACCGTCGAGATAGCTCATCGCCTTCTTTTGGCTGGAAGGCACCAGCCCCGGGATTGACGCCAACAGCGCAGGGATTTGCGCCCGCTGCGCCCGGAACTCAGGATAAAGCGCCTTGGCTTGATCGTTGTGTCGACACAGGCCGCGGTAACGGCGCTGGCGAATGTTCGACACCGGCACCCCGAATGGCGGCGTTGCGTAGGGCGCGTTGACCATCCCAGCGAAGTCGAAATCATAGGGCAGCGGAACGATCTGCTGGGCTGCCGCGCCGCCGACGCCGATCGGCTTGCTGTTGTGGCAACATTGATCGCCGGCGGGCCCGGCCTGCATCGCCCAGTCCAGATTGCCAATCATGTATTCGAACAGCGCGAACCGTGCGGCATCGCGCGGCGAAAGGCGCAATGTTGAAAACCTTTCACCCAATTTGGCCTCGCGCATTCCGTTGCGACTGGCGACGTCATCCGCATCCTCGATGAAGAAGCCGTAGCGGCTCGCAATCGCCCTGCCGTTTTTGTCAACATAGTCGATCTGCGCCTGCCGGACGCGGAAGCTGAGCGGCGTGAGCAGGTTGTACAGTCGATATGCGGAATATTCGAGCAACGTATATTGGTTGAAACTAGATGCGGCACGGCAATGCGTGACCAACTTCAACTGCCTCTGACCAGCGAAGACCGAGGACGCGGGCGGTACCCCCTCGAACCGCACGCGGATGGGGGGAAACTGGCATACGTCCTTGGAGCGGCGGGTGATCCCGCGCGGCTGGAGCTGGACCGGGAGAGCGGCTTCACTCTCGGACAGAATGCCAGAAACCCGGGGCGACTGATCGGCCGAAGCGCGGGTCAATGAGGGGAAGTCCGCCTTGAGCGTGATTTTCAATGGCGCGTCGCTGGCGAAAAGGGGTTTTGCTGGCGCAGGCGGTTGCGCCCACGCGGGAACGGCCATGGCGACCGTCGCGAGAGCGGCGATCAGGAAGGGACGCATCATGGCCTCCGTTCTGTGACATGCGGGGTGACACGGTCGCCAACGATTTCGATCCATCCGAGCGACCCGCCGTAATAAGCGGAAATTGCCGTGTCGACGAGGACGAGTTTTCCATTCAAGGCGAAGCGTGGCGGTCCCTTCTTCGGGGTGTGACCGACGACCAGCCGTTTCGTTCCGGTGGCCTTCAGGGCGGCATCCAGTTCATTCTCGGCAGTCTCCCCGCCACTGCCCGTCCCGTCGGTCAGGCCGCGATACCATAAAGGCCCATTTTCCTCGTTGATGATCGCTTCGGGACTGGCATCGGCAGCCTCGATCGCGGCCCGCGCCTGACGATTGATCTCGACCAGCGGGATGAGCGCATATTTGCCGCTGATTCCGCCATGCGCGAACAATGTGTCACCTACTTTTGCGACCGCCGGAAGCCGCGCTGCCCACCTGCCAAGATCCCCGTTGGGCGACCATGCGGTGGCATGTTCAACCTTTCCGAGCGGTGTCTCCATAAGCCACGCTGCCTTGATTTCCTCCGGGCTCATCGACGGGTTCTTGGCCAGGAAATAGGCGCCTATTCGCTCCCGGTTGGCCTCGAAAGCGTCGGCCCTTCGTCGCGCACTCTGCCGATCGACGAAGGCAGCATATTCCCCCGGGTGAACGTAACGGAGGTCGCCGGTCACTTGCATGGCCTCATGATTACCGAGCAGAACGATCACCTTGCCGCCCGCGGCGCGCGCCTCCCGATCCAATGCCTGAATGTTGCGGATGATCTTCAGGCTATCCGGTCCGCGGTCGGTGATGTCCCCGGTTTGGACGAAGATGGTTTTCCCGGCCGCCCATTTGTTGTTCGCATCCACCAGCCCCGATGCCCGGGCAATTGCGATCCACGCCGAATAATCGCCGTGCAAATCGCCCACCGCAATGACGCGTTGATTTAAGTTCAGGGCGGCGAGCGGCGTCGTGCTGCCAATCACGGCAAGAAGCGCCGCAATGATCATTGCCCAACGTCGGATCATCCACCCGCTCCAGAACCTCATCGGCAAATGGGGCGCGCGCGTTCCTGTTTTGTCAAGTTTCCAGAGGTCCGACGTTTAGTGGCTGGCGAGCATCGGCCCACACCTTACCGAGCATAATGTCGAGCGAATTGGGCCGAAACTTATCCAGTCCGGAACCCGGGAAGAGGCAGAATTCCCCGAACCACAATTTGCCGTCAACGTTATAGAAATCGACGCGCAGGAAGTCGTGACCAGAAGCCAGTCGTTCAGCAGCGGCGAGCATCGCTGCTAGGTTCGGCGGCGGCGGCGCGTCGATCGGGTCATCGCTGACCGGGACCCAGTTGCGGTCGAACTGGGTCCAGCGATGTTTCTCGCCTCGCCCGACATGAAGCTGCACGATCCGCGCTGCGCCGCCGAACACATAAACCTTATAATCAAGCGGCAGAGTTGTAGCATCGCTGCCGACGAAAGGTTCGACAATCAGCGTGCGTTCGGCATCGCCATAATGCCATTCATCGAGCATTGCGCCGTAGGGGCCTTCCAGCCAGCGCGGCGCGATCGCGCGCGTCACTTCCCAATCATCCGGATTGCGAACGATTCGAACCTGATTGCAACCGTGGTTCGACTTCACGACCAAGGGGAATGCACTGGGTGCAGTCGTGGGCAATTCCCGCCCCGACCATATGGTGGGAACCACGTTGGCCACGCCAAGACGCTCCGCCGCAAGCTCCTTCGATCTCAGCTTGTCAGTCATTGCCGCCCGCAGTGGCGAGCGGTCGTTCAACTTTCGCCACTGGACCCATTCGGTGAAACGTTGGGGCTGATCGAGGTTCGGCCAGCGGCCATGTCGCCACCAGTAAATCACCGATACCCGCAGTCGTCGCAGCCGCCGCGCCAGGTCGAGTTCGCCCAAGACCTCCGTCTGCGCGAGGGCGAGCGTCCGACCGTTCAAGCAATCGACCAGTGAATCGGCTTGAAACTGCCGCCATTGCTGTCGAGCGCTGAACATGCGGTCAGACCGATGATCAGGTTCACCTTAGCTTCGAAGGTAATGTGGTCACCGGCTTTGCTGGTCGGGGGAAGCACCTTCAATTCACCGGTCGCGCCATCGACCGGCACGTTCATGAAGCAGTTGAATGCCGTCGGGATCATGTCTTCGCTGATTCCGTATGGCTCGAGCGCCGCTGCCAGGTTGCCGAAGCAGCCGCGATGCGGGTCGGTATCGCCGTAGATAATCCGGAAGGTATCCTTGCTGCACGGGGTCAGCAGGAAGTCGTGACGTCGCACGGTGTCCTCGACGATGTCCATCATGACATTCGACCGGTTCGAATAAAGCGAATCGCCGGTCGAAAGGTAGATCTTGCTGGCGTAATCGAGCGTCCGGCCCGACGAGATCACTTCACCGACATCGCTTCGACTGAACGCGAGCAGATCGGCCACCTGCATGCCCTGCGGATCGATCACCGTCAGACGCTGACCCTCGTCGAGCGGGAAAGCCACACCCGAGCGTGGCGGAATTTCATGAATCAACGTTCGTTTCCTGTTTGGACTGGCGGCCACTGAACGGGCAGCTCCAATCTTCATTGACGGCGCGGCCGCTATATTGGCGAGCAGCGGAAATCGATCCGTGCTGGGCGAGCATCGGGTTTATGGATCCGGCGAGTTGCTCGTCCCGATCGAGGATCGTTGCGCGTAGCTTCTGGTACCGCCCCTCAGCGCGCAGCCGTTCGAACTGGTCATGAAGGTTGAACACCATCGCGGGGACTTCGAAACGCCGCGCAGGTCGGCTGGACTTGGGATGAAGACCAACCACGAAAAAAGCTTCGCCGCCGAAGCTCATCGCGAAATGCGGATCCTCGGGATCATGCGCCACGCGCGGATCGGCCGGTTGGCCGAGCCATTCGTCCTTTGCGCTCAACGATTGAAGCCGGCGCCACAAGCCGTCCTCGAAGGCCTGTTCGTCCGTCGGCGCCCCGGTTTCGAATAACACCACGAGTGACTGGAAGGGAATCGGGTCGCGCCGATAGTCGGCGGCAAGGTCCATTAGCGTCGGCAAGATCCGCAGATCGTCCCAGCCCGATCGAAAGTCACGCGCAACGACGAAGCGCATGCCGTCCCGGTTGAGCGCTGCTTTTGCCCCCACGCACGGAAAGTCCACCGCCCCGACGAAGTGTCGAAAGCGATCGGCGAGGTCGTGAAGTCGGTCGTCGGCGGGGGCGAGCATTGCAGTGTAACGGGCGGCGAGGGATTCAGTTGCGTCGTGTCGCGGCTGATCTTCCGCGGCTTGATCTCCGGACGAATTCCTCTATAGGCCCGCCTGTCTCTCTTCGGAGAAACGCTCGTCCGAGACAGTCGCTGGGGGTTTCCCCCTTAATCTGCGGCCTAGACGGGGACTGGAATTCAAGGACGGACGCCCTTTCGCGTCCGGTCGTGCGTCGGGGCCGCCCGCCGCCTCTTCCTCCATCCCCCGGACTTGTCGGAGCATGGGCTTTGCCTGTGTCTCCAACCGCGTGCCGGATGGTCCGGCACTGCGGAACATTTGGGAGTATGGCATGGATCGTTCGCAAAAAGCCGATCTGGTTGCCGAGCTGAAGAACGTCTTCGCCGAAACCGGTGTTGTGGTAATTACCCGCAACCTCGGACTTTCGGTTGCGCAGTCCTCGGACCTGCGCTCGAAGATGCGCGACGCCGGTGCCCAGTTTAAGGTTGCGAAGAACCGGCTTGCCAAGATCGCCCTCGAAGGGTCGACGTACAGCCCGCTCAGCGAGTTCCTTGTGGGACCGACTGCGCTGGCGACTTCGTCCGACCCGGTCGCGGCTGCCAAGGTGGCAGTCGAGTTCGCCAAATCGAACGACAAGTTCGAAATCGTTGGCGGCGCGATGGGTGATACGTTGCTCGACGTGAACGGAGTGAAGGCATTGGCCGAACTTCCGTCGCTCGACGAGCTTCGCGGCAAGTTGGTGGGCCTCATCCAGGCGCCGGCGACGAAAATCGCCAAGATCGCGATGGAGCCCGGTGGCCAGTTGGCGCGCATTTTTGCCGCCAAGGCTGCAGCCTGATTTTTCGTTTGAACTTAAGCACGACAACTTTGGGCCGCGTGCCCACCTGGAGATTATAAATGGCTGACCTGAACAAGATCGTCGACGACCTGTCGGCTCTGACCGTCCTCGAAGCGGCTGACCTCGCCAAGATGCTCGAAGAAAAGTGGGGCGTTTCGGCCGCCGCTGCCGTTGCTGTTGCCGGCCCGGCCGCTGCCGCTGGCCCGGCTGCCGAAGAGCAGACCGAATTCGACGTGATCCTCACCGGCGACGGTGGCAAGAAGATCAACGTCATCAAGGAAGTCCGTGCCATCACCGGCCTGGGCCTCGGCGAAGCCAAGACGCTGGTTGAATCGGCTCCCAAGGCCGTCAAGGAAGGCGTCAACAAGGACGAAGCAGAAAAGATCAAGAAGCAGATTGAAGAAGCCGGCGGAACTGTCGAGCTCAAGTAAGCTTCTCGTCTCGAGATTTCGTGGGTGTCTTGAAGCGCCTGCGGATGGGAAAGGGCGGCCTCGCAAGAGGTCGCCCTTTTTCGTCATCCACCAAGACACTCGCTTCGCGGCGGGCCTGTATCCGGACAGCCCCGTGAATGCGCTTAAAGCGCCTGCGGATGGGAAACAGCGGTTACTGCTGAAGGCGAACATGCTGCGCCGCTAGTCGCTATGCGGCGCGCGAGGATATTAGAACGGGAAGAAGTAAGGGATCGCCATCGATCCAACGGCCCAAGTCAGGATGTTGAGCGGCAGTCCGATCTTGACGAAGTCGAGATACTTATAGCCGCCCATTTGGAAAACGAGAGTGTTGGTCTGATAACCGAAAGGTGTCGCGAAGGCGGCGCTGCCTGCCATCATGACCGCCACCAGCATGGGACGCGGACTGACCGCAAGGGAATCGGCAAGCGCGACTGCGATCGGCGTGACCAACACCGCAACCGTCGCATTTGAAAGGATTTCGGTGAGCAGCAACGTCGCGCCATAGAGAAGGATGAGTGCGTAAAGCGGATTGAGCCCGTCAAGCGAACTGATCAGACTCTGCGTCACCAAGGCCGCTAGCCCCGTCTTTTCGAGCGCGATGCCGAGAACGACCATGCCCGCAATCAGCATCAGAATCTCGGGACGGAGTCCTTGATACGCTTCATCGGCAGTGATGATCCGCAACATGATCAGCAGCACTGCGCCGCCAAACGCCGCCGCCGCGATCGGCGCGATATTGAGCGCGGCCATGAGGATGACGCCGGCGAAGATGACCGACGACGCTAGCGCCTTCCACACGACCAGTTTGTGCCCATCGGCAAAGACGTCAGGTGTGCCGAGCTGCAGCTGATGGAGATCGGGATTGTGCGAATGGAGCATAGCATCCGACGTCTCCGTCGTTCCCCCATTGCCAAGCCAGCGGCTTGCGAAAAACAGGTAAATTCCGCCGACCGTCGCAACGACCAGACCGACCGGTGTGATCTCGAAGATGTTGAAGCGCGGCTGCCCCGCCAGCGAGGCCATGTCGTTGACCAGAAGGTTGGTCGACGTTCCGATCAGGGTGCAAGACCCGCCCATGATTGCCATGTAGGACAAGGGGATCAGATACCGCTTCGGGTCGACATCGAGGCGCTTGGCAATGTCCCGCACCACCGGCGCACCCATCACCACGATCGGCGTATTGTTAAGAAACGCCGACGCTCCTCCACTGGCCCCGATCAGCAGCCAGATTCCGGCCTTGCCGATCTTCCGGCACAAGGCGACACCCTTGTTGATCGCAGTGTCAAGAAGTCCGGACAATTCCATCGCGTAGGCAATCACGAACAAGGAAGCTAAGGCGATGATTGCGGGAGATGCGAAGGCGCCCTGCACCTCGACCGGACGGACAGCGCCTGTAACCAGAAGCACGGCGGCGCCGCAAAGCGCGACCACATCGGCCCGGATCTTGTCAGCGATCAGCGCGGCGATGACGGCCGCAAGGACGGCCAAGGTGATGAGTTGGTCGCTAGTCACCGGCGGCTTCGACCATGGCCTGCAAACAATGGCAAGTGCAGGCTCGCCTTTCCGCCGCTTTTGTTGCTAGTCTGTCGCCATGTTCACCATGCCCCGACTGCCGATGACTGCCGCCGCTCTCGCACTCACTCTGGCCGCGTGCGGCGCGGAGCGAACGCAAGAACAGAATCTTGAGGAGGCGGCGTCGAATCTCGCCAACCTGATGCCGATCCCGGCGACTGCGCCGACGCTCGACCGGTCAGGCCTGATCGATGCAGCAGAGGAAGCGGCGAGCGCTTTCGCAACCGGAACCGATGACAGCGGCCTGCAACGGTCGATGTCGGGTCGTCGGTTCGCTTTCCGAATGGCGTTTGGATGTCCTGGCTATCCACTTCCTGATGCGGGCGCTCCAGCGATGCGTCTGAAGGTTCGCGAAGACGGCAAGAGCTACGAGGTCCGCGCCACCTTTTCGCTAGACGCCGCGGAAGCCGGACTTGCAAAGCCGGCCGATGATGCGAAGGGGACGCCAAGCCCGGATGCGCTGCCGGTCGTCGAGGCAGTCGAAGGCTTCTGGATCCAGCGCCCCTGGCTGCGCGCAGAACAATGTCCGAAATATCCGATCCAGCCGATCGAAACGAAACGCGATGGAGAACCGGGCGCGGCTGACGCCAAGGGAGCCATCGACAAGCCGACGTTGGCAAAAATTGCACCGGACCGCACCATCGGCCTCGCCCGCTTTTTCACATCCGCCGATTCCCGCGTCGGTGCGCGCGCCGGGCGTGACTATGTGAAAGTTGCAACGATCGCCGAAAGCACCAAACCGCCGCCCGGCGTCTTCCTGGTCGTCGAAGGGCGCCTGCGCGCATGGCCCGACGGCAAGGTCATCGAATGCCGGGATGCGATGGACGAGGGCAGGCCGACGGGCGGCCGGCCCTCCTGCATCATTGGCACGACAATCGACCGCGTCGCCTTCGAACGCGCCGACGACCGCTCGGTCATTGCGGAGTGGTCTAACTAATGAAGCTGGACGCGCCATTCTACCGGTTGCCCCTTCGCTTCGATGCCGCTGCACTTGCTGCTGAAGTGGCCGCTTATCCGTCCGACGCCTGGGTCCCCCATCCGCAGAAGTTCAACGGCAATGATTACGTCCCGCTGATCACGCCATCGGGAATCATCACCAACGAGTTCGCCGGTCCGATGGGATCGACCACCTACCTCGACCAGAGCCCGTATCTCGCCGAGGCGATGGCGACCCTTGACTGCGTCTGGGGGCGATCACGGCTGATGGGCCTGGTGCCCGGCGCGACTGTCCCGCCGCACGTCGACACGAATTATTACTGGCGAACCCACATCCGTGTGCACATCCCGATCGTCACCAACCCGAACGTCCATTTTACGTGTGGCGACACAACGGTACACATGAAGGCCGGCGAGTGCTGGGTGTTCGATACGTTTCGCCAGCATCATGTTGCCAACGACGGAGCAGAAAAGCGCATACACCTTGTCGCCGATTCGATTGGCGGCGAGCGGCTGTGGGATCTGGTCCACGCCGCCAAACAGCCCGGGATGCAGGAGCGCGAACCGGCGCTGGTTGCGCGCGGTGACGGCGGAGGTCGCTTGCGTTTCGAACAAGCGAATTTCCCGACCGTCATGTCGCCGTGGGAGATGAAGTGCCTGTTCGACGAACTGATCGGAAAGACCGTGGCCTGTGCAGGCCTGGACGTCGTCCGCCTTCGCCTCGAAAGATTGCTCGACGGCTGGGCCGCCGCCTGGGCTGAGCATGAGGGCCGTGCGTCCGGGCTCCCGCACTATCGGGCGATGGCTTCGGCGGCGATCCAGGACCTGTTGGCGATCCCTGGAGGTAGTGCCTTGCTGCTCGACAACGGGATCGCGCTTTACACATTGCTGATGCAGACCGTGTTCGACAATGTCGTCGAAAGCGAACGGGTCAGGGCCTCGAAGGCAAGCGCGCTTGCGGCAGCCGCCGGACAGCGTCTCGCATCGTGATCGTCAAGCAAGGCGCGGCTGCGCTGTTCGATCGGCCAATCCTGCTCATCAGCACGCCGCGATCGGGCTCCACTTTGCTGTTCGAAACACTGGAAAAGGCACCGGCATTGTTCACGCCGGGCGGCGAAAGCCACGGTCGCGTCGAACGCATCCCGGGCCTCTTTCCCGGCGAGCGCAACTGGGATTCCAACCGGTTGACCCGATCCGACGCGACACCCGAGACGATCGAGGCATTGAGAATGGGCTTCTACGCCGATGCCCGCGATCGCGCTGGCAACTCGCCTGACGGGCCAATCCGCTTTCTGGAGAAAACGCCGAAGAATGCGCTTCGAATTCCCTTTTTCGACGCCGCCTGGCCCGACGCGCACTTCGTCTACCTTTACCGCGACCCGAGCCGGACGCTGTCCAGCATGATCGAGGCGTGGCTGGCCGGTCGCTTCCGTACATACCCCAGGCTACCGGGCTGGACCGGCCACCCATGGTCGCTGCTGCTTGTGCCCGGATGGCGTGAACTCGATGGCAAGTCGCTTCCGGAAGTCGTTGCCCATCAATGGGCAATCACGACTGACATGATCCTTGCCGACCTCGATCGCTTGCCCTTAGACCGCGTCCATGTCGTCGACTATGCAGAATTCCTGGCCGCACCCCAGGTCGGAGTCGATGCACTCTGCGCAGCACTCGATCTCAGTTGGGACCAGCAGCTCGGCGACATCCTGCCCTTGTCGAAGACCACGGTATCGCGGCCATCCGACGACAAGTGGATGGCAAATGCCGAGGCGATCGAGAATGTCTGGCCGATCGTTGCCGCAGCGGATGCACGTGCGCGTGCGTTTCTCGAAGATCGCAAGCGCTAGCCGGATATCTCAAGGTTCAGCGGTTCGCTCGGCCCAAACCAGATCACATTCTGGCTATGGTCGTCCAGATCATGCCCGGTCGAGGCATGGGCAAAAATGGTAAGGCCTGAGCGGTGGACACTCAGGAATGTCGCGACCGCCCCAAACCGCTCGACCGGCACCGTCATCTGGACACTTGCGCGCGGGTGCGGGCCGACGGGGCTTAGATGGAAATGACCGACCGCCACATCGAAACGGCCCTGAACTATTGCAGCGAGTTCGCGCGCCTTCTCGACCTCCTCAGGTTGGTAATAGATATGCGCGTGGAAATCGCGGATCGACTTGTCGTTCATCGCCATGCTCCCTTGCGATCCCAAATGGCCGGCTCGCGAGAACCTTCAAGGAGTTACAGCGCTGTAACCGGCGACAAGAGCGGTTTCTCCTCTTGCGCAGCGCGAGATTCGCGCTATATCCACCCTATCCAAACATAACGGCTCCGCCGCACGATGTCGTGCGCTCGGGGCTTTTCCTGTCCTCGCCGGGACACGGGTCGATCCGCGCAGCGACCTGAACGTATGGCGAAGAATCACAGGTGTCGCGCCGGACTTAACACCAAGGGCCGCGTGTCGACGCGCGCCCCGAGCGCAGGGATTTTCATGGCGACCAAAGCGAAAGACGTGCCCACTCAGGCCCGCATCAACCAGCAACGCCGCATCCGCAAGATCTTCGGAAACATTCACGAGATCAGCGAAATGCCGAACCTCATTGAGGTTCAGCGCGAGAGCTACGAGCAGTTCCTCCGCTCGGATCCTTCGATTGGCTATGTTTCGGGCCTCGAAAAGACCCTTCGGTCGGTCTTCCCGATCCAGGATTTCGCGCAGACTGCGCACCTCGATTTCGATCGCTACGAGCTCGAAGAGCCGAAGTTCGACACCGACGAGTGCCGCCAGCGCGGGCTTACCTATGCTGCGCCGATGCGTGTCACGCTTCGCCTCACCACATTCGAAATCGATCCCGACACCGAATCCAAGTCGGTCATCGATATCAAGGAGCAGGACGTTTACATGGGCGACATGCCGCTCATGACCAAGAACGGCACCTTCATCATAAACGGCACCGAGCGCGTCATCGTCAGCCAGATGCACCGTTCGCCGGGCGTCCTGTTCGACCATGATCGCGGCAAGACTCACTCCAGCGGCAAGTTCCTCTTTGCCGCGCGCGTCATTCCGTATCGCGGTTCGTGGCTCGACTTCGAATATGACGCCAAGGACATCGTCAACGTCCGCATCGATCGCAAGCGCAAGCTTCCGGTCACCGCGCTTCTTCACGCGCTTGGCCTGAGCAGCGAAGAAATCCTCAACACGTTCTACAACCGCGTCGTTTACGGCCGTGGCAAGAACGGCTGGCAGATCCCTTACAACGCCGAATCTTGGCGCGGCATGAAGCCCAACCATGACGTCGTCGATGCCGACAGCGGCGAGATCATCTTCAAGGCATTGGACAAGATCAGCCCGCGCCTCGCCAACAAGGCGGCTAAGGACGGCCTGAAGAACGTCATCATCCCGACTGAGGAAATCTTCGGTCGCTTCAGCGCCTATGACCTCATCAATGAGAAGACCGGCGAGATCTACATCGAGGCCGGCGACGAGGTCAGCGAAGAGAATCTCGAAAAGATGGACAAGGCCGGGATCGATCGTCTCGAGCTGCTCGACATCGATTACGTCAATACCGGCCCGTGGATCCGCAACACACTTAAGGCAGACAAGTCGGAAGACCAGGATTCGGCGCTCGCCGACATCTACCGCGTCATGCGTCCAGGCGAACCGCCGACGCGCGAAACCGCCGACGCCCTGTTCTACGGGCTGTTCTTCGATTCGGAGCGCTATGACCTGTCGGCCGTCGGCCGCGTCAAGCTCAACATGCGCCTCGGCCTCGACGCCGAAGACACCGTCACCACGCTGCGCCGCGAAGACATCATCGCGGTCGTGCAGGAACTGGTGAACCTGAAGGACGGCAAGGGCGAGATCGACGACATCGACAACCTTGCCAACCGTCGTGTCCGTTCGGTCGGCGAATTGCTTGAGAACCAGTATCGCGTCGGCCTCCTTCGCATGGAGCGTGCGGTCAAGGAGCGCATGAGCAGCGTCGATGTCTCTACAGTCATGCCGAACGACCTGATCAACGCCAAGCCGGCAGTTGCCGCAGTTCGCGAATTCTTCGGCTCCTCGCAGCTGTCGCAGTTCATGGATCAGACCAATCCGTTGTCCGAAGTCACCCACAAGCGCCGCGTGTCGGCGCTCGGGCCGGGTGGTCTCACCCGTGAACGTGCCGGCTTCGAAGTCCGCGACGTTCACCCGACGCATTATGGTCGTATCTGCCCGATTGAAACTCCAGAAGGCCCGAACATCGGCCTGATCAACTCGCTCGCCTCGTTCAGCCGCGTCAACAAGTACGGCTTCATCGAAACGCCGTACCGCAAGGTCATTGACGACAAGGTCACCGACGACGTCGTTTATTTGTCGGCGATGGAAGAGCAGAAGCACACGATCGCACAGGCCAACGCCGAGCTCGATAGCAAGGGCGGCTTCGTCGAGGAAATCGTTTCGAGCCGCCGCTCGGGCGACTTCCTGATGGCCCCGCGCGACACGATTACGCTGATGGACGTCAGCCCCAAGCAGCTCGTCTCGGTTGCAGCATCGCTCATTCCGTTCCTGGAAAACGATGACGCCAACCGCGCGCTGATGGGATCGAACATGCAGCGCCAGGCCGTTCCGCTCTTGCAGGCCGATGCACCGCTGGTCGGCACCGGCATGGAAGAAACCGTTGCGCGCGATTCCGGCGCGGCGATCGGTGCGCGCCGTTCAGGCGTTGTCGATCAGGTCGATGCGACCCGCATCGTGGTTCGCGTCACCGAAGATATCCACGCTGGCGAATCCGGCGTCGACATCTACACGTTGATGAAGTTCCAGCGTTCGAACCAGTCGACGTGCATCAATCAGCGTCCGCTGGTGAAGGTTGGCGACACGGTCAACGCCGGCGAGATCATCGCTGACGGTCCCTCGACCCAGTTTGGTGAACTCGCGCTCGGCCGCAACGTGCTCGTCGCGTTCATGCCGTGGAATGGCTACAATTACGAAGATTCGATCCTGATCAGCGAACGCATCGTGAAGGACGACGTCTTCACCTCGATCCATATCGAGGAATTCGAAGTCATGGCTCGCGACACCAAGCTTGGGCCGGAAGACATCACCCGGGACATTCCCAACGTCGGCGAGGAAGCGCTTCGCAACCTCGATGAGGCGGGCATCGTCTACATCGGTGCCGAGGTCGAGCCGGGCGACATCCTGTGCGGCAAGATCACGCCGAAGGGCGAAAGCCCGATGACGCCGGAAGAAAAGCTTCTGCGCGCCATCTTCGGTGAAAAGGCGAGCGACGTGCGCGACACCTCGCTCCGTCTGCCGCCGGGCGTTGCCGGAACGATCGTCGACGTTCGCGTCTTCAATCGTCACGGCATCGACATCGACGACCGCACCCGCTCGATCCAGACCGAAGAAAAGGACCGGTTGAAGAAGGACGCCAACGACGAAAAGGCGATCCTCAACCGTACCACTTATTCGCGCCTCAAGGAGATGCTGCTCGGCCAGGTCGCGACTGCGGCGCCGAAGGGCATCAAGAAGGGTGCGGCGCTGGACGAAGCAACGCTTGACGAAGTCGAAATGGCCGATTGGTGGAAGGTCGCCGTCAAGGACGACAAACGCCAAGCGGACGTCGAGGCCCTCAAGGTGCAGTATGACGACGCCATCGGCGTCATCAACCGCCGCTTCGAGGATCGCGTCGGCAAGCTGGAAGCCGGCGACGAGCTGGCCCCGGGCGTGCTCAAGATGGTCAAGGTTTTCGTTGCGGTGAAGCGCAAGCTTCAGCCGGGCGATAAGATGGCCGGCCGTCACGGCAACAAGGGCGTTATCAGCCGCATCCTGCCGATTGAGGACATGCCGTTTCTCGAGGACGGGACGCATGCCGATATCGTTCTCAACCCGCTCGGCGTGCCGTCGCGAATGAACGTCGGACAGATTTTCGAAACCCACCTTGGCTGGGCCGCGCGCGGTCTCGGCAAGCAGGTCCAGGACATGCTGGATTCGATGCACGAGGCGGGCAAGGAAATTACCGGCAAGGACGTCAAGGACGTCCGCGCCAAGCTGAAGGACCTGTACGGCCCGAATTACGACAAGGACATCGATGCCCGTGACGACACGGCAATCATGGACCTGGCACAGAATCTGGTCGGCGGTCTTCCAATGGGCACGCCGGTGTTCGACGGTGCACGCGAAAGCGACGTGACGGATATGCTGGAGAAGGCCGGTCTCGACAAGTCGGGCCAGGTCACGCTCTACGACGGCCGCACCGGCGACGCCTTCGACCGCAAGGTCACCGTTGGCTACATTTACATGCTGAAGCTGCACCACTTGGTCGACGACAAGATCCACGCGCGTTCTATCGGACCGTACAGCCTCGTCACCCAGCAGCCGCTGGGCGGTAAGGCGCAGTTCGGTGGCCAGCGCTTCGGTGAAATGGAGGTCTGGGCGCTCCAGGCCTACGGCGCGGCCTACACGCTGCAGGAAATGCTGACGGTGAAGTCGGATGACGTCATCGGCCGCACCAAGGTCTACGAGGCGATCGTCAAGGGTGACGACACGTTCGAGGCCGGCATTCCCGAGAGCTTCAACGTTCTCGTCAAGGAAATGCGCAGCCTGGGCCTGTCGGTCGATCTGGAGTCCACCGTGGACGCCGACGGAAACGACCGCGACGCCATCGCCGCCGAATAAGCCACTTGGGACATTCCTTCCCTCCCTGCCCCAAATTGACGGGGTTTCGGGAGGGGGTTGGAGATTGAATGATGAACGAACTGACCAACTTCGCGAACCCGGTGGCAAAGCCGGAGACCTTCGACCAGATCAAGATCGGTATCGCGTCACCCGACAAGATCCGCTCGTGGTCGTTCGGCGAGATCAAGAAGCCGGAAACCATCAACTACCGCACGTTCAAGCCCGAACGCGACGGCCTGTTCTGCGCGCGCATTTTCGGTCCGATCAAGGATTACGAATGCCTGTGCGGCAAGTACAAGCGCATGAAGTACAAGGGCATCGTCTGCGAAAAGTGCGGCGTGGAAGTGACCGTTTCGAAGGTCCGCCGCGAACGCATGGGCCACATCGAACTGGCCGCGCCAGTTGCACACATCTGGTTCCTCAAGTCGCTGCCGAGCCGCATCGGCCTGCTGCTCGACATGCAGCTCAAGCAGCTTGAGCGCATCCTCTACTTCGAGAGCTATGTCGTGATCGAGCCGGGCCTGACACCGCTCGAAAAGTTCCAGCTGCTGACCGAGGACGAGCTCCTCGAAGCGCAGGACGAATATGGCGAAGATGCCTTTTCGGCCGGGATCGGCGCGGAAGCCGTCAAGCACATGCTGATGGACCTCGACCTCGAAGGCGAGCGCAAAGACCTGCTCGACGAGCTGGCCGTCACCAAGTCGGAACTCAAGCCGAAGAAGATCATCAAGCGCCTCAAGGTCGTCGAGAGCTTCATCGATTCGGGCAACCGTCCCGAATGGATGATCCTCGACGTCGTTCCGGTCATCCCGCCCGAACTGCGCCCGCTGGTGCCGCTCGACGGCGGTCGCTTCGCGACGTCGGATCTCAACGATCTGTATCGCCGCGTGATCAACCGCAACAACCGCCTAAAGCGCCTGATGGAATTGCGCGCGCCGGACATCATCGTCCGCAACGAAAAGCGCATGCTCCAGGAAGCCGTCGACGCCCTGTTCGACAACGGCCGCCGTGGCCGCACCATCACCGGTGCGAACAAGCGTCCGCTCAAGTCGCTGTCCGACATGCTTAAGGGCAAGCAGGGCCGCTTCCGTCAGAACCTGCTCGGCAAGCGCGTCGATTATTCGGGTCGTTCGGTCATCGTGACCGGTCCGGAATTGAAGCTTCACCAGTGCGGCCTGCCCAAGAAGATGGCGCTCGAGCTGTTCAAGCCGTTCATCTACTCGCGTCTCGACGCCAAGGGTCTCTCGATGACCCTGAAGCAGGCCAAGAAGTGGGTCGAAAAGGAGCGCAAGGAAGTCTGGGACATCCTGGACGAAGTCATCCGCGAGCATCCCGTCCTTCTGAACCGCGCACCGACGCTTCACCGTCTCGGCATCCAGGCGTTCGAGCCGGTCCTGATCGAGGGCAAGGCGATCCAGCTTCACCCGCTGGTCTGCGCCGCGTTCAACGCCGACTTCGACGGCGACCAGATGGCCGTTCACGTCCCGCTGAGCCTCGAGGCCCAGCTGGAAGCGCGCGTCCTGATGATGTCGACCAACAACATCCTGTCGCCCGCCAACGGCAAGCCGATCATCGTCCCGTCGCAGGACATGGTGCTGGGTCTCTATTACCTCTCGATGAGAAGGAAAACGAGCCGGGCCAAGGCATGCTTCTGGCCGACATGGCCGAAGTCCACCAGGCGATCGCCGCCGGTGCCGTGACGCTTCACACGAAGATCACCAGCCGCGTTCCGCAGACCGACGAGGACGGCAAGACCTACATGAAGCGCTTCGAGACGACGCCGGGCCGCATGCTGCTCGCCGAAACGCTCCCGAAGAGCCACAAGGTGCCGTTCGAGACCGTCAACCGCCTGCTGACCAAGAAGGACATCGGCGACGTCATCGACGAGGTCTATCGTCACACCGGCCAGAAAGAGACCGTCCTGTTCGCCGACGCGATCATGGGTCTCGGCTTCCGTCACGCGTTCAAGGCCGGCATTTCGTTCGGCAAGGACGACATGGTCATCCCGCCGTCGAAGGTCGCATTGGTCGACGAGACCCGTGCCCTCGTGAAGGATTACGAGCAGCAGTATCAGGACGGCCTGATCACGCAGCAGGAAAAGTACAACAAGGTGATCGACGCCTGGTCGCGTTGCGGTGACCGCGTTGCGAGCGAGATGATGAAGGAAATCTCGTCGGTGAAGATCGGTGAGGACGGACGCGAGGTCCCGATCAACTCGATCTACATGATGGCCCATTCGGGTGCTCGTGGCTCGCAGGCGCAGATCAAGCAGCTTGCCGGCATGCGCGGCCTGATGGCCAAGCCGTCGGGCGAGATCATCGAAACGCCGATCATCTCGAACTTCAAGGAAGGCCTGACCGTCCTTGAATACTTCAACTCGACCCACGGCGCCCGCAAGGGCCTTGCGGACACGGCGCTCAAGACCGCGAACTCGGGTTACCTGACCCGCCGTCTCGTCGACGTGTCGCAGGACTGCCGTCATCGTCGAGGAGGATTGCGGCACCGAACGCGCGCTGGAAATGCGCGCGATCGTCCAGGGCGGCGCGGTCATCGCGTCGCTCGGCGACCGCGTGCTCGGCCGCACCACGGCCGAGGACGTCGTCGACGCCAAGACCGGTGAGACCATCATCCCGGAAGGCACCTTGCTCGACGAGCCGATGGTCGCCCAGATCGAGGAAGCCGGACTGCAGGCCATCAAGATCCGCTCGCCGCTGGTCTGCGCGACCAAGCAGGGCGTCTGCGGCAAATGCTACGGTCGTGACCTTGCCCGCGGTACGCCGGTCAACATCGGCGAAGCGGTCGGCGTCATTGCCGCCCAGTCGATCGGTGAGCCGGGCACCCAGCTGACGATGCGGACCTTCCACATCGGCGGCGCGGCGCAGCTCAACGAGCAGTCGAACCTCGAAGCGCCGGTCGACGGCACCATCGAGTTCCGCGACATGCCGACGATCATCGACCGCGCGGCCGGCACGTGTCGCTGTCGCGTTCGGGCGAAATCGCGATCCTCGACATGGACGGTCGCGAGCTGTCGACGCATCGCGTGCCTTACGGTGCGCACCTGCTGTGCGAGGACGGTCACATCGTCAGCCGCGGCGACCGCATCGCCGAGTGGGATCCGTCGTTCAGCCCGGTCATCACCGAGCGGGCGGGCATCGTGAAGTATCAGGACCTGATCGAGAACCGCACGATGACCGAACAGACCGACGAAGTCGACCGGCATCACGCAGCGCGTCGTGATCGACGACGTCGCCAAGTCGAAGAAGGAGGATCTCCGTCCGCGCCTGACCCTGCTCGGCGACGACAAGGGCGAAGACGCCGCTCTATCGCCTGGCGTCGGTGCGATCGTCGCGATCGAGGACGGACGCGACCGTGGAGGCCGGCGAAGTGCTCGCCCGCATGCCGCGTGAAGCCGCCAAGACGCGCGACATCACCGGCGGTCTGCCGCGCGTTGCCGAGCTGTTCGAGGCGCGCAAGCCCAAGGACAATGCGATCATCGCCAAGGTCTCGGGCAAGGTCACCTTCATGAAGGACTACAAGGCCAAGCGCAAGATCGCGATCGTCCCCGACGACGGCGGCGATCCGGTCGAATATCTGGTCCCCAAGTCGAAGGTGATCGACGTCCAGGAAGGCGATTACGTCAAGCGCGGCGACAACCTCGTCGGCGGTTCGCCCGATCCGCACGACATCCTCGAAGTGCTCGGCGTCGAGCCGCTGGCCGAATATCTCGTCACCGAAATCCAGGAAGTCTATCGACTGCAGGGCGTGAAGATCAACGACAAGCACATCGAGGTGATCGTTCGCCAGATGCTGCAGAAGGTCGAGATCACCGACGGCGGCGACACCACCTGCTGGCCGGCGAACAGGTCGATCGCGAGGAGATGGACGAGATCAACGCCAAGCTGACCAAGAAGCAGAAGCCGGCGGACAGGGAAACCGGTCCTGCTCGGCATCACCAAGGCGTCGCTGCAGACCCGCAGCTTCATCTCGGCCGCTTCGTTCCAGGAAACGACCCGCGTGCTCACCGAGGCCTCGGTGCAGGGCAAGATCGACACCCTCAACGGCCTGAAGGAAAACGTCATCGTCGGCCGCCTGATCCCGGCCGGTACCGGCGCGGGCATGAACCGGATGCGGGTTGCCGCCTCCAGCCGCGATGCCTCGCTCCGTGCCCAGCAGCGCAAGCTCGCCGAAGCCCTGATCGCGCCGAATGCGGCCGAGGAAGAGCATGAGGCCGAGCTGGCCCGCAGCGCTGCGTGACAGCGCCGGAACCGGCGACGATCCGCTCGGCAAGGTCGTGACGTCGGGCCACGGCACCGACGCCGATGCCGGCGATTACCTGACCGACGATGCGGCCGCGGCAAGCGCCGAGGAAGCGGCTCCGGCCAACACCGAGGAGTAAGTTTGGTCGCCGTCCAAGGACGGAAATGAACAAGGCCGTCGCCCCACCGGGCGGCGGCCTTTTCATTACGCCACATTCGGCCCCTTCCCTTTGACGAGCGATTGCTTAGGGTCCCCGCGGAAAGCAGAGTCGCGGACTTCAATTGGGGGCAAGAATGGCAAATCGGCGGAAATCCTTGATACCTGACTTGCGCGCTTGGCGCGCTGATCGCCGGCGGCGCTCCGGCAGGTGCTTACCAGGTGCCGATCGTACAGCCCGGCGCTCCCGGAACGCCAACCAAAGTGCTGAGCCCGCAGGAGGCTGCACGCGTCGCCGATACCCGCTACATCGCCGCCGATATCGAGTTCATGCAGGGCATGATCCATCATCATAATCAGGCGGTCGAAATGACGGCAATCGCCAAGTCACGAACCGCCAACAAGGATCTGCTTACGATGGCGGAGCGGATTGCAGCGAGCCAGGCCGACGAAATGAAGTTCATGCGCGGATGGCTCGAAGCGCGCGGCTTCGCGCCGGCGATGCCAATGAATCACGTCGACCACATGGCGATGGGTCACGGCGCTGCTCCGACGATGAAGGGCATGGCTACGCCGGCACAAATGGCTGCACTCGCGGCGGCGCGCGGCGGCGATTTCGATCTTTTATTCCTGCAATTGATGACGACCCACCATGCCGGTGCCGTCGCGATGGTGGAAGATCTCTACGATAAGGCAGGCGCGGCCTACGATCCCGTCCTGTACCAATTCACGACCGACGTGACGAACGAGCAGACCGCCGAGATCAAGCGCATGGCCGCGATCAAGGCAGAATTGTCGACCGACCCGCGCGAAAAGCTGCGCGCCGGGTTCCGCGATGCTGGCGAAGCGATATCGAACCTCGCTCTGGTCGCCGCACTCCCCAAACCCGCCGGTTTCTTCGATCCGCAAACCCCGCCGGCTACCCGGCGCTCAAGGCCAAGAAGGACGCAAGGCCGGGCGAAAATCCAGTCTATGAACCGGACAAGAAATCGAAGGACGAACCGGACTTCAGCGACCGTGCACCGCTGCTGAGCTTCGCACAGACCGACATGGCATTCAGCGGCGACCGGCTGTTCGTTGGTAATTACCATGGTTTCAACACCTACCGACTGGGTGCCAATGGCGTGCCCACGCAGGTCGGATCAGTTGTGTGCGCCGGGGGTCAGGGCGACGTCTCGGTGGTCGGCAATCTGCTGATCATGTCGGTCGAACAATATCGCGGCCGGGTCGATTGCGGCACGCAGGGCAACCAGGGTGACGTCAGCAAGGACAGGTTCCGCGGAATCCGCATCTTCGACATTTCCGACCTCGCGCGCCCGCGTCAGGTCGGGTTGGTCCAGACCTGCCGTGGGTCGCACACGCATTCGGTGGTCAAGGGACCCGAAGGCGACGGCAAGATCCTCGTCTACGTCTCCGGAACGTCTGGCGTCCGCAAGTCGGAAGAACTGGCCCGCTGCAATGCTACGCCATCACCCAACAGCAGCTATTTCCGGATCGATGTCGTCGAAATCCCGGTCGCCAATCCGGCGGCAGCGCGCATCATCGACAGCCCGGCCGTCTTCGCCGATCTGAAAACCGGCGAACTGGCTGGTCTATGGAAGGGCGGCGATCATGGCGACAACACGCAGGACACCGCGACTACCGATCAATGCCATGACATCACAGTATTCCCGTCGCGCAAACTTGCCGCGGGCGCATGCTCGGGCAACGGAATCATTTTCGACATCAGCGTGATCCGCGCAAGCCCAAGCGCATCGACGCCGTCAACGATCCGGGCTTCGCTTATTGGCATTCTGCAACGTTCAACAATGACGGCACCAAGGTGATCTACACCGACGAATGGGGCGGTGGTGGACGGGCGCGGTGCCGCACCCAGGATCGCAAGGATTGGGGCGCAGATGCAATCTACGACATCGTCAACGGCAAGCTGACCCGTCGCGGCACGTACAAACTGCCCGCAGCCCAGACGGAGCAGGAAAATTGCGTCGCGCATAACGGATCAATCATCCCGGTTCCCGGCCGCGATATCATGATACAGGCCTGGTACCAGGGCGGGTTGTCGATCTTCGATTTCACGGACA